>NZ_JAUYWA010000001.1 GCF_030689025.1 Oceanobacter sp. 1_MG-2023
AGATGTGTATAAGCCACACGTCTCGGATACAGGAACAGACACTGGCACGGATACTGGCACGGATACTGGCACGGATACTGGCACGGATACTGGCACGGATACTGGCACGGATACTGGCACGGATACAGGAACGGATACTGGAACGGATACTGGAACGGACACTGGAACAGATACCGGAACAGATACCGGAACAGATACCGGAACAGATACCGGCACTGGTCTGGCCGCCTGCAGTTTCACCATTGAAAGCGAATGGAACAGCGGTTACACCGGCCGTATCGACCTGACCAATACCAGCAACAGCACCATCAACGGCTGGGAAGTCAGCTGGACATTCACGGATGGCAGCACCATGACCAACGGCTGGAATGCCAACTACAGCGGCAGTGGCCCGATCACTGCAACGCCTCTTTCCTGGAACAGCAGCATTGCTCCAGGAGAAACGGTTTCCTTTGGATTCCAGGGTGACAAAGCAGGCAGTTCAACCCCCAGTGCCGTCATTACTGGCGCTATCTGCCAATAATCCGGCCCGACCTGGTGAATAAAAAGCCCTCGGAGAGGTAACTCTTCGAGGGCTTTTTTTATTCAGTTTGCCCAGTGTCCAACCTGCATCTGGAATCTGACGCCGGGTTTTTCATCAACCATGCCGAATCAGTCGTAATCCAGCGGATAAATTGATTCGGCGTAAAGCTGCAAATCCTGCATCCACTGTTGCTTGCGGGGATCTTCAATCACCTGTTCCGCAGCCCGTTTTAATTCCTGGGCAAATTGCTCGAAGTTCAGCGCCTGATAGGCTGGGTTGGTATGAAACAGCCGTTCACGACGTACTGTTTCCCAGCGTTGCCGATCATCCCCTTCCAGCGTATCCGGAAAGTTTCTGGCGCGATAACGGAATAACATCTCATCACCGCGGCGATCTTTGAAGCGCTTCTGGAAGCCGGATAAATCCCACGGCGAGGCGTCATGCAGCTGGTTCATCAGATTACGATCCGCTGGCGAGAAAAAGCCATCGTACAGCTGTGCATCCACATCGCTGGCGGCCGCAAACGAACGACTGTCAAACACCTGCTGCAGCTTGCTGGTAAGGTCGACACCCTGCTTGATCATACCCAGATGCTTACGCAAGGTATCACCACTCAGGTTCCAGCGTTCAGCCTGATCAGGCGTAAGGGTTTTGGCCGGAGCAACCACCGGAGACTTGTTCAGATGTATCTCTTTTAATGGCAACCGTTCGACCCCCTCTGGCAAATCTGCCGCTTTACTGAACACTCGCTGCTGTATCTCTTCAGCGGTCAATTCAAACAAAGGAGTTGGGTCTTGATGCAGATCAAAAACAATCACACTGTTTTTGTTTTTAGGATGCATACACAAGGGCACTACAACCGCCATACAGCCCTGTTCAACCGGAAACATGCCCGAAATATGTACCAGAGGCTTGTGTTGCACCACATCAATCAGATCTGCAACCGCTTGTTTACGACGCAAGCCAAAAAGATAACGGTATAATTTTGGTTGTTTATCTCGAATCAATCGTGCCAGTGCAATGGTTGCCCGCACATCCGATACCGCATCGTGGGCCTTGCCGTGATCGAGGCCATTGGCGGCTGTCAGGTGCTCCAGTTTGAAACTGATCCGGCCATCTTCGTGTTGTGGCCATTCGATTCCTTCCGGACGCAAGGCATAGGCACAGCGAACAACATCCAGCAAATCCCAACGGGAATTCCCCCCTTGCCACTCACGGGCGTAGGGATCAAAAAAGTTGCGATATAACGTGTAACGAGTGAACTCGTCATCAAATCGAATGCTGTTATAACCCGCACTGCAAGTACCCGGTACCGAAAAAACCCTGTTGATCTGATCAATAAACTCAACTTCTGGCAGACCTTTCTGCTGGCAGTCCTGGGGGGTAATACCAGTGATCAGCACCGCTTGCGGGTGCGGTAAATAGTCATCGCTCTGTTTGCAAAAAATCTCGACCGGAGGCTCAATCTCGTTCAGGTCTTCGTCGGTACGAATCGCAGCAAACTGCGCCGGACGATCCCACGCCGGACTGGCACCAAAGGTTTCGTAGTCATACCAGACAATGCTACTCACATGATTCTCCTGCTCTTGCCACCCCAGATCCGGGTCATACTGGCTGGCCAAATAAACGCCGATGATAACATGCTTACCCTGACGCAATGCACCCGGCTCTGGTTGCGATAGCGGCACCACTTCTCCCGGCTTCTGTGTAACAATCACGTCCACACCACGAGTCACAATACAGTGCAGGACAATCCTCCGGTGCGATTAAGTCGTGCCAGACTTCCTTAAAATGCCGCGCACTGTACAATGGCCACGCTTTTTTCCTTTGTGACAGGTTGGACGGATCAGCTCGATGTCTTTATTCAAGAAGTTTCTGAAACCAAAATGGCAACATTCCAACCCGGATGTTCGACGCCAGGCGTTGGCCGAAATGGCTGCCGAGCAACTCATCAGCTTTATCGACACAGAGCCTGACGAGGCATTGCGCAAGGCCGCGGTGGTACGCATTCGTGACGAGGCCCTGCTGGAAAGCCTGCTGGGGCACAACCTGCCGGATGTTCGGGATACCACCCGGGAACACTGGCTGAACCTGCTGCTGCCATCATCGGCAGACCTCAACAGCATCACCCACAGCGCCACACTGGTACGTATTGCCGGGCTGACCAAAGACCAGCAATTACGTCTCGATGCCATTGCCCGGATCTCTGACCAGAACGAACGCCTGGTAATTGCTCGCGAACACCCGGTCGCCAAAGTACGTCTGGCCGCTGCCGAAGGCATCGATCAACACGCCCTGTTACAGCAACTGCTGGAATTTGCCCAAACGAAAGATAAAGCCGTCTATCGCCTGTGCAAGGAACGCCTGGCCGCTGCCAAAGCCAACCAGGAAGCCATTGCCGCCCGCAAGCAGCAAATCACCTATTTGCTGGAACAGGCCGCTTACCTGAACCGGGTAGGTTATGGCCCCGACTTTAACGGTCGCTTGCAAGTCATACAGCGCCAGCAGCAAGAACTTAACGACAGCCTGACCGATGAGCAGCGACACACGCTCGAGTCCGCATTGCTTGACGCGAGCCGGATTCTGGAACAACACGCCGCAGAGGAACAGCGTCAGGCCGAAGAGCAGCAGCGTCAGGCCGAAGCCCAGGCAGCCCAGCAACAACTGGTCTCAGAGCTGAACGACGCCCTGGCAGCCGCTCCTTCAAGTACCGATCCGGAAGCGCTGAAACAGCAACTGCAAGCCATTGATGAACGCTGGCGCGCCACACAGACCGATCACAAGGCCGACGCCGACGCCTTGCGTTCATTCGAGAACACCATGCAACAGGCGTTAGCCCTGCAAGCCACTCTGGAGCAGGTCAGCGCCAAACAGCAAGAGTTGTCCCAGTGGCTGGAAAAAGACTTGCCTGCCGACATGCGCGGCCTGCAACAGGTGATCCAGAGCGGTAAAAAATGGCAAGCCCAATTGAAGTGGCCATCACAGCTGGAAGCACCCGAATGGCTGGCGGCTCTCTCAGGCAAACGCCAGATCGCTGAAATCCGTCTGACGGAACTGGAAAACCAGCAAACCGCGCGTATGGATACCCTGCAGCGCCAGCTCGACAAACTGGAACAACACATCGACAACGGCCACCTGAAAGACGCTGGCAAACTCTACGGCCAGGTGCATCAGAGCCTGCGCCAGGTAGATGGCAAAGCCGCCTATAACTTTCAGAACCGCATCAAGAGCCTGGCTGCCAGACTCAACGAAATGCGCGACTGGCAAGGGTTTGTCACAACCCCCAAAAAAGAAGCTCTGTGTGAGTCGATGGAAGCCCTGATCGATGCCGATATCAGCCCTGATGTCCTCGCCGACAAGATCCAGGTGCTGCAGGACGAGTGGAAAACACTCAACTCTTCCCAGCCCGACAAAGCCTTGTGGGATCGTTTTCAGGCAGCTGGCGACAAAGCCTTTGAACCTTGCCGCGCCTGGTTTGCCGACGTCGCTCGTCAACGGGAAGTCAACGTTGAACGACGCAACCAGCTGATCGAGGAACTGCGCCATTACGAAGCCAATCTCGACTGGGATCAGGCCGACTGGAAAGTCGTGCAAAAAACCCTCGAGACCGCTCGGGAAGTGTTCCGCGGCTACTCGCCGGTGGATCGAGCTGCACACAAGCACACCCAAGAACATTTCCGCGCCGCTTGCGACGCCATTTACAGCCACCTCAAGGCAGAATACGACCGCAACCTGGCAGCCAAGGCCGCCCTGGTTGAAGCCGCTGCTGACCTGGCCGAAGAAGAAGATCTGACCGACGTGGTAGAGCGCGTCAAGGAACTGCAACAGCAGTGGAAAGAAATTGGCATCACACCACGCGCACCAGACCAGAAGTACTGGCGTCAATTCCGCAGCCAGTGTGATGCCGTATTTGCCCGTCTGGACGAGCAACGTAACGAGCGCAAGGCAGAGCTGAACAACAGGGTCATTGAAGCAGAAGAGCTGGTCAATCAGGCTGCCGCCTTGCCAGCCAGCACCCTGTCGGCTGCTGACGTGCTTGAGCAATTCCAGCAGTACGAGCAACAGTTTGCGGCGATCGAACTGCCACGCTCTGCCCACCAGCGCCTGCGCAAACAGCTGGCTGACATCGCGGCGCAACTGGACGACCGTCAGGTGGCGCAATCACAGGCCGAAGAACGTCAACGCTGGCAAGGTTTGCTGGATCGCTTGCAAGCACTGGCAGATCACAATGAAAGCCTCTGGCACGATGCCGATCAACTGCCGGATGGCTACCCGCTCGCCGCGTTTGAGCAACGTTGGCAGCAGGATCAGGATACCCCGGTTGCGATCGATACCGACGTCGCCCGTGACCTGTGTATTCGTATGGAAGTTATCAGCGGACAGGAGTCTCCGGCAGCGGATCAAGGCCGCCGGATGCAACTGCAGGTGCAGCGGCTGGCGCAAGCCATGGGCCAAAGTATCGGCCACAGTGACGAACGCCTCGCCCTGGTGCTGGAATGGCTTGCAACACCCGCTGGCACGGCTCAGCAACAGCGCTTTATCCAGGCACTGAAAGCCAGTATTGGCTAGTTGGCTGGCTCCCGGCAACCTTCACCGTACTTCAGAGTCAGTGGCTTGAGCGCCACTCGCGCTGGTGTACGATGAGGCGTTGGCCTTGATAGTTATCCCCTCTCCCTCGGCTGCCCTGCCACGATTGCCACCAACCGCTTTGTCCCCTTACTTTGTTCAGCACCATCCGCTACTGTTCAGGCTGTTCTGCTGGAAACATAATCACAGCACCACTCCAATACACCACCCGGAGAGTACTGCATGGCCGCTTCCCCAATACGCCGCAGCACAACGACTCTAATCCCTGGCCAATCCGGCATTTTTCCCGGTCTGCTGGCAGCAACCCTGCGACTGCTACTGATCAGCGGTTGCGCCAACTCAGCACTCGCTGCAGACCCACTCCCGGCCCCACAATCCTTCACCCCCTCGCCATTGGCGGTTATCCATTCCCAGCAAGGAAGTTTTATCCCCGAGGTAATAATCTCAGGCCTGAACCACCCTTGGGCAATGGATTTTATCGATGCCGATACGCTCCTGATCAGTGAACGTTCGGGCCAGCTACGTATCGCCCGCCATACGATTCAGGATGGCCGGCCACAGTATTTGCTCAGCCCGGCCATTGCCGGTGTCCCGGAAGTATCGACCGGGGGACAGGGCGGATTACTCGATGTTGCCTGGCACGATGGCCAGGTCTATTTCAGCTACGCCGAGCCAGGCAACCTGATGACCAACTCGACCGCGGTGATGCGCGCCACCCTGGTTGATGATGGCCATCATCGTTATCACCTGACGCAGCAGACAGTGCTGTTCCGGCAAGCACCCAAGTATGTATCCCGCTCCCACTTCGGTTCACGGCTGACCTTCGATCCACAGGGTTATTTGTATATTACATTGGGGGAACGCTATTTCCCCCGGGATGAAGCGCAGAACCTGGACAACCACCTCGGTAAAATCATTCGCCTGAATGCCGACGGTACAACACCAGCAGACAACCCTTTTGTTGATCAAGCCGGTGTCAGGGCCGAGATCTGGAGTTATGGCCATCGTAATCCGCAAGGTGCGGCGATTAACCCCAACAGCGGCGAATTATGGATACATGAACACGGCCCCAAAGGCGGCGACGAACTCAACCTGATCATGCCAGGCCGTAATTATGGCTGGCCTGTTATTACTTACGGCAAGGAATACGTTGGCGGCAGTATTGGTGAAGGTACCCATAAGGAAGGGATGGAACAGCCGCTGTACTACTGGATGCCTTCAATCGCACCTTCCGGCATGGCATTTTATAGCGGTGAGGTTTTTCCTGACTGGCAGGGAGATGTCTTTATTGGCTCGCTGAAATTTCGTCAACTGGTCCGGCTGGAGCTGGACGGCAAACAGGTAATCGCAGAAGAGCGTCTGGATATTCCTGGCCTTGACCAACGTATTCGCGACGTCACACAAGGGCCGGATGGTTGGTTGTATCTGATCACTGACGACGATAACGGCAAACTGATCCGCTTGCGGCCGATATCAGAATCATAACCCCCTGAAAACAGCAAAGCGGCAAGGCATCCTGATGCACTTGCCGCTTTATTCGTCCGTCATTGAGTCATAGACGGACTATGTCGTCATGCCATTAGTGCTGGAAGTCTGACATCAAGGCCGGGATACCAGGCAGCATACCTACCATTGCCATCACACTGGTCAGCAGTACAAACATGATCAACGGGATGATCCAGCGGCTCATATGGCTTAATTCCGAGCTACGTTCCTTACAACCGATCAAGCCCAGGTTATCGAGCAGCATGGTCAAAGACCAGCCAAAGGCAGGATTCACCAGTGATGAAGCAAAAACCACGATCGCAGCGGACTGGGTGGTTTTACCTTCACGGGTCATTTCCATACCGGCTTCCAGCAGTGGAATAAAGACACCCACAATCAAGGCCACACACAGCACAGGCTGCCAGATCGCCAGGTCCATCGGATAACCCCAGATTCCAGCAATGATACAGAACAGGGCCGTTAAAATGGCGCCAGCAGGAATCGGACGCTTGGCAATCGCCGCAGGCACAATATAAGTACCCCACGAAGAAGCAAAGTTGGCACCACCCAGCAGAGAGCCGAAGGTTTGTCGGGCAGATGCGCTCATCATGGTGTCATCAATGTTCATCTGCACTTTTTCAGTACGTTGCGGGTAGCTGATTTTCTGGAAGACCTGATGCCCCAGGAAGTCAGGAGACCACATGGCAACCGCCAGAATGGCAAACGGCAAGACCACAATAAAGCTTTCCACGGTTGGCAAACCCAGCATCCAGCCAGTACTTTCACCCCACCAGTACATCGGGTCCATATGTGGCAGACCAGGCGCGGTATGGAATTCAAACGGTGCGCCCAGAGCAAATGCTGCACCACCACCCAGGAAGCAGCTCAGCGGTACCGCCAACCAGCGTTTCTGGAAGTGTTCCAACAAGGCATACAGCAAAATAGTCGCCAGAATCACAATAAAGGCGATATGCGTCATATCAATGGCTTCCGCCCAGGCAAACAGTTTTTTCACCTGCGAGATAGTGCCGATAAAACCCAGATACAACAGCAGGCCACCACACACGCCCTTACTGGTCAGCCGTGCCATCAGGCTCCCCCCTTTACTGATGGCGAGGATCAGACCAAAGGCACCAATCAATAGCCCGAAAGCCATCGGGTGCCCCCCTGCTGCCACAACAATAGGGATTAACGGAATCAAGGGGCCATGGGTACCGGCCAGGTTGGCGGTCGGTAAAATAAAGCCGGAGAACAATAAAATAAAAACAGAAACAATAAGAAGCTCGTAACGAACATTCTCTAGAATAAACGATTCACCCAACCCTAACGGGCCAGCAAACGTGGCGGCAATCGCGGCAACCATAACCACTTTACCAATGGTCGCGGCCATGGCCGGAATCGTATCTTCAAATTCGAAACGATAATCCCGGAAAGGCAAGTTTGGACGCCAGCGTTTGGGCTGCATGATTTGCAACTCATGCTCAAGGTACTCTTCTCGGCTATTAAACTCAGAGCTGGGTTTGTGCAGCTCTTGATAGCTACCAGAAACGGCTTGAGTATCTGTTTTCTGCCCTGCACCTGGTGGACTATTATCTTTATCTTTCGGTGTCGCGGTCATGATTTCTCCAGCAACATAGTTGCTACGCAAAATAAAATACGGTTGGTTAAAGCAAGTGGATGGTGCCGCGTAGAATAGACCAGGAATCTGGAAATTGCGATTAGGCAAATGTAGTGCTTTTATAATTATGGACTTCGCTGTAGACAGGGCTATTGATGCCAATATTCAGCTGCTCCCAGCCCCAAAATGACGCTGTTTCAGCGCTCACAGACCGCCGAATTCCCCTGCCACAAAGACATATCCCTTGAGACAAAAACCTTGAAACCACCCAAAAGAGCCAGTTTTGGCTCAAAATGAAGCCTTTAGCACGCATCAAGACGCCAAACTATTGATTCAAGTCAACTTATTACTCTCTACTGCCTGGATTGCCATATTAGCCCCAATCATCAACCTGCCTGACCGCTGGCAGGGTATAAAAACACCCCTCAAAACAGGGATAGTTCCATATGAGCCAACACTTATAGTCTCCAGACTCATCAATCAAGCCTCAAATCAGGGGCCTCAGAGCCGTTGCAAGCGTGTTGTTGGCTACGCTTTTTGTCACACCTGTCAGTTAGTATTAGCTGGATAAGCAAGAGGGAAAATGATTATCAGCGCCAATTGCGTGGCTAATTGGCGCTATCGTCACAAGAGAGGCGTATGCAGGTATTTTGAGGTTGGCGGCACCGACGCCAGCGGCTTGATTAATTCGCGTGGATTCCGGGGCCAGCCCGGAACGGCGCACCGGCACAGGCACCGGCAATGTACGTCCAGTACGTCCAATCGCTCAATATAACCAGAAGCTGATCAGGCGGTATCAGAGACCTTGCGAATAATAAAACGGTACACCCCGTCAAGGTCTTCTTGCAGCAACATCTCCTGCTCCAGAAACCCGCAAAAACGGGTGAAATCCCGCTGCGTCGAGGGGTCGGTTGCCAATATTTCGATACAGTCCCCCTGGGCAGCATCGTTCATCAGGTTATGCAACATCATCACCGGCTCCGGGCAAAACAGGCCGCGGGTGTCCAGTTGATGCTGAATCGGTAAATGGGGGGTAGTGTCTGACGAACTCAAAGGTCTCTCCTGGCAATCAAATCAGTAAATCATGTGATGGGGTCAGCGCTTTTTCTTGGCGCGCTTTTTACGTAGATAGTCCTTGACCGGTGTTTTACGAGTCGGTAACGCCTGTTCAAAGCGCTCCCGAATCGCTTCAACCCTGGCTTCCTTGTCGCGGTGATCACGTTGATGGCGGTGCTTTTCACTGGCAGCAGCAAAATCAACCACAGTCTCACTTGCCATAACGGCTTACCTCCTGACCGGTATATACTTGAATGCTAGCTATAGACTCGTAATTATACCAATGAATCCTTGCCGTCCTGCCTTTCCTGTTGATACCCAGCTCGCCAATATCTCTGCACAACTGGCCGACCACCCCGCCCTGCTACTGACTGCCGAACCCGGTGCGGGTAAAACCACTCGTGTGCCGCTGGCGCTAATGGATGCGCCCTGGCTGGCCGGGCAACAGATCATCATGCTCGAACCGCGGCGACTGGCAGCCCGTAACGCCGCCGTCTTTATGGCCCGTCAACTGGGCGAGGCTGTCGGTGAGCGGATCGGTTACCGGGTACGGCTCGACAACAAGGAATCTGCTCGTACCCGTATTGTGATTGTAACAGAGGGCATTCTCACCCGAATGCTGCAGGATGACCCCGAGCTGACCGGCGTTGGTCTGGTTATTTTTGATGAATTCCACGAACGTCACCTGAACAGTGACCTGGCATTGGCACTGGCGCATCAATGCCAGCAGCTGTTACGCCCGGATCTCAAGTTGCTGGTAATGTCAGCCACGCTGGATACCGATGCCTTGTCCCGACAACTGCAGGCTCCCCTGCTTCATTGCCCGGGCCAGGGGTTTCCTGTCACGCTGGCCTACCGGCCAGCTGCGTCAGCCAACGAATACCTCAGTCATCACGCCAGCCGGGTTATTCATGAAGCCTTACAGCACAGCCATGGCCATCTATTGGTGTTTTTGCCCGGTGTGGCGGATATCCGGCGGCTGCATGATGAGCTGAAGCGACATGACCTGCCAGATAACCACCTTCATATCCTGCCACTTCATGGCCAGCTCAGCGAACAGGAACAAAAGCGGGCTCTGGCGGATGTGCCAGAGGGTCAACGTAAAATATTATTGGCGACCAATATCGCCGAGAGCTCTCTGACCCTGAATGGCGTCACCGGCGTGATCGACAGCGGTCTTGAACGGCGCATGGTATTCAGTCCGGCCAATGGTCTCAGTGAGCTCACCACACGCGATATCAGCCAGGCTTCAGCCACCCAGCGAATGGGCCGTGCTGGGCGACAGCAAGCCGGTTACTGCTACCGGCTGTGGCCAGAAAGTACCCACTCACGGCGGCCACGCCATATTGAAGCCGAGCTATTAACCGCCGATCTGGCACCACTGCTGCTGGAGCTGTTGTTATGGGGAGCCGACGCTGACGACTTGCTCTGGCTTGACCCTCCGCCGCTTGCCGCGCTGAATCAGGCTCGGGCGCTGTTGTGTCGCCTGGGGTACCTGGCCAGTATCGATAGCCAGAGACTGACGGAACACGGCCACCAGTGTGCCCGTCTCGGTATCGAACCGCGCTGGGCATCGGCACTGATAACGGCCCACCAACAAGGACAAGCTCGCGACGCGGCCGAGTTAATCGCCCTGCTGCAAGAATGGCCGCACAAACAACGCCGCAGTGATGATGTTGAACGGCTATGGCATGCCAGCCGCTCAACTTCCTTGTGGCAGCAACGCGTGGCCCCGCTGGCCCAGCGCTGGCTCCGGGGCTTGTCTGGCCAGACTACCGCCACCACAACTACTGCCGCCACAGCAAGCGCCAGTCATCAGGCCAGTCTGGCACGCTGGGCATTACTGGCATTCCCGGAGCGCCTCGCCCGCTGTCGTAATCAATCGACCGGCCACTCCAGCAAAGCCAACAACAAGGCATTACGCTATCTGATGGCCAACGGCACGGGTGCCGAACTATCGCCAGACTCGGACCTGGCCGGTTGCCCCTGGCTGGTGATTCTTGATCTGTCCGGTGCCGGCAGCCACCGGATACGCCTCGCCATTGCCATTGATGAGGCCGAATTGGCAGACCTGCTGAGCGACCATCCTCACTGGCTGTCGCACCACACCGTGGTGCAATGGCAATCCCAGGGCCGTTTGCTGGCAGAAGAGCAACACAAGATCGGTGAACTGATCTGGCGGCGGCGCACCCTGGAGACACTGGGCCCTGAGCAATGGCGTCAGGCCTGGCGGGATTATTTTTGTCCATCGGTCAATTCCGACAGCCGGGTACAGCAGCGGTTGGCCAATCTCAACTGGACAGACGACGCGGTGCAATTACGTCAGCGCTTGCAGTTGTTACACCAGTACCATGGCGGCCATTCCTCCAGCCACTCCCAGAAACAGGGTTCCGCTGCGGGAGATTGGCCGGATGTGTCCGACCAGGGTTTACTGGCGCGCCTGGATGACTGGTTGTTACCGTTTCTGGATAACTGCCGCCATGAACGGCAGCTACAGCAGCTGAATTTGGTGACCTTGCTGACCAGCCTGCTCGACTGGCCGCAACAGCAGCAGCTGGAACAGCTGGCTCCGACACACTGGCGGGTGGCCAGCGGCTCCCGTATTCGTATTGATTACACCGAGACACCGCCGGTATTGGCAGTCAAGTTACAGGAAATGTTTGGTTATCCGCAGCAACCCGCGGTGTTAAACGGCCAAATGGCGTTAAAGATCCATTTGTTGTCACCGGGCCGGAAACCATTACAAGTGACCCAGGACTTACCCCACTTCTGGCGTCATGGCTATGCCGAGGTACGTAAGGAAATGCGTGGCCGCTACCCCAAGCACCCCTGGCCGGAAGATCCACTCAGCGCCGAGGCAACAGCCCTGACCAAAGCAGCCCTGGCCCGGCGCCAGAGCCAATCTTCCTGAACACTGTCCGTCAATGTGTTGCCAGTAACGACTCTACCTTGCTGATCATGCCAGCCGCCGCTGGCGCGCCCAGCACCGCGGCCCGGTTGGCATCGGCCATGGCTGACTGGTATTCCTGCTTGCCAACATAAGCGTTGGCCCGGGCCAGCAGGGCATCCTGCGTCTCCCCGAACCGGTCGATATAATCATCCCAGAGTTCGATCATATCTTGCCAGCGCTGGCGGCGGGCCAGTAAGTTATCCATCAGCACAAACCATTCGGGGCGGGCACTGTCTGCTGCCAGAGCCACACTGGCGTCACTTTCCGAGTTGGCCATCTTGCCCATCTCCATCCAGGTGACGGCTCGTTGATAGCTGGCCACCGCATCGGCCGGATCAAGCATCAATGCCTTGCCAAGAAAGTCCAGCGACTCCTCCAGCTGTCCCCGCGTGCGGGCACGAATCCCCAACCCGGTCAGGCTGGTCAGCAACTGCGTGCGGTACCTGTGTATCCCCGGCGATTCCGGATCAATTTCGGTGGCATAAGCCAGCTCCGCGGCGGCATTGCGGTATTGCCGCAAGCTGCCATAAATTTGTGCTCGCCCCAAATAACTGTCGGCATCCGCAGACTCCAGGCGTAATGCCTGGGCAAAGTCGTCCAGAGCAGCAGAATAACGTTTCATGGCCATACGGGCTTCCGCCCGATGGCGATAAAAACTGGCGACGTGTCCGTATTTCAGGGCACGAGTAAAACCGGCTTCGGCAGCAGCATACTGCTGACGTCCAAGCTGGGCTTCCGCCAGCAGTGCCTCCACATAACCGGGTAATACCGACAGTGCCGGATTACTGCTCTGATGCACGATCACACGGTTGGCATAGGCCCGCATTCTGGCCTTGGAACCACCCCAACGCGGAGTCATGAACCCCAATTCGGTACTGGCAACCAACAGGGATGCCGGTATTTCCTCTGCTGCCCGCTGCAAGTAAAGCTGATGCTGCTCGTCATCTCCCAGCGCTACCGCTGCACCAATCAACAGGCTATAGGCCAGACCCGAACGCGGGTTCACCCGCAAGGCAGCATCGATATCCGTCAACGACGCATAAAAATACTTCCGGATAGCCTCGGCCTGTTCATCGGAGCGATGTGTCCGGTTTTGCTCGTAGCTGTCCCAGCCCAATCCGGTCAGGTAAGTAGCACGGGCGAGATAAGGAAATTCCAGATTCGGGTAGGTACGTACCCAGTCGTTAAAATAGTGTTCCAGCCCCGGCTTGCCCATATCAAACACCTGGTAGATTGCCCGGACTTGGGATTCCGTGCTGATATCCTCCGCCAGAATCTGATGGTATTTTTCCAGCCGGGTATTCAGAATCCCGAACTGACGCGCCCGCAGCAGCTTGCGTAAATGCTGGTAGTCACGACTGGAAATACCTTCAAGTGCAGAGACCCCTATGGACGTAGCCTGGGAAGATGGCCGGGAAAGCGATTGCTCAGCCGGGTTATGGATATTACGCCCGGACGGTGCACGATCGGAGAAGTGGCGACGGCCATCGCTGTCGACCCATTGATAGACTTCGGCCACAGCCTGTGACCCTATCAGGCACGACAACAACAGCGCAATCCAGACAAGGTTCATGATGGCTCCCGTATTATTCAGGCTACCGATAGTAATAGAATTTCTGTCAGAAAGGTGTTGGCTTTTTCACATTGGGAAGGATAAGACAGCATTGTCGTATCCGTGCGGGCAGTACGCACCGTGACGATGAACCCCAAGGCAGCGGGCATTGTTATCACCAGTGATAAAAATGCCCGCCCGCCGGGTTAGCCGGCAATACGACTGCCCTCTGGCCACAAACGCACTACAGACGTTGCAACAACTCGGATTTTTTATTGGAAAATTCCTGTTCCGACAGAATTCCCATATCTCTCAGGCTGGCCAGTTTTTCCAGTGCCGCAAACACATCATCCCGGTTACCAGTGTTGGTATTCTGGTTATTGTGCTGTGCTGGCGGTTGAGTATTTTGTACTGGCTGGGGTGCTGGCTGTGCCGGCTCTGGCGCTTGACTGATAAACGGGTTATGACCCGACACAATCGGCAAGCTGGTCAGATACACGGTACCGAACTGGCTGCTGAAGGTCAGTGAATTACCACCACCCTGCTGCTGGCTGACACCACCGATCTGGTGCTGTTGGGTATCGTAAACACTCACCTGACCATTGGAGTCGAGTGCCAGGCGCTGACAATGGGGGAAAATCGCATAACGGATATTGTTTTGTGAACCGGATGACGACGGGTTACCCAGTTCAGACGGCCACCAGTTTCCAGACTGGAAACCACCTTGGCCCGCTGCCGGCTGTTCAAAGATCATCTGGCCATTACCCAGAATCGAGGCAATTTCACTACACAGATTATTGACGGTGTTTTTCAGGCCATTGTTGAACATATCGCCCACCATGGTCATGCCACCACTCATCCACTGGCCGCCACCGCCCAATTCCGGGCAGTTGAATTGAGCCATGGTGCCGTTACCATTGATAACAGCCTGAATCATGCAAATGACCGCGTCACTGGACAGTCCATAGCGGCTGGACAGGTCGTTTACAACACCCTGACCATAGCCTGTTAATTTACTCATAATATCCTCCTGCTGCATGACGTACATTGGTCGCCACAATACAGCATCTATGGCGAGAATGTCCGATATTTACAGAAATTCTGAACATTTTTTAACCAGAACTCAAACATATCGAATAAATGCCCCAGCGGAGTTTCTTGACAGGAAAATTCCGCTGAAGCAGGAGTGGCCAGCAACGATTACATCCGCATCACATCCGCTAGGACGCAACCGCCGCTTTGGCGCTGCTGACCCGGTCGAGCAAATAGAACAGCGAGTGATAAGGAATCTCGCCATGCCGGGCCAGACCAATTTCACAGGTACGACTGGTAGACACCCCTTCTTTGCAGTCTTTCACCTGCCTCTTGAGCGGAGCCAGCGCCGAGGCATTCAGTTCCGGCATCATAAAGCCCTTGTCGCCGGCAAAACCACAGCAGGTAATATCTTCCGGTACCACGACTTGGGTTGAGCAATGTCTGGCCAGAGCGATCAGCTCGTTACCCAGGCCTTGCTTGGTGGTTGAACAGGTCACGTGTACTGCCACGGCGTCGTCTACCGGTTCAATGTCCAGCTGCGGCACCAGGTACTGATTGGCAAAGTTTACCGGGTCCAGTAACTGGATACGTTCATCAAGCTGCTGACTCATACGAAAGACACAAGGGCTGGTATCGATCAGAACCGGTATACGGCCGTTGTCGCTGATGGTCAATAAGGCCTGATTCAGCTGATCACGCATGGCATCGGCCTGCTCGAACATGCCTTTGCTTTCCAGCGGCATGCCACAACAGAATGATTGCTGGTCTGGCAACTGGGTCAGGGTCACGCCTGCCTTTGCTGCCAGCGCCAACGTGACTTGCTGCAAGCTGCGCTGGTCCTGATCCTGCTTCGCCGGGCCCATATTCCGGCTGGCGCAACTGGGGAAATACACCAGGTCGGCATCTGCCACTGCCGGTGCAATGGGTTTGGCACTGTGGCTGGCTTGTGGCATGGCATCGTGCCATAGCGGCAAGGCTTTCATGCTCACAGCAGAGGCCACCTTGCTGACGCTCGCCAGTGCCTTGTCGCCGATCACACCACGGGTAATATCCACCAGTTTGAGGCCAGTACGGGTGGTATTGGCGATGGTGTCAAAATGCCCGGCCACCCAGTTGGCCCGACCTTGATAACGCTGATTCCGTTCACTGCGCAAATAGCGACTCAGGTCACCGGTATTGATATCTACCGGGCAGGCCAGACTGCACAGGCCATCGGCGGCACAGGTATCTATACCTTGATACTGGTACTCTGCCTGCACTTCGCGGAAACGGGGATCGCTGCTGATATCATGCCCCGCACGATCCAGACGGCTCAGCTCGCGCATCACCACAATACGCTGCCGTGGGGTCAAGGTCAGGTTTTTGGATGGGCACACCGGCTCACAGAAACCGCATTCGATGCATTTGTCGATCAGGTCATGGGCTTCCGGGATCGGTTTCAGGTCTTCAATATGGGCACGCAGGTTGCGGGTCAGGATTACCCCTGGATTCAAGCGCATGTCCGGGTCCAGGGCATGTTTGATTTGCCACATCAGGTCATACGCTTGTGCCCCCCACTCCAGCTCCACAAACGGGGCCATATTCCGCCCGGTGCCGTGCTCGGCTTTGAGCGAGCCATCGTAACGCCCGACCACCAGCACGCACACTTCATCCATAAAGTCCGCATAACGCTGGATTTCTGCCGGATCGGTAAAGTTCTGGGTAAAAACAAAGTGCAGGTTACCCGCCAGGGCGTGACCAAAAATAATGGCTTCATCGTAGTGGTATTTCTTGAACAGGCTCTGCAGTTCCAGTACCGCCGGAGCCAGGGATTCAACCGGAAAGGCGACATCCTCAATAATCACTGTGGTGCCTTTTTCACGCATGGCACCCACCGCCGGGAACATGCCTTTACGGATATTCCAGTACAGCTGACACGTGGCCGGGTCGGTGGTAAAGGCTTTACCGTGCAGGGTATCGAAGTCGGACAACGCGGCCAGCACATCGGCCAGCTTATGCTCCAGCTCATGTTCGGTGGTGGCACGTACTTCGACCAGCAGTGCGGCAACGTCATCACTCAGGGAAGCCATATAGTCCGGCATGCCGGGTTTATCCTGTACGGAGCGTAACCCGGCCCGGTCAATCAATTCGACGGCAGCCACTGGGCTGGTAGCCAACGCCGTCACCGCATGGCTGGTTTTTTCGATGTCGGCAAACATCAGCAAGGCGGAGGCTTTGTGCGCGTGTTCTTCCACGGTGCGATAAACCACTTCCGAAACAAAACCAAGCGTCCCTTCCGACCCCACCATCAGATGCATCAGGATATCGATGGGATCGTGGTAATCAACCAGGGCATTCAGGCTGTAGCCGGTGGTGTTCTTGATCGAAAATTTCTTTTGAATACGGGCTTTTAACTCAGCGTTACTGCTCACCTGTTGATGCAGCGATACCAGTGCTTCGATCAGCTCGGGCTTGTTGGCCATAAAAGCCGTGCGAGACTCCGGGTCCGCGGTATCCAGCACCGTGCCATCAGCCAGGACCAGGCGCATGGATTCAATGGTTTGATAGGTATTCTGCGCCGTGCCACAACACATACCGGATGCGTTGTTGGCCACAATACCGCCGATTTTACAGGCATTGATGGAGGCAGGATCAGGGCCAATCTTACGCTGGAACGGGGCCAACTTACGGTTGGCATGGGCACCGATCACTCCGGGCTGTACCCGCAACTTGCCCCCTTCTTCCAGTACTTCCATGCCGTTCCAGGTGGGGGCCAGGCGTACCAGAATACCGTCAGTAACGGCCTGACCAGACAAACTGGTACCCGCCGCCCGGAAGGTCACATGCACCTTGTGTTTCCCGGCCAGCAACAACAGGTCGATGACTTCCTGCTCGGTTTCGACCATTACCACGGCCTGCGGTATCAGGCGATAAAAACTGGCGTCAGTACCCAGTGCCAACGTACGTAACGGATCGGTGACGATCCGTTCAGCATTGATAATGTGAGCCAGATCGCTCAGAAACAGACTGTATTCGGGTTTCATAAAGTGTCCTTCGAGCTGGCGCACGGGCACCAGCCACATCAAATTCAAGAGGAAAAACCGCTCAGGCGCCGGTACTGTCATCCAGCAGCAAGACCACCAGTTGTTTTGGGCCATGAGCGCCATAGGCCAGTGTTTGCTGGATATCCGCCGTTTTACTTGGCCCTGATATCAGCAACCAATTGGTCGGCAGTTTCCCTTGCCAGCGAGGCTGTTCGATCAATGCAGAAAAATTGGCCACCAGAGTACTCTGCCGTACCAGTACAAGACTTAATGGTGGCACCAGCGAGACGGTCCGTGGTTCTTCCGGGCCAGTCGCCAGCACCAGTGAACCGGTTTCTGCCAGGGCGGCGCTGGCGCGACTGAATCCGGCATCCAGCTGTTCAAACAGCTGCTGGCGCATGCCGCTGTCGGCAGGAGCAGCAACCGCGTCGTCAAACAATTGCACAGACAGCGTTGCAACACGGCTTGTCAACTCGTCTGCCAGTTCACGATTGGCCGGGCTGCTGCCCAGACACAAGGATGTCACCTGCTGCTGTTGCAGTACCTCGGCCAGCTGTTGCTGCCAGTCGTCTTCGCTACAGGGCACCACATCGGCGTGATTACTTTCCAGCAGTTCAATAAAACGGCTGCGCCATACTGCTTTGTCCAGCCGTGGCATGGGTGGTAAATCGGTGCGACTGGCAGCGCTTGCCTGATTGGCCTGACCCTGACGCAGGCGGGCAAGAATGGTATTTCTGGAAGACATCAGTGCTGCTCCTCTGAAGTAACTACCGATGGAATGTCGGCCGCTCGGGCCAACTCGTGCAAACTCCGGGCGGCCGGTTTGGGCATCGACCGGGTATTGGTCCAGGGAGCCAGCTTACCGGGCATCAGGCCACGGCCACGGGTCATCACCCGGGTGCTGCTGCGGTATAAAAACGGCACCTTGTGTACCAGACTCCAGCCTTGCCAGATCAGGCTTTCGCCCAGTGAACGCTGGCTGCCGGTCCCATTAACATGGGGTTGACCATTTTGCTGGGTGGCCACCGGAGCAACCGCTTCAGCACGCAAGTTACGAATCAGGTCCGGCAATGGAATACGCACCGGACAGGCTTCACCACAGGCACCGTTCAGCGAGCAGGCATTGATCATATCGCCATTGGCGGCCAGTCCTCCGGCAGAGCCCAGCTGTGGCGTGACCACCTGACCAATCGGCCCCGGGTATGTCGAGCCATAGGCATGGCCACCGACGCGGGCATACACCGGACAATGGTTCATACAGGCACCACAACGAATACACTGTAACGTTGGTTGCAAATTCGGGTGGTTAAACATTTTCGAACGGCCGTTATCCACCAGTACCAGATGCACCTGTTCCGGGCCATCCAGCTCACCCTTTTGACGAGGGCCGGAAATCATATTGACGTAGGTGGTAATCAGCTGGCCAGTGGCGGAACGGGGTAACAGTGTCAGCAGTTCGGGGACATCACTCAGCCCCTGCACCACTTTTTCGATACCGGTCACGGCAATATGTAACGGCGGTGCGGTGGTACACATACGGCCGTTGCCTTCGTTTTCAACCAGCAGCAGGGTGCCGGTTTCTGCGATGGCCATATTGACGCCGGAAATCCCGGCATCAGCCCGCTGGAATTTCTGCCGCAGAATGGCCCTGGCATTACCGATCAGGTCATCCACGTCTTCACTGTATGGCACTGCCTCGCCATCGGGTGTGGTGGCTCGGGTGTGCATCAAGCGGGCAATTTGCTGTTTGTTTTTGTGAATCACTGGCATCACGATATGGGACGGTGCTTCATGGGCCAGCTGCACCAGATACTCGCCCATATCACTTTCCAGACATTCAATACCGCGGGCTTCGAGGTAATGGTTCAGTTCAATTTCTTCACTGACCATCGATTTGCCTTTTACCACGGTACGCGCCTGATTGGCGTCCAGGATGCCGTGAATAATACGGTTGGCTTCGTCCGCAGTCTCGGCCCAGTGCACCTGGATACCATTGGCCACCAGGTTGGTTTCCAGCTGCTCCAGCAAGTCGGGCAAGTTGGCCAGACTGCGTTGACGTGCAGCTTCACCACGGTCTCGCAGTGCTTCCAGTTCCTCATCGTCCGGGAAGACGCTTTTGCGTTTTCCCATCAGAAAATCGCTGGCGCCCCGGAAACTGGCCCGCAAGGTATCGTTTTCCAGCGACATTTTTGCCCGCGCCTTGAAGTGCCGGGACTGCATATCGGCAAAGTCGTGATCTTCCTGATCAACGATCGTTGTCAGTTCAATAAACGATGGGGTTGAAGTGGGTGTACTCATGACGCGTCTCCACTGGTTGCAGCGGCGTAACCGGTCAGGGCTTCTTTTACCAGCGTCGCCAGATGTTGTGTGGGTATTGAGCGGGCTTTCCCCTGCTCTGCCAGTCGGTCCAGTGTGCCGCCGATATTCATCATGCAACCACAGTCGGCACTGGTAATCACATCCGCGCCGGTAGCGTCCATGGCCAGCGCTTTGTCTTCCGCCATGGCGGCCGAAATATCGGCCTGCTTAACGGCAAAGGTACCACCAAAACCACAGCATTCCGTCACCCGCTCTGGCTCCACCACGGTCACTCCGGGCAGGCAGGTTGCCAGCGCCATATGTTGTGCCGCAACCCCCATTCCGCGGCGCGAAGAACAGGAGGTATGCAAGGCCACTGTCCGGGTCGGCTGGTCGGCTGAAGGCGGTTGGGCGATGCTCAGGATCTCGTTATCCAGCCCCAGGACATTGATCATAAATTCACTGAACTCATACGTTCGGGCAGCCAGCGCCCTGGCCTGGGCTTCTTCAGGGTGTCCGGCAAACAGGTCTGGATATTCCAGGTGCACCATACCCGCACAGGACCCCATCATCACCACCACCGGGATATCGGCCTCAAACGCCGCCAGTTGTTGACGAGCCACGGCACGGGCTTCGTCTTCGTAACCCGAATTCCAGGCGGGCTGGCCGCAGCAGGTTTGGCCTTGAGGAAAAACGACCTCAACGCCCAGTTGGCGCAGCACCGTAATGGCATCCATTCCGGCGTGCGGAAAAAAGCTGTCAACGAGGCAGGTACCCATCAAATAAACCTGCGTCGGCTTGGCCGGGCAGGTTCTCTGTATGGGTGAAGAAGTAATGGTCATAACGACTCCACGGTAGCGGTTTGTACAAAGGTATTTGTACAGGTGTCTTGCAGTTTTTATTGTTCTTGGTTAAATTGGCCTTACCAATTACCCAAATGTTATTGCGTAAGTTACCGCATATCACTTGGGCTGGTCAATGTATGAGCTGGCCAAGGAGTGCCCGGAATGCGCCTCATCCATCGATTGGCCCGAATTCCAACAGGAGTCCTGATGACCCCGAGCCGCATCAAAAGTCAGAAAATTTCCGATATGATTGCTGCCGAACTCGAAGGCATGATTATTGAAGGCAGTCTGGAGCCAGGGAAAAAGATGCCGACAGAGCGGGAGCTGGCTGCCCGTTTTGAGGTTTCCCGCCCTTCTGTGCGAGAAGCTCTCAACAAACTGGATACCAAGGGGCTGGTTACTCGTCGCCAGGGTGGCGGTACCTATGTGGCCGACAGTATCGGCCGGTCGCTGTCCGATCCCTTGCTGGAGCTGTTCCAGAGCCACCCGGAATTCAATTACGACCTGCTCGAATATCGTCACGCCCTGGAAGAAGTCGCCGCCCATTACGCCGCGCTGCGGGCCACGGAGTCGGATCACGCGATTATCAACCGCCGCTATCAGGAATGGCTCGATGGTCATAATGCCCGCCTGGGAGCCAAAGCCGAAGCGGAGCTCGACTGGCGTTTTCATTTATCCATTGCCGAAGCATCACATAATGCGGTGCTACTACATTCGATGCGGGCATTACTCAGCCTGTTCAAACAAACCATTGCTGCCAACCTGACCTACTTGTATACCGAGGAAGGCCGCCGCGATGCCATTCGTTTGCAGCACGAGGCCCTGAAAGATGCGGTGATCAACCGCAATGAAGATTGCGCCCGTCAGGCGGTCAATAGCCACCTGGTATTTGTGGAAGAGGCGTTGCAGCAAAGCAGTCGTTTTGAAAGCCATGCCCAACGCTCGCTGCGGCGTTTTTCCATGATTCGTTAACCGCAATACAGCCCGGCTCGGATAGTCAGACAGGTTTCACCAACGCCAGTATCCGCGCCACCAGCTCTGGCAGCTTGAATGGCTTGCTCAAGTAAGCGTCCATCCCGGCATCCAGACTGATACGTTCATCCTGTGCCGAGGCATTGGCCGACAAGCCAATCACGGGTGTCCGGACCTGGTATTTCTCACGCAATAACCGGGTCGCTTCCAAGCCCCCCAACACTGGCATTTGAATATCCATTAGCACCACATCGATAGCATCTGAACCATCCAGCAGCATATCAATGGCTTCCTGCCCATCGCTGGCACACGTCATCGACGCACCGCGGCGACGTAACATTTCGCAGGCCAGCTTGCGATTGACCACGTTGTCATCAACCACCAGAACGTGAATCCCGTGCAGCAGCAAATGCTCCGGTACCGCCGGGCCTTCATCTTCCTCGTGACGGACCTGGGCATTGGACAACCCCGGTGTAGCCGACGCTGATGACTCTGCGGGTTCACTCGGCAAGGCCAGTGTCAGCGACACCCCAAACTCACTGCCTTTCCCCTCATCACTACTCACCAGCAATTCACCGTGCATGGCTTCAACCAGCGCCCGGGTAATACTCAGGCCCAAACCGGTGCCACCATAATGGCGCGTGTCGGAGCCATCCACTTGCTGGAACTGCTCAAAAATAAGGGCCAGCTTATCCGCCGGGATACCGCGTCCGGTATCCGTCACCAAAAGCCGGAGGCGCACTTCGTCGGCGCTACAGCGGATCAATTGCACTGCCAGTGTTATCGTCCCGGTAGCGGTAAATTTTGCGGCGTTACTGGCAAAATTCATCAATACCTGGGTCAGCCTCAGTTCATCCCCACAAACTTGCTCCGGCACGCCTTCATCGATACTCAACAACACTCTGACCGGCTTCTCGCTCACCAGCGCTTTCAGACTCCCCAGCACGGAATCCATCATCGGCCGCAACAGAAAGGGGTTCGATTCTATTTCGACACCCACGGCCTGGATTCTGGAAAAATCGAGAATATCATTAACCAACGCCAATAAATGCCGCGATGAGGTCAGCGTCTGGTTAGCGTAACGATGCACATCGGAATCGTTGGTACACGCATCGATCAGTGTGGTGAAACCAAGAATGGCATTTAACGGGGTGCGTAGCTCATGGCTCATATTGGCCAGAAATTCAGACTTGGCCTGGTTGGCGACTTCGGCTTCCGACAAGGCCACTTCACCCTGAGCACACGCTTCTTGTAATTCCGCAGTGGCGACCGCCACTTCACGCTTGAGCTCCTCGGGCTTGTGCATCAAATCCCAGAGCAGCCAACTTAAAAAGGGTGCAACAAGGAAAAACACCAGCCACAAGATGATTCGTTGCATCGGCAAGTGGTGGTAGCCCTCGGCCCGGCTGGCACCGATTTGCCAGGAACCGCCTGGCAATAACACCGTCGCCAGTACCGGATCACGCTCAAAAACATCAGGGTCGCCAAAAAAGACATCGCCGTCAGCTCCCAATCCATCCTTGCCGCGCACGGCAAAATCCAGCCAGTATTCCTGCTTCGATAAACCGGCATCCAGCAGCAGCTGATCAATATCAAGCAGAATCGTCGAGAAGCCCCAGAAAGAATCGTCGCTACCGTCGGATAAAAAAATCGGCATACGGGCAATAATTGCCTTTCTTCCGGTTAACAAGGGAGATGGACCGGCAATAATATAACGACGCTCATTGATGCCCTGTTTGATCAGCGGGCTACGGATCGGATCTTTCATCAGGTCGTAACCCAGCGCCTTGCCGTGGTCGTTTTTATTGGTCATGTAAGTAATGACACCTTTGGGTGCCAACTGCAAACTCATCACACTGTCAGCCGCCCGTTGGCTGTTGAGCGCAAAAGTCTCAAACTCGCGTTCGGTAAAATTCGGCCGCACATGCACAAAAGCCATTAGCCCGTAAGCCAGTTGTAAATGCTGGTTAACCACCGCAGATAATCGGCTGCTTACCTCGCTGACACGAGTCTTGGCTATAATGGTCTCGGATGCCTGCTGCTCTGCAATAAGCAACCGGTCCATATACAGAAAGACCAGACCCAAGCTGACTAGTAGCGATACAGGGAGAAGATACTTGCGCATGGCGCTCCGGGAAATAACAAAATCAGTCTATCCTACCCGTTAAGACTAGCGCACTAAACACAATTTGCAGCCATTCCCAACAACAAGGCAATCACGGCACTATTGTGAGCTATTAAGAGATCCCAACGCGCCAGGGGTTTTACTCTGTATTCTCTTGACTGTCGGGTTTATTACGCAACGGCAAATGATAATAGACGGGATGTTTGGAACAGGAAGCCCTCCACCACTTTTGAACAGGGTATGAAAGATAACAGGCTGGTGTTTATTGGCCAAACAAGGGGATGCACGGTGACGATACAGCCTGGCATCAGAAAGAATTGGCATCTGGCGTCATTGGCATTGATTGTGATCTGAGACAGCATCTGCAGAATATAGACACCAGGTTTCCTGGTTCGACAAAGGCGGGGTAAAGGCGGGTTATAGTTATAGCAGTGATCTGGCAACAGCTCCTCAGAACACTGCTTTAAAAGCACTTATCCACTACGATCAGCTTTTCCGCAGCAGTGAAAAGCCGGCTTTGATTTCCTCTAATGTCAGGAAGCCATCGCTATCTTTATCCATCTCATCAAAATTCTTGGTCAGGCGAGGAGCCTCTTCGGCCTCCGCTTTGGAAATAACGCCATCTGAATCAGTATCAAGGGCAGCAAAACGTTTCTGCTGGCGGCTTTGATTGCCATATGTTCCCTCATCAGCAAACGCCACACTACCTGTAGCGCACAACGCCAGCATAATAACCGTCACATCCTTCATCAGAAGCTTTCTCCAATACGCTGTTAATGAGCCTTTATTTTACCAATCCAGTTGTCATCCGATGTCAGGAAATGAAACAAATAGTGGAAAACGGCCAGCATCTGAATGGCTCATTACGATAAGAAAGGCATAAAAAAACCGGCCAGGTGGCCGGTAAACAGACAGTCCACAGCAAGCGTAACACCGCTGGAACCTGACAGAGCCAACCCCCAAATGATTGGCTCTTCGAAACAAACCGGCCAAGGACCGGCTTGCTTCCACTTCACACGCGAGGTGAAGAATTTACAGCAGAACCCGACGGATATCCGCAATCATTGCCACCAGAGTGGTGAAGAAACGACCACAGTCCGCACCGTTAATGGCACGGTGATCGTACGACACCGCCAGCGGCAGCATATTACGTGGCACAAATTCCTGGCCGTTCCAGACCGGTTTCATCTGCGCCTTGGAAACCCCAAGAATCGCTACTTCCGGTGCATTCACAATCGGAGTGAAGGCTGTTCCACCCATGGCACCCAGACTGGAGATAGTGAAGCAGCCACCTTGCATATCGCGAGGTTTCAACTTGCCATCCCGAGCAGCCTTGATCAGTTCGTTGGCTTCTCTGGCAATCTGGTAGATGCCTTTTTTATCGGCATCACGCAGTACCGGTACCATCAGACCATTCGGGGTATCGCAGGCAATACCAATGTGTACATAGTTCTTGTGAACCATGTGCTCACCGTCATGATGCAGTGATACGTTAAAGCTTGGCTCTGCCCGTAATGCCATTGCCACGGCCTTGATCAGGAATGGCATCGGCGTCAGTTTGATACCGGCCTTCTCGGCTTCCGCTTTCATCGACTTGCGGAATGCTTCCAGGTCGGTGATATCGGCTTCATCAAACTGGGTTACGTGCGGTACATTCAACCAGGCACGCGACATATTGGCCGCCGTCACCTTCTTGATCTTGCTCAACTTGACCATGTCGATATCGCCAAACTGGCTGAAATCAACCGCCGGGATCGCAGGGATACCCGCGCCACCAGTCACCGCTTTGGCAGCTGGTGCCTGTTCCGTACGCTGCAAGGCGTTCTTGACGTAGCTGCGGATATCGTCCTTGGTGATACGGCCACGAATACCGGTGCCTTTCACCTTGGTCAGATCAACACCCAACTGGCGCGCCAGACGACGGGACGAAGGACCAGCGTAAATGTCGTTGGAGACCGTCTCTTCCTCAACCGCAACCGCACCGTTTTCCGAAACCGGTGACACTGCTGGAGCAGCCACTGGCGCAACAGGGGCCGCAGCCACAGGGGTCGGCGCTGCTGGAGCCGGTGCCACAGCAGCCGGAGTCACAGCCTCAGAGGCCGCAGCAGGTTTGAAGACAGCATACAGATCGCCTTCACTGACGGTATCGCCTTCTTTCACCTTGAAGCCGACCAGAATGCCATCTTCCGGAGCCGGTACATCCATGGACGCCTTGTCGGTTTCCAGCACAATCAGTGAATCTTCTGCGCTCACTGCGGTACCCGGAGCGACACACAGTTCGATCACGGTTACACCGTCAGCGCCACCCAGATCCGGCAAGGACAGTTCTATTTCAGCGGCTGGTGCCGCAGGCGCTGCGACCGGTGCAACAGCAGCGACTGGCGTACTGGCAGCAGGCTCAGCTACGGCGGTGGATGCCGGGGCAGCAACACCCGCAACTTCCATCACGGCGTACACGTCCCCTTCCTTGACCTTGTCATCTACCGAGACCTTGAACTCAATAATCTTGCCCGCTTCCGGAGCCGGTACGTCCATGGACGCCTTGTCGGTTTCCAGCACCAGCAGCGAGTCCTCAGCCGCCACCTCAGTATCCGGCTCAACACACAGTTCAATCAGGGTTACTTCATCAGCACCACCGAGGTCAGGGATGGTCAATTCAATCCGCTGACTGGCAGTGCTTGCTGCCGCTGCGGGGACAGCAGCAGATGCCGCTGCTGGCTCAGCAATGGCGGCAGGAGCTGCCGGGGCTTCAGCGGGCGCGCTTTCCACAGCCGCGGTTTCCAGTACCAGAATCGCGTCGCCCTCATTGATCTTGTCACCAACGCTCACCAACAGTTCAACCACGGTGCCCGCTTGTGGACAAGGCACTTCCATTGACGCTTTGTCGGTTTCCAGTACGATCAGATCCTGGTCGACGGTGACGGTATCACCAATCGCTACGGAAATTTCAATAACATCTACGTTTTCAGCACCACCGATATCAGGTACTGCTACAGTCACTTTGCTCATGTGTCAGCCTCCTGTTAAACCGTGGTTGGGTCAGCTTTGTTTTCATCAATACCCATCTTGGCGCGGACTTTTGGCAACTCGGCAGCATCAAACTTGCCTTGTTTTGCCAATTCTGTCAGTGCTGCCAGAACAACGAAGCTACGGTCCACTTCAAAGAAGTGACGCAGTTTCTTACGGGTGTCAGAGCGACCGAAACCATCGGTTCCCAGTACTTTGTAGCTTGTGGATATGTATCCGCGCAATTGCTCGCCATAGGTCTTGATGTAATCCGTGGCAAGAATAACCGGGCCATCTGCCTCAGCCAGCTGTTGGGTAATGTAAGGTACCCGTGCTTCTTTCTCGGAGTTGATCATGTTGTAGCGTTCACAGGCCTGACCATCACGGGTCAGCTCGTTCACACTGGTCACACTCCAGATATCGGATTCAACACCAAAGTCTTCACGCAGAATGTCAGCCGCGGCTTCCACTTCACGCAAAATGGTACCGGACCCCATCAGCTGAACCCGGGCAGCGTCGGATTTTTTACCTTCTTTCAGCTTGTACATGCCTTTGATAATGCCTTCCTCGGCACCAACAGGCATTGCCGGATGAACGTAGTTTTCGTTCATGGCGGTGATGTAGTAGAAGCAGTTTTCCTTGTCTTCGTACATGCGTTTCATGCCGTCCTGGATAATAACGGCCATTTCAAAGCTGTAGGTAGGATCATAGGATTTGCAGTTGGGAATGGTATGGGCCATCAGATGGCTGTGACCATCCTGGTGCTGCAGACCTTCACCGTTCAGCGTGGTACGACCAGCGGTGGCACCAATCAGGAAACCACGAGCCTGGATATCGCCCGCCAACCAGGCCAGATCCCCAATACGCTGGAAGCCGAACATGGAGTAGAACACGTAGAACGGCACCATGGCGCAGTTGCTGTTGCTGTACGCAGTTGCCAGCGCGACCCAGGCAGACATGGCACCGGCTTCGTTGATGCCTTCCTCCATGATCTGGCCTTTCTTGTCTTCTTTGTAGTACATGATCTGGTTGGAATCGTGAGGCGTGTATTTCTGCCCGGCTGAGGAGTAAATACCCAGCTGGCGGAACATGCCTTCCATACCAAAGGTACGCGCTTCATCTGGCACAATCGGTACGATACGCTTGCCGACTTCCTTGTCTTTCACCAGCTGCGACAGTACCCGCACAAACGCCATGGTGGACGATTGTTCACGTTCACCAGAGCCAGTCAGCTGACCCTTGAAGGCTTCCAGCGGTGGTACTTTCAAAGCATCAAAATCGACGCGGCGTGACGGTACAACACCGTTGAGCTTGTCGCGACGTTCTTTCATGTATTTCATTTCAGGGCTGTCTGGTGCTGGACGGTAATAAGGTACCTTGGTCAGCTCATCATCAGACAACGGAATACCGAAACGATCACGGAATTGCTTCAGCGAGTCCTTATCGAGTTTCTTCACTGAGTGCGTCGGGTTGGCGGCTTCGCCGGCATCCCCCAAACCATAACCCTTGACGGTTTGAGCCAGAATCACCGTCGGTGATCCTTTGTTGGCCATGGCTTCTGCGTAAGCGGCGTACACCTTGAACGGATCATGTCCACCACGGTTCAGCTTGAAGATGTCTTCATCAGACATGTCCGAAACCAGTTCCAGCAGCTCAGGATATTTGCCAAAGAAATGCTTGCGGGTATAAGCGCCGCCGTTGGCTTTATAATTCTGTAATTCGCCGTCACAGACTTCATCCATGCGTTTTTGCAGCAGGCCGGTCTTGTCTTTTTCCAGCAGAACGTCCCAATGACGTCCCCACACCACCTTGATGGTATTCCAGCCAGCGCCACGGAAAACGCCTTCCAGCTCTTGCATGATTTTACCGTTACCGCGCACCGGTCCATCCAGGCGCTGCAGGTTACAGTTGATCACGAATACCAGGTTTTCCAGTTGTTCACGGCCCGCCAGTGAGATCGCACCCAGTGTTTCCGGCTCGTCACACTCGCCATCCCCCAGGAATGCCCAGACTTTACGATCACCACGGGAAACCAGATCACGGGCAGACAGGTAACGCATGACGTGCGCCTGATAAATCGCCTGAATCGGGCCAAGACCCATGGAAACCGTTGGGAACTGCCAGTAATCCGGCATCAGCCAGGGGTGTGGATAGGAGGACAGGCCTTCACCGTCGACTTCACGGCGGAAGTTATCCAGCTGTTGTTCATCCAGACGCCCTTCCAGGTAGGAACGGGCGTAAATACCAGGGGATGAGTGACCCTGGAAGTAGATCAGATCACCCAGATGGCCGTCATCGTTGCCACGGAAGAAATAGTTGAAACCGATGTCATACAAGGTGGCAGCTGAGGAGAACGAGGCAATATGACCACCGAGGCCTTCATCGTTGTCGTTGGCACGCATTACCATGGCCAGGGCATTCCAGCGAACCAGCGAACGGATGCGGCGTTCCATAAACAGGTCGCCCGGCATACGGCGTTCTTTATCAACCGGAATGGTGTTGCGATACGGTGTGGTGATCGCTGCTGGCAAGGTGACACCTTTCGCCAAAGCGTGGTCAAACATGGCCTTCAGCAGGAAAGCCGCGCGCTCGGGGCCAGCATGGCGAATGGTTGCGTGGAGTGAGTCGAGCCATTCTTGTGTTTCGTAGATATCGACATCTTGTGTCATACGGAACTCCCATCTTCTTATTCATGCGCCCGGATCAGGCGCGGGTGACGGCCTTGTGAGCCTGGCAGCCCCTAAAATCTGGTCTTGTCTACTGTCTCTTTATACGTATTTGAACGTATGGGCAAGTGACGACAACGGACGCTGTTTTACAGGCTGAAAATTCTTGGTCTCTGGTCGTAATACCCAGTCAGTCTAGAGTACCAATCCCAAGTGACGGGCGACAGTCTGCCGTGTCACAAACAAGAAAACAACGCCTTCTCGTAATTTTTTTACAAAAAGGGTTGTTTATTTCAATCCTGGATAAGCCGACATCAAAAAACAAAATACAGCGCTAAACAGCCCATGATCACTGAACTATAAGCATGGAAAATGACGATAATCACCTAAAACTATAGTTGATTTTGATACCAGAATCGATTTCAGAATAATATTTCAGGCACGTTTCAACTAACTACTGGTAAATAATTTACCGCGCACTTTTTTACGGAACTCGCCGGGTGTTTGTCCCTGCAGGCGACGAAAGATCCTGATAAAGTAACTGCTGTCACCAAATCCCAACTCCTGGGCGATATCCGCCACCGATAAATTGCTGTGCTGCAACAATTCCCTCGCCGCCTGGCAGCGAATGGCTTGCTGGTACACCAGCGGTGTCACCCCCACGACCTGTTTGAAGCGGCGCATGAATTGCCGCTCACTCAAACCGGCCTTGTCTGCGAGCTGGGCCAATGAAAAAGGTTCCCGCAAGTACTGACGCATCCAGCCCTGAACCAGCGCAATACTTTCATCAGCATGATGGGAGTCTTCCCCGTCAGAGTACACCCGGTTTTCAAACGGCTGCCGTACCTCCGGTGAAAACTGCTGCTCAATCTGTAACGCCATATCCCGCCCCCAGGTCTGACCGATAAAATGAATCACCATGTCTGCCCCGGAGTTAACACTGGCAGCGCAATAAATACGCCCGGCCTGAGTCAACAAATGCTGTCGTTGCAACAAAACGTCTGGGTAATCAGCCGCAAAACGATCCTGATAATGCCAATGGGTAGTGGCTGGCTTGCCATCAAGGATGCCACTGGCAGCCAGCAGACAAACCCCGGTGCCAACGGAAATCACACTGGCCCCCTGTCGGTATTGCTCAGCAATCCAGCGAATCACACTGCCGTGTGTCTGCAAGACACGTCGCGGATTGCGCCACAGGGCGGGCACCACCACCAGACTGGTTGATTCAATATCCGCCAGCGCCCGGTCCGGGCAAAGCTTGAGTCCTCCCAGACTCACCACATCTCCCGGCCTGGCAACCCCGGTCTCAATATGGAAGCTGACATTACCCTGACGAGCGACCTGCAAACGGGCGCGTACGGCCTCCAGCATCTCAATCGGAATGGCAATACTGGAGGCCAACATCTGATCAACCAGCAGTACCGTCACATGTTGCAACAAAGTGTCTCCCCCATATCATTGAAAATGGCATTATTGTTTTATCTTTTGTCTATATTAATCTACTTGATCGAATTTCTATCCCCTTAAGATAGGGAAAATTTTCCAGGGGTCTCAACTATGAAAAATCTGGCAGTCATCACCGGCTTTGGCGGCATCAACGCCGCAGGCCGCAGTTCAGGCCACCACGCATTCCGTCGTATGATCTTTGAATCATTGACAGGGGCCAAACGCGAACAAACCCTCACCAGCCTCGCCAGCCTGATGGCCACCAGCGATGAGCACACTATTCTGAACGGCACACTGGTTCGCGAATGGGACAACGTGTCATGGGATGCCAAGGCCGTGCCCTTCCACAAACCATTTAAAGATGAAGAAGGCAACCCCTGCTGGCGTCTGACGCACAAGCGCTTACCGGTACAAAGTGCCGGGCAATTGCCACTGGGTTTTGACCCGGCCACTCTGTACCGCTCATTACACCACCCCCGGGGCTTGCAAATGGCGGTCTATGGCGCATCCGATGCATTGGGATCGCTGGGCATTGAATGGGAAACCCTGTGCCAACAGGTAGGCCCTGATGAGATTGCTGTTTACGCTGGTTCTTCCATGGGCCAACCTGATGCGACCGGCAACGGCGGCATGATGCAAGCGGCATTGCTGGGTAAGCGCACGTCATCCAAACAATGCGCCATGAGCATGAGCCAGATGCCCGCCGACTTTATTAACGCCTATGTCCTTGGCAACGTGGGCACCACTGGCTGCATGACCGCCGCTTGCGCCACCTTCCTGTACAACCTGCGCCTTGCCAAAGACGATATCGAAAGCGGCAAGCGCCGTATTGTGATTGTCGGTAATTCAGAAGCCCCCCTGATGCCTGAAATCGTCGAAGGCTACAATGCCATGACGGCATTGGCGTCCGAACACAAATTACGGGATCTCGACAAGGTCGCAGACACCGAAGACGCTGACTTCCGCCGCGCCAGCCGTCCATTTGGTGAAAACTGTGGCTTTACCCTGGCTGAATCGGCACAGTTTTTTATTCTGACCGATGATAAATTGGCGCTGGAACTGGGGCTGAATATCCATGGCAGCATCGGTGACGTACAGATCAATGCCGATGGTTATAAAAAATCCATTTCCAACCCGGGCATCGGTAACTACCTGACCATGGGTAAAGTCGTCGCCAATGCCCGCCGCCTGCTCGGTGATGATATCTTGCGCAACGGCAGCTTTGTCCATGCCCATGGCAGCAGCACACCGCAGAACCGGGTGACGGAATCCCATATTTACCAGCAGCTTGCCGGGGCCTTCAAACTGGAAAACTGGCCAATCACAGCCGTCAAGGCATACGTGGGCCACTCCCTCGCTGCAGCCTCAGCAGATCAGCTCACCGCAACGCTGGGTACCTGGTCCGAAGGCGTGATTCCCGGCATCAAAACCGTACACACCATTGCCGACGACGTACACCAACAGCAGCTCGAGTTTGTCTTGCAAGACAAGCCGGTTGACCCGGCAGAACTCCCAGTGGCCTTTATCAATGCCAAGGGCTTTGGTGGCAACAATGCATCCGCCATGATTATATCCCCAGCCCATACCCGGCAATTAATAGAACAGCGCTACAGCACAAACGAGATCAACCGCTATTGGCATCGTAACGAACTAGTGGTAGAAACGGCGTACCAATACGATAAGGATGCGATCGCAGGTAAAACCCGGCCACGTTATCACTTCGGTGAACAGGTGTTAGGCCCGGACGACCTGACCATCAGCGATGAGGAAATTTATATCTCCGGGTGGGACAAACCTGTCTCTCTCTGACCCCTTCGGGCGTCAGTGACGGTTTTCTGCCCGGGACAGAAGCCCTGGATCAGGGGAAGATTGGCGAGCAACCGCCCCTGAATTCTCCAGCAGCCAGGCAAAATCTGACAAATTTGCGGCAAAAACCTCATTGCTGAAAGAAAATGATCAGTAGACTATCGGACCGATTCACATACTCAGGCCACAGAAAAAAATGGACTACAAGATTATCTTTGGCGGGCAAGTAGGCGCGGGGAAAACCACCGCAATTGCCGCCATTAGCGATGTACCGGTTGTTAAAACCGAAGCCAAGGCCAGCGATGACGTTGCATTACGCAAAGACACCACCACGGTGGCAATGGATTATGGTCTTATCAATCTGCCTGGTGGGGAAAAAGTCCACTTGTTTGGTACTCCCGGCCAGACACGTTTCAGTTTTATGTGGGACGTCCTGACCGTCGGTGGTCTGGGGCTGGTATTACTGATCGATAACGTGTCAGAAAACCCGATCGATGACATGGTGGTTTATATCGATGCATTCCGTAAATTCATCGATAACAACGCACTGGTAGTCGGCATTACCCGTATGGATATTTCTGCCACACCACCGCTGTCAGCCTACATCAACAAACTGCAGGAAATGGGCATCAATGCGCCCGTCTATGAAGTCGATGCCCGTAAATCAGAAGACGTCGAAGTCATGCTGATGAGCATGCTCTCGATTCTGGAACTGGGCCTCAAGTAAATGAAAGACCAACCTTGCCGGGTACTCAGCCCTGATAAACGACGCCGATCCCAGAAGGAAGTTAAATAATGAACGATGCAGCACCTCATCCTGAAGCGAAACAGATTTTTACTGTTTTAAGCGACATGATTACCAACTCTGAGGGAGCCATATTGGCTACCGCAGCCATGACAACTGATGGCCTGATCATTTCTTCAGCTCTGGGAAAGGGCATTGACAGCGATATATTTGCTGCCATGAGCGCCTCCTTGCTGGTATTGGCGGAACGCGCCTCCCAGGAGGTTGATATTGGCGAGCTGAATCAGGTGATGGTCATGGGCAGCCAGGGAGTCATGCTATTGACCCATATCGGCCTCAACGCCGTACTGGCGGTATCAACAACGCCTTCGGCCAATCTCGGTATGGTATTGCAAGAAACATCCACCGCAGTCAATGCACTGCATGACCTGCTTGGCTAGCCCGATTCCCTGCAGCCACCCAACCAAAGAGTCTGCGTCCGGACTTGCTTTGTAACCACCATCGCACTAGTGTCTGCAAAACCAACCGATTCAGGAACAGCACCACATGATCAAGGTTATTATCGATCGTCGTATCGCGGACGATATGGAATCGACCTATGAAGATGCCATCAAACAAACGCTGCAAGCCATCCTTGAAGCTCCGGGCTATGTCTCCGGGGCCTCTTACAAAGACGCCAAGGATAGCCGTCATCGCATTATTATTACCAACTGGAAAAGCCTGAGAGACTGGGAAGCCTGGGCCATATCCAGTGAACGCAAAAGAGTTATCGCTGCAATCCAGCCGATCCTGATGCGCGAAGAACGGTTCAGCATTCTGACTGCCTGAGCTATCTCCCCAGGCGTTCAGCAAGCCGCTGCTGCATCCATGTCACGGTGGCGTCCAGCGCTTCATCCAGCAAATCCTCGCGGCTTTTTCCCGAACGCCTGGTCGGCTGGAAATCATGATCCCCACTCTCCAGCCAGTGCAGCTCAATAGTGCCCGGCCAGGATGATGCAGCGAATAATGGCTGGATTTCCGCCGCTCGGCCAAACGGATCCCGACTGCCCTGGAAAATCATCAAAGGCACCTGGATCTGTTCAAAATGCTGGACCCTGAGCTGGTGCGGTTTACCTGTTGGATGAAAGGGATAACCCAGTACACTGACGGCCAATACATTGGCTGGCATACCATCAGACGCCGCCAGCATGGAAGCAATACGCCCGCCCATCGATTTACCAACAATCACCACTGGCTTCCCAAGCGCCTCAACGACCTCGCGCAACTCCACAACCAGACCGGCCACTGCTGGCGGTGGACGACGCTTGCCCGCAGCCCGAGCCTGGATCATATAATCAAATTCAACACCGATAACGGTCAGTCCCCGGGCTTCAAAACCCGCTTTTGCCGCGACCAAAAAACCGGAATCAAGGCCTGCACCCGCCCCATGAACCAGTACAACAACCGGATCAGACGGTTTTTTTACTGTTTTGCTATAATTTTTAGCGGTCATTTAGTGTTACCACTTTGGTCTCAAGTTCCATTTTCCGCTACTCGTTGGTGATCGTTTTTGGCTTCATTGCGTTAAGTCAAGATCAGGAAAGACACCCGCCTTATCATAACCGACACCGCCATAAACGCCGTATCACCGGTATTTATAACGGATAACAGCCCGAATAACAGTCGAGCAGGCCATATCATTTAATGATATTAATTCTCAATTACAATGGGCAATCAGGGTACATTCTGCGAATGTTATATCCCTGAAATATCAGACAGTTGCCGGACGTTTATTGCAAAGCGGCAATAACCACCCGATAATGTGTCGCCAAAATTTAGAACCCTCAATCCCACGCTGTTATTGGAATCCAATCATGAGCACAGCAATCGACCATCCCGAATACAACTACAAGGTGGTAAGACAATTTGCCATCATGACGGTTGTCTGGGGCATAGTTGGCATGACAGCCGGTGTATTCATCGCTGCCCAGCTGGCTTGGCCCGCACTTAACTTCGATACCCCATGGCTGTCTTTTGGACGTTTACGCCCATTACACACCAACGCGGTTATTTTTGCCTTTGGCGGTAGCGCCCTCTTCGCTACGTCTTACTTCATTGTGCAACGTACCTGTCGTACCCGGTTGTTTTCGGACACTCTGGCCAGCTTCACCTTCTGGGGATGGAATACCGTCATTGTACTGGCTGCCATCACCTTGCCGATGGGCCTGACATCCACCAAGGAATACGCCGAGCTGGAATGGCCTATCGATATTCTGGTAGCGATTGTCTGGGTTGCTTACGTGGTGAACTTCCTCGGCACACTGGCTATCCGCAAGGAAAAGCATATCTATGTTGCCAACTGGTTCTTTGCGGCTTTCATGATCATGATTGCGATTCTGTATATTGGTAACAACCTGGCGGTGCCAGTCACACTGACCAAGTCCTACTCTCTCTACGCCGGTACCGTTGACGCCATGGTGCAGTGGTGGTGGGGTCACAACGCGGTAGGTTTCTTCCTGACTGCTGGCTTCCTCGGCATCATGTACTACTTCGTTCCCAAACAGGCTGGCCGCCCGGTATATTCCTACCGTCTGTCCATCGTGCATTTCTGGGCACTGATTTCTATCTACGTATGGGCCGGTGCTCACCACCTGCACTACTCTGCCCTGCCAGACTGGGCACAAACCTCCGGCATGGTCATGTCCCTGATTCTGCTGGCGCCTAGCTGGGGTGGCATGATCAACGGCATGATGACGCTGTCAGGTGCCTGGCACAAACTGCGTACCGACCCCATCCTGCGCTTCCTGGTGGTTTCCCTGTCGTTCTACGGCATGTCGACCTTCGAAGGCCCGATGATGGCGATCAAAACAGTTAACGCCCTGTCCCATAACACCGACTGGACCATTGGTCACGTGCACTCCGGTGCTCTCGGTTGGGTTGCCATGGTTTCTATCGGTGCCATGTACCACCTGATTCCGATCATGTTCGGTCGCAAGGCAGGTGACATGTACTCCATTGCCCTGATCAATGCTCACTTCTGGCTCGCGACCATCGGTACGGTTTTCTACATTGTTGCAATGTGGGTAAACGGCATCATGCAAGGCCTGATGTGGCGTGCAGTCAACGCCGACGGTACCCTGACATTCAGCTTTGTTGAGTCTGTCTCGGCGTCACACCCTGGATACGTTGGTCGTGTTATCGGTGGTGCCCTGTTCCTGACAGGCATGCTGATCATGGCTTACAACGTCTACATGACGGTTCGTGCAGCCAAGAAAGACATTGCCGCCACGGCAATCGCTCAGGCGTAAGGAGTTATTCAGATGATTAAGCACGACACTATCGAACAAAGTATGCCGTTAATGGTAATACTGATCGTCATCGCTCTTAGCTGGGGTGGATTGGTTGAAATTGTTCCTCTCTTCTTCGCCAAAGACACCAACACACCGGTTGAAGGCCTGAAACCATTAAATGCGCTGCAGCTGGAAGGTCGCGACATCTACATCCGTGAAGGTTGCCATGTATGTCACACCCAGATGGTTCGTCCATTCCGTGCTGAAACCGAGCGTTATGGTCCTTACTCTGTGGCCGGCGAATCCGTGTATGAGCATCCGTTCCTGTGGGGCTCCAAACGTACTGGTCCAGACCTGGCTCGTGTTGGCGGACGTTATTCCAACGAGTGGCACCGCGCTCACTTGTATAACCCCCGTGACGTTGTACCTGAGTCCATCATGCCGTCTTATCCCTGGTTGTTTGAAGACAAGGTTGATGGCCGTGATACACCGAAAAAGATGAAAGCCCTGCGAATGGTCGGCGTGCCATACACAGATGAAGACATCGAAGGTGCTAAAGCGGCAGTTAATGGCAAACCTGAAATCGAAGCCCTGGTTGCGTATCTGCAACAGCTGGGCACAGTGATCACTAAACGGTAATCCCATGGATATTAACGACGTGCGCGGGCTAGGTTCGATCTTTGCTCTGGTTGCAATGCTGGCAATCTTCTGGTGGGCCTATGGCTCCAGCCGGAGGAAACGTTTTGAAGAAGATGGAGATATTCCATTTCTTGAGGATGACGACGGCCTTCCCATGCACGGCGATAAAGATCGGAGCAAGTAATTATGTTAAGTACTTTCTGGCAAGTATGGATTTCCGTCATCATATTGGGATCCATTATTAGCTGTGGTGTGCTGATCACGTACACCAGTCGCGGCATGCGCAAAGAAGAAACCGACCAGACCACCGGTCATAGCTACGACGGCATTGAAGAAATTGATAACCCTCTGCCTCGCTGGTGGGTGTTCATGTTCTGGGGCACCATTATTTTTGGTCTCGGCTACCTGGCTTCTTTTGGCCTGGGTAACTACAAGGGCTTCCTCACCGTTACTGTTGACGGGCAAGAAGTGGCCTGGAGCCAGGAAAACCAGTGGAAAGCCGAAGTCCAGGCGTTTGAGAAAGAAATTGCACCTCTTTATGCCCAGTACTCATCGACCCCGATTGAGGAACTGATCCATAACGACGATGCATTGCAAACTGGTCAACGCCTGTTCAAAAGCAACTGCTCGGTCTGTCACGGCAGTGGTGCCAAAGGTGCACTGGGCTTCCCCAACCTGACCGACAATGACTGGTTGTACGGTGGAGCTCCAGCACAAATCACCCAGACCATTACCAATGGTCGCCAGGGTGCCATGCCTGCCTGGATCGCGATTCTGGGCGAGGAAGGGGTTACCGAAATGGTCAGCTATGTACGTAGCCTGTCCGGCCTGAAGCATGATGAAACGCTGGTGGAAGCAGCAGCGCCCAAGTTCATGCAAAACTGTGCCATTTGTCACGGCGCTGATGGTAAAGGTAACCAGATGATGGGTGCGCCAAACCTGACCGACGAAATCTGGTTATATGGTGGTTCCAGTAAACAGATTGAAATGACTTTGCGTCATGGTCGTAACGGTAATATGCCAGCTCACAAGGAAATCCTTGGTGACAATGCAGATGCCAAAATTCATCTGCTGGCTACCTACGTGTATTCACTGTCTCACCAGTGATTCATGATTGTCGCAACCAGCCTCTCACACCAACACGATGTTGAGTTGTGACAATGAACAGGAAAAAAGCGGCCATTGGCCGCTTTTTTTAGATATATCAACCGTATACGAACTATATAATCACACCATTATATAGATTTGCTGACGCTCCCGAAGGTGCCCGTTTGAGGCGCCACCTGCTACGCCAGCCAACACAAGCAACCAAGGTGATTAGCTGCCATGAGTAACATCCCTGTCAAAGACGTCACGCCGAAAACCGAGAGCATGTACGCCAAGCGTGAAAAAATATATGTCCGGGAAATTATCGGTTTTTTCCAGAAACTGAGAACCTACAGCCTATGGGCATTAATGCTAGGATACTACGGCACCGTATGGATTAACTGGGGCGGTCGCCAGGCCGTCTATTTCGACTTGCCCGCACGCCAATTCAATATCTTTGGTGTTACCTTCTGGCCCCAGGATTTTATTCTGTTGTCCTTCGCACTGATCATTGCAGCCTTTGGCCTCTTTACCATCACCAACCTGGCAGGAAGGGTCTGGTGTGGCTACACCTGCCCCCAGTCAGCCTGGTCGTTCCTGTTCATGTGGATAGAAGAACGGGTTGAAGGCAGCCGTAACCAGCGTATCAAGATGGACAAGGGCAATATGTCCCCCAGCACAATGCGTAAAAAAGCACTCAAGCACACCCTATGGCTCTTTGTTGCACTGGCTACCGGGGTCACCTTTGTTGGCTACTTCTCTCCTATCCGTGAATTGATACCGGATATGTTGTCAGCCGACCTCAATGGCTGGGAAATATTCTGGATCGCATTTTTCACCCTGGCTACCTACATTAATGCTGGCTGGATGCGTGAACAAGTGTGTATCTACATGTGTCCTTACGCTCGTTTCCAGTCTGTTATGTACGATGCCGATACTCTCGCCGTATCCTACGACCTGAACCGTGGCGAGCCACGGGGCAAACGCACCAAAAAAGCCAAGCAAGAGACCGACACCAGCCAGCTGGGCGATTGTGTCGACTGCTCCCTCTGTGTTCAGGTCTGCCCCACCGGCATTGATATTCGTGATGGTCTGCAATACCAGTGTATTGGCTGTGCGCTCTGTATCGACGCCTGCGACTCCATTATGGACAAGCTGAACAAACCCAAGGGGTTGATACGCTACACCACCGAAAATGAGCTGGAAGGCCAAAAAACGCACCTTATGCGCCCCAGACTGCTGGGTTATGCCTTTATGTTGTTGGTGATGATGGGAGCCTTTGTCTATGCCATTGCCAGTCGGGTGCCGTTTGAACTGGATATTGCCCGGGATCGCGGCAGCTTGTACCGCGTTACACCGAACGATACCGTCACCAATAGCTACACCCTGAAAATGATGAATATGTCGCAGCAACCGCGTACCTATCTCCTCAAGGTTGAGGGACTGCCAAACGCCACCATGGATGCTCCAGACACCTACAACATTCGGGTTAACGAATTGCGCGAGATCTCCGTCAACCTTGAAATTGACCCGGCAATCGCCAAATTACCATCCAGTAAAACCAATATTGAGTTTATTGTGGTAGACCAACAAAGCGGCGAAGAAGTCGCCCGTGAAGAAAGCCGCTTTATCGCACCAAGAACCTAGTCAGCCATCAGGCGACTATCGGCTTGCGCCAGAAAATCCATTCTGGCGCAGCAATGTCACTCCAAAAGCCTGTTGTTAGATCAACTGCATCCAATTCTGCCATTGATCGGACAACGGGAATGACAAAGTTGCTAGAGAGTCGCCGTCCAAGTGGTTACACTTGGGCGGCTTTTTTTTCGGGCAGTGGAACTCAAAAGCAATACCATACCCAAACAGACCCTGCCAGCAGTCCAGACCCAGAGAGCACTATGAAATCAGATACCCAGCCAGCCCAACCCTGGTACAAAGAGCCATTGATGTGGCTGGTTGCCGGAATTCCTGCCGTTACCGTTTGCTGGGGTGTTGTCATGATTACCCTGGCGGTCAGCAGCAAGGATTCACTGGTAAGCGACAGCTACTATAAAGACGGTGTCAGCTATACCGAAAATGTCGAAATGGACCATCAGGCCAGCCGTCTGCAGATCCGTAGCAGTCTGGTGTTTGCCAATCATGAAGCCCGCCTGGTTCTCGACGGCCAGCTGGAGCAGGAGCCAGATACCTTATTGCTGGAACTGATCCACCCAACCCTGCAAGAGCGGGATCTTGAAATCATTCTGCAGCGCACAGAGCCCGGGCTTTATATTGCCGCCGCCGATATACAACTGCCATCCCGGCGTTATGTCTGGTTACAAAGCCCGGATCAGGGCTGGCGGATACGCTCCACAGAACAGCTGGAATACAGCAAGGTCGTACAACTGAACGCCCAATGACAGAGCATGCCAATAACACCCGGTGCTTTCACTGTGGTGAAAACGTCAGCCCGTCTGACGAAAAACGCTGGTCAGCCCTGATTGATGGTCAATCACAGCCCATGTGTTGCCCGGGCTGCAAGGCCATTGCCGAAACCATTGTCGCCAGCGGCCTGAAAGACTATTACAAGCACCGCACCGCGCTGCCAGAACTGTCTCCCGCCGAACTGGACGACCATGAACTGCAAGCACGGGAATCACTGGCGCTATACGACAGCGAGGCCATGCAGCAACGTTTTGTTGCCCGGCTGGACAATGGTATGGCAGAAGCCACCCTGGTGATCGATGGTATCAGTTGTGCAGCCTGTGCCTGGTTAATCGAACACCGTCTGAATGCGCTACCCGGCGTTGACCAGGCCGTCCTCAATCTGTCCAACCACCGCCTGGTGGTACGCTGGGAACCAGAGAAAATACCGGTTTCCAGTCTGATCGAACAAATTTACCGCCTTGGTTACCGCGCCTCCCCTTTTTCTGCAACCGCTGCCGAACAGCAACGTCATATCGAAGGCAAGCGCAGCATCCGCCGTCTGGCGGTTGCTGGCATCGGCATGATGCAGGTAATGATGCTGGCCGTCCCCCTGTATGTGGGCATGGTGCCGCAATACGAATTTTTTATGCGCCTGGCCTCCATGTTACTAACATTACCTGTGGTGCTGTACGCAGCCTGGCCTTTTTTTGAAGCCTCAATCCGGGACCTCAAAACCCGCCACCTGACCATGGATGTACCAGTTTCCCTCGCGATTGCCCTGGCATTTTGTGCCAGCATCTGGAGCACGTTCAACCAAGGCAAAGAGGTTTATTTTGACTCGGTCTGCATGTTCACCTTCTTTTTGCTGCTGGGCCGCTTTCTGGAAATGCGCGCCCGTCATCGCATGGGAAAATCCGGTAACAACCTGCTGACGCTGCTGCCCAACGTCGCTCTGAAACTCAGTGACGACACCCCAAACGCCACCGAAACGATTATTGCCAGCGAAGAAGTCAGACTGGGAGATTTGCTGCTGATCAAGCCAGGTCATGCCATTCCTGCCGACGGCGTTGTGATCCAGGGTCGCAGCTCCGTCGACGAAGCTGCCCTGACGGGCGAATACCTGCCCGTCACCAAACGTAATCAGGATCACCTGATTGGCGGCACCATCAATATCGAAAGCCCGATTATCATGCAGGTCACAGCCACTGGAGCGGAAGCCCAGCTGTCGACCATTGTTCGCCTGATGGATCGGGCACAGCAGGAAAAACCCCGAATAGCCCTGATCGCCGATCGGATTGCCAGTCGTTTTGTTGCCGCCGTCTTGCTGATTTCGTCGGCTGTTTTTCTGTTTTGGTGGCAACAGGGTAACGATCACGCCTTTTTTATCGCCTTGTCGGTACTGGTCGTCACCTGCCCTTGCGCCTTGTCGCTGGCAACACCAACGGCGCTGACAGCGGCCACCGGCGCGCTACGAGAGGCCGGATTACTCATCAGCAAAGGCCACGTACTGGAATCCCTCCCGACCATCGACCGGGTAGTATTCGATAAAACCGGCACCCTCACCCAAGGCAAGCTCACCATTGAAGACGTCGTTCTGGCGGGGGAACTGGACAGCGACCAGGTACTCGCCATTACCGCCGGACTGGAAAAATCCAGCAGTCACCCGATTGCTCGCGCTTTTCGCCGGATTCGTCCCGACACCGTCACCGAGGTCCAGCAACACACCGGGGCTGGCATTCAGGGGCAATGGCAGCCAACAGCAGAACAGTCATATGCCGTCCGCTTTGGCCGCCCCGACTTTGCCTTGCCTGACCACTCCTCACTGGATACCAGTCAGTTGAACCATCAGGAAGGGCAATGGCTGCTGCTCAGTGTCGACGATCAGGCTGCAGCCTGGATCCGGCTCGGGGACAGCATCCGAAAATCCGCCACCAGCCTGACCCAGGGCCTGCGCCAACGCAAAATCAAAACAGCCTTGCTCACCGGCGACCCCGGCGCTTCAGGTCAACAACTGGCAACACAGCTAGGTATTGACGACGTCCAGATCGGCTTGTCACCCGAACAGAAGCTACAACAGGTACGCCTGTGGCAACAGCAGGGAGAACGTGTATTAATGATTGGCGATGGCATCAACGATGTCCCGGTACTGGCTGGGGCCGACATTGCCATTGCCGTCAGTGACGCCACGGACCTGGCCAAAACCAGCGCCGATGCCCTGGTCACCAGCGGCCGCCTGGACTGTGTATTACAGGCTCTGGACACCGCCAGCCGTACCCGCCAGGTGATCTACCAGAATATCGCTTGGGCGCTGCTGTATAATCTGCTGGCCTTGCCAGTGGCAGCGGCAGGTTATATTCCTCCCTGGGCCGCAGCCATTGGCATGTCATTCAGTTCGCTTTTGGTGGTCAGTAATGCGCTGCGACTATCCCGGACGACCAAACCGGATGTATCCGGTCACAATTAGCACACTCAGCCACAAGGCCAGATTATAATGGCTTCCACTCGCTTGGTTTGATGGACATAACATGGATATTATCTACATACTTGTTCCACTTTCGATCGTCCTGATCAGCATTGCCACGCTGATTTTTTTCTGGGCAGTGCGCAGCGGCCAGTTTGATGATATGGAATCTCCGGCTCACAGAATTCTCTTTGATGACGATGACGATCCCGCAAGCACCCAGCCCGCAGCAACCGACACAACACCAGCACCCCATACCACGGCAACCGATAAAAACCCATTGTGATTGAACCACTCTCCCTGTTAACCGCCCTGTTGCTGGGCCTGTTTGGCTCCAGTCACTGCCTGGTAATGTGTGGCGGCATTGCCGCCGCCATTGGCACCCGCTCACAACAACAACCGCTACTGACAGCACTGGCTTTTAACAGCGGTCGTATCACCAGTTACGCCTTTGCCGGCCTGCTCGTCTCGCTGCTTGGCTTATGGCTACAACAACTGAATGATGTACTGATGCTGGCATTACGTACACTGGCCGCCATACTGCTGGTGCTGATGGGGCTCTACGTTGCCCGCTGGGCAAGCTGGCTCACCCGTATCGAACAAGTTGGCCAATATCTATGGCAAAGGCTGCAGCCTGCTACCCGCCCCTTGATGACACAATATTCGATCAGCAGTCGCTTTCGCCTTGGACTGCTATGGGGCTGGCTCCCTTGCGGACTGGTATACAGCACTTTGAGCTGGGTCGCCGCCAATGGTGATCCCCTCAAAGGGGCACTGACCATGTTCTGCTTTGGCCTTGGCACACTGCCTGCCCTGTTCGCCAGTGGCCTCGCCGCCACCAGCCTGAGCCGATTACTCAGTCACAGCCTTAGCCGTATCATTGCCGGACTGTTACTGATTGGTTACGGCGTTTGGACTGCAGCAGCCATCTGGTTATAGTAGCCAAGGTCGTTATTGATCAGCGACTGATCATCCGTTGACAATACCTTGACTCAATACCTTGACCAATGTCTTGACAGCCACTCGTCGAGCTAAGACCATACGAAAATTAATGGAACACGGTTCTTCCCTACATAACGGAAAACCCGACACGGTGAGCTCAATGAAAACAAACCAAGCTGCACAGCCTGCGCACCCTCCCTTGCGCGGTAATCAACCCCACTGCCAGACTTGCTCCCTGAACGCACTGTGTCTGCCACTCTCGCTCAGTGACACAGATATGGAGCGACTGGACGATATCATTCGCCGTGGCCGACCCATTCAAAAAGGCCAGCTGTTATTCCAGCAAGGGGATGAATTCCAGTCCGTGTTTGCGGTACGTACCGGTGCCCTGAAAACCTACACCCTGGCCAGTAATGGCGAAGAACAGATCACTGGCTTTCATCTCGCCAGCGAACTGATTGGTCTGGCCGGTTACGATGCCGGTGATTACCCTCTCACCGCCAAAGCGCTGGAAACCACCACCGTCTGTGAAATTCCGGTTCATCAGCTGGAAAACCTGACCGACGAACTCCCCGACCTGCGCAAACAGTTGATGCGCACCATGGGCAACGAAATTCGTCACGACCAGAACATGATGTTGCTGTTGAGCAAAAAGAACGCCGAAGAACGTGTTGCCTCGTTTTTGCTGGATATCTCCAACCGTTACGCTCGACGCGGTTTCAGTGCCACCCACTTCCGCCTGCCCATGTCGCGGGTCGACATCAGCAACTACCTTGGCCTCGCGGTAGAAACCATCAGTCGGGTATTCACCCGTTTCCAGAAAAATGCCCTGATCGAAACCCAGAGCAAGGAAATCATCGTTCTGGACATGAACAGCCTGTATGAAATGGCCGGACTGAACCCACAAATTGAATGTGACGAAAAAACGCCAGCGGAATAATCCCGCACAGCGTGCCGTTACCCTTCTCAGCGGTAACGGCAAAAACCCCTTATATCCTTGTTTCTGTGCCCAGTTTCATCCCTGAACCCGCTAACCGGCCACTGCGTTGTTATTGGCTGGCAACAGTTACTGACGCCAGCCAATCTATTCGCTAGAATTTGCCGCCTGATTTTTAGCCAGTGTTCCGCCCCAGAATGCTCAGGAGTTTTCCAGCATGACCGCCGATGTCATTGATCGCAAAGCACGCACCGAATTCAACAAACTTCATAAACGTTTGCGCCGAAACGTTGGCAAGGCGATTGAAGACTATTGCATGATCGAAGAAGGTGACCGGATCATGGTATGCCTGTCGGGCGGCAAAGACTCCTACACCATGCTCGATATCCTGATCAGCCTGAAAAAAAGCGCCCCGGTCAACTTTGAGCTGATTGCCGTCAATATGGACCAGAAACAGCCCGGCTTCCCCGAACACGTGTTACCCGAGTATCTGGGCAAGCTGGATATTCCCTATCATATTGTTGAAAAAGACACGTACAGCGTGGTCATGGATCTGGTGCCGGAAGGAAAAACCACCTGCGGCCTGTGCTCCCGCCTGCGTCGCGGCACCCTCTACGGCTTTGCTGAAAAAATTGGTGCCAATAAAATCGCCCTGGGCCATCATCGCGACGACATCATTGAAACCTTATTCCTGAACATGTTTTACGGCGGCAAACTCAAAGCCATGCCACCCAAGCTGCTCAGCGACGATAAAAAGCACGTTCTGATCCGCCCACTGGCCTACTGCAAGGAAAAAGACATCCAGGCTTATTCGACCGCCATGGAGTTCCCAATCATCCCTTGTAACCTGTGTGGCTCCCAGGACAACATGCAGCGCCAGAACATCAAGAATATGCTGACCGAATGGGAAAGGGTACAACCAGGCCGCAGCGAGAATATCTTTGCTGCCATCTGCAATATCGCCCCCTCCCAGCTCGGCGATCTCAATCTGTTTGATTTTGTCAATTTGCAACAACAACAAGACCAGACGCACCTGGCCACCCGACTCGATATCGTCACCATCGATTAAAGGCGCGTCCCGGCCCCTGGGCAGCTCCTCACCAGACAGCGCACCCAACCTTCAAGGGAGAACCATGGATACCAATATCATCACCCCTGAGGGGTATGCAGAGCTGGAGCTGGAGCTGGATTATCTCTGGCGAACTGAACGCCCGGAAGTCACCAAAAAAGTGACCTGGGCAGCGAGTCTGGGCGACCGTTCTGAAAATGCCGACTATCAGTACAACAAAAAACGGCTGCGAGAGATTGACCGCCGGGTGCGCTATCTCAGAAAACGGCTGGACGCTGTACGGGTCAGCGAATACCACCCCAGTCAGGAAGGCAAGGCCTATTTTGGTGCCTGGGTTACCCTGATGGACGAAGAGGATAACACCTTGCTTTTCCGTATCGTTGGCCCGGATGAAATCTACGGCAAAAAGCATTATGCCTCTGTTAATGCGCCGGTTGTCAGAGCGTGTCTGGGGAAGTCCGTCGGTGATGATGTGTTCATCAAAACAGAAGAAGCAACCCGGGAATGGGAAATCACCGCCATTCGTTACGATACCCCGTTATAACAAGAGACGAGGTTGACCGCTGTTCTGATCCAGAAACCGGCTGGAAGCTGGAATCCGTGAGTTACACCACAATGGCCTGATGAATCATATGATGGATCATGGCTTTGAGTTTCGCCGGGCGTACCGGCTTGTTCATCAAACGATAGCCCAGTTCCCGCACTTCCTGTTTCAGCACATTGGTGTAATTGGCCGTAATCATCAGCACCGGCGCATCCAGCCCCAGATCGGTACGCATCTGCCGAACCACATCCAGCCCGGTGACGCCATTGTCGAGATGATAATCGGCGAGAATCAAATCAATACCGGCATCCAGCTCTGGTTGTTGCACCAGCAGTTCTTCGTAACTACGCGCGGTGATCACCTCAAAACCCCAGCCACTGAGCAACACCGCCATGGCCTGACAGATCGATGCTTCATTATCAATCACCAGCGCCCGGCGTCCCCGAAATTGCTGATTGCCCAACAAGGCCAATCCCGGTGTGGTTGCCTTGCGGGACAGCTGGCGGCGACCATAAGGCACCAATACCGAAAAACAGGAGCCAAAGCCAAGTCGGGACTGCACCTTGATCGGATGCCCCAGAATACCGGACATTTTATCCACGATCGCCAACCCCAAACCCAACCCCTTGTCCCGCGCCGTGTCTTTCTGGCTGCCGCGATTAAACTCAAGGAATATCTCCTCCAGCTTGTCTTCGGCAATCCCCACACCGGAATCCCAGACCTGTATTTCCAGCCCTTGTGGACGACGGCGACAGCCGAGAGAAATCTTGCCCTCGCGGGTATAACGCACGGAATTGGTCAGGAAGTTACGCAGAATACGGGCTAACAACTGTGAGTCGGTCAGGATCACCGCCGAAGTGGCGACAAACTCAAACGCCAGCCCGGAATCCGCTGCCAGCGTACGATATTCATTGGCCAGATTCCCCAACAGGTCCCCGGCACTGAAAGCCGTAATATCGGGTTTGACGACCCCGGCATCCAGCTTGGAAATATCCACCAGCGCCGCCAGCAGACTTTCGACATCTTCGAGTGAATAATTCAGCGAAAACACCAGTTGCCGGGTACGCTCATCCAGATTGTGTTCCATCAAGGAAGCACAAAACAGCCGCGCAGCATTCATCGGCTGCAACAGGTCATGGCTGGCCGCGGCAAGGAATTTGGTTTTGCTGTGGTTGGCTTTTTCGGCTTCCTGCTTGGCATCCCGCAAGCGATGCTCCATTTGCACCCGCTCTTCGATCTCCTGCAGCAGCTGGCCATTCAGCTCCGTCAGCTCCTTGGTGCGGTCTTCGACCCGTTGCTCCAGATGTTGATAGGCCTGGGTCAGTGCCTCGGAAGTCCGGCGGATTTCAGTAATATCCTGAATCAGCACATAAAACCCCTGCACCTCTCCCTGACTGTCGATTTCCGGCACATAGTTTTTGACCACATGGCGGATTTCGCCATCTGGAGCGGGATCGGTGATTTCAAAATTCACACTGCGCCCACTGAGCGCCCGTTCGATATAAGGCCGCAAGCGCCGCATCTGCTCCGGCTGGATAATCTCTTCCATGCGGCGGCCGAGGATATCTTCGCGCTCATAACCGTACCAGGTTTCATAGGCACGGTTGGAAAACATAATACTGAGGTTCTTGTCGACATACCCGATCAGCGCCGGCACGGTATCGGTGATGACCCGGATACGTTGTTCACTCTCGGCCAAGGCTCTTACCGCCCGGCTGCGTTCGGTGATATCGGTATAGGTATTGACGAACTCACCATCGGGCATCGGATGGGTACGGATTTCCAGCACCCGGCCATCCGACAACACCTGCTCCAGCTGCAGGCAAGGCCTGCCCTGCCCGTCTTTTGACAAGGGGTTGAGGTCATCCACTTCGGTCAGCTGCATCATGCCAGAGAAACTGAAGCCGGACTCCAGCACCGCCTTGCTTAACCCGGTCAGTTCGGCAAAGCGGTGATTCCAGGTTTCCAGGTGCTGGGCCTGATTGACCAGCACCACCCCCTGCGAAAGGTTATCGAGGGTATTTTGCAGGGTACGGGACTTGGTCGCCAACGCCCGTTCGCGCAACGCCCGTTCATTTTCGATCAGCGCGCTGATGTCCTTGTACAACACCACCAGACCGCCATCCCGTGTCGGCCGTTCACTGACATGCACCCAGGCACCGCTACGCATATGGAAGACCTTGCCATCCCCCGGCAAGGCACCATAACCGGTGCTGACCGCTTCACCATAATAACGGTCAATCAAGCGGTAGTGCTGCGACAGTTTATGGATCTGCTGCTGTTCCATACCGGGGGAAATTTCAATACCGGAGCATTGCCAGAACTGGTTGAAACGGGAGTTAGCCAGCACCAGCTTGCGGTCGGCATCGTACAGCACAAAGGCATCGGAAATGCTTTCAATCGCTTGTCGTAACAGATCGTGGGCATTGGTGGCGGCGGCATTGGCCCGTACCAGCTCGACGTTGGTACTTTTAAGGCTGTGCATCGCTTCATTCAGCGCCTCGGTACGTTCACGTACCTGCTCCGCCAGATAGACCGAATGCTTGAAGTTATCGTAGGCACCGTCAGAATTCTCTGGCCCGGCTTCAACCCGGTGCATCAGCGCCTGATTGATTTTTTCCAGCCGCTGGTTTTTGTCTTCAAGTTCGGCCAGGCGCCGCTTGAGTTCATCGACCTCTGCACTCAATAGTCATTTCCTCCCAGTGCCACACCGGTGAACGTCTGGTTCAAATGCATGCCGTTAAACTGTTCCCCATAGGTGTTAAAACCAATCACCTTATGGTGCGCAAACATGGTGGACGCGGTCTCAAGCAAGCCAAGATGCTGCAGCTCCAGCCGCCGAAAAATACAATCATAGCCCAGGATCAACTGCGGCGTGCCGATGCGCTGGCTGATGTCGTCGAATAAACCATCCAGCTGCGCCAGCATGTCATCTGACCGTGAACACGTCAGTACAATGCCAGTATCCACCGCACAATAAAAAGACAGGCTGTTGTCCGGGTTCACTTTCTGAATGGCGCGGGGGTAATAGCGCTCACCGATTTTTACCGACAAGGGGTTCAGGGCAAATATTTGCGGATTCAAAGTCTCCAGCGGAATATTCAATACCCGGGCGTATTCCAGGGCAGCGGGTTCGGCGTTGATCTCAAATACCCGCCGTTCCAGTGGATCGGCATTGGTCACCACCAGCTTGTCATCGGTCGGCAGCAGATGATGAATACTGAAGGCCTCAAAATCAAAGGCGGTATTCACCAGTAACAGAATGGCGGCGTTGGTATGGAAACGGCCGTCATAATACACATGGGTTTTGTTATGGCACATATCATCGGCCGCCGACCCTCCCAGCAAGGGAATACTGCCGAGGTGTGCGTTCAGCAAACGCAGCAAGCGCTCTTCTTCTACCGACAGCCCGTCCAGCAAGGTCAGGGCAAAGGTATTGCCCTTGATGGGCGCAACCTGCTGCTCACGGCAGTGGTCGAGCATCTGGTGAATCAGCCCCTGGGCATCAGCAAAGCTGAAGCGTGCCAGATCGGACATCAGGGCCGACTGGATCGCAAACGATGAAGCCGGAAATCCAATCGCGGTAATACTGCCGCTGCAATACCCCAGCGGCGAGATTTCTCCGGCGGTGGTACAGCCCACCAGGTTAACACCGGAAAAACAATCGCCCAGCGCCTTGGCCAGGGCTTCAAAGTCAAAATCGTTGGAGCAGAAAAACACCACCTGACTCAGCTCGATACCCGCCAGTTCCTGCAATAACTCTTGCGCGGCAACCTCTGGATCCTGGCTGGCTGAACAGGCTGTTTTTATGCCATCGTACTGTTTGGGTTGTAATGCCAGCATCGTTTCCATCTTCCTGCCTCCACACCACTCAGGATATTCTTTCCATAGCGCATGAGTTTACTTAACCGCAAAGGGCAGGAACATGCTACTTCCGACCCGGTGCTTCCTCTGCTGGCACATTCGTTTGGCTGAGTTCACGACTCTGCCCCGATTCACCAGCCCTTGCCATTCAATACTGCCGGACATACTTCATCTGAAAGTACGTCATTTATAACCGTTTTGTTTATAGTCGTTTGTGCATAAGCCGTTTTTTATAGTCGTTTTTTACAGTCGTTTTATCGCCAGCGGCCACTAAACCAGCCACTAAACCAGCGACAAAAAAGGGACAGCCGTAGCCGTCCCTTGTTCCGATTTTTCAGGCAGTGCTTATCTATAAAACACTCAGAAAGTAACAACCGCGCCCAGTGCGACGGTTGTTGTATCCGCCGTAGCGGTCTCGGCTTTATCCCATTCGCCCACCAGCGTCAGATTGCTGTTGATGGAATGGAAAACGGCCAGGGTTTTGTTCTCCAGATCCAGATCAGAACCACCGTCGGTAGTGCCGCCGTCGTTCTTGCCCCTGGACACCACAAAGCGGTTATCACCGTGGGTATAGGATGCTTGCAACAAGGTGCCATCCACTTCTGCGCCATCAGAGGTAACCAGATTACTCAGACCCGCCGCGCCAACGCCTTCAGCGGTAAAGCCGGAAGCAGTCAGGGCCAGCCCCGCCACCTTGACATTCAGACCGTAAGACACGCCGCTGGAAGTCAGTTTGGTACCGGCTTCTTTCGATTCCTGGTTCATATAACCCACCCAGGCTTTGGCGGTAGCGCCATCAAAGTCCATATCGTAGGTTGCTTCGGCTTCGATACGGGGACGGCTTTCTTCCGATGCCGTTGAACGCTTGGCCGGGTCCATCAGACCCACAGCCAGGTTAAAGCCTCCCATGGCCGGCATGCGGTAGGTAATCTGGGAGTTCGGGAAAGGATACAGATAGCCGGTACCAATATTACCGAAAGATACGTTGTTGCCATCGTCAGTGGTGGTGATGGTCTGACCAAAGCCCAGCAACATTTCATCGCCAAAAATATTGGCGCGGTTAAACAGTGCGAAATCCTTACCCATCAGAATCTGGCCAAAATCACCATCGACTGTGGCATAGAACTGCCGCACATCAATCATGGAATCGGTCAGATTGGAGTTACCATCGTTGATGGTGACCCAGAAAGAAGAACGGCCGCCCATGGTCAGGCCATCCACTTCTTTACTGAAATTAAAACCGATCACATTGGGTAAAAAGCCCATTTTGACACGGGACTGGGATACATCATTGGTACCGTCAGCACTGCTATCACTGTTGACATAAAAGGTATTGAACAAACCATCCACAGAAAAGGTGGTCGCCTCCTGGTCGTACAGCGTGATAGCGGCAGACGCCTGTGCGCTGATAGCTACCGCCGCTGCCATTGGCAGCAACTTGAAGATTTTATTATTTTTCATTTTGTATGGCCCTGATAGTGTTGTTTTTGTCGTACAGGGTCAGGGTCCTGCGTTTTCTGCGGCGCTGTTGGCTACCGTACAGAAAAAAGATGGTTCAGGCCGGTCAGGCCCGAACCATCTTAAACAGGAACACTCTGAAGCGGTGCAGGACTCTCGCCCTGAACAACGTTGGCCACTATCCGTTGTCTGTATCGTTACCGCTATCATCCCTTTAACGACAATCACGCCCTCTTTGGTTGCACTTCATTGGTGCACAGAAATCCCGATTCTAAAGTCGCGACACCTAAAACCTTAGTATTAGAAATACGCCGCGCCGCGACCCAGCGCGTAGGCCATGGTGCCCTCGTTCCACACCATATGCCCCACGCCATATAAGGCTTTAGTAGGTCATTATCAGGCCCCAAAGAAGCATTGAGCCTGTCGCCCTGCTGCCTAGGATGGGGGGATTGTCATAAAAATAATAATCGAGGAATTCTTATGCGACCCTGGTACGCACACGTTCTGTTGTGGGCCTGCTTGTGCAGTCTCGCCAACTGGCCAGCCACCAGCACGGCCAATGAACCAGTGGATCATTCGGCAGCACCAACCGCCATCCATGATTTGATCCAGCAGCTGTTTCCCAAAGCCACCCGTATTGAAGCCAAACAGCAAGACTACCCGGTTTACCCGGTCTATCAGCTGAATGAACTGTTGGGTTACGCCTACGAATCTGCCGACCTTGTTGATTTGCCAGGTTTTTCCGGCCGACCGATCCGGTTGTTGATCGGCCTGGGTGCCACTGGGCAATTCACCGGCATCCATATCCTCGAACATCACGAACCGGTTTTTCTACACGGTCTGGGGCAGGAGCCGCTGTTCCGGTTTATCAACCAGTACGAAGGCCGTTCACTGACAGAGCATATCGTTATCGACAGCAACAAGGCCGGTGGTAATGCCACCGACGGCGTGGTCTATTTTGATGGCGTCTCCAAAGCCACGGTATCGGTCATTATCGTCAACGATACGGTGTTATCGTCGGCGCTCAAGGTCGCCCGGCACAAGCTGGAAGGTTTTGCCCAGGCTGCGGCCACCCAGCCGATCATGGACAAATATGAACCACTGAACTGGCAAGAAATGCTCGACCGGGGCTACATCGGCTATTGGCGTCTGGATCAGGCAGATGCCGAACGGGCATTAGGCACCGACCTTGGCAGCTACCCTTCCCTAAGTGATGCGGAAGAAGACGAAGCCTTTACCGAACTCTGGTACGCCTATATCAACGCCCCCTCTGTTGGCCGCAACCTGCTGGGTGATGAAGGTTTTGCCCAGCTGCAGGCATCCCTCAAGCCGGGCCAACAAGTGCTGGCGGTTATGTCACGAGGACTGTTTACCCATGTACCGGCTGATTTCCGCCCCGGTACCGTACCCGGCCGCCTGGCGCTCCAGCAAAGCCAGTTGGCGGTCGAAATGCGTGATATGGACGCGCTCGATCGCAATATCCAGCTGGTCGCCGATGGCATTCCATCCTTTACCCAGGCCAACCTGTTTCAGGTCGGTGGCAACGCCGGTTTTAACCCCGGAGCCGAATCCGCCCTGATACTGAACATGGAGATGCCCCGCAACCACCTGATCACCGACCGGGCACATTTTGAGATTCCGGTAACCTTGCCCGCTGAACTGTTTGAGCAGGTTGAAATAGAAACCACCACCCGGGCACCACTCTGGGTCGGCCTGTGGAAAGATCGCTGGCTGTCAATCACGCTGCTGACCATCAGCCTGATTCTGTTAACCATCCTGTTCAGCTGGCAGCGGTATTTCACCCGCTTCCCCCGTGCGATGCATGTTTTTCGCTGGGGGTTTCTGGTGTATACCGTCGCCTATCTCGGTTTTTATGCCCAGGGGCAGCTGTCAGTCGTCAATATCTATACCCTGCTGCTGAACCTGTACGACGGCTTTAACCTTGGTATCTTCCTGCTCGACCCGGTGATTTTTATTCTGTGGAGCTACACCTTTGTCAGTCTGTTTATCTGGGGACGCGGGCTGTTCTGTGGCTGGCTTTGCCCCTTTGGGGCCTTGCAGGAAATGGCCTCAGCACTGGCCAAACGGCTGGGCATTCGTCAACGGCGTATCCCTGAACCCCTGCACCACAAGCTGATTCTGATCAAGTACCCGATTCTGGCCGGACTGGTCGCAACCGCGTTTTATTCCCTGACGCTGGCGGAACAACTGGCTGAAGTTGAACCCTTCAAAACCAGTATCACCCTCTATTTTTATCGCGCCTGGCCCTTTGTGCTGTACGCCGTCGCCTTACTGGTGGCCAGTATGTTTGTGCACAAATTCTACTGCCGTTATATATGCCCACTCGGTGCCGGTCTGGCCATTATTGGCAAACTGCGCCGCCTGAGCATGCTCGACCGTGTGGATATGTGTGGCACGCCGTGCCAGATGTGTAAACGCCGTTGCGAAATCAACGCCATTCGCAAGGATGGGGAAATCGACTACGACGAGTGCATCCAATGCCTGGAATGCGTCGTGATTCTGCGCGACGACACCCAGTGTGTAGACAGCATCAGTGCGCGAAAAAAGGAGCAGCGGCAAGCCAAGGCCAGGTTACTGGCAACCGATGCGGCACAATAACAACACCAGCAAGCACAACCTGTTGCGACCAGAATGATCGCAACAGGTTACGCACACCAAGGACAGCACGTGCAAGGACAGCCTGGCCAGTTACAGTAACCAGAACACTTCGCCATCATAATGATAGCTCTGGCATTCACTGCTGATGACATTACCGTTGTAACTGATGTTGGCGGTGGAGTCGCTGACGCCCGTAAAACGATTGTCAGACAGATTGATTTGCGCGGTCAGGGTATTGTCTATGGTGAAGAGTTCGTTCATATACACACGATAATCGGCACTGAGCTGGATAAGATTGCCAGACTGGCTGACAGACTGAGGGTCCGGCATTTGCCAGTAACCCCAGTGGTCACCGACAAAATGGCCAGCATCCAGCTCAATGACAAAAGGGGCGTAATCGTAACCAAGACTCATCGGGTGACTGTCGTCATCACAGTCCGTGATCATAATGTCTGAGAACACCAGAGCCAGATGCTCGGTACTGCTCATATCCAACAGGTGACGGCTGACATCAGACAGCGTCAGCTGATAGTCAACCTGGCCTTCGTCATAGCTATCATCGTCTTCATCCTCGTAAGTCACATTGGGATAAATGGCAATACGGTATGTCAAGCCAGCACTGACCGGAAATATAATCACCTGATTACCACTCCACTCAAATGACAAGTCACCTGCTGGTTGAGCGTTATATTCCACCACCTCAAGTGCTATATCGCCAGAACTGCCTTGTAGAAACTCACTATGCAGGATCACACTGATATAACCGCTGGCCGGGGCGGTATAAAGATAGTAATGATGGTCCGGTTCATCGTAGTCAATTTCTTCATCATAAATGATCGAAGCTTGTACCAGGGTATTGTGTGCAAGCTCCGTATTCTCACCATCGTAACTGGCGCTGCTCAAGGTCGGGTTGGTATCTTCCAGCAGCGGGGTGATACCGGAAGAATCGCCACCATCACCGCTTGAGCCACCACTACTGCCAGTGCCAGAAGAACCGCCACAAGCGCTGAGCAGCAAAGAAAAAACAACAGCCGTAAACCGTAGACGTGCTTTCATACAACAGACTCCTTATCAGGGTATTTCTGTTGTCAACGCAGTCGCTCAATATTGGTTGACACTTGCTGGCTCTAACATACCTATCCAGAAGTATCTTTGTGATGGAGTCGACAATATTCTATATTGGACAATCGTACCCGTGCAGGACAGTGGTGAGGACAGTGGTGGCCGCCGCTGTTGCCACAGTCTGTCTCTTTGGCGGGTAATTAACTGTCAGACGTTCTGGAAAAATAATGACAATAGCCACTGCGCAACAGCAAGAATCTACCGCCCGACTAACCCCTTGGCACTAGATACCTAACGCTATCGTAGCCTTTACCTCAGGTAAGGAACCGGTTTACTGTCTTCCATTATTACAAGAATAATGACGCACTCTGCGCATACGCTTCGGGACCCTCTATTTATGTCTGATTCCATTTCCAATCTGAGAAAGTTTGTTGCCCCGGAGATTATCTTTGGCGTCGGAGCCCGCAAAACCGTAGGTAACTTCGCCCGGAATTTTGGCGCCCAGCGGGTATTGATCGTCACCGACCCCGGTGTAATCGCCTCCGGGTGGGTCGCCGATGTACAAAACAGCCTGCAGGAAATGGACATTGATTACCGGGTTTTCTCCGCCGTCAGTCCCAACCCCAGAACCGAAGAAGTCATGGCCGGAGCCGCCTTCTATAATGAAGAAGGCTGCAACCTGATTGTCGCCGTGGGCGGCGGCAGCCCGATGGACTGCGCCAAGGGCATTGGCATAGTCTCGGTCAACCGCCAGCATATTCTCACTTTTGAAGGAGTCGACCGCATTCATTCGCCGATTCCGCCGCTGATTTTTATTCCGACCACCGCAGGCACTTCGGCAGACGTTTCCCAGTTTGCCATTATTTCCGACCAGAACAGCCGCATGAAAATCTCCATCATCAGCAAGGCAGTGGTACCGGATGTTTCCCTCATCGACCCGGAAACCACGCTGACGATGACGCCCTTTTTAACCGCCTGCACTGGCATCGACGCCATGGTGCATGCCATCGAAGCATTTGTATCCACCGCCAGCGGCCCACTCACCGATACGAATGCCCTGGAAGCCATCCGCCTGGTGGCCGGCAACCTGCCCGCGCTGGTCGACAACCCTACCGATATTGCCCTGCGCGAACAGCTGATGCTGGCGTCACTCAAAGCCGGGCTGGCGTTTTCCAACGCCATTCTGGGGGCCGTACATGCCATGTCCCACAGCCTCGGCGGTTATCTCGATTTACCGCATGGTCTCTGCAACGCCATTCTGGTCGAACGAGTGATAGACTATAATTACAGCCATGCAGAAGATCGCTTCCGGGTGATTGCCGAAACCCTGGGCATCCAGACCAAAGGCCGGACCAGTACCGAAATACGCCGCCAGTTGGTCGACAACATCAGCCAGCTCAAGGCCAGAGTGGGTCTGACCCAGAACCTGGGGCAATCCGGCGTGCGGTTGGCCGATATTCCGGAACTGTCTGGCAAAGCACTGACCGACCCCTGCATTCTGACCAACCCCAGAAAATCCAGCAAACGAGATGTAGAGGTGGTCTATGAGGAAGCGTTATGACCCAGCCTCTGACGTGAACAACGAGCCGCAAAACAGCAACGAGCACAATGCAGAAGACCAGGCCCTGGTACAAAACCTGATTGGCCTTGGAGCCTTCTCGGCGCGCAAAAGCTACTACCCGGAATTGCTGCAAAAGATTGATGAGCTGGAAAGCGAAAAAGAACGCTATCAATGGCTGTTCGAAAACGCCCTGCACGGCATCTTCCAGGCCAGAGCCAGTGGCGGTATCAGTGGTGCCAACCCGGCCATCGCCCGTATGTGTGGCTATCGGGATGCCACCGAATTCCGCTACTCCGTCACCTCCTTGCGCCACGACCTGTTCCACGACCCGCAAGACCTGGACACACTGATGCAACAGGTGAATCAGCTCGGTCGCCAGCAATCATTCGAAACCCGCTTCAAGCGCAAACTGGGCATGGAACCAGTCGCGGTGTCGATCAACGTGCTGCTGAAAGACCCGCAACAGGGCCTGATCGAAGTCTTCGTGCATGATATTACCGAACGCAAACGCGCCCAGGCCGCCATGGCCCGTATCAATAACGAGCTGGAACAGCGTGTCGAAGTCCGCACCCGGGAACTACAGGCCGCCAAGCAGGAAGCCGAAGCCGCCAACGCCAGCAAAGACAAATACCTTGCCGCCGCCAGCCACGACCTGTTGCAGCCAATGAACGCTGCCCGCCTGCTGGTTGCCACATTGCAAGAACGCACACTGGATAACGACAACCGGGTTCTGGTTGAACGTATTCACACCGCCCTGACCGGTGCCGAAGAACTGCTGGCCGACCTGCTGGATATTTCCCGCCTCGATGCCAATGCCGTAACCCCCGATCATGAAGAGTTTGCCGTCAACGACCTGCTCAAAACCCTGTACAGCGAATTCCAGACCCAGGCCCATCAGGCCAATCTCGAATTGCATATGGTACCCAGCAGCCTGCGTATCCGCAGCGACCCGCGCTTATTAATGCGCATCCTGCGCAACTTCGTCAGCAATGCCATTCGCTATACCCCCACCGGGCGGGTACTGATAGGTTGTCGCCGCCGTGGCGACCAGCTGCAACTGATGATTTGTGACTCCGGGCCGGGGATTGCCGAACACCAGCGTACAGAGATTTTTCGGGAATTCCGCCAGCTCGACAACGCCAACCAGGGGCGCAGCAAAGGCGTTGGCCTCGGCCTCGCCATTGTTGAACGTATCGCCCGAATGATGGATCACCCGGTGGCCATTCATTCACGGGTTGGGATTGGCAGCTGTTTCTCCGTCACCGTGCCACAGGCAAGTGTTGATGACCCACAAGGCCGCCACTCCGCCAATCGTGCCGACACCGTGCCGGAAGGTCTGGCCGCCAGTGCTCGTCTTAATCGGGTGCGGGTACTGGTGATCGATAACGAGGAAACCATTCGTCTCAGTATGAAAAGCCTGTTGCAGGCCTGGGGGTGTAACGTGATTACCGCCAGTAATGGCGAAGTCGCCCAGGATGCCTGGCACAACTTCTGTCCGGATATTGTACTGGCGGACTATCATCTGGATCACGATGAAACCGGCACCGGCGTGATACGCACTCTGGCAGCCGCCGACAGCAACGTTATGGCAACTCCCCTGATCGTTATTACCGCTGACCGCAGCGATACCGTGCGTCAGGAAATCACCCGACTGGGAGCCACCCGTCTGAACAAGCCGGTCAAACCGGCCAAGCTCCGCGCCCTGATGGCCTATTTACTGGAACAATAACCCGAAAAACCCGTAAACCCGGAGCAAACACGTCAGGCCCCTTGTCTGGCGTGCCTTACGAACCAGCCAGATATTGCCCCAGAGCCGTCTGGATGCCCGTTGTCAGCGTTGCCAGATCGTCATTGCTCATCACAAATGGCGGCATCACATAAACACAATCGGCAAACGGCCGCACCCAGATCCCCTGCGCTACACACAAGGGCTGCAGTTCTGCCACATTGGCCGACTGCTCCAGCTGCACCACACCAATCGCTCCAAGCACCCGGACATCACGAATACCGGCCTGGCCTCGCAACGGCGACAAGCCCTGCTCCAACTGCTGTTCGATACGCTGTACCTGAGCCTGCCAATCCGAATCCAGCAACAAGTCGATGCTTTCACAAGCCACCCGGCATGCCAGCGGATTCCCCATAAAGGTCGGGCCGTGCATAAAACAGCCAGCTTCTCCCTGGCTGATGGTAGTGGCAATTTCGGTGGTTGCCAGTGTGGCAGACAGCGTCATATAACCACCGGTCAGAGCCTTGCCCACACACAGGATATCTGGCGAAATAGCGGCATGTTCACAGGCAAACAGCTTGCCGGTACGGCCAAACCCCGTGGCGATTTCATCGGCAATCAACAGCACATCAAACTCATCACACAAACGTCGGGCGGCGCGCAAATAGTCGGGATGATAAAAACGCATCCCCCCCGCCCCCTGCACAACAGGCTCCAGAATCAGCGCGGCCAGCTCCTGGTGACAGCTCTCCAGCTTCTGGCGCAACCCGGCAATGTCCGCCGCCAGTACCGATGCATCTTGCGGCTGGTCAGCCTTGGGGTAAACAGCCTGCGGTTCAGGGACAAAGTGCTGGGCCGTCAGGACTCCGGCAAACAGATGGTGCATTCCCCGACGTGGGTCACACACCGACATCGCCCCCATGGTATCGCCATGATAACCACGCTCCAGCGCCAGCAGTCGTTGCTTGGCCGGTTTTCCCCGCGCCTGCTGGTACTGGATGGCCATTTTCATGGCCACTTCAACCGCCACCGAGCCGGAATCGGCCAGAAAGACCTTGTCCAGCCCCGCTGGTGTCAGGGCCACCAGCCGCCGCCCCAGCTCAATCGCCGGGCCATGGGTCAGACCGCCAAACATCACATGGGACATGTTCTCCAGCTGCTCGGTGGCAGCCTGATTCAGACGCGGGTGATTGTAACCATGTACCGCACACCACCAGGAGGCCATGCCATCGATCAGCTCGCGACCATCGCTCAGGCGTAACCGTACACCACTGGCAGAAGCCACCTGCCATACCGGAGCCGGGGTGGTCATCGAACTGTAGGGGTGCCATAAATGCTGGTGGTCAAATTCGGTATCGCTTAACGCCGGGTTTGACCAGGGTTTGGCGCTGGAGTGGTCATGGCCTGTCATCATCTGCTCTCACTGAAATCAATGACAGAAAGGTTAACGGATTTCAGCCATTAACTCCGCTACAACCCGATAACAGATCGATTCAACGGCGTGATTTCCTCTTTTGAGCTAAACAGTCGGAGCCAGCCTCACCATTAGTAAACCAAACCGGGCTGACCGTATTGACCTGTTCTGTCACCGTCTTATTGTCAAGCAACCCAATACTGCCTTTTAATCGCCACCTGACCGCCACCTCATCAACAGGTTAATCCGCTCCCATGCCCAATTCCTGCTCCACGCCCTGGCAACGTCGTCTCAATCACGCCAGTCAACAGCGCCGCCAACTCGACCAATGGCGTCAGCGTTCAACCCTCAATAGCCAGCAAGGGCCAGTGGTTCAACGCAATGGGCAGCCGCTGATCAATTTTTGCAGCAATGATTATCTTGGGCTGGCGATGGGTGGTGCCAACGCCCTGGCGCAAAGCGCCCAGCGCTGGGGCCTGGGAAGCGGCTCGTCACATCTGGTATGTGGCCATTCCAGCGCCCACGACGAACTGGAACGAGCGCTGGCCAGGCACACTGGCTATCCGGCCGCGTTGCTGTTTTCCACCGGCTATATGGCCAATGTCGGCTGCATCAATGCCCTGACCCAACGTGGCGACCTGATTCTGCAAGACAAGCTGAACCATGCTTCACTGATCGATGGGGCGTTACTCAGCCGCGCCGATTTTCTGCGTTACCGCCATCTGGATTACGATCAGCTGCAACAACGGCTGATACAGCGCCAACCGCTGATGCAACAAGCGCAACAAGAGATAGCAAAACAACCACTGACACTGGTGGTCAGCGACAGTATTTTCAGCATGGATGGCGACCTCGCCGATGTCGCCCGGCTCAGCCAGATTTGCCAGCAGCAACAGGCCTTGTTGATGGTTGATGACGCTCACGGACTGGGGATTATTGGCAAACAAGGTGCCGGGGTGCGTTCGGCCTTTGATCTCAGCAGCGAACAACTGCCGGTGTACATAGGCACATTGGGTAAAGCTCTTGGCGGCTTTGGTGCCTTTGTCGCCGGTGATCAGGCACTGATCGATTATCTGGTGCAGTTTGCTCGCCCCTATATTTACACGACCGCGTTACCGCCAGCGGTGGCCGAAGCCATGCTGTCGAACCTCGAACGCCTGCAAGACGATAGCTTGCGACACACATTACACCAGCATATTGGCTATTTTCGCCAACGTGCCAGCCAGCTCGGGCTCGCCCTGATGCCGTCAGAATCCCCGATTCAACCCTTGATGATTGGCGACGAAGCCAGCGCCATGGCCATCAGTACCGAACTGCAGCAGCGTGGCCTATGGGTAACAGCCATTCGACCACCGACCGTTCCCAATGGCAGCAGCCGTCTACGTATCACCCTGACTGCAGCCCATACCACCGCCCAGATTGACCAGTTACTGACAGCACTGGATGAGCTGATACCAGAGTCACTGCGCCTCCCCGCAGCCGACATCCGGTCATCAGACCCTCAGGGAGAGACATTGTGAACCCGGCCGATATCTGGCAACCACTGGCCGCCGCCCATTCACAATCCAGTGCGGATACCGGCCCCGTATGGTACTGGCTCCCCGGCTGGGGATTCAAAGCCACCGTATTTGAGCCATTACTGAGTCGGTTGCCCGGTGTGCACCTGGGCCTCGACTATCCGGTGTTTTATCAACAACTGACCCGGTTCAACAGCACACCGGTATGCAGCGATGCCACTCGCCTGCTGCAACAATCCGCGACGGCCGATGCGATCTGGGTCGGCTGGTCGTTGGGCGGCGCACTGGCCCATGCCGCATTAAGCCAACCGTCGGCCCAGCAAACCAAACCGGCCATCAGCGCACGGGCATTGTGCACCATGGCCACGGGCCATCATTTCTTGAGCCAGCCAACAGCCCCGCAGCAGGGTATGGATGCCGCGGCCTTTACCGGCTTCCGCAACAGCCTTGAGCGCTTCCCGGCCAAAACCCTGAAACGCTTCCTGGCGTTATGTTGCCAGGGAGCGGAGCAAGCGCGCAGTAATATGACCACCCTTGCCAACGCCCAACTCGACAGCACCCAGGCCGCACTGCTCGCCACCTCGCTGGACTGGTTAACCCAATATCAGCTGGACGATGCACAGCTCGACAAGCAGCAACCCGGCATGCCCCGACTGGCCTGTTACAGCCAGCAGGATGCCTTACGCCCAGCCGGATTAACCTCCAGCCACGGCTTGCTGGCGGAGGCCGGCCAGAGCCACGCACTGCTGGTGGAAGAAACGACGATTCCTTCCCTGCAAAACGCCCTGCTCCAACTGCTTGATCACAGCGCTGGAACACCACAATGAAGCCACCCCTGATGCGTAATAAACGCCAGGTCAGCCAGCAGTTCAGCCGCGCCGCCAATAGCTATGACCAGGCCGCCACGGTGCAGCAATGGGCACAACAGCAATTAATGCACTACCTGCAACAACAGCAACCGGAAGGCCTGCACGGACACTGGCTTGATATCGGTTGTGGTACCGGTACCGCCTTTGAGCCGCTGTCGACTCTGGGGGCCGAGCATATTACCGCGATCGATATGGCCGCAGGCATGCTGACGGTTGCCCGCCAGCGACCGCTTTACCCCCATGCCGCAGCCACTGGTGAGCTGACTTCCCGCACCCTGCTACTGGCCGATGCAGACCAACTCCCGCTGCCTGACGGCCGTTACCGGAATACCGCCGCGAATGCCAGCACCGATGCAAGCCAGCAGCCCCCTTGTGGTGCCATCTCCAGCCTGATGCTGCAATGGAGCGAACACCCGCAGCAGACCCTGACCGAGTGGTATCGGGTACTGGCACCGGGGGCCACGCTGGCCATCGCCACACTGTTACCCGGCACCCACGCCGAAATTGCCGCCACCTGGCAACACATTGATCATTTCCGCCATATCAATCACTTTACCAGTGACACAGAGCTGGCCAGGGCGCTATTACAGGCCGGTTTTATTATTCAGCAACAACGCCAGAGCTGTTATCAGGAGCATTACCCGGACACTCTCAGCCTGTTAAAAGCGTTAAAAGCCATTGGTGCCACCAACGTCAACAGTGACCGTCGCCCTGGTCTGGGCGGTCGCCAGCTCATTCGCTTGTTTGACCAGTACTACCCCAAAGCGGCCAACGGCCAGTGTCCCCTGAGTTACCAACTGGGCTGGATACTGGCCACCAAACCCGATCACGGATAACCCCATGACCCATACGACTCCCCCTTCCGCCACCGGGCCAGCCCTGCCTCCGCGCCGCCTTTTTATTACCGGCACCGACACCGATGTGGGTAAAACGCTGGTATCTGCCGCCTTGCTGGCTGCCGCGACCAGAGCCGGTTATCGCACTTTTGGGCTGAAACCCGTTGCCGCGGGATGCACATGGATGGCCAGCCCGGACCAACCGCAGCAACCACAATGGTGTAATGACGATGCGCTGCTGTTACAGCGTTTCAGTAGCGTCGAGCAGCCCTATACCAGTCATAACCCGGTTGCCTTCCAGGCTGCCATAGCCCCTCATATTGCTGCCCGCCAGGAACAGCGGCCACTACATCTGGATCAGCTGACCCAGGCCTGTATAAACTCTCTCGACAGTGCCGGAGCCAATTTTGAATTGATCGAAGGTGCCGGAGGTTGGCTGGTGCCGATCAACACCAGCCATTCACTCGCGGATCTCGCCGTTGCCATCGACCGCAGCGCTGACCGTCAGCCACTGGAAGTGATTCTGGTGGTGGGTTTACGGCTGGGTTGTATCAACCATGCCTTACTCAGTGTTGAAGCCATTCGCGCCCGGGGCCTGACGCTCACAGGCTGGATAGCCAACAGCCTGAATCCCTCCATGGTGGTGGAGCAGGATAATCTCGACTATCTAACCGAGGTACTGAGCCAGCAATGTATCCCCTTGCTGGGCCATGTGCCTTACCAGAGCACTCTGGCCAGTCCAGATGATCTTTCAATCCAGCAGGCTGTCGATACCAAAGCCGAAGCCGCAGTGATGGCCAGCCAGTCACTGGCTGCCATGTTCCGGGAATAACCACCAGCCTGCTACACAAGACCGGCGTCCGGCATCATCTCCCCCTGGATCAGGTGATGCCGCCAACGCAATGCCGTGAAAGTCAACAAATGTAAAAGATCTCACAAATCGGTCGGATTCTTGCCAGCATGCTGACCATCCAACACTATGTTGTCGTATATTAGCCACATAATACGGGTGTAATAGCTACTTGGCCTGACTAACAGCCTGACCAATAGCCTGGCTGATAGCCTGAGCAGTTCTGCCATCCAAAGACAGAATCGACGGCTTAATCCCTATAACAATTCCCAATAGCAACCAATAGAAGGACTCTTGATGAATATCATTAGCAAACAACTTATGGCCATCTCTCTTGCCTCTGCCTGTACTTTCAGTGCAGTCGCACACGGCAACGACGAAGTTGAAGACGCCATTGAATACCGCCAGGCAGTATTCCACCTGGTCGCTGCGCATTTTGGTCAAATGGGTGACATGATCAAAGGCAAAAAAGACTTTGACGCCGTGGAATTCCAATACCGCGCCAACAGCCTGGATGCACTGTCAAAAATGCCGATGGAAGGTTTTACCGTACCTGGCTCAGATAAAGGCGATACCAAAGCCAAACCGGCAGTCTGGGAAAAACCGGCACTGTTCGAAGAAAAAATGACCAAGTTCCAGAAAGACTCAAGCGCATTGGCAAAAGCAGCACAATCCGGCGACATGGACACTATCAAGCCTGTCTTTATGGAAGCAGCCAAAAACTGCAAAAGCTGCCACACCGACTTTAAAAACCGCTAGTAGCTGATTCCGGGCCTGACCACGTCAGGCCGGTATGACTCAACCCGCCGACATGGCCAAACCCTGTGTCGTCGGGGACTGCGGCGGGGACTGCCCTGTTACCCGCCGCTCTGTTACATCAACATCTCACCAATATCACATCAACTTTCTGTCGACTTACCAAATCCACCAGCTGCCCACAATCAGACGGTTACTCACCACCCACAACAGCAAAAATACCACCCAGGCACGCCATGCAGGTACCAGAGTCGGTGCTTCGGCTGCGCTCAAATCGTTCCGTTTGCCGATAATCATGGCCTGCACCAGAGGCTCACCACGCCATTGATGAAACACCACCGCAGCAACATGCAAAACCACCAGCACAACAATCAGATCAAAATTCAGATGATGCCATTGGGTCAACAGTGTCGCGGTATCTGCAGAGACCATCTCAACCAGAGGTCCTTCGGTAAAAATTTCATCCGTTGCAAAGAGTCCACTGCCCCATTGCGCAGCAATCAACAGCATCAGCGCCACCACCATCAAGGCACCCAGCGGATTATGTCCGGCATGCCGTGGCATTTCCTTGCCGGTCAGCATAGTGCGGGAAAAACGGATCACAGCTTGCGGCCCCGGCACAAACTGGCTGAAACGGGCATTGGAAGAACCAAACAATCCCCACCCCAACCGCGTGATCCAGAGCGCCACCAGACACGATGCCAGGCTCATATGCCAGCCCATTTCACCTTCTTCTGCGGTCCACCAACATCCCGCCAGTAACATCACCTGCAACCAGTGATACCCACGAACAAAACTGTCCCAAACCTTCATAATCACCTTTCTCCTGTCACACCCTGTACTGTATTGCCACAATGGACTGCGGTCAGTTGTACTATCATGTTATGAAATACCGGCTCTTGCACAACACAAGAGCGCTGATTGCTATCTTGATTTGACAGATTTATCCATAATCATGGCCCTGCTGTTGCCCATAACCTGTCAATGACTGGCATAATAAACCTTATGCATGTTGAATGCTGATCGGCAATACAGGCGATCTGGCAACATGCTGATATTTTAAATGTACTGATCAAGGTTACGACATGAGGATTTTCATGAGAACAATCGTCTCGGCAAGCTGCCTTTTACTGCTGACTGCCTGTAGCCATCAATCATATATTCCGTTTACCCAAGAGTTACGTTACAGCGAAGGCTTTAATAACGCCGACCTGCAACAACTGCAGTATTATGTTTGTCCGCCCTTCCGGGCTGAACGCCAGTTCAGAATGGTCGAAAAAAACATATCCAGCGGCAAACTGATTCGTCGTCAAGGACAACTGGTGCATGAAGTGGTAGTACCATCCTGGACTCCCGGCGTTGCTGTTCAGGTCGACGAGAACTTTATGGCGGTCAGCTTTGAAGAAGGTACAGCCCTTACCTTTGGTGTCGAGCAAGGTGTTGCTCAGGGAGATTACACCTCGCTTGGGCGTAATAAAGACAATCACTTCCAGGTGTATTACGACGGTGAGTGGTACTACACCGTGGATAATCAGGCCACAGAATGTGAAGGCCAGCTCTATTCGCAACCACGGTTATGGATAGACGCCGATTCCCTGAAAGAAAAGACCACCGAACGCAAGGTTCTTCAAGGTCGCCGTATCGAATAACACGTTAGGGGTGGCACTGGCTCTTGCCGTGACGATGCCTGGTTATTGTTTTGCCTGAATAACCTGGCGTCGTCACCAGAACCGGCTTTTGCTTTTCTTTGGTTCTGGTTCTGGTTCTGGTTCTGGTATCAATCTTTTTATTACCGCTGGTTTTCTTTCTGCTGTTTTTTCTGTTGTTTTTTTCTGCTGGTTTTTCCCCGCTGTTACTGTTCAGCCCAGCCCGTCGGCATCAGCCCCCAATAACTGCTGATAAAACGCATATTCCCGTTGCAATACCATCGCCCGGTTTTTTTGCTGGCGAAAACCATGGCCTTCCCCCTTGAACAACACATAATCGGTAATGACCGAGCGCGCTTGCAAAGCCTCAAACAACTGCCGCGTCTGCGGCGGCGGAACAACACGATCCTGCTGTCCCTGAAAAAAGATCACCGGCAGCCGAAAGTGATCCAACCGGAAAATCGGTGAACGCTGGCGATAACGCTGTGCATCCATAACCGGGTCGCCGATCAACCAATGCAGATAGCGGGATTCAAATTTGTGCGTGTGGGCATTTAACAGAGCCAGATCGCTGATTCCATACAGACTGGCACCGCCTCCGATGCCAGCCGCTGCGGCACGGTCATCCGACAAGACCCGCAACACGGTATAGCCACCGGCACTGTTGCCCCGCACCAGTATTCTGCCCGGGTGTGCCCAGCCCTGAGCCTGGGCGTACTGACAGGCCAACAGCACATCGTCCACGTCTGTCAGCCCCCACTGACCGGCCAAGGCCTGTCGATAACGACGACCAAACCCACTGCTGCCGCGATAATTCAGCATCAGCAGACCATAACCACGATCACACCAAAACTGCTTTTGTGGATCAAAGCTGCTGTCCGCCATGGCCGTTGGCCCACCATGCAACTGGATAATCAAGCCCGGTTGATACGCGTTACCGGATACGTCGGTTGCAGCGGTTGGAGGGTAATACCAGCCAAACAGCGTTTGCTCCGCTGCCGCGGGAGCCGGGATCATGCACCGCTGCGGGCGCGTCAGCGTTTGCGGCATTGGGCCGATATCCAGACGGATAAGGCCTTCAGCGGTTCGATCCTCACCAGCAACAGACAAGTCCCAGCTCACCAGTTGCGTGGGAGAATCCCAGCACTCCCGCAAGGCGTAATAGCGGCCGCTGTGGGTATTCCAGCACAGGCTGTGGTAACGGGCCGTTGCCTTGTGATCCGGTGATAAGAGGGATTCAAAAACACCGCTGCGACGGTTGAGCCAACCGATGCCAGCCTCTCCTTGTTGGAAAAAGCTGGCCACCACCCCATCGGCTCCTGCCACCCAGTGACGTAACCCCAGTTGCCATTGCGCCGTTGCAAATTCAGCCGCCTGGGCATGTACCACTTCGGCGACAGGAGGTGCTGTAAGAGATGTTGCAGGAGATGCCACAGAGGGCGCACAAAGATAACGGTATAAGTTCCAATAGGATTCATCCTCGGGCTTGCCAGACAGCGCAACGTCACCGGGCTGATCCGACACCGCCCACAACTCATCCCCCAGAAAACCCGGCTGGCACAAGGAAACCTCGGCCTGTTGCGGATTGGCGACCGTCTCGACCGCCAGCAAGGCACCGGCGTTGTCCAGTTCGCCCCGTTGTAACGTGGTCGACAACCAGGGCTGATGAGGGTGATTCCAGCACAGCCAGGCCAGATAACGGCCATCGGGTGCAGGCGTCGGGCTGGCATAAAAGTCCCAGCCTTCCGCCAGCAGATGCCGCTCAGCCCGTACTGGCTGACCCGGCAGCGTGACCAATGCCAGCGCCACCAGACGATTGACCGGTTCTTGCGTGGTGCTCGAATGCGCCTCCTCAACCGCCAGCACCCGCTGGTGAAGCTCATCCCACACCAGGTCGCCATAGCGGCAGCCCGGCTGCACAAACAACCGCTGCGGAACCGGCACAGCCTGCAAATCCCCGGTCAGCGTAACCAGGTACAAGCCCTGATCGGTTTCATTCACAAAGATCAGCCCATTGGCAAACAAACACCAGCTGCCACCGCCATATTCATGCACCCGGCTACGGGCAGACATCCCTGCCGGGCTGACCACCACAGGAACTAACGGCTGTTCGTCCAGCGCAGCAACCAGCACCTGATTGGTGGCTGTTGCCGGATCAAACTCAAGCCAGCCCAGCCAGCTGCCGGCGCTGCGCAGTTCCGCCCATTGCTTGCCCTGGGCAGCAGCCTGTTGGGCACTGATGGCCGTCATCATCCGCGGGCAATAATATCGACAGCCGCCTGCTGGTTGCGTTTATTACGCGCCAGCAACGGTGACGACGGCGCGACGCCAGCCGCCAACTGCTCCGCCTCGGTACGGGCGGCCACGATCTTGCCGTGGTGCGCCGACTTGCTGCAAACCGGATCGGCATTGGCAGCATCACCAGTAAGCTTGAAAGCCTGACAGCGGCAACCACCAAAATCTTTCTCTTTTTCGTCGCAGGAGCGGCACGGCTCCTTCATCCATTCATAACCCCGAAAATGGTTAAAACCGGTCGAGCGATACCAGATATCCGCCAGCGCTTCATCCTTGACGTTCGGAAACTGTATGGGCAATTCACGGGCGCTGTGACACGGCAATGCCGTACCGTCCGGAGCAATGGTCAGAAAAATATTTCCCCAGCCATTCATACAGCCCTTGGGGCGCTCTTCGTAATAATCCGGGGTGACAAAAATCAGCTTCGGGCCACGGCCATCCAGTTGATCCCGATATTGATTGGTAATGGCTTCAGCCTTGATCAGCTGCGCCTTGGTGGGCAACAAGTGCGCACGATTAATAAAAGCCCAGCCGTAATACTGGGCAATGGCCAGCTCGACAAAGTCGGCCTGCAACTCGATCGACAGCTCGATGATTTTGTCGATCTGCTCAATATTGTCGCGATGGATCACAAAGTTCAGCACCATCGGGTAGCCCTGGGCTTTCACCTCCCGCGCCATGGCCAACTTCTGGGCAAAGGCTTTCTGACTCCCGGCGAGTTGATTGTTCAACTCTTCGGTACTGGCCTGAAAACTGACCTGGATATGATCCAGCCCGGCATCACGAAAATCCGACACCCGGCGATCATCCATCCCCAGACCCGAGGTAATCAGGTTGGTGTAATAGCCCATCTGGCGGGCTTCACGAATCAGCACTTCCAGATCTCGCCGCAGCAACGGCTCGCCACCAGAAAAGCCCAGTTGCGCCGCTCCCATTTTGCGGCCCTGCTCAAACACACTGAGCCACTGGTCGGTGGTGAGTTCGGTGCCACTGCCACTCAGATCAAGCGGGTTGGAGCAATAACTGCACTGCAACGGGCATTTATAGGTCAGCTCGGCCAGCAGCCAGAAAGGGCGGCCCGCAGCGTGGGGGTTATCCGCCGATGGCTGAATAACCGGGCTAGTCAAAGGTGATCCAGTTGTGCTCATGGGCAACTCCCAGAAATTCGATAATATCAGCGCCCAGATCACCGGCTTCCGGGAATTTCTGTTCCAGCGCCGCAATAATATCAGCCCCGGAACGGGTGCCATCCACCAGCGCCATGATTTCTCCAGCACTGCCATTCAGTTGCACCATACCTTCCGGGTACAACAACACATGGGATTGCTGGCTTTCTTCCCATTGCATCCGGTACAGGCGGTTCATAACCGGTATTTGCTCTGCCCTGATCATCGGTACGCCCCTTTGTGATAACGCACCGGATTGCCCATGCCATCGGCTTCGATATTGTGATACGGCGCGCGCTGGTAATCGTAAGCCATGGTCATCGCATCCAGCATGGTCCAGAGAATATCGAGTTTGAACTGCAGGATATCCAGCGCCTGCTGCTGCTGCTGCTGAGTGACAAAATGATCCAGCGTGACCCGCAAGCCATGCTCAACATCACGGCGGGCTTCGCTCAACCGCCCCCGGAAATACTGCAAGCCTTGAGCATCAATCCAGGGGTAATTCTGTGGCCAGGTATCCAGCCGCGACTGATGGATTTCCGGCGCAAACATTTCGGTCAGCGAAGAACAGGCCGCTTCTTCCCAGCTGGCCCGCCGGGCAAAATTGACATAGGCATCCACCGCAAAACGGACACCCGGCAACACCAGCTCTTGCGACAACATGGTCTCGCGATCAATACCCACCGCTTCGCCAAGCATCAACCAGGCTTCGATCCCGCCATGGGCACCGTCAAAACCATCGTGATCCAGAATCCGTTGCACCCACATGCGGCGCTCATCCCGGTCGCGACAGTTGGCCAGAATATTGGCGTCTTTCACCGGAATATTGATCTGATAATAAAAACGATTGGCGACCCAGCCACGAATTTGCGCTTCGTTGCATTCGCCGTGATGCATCGCCTGATGATAAGGGTGGTGAATATGATAAAGCGCCCCTTTGGCACGCAGGCGTTGTTCAAATTCTTCGCGGGACCAGGGCTGCTTGTTGCTGTGTTCTGTCATGGTATGTCTCCACCTCAGGGAGGTTACTGGTTGGGGATATTGTTATTGTTCTGCGCTTCCCCTACTCACCGGATTTTTACCGCTTGCCGGTGGATATTCTTCTTTTAATGTTCTTTTTATATGTTCTGTTGTAAATATTCTGTTTTTCTTTTGATTCACGCTCTTTTAACAGCTAACAGCAGTTAGATGTCGATTTCCATACCGTCCCAGGAGATCTCAACCCCCTGTTCCTCAACAATGGCGCGCTCGGCGGATTCTTCATTCAGGATCGGATTGGTGTTGTTGATATGAATCAGCACTTTACGCTTGTCCGGGTACTGGGCCAGTACATCCAGCATGCCGCCGTCCCCGGACTGCGCCAGATGCCCCATCATTTGCCCGGTCGACTGACTCAGACCCATATTGATCATTTCATCATCCGTCCACAGCGTGCCGTCCACCAGCAGACAGTCGGCTTGCGCCATCCAGGGCAACAGATGATCTTCAATCACCCCCAACCCCGGAGCATAAAACAGCTTGCCGCCGGTGAGAGTATCCTCAATAAACACCCCGATATTATCCCCCGGCATCGGATTACCACGGCGGGGAGAATACGGCGGAGCATTACTATCAAGCGGCATGGCAGTGATTTTCAAAGCTTCCATACCAGGAATGGAGAACGAACGGCCATCCAGCGGAATATCATGATGCCGCGGGCCACCGTTCCATTTTTTCAACATGGTAAACAAGGGAAACCCCGTGCTCAGATCCTCATGCACCGGAGCCGTGGTGTACACGTCGAGCGGCAGACCTTCCCGCAGCATCAGCAAGCCGGTGGAATGATCGATCTGGGCATCCATCAGCACAATGGCATGAATCCCGGTATCGCGATCCTGACGAGCCGGTTGTAATGGCGCAAACGAGGCCAGCTGGGCACGAATATCCGGCGACGTATTGAATAACAGCCAGCGTTCACCATCCGCAGACACACAAATAGAAGACTGGGTACGGGCGGTCGCCTTGATCGTGCCATCCCGATAACCCTTGCAGTTAACGCAATTACAGTTCCACTGCGGGAAACCGCCACCGGCAGCAGAGCCGAGAACATGAATTTTCATGAGTAAGCCTGTTTATTGTTTTTGTTAGAAACGCACCGCGCATTGTTACCGAGGCTATCGCAGCATTAAAAATGCCCGAAAAAATGCCCGAAAAAAATGCCCGAAAAAAATGCCCGAAATAGCAACTACCCCGGGCACTTTCAGCCCGCAGCGTACTCGGGCAATCAGGAGTAAACTCCCGTCTTCCAGAGCGTTACCGCTCCGGCAGACATTAGCGGTGGCTGAAGTACATGGTTACTTCGAAGCCGATACGCAGGTCGTTGTAGGCTGGTTTAGTCCACATAGTTGTTTCCTCTTATTGTTATGAAACAGGATTATTCCTGCTCCCTGAACAGCTTCCCAAAGGTGTTTGGTGTTCACCAGAGCACCTTGGGTCTATGGATACACACCGGAGGTCGTACACCCCCTGAATGGGGAATTCCGATGATGGCCACCACCAGCCTTGCAGCACACCGGCACAACGGCCAGTGACCCTTACTGATGATAGAGTCAGTGTCGGCCACCTGCCGGACAGAAAAAAGTCTACTTTAGCGCTCTGAATATAGGCCCAAAGTATTGGTTTTTGACATGCTAAAGATCCCCACAAGAACCGCTGGCCAACACCCGGGCAAAACCTCGCCCCCTATCAACCCAGCAGAACCTGCACACCTATTTTTGTTGGTTCGCCAATAAATCAAACACCACCCGTGCAAACCCTTGGGCCACTTGTGGATTACTCAGGATCTGCATCATCTGGTTCCGATGTGCGTCAGAGCTGTCCATCACCGCATCATCAACCGCCTGCGGAAAATCGCCGAGAAAGGCCTGCTCCGAGGAGTTGTTGCGAATCTGGTGCATGACCCTATCATTTTCACCCACCTTGTCCGCTACGGTGCGGGCATAGTTGAGCATGTCATCATCGGTCAGGTTATCGGTAACAAACAACTCGTTCAGGCGCTGCAGAATAACCGACAAAAGCTCCTCTTTTTTATCTTTGGCTTTGGCAGAACCAACATCGGTATTGGGGTCAAGCGTGTAATCCGGCGCATCGTCTTTCAGCTGGAGATCCTGCTGGCGAATCTTCGACAGGCGGTAATGGCTCAGGGCGACATTAGTCAGATCGACATCATCATCGTCACTGACTTTTTCCCGCAACATGGGCCGAAGGTGGCGCGCATACAGGCTGAGTTTTTCCAGCTCTTTATCGTCATAATCGACGATCTGTGACATAAACTCATAAAAACGAACAAAGCTGCCCAGATCTTTCTTGAATATCTCCAGTGCGTCTTTTTCCTGCTTGCATTCTTTAAAGCTGTTTTCCGCATTGGCAATCAGCACCGCATCACCAGACGCCTTGCAGCGCTCAAACATCTCTTTTGCTGTTTTATAGGCATCAATAGCCAAGGCGTAACGTTTTTGCCAGCGTTCAACGGCCGGTTTACAGATATTACTGATGGCCGCATTGCTCTTGTTGGGAACAAAAAAAGCCGTACAAAACTGTTCGACCTCACACCAGGTAAAAACACCCTGCGCTTTAAGCTTCTCACACAGGTCATAAACCAGATTGGGATCAGAAACATCGGTAAGTTCAGCGGTTTGATAATAGGGCTGAAAGGCGTCGAGAATATCCTGGGGATCGTTAAAAAAATCCAGTACAAAGGTGCCTGATTCGGCTTTGCCCGGATAGGTTCGATTCAGTCGGGAGAGAGTCTGGACACATTCAACACCACCCAATTTTTTGTCCACGTACATGGCGCACAGCTTGGGTTGGTCAAACCCTGTCTGAAACTTGTTGGCAACCAGCATCACCTGATAATCGTCAGAATCAAAGGCTTTACGCATATCACGCCCTTTGAGCGCGGGATTCATATTGTTTTCGGTAAACTTCTCACCAATAAGCCCAGTGGCGTTAGGGTCATCCTCGTTAAACTCAACCTCAGCAGAGAAAGCCACCATCGCAGTGATATTCTGGTATTTATTTTCGGCCACATACTTGTCAAACGCCAATTTGTAGCGCACCGCTTCTTTACGGGAACTGGTCACCACCATCGCTTTTGCCTGGCCGCCCAACAGCCCCATCACATTGGTTTTAAAGTGCTCGATAATCACCTGCACTTTTTGCGCAATATTGTAATCATGCAACCGCACCCATTGGTTCAGTTTGACCTTGGCCCGTTTGCTATCCACCTCCTTGTCTTGCTCTCGGGCTTTTTCCGCCAGGTTATACGCCACCTTGTAACTGGTATAGTTTTTCAGCACATCGAGGATAAAGCCCTCCTCAATCGCCTGGCGCATACTGTAAACATGATAAGCCTCAGGCTTATTGGTGGATGAAGCCGGCAAATCGGGATCAGGCAAGCGGCCAAACAGTTCCAGGGTTTTCGATTTGGGGGTGGCGGTAAAGGCAAAATAACTGAGGTTTTGTGAGCCTTTTCGGGCGCTGATGGTAGCGTCCAGAATATCTTCTGATGTTAACTCATCCTCAACCGGATCGGTCGAATCGGTCATCAACACTTCTTTCAGCTGCCGCGCAGTCGAGCCTGACTGGGATGAATGGGCCTCATCGGCAATCACCGCATAGTTACGTGTTTTCAGACTGACGCTGTTCTCAATCGCTTTCAGCACAAAAGGAAAAGTCTGGATAGTCACAATAATAATCGGCTGAGCATTTTCCAGCGCAGTGGCCAGTTTTTCTGATTTGGAACCCTGGCCCTCTTTGTTATTGATTCGCCCCACCACACCATCGGCATGTTCAAACTGATAGATGGTGTCCTGTAGCTGATCATCGAGTACGGTACGGTCGGTGACCACAATCACCGAATGAAAGCGTTTATCCCCCCTGGCATCATACAGTGAGGCGAGTTGGTGAGCGGTCCAGGCGATAGAGTTTGATTTACCCGAGCCGGCACTATGCTGCACCAGGTATTTATGGCCAGGGCCATTGTCACGAGCATCCCCGACCAGTTTATTAACGACATCCCACTGATGATAACGGGGGAAGATCATGGTTTCTTTCTTGCTCTTTTTACCCTGCCAGTCTTCTTTATCTTCGATTTGCAGATGAACAAACTTCGCCAGAATTTTCAGCAGATTATCGGGAGCCAGCACCTCATGCCACAGATAAGCCGTGGCATATTCATTCGGATCAGCAGGAACATCATTACCCGCCGCACCCTCGGCAGTGCCTTTGTTGAACGGCAGGAAGAAAGTGTTCTCTCCTTCCAGTTTTGTCGCCATATACACTTCGTATTGGCTGACCGCAAAATGCACCAACGCGCCGCGTTTAAAGGTAAGCAGTGGTTCAGGTTTATTCGTGATGGGGTCTTTCGGCAGGCGGGTCAGTTTGTATTGCTTGATCGCATTATTAACCGCCTGCTTGAACTCGGATTTCAGTTCCAGCGTGGCGACAGGCAAACCATTAAGAAACAACACCAGGTCGATGCGCCATTTTTTGGCCTGTTTGCCTGTTTCAGCCAGATGCGCCTCGGTGGCATAAGGGCTATACACCAATTCAGGCACCACCCGCAGACGGTTCTTCTGGTAGCGCACCAAGGTATCTGGGTTGAGATTATGATCCGGCCTGAACTGACAGAGACGGAAACGAGTGCCGCGATCTTTCAGCTCATTACGCAGCACACCCAGCGTGCCAAAGGTGCGCAGATCCTTGCTGGCGGCATTCGGGTCTGCCTTGGATAACTGAGCAGCCACCCGTTCCAAAAAGTGTTGTTCAGGGTTTTGCGGATAGAGTTTGCCGTATTTTTGCCATTGTTCTGGCTGAGTCTCTTGTACAAAACCGAGCAAGTCCTCTTCATACAGCGCCAGCTTGCGGTTATAGCCCGAGGGCTGACCAAGCAACCAGCCGTTAGCGATTAGCTGTTTGATGATGTCGTTTTGAAAAGTTGACTCGTTAGCTTTACCCATATCCCGATAATCCCTTACAGAGTAATTACTTAAAACCTATAGCGTGCTGTTATTGAACGCCGAACCTTCGTCATGAAACGCTGTTAATACATCGAGCATCTTTTGTTCATGTTGCGCCATAGCCTCATTTGTCCAATCGGAGGAATCAGTCTCAAATGTAGAAAAAATATGCGCTAACTTTAATGATTGAATTAACCCCTTTTTCAAGTGAGACACAAAAATCCCTCTTTTGGTCAGAGGGTCGGCATCACTATAGGTTGAGTTTTCGCTGATCGAAATTAAAGCAAGATTGCCAAAGCGATCAAGCATAGCCGCATCGACTTCGCCATTATTCTGGCTTTGCGGACTAATATGTTCAACCGAGTTTACCGAGCGCATACGAAAGGTCAATTGCGGGGCTGAAAGGTTGTCCGGTTTAGGGCAGAGAGTACTCTTATCGCCTGCGGATGAGTTATACCATAGCTGCCATAAACAGTATTCTAACTTATAAAACCAATAATGATGAACCTGAGTTCCCAGCGCGTTCCCCTCACTTGCCCCCAATGCACTGCTTAAGGATTGACCATTTAATATGGAGTTGGCATAGGCCTTATCATGCAGCTGCAAGGTCGCTAAAAAGCTCTGCGCAAATGCATCAGTACCGGGCGCATTTTGTTGAGCGATTAACGCGCTGAGTACAGGGGATAGCCATGTTGTCCGTTGGCCGCCATTCATCGGACTAAAATGCATCATCGATTGCAACATTTGGATAGATTTCCATACCTCTCCGGTAAACTTAGCCGGCGACTTTCTACAGGGATCTGCTAACCGTGACGAAATTTTCCAATCAGCATAGGCATTAGCAGTATCCGTATGACCTTTGATAATAAAGTTATCCAGCAATAGCCTGCATTTCAGTAAACACTCGATAAAAGCCACCCGTAGGCTTTTATCACTGTTTTCAAACACGGGTTTAAATGTTTCGATTAGCTTTTTACCGTCAAGCGAAACTGTTTTCTGTTTAACCGGCAAGTCTGAATTTTCTTTAAGGAAAATACTCAATACATGCAATAAAAAAACAGGAAAAGACACGGGACTTTTAACCGCAGGGGGCGCACTTTGTTGCGTATCAACCACCACAGATAATGAAAACTCAGGAGCTAAAATAGCCTCTAAACTCAAATCCCCCGTGAGCGCATCCCTATTGTCCGCAACTTCTACTATTTTACACGCAGAAAACAGGTCGTTTTTTTCCATGTTATGTAGCGGAGCAAAGCCAAAGTTCACTGCGGTTTGTAGTTCACTGGGTAAGTAACCATGAATATCTGCACATAAATCCCACACCCGTGCGTAAGCGACCCGTTCGTCATCATTTAAACCGGTCAGCATTAGCGCCTTCAATATTTCATGTTTTTCTAGCTGGATTCCCCGGCTATTCATGGTATCGAAAAAGCGCTCCTTATCCGTATGAGTATCAAGCTGCGTAATAACGAAGGTCGCCTTTGCCCAAATATAATCACTAAAGGCCTGCAACCTGTCATGATTCCAATCGTTAGCTCTAGCAGAGAAAAAATTAGCAATCACAGTGCGGGCATTAATCATAGCCGTATTGCTTAACCACTGTTGATTATTGGCGCTATAACGCCCTTCCTTATCTTGCCCAACATTTTGTATGAAGGTGTTAAACGATTTTATATCCGCTTCTCGCCCAGAGAATACTAATCGGGACTGCTGAGCCAAGGCAATAAATTGCTGCCATTGTGAGCGCCTTTCCAGTTCGAGTTCAGATTTAGTGACCAGCACTGATGCCAACAGCCATAATGTTGTTAAACGTTGTTGGCCATCAATCAGTTCTAACAGCACTTGACCTTCAACCGTCTCACGGGTGACGACTAAGGCACCTATAAAATACTCTTTTTGTTGATTCAGAGGCACACCGTATCGAAAGGCATCCCATAAATCATCCAACAAGCCCTGTACGTGCTCAGTTTCCCAACTATATAAACGCTGGTAGATAGGAATCAAAAAGGGTATATCCGATAGCTCAGCCGCTAGACAACCATGCCCACTCACCATAACCTTAGGGCTGAATTTAGCTGTTGTAAGCGAAGCAGGCTGCTCAGTGACGGGATTATTCACTCGGCGACTTCCTCTTTTTATGTTTCAACAGTAAGCGGGTTAACCCGTTATCAGGGTAACGAAGTGCATCACTGCTTTTATCTTCATGCCAATAAAACAGCTTGATGTAGTTTGCACTTATGCCTTTAATTCCTTCCATTAAGCGTTCGTTTAACACCTTATCAGTCGATCGTTTTTCAATAAGCTTTCGTAGCAAATTAATCGCTTGAGACGAGGTTGCCAATTGAGCAAATATTAAAAACAGTTCATCACTGCGTAACGACTTTTCAATCGAAACGCGAGACAATCGAGCCATAGCAATGCGTAAACTAAACACATATTGATCACTCAATTGTACAAAGGTGTCTAAATTCTTATCCTGCCCAAATCGGTCCACATAAAAAATAACTAATGATTGCCACACTTGAATCAAACGGGGATAGCCTAAACCTTGCCTGGCTTCAAGCCCGCGATGTAGCTGCAAATAACGCTCTTGCATGCTAACCACCTCCCCGTTGTCAGTTGCAGATTGAGTATTGATGTCAGAAGCAAATAACTGCTTATACAGTGCCACATATTTGGCAATAAAAATGAAAAACTGCTCACCGCCAATCAATGGCTGATTTAACTGTAAAGGCAGTAGGCTCACATCCTCTACATCATGGGAAATTTTCTCCCCATGCAGCGACAATTGATGGGTAAATGTAAAGGGAAAACTGTCTCTTTTCTCCGCATTATACTCAACCTGCCAATCACGACAAAAAGGCGAGTTAGTCAGCCCAGACAAGACTACTGTCGGCGTGTGCTGATGTGTTGCAGATGACGTGATCGATTGCGTAGATACAGGGTATTCAGCGTCTAGTTGTAACGTATCCACGGGTTTGCCCCGTTGCCGCTGGCGTGTGTATCCCAATAATTGCTTGGTCAAATAGTAAGCGACGGAATAGTTACGACAGCTGTTAAGCTTGAGTAATTCATACTCTTCCCAAATACGAGAGCAACCAATGCCTACGGATGGGTGAGAAACAATGCCACGCAGGTGACGTGCTTTAAGCAGATCAAACTCAGATAAACGTTTGCCTGAGCTATTTTGACTATCAAAAAAAGCAAACGCCTGATCGATGGAGTGAATCGTGATCACCACGCATTCAATACCTGCGAGCATCTGGGCTAGCTTTTCTTGATTGTTCGCCCAAGCGGCATTGTTAATATGCTGCTCTATCTGTTTAAAATTAAGTGCCAATTGCTGCTGCGCCTGATTGTGGCTAAACCTAGCGTTTAATAAACCAGGCTGCTCGATGCCCGCTAACTGATAAACATCAATGCCGTTGTTTAATCGGTTGTTATAACGATGCAGCGCAATGAGCAATAAACTCAGAGTTAGTGCCCGCTGTTGGCCATCCACTAAGTTATTACGTAGTTTAACGTCACCCTCCTGGTGCAAAATCACTGTGCCTAAAAAGAGCGGCACTTGATACTGCGCCTCCTCTCCCCCTTTGTCTCGCAATAAGCTATCAATATCCCCTAACAGTGCCGCTACTTGTGGCTCACCCCAGCAGTAACGCCGCTGATACGGAGGCAGTATCAAATTAAGCTGGAGTAACTGTGCCAACGTCTGCTTATTAACATAAACATCGGTTGGATTATCTATATGAGTCGTTATATTCATGCTTTAACCATCATGGTCTGATGAAATACAGCCCTAATGAGCACGGTCAAGATCGATAGGCTGTACTGAAACCTGTCATCAAAACCGAGCAAGTCCTCTTCATACAGCGCCAGCTTGCGGTTATAGCCAGAGGGCTGACCAAGCAACCAGCCGTTAGCGATTAGCTGTTTGATGATGTCGTTTTGAAAATAAACTTCCTTGGCACTGCTCATCTGGTTTTGTATCCCTACGGACGTTGTATTCATGCATCATAAAAAACATATCTATCCATTGCCAGCGCACGGGTTAGATGCGCTATGACACAAACGGTAACGGGCTCGCTTTCTTAAACTCAGTTGGCCTGATAACTTTGTGAAATCAATTCAAAGGCTGTGTCGAGTTCAGCGGTGCTACGCAGATTCAGCTCAATATTTCCTGTACCCCAATGGCCAATATTCGATACATCCCGTATAAACTCAGGATCATGTGGTTTGCCTGTTGGGTTAAGATTTAATAGATCATCAGTAGGTGGTAGCTTGAGGAATAACTGGATTCTGGGGTCTTTATTCTGCGGCAACACAAGAACACTGACGAAGTTCTTAATCCGCTTAAAGGCGGTGTAGAGTTTAAGCTCTTTTCGCTGCACTTCATCACCAAGGCCGCTCGCGTATTCACAGACCTGATTGTACAGGCTGATAAGCTCGGGGGATGATTCAGCCAGTCGCTCTTCATGAGTTTTATCTGCCGACTTGCTTTTGCCACCTGCTGCTGATTTGGTTGTGCTGCTTTGCGTAATCTTTTTAGGGGCACTGGTCTCAACGGTTTGGGCATTAACCAATTCCAGTAACAGCAGATCATTACCAAAATAGCGATAGCGCATCAGTTCGATATTACGATTGATCTGCTGTACCGCATGTTCATCATAACGGTTGAAATCGGCGGCGATACAGATCAGCCGAGTGCCGCCCCACTCGATGGATTCGGTTAGCTCTTTATCCAGCTGTTTCATCACCAACAGCTGGAATTCCGCCTGATGATCCAGCAACCAATCGAGGTAGAACAATCCCTGATTAATCACGTTCTCATTACTATGGCGTTTATATTCGATGATCACGGGACAGTTGTTTTCATCTAACCCCAATGAATCGATTCGACCTTTGTGTGTTTTGCCTGTGCTGTATTCACTGGCGAGAAAACGCACCCCCAAAAAGGTTTCCAATTGGCCTTCGATCAGGTTTTGCAGATCTTTTTCCAGCAGTGCGCTATGGCCTGAGAGTTCATCAACGCTATCGGCATTGATTGAGAAAAGTTTGATATCGCTCATGCGGTCGCTTCCATGCTGGATTTGGATTTTTTGGGCTGCCAGTTGCGAACGTCTATTTTTCCTGTGACAGCGGCAGAGATTAAGGCTGTGCGGCGTTCTTTTAGTAATTCTTGAGACTCTTGAGATTTACTAAGGAGCACTGCTAACGAATCAAGTTTTTTATTTACTTCTTCAGTAATACTAACTTGCTCCTTTAGCGGGGGTATTGTTGCAGTAAAACTCAACATATCTGAAATATTTAGGCTAGCTTGATTCGCTGTACCATGCGCATGCAGATCTAAATGATCACGATAGCGACTGGTTTGAAGTAATAAAAATAAGTAACCATTCTCAAGTCGATTATCAGTACAGTCGAAGACAACTGTATTTTGATTTAAAAGACACCCTGCTAATGAATTAGGAACTTTTCCAATTTGGCCAACTGCGCTATTTTTCACATCTGGTGTGCTCCCTACAGTACTCAAAACAATCTCTGAAGCTTTTAGAATAGCTTTTGGGTACTTGGAAATATAACCTATCGGCAAAGATATTTCTGGATCACGTATAGTGAGGTTTTTTATATCACTAGCTTTAGCGACAAGAACACCTTCATCGCAGAAGTCACTTGATTTAAAAGCGACACCTTTTCTGGTTTCTATATAGCCTTTCAGTAGCCTTGATTCCCAATGCTCTGGCACTTCGCCCAACCACTCAACACCTGAATCTTTCATCGGGGCGTCGGGGTTTAGGCCTTTGGTGACAGCATGGCTGATCACCGCCTGACGCTTCTCTTTCAGCAGTTTGATCAGTTGCTGTTGCTTGTCGATCAGGGTGTCGATCTTGGCGGTTTCGTGGTCGAGGAAGTTGGCGATTTGTTGTTGCTCACTGACATTAGGAAGAACAAGTGAAATAGCCCCGAATTGATCAAAAGTAATTGATTTTCCATCTCTCAAACTGTCAGTAGTAGCCTGTAAAGCTGCTATATAAGGCTTACTCTTAAACAGGTAACGATAAAAGCTTGGTTCAACTTCTTTAATAGCAGATAGCACTGTATATGCTGGTGATACACAGCCAACATAATTACTATGTTCTATTCCCCCCTCAAAACTTCTTAAACTAATAACAAAGTCATTTTTTTCAACATGACGAAATGAATTTGTACCTTTTAATGCCAACATCACTTTTGAATCATTTAATTTCATCATAAGCGATTGAGGTATAACACCGTGTTGTTGACTTGCAGCTAATTGCTCATCAGAAACTAAAGATAATTCACGGCGATTTTTAAAAAGGCGCTTTCCATCGTAAACATCCCACCCTGAAGGTATATCTCTGAGCCACTGAGTACCAGAGTCTTTATACTCAGGATAAGTTTGGTACTTACTGGACATCACGAATGAACCTCCCGCAGCAGCTCCATAATCTCTGCACTTACCTTATCCAACTCGGCATCAATCTCTTCCAGGCTGCGCGGTGGCTGATAGACATAAAAATGCCGATTAAAGGGGATCTCATAGCCGACAATACCGATCTCTTCATCTTTGGTATCCCGCTTATTGGCATCGATCCAGGCATCGGGCACATGGGGGGCCACTTCACGGTCGAAGTAGCTTTCGATCAGGGTTTCGGTGGGTTGTGACGGATCGAGGGGGACGTTTTCGTTATCCCGCAAGTCGCCATCAGGCTGGTATTCCACCACCGCGGGTTTGCCATTAACGGTTGTTTCAAATGCACCGTACTTTTTACCCTGAAGGCTGGCCTGAGCCGACCCTTTCAGCACTTTCTTGATAACGGGTTGTGCCGCTGGGTTTTTCCAGCTAATGGCATCCAGCAGTTGTTTCTTCTCTTTGACATCCAGCTTGATGCCGGTCTGCCTGATGGCGAGTTTCAGCGCATCTTCAAAGTGGTTAAAGTCATCGCAGGGTTGGTCAATAATCCTGTCTGACCCCATTGATGCGCCCAATGCCGCTTGTAGCTGATGGCCTTTATCCAGCAGGGCTTGTTGGCTCAACCAGAGTTTGCTATCCAGCAGCTCCTTGATCTGCTTCTCTTTCAGTTCAGGGTAGCTGGCCTTGAGTTCGGCCCTGATTTCGATCACAACGTCGGCAAGCTGGCCGTAATTCGTCTCATCCCAGTCGCCACCATAGGCCTGCCAGATCCACTGCATCGGCGCATTAAAGGGTTTGGGGGCAAAACGCAGTGCTTCCAGGCGTTCATCACTGAGCTGTACGGATAACCGTAATGGCCGCTCGATGGTAATACGGCGATAACCAAAATCGGTGGTATTAAATATTTTACTGGCGAAGGTTTTGGCTGTTTCTGGTTTGGGGTTGGCCGCTTGGCGACCCCGGCTGCTTTTTTGCTCGGCAGGTTTATCCAGCGACTGGTTGTCGATGGCTTCAAAACCACCAAAACAGCGGGTGATCATGCGGATATCGTCTGCGCTCATCTCGTTACGTTTGGAGCCTAGCGATTTACGCATCTTGCCGCAGAGGTTAACGGCGTTAATCAGCTGTACCTTGCCTTTGCGTTCGGCTGATTTCTTGTTCGACAGTACCCAAACATACGTCGCGATGCCGGTGTTGTAGAACATATCATTCGGCAAGGCGATAATTGCTTCCAGCAGGTCGGCTTCGAGGATATAACGGCGAATCTCGCTCTCTCCGCTTCCTGCGCCGCCGGTAAACAAAGGCGAGCCGTTGAGGATAATGCCGATACGGCCACCGCCTTCAGCAACACCTGACTCGTTTATCGAGGTATCGCGCAGCTTGCTGATCAGGTGCAGCAGAAACAGCAGCGAGCCATCCGACACCCGTGGCAGCCCAGGCCCAAAACGGCCATCATAGCCCTTCAGGGTATGTTCATCCTTAATGTCGCCCTCGACCTTTTTCCAGTCCACTCCAAACGGTGGATTAGACAGCATGTAGTCGAATTTATCGGCGTAGAGTTGATCGTTTGACAGCGTGTTGCCCAGTTTAATACGGCTAACATCCTGCCCTTTAATCAGCATATCCGCTTTACAGATAGCGTAAGACTCGGGGTTCAACTCTTGCCCAAAGGCACGCATGACCGCATTGGCATTGAGCTCATGCACATATTCCATACCACTCGACAGGAAGCCGCCTGTCCCTGCGGTGGGGTCATAGATGGTGCGGATAATGCCGTCTTTCGTCAGCGCGTCGTCATCTTCCATAAACACCAGTGAGGTGGTCAGGCGGACGATATCCCGTGGGGTAAAGTGTTCCCCTGCGGTTTCATTCGAACTCTCCGCAAAACGGCGGATCAGCTCTTCAAACACCAGGCCCATTTCGTGGTTAGAAATGGCGTCGGGGCTCAGGTCGGTATTGGCAAACTTCTGCACCACTTTGTAGAGCAGGTTGGCATCACTCAGCAGGCCGACAAACTCATCAAACTTGAAGTATTCAAAAATCTCCCGGGCATCTTTGGAAAAGCATTGAACATAGTTTTCGAGGTTGTCTTTAATGCCTGTTTCACCCAGTTTATCGAGCGACATGGGGGATGTGTTAAAGAAGTTTTGGCTGGTTGCCCGCAGAATCAGTTTCTCCGTGGCTTCCGCGGGCAGGTGCATGCCTTGTACTTTTTCGCATTCGCTCAAAACCGCTGTTTTATCTGCCTCCAGTACGCATTCCAGACGACGCAACAAGGTAAAAGGCAGAATTACCCGCCCGTATTGGCTTTGTTTGAAATCACCACGCAGAAGATCGGCCACAGACCAGATAAATGCAGCTGTTTGAGAGAAGTCAGTCATGAAATAGCTTTGCCTTATAAAACGTATTAGCAGAGCCAGCGGGGAAAGAGATGAAGCGTCCGCTGCCTCTTTTTGGTTGAAAATCAGTGTACTATAGAGAACGGCTGTTAGGTATATTTTGCGGGTAAATGAGTTACCGCAAGGCCATGACGTTTGCCTGGCTGGCCAGGCAGATCAACATCACTCAAGATCGAGGCGCAAGTTTTCTTGTATTTCATCTATCAGTGTTTTTGGTACTTCCTGTTCCTGCGCAAGCTGACGCCAGGTTGATACGTGTTCAATGGTTGTATCAATAATATCGTCGATTTTTCTTTTGTTAAAAATCGGGCTGAGTTTTTCCAGGCTATGGAAATCACTTCGTGTAAAGTGATCTCTTTTACCATTCAGGCTCATCCAGTGGCTGTTCACCCATTGACTGCCTGGTTTGTAGCTGTAGGCCAAATCATAAGCCGGTGCGAGAGACCATTTGTCTTTTTTCAGCATAAAAGCAACGTTTTTTGAGTGGTCGTCATGGTTTCTCGCAATGATGTTAAAGGTCATGCGCTTGAAAAGTTGCTCAGCGTCAAGAGCGGATAGTTTCAGCTGTCTGGCTATGCCAAATAATTCGGCGTAAGAAAATGAACCCGGTTTTTTATAGTCAACGTGGGCAAGGCCGTTAAGCGTTTGTACGTGTACCTTGCTGTTGTTAATTCGGTCAAATCGCTGGGTAATGAAGTGTCGTCGCTTGCCTTCATCGAGCAAGCGGCATGGCATCATATCGACACCGCATTTTTGGGCCATTAAATAATAAACAAACTCCATGGCACCATAACCTGATGGATCACCGAAGGTTTCTTGATGTTTGTTATGCTCACTCACGCCATCAAATTTCATCAGGTAATGAGTAAAACCGTTGGGTACGTTGGCTTGGCCAGAGCGAACCTGAGTAAAATCTTTGTTAAATGCCAGTACTGCTTTTGGTCTTGCTCCTCCTGCACTCATGCCTACAGATAACAAAGACATCATTGCTTCTCTGTCATCCTGGCCATTTTGTTTGAGTGCTACGGCAAAATCATTTCGTGAGTTGAGTATTTCCTGTGCAATTGCAACGAGCGATTGGATTTCTACCTGTTGTGACGCATTCAAGCTTCGTAGCTGTGTCGCTGGTGCATATTCCAGTGCGCCCATGCCTCGCTTTCCTGTGTATTGAAGGCGTTGCAGTGGCGTAATTTCGTTTGGTGAATGGCCTTGTCCTGCAACCCATGCGTTGAGCACTGCGTTGCCAAAATCATCCGGTAATGAATCGGCAATTAATCCGGGCAGTCCTTTAAACGTATTGAAACCCAGCTCAGGAAAGCTATAAATGCGGCCCGATAATGGCATTTTGATTGGGGACAGTTCGACGCCATTTTTTACGAAGCCAGGGTCGTATTCAAATGAGCCGAACCCCTTTTCAGTGTTAAAACTCACTGCGCCAACCAATTCGTCCTGGTAAGTTATTCTGATGGCTTCCATTACCATTCTGGCGTTTCCTCATTTTTATTGCTGCGTTGGCCAGAGGCTCTCTGCCTTTTTTTGCCGTGTAGTTTGGCCAGTTGCAGGGGAGATATTTCTTGCTGAGGGAGGAAGAGATCAATCTGTTCTGTGAGATCCAGTGCCATTAATATCGCGATCATGGTATCGAGCTGCACTTTTCCTTTTTCTGCATTCAGAACCGTTTTGCGGGCTATGCCAGCAAGCGCTGCCACTTCGGATTGGGTGAGGTCCCGGTTGAGTCGGGCTTGCTTCAACCTGTCGCCGATCTCTTCTGCCAGTGCTGTAGCGGTCTCGACTTTCATTTCAAAGTCCCGTTTTGGTTACTTTAAATCTGGTTTATTTGCTTAATGTTCTTAATTTAGGACTTTATAAAAAACCTGTCAAATATATCTTTTAATGTGCTTGATTGGTTGCATTAACTGGGTTTTTATCACCTAAAGTAACTTTTCAGGGACTTTGTACTTTTCTTGCACTTTGTTTGTACTTTATTCGTACTTTGCTTGTATTCTGCTCATACTTTGCTTGTAGTCTGTTTAACAGGGGCTGGATAACAGAAACCTGGGGGCTGGGTGGCTGGTGAATATAGCTGCCATCAACACAAAGCGGTGCAGTTCAATATTTTCTATATCTCCGGCACGACTCGGGCAGATTCCAGCCAGCGAGATACTTCAGCGTATGGCACATGCTCCAGCTGGCCAAAACCGGGCAACTGTCGAGCACGCACCTTGGATAACCAGGGCACCTGGATACCGCATAAAAAACGCGTCAGTAATTCCAGCGATGCGGCCCGGCCAAACTGTTGCTGTATTTTCTGTTGTAACGGAGCGACCAGGGTTGCTGCATCCAGCGCGGCCAATGACGCACCACTCCGGGTTGGTAGCCACTCTTTAAACTGCCCCCGGCAGACGGAGCAGATACCGCAGTCTTGCGGCATCCGTTCACCAAAGTAGGCGGCCAGCCGCCGCGATACGCAATCAGGCTGACGAAACAGGTTGAGCATATTGTGGATGCGGTTGATCTCGTTGGCCTGCTTCTGCAAAAAATGCTGATACAGGGATTCTGCCAGGCCAGGCTCGGCGAGTGCCTGTTCATTCACCCGGTACACATCCGTCATTTGTTTGCTTTCGAGCTGTAACCAGCCTCTTTCCTGACAGAATTCCAGCGCGTTTAATGCCCGTACCCGGGTTGGTCTGTCTCCGTTGCTGGCCTGCGCCCCTAACGACTGTTCCAGAGCATCCAGATTGAGGGTGTACCAGCTGCGGCCTTTGTTGCTGGTATTCAGTACCGTGGCCAAAAACTGCTGGCGTTCGCCGTTGAAGTGGCTTAATAACGCTGTTTCGGTCTGTTCGAGCTTGTAACGATATTCGGCAAAATAGCTGTATTGCGATGTCAGTACGCCACGCATCTCAAGGTTGACCAGCAGGGTTTTCAGCGGCAGCAAGCGAATATTCGAGAGACTGGATAACGGCGTCATCAGGACCTCCCACTGTCCCGCTTCTAGCTGACCGGCGACCGACTGAATCACCTGTTGAATGCTGTGTAATTCCGGCCCATCGCCGTAAACGAAGTTTTCCAACACCGTCAGCCCGCTGTCATCGGCCAGCATAATACAGTCCGATGCCTTGCCGTCACGTCCGGCGCGGCCAATTTCCTGGCTGTAATTTTCTATCGATTTGGGCAGGTCGTAATGCATGACCTGACGGATATTGCTTTTGTCCACGCCCATGCCAAAGGCGATGGTTGCCACAATCACCGGTATTTGCCCCGACATAAACTGCTGCTGGATGCTGTCGCGCTGCTCATGGCTCAAACCGGCATGGTAAGCCCGCACCGGAAACGGCACTTGCCGGGCCAGCTGTTGAGCCACGTCTTCTGCGGTATGTTGCAGGGTGACGTAAATGATGGCTGCAAAATCCTGCTGTTTTTGTGCCGATTTACGCGCCAGATGCTGTAACCAGAGGGCGCATTGGGCCACTCGTTCGGAGGTGGCGGTTGGCTGCACTAACAGGCGTAAGTTGGGACGGTGAAAACCGGTTGTGACGACATCCTCTGCATCCAGGGCAAAATGCGTTTGCATGTCTTCGATCACTGCCTGGGTCGCTGTAGCGGTTAACAGCAGCACCTGTGGCACGTTAAATTCACGGCAATAAGCGGGTAATTTCAGATAGTCCGGGCGGAAGTTATGCCCCCACTCGGAGATGCAGTGTGCTTCGTCGACGACCAATAACGAAATCGGCACCTGGGCTATAAATTGGCGGAAGCGCTCGTTTTTCAGTCGCTCCACCGACACCATCAGGATTTTGATTGTGCCGCTGCGCACTCCGTTCATAACATCCTGGGCTTCATCGCGGCTCTGGGTTGAGTCGATGGTGGCCGCGGCGATACCTCGGGATTTCAGAAACTGTACCTGATCCTGCATCAGGGCCAGCAATGGTGAAATCACCAGGGTCAGGTGCGGCAAGATCAGGGCTGGTAGCTGATAACAGAGCGACTTGCCCGAGCCAGTCGGAAAAATCGCCGCACTGGAACGCCCGGCCAGAATCGCCTCGATCACCGGCTGCTGACCAGGACGTAGCGCATCAAAACCAAAATAGTGCTGTAGTGGCTGCTGCCAGGATGATGTCATAAACCTGTTCCCTGTTGGCGTTATCCGGATAGGCCAAACAGTGTAGCGGAAAGCATCAGCGGCATGACAAGGATATGGCAATGGCGAGAATAAAGATGGCAAGAATAAAGATTGCAAGGATAGAGGTGGCAAGGATAAAGACATCCGTTGCGAACAGCGGATATATTGGCAGTCACTGTTGGTGCCAGTAAATCAGCCGGGGCTGTGTCTTGCTGGCTGGTGTCTTGCTGGCAAGCTGACGCTGCACCGGGGCAGCCGAATCAGGCTGATTATTCAGCCTGTTCCTGCACCAGATACTGCTCGGTTTTAAGGTATTCCACCCCGTATTGCGCCATCAGCCGGGTCATGTCACCACTGTTGATCATTGCTGTCACCACGTCTTCCAGCGCATACCCCAGCGCCCGATGATCGTTTTTGACTGCCATACCCACTTCCCAATAACGACTCACCAGATTCGGCATTGGTATATCGGCCAGTTGGTAACGTTCGGCCTGACTGGCACCCAGCTGTTGCATGCCCCACTCCAGCTGTGACTTCATGCCCATAACGCCGGCAACCTCTCCTTCTTTCAGGGCAGCAATGGCGTCAGCGGTGGTCGTGAAGTGCACCACATTATTACGGACTTTGCCGCGAAAGGCGCTGGTCAGGTAGAAATCCGGCAGTGAGTCTATTTCGACACCCACCTTGTCGTACATAAAGGTGGCCAGGTTTTCGATCGTTGCCAGTTGCTGGCGATCGATCAACAGTTCCCAGCGCTCCCGCTGATAAGGGGCAAAGAAATGCACCAGATCGTTGATGACTCGCCCATCCGGGTCGACCTTGAAGGCAAATTCACGGTCGTACGGTGCCCGTAGCATCACATCTGCGACGTCACGCCGTAACATGGGTTCGTCTTCGATCCGGGCCAGATAATGGCCTTTCCAGACATGGTTACGCAGGTCGTCATCCAGGTTTTCATCCGGGATCATCCAATGCAGATGCAGCTTGACGCCCAGCCCTTTGGCCAGTGCCCGTGCAATCTCCACGTCAAATCCCATGGCCTTGCCGTCCACTTCCCAGGAGTACGGCGGGAAATCACGATATACCGCCACACTGAGTTCACCGCTCTCTTGCACATCTTCCAGAGAGCGGGCACTGGCATTGCTACTCGCTAACACCCATGCCAGCAGCAAAACCCGCCACCAGGCGGGTTTCAGCAGCATACCGGATGCTTTCGCCGTCAGGGAAAACAAGGGATTACTCGTCTGCAGGACGGGTTTCGAGCCATGCCCGGATGGCCCAGAGACCTTCCTGACTGAGGAAGTCGGCCATTTTCGGCATATACGGCACGCCATTACGTACCGCGCCGTTACGTACCCGATAAACGAACCATTCATCGCCATCAAGGCCTGGCTCCAGCATCCGCAGATCCGGTGCAATACCGCCGGAAATGGCATCAAGACCATGACAACGGGCACAGTTCTGAGCGTATGCCGATGCGCCAATTTCGATAGCGCGTGGATTACCACGGTATGGGTTTTCTTCGCGCCATTCGTCGCCAAGCTTCTCAAGACCACTGACGTCAATCGCCTGAGGTGTCACATCTCCGTGCGCCCAGACAGTACCCGACGCTGCCATAAAACCAGCTAATGCGATGCCATGAAGGACAGAACTGAATTTTTTCATTATGAGTACCCGTTTGTTATTTTCTTTGAGCTTATTCTAGGTACGAGTAAAAACGGGCCACAGAACACTTTGGTAGCCGATTTTCAGTACCTTGGTACTAGGAGGGTATTGCCAATAACGGCGGTCTTCAGGGGGAGGCGGCTGGCACTGGGTTGCCATTCATCATAAAACCAGAAGGGAAAGGTGCTGCAATCATCACCGGATAACCACCGACACGACCCGGTAAAATCCAACCGTGGCCGCTATCTGACGGCGTTATAACAGCCTCTGGGGTAAAACCGGGTTCCATTCCGGCAATAACGGCCGCGGCATGGCAACAGTACCCGCGCTGCATCACATAGTACGAGAGGCGTAAATGTTGGGTACTTAATGCCTATACCTGTCTCTTGTCGGGTTGCGTAATCTCGTTGAAATAACAGTCCCGCCGATAACAATCAGGCTTTATCCGGGCTTTATTACCATAACAACAATAATCATTTTGCAACGGCGGGATACTATGACAAACGCCCGATTTCATCAGGCTTATGCCTTTTGCCTCTCTCTTTGGTCAATCTGCTCAACCAGGTCAGTCTGCTCAACCGGCTTGACCTGCCTAATATCGGGGCAAAGGTCTGCCCCCACAGGATTACCAACCTTGCTGCTCAGTTGCTGGCTGCTGTCCGTCACCACGATGGTCAACGCCGCGACTCCGGCAGCCGATACCCAATCCATCCAGATTGGTTATCTTGAATTGCAGCACGAGACCCCACCGCTGCTTTCCAATGTTTTGCCCGACCCGCAAGACAATGCCCTGCAAGGGGCGTTGTTGGGTATCAGCGATAACAACGCCGGTGGCCGCTTTCTTGGTCTCGCCTACTCTCTGGAGCAGGCCCGCAGCTATGATGAGGCTGAACTCCTGGCCGCACTCCATCGCTTTCAGCAACAGGGCATCCAGTTGTTGCTGGTGAATGCTCCGGCCCAGACCCTGACAACGATGGCCAACCAGTACCCCGAGCTGCTGTTTTTTAATGTGGGGAGTTACGACGATTCATTACGTCTCAATCAGTGTGTGGCCAATGTGCTGCACACTTTGCCCAGCCGCGCCATGCTCACCGATGCCATGGCCCAGTGGCTGATCAGGAAGAAACTGAAAAAATGGTTGCTGATCAGCGGCACTCGTCCGGAAGACAAGGACTACGCCAATGCTGTCCGGCGCTCAGCCAAACGTTTTGGGGGCAAAATTGTCGCCGCAAAAGACTGGACCTTTGATTCTGACCTGCGTCGGTCTGCCCAAACCGAGGTGCCACTATTTACCCAGACCAAAGAGTACGATGCGGTTGTGGTGGCCGATGAAGTTGGCGATTTTGGCGAATTCCTGCTTTATAACACCTGGTACCCACGTCCTGTCACCGGAACCCAGGGGCTGAAGCCCGTGGGCTGGCATCGTGTTATTGAACAATGGGGAGCGGCACAGCTGCAAAGCCGCTTTGACCGGCAAGCCAGCCGCTGGATGACCGACAAGGATTATGCTGCCTGGGCTGCCATTCGTTCCATTGGCGAATCCCTGTCCCATCAGATTCCTTATTCCGCCACTGATATTCGTAGCCATTTGCTCAGTAGCCGGTTTGAACTGGCGGGCTTCAAGGGCCGCAAGCTGACCTACCGGCACTGGAATGGCCAGCTGCGCCAACCGATTGCGCTGGTGCATCCACGGGCGCTGGTATCCCAGTCGCCGCAGGAAGGTTATCTGCACCCTTATACCGAACTTGACACCCTGGGTTTTGACCAGCCCGAGAGCCAGTGCCGACTGGTCGATCAAGCTGATTAAACCGGCCGCCACTATCTGCACCTGCCCAAATCCGAGGAGCCACAGGATGAATTCCCCTTTTAAACAGCTGTTAGTCTCTGCAGCACTGATCACCCCATTATTGCTGCCGGTCAGCGCCCAGGCGGCGCTGGCTTATGTTTCCAATGAGAAAGACAATTCGCTTTCCATTATTGATCTGGACAGTTTTGCCGTGGTTGACACCATCGAGGTCGGCCAGCGCCCCCGTGGTATCACCTTTAACCATGACTATTCGTTGCTGTATATCTGTGCCAGTGACGATGACACCGTGCAGGTGATGGACGTTGCCACACAACGTATCGTCGCCAGTCTGCCTTCCGGTGAAGACCCGGAGCAGTTTGCCCTTCACCCCGATGGCGACCGCTTGTATATCTCCAACGAAGACAGTGCTCTGGTGACTGTGGTGAACCCGTTAACCCATCTGGTCACCGGCCAGATTGATGTCGGTGTTGAGCCGGAGGGCATGGCCGTCAGCCCGGATGGCAAGTTGGTGGTCAATACCTCCGAAACCACCAGCATGCTGCACTGGATCGATACCAGTACCAACCAACTGATACACAATACCAAGGTCGACCAGCGCCCCCGTTATGTCCAGTTCAGCAAGGATGGCAACCGCCTCTGGGCCAGTGCCGAGATTGGTGGCACGGTATCGGTGATCGATGTTGCCAGTAAGGAAGAGCTCCACAAGATCCGCTTCAATATCCGCGGGATTCATCGTGACAAGGTGCAGCCCGTTGGCGTCAAGCTGACCTCTGACGGCCGTTATGCCTTTGTTGCCCTCGGCCCGGCCAATCATGTCGCGGTGGTGGATGCCAACACCTGGGAAGTGCTCGACTATTTGCTGGTCGGCCGCCGGGTCTGGCATATGGCACTGACGCCCGATGAAAAATTCCTGCTCACGACCAACGGTATCAGTGGCGATGTCTCGGTGATTGATATCGAACGGATGAAGGTCACCAAATCCATCAAGGTAGGACGCTACCCCTGGGGGCTGGCCATCAAGCCAGACTGAGTTATGACACATTCATCACAGCCGTTAGTGGAAGTCGATCAGCTGGGGCACTGCTACCCTGGCAAACAAGCACTGAAGCAGGTGTCGTTCAATATTCAGGCCGGTCAGTTTCATGCTCTGCTCGGCCCCAACGGCGCGGGTAAAAGTACGCTGTTTGCGCTGATCAGCCGCTTGTTTCAGGTGCAACAGGGTGACATCCGGGTGAATGGCCACAGCTTGCGTCATGCCCCGGCTGCCCTGCTGGGTAATATTGGTATGGTGTTCCAGCAAAGTACTCTCGATCTCGATCTTAGCGTCGAACAGAATCTCGACTACCACGGCTGCCTGCACGGCCTGTCGACGCGCTTGCGCCAGCAGCGTATCGAGGAAGAGCTGGCCCGGGTGGAATTACTCGATGCCCGGCACAAAAAAGTCCGGGCGCTAAACGGCGGCCATCGTCGCCGGGTGGAAATCGCCCGAGCGCTCCTGCATCACCCCAGTTTGCTGTTACTGGACGAAGCCACGGTTGGCCTCGACCCGCACACCCGCGCCAGTCTCAATCGCCATGTCCGTTCGCTGTGTGAACAGCGGCAGGTCACCGTGCTGTGGGCCACCCATCTGATTGAAGAAATATTGCCCATCGATCCCGTCACGCTGCTGCATCAGGGCAGTGTACTGGCCAGTACCTCGGCCCATGCCCTGTGCCAGCAAACCGGTACGACCTCCCTGGTGGAGGCTTTTGAGCAGCTGACCTCCCGCCCACCGCCAACGGATGGAACCAACCTATGAGCCTGGCCAGTTACTGGTATGCCTTTAGTGGCATTCTCAAACGTGAAAGCTTGCGTTTTATTCATCAGCGCAGTCGCTTTTTCAGTTCATTGGTGCGGCCATTGTTGTGGCTGGCGGTTTTTGCCGCCGGTTTTCGGGCGGCGCTAGGGATTTCCATTATCGAGCCTTACGACACTTACATCACTTATGAGGTGTATATCGTCCCCGGACTGGTGGCGATGATTTTGCTGTTTAATGCCATGCAAAGCTCGCTGTCGATGGTATATGACCGTGAAATGGGCAGTATGCGAGTGTTGTTGATGAGTCCGCTGCCCCGCTGGTATTTGCTACTCAGCAAGCTGGTTGCCAGCACTCTGGTCGCCATTCCACAGGTATATGCCTTTCTTGCAATTGCCTGGTTATTCGACGTTGAAGTGCCACAGGTTGGTCTGTTGTGGGTTGCTCCCGCGGTGATACTGACCGGTGTATTACTCGGGGCCATCGGGCTGTTTATATCCAGCTTTATCCGCCAGCTGGAGAATTTTGCCGGAGTGATGAATTTTGTTATTTTCCCGATGTTTTTTATGTCGTCGGCTTTATACCCGCTCTGGAAAATGCAGGAATCCAGTGAATGGCTTTATTGGCTGTGCCGCATGAATCCTTTCTCTTTTTGTGTCGAGCTGATTCGCCATGCGCTGTACGGTAAATTGAACGCTGACGCGCTGTTGGTGGTCAGTGGCTGCCTGGTGGTGTTTACCTTGCTGGCGGTGCTGACGTTTAACCCGGAACGCGGTCAGATCGGCAAACCCAACCAGCGCTGATCAATACAGACCAACATCTGTCAGTCAGTACCGGATTAATCATGCATCATGCCCTGTCATGCCTGTGACAGGGTCATACGGGTAATCTTGCGCCTCTTCGCGGCACAGCCTCTGTATGCCGTTACCTGCTGTTCTATCAGCCCTTCACAACCCTGTCACAACCGCTCTCACAATCCCTGTCACGACCTCTCTCACAACCGCTTCACAACCGCTCTCACGACCCGCCAGCTTGCTCCAGCTGACTTGCTCCAGTCGGCTTGCAGGCCCGGTGATGATCTCCCTGTATCAAACCTGGTCCTGCTGTATCGCTTCCTGCTGTATCACTTCCTGCTGTATCGCTGCTCTGGCTCTGTCGGCTCTGTCACCCGACGCCCGGAGTCCAGTAGATACTGGTCGTGGCGATTCAGGTGAACACTGCGGGTAAGAATTGAATAACAGGCACCCAGACCGATAATCAGGCATTACGGTTATAAACAGCTCATAAAAACAACTGCCATATTATAAAACCAACGATGCACATGCTGACCATGACGATGGTGTATCACCTTGACCTGCTATTTCCGATGAATAAATCAACGGCTCTTTAACCTGTCCAACGGGTCAGATAAGGGCACTTTTACTTTGGTCGTATTGGTTTCGTCAATCAACGGCAATGCTATTTGCTCCTACCATAAGCAGCCAGCGGGCCGGTCTTTACTGCATATTTTTCATAATTTACATATCCTTGCATTATTCTCACCTCTCAGATTAATGCACCTGAGTGCATATTACTGTTCCACTATTCTGGTTAAAAAATCGACGCAAGTGCAATGAAGCCATTATCCATCCCTGCTACTCACCATGTCGTTGGCGGTTTGTTGCCCCAAAACACTCACGACTTCATGTTTTTTAATACTGCTATCTTGGAACATTGGTGAACTCTGTGCTATACAGTAATCATCAGGAACACCTGAGAGTCTTGCATCTGCTCCTACAGCATAAAAAACCAACAAGGATTGCGTGTTATTGTTTATACACTACGCATTTCTTTGTTTTTTTTCTGTGTCTTTTTGCATGTGCAACATTTTTGGTTTTACCTGCCCATATTCACCATTAAACCATCAGAGGTTTGAATGACCGTATCCATTCTCGAAACTAATATCGATGAGCTGATTGAAGCCGAGCAAAAGAAACTTGCCGAATTAATTCAGGCCAAAGCCGATCAGCAAAAAAAATACGCTGCTCTGAATGACATCGCAGAAGCCTTTCAATCAGCATTAACGCAGCACGGTGTTTCCGAGAAAGAGTATTACCAGTACATTGCATCAGATCTGGAAAACTGGATTAAAAGCAATCCAGAAAGCGCTCTGTATGAATCACTGCAAAAACACTTCACCAAAGCGGCGTTAAAGGTACAGAAGACCTCCAGCCTGCCCCTGCCGAAGCTGAAAGTCGGCAAATACCGCAATCCGGCTACCCAGGAAGTTGTGGAGAAGATCAAACGCTCTCCCAAGCTGCTGGATCAATGGATTGAAGAATACGGGTTTGCTGTTGTAAGAACCTGGAAAGAGTAGTCATAACCATACACAGCCGGTAAACCTGCGGGTTGCCGCTGTGTGTGTTTTACTCTCAACAATAGCAGCAGATGTTGTATCCTCTGCTGCTATTGTCTGTTTTAGTACTTGCCCGGTACTTGTCCAGTACTGGTTGTTGAGCCTGTTATGTTGTCTATGTTGTCTGTTGTCTATGCTGTCTGTTGTTATTCCAGACGGTATTAAGCTTATGAGCTGTTGCCAATAACCTTAAATCACAGCACTTGAATCCCGACACTTAAATCTCAGCGATGGCATCCAGACTTTCTGGCAAGATCTGCCCACCATCCACAACAATTTGCTGGCCGGTGATATACGATGCTTCATCCGAGGCAAAAAACAATGCGGCATTACCAATATCTTCAACCGCGCCCAGGCGTTTAAGCGGAATGGATGATGCCATACTGTTCAAATACTCTTCTCCCAGATCCGCCAATCCTTCCGTCATAATATTGCCCGGCATAACGGCATTCATCGTCGTGTTGTAACGCGCCAGTTCCATCGCTGCGGTTTTCAGAAAACCCAATTGACCCGCTTTTGATGCACCATAATGTGACCAGCCAGGATAACCGGTTATTGGGCCAGTAATGGATGACGTCACAATAACCCGACCTTTCCCCGCTGCTTCAAAGGATGGAATACAGGCTTTTACGCACAGGAATGTACTTTTAAGGTTGGTGTCCATTACCTTGTCCCAATCGTCTGGCTCCAGATCGATCAGTTTGGTCTGTGGGAATATACCGGCATTGGCACACAATATATCAATCTTGCCAAATATATCCGTGGTGGCTGCCACCATTTCCTGTACCGATTGCCAATCGGCTACATCACACTGGCAGAAGGCGGCGATTCCGCCTTCTGCCTCGATTTCAGCAACCGTCCGCTGGGCTTCCTCCTCGCCCCGCGCAGCAATCATTACCTTGGCCCCCTGACGGGCAAAAATCTGCGCAATACCCTTGCCGATACCTTTGGAGCCACCGGTCACGATCACGACTTTGTCTTTGATGGAACTGAACATGATTTTCCCTCGATTTACAGTGAGTTGATACAGCACATCATCTCGGTATACTTTTGCTCTTGCAACATTTTAATTTGCAAGATAAAGATTTTGTCGATCTAATAACCCGACACCTTGGACATTTCCCGTATCAGAGAGCACACCATGACAGGTATTTACGACGATCAGTTTGTTAATCGGCTACAACAGGGCGTACTACAACTGGCGCCGCGCTGGGGTGCCGGAGCAGAGGCCAGCGTGCGCCTGCTCACCTTGTCGGAAAACGCTACCTTTCTGCTGGAGCAACCAGGCAAAGAGCCGTTGGTGATTCGGGTACACCGCCCGGATTATCACTCCCGTGCTGAAATTGCCTCCGAACTGAACTGGATTCAAACCCTGAGAGATAATCAGGTCGTCACGACACCAGCCCTGATACCACTGGATGACGGCTCTTTTATCGCCAGCTTTGATGATCAGGGCCAGACCCGTTACGTCGTTGCCTTTGCCTTTATGCCAGGTACAGAACCAGATGCCGATGCCAACCTGATTCCCGGTTTTGAACTGCTGGGAGCCACCTCTGCCCGTCTGCATCAGCAAGCCAGTGCCTGGACATTACCACCTGCATTCCAGCGCAAAACCTGGAATTTCGACAGTGCCTTTGGGGCACAACCGCTCTGGGGAGACTGGCGCGCCGCGCCGGGCTTGACGCCTGCAGGTCAAGATACGCTGGAGCGGCTGTGTCAGCGCTTGCAACAACGGCTGGCCAACTATGGAGAAACACCCGACCGCTTCGGGCTGGTACATGCCGATTTGCGGCTGGCCAATCTGCTGGTTAATGACAAGCAGCTGGCGGTTATTGACTTTGATGACTGCGGCTTCAGCTGGTTTATGTACGACTTTGCTGCTGCCATCTCGTTTTATGAAACCTCACCACTGGTACCGGAGCTGCAACAAGCCTGGCTGCGCGGCTACTGTTCCGTACAGCCGTTAGCCGATGAACATATCCAGATGATTCCGGATTTTATTCTGTTTCGTCGTTTGTTACTGACGGCCTGGATCGCCAGCCACCCGGAAACCGAGACCGCTGCCTCTGCCGGACACGAAACCTATACCCAGGGTACCGTCGAACTGGCACAGCAATGGCTGAACCAACAGGAGACCAACCAATGAATCAGACGGATTCTGCGGTACGCCCGATTCTCGATATGAATGCCTTTGACAGCAGCCAGGCGTCTGCCAACCCCGGTGTTAATCGGCGTTTGAACAATCTGGGAGCGGCTTCGGTACTGTTTTACCGCCAGCCGATTGAACTGGTCTCGGCCCAGGGGTGCTGGATGACGGCCGCTGATGGCCGCCGTTATCTTGATTTTTACAACAATGTGCCCAGTGTCGGCCATAGCCACCCTGCGGTGCTTGAGGCGGTCACCCAACAGCTTTCACGGCTGAATACCAACACCCGCTATCTGGTCGCCGCGGTGGATGATTACCTCGATGCCCTCAAGGCCAGGCTGCCCGGTGATTTATCCAATGTTGTCATGACTTGCTCGGGCAGCGAGGCCAATGACCTCGCCATGCGTGTTGCCCGCAAGGTCAGCGGCGGCAGTGGTTTTATCGTGACCGAAGCGGCTTATCACGGTAATACGGCTCTGGTAACGGAAGTATCCCCGTCGGCTTTTCGCCATGCATCGCTACCCGACCATGTTATAGCGATTGCTCCGCCTTCAACACAAGCATACGGCGACGACATTGCCACCGGTTTTGCCAACGCCGTACGTGATGCAATCCGGACTCTGACACAGCGTGGACATCCACCGGCGGCGTTGCTGGTTGATTCAATCTTTTCTTCGGATGGTGTGTTTGCCCAACCTGCCGGCTTTTTACAAGCCGCCGTTGAGGTTATCCACCAAGCCGGGGGCTTGTATATTGCCGATGAAGTACAGCCGGGTTTTGGCCGCCTTGGTGCTGCCTTCTGGGGCTTTGATTACCATGGCGTCCAGCCAGATCTGGTTACCATGGGCAAACCGATGGGCAATGGCTTTCCGATGGCGGCCATGGCGACTCGACCGGATTATCTGGCAGCTTTCTGTGAGGACACCGGTTACTTCAACACTTTTGGTGGCAACCCGGTAGCGGCGGCGGCGGGACTGGCGGTGTTAAATGTGCTGGATCAGGAGGGGCTGCAACATAATGCCCTGGATACCGGCCACTGGTTGCAGCAGCAGTTAACCCAGCTGGCCAACGGGCACGACCGTATAACGGATGTTCGCGGCAGTGGTTTGTTTATTGGTGTGGATATTGGCAGCGTCGATCATCCCGGCCAGCCGGACCCGACGCACACCGTCCAGATCATTAACCGGATGCGTGATGCCGGTGTACTGATTGGTGCCGCCGGTAAACATGCCTCGACCCTGAAAGTGCGCCCACCCTTGTGCCTGACACGCCCGGAAGCGCAGCAATTTGTCGATGCCCTGGCACTGGCTCTCAGTACCGACTGACAGCGGGCAACCGGCTACGAGCGCCGGACTGGTTTGGCCAGCTGGATATCAACACCACCGCTGGCCAATGCCTGGTCAAGCGGGCCTTGCGGGGCGATATCCGTCACCAGTACGTCAATATCGGCCCACTGTGAAAAACGCGCCGTGGCCATACGGTCAAATTTGGAGTGATCTGCCACAATCATATGGCGGCTGCTCTGCCGCAACATACCGGCATACACTTCGGCAGCATCCATCAGGGCATCGGTTGGCCCTGCCGGAGAAATGCCACTGGCCCCGAGAATGGCCCAGTCGACATTATAATCGAGCAGGAATCTCAACGTCTGGGCACCGTGAACGGCCCCTTCTCCGGCATGATAAACCCCCGGCGCCAATATCACTTCAATGGTCGGATTCAGTGACAAGGCGGTCGCAACGCCAAATGAGTGGGTGATCACGGTGATATTGTTCATCTCAAATGCGATCCGTTTGGCTACCTGTACCGTGGTAGCCCCCGACCCCATCATCAGCACGCTGGCACCTTTTAATAACGGCGCGGCGGCCTTGCCAATAACAGCGCGCTCCTCAACGTTGGCCTTATGTCGCTCCGACAATGCGGGTTCAGCCGGCTGGCGCAGCAAGGCACCGCCATAGGTACGGCTGATCAGCTGTTGCGCTGCCAGTTCTTCCAGGTCGCGCCGGATCGTTTCGGTGGTTACTCCCAGAGCGCCGGATAACTCACTGACCCGCATTGACGGATTGATCGTCAGCTGGTCAATAATGGCCTTGTGGCGGGTGGTTTTCTTGCGCGACATATGGCGTTCCGTGGTTCGGGCGATCAAAAGTTGATTAACAAACAGCATCAACAAACAATAACAATCAACAAACAGACACTATCAATAAACAATAACGCCCAACAAATAACGACCAACAAACGATAGCTATCAATAAATAATAACTATCAACAAACAGGCAACATCGGTTAACAGGCACTATTAACAAACAATAACGGCCAACCTCTGGAGGCCGCCACTGCGATCAGAGCGGCCTCATAGCATACAACCCAAGCAGCGTTTGCTGATGAGCCGTGATTATTTCATTTCAAAGCCTTTGGAGAATAAAAAATCTTTCATATGGGGCCGTAGTTTCTGGCTGAACATCGGCCGTAATTGCTCCGACCAGTTGGTGATTTTCTTATTACCGGTGCGCTGCTGATAATAGGCTTCCATCGCCGCATCAAATTCAGCTATCTGGGCTTCATCCTGGCTGTCATCGTAATAATCCTGCTTCAGGATACTCGCCAATGGTAAACGGGGTTTGACTTCCGGGTTCTGGGCCGGATACCCCAAACACACACCAAACACCGGGTAGACATGCGCCGGCAATTTCAATAGCTCGCTCACTTCGGCCGGGTTATTACGCAAACCACCGATATAACAGATACCCAATCCTTCAGACTCAGCCGCTACCACCAGATTCTGGGCAATCAATGCTGCGTCCGTTGTGGCAACCAGTAACTGTTCTGTCATACCGGTGACGACTTCGGCCCCGGCTCGCTCTGCCGCTCCGAACGCCCGTTTCATATCGGCGCAAAACACCAGAAACTCAGCACAGCTGGCCACATAGGGCTGGCCACCCGATAACGTCACCAGCTGCTCACGATTGGCGCGATCCACTACCCGCACAATGGCATAGGCCTGTACGTGATTGGAGGTCGCGGCGGCCTGGCCTGCTTCGACCAGCGTCTGCAATAATTCATCACTGATGGGCTGATCGGTAAATTTACGAATGGAACGATGGGACTTGAGTAAATCGATAACCGCGTTCATACAACCTCGTGTCGTGTATTGAATACAAAAAATGGACAAGACCAGTACGCAGTTGAACAAATAACGCCATCATTTGCCAATACTGTTGATATCACTTGCCATCACAAAAATAGCGAGACAGTAGCCAGGCGTCCAGCCAGAAGCCGCAATATACGGCCCTCTGCGCTGTTTGTTAGCGACCGCTGACTACTGACCTTGCGAGTGCTGCAGAATGGCCGCAACAATCTGGTCCATGCTACTGGCGTCAATATCCGGGCGACGATAAAACGGATGATAAGGAATGCCGGAGCGGTCGATATAGGCGGCTTGCATACCTGCCGACAAGGCTCCATGGGTGTCCCAGTCGTGGGTAGCGACCAGTCGCAAGGACGCGATGGGTTCGGCCAGTTTTTGCGCTGCAAAGTGATATACCGCCGGGTCCGGTTTGAAACTGCCCGTTTCTTCTACCGATATAATCTCATCAAAACAGCTTTCCAGACCGGCGTTCTTTATCTGGTTGGCTATCAGGGTTAATGAAGAATTGGAAAAGGCCACGGTGCGAAAACCATGGCTCCGCAGTGTTGCCAGTGCCGGTTTTATATCCGCATGAGGACGCAGGCTGGCGAAACCGGCCAATAGTTCGGCCCGCAGGTCATCGGTCAGGGTAATGCCATAACGCACAGCCACAGAGTCCAGCATCGCGGCGGATAATTCAGCAAAGTTGGTGCTGACTTTGGTGGCGATACACACGTTTGAGGAGTGCAGCAGTAACGAAAACCATAACGGCAAGGCACTCTCGTGGCCAAAGACCTCGGTAAAGCCGGGTTTCAGGGCACTCAGGTCCAATACGGTTTCGTTAATATCAAACAGGATGGTTTTGTTATTCATATTTTCTCACTGGTTATACCATGCTCCAGGCGCAGGAGATGGCCAGGTTTGAGGCGACTGTTTGTCCATCAGATACAGATTATCCGCGGATTCAGACAACCATACCTGGCTGCCTGAATCACTTATCAGCGTCGACTTTTTATGTTACGCCCTTATGCACCGGTATTGTTAACCGTACTTTCGTCTCCGGATAACTTATCCCCGGACACAACCCTGGCTGACTCATTATCCGTACGATCACCATACTGGATACGACTGACCTCCGCCAAATCCAGTAATTCCCGCAGAGCCACGGTCAACATGGCAAATTCCACCACATCAGCGCTTTGTAATTCCGCCAGCATACCTTGCCAGCGACCAAACATCAGAGCCTGCTCACCTTGCCAACGTTGTAACGCCTCCATCAGGGTTTCGTCAGCGGTTTTACTGGCCAGAATGGCAATCGTCAGTGAGCGCTGTTGCCAGTCCAGATCATCGCGCAGGCTTTCTCTGGCCAGGGCTTCCCAATGGCTGTTGGTCGGCAGGGTGTTGATTTGTTGCCCGACCCAGTTGAGTGACAAGTGTTCACCAATATCGAAGTACGCCGCCGCCACTTCCGCAAAGGTGCGGTCGGTTTCGGTGGCGGCTTCAATAATGCCGAGGGCTGAGTACAGATTGATGGCACCTACCGTGTAGCTGGCCAGACTCTGGGGGACACCCCGGTCAACCCGGGCCTGATAGCTGCGTTGCCAGCGCTCCAGGGATGAACCCCGCAATATATCTCCCAGATTGGCAGCAATATCTTCCACCGCTGGCCCAAAAGCGGCCACTTCGTTGGCAATATCAATGGTCGAGCGACGATTTCGCAAGAACCAGCGGGTCGCACGACGTACCAGCCGCATTAATTCCGCCATCATGTCTTCCTGGATATCAGTACCGATTTGATAATCCAGTTCGTTGATCTGCAACCAGTGTTTTTCCAGCGCAAAAATATCCCGGGCGGCAACGTAAGCACGGGCAATATCGGCAATGCTGGCACCGGTAGATTTATGCAGCCGGTGCATAAAGGTGATACCCATATAGTTGACCATATCGTTGGCCAGCTGGGTGGCGATGATTTCCTGGTGCAGGCGATGTCGTCCTAACTGCTCGCCAAAACGTTTGTCCAGCGCCTGTGGAAACGCCGTGGTCAGAATCTCGGCCACATAAGGGTCGGCGTAAATGTCCGGGCAGTTCAGCTGTTCTTTCAGATCGGCCTTGGTATAGGAAATCAGTACCGACAACTCGGGCAAGGTCAGGCCAGAGCCGGAGTTCTTGCGCTCGTTAAGCTGGTCGTCATCGGGCAAAAATTCCAGCGCCCGGTTGAGTTTGCCCTGGCTTTCGTAGGCTTTCATCAGGCGGCTGTATTCGTCTAGCCGGGTCATGCAGTCCTTGTAGGCCAGCGAAATAGCCTGGGTCTGACGGTAATTGTTCGCCAGCACCAGCTCGGCGACATCGTCGGTCAACTCCATAAAAATGGCATTACGCTGCTTGCGGGTGAGGTCGCCGTTATCGAGCACCTCGTTCAGCATGATCTTGATATTCACTTCGTGGTCGGAGCAGTCCACTCCACCAGCGTTATCGATAAAGTCGGTATAGCTGGCTCCCCCCTGCTCGGCAAATTCAATCCGCCCCAGTTGGGTTACTCCCAGGTTGCCCCCTTCCCCGATGACCTTGGCGCGTACTTCTTTGCCGTCGATACGCAGGCTGTCATTGGCCTTGTCGCCGACTTCGGAATGGCGTTCGCTACTGGCTTTGATATAGGTACCAATGCCACCATTCCACAGCAGATCCACCGGAGCCTTGAGCAAGACCCGAATCAAATCATTGGGCGCCATACGATCCTGGGTAATGCCAAAGCGCTGTTTCATCGGCAAGGATATGGCAATACTTTTGGCGGAACGCAAAAAGACACCGCCGCCCTTTGAAATCAGCTGGCTGTTGTAGTCCGCCCAGGAAGATCGTGGTAATTCAAACAGACGCTTGCGTTCTGCAAAGCTGGCTTTCGCATCCGGCGTCGGGTCGATAAAAACATGCATATGGTTAAACGCCGCCACCAGGCAAATATGCTCCGATTGCAACATGCCGTTGCCAAATACATCCCCGGCCATATCCCCAATACCAACGACCGTCACATCCTGTTCTTGCACGTTATGGCCACGTTCGCGGAAATGCCGCTGTACTGACACCCAGGCACCCCGGGCGGTGATGCCCATTTTCTTGTGGTCATAACCAATCGAGCCACCAGAGGCAAAGGCATCTCCCATCCAGAAGCCGCGACTGACGGCGATCTCGTTGGCGATATCCGAAAATGTTGCGGTCCCCTTGTCGGCCGCCACCACCAGGTAAGGGTCATTACCATCGTGGCACACAACCCCTTCCGGTGAGCAGGGTTGACCCTCAACCAGGTTGTCGGTGACATCCAGCAGTGCACTGACAAAAATCTTGTAACAGCGGATACCTTCTGCCATAACGGCGTCACGGCCACCGTCCTTGGGCAGCTGCTTGGCAACAAAACCCCCTTTGGCTCCGACCGGTACAATCACGGCATTCTTGACCTGTTGCGCCTTGACCAGTCCCAGCACTTCGGTACGGAAATCATCAATACGATCAGACCAGCGCAAGCCGCCACGAGCCACCTTGCCGCCACGCAGGTGCACCCCTTCTACCACGGGTGAGTAAACAAAAATCTCGAACATCGGCTTCGGCAACGGCATATCACCGATCAAGTCCGGGTTCATTTTCAGGGCGATATAGGGCTTGGTCTGGCCGTCGTCATCCAGTTGGAAAAAGTTGGTGCGCAAGGTGGCCTTGATCAGCTCACAGTAACGACGAATGGTGCGATCTTCATTAAGCTGGCGCACGTCATCCAGACTGTCGAGTATTTGCTGTTCAATTCTGCCGGTATCGGTTTCCCGCTGTTCGGCACCGTCCTGATCCAGACCAAAACGGCTATGAAACAGTTTCACCAACAAGGTGCTGAGCGGGATATAACGACACAGGGTTTCGGCAATATAGGATTCCGATATGCCAAAACGAATCTGTTTCATATAACGGGCGTAGGCCCGCAACAAGGCAATATCTTTCCAGTCCATCTGGGCACCCAATACCAGCCGGTTAAAGGCGTCGTTCTCGGAGCGACCTTCCCAGGTAGCACGGAACGAATCCTGAAACAGGTTTTTGACATCGGTAATACTGATGCTGTCGGCCAGGGTATATTGCAGCAAAAAGTTGTGAATCCAGACGACTTCGCCATTCTGGCAAACTATCTCGTACGGGTGTTCACCCAGTACCCGCAACCCCAGGTTTTCCAGTACCGGAATCACATCCGACAGCGGCAGAATCGAACCACGATGAAACAGTTTGAAACGCAAGTGGTCGCCATTTTCTTCCAGCTGACGGTAAAAACTCATCGACAGCTGGCCAGGCTGCTGTTTCAGCAAGGATTCCATATGCTGGATATCGGCCACCGCCGTACGGGCGCCAAAACTTTCCCGATAACCGGCCGGGAAGGCCGTGCGGTAGGTGTGATACTGGCGATTGCCCAGCTCTTCTCCTACCTGTTCAATCAGCGCATCGTGCAAATCATCCGGCCACGAGCGCACCACCTGACGGATTTTGCGTGATACCCGGGCATCGTCAAAGCTGTTGTCGCGCTCCGGGTCAAGCCGCAAGGTGTACTGCGCCCGCGCCAGTACCGACTCAGAAAAATAGGTTGTTGATTCAATATCTTGCGGCTCGAATTCGGCCTGCAACACCCCTTCGATCCGTTGCCGCAGTTCGGTGTTGTAAATGTCCCGCGGCACATACACCAGGCAGGAAACAAACTTGCTGTAGGTGTCACGACGCAAGTAAACCCGGGTCTGGCGCCGTTCCTGGATATTCAGAATACTGATGGCGGTCTTGTACAGCTGTTCCGCCGATGACTGGAACAACTCATCACGGGGGTACACTTCCAGAATACGATCTAGCTCTTTGCCGCTGTGACTGCCGGCGTCAAATCCCGCCTGCGCCCGTACTTGTGCCAACTTGTTACGAACGATAGGGATATTGTTCGGGCTTTCGATATACACCATGGAGGTATACAGCCCCATAAAACGCACGCCGCCAATGACCTCACCATCGTCGTTATAACGTTTAACCACCACATAATCAGGGTATACCGGACGATGAACACGACTGCGAACGCCGGATTTCATAAAACTGACCGGGCAACGACCGGTAATAAATTCCTGAATTTCGTCCGACAAGTCGTGCAGCTTCAGCCGCGTCCGGTCGGTCTTGTTGCGAAACAGGAAAGAGCCCAACCCCTGTTCACTGTCGCGCACCACAAAGCGGTCGTCGCCTTTCTGTTCAAAATGGAATTCATCCGAAGCCAGAAAGGTAAAGTGGCCTTTTTCCAGCCATTGCAGAAAGGCCAGCCCCTCTTCGGCACCCTCCACCTGAACACTGGCCAGGTGGTCGCTCACGACGTGAAGCCGCTGGGTAATGGCAGTAAAGCTGTCGACGCAACAGCGAACTTCTTCCAGCACCGAATGCAGCGATTCGGTCAGGTGTTGCAGCACGGCCTTGTCGGAGTGATGGTCAAACTCAATATAAATAATGGCTTCAGCTACCTTGCCCTGACCCGGCTGGCTCCAGTCGGATTCGGTATTCAGATGGCCATCGCGATCCCGCGTGGCATGCAGCACACAGTACTGGATGGTATGCAGCGACATCTGATGGGCGTTCAGTTGCATCCGCACGGAATCCACCAGAAACGGCATGTCCTGACACACCACTTCCACCACAGTGTGTAACGACTGCCAGCCGTGATTCTCATGATCCGGGTTAAATACCCGTACCTTGACTTCATTGGCTTGCCGCTGCTGAATAAAATGCCAACTCGACAGGGTCGCCCCGTACACATCGGCAATCGGACGCACAAGCCATTCGTCGACCGGTGCGTTAGCGTAATAAATATCGGCAAAACGGCTTAACACCGCGGCCTGGGTGGGTGTATTGCGGTCCATAATCGTGTTGTGCAAGGCAGTCAGCATGGGAACTATCCAATTCGGTCGTCATGTTTGTTTCAGAGTAACATTGCTGACAATTAGTTGCGTGATATCCGTGCTACTAACCATCCGATCGCCGCAGTGATTCTTGCACTGCGCTTGAACTTACTGCATCTGCCCCCATCTGAGCGACAGCGTCATCGACTCTCGCCAGTCATCCATGGCCGCTCTGATTGCTTTGAATCGTAATATGACAGGAATATTCCATGACCCAGCAAGAAGGATTTCAACGTCTTCGTACCACTTTGCAGCGCCAGATTATTGGCCAGCCTCATCTGGTTGACCGTTTGCTGATTGCTCTGCTCAGTGATGGACATCTGTTAGTGGAAGGTGCTCCGGGGCTGGCCAAAACCAAGGCCATCAATGCCCTGGCGCAAAACATGGAAGGCGATTTCAAACGTATCCAGTTCACTCCGGACTTGTTGCCCGGTGATATTACCGGCACCGAAATTTACCGCCCCGAGCACCATAATTTTGAGTTTCAGCCCGGGCCGATTTTCCATAACCTGATTCTGGCCGACGAAATCAACCGCGCACCAGCCAAGGTGCAAAGCGCCTTGCTCGAAGCCATGGCCGAACGGCAAGTAACCGTTGCCGGTGTCACCCGGCCGTTACCGGCGCTGTTTTTGGTAATGGCCACCCAGAACCCGATTGAGCAAGAGGGCACCTACCCACTGCCCGAAGCCCAACTCGACCGTTTTATCATGCATGTCCGGATCGATTACCCGGATGCCGACGCCGAGCTGAAAATCCTGCGGCTGGCCCGTGGCGAAGCCATGGATAACCCAACCGACGCTCTGCCAGCCTTGAGCCAGCAAGATATTCTCAGCGCCCGCCAGGCAGTGTTGTCGTTACATATGAGCGAAGCCGTTGAGCAATATATTGTGCAACTGGTGATGGCCAGCCGGAACCCCGGCCGTTACAACGCTGAGCTGGCCAACTGGATTGAGTACGGCGCCAGTCCCCGTGGCACCATCGCTCTTGAACGCTGCGCCCGCAGTCACGCCTGGTTACAGGGCCGCGATTACGTCAGCCCGGATGATGTCCAGGCAGTCGCCCACGATGTTCTGCATCATCGCCTGATACTGAGCTTTGAAGCTGAAGCCAGCGGCAAAACGACCGATCAGGTGATCGATACGCTGCTGTCCCTGGTTCCCGTGCTCTGACAGGCAGACTCTCATGCGCTATTCCAACGACCCGACCCTGAGCCTGTTTCATCACGGCAGTCAGCTCAACCCTGCCCAGCTGATTCGTCTCAGCCAGCTGGCTCGCCATATCCCGTTAAAAAAACAGCAACGGATACTCAGCAGTCGGGCAGGCAACCATGTATCACGGGTTAAAGGACGTGGCCTCGACTACGCCGAAAACCGCCAGTATCTGCCCGGTGATGATATTCGGGCGATGGACTGGCGCGTCACGGCCCGGACGGGTAGCCCACATATCAAGGTCTATCAGGAAGAAAAAGAACGGCCGGTCCTGCTGGTCACCGACTTGCGTGCCAGCATGAATTTTGGCAGTCGCCGCACGCTGAAACAGTTGTTAGCTGCCGATCTGACGGCCCTGCTGGGCTGGGCTGCCATCGCAGAAGGCAGTCGCCTTGGTGCCCTGCTGTTTAATGATAACGACGAACTCGATCTGCGGCCCAAGCCAGGTCGGCGTCAGCAACTGCACATTATCAACAGTCTGGCGACCCTGTACGATACCCGGCCACCGGGCAGTCATGTTCCAGCTTCAGCCCCGGCGTCACCCCAGCAACGAATCACCGATATGTGCCTGCATTTACGCCGTATCGCCAAGCCCGGCAGCAGTATCTACTTTATCAGTGACTGGCACGGCATGAATGCCGATGCCGAAGCACAGCTGTTCACCCTCAGTCGCCATTGCGACCTGACGGCGATCCAGATTTATGATCCACTTGAAGCCCGCTTGCCAGCCAGCGGCTGGCTGACGCTGACCAATGGCCAGCGCCGTGACCTGATTAACAGCTCCTCACAACGCCAGCAGCACAGCCACCAGCAACGCTTTGAGCAGCAGCAACAGCAATTGCAGCAACATATGCTGCGGCTGCAGATGCCCTTGTTGACCCTGTCAACCGCCGACGAGCCGTTACCGAGCCTGCTGGCCGGATTGGGTTTAACCAGGGTCACAGGAGGTTAACCATGGCAACCAGCCCTACCCCACCAGCCGCAACCAATCCACTGGCCAGTCCGGCGCCCTCACTGCCACTGGCCGATATTCACTTGCCCGACCCAGTGTCAAGCTGGCCCGCACCGGGATGGTGGCTGCTGGGACTGGTTGTACTGGTCGCCGTCGCGGTGGCTTGCTACGTCGGCTACCAGCAATTATGGCGACCGTACCGGCAGCGGCAAAAACAGCGGGCCATCCAGCAAGCTTTGCAGGTCCGGCTGCAACAGGCCAGAGCCGACTGGTGCCAGCATCAACAGGCCGGGCGTTATATTGCCGACCTGCAAACCACACTGAAACTCTGGTGTCGGCATTACGCCCCAGAGGCAATGACGTTACATGGCGTGGCCTGGCTCACTTTTTTACAAGGTCGCCAGGCGGAATCTCTTTTCGACAGCAGCGACAGCCGTTTGCTACAGCACGGGCATTACGCACCGCTCACTGATATTCGTGACGAACAACTGGACACCCTATACCAGCACCTGACTCACTGGCTGGCCAACGCTACAGCCCCAGAAGTAGCCTCAGAAACAGCCCCGCAAACGATTCAGGAAACGACCGCCACGACCACTACTACCGCCACTCGTCCCATCCCCCGGCAACAGGAGTCACGCGGATGAACTGGTTTTCACTTGATGCCCTGGCTTCACTGGAATGGTACTGGCCCTGGGCCTTTGTACTGTTGCCGCTGCCATTACTGATCCGCTTCCTGCTCCCGGCCATCAAGCCGGAACAGGCTGCCCTGCGCGTCAGCCAGCTGGATGACTGGACTGGCCAACACAGCAACGATCAACAGCGCCACACCAGTGCCTGGCTGGTTCTGGCGAGTATCAGTCTGATCTGGTGTTTGCTGGTAACGGCCCTGGCGCGACCTTATCAACTGGGTGATGCTGTTGCCCTGCCCACCAGCGGTCGAGACCTGTTATTGGCCGTCGATATTTCCGGCAGCATGCAACGTGAAGACATGGTGATTAATGGTCAGCAGGTTGATCGCCTGAGCGCCGTTAAAAACGTCGTGGAGCAGTTTATCGATCAGCGTCAGGGCGACCGGCTGGGTCTGATTCTGTTTGGTTCCAACGCCTACATCCAGACGCCACTGACCTTTGACCGCCAGACCGTACGCCAGTATCTGTTGGAAGCCCAGATTGGCCTCGCCGGTGAGCAAACCGCGATTGGTGATGCCATTGGTCTTGGCATCAAACGCCTGCTCAGTCATCCCGCCGACAGCCGGGTAATGGTGTTGCTGACCGATGGGGCCAATACCGCCGGCGAAATCGAACCATTACGTGCCGCTGCCCTGGCCGCTGACAACCAGGTACGGATCTACACCATTGCCCTGGGGGCCGACTCCATGGTGGTACCCGGCCTGTTTGGTAATCGTCGGGTCAACCCGTCCCGCGATCTGGATGAGCCCACTCTGACCGAGATCGCCCGACAAACCGGCGGGACCTTCTTTCGTGCCCGTAATATCGACGAGCTGAACCAGATTTACGGGCTGATCGACCAACTGGAACCAACCGAAAAAGACCCGGAAATATTCCGGCCACAACGCAGCCTGTACGACCAGCCGCTAGGGCTGGCGCTGGTGTTATCGCTGTTACTGGCGCTGGCACGCAGCGTTGATTTTATCGCGCTGCAGCAGCGGCTGCGCCATGCCGGTTCACGAGGTAAATAGCCGTTGTGATGGATTCTAACCTGATGACCAGTTTTCATTTTCTGCGCCCTGAATGGCTTTGGTTGCTGCTACCAGCAGCCCTGTTACTGTGGCAAAACCATCGCCGCCAACTGCAATCCGGCCAGTGGCAAACCCTGATGGACCCACAGCTGCTGGACTATATGGTGGAGCAGCAACCGGCCCAGGGACGCCGCCCCGGACTGATCTGGCTGGCACTGGGATGGTTACTGGCCACTCTGGCCATGGCCGGGCCAAGCTGGGAGAAACTGCCCCAGCCCGTATACAAGAACCAACACATACTGGTGATTCTGCTGGATATGTCGTATTCCATGGCCGCCCAGGATATCAAGCCGTCACGGGCTGAACGGGCGTTGCAGAAAATCACCGATATTCTCAACAGCCGCCGGGACGGACAAACCGCCCTGATCACCTACGCCGGTGACGCCCATACCGTCACCCCGGTCACCAACGACAGCGGCACCATTGCCAACCTGCTTCCAGCGCTGTCACCTTTTATCATGCCCAGCCCGGGCAGCCGCCCGGACCGCGCCATCGAGCTGGCACAACAACTGGTGCAAGACAGTGGTTACCAGCGGGCTGACCTGCTGCTGATTACCGACGGTATCCAGCCCAGAGACGTTGACCGCATCCAGCAGGTGCTGGATCAAAGGCATTTCCACCTTGGGGTGATCAGCCTTGGCAGCCCTCAAGGGGCACCGATTCCCCTGCCCTCCGGCGGCTTTTTACAAGACAGCAACGGCAGTATTGTATTGCCAGGTCTGGATACCCGACCACTGGATGCATTACAGCAACAGCTGGGTATTCCCTGGCACGCCATCAGCTTGCTTGACGACGACTGGCAAGCCGTTACACCAGCAGCGGCAACCCCGGATTCCCATACCAACCCTGAAGCGAAACACCCGGACCAGAACAACAGTCTGAATCACAGTCAGAGTCAGCCATCCTTCGACCGCTGGCTGGATGAGGGCTTTTGGTTGCTACTGATCATATTGCCCCTGGCGCTGGCCGGATTTCGCCGAGGAGTATTAAGCAGCTGGTGCCTGGTCTTACTCTTGCCGCTCGGGTTGTTATCATCTCCACCCGGCTATGCGGAAACAACCACCGACAGCAGCGCCAACACTGGCAGTCGCTGGCAAGACTGGTGGTCAACACCGGACCAACAGGGTGCCCGCTTACTGGACACCGACCCGGCCGCCGCCGCCAGCAAGTTTGAAGACCCGGCCTGGCGAGGTACCGCCGCCTATCGAGCCGGTGACTATCAGGCAGCGGTCGACGCTTTTGCCAACGACCCCAGTGCCACCGGCCACTACAATCTGGGCAACGCACTGGCGCAACAGGGCCGCTACGAGGATGCCTTGGCGGCCTACGACAATGCCCTGCAACAGCAGCCCGACATGGAAGATGCCCGCAAGAACCGGGAGATAGTTGCACAGGCACTGAAACAGCAGCAGGACCAGCAAGATCAGGAAAGTCAGGATCAGCAGCAAGATCAGGATAATCAGGGACAACAACAAGACCAGCAAGACCAGCAAAACCAGCAGGGCCAGAATGGTCAGGATCAACCGTCCTCGGACTCGTCCTCAAAGAATGCCGATCAGTCCGGTGAGCCGTCTTCCGAGCCACAGCAATCCAGCGAACAACCCAGCGAGCAATCGCCGTCTGACGCCGATAACGATGGCCAGTCAGATCAGCAACCCGGTCAGGATCAACAGCCGTCTCAGGAATCATCACCAGAAGACGCCGATGACCAGACCAGCGACGACCAGACCAACAAAGACCAGGCTAACAACGACACACCAGCCAACAACCAGGCACCACAGCGCGCGCTTGGGGATATTCCCAGCGATAGCCTCGAGCACTTGAGCCCAGAAGAACAAGCCAGCCTGCGCCAATGGCTTAACCGGGTGCCCGACCAGCCCGGCCAGCTGCTGCAACGCAAGTTTTTATATCAGTATTCCCAGCAATCCAAAGATCAGCCGCCAGAGGATGTTTTATGGTAAATCAGCGAGAATTCCGGCTGATGGCCCGCCCCGTTGTCGCCCAAGCCCAAGCTAAAGCCACCCCTGCCCACCAAAGGGACACGGCTCGTTCACTGCACTCGCTATGGCTACTGCTAGCCCTGCTCCTGATCAGCCCGCGCCTGCTGGCCGACAGCTTTACCGCCAGTGTCGATCGCAGCCAGCTGTCGGAACAGGAAACCCTGCAACTGACCCTGACCCACGATCCGCAAATACTGTTTGGTTCCCCCGACCTGAGCGCCATCCGGCAAGACTTTGAGATTGTGCAAGGGCCCAACCGCATGAACAGCATGCGCTCGGTCAATGGCGAAAGCAGCTCTCGCACCGAATGGACCCTGACCCTGATGCCCAAACGTACCGGTGCCCTGACCATTCCGGCGATTGAGTTTAAAGGTGAACGCAGTCAACCTCTGGCCATTACGGTCAAGCCGCTGTCCGACAGCGTGCGCGAACAGGCCAGCCAGCAGGCATTTTTCGATATCCAGCTGGATCAGCAACCTGAATATTATGTCCAGGGCCAAATCCTCTACACCGAAAAGCTTTATTACCGCGTTAATCACCGCGATGCCAATCTCAGTGAATTGCAGGTAGAAGATGCTCGGGTCGAGATGCTGGGAGACCCGAAACATTACACCAGCATGATTAATGGTGAACGGGTCGGCGTCTACGAACGGCGTTATGTGATTTATCCAGAAAAAGCGGGCACCCTGGTGATTCCCGGGCAACGTTTTCAGGCTCTGGGAATTGTGCAAAACGGCAACGACCCCTGGGACCGTCAGCGCACCATGATTTCGGCCGTGACCCGGCCACTGGAGCTGGAGATTTCGCCGATTCCTGCCAACTATCCGGCTGCTCCCTGGCTACCCGCCCAACAGCTCAGCCTGACGGAGCAGTTCAGTGCCGACCCGACCCAATGGCAGGTTGGCGAGCCCATTACCCGGACGTTGATTATCCGCACCGAAGGCATGTCGGCCAGCCAGGTGGTATTACCCGATTTACCCCAACCGGCTGGCATGAAGCAGTACCCGGATCAGTCAGAGTATCAGGATACCCCCGGGGAGCACGGCCTCAGTGGCCAGTTCCAGCAAGCCATTGCCATGGTGCCAACAGCAGCAGGGACCGTCGTCCTGCCGGAGATACGTTTGCCATGGTGGAACACTCATACCAATCAACTGGAATACGCCACACTGCCTGCGCGTACCGTGACGGTATCAGCAAACCCGGCCCAGACCAGTCCAAGTGCACCCAGTGGAATGACAGCCAACCAGCCCCCATCCCAGAGCAGTGCAACCAACACGACTCTTAACAACACCGCTCTCAGCAATACCAACCCGGGCACCACAATGGCCGGTGCTGCCACTACCCAGGGTATGACTACCATCGGCATTATTGGCTGGGTAGTGGCGCTATTACTGCTGTGCAGTCATCTGTTGTTGCTGTACTGGTGGAAATTCCGCTTGCCACAACCAACCACACAGGCCAACCAAACGGTTAACAGGGATAAAACGCCGGCCGCCAGCTGGGCAACGCTAACACGGGCGTGTAATCAGGGAACCATGGGAGAAATACGCGCCGCGCTACTGAACTGGCTGGCAACAGAGATGGCGAGCAGTGGTATCAGCCGTATCGATCAGCTGGCCAGCCGGGCTGGCGATCCTGAGCTGGTTCGCAGCTTGCAGCAACTGGACGCCAGCTTGTATGCACCGGAAAACGACCGCTCGAACCTGGATGGCAAACAGCTACTGCGCCAGCTGACACACTGGCGTCAACAGCAAGGTCGCACACAGGCTGGTTCCGGTTCATTGCACGACAGCCTGTATCCATCCTGATACAACGTCCTGAGATAACAGCCAAAAATAACGTTCTGGAATAACCAACGATAGACAACGATAGACAACGATAGACAACGCTAGATAACGATGGCTGTAGCCCGGCGGTTTTTATTCGACCACCAGCCCATGCTCAGCCAACACAGCCAGCAGGCGGGCTTCATCCCAGACACTGACGCCAAGATTATTGGCCTTGGTCAATTTGGAACCCGCCTTGTCTCCCGCCACCAGAAAATCGGTTTTGGCCGATACACTGCCCGTTACCTTGACTCCCAGTGTTTGCAAATGTGCCTTGGCTTGCTCACGGGACAAGGCCGACAGGGTGCCGGTAATCACCGCGGTTTGCCCGGCCAAAGGCAATGCATCGGCCTCTGACGGCTGCACCGGTTCGGCTTCTGGCCAGACCAGCCCGGCCTGTTGTAATTGCTCGATCACCGTCCGGTTGTGGGCTTCGGCAAAAAAGTTGACCACATGACTGGCCACCACGGTACCAACATCAGACACCTCCAGCAGTTGTTCAACACTGGCATCCATAATCGCCTGTAAAAAGCCGAAATGATCGGCCAGACTTTGCGCCGTCACCACACCGACCTCCCGGATACCCAGGGCATACAAAAACCGTCCCAGAGTGGTCTGCCTGGCCTTGTCGAGGGCCGCCAGTACATTGGTGGCCGATTTCTCGCCCATTCGCTCCAGGCCCGACAACTGCTCCAGTGTCAGGTGGAACAGGTCGTCGACAGAATCGATCAGGTTGGCAGCCACCAGTTGTTCTATCAGTTTGTCGCCCAGACCTTCTACATCCAGTGCCTTGCGTGAGGCAAAGTGCTTGATGGCTTCTTTGCGTTGTGCGGCACATACCAGCCCGCCAGTACAACGAGCTACGGCTTCGCCTGCGACCTTTTCAATCAGCGAGTCACACACCGGACAGCGATCAGGCATGACAATCGCTTCGGTCTGCGGCGGCCGTTCTGCCATCACCACGGAAACAATCTGTGGAATCACGTCACCGGCCCGACGAATAATAACGGTATCCCCAATCCGTACTTCCAGCCGGGCGACTTCGTCCATATTGTGCAGCGTGGCATTACTGACGATAACTCCTGCGACTTGTACTGGCTGCAGGCGAGCTACAGGGGTTACAGCGCCAGTGCGGCCAACCTGAAAATCCACCCCGATCAAACGGGTCATCTGCTCCAGTGCCGGAAACTTGAAGGCAATCGCCCAGCGTGGTGCCCGGGCCACAAAGCCCAGCTGCTGTTGTAAAGCCAGATCGTTTACCTTGAATACCGAACCATCTATTTCATAGTCCAGCTGATGGCGTTTCTCACCTAACAGCCGATAGCATTGCAGTGCCGGTTCCAGACCGCTGGCAAGACGGGTTTCCGGATTGATACGGATACCCCACCCCTGAATCTGATCCAGCACGCCCCGGTGGGTTGCCGCCAGCTCAAATTCGTCCGAGACGATCCCAACGCTGTAGGCACAAAATTCCAGTGGCCGTTGTGCTGTAATGGCAGAGTCGAGCTGACGCAACGAGCCGGCGGCAGCATTACGTGGATTGGCAAACACCTTGCTGCCGCTGGCTCTGGCCTTGGCGTTGTAGGCCTCAAAGCCGGCCTTGGGCATATAGACTTCGCCACGGACTTCGATACGCTGCGGCCAGTTCTCGCCTTGAAGGCGCAAGGGCACATTCTTGATCGTGCGGACATTACGGCTAATGTCTTCACCGGTCTGGCCATCGCCACGGGTCGCCGCCCGTACCAACAGGCCATTTTCATACAGCAAGCTGACCGCCAGACCATCCAGCTTTGGTTCACACACCAGTTCAATATCGGTGGTGGTTTTCAGTCGATCCTGCAGGCGCTGGTAAAACGCGGCGAACTCTGTTTCGTTCATGGCGTTATCCAGCGACAGCATTGGCATTTCGTGCCGGATCTGGTCAAACGATGATAACGGTTCGGCACCGACACGCTGGGTGGGTGAGTCTGTGGTAACCAGCTCCGGGAACTGTGCTTCCAGCTGCTGTAACTCACGCATCAGGCGGTCGTATTCGGCATCGGGAATCAGCGCTTCATCCAGAGTGTAATAACGATAGTTGTGGTCGTTGATTTGCTGACGCAGCTGTTGAATACGGATGCTGGCTTCGTTTGCTAACACGACGTCTTGGGAGGTATCGGAGGGCATGACTTTCTGGCTCACACTGGCAGGCGCGGTGCTTGCCGCGCCTGAAGGAATGGGTTGTACACACCGGTGACGCTAGCGCCGCCGGCCTGCTGCCGCCTGTTTTTTGGCCAACAGTGCTTGTCGACGTTCATATTCAAGAATTTGCTGGCGATCGTGCTCTACCGTTTGTTTGGTAAAGGTACTGAGCGTGCCATCCTTGAGTTCGGCATTCAGGTGATCGGCCAGCAGCCGCGCCATTTCAGACATGGCCTGATAGGCTTCCAACGGGCGCTTGGCACCTGGCAGGCTTAAAAAGAACGTTAATCCGGCAAAATTTTCATCGGCCATGGTGGCCGGATCAAAGATGCCGGGTTCGTAAGTCTGGGCAATTGAAAACTGGATCGCCCCCTGACCGTCGGCTTCTTCAAAGCGGTGAAATATTTTTTCTTCGCCGTAACGCAGGTCACAGCCATCAAACAGGTGTAAGAGTGCCAGACCGGAAAATCCTGCCTCATCCCGAGCACGGGCGTGCACAACCAGTACGACTTCTGCTGCAGCGCGACTGGACAGCTGTTCAGCATTCTCGCCAGCATAAATAATCAACTCACTGCCCTGATCCGCACCCTGTTCTTCTTGCAGGGCAATCTCATCTTCAAGATGTGGCTGCTGGTCGTCCTCTGCCTGACTGTCTGCCAATGTGGTGTCGGCTTCCTCATGGCTGGTTTCGTACCCAGTCGATATGGCCGACTGTTCTTCTGTCCTGGCCTCTGGCTCGATAATCACTTCCTGCTCACCCAGCGCTTCGACGGTCATCAACAGCGGTACCGATTCATCCAGATTCACCGGCTGGGCTTTGGGGATGATGGCGGCCGGTGGCTGCTCCTCGGTTGACTGGTCTATTTCCTGGCTACGGGCATTCAGCCAGCTTTCAATATTGTCTTGCAAGCCCTGTTCTTCTGTACTCCCGGTCTCGGGTTCCAGAACATCGGTACAGGGAGCAGCCAGATCGTCACGGTCACTGGCCCAGGCCTCGGGAACAAAAGCGTCGATATCCCCCGGGTTGTCTGTACTGCCGGAGTCGCTGGCCGTTATCGGGTCACCCTCGGATTCAGAATCCTCCACTACCCGAAAACGCCCACCCGGTAACTCAGGGTTGTGATTATCTTGCGGAAATTTGAAATTCTTGTTGATGTCCAGCTTCAGTGCCATCGCCCGGGCACGCTTCATTCGCCGTATGCCATCCACTACGATCGTCACGACTGCCAGTAACCCCAGCAAAATCATGACCGTTTTCCAGGTCAGTTCCATAACGCCCTCTTCGTCTGTGTATTATCGGGCAACTGGATTTGGTGTCTCATAAAACCCGTTGTAGGTTGCCCGCTGTATTCTGTTGTTGATTGCGCCCTTTCTGACGCCCGGCAGCTTAACGCTTATTGTTCGATCATTTCTGCCGCCGCTTCGACATCAACAGAAACCAGCCTGGACACGCCAGGCTCCTGCATGGTGACACCCAGTAATCGGGATGCCATTTCCATTGCGATTTTGTTGTGGGTAATAAATATAAATTGCACCTTGTCTGACATTGCCTTTACCAGTTTGGCATAACGTCCGACATTGGCATCATCCAATGGTGCGTCTACTTCATCGAGCATACAAAACGGCGCCGGATTCAGCTGGAATATGGAAAATACCAGTGCGATTGCCGTTAATGCTTTTTCACCGCCCGACAGCAAGTGAATAGTGCTGTTTTTCTTGCCCGGAGGCCGCGCCATAATGGCTACGCCTGTGCTCAGCAAGTCATCATCGGTCAGGTCCAACCAGGCATGCCCACCACCAAATACCTTGGGAAACAGGTCGGCCAGGCCGTGGTTGATTTTATCAAAGGTCTCTTTGAATCGGGTACGGGTCTCACGGTCAATTTTATGAATGGCGCTTTCCAATGTTGCCAGCGCGGTTTCCAGATCGTTACTCTGGGTATCCAGATACACTTTACGTTCTGACTGCAGTCGATATTCATCGATGGCCGCCAGGTTGATATTGCCAAGACGCCGAATGCGTTCACCCAGGTCAGACAGGTCTTGCTGCCAACGTTCGGGGTCCGCTTCTTCTGGCATATTGTCCAGCACGTCTTTCAGGGTCAGTTTTTCTTCCTGCAGCTGTTCGATCAGCCCTTGGCGACGAATATCCAGCCCCTGACATTCCAGTCGTACGGCTTCCAGCTGGTTACGCACTTCCAAGGCCTGTTGTTCTGCCTGACCACGCTGTTGCTCCAGCTGCCGCAATCCGGTTTCTGTGCTTTCCAGCTGGCTACGGGCTGCCTGTACCTGCTGTTCAGCCTGTTGGCGTCGGGTTAACAGTTGCTGCAGTTCTGATTTTAACTGCTCCAGATCAATATTATGATCTTGCGTTTGGCTTGACAGTATAGCCTTTTTTCTTCCACGCCACTGTTCCAGCTGCGCCTGTAACCTCTGTAGTGCCGTGTTTAGCGACTGAATACGGCTATCCAGTTCACGTTGTCCCAATGCGGCCTGATGAGCGGCTTGCTGTTGTTGTTGCAATAATGCCCGTGCATCATCCAATTGTTGCTGTTTGCTGTCTCGCTGCTGCAGCAGTTGGTCACGCTCATCGCCATATTGTTCAATCGCGGCATTGGCTTCTTGCCATTGCAGCCGGGTTTCTTCCAGTTCTTCTTGCAAAAATGCCTGTTGTTCACGGGCTTCCGCCAGGTCGTCATCGATACGCCGGCTTCGTTGTGCCGCCTGTTCGGCCCGGGCCTGGTGGGCTGACAGCTGGGTTTGTAGTGTCATCAACTGGCTGTTGACCTGCTGCCATTCCCGTTGGGCATTGTCCCGTTGCTGTTCCAGACCACGCAAGCGCATCCGCGCTGCTTCGTAATCGGCTTCCCACTCTTCCACGTCCATATCCAGCTGGTCCCATTGCTCCAGCAACAGTTCCAGCTCTTGCTGGCGACCCAGAACACTGCCCTGGCTTTCGTCCTGGCGTTGTACCCGTATCCAGTCGCGGCCAACCCGTACTGCGTCGGCAGTGATCCAGCTTTCTCCGACGGCCAGCTGGTGACGCTGCGCCAGGGCCTGGTCAAGGGAGTCTATGGTGCGTACGGAGGCCAACAGGTCGTCCAGCGGATAAGCACACTGTACCCGTTGCAGCAGGGAGTCCGGGGCCAGCGCGGTATTGCTCGCATCAACGGCGGAGTCGGACCAGAGCACCAGGCTGCCTTCCTGCAAGCTGTCCAGCCATTGACTGGCGGCGTCCAGATTATCGATCACCAGTGCTTGCAAGTAGTCCCCCAGGACTGCTTCCACTGCATCTTCCCAGCCTCGTTCAACCTGCAGCCGTTCTGCCAGTCGGGGTTTGCGCGCCAGCTGACGGCTTTCCAGCCAACGGGCCATGGCATCGCTGCCTTGCCCCAGTGCGGCTTTTTGCAGCGCTTCCAGTGTTGCCTTGCGATTGCTGAGGGTGTTGAGTTGCTGGCGACCGGTTTCTATTTGCTGTCGTTGTTGCTCGATCTCGCCCCGAACTCGCTCAGCCTGTTCTTTACTGCTGTCGGCACGCTGTTGCTGGTCTTCTGCTTGCAGCTCGTATTCGCTCACTTCTTCTTGCAGCAGCTGGATTTCATCCTGTTCCGGGCTGTTTTGTAGTTGCTGTTGCTCGCTTTGCAATTTTTGTAGCTGTTGCTGCAAGCGCGTCAGTTGCTGCTCCAGGGATTGAATCCGGGTCTGGGCAACGTCGGCCTGACGGGCTGGCTCACCCGCCCGTTGGGTAAACTGTTGCCAGTCATCCTGCCAACGGGCTTGCTCATGTTCGGCGTCTTCGAGCTGCTCTTTGGCTTGCTGTAGTAACTCGTCCAACAGTTCCTGTTCCGGTGCCTGTTGCAGACGCTCGGCTTCCAGCTGATCCAGTTGCTGCTGATCGGCTTCCAGGGCGATCTGGCAGGCTTCCAGCTCACGTTCGGCTTCGGCCAGATTACGGCTCAGTTCCTGCGACATTTGCGACTGGTGTTCTATTTTTTGTTCCTGGCGGGCAATCAGGGCACCGACTTCATAAAACTGGCCCTGCACTTCCTGAAACTGTTCGTTGTGTTCCGTTTGTTGTAGCCGTAACGATTCGGTTGTGGTGTCGATGCGCACCTGCTCGGATCGATACGCTTCCAGACGTGTATCCAGCTCACTGATCAATAACTCGCGCTGGCAGTACTCCTGATCCAGTTGCTGCCATTTCAGTGCCTGCAACTGGGCTTTTTTCTGCCGCTCTTCGGCTTTGAGTGCCTTGTATTTTTCCGCGGCCTCCGCCTGGCGCTGCAGATGCCCCAGCTGGCGGGTCAGTTCGTCGCGAATATCCTGCAGGCGTTCGAGGTTTTCCTGCGTGCGGCGCATGCGGTTTTCGGTATCACGGCGGCGGTCTTTATAACGGGAGATACCCGCCGCTTCTTCAACGTAAATCCGCAGTTCTTCCGGTTTGGCTTCAATCAGGCGGGAGATCATGCCCTGTTCGATAATGGCGTAGGAACGAGGCCCCAGGCCAGTCCCCAGAAACAGGTCGGTAATGTCTTTACGGCGACAGCGGCTGCCATTCAGAAAGTAGGTAGACTGGCCATCCCGGGTAACCTGGCGACGGACGCCAATTTCGGTGTAGGCCGCGTATTCTCCCCGCAGCGTCTGGTCGCTGTTGTCAAAAATCAGGTCAACGCTGGCTTTGCCTACCGGCTTGCGCTCGGAAGAACCATTAAAGATAACGTCGGTCATCGAGTCGCCACGCAGGTATTTGGCTGAGCTTTCGCCCATCACCCAGCGCACCGCATCAATGGTGTTGGATTTGCCGCACCCATTAGGGCCAACGATACCGGTCATATTGGTATCAAAGCTGACCGTGGTGGAGTCGACAAAAGATTTGAAGCCAGAGAGTTTGATGGCCTTCAGGCGCATAGGAATCCGGTGGAGTTGGACTGTACAGGGCAACAGCCCGAATAATACGCAATATTAATTGGAAGTGGCTAATCACGCCACTTCTACAGCGTCAGATTGACTCTTTCTGTGCATTGGCTTCGATGGCTTGCACTACCAGCAAGCAGTGACGCTTACAATATTCATTGACCAACGCCTGTACTTCATCACAGCGTTCACCCAGGGTATAGCCGATCAGGCGGGTAACAAACAGACTGGTTTCGTTCATTTCGCCCAGGTTTTTGCGTAATGCCAGGGCCAGCGCCCGATGCAGGGGAGGCTGCAGGTTGTCGAGGGCGGTTTTCAGGTATTCATTGCCGGCCGCTACCGCGGCGCTGGATATCAGTTCGAAGTTGGCATCGATAAACTGGTGAGGGTCGTGCTCGGCGGCGGTGTTACTCAGTTTGTTGACCAGCGCTTCCAGTGTTTGCTTGTCTTCTTCTTTCCAGCTCCAGGAAAGTTTCTCTGCCAGCATTTCAAGCAGGTTGCCATACAACCGATACAGGCTGCGTACACGGTCGGCATTCAGTTCGGTGACATAAGCACCCCGGCGCGGCTGGATAGTGACCAGATGCCGACGTTCCAGAATCAGCAGTGCTTCGCGAACCGACCCACGACTGACCTTCAGCTCGGTTACGATACGAGCTTCCTGGATACGCTCGTTATTGACCAGGTCTCCCTGGATAATGCGATTGGCCAGGTGATTGGCTATTTGTTCTGCAAGACTTTCGGCGACAACAAACGCCATAAATCAATTCCTCGTAAAGCGATATATATGACTCGAGACCATCCTCTGGCTCAGGCTATGCAACGTTGACTGTCATCATGCTCGGGTCAACATATTATCGGTAATCATGTTTTTTACGGATACTCCACAGCACGATTGCTGAAAACGGGAGTTTTCTCCGTCATTTGTGCTACAGAACTCCCCCATCCGGGAAATGGTAGCATAGGCATACAGCAAAACGGCTCAGGCTGTCCTGCTTAGCATAACCTGCTCCAACATCTCTGTAATCACGCGACCATCCAATAATCATCGACGCAAGAGGGAAACGACAGGGAATCTACAAAAAGAGCCCACTTGGCCAAAAACAACACTTAGTCTCTTGCCAGGAACAATAACTACCGAAAAAAGCATCTTTCTCAGCCAAAAGTACCAATTTCTACGAATGATCAATCAACTTTGTGCTTTTATACTGCCTGCTGAAAAGACCCGGACAGTATAAAACGCCCATGTTGTCTATGGAGCCGTCACTGTTTGCCCGCAATAGACAGCAGCCTCTCGTCGGTCTGGCCGGAGCATATTGACACATATGCGACCAAGTCAACAGAAGCATGCATATATGTGTGTGACAACGATATTCCGGATGAGACACAACCAGTGGTTTTTGCATACTCAACCAACAGTGACAACATGAATAGCGCATCAGCGGATAACGACAACAAAAAATCGATGGAATTCCTGACCCAGCTGGGACAACGAATTTCTACCATGGCCGATCTGGTCGGTGGCAAAAAGAAACTCGCCGATGCCGCTGGTATTTCAGAGTCACAGCTTTACCGTTGCATCAAAGGTGCCAGTGCCACCACGGTCGAACCACTGGTCGCCATGGCAAAAGCCGCCAACGTTTCCATTGAATGGGCAATATCCGGCGAAGGCCTGATGCAAGCCTGTCCTGATCAAAAAACAGCGCGCATCGACACCCCCACTCCGTGCCATACCGGCTCACTCCCCTTGTGCGACAAGCACACGACCTGCGCAGAATTTGCCCCTCCCAACCACTGGGCCAAACAACGGGGCTTGAACGACCAGAGCCTGAGATTAATAACGGCCCGGGGCGACAGTATGGAACCTACCATTACCAACGGTAGCCTGGTGCTGATCGACACCGGAAATACCTCACTGGAAGATGGTTATCTGTACGCGTTGCGAGAAGATACTTTCGAAGTCATACGGCGCATTCAGCGCAAACCGGGTCAGGGCATCTGGCTGCTGACCGATAATACCCACTATACCGATATCCTGTTGGCAGCAGACGATATCAACCCATTGGGAATCATTGGCCGAGTCGTCTGGATTGGCAGAGATGTATAAGCCCTGATACAGGGCTTATACACAACCAACGGATTCAGGCAGTGGCTTGCCGAGCCCGAATGGCAATCAGAACACCCGCCACAATCATCGCCATTGCCAGCAACATCAGCAGGGTCAGATGCTCAGACAAGACCAGCGCCCCCATTAATACTGCCAGCCCTGGCACCAACAGCTGCACCTGTGCTGCCCGATGAATCCCCAACCAGGGCAACACCTGATACCAGCCAAAATAGCCGACTCCGGACGCCACAGCCCCTGACAGAATCGCCAGTAATAACGGCCGCCAGTCCAACAGTTCTGCGACAGCAGCAAAAGGCAATAACAGCATCGACAGAATACTCGCCGCGACAAACGCTGCCTGCACATCCGCCAGCGGTGTCGATGAACCTTGTCCCAACACCACAAAGCTGGTCCAGCCCACGGCAGAAACCACCATCAGTAATACCGCCCACCAGGAATATACGGCACTCCCGGGCAGTAACAGCAGTGCCAGTCCGCTGATGGAAACCAGCATGCCTGCCACTTGCCAGCGTCCCGGGTGTTCACCGCGCCAGATATTGACCAGTTGCAGGCCGATTTGTACCGTGGCGAACAGCACAAAAGCGCCAACACCGGTATCCAGACTGACATAGGCCATGGAAAACGCCGCAGCATAAACAAATAGTCCCAACCCCAGAAACCAGAAACGGGGAGCCTTGATGCTTACTCGGTTATGAGTTGCTGCCCGCGCATTTTGAAACCACAATAACAGGCTCAACACCACGGCACCGGATACCAGCCGAATCATGGTGAAATTTTCAGGGTCAAAATTATATTCCCGCAGCGCCCAGCGGCAGAGCAGAGAATTGGCGGCAAAAGCCAGTAAAACGAACGCAGTCTGAATCACCATCATATGCTCACTTGTTGTTAATATTATTCGGGCAATTTGCTGCCGTTTTTCTTTATCGATCAATTGATAAAAATACCCGGCAGCGACTTATCATCGCTACGTGCCTCTTTCTCCACACTTATCATTGAGTCGTAGTGGAGCATAACACTAAAGTATGACACCTGAGGCTGCCGTCATAATTGACTATTCCATCGATTAAGAAAAAGTATTATCTATTCCACCAGCGCAGCGTCTGCCTGCGCCAAACCCGATGCTGACAGGCCAGGGCAAGAGTCCGTTATCCATCCGCGGCATGCGTTGATACAGCAAGCAACACGACCAGGGTTTTCCTGACAAAGAGTTACCCACGAAGGGTTTGCCTGCCAAGGAATGCATCTGCTAATCTGCCCCGTCAACGTTTGACCCCGACACCTGCTTGCTGCGCATCAGCGATCGCTCCGGCATAACGTTTCATGCCGTCACACGCCGGATGCTCGAGGTACTGGTGCACAGTAATGATCCTGCCTTGGCTGGCATACTGACCGGGTCGGCGTTAGCAATTTTGTTGCCTCTTTGCTTTGCCATGATCAATACGCCATGACACATTCACAACGCTGCAGCCGGGCGTTTTTCGCCGGATCGAGCGGTTCCGCCCGAATCTGATTCCTCAGCCAGTTCAGAGATATTTCATGATTAAACAGTCTGCCCTGATTCTGATCGGAGCACTTACCCTAAACAGCCTGATAGCCAGTGCCGACCCGTCACACAGCTGGAGTTACGAAGGTGCCAACGGCCCGGAACACTGGTCCAGTCTTTCAGACAACAACACCGCCTGTAACCATGGCTGGAATCAGTCACCGCTCAATCTGACCGCCATGATTGATGCCGATCAGTTACCGCTGGTCTTGAATTACCACCCGGGCGGCAAGGAAATCCTTAACAACGGCCACACCGTACAAGTCAATTACGCTACGGGAAATACCTTGAATGTGGGTTACCACCGTTTCAACCTGATGCAATTACATTTTCATACGCCGTCAGAAAACCGTATTGAAAGCCGCTCCTACCCGATGGAAATGCATATGGTTCATGCCACACCGGAAGGGCGGCTGGCCGTGTTGGCTATCATGTTCAAGACCGGCAAGAAAAACGCCGAACTGGCCAGAATCTGGGATGACCTGCCGCAGCCTGGCCAGCGCAGGGCATTGAAGGGCTCGCTGGATATCACCCAATTACTGCCCTCTTCACTGGATTACATTCGCTACAACGGCTCCTTAACCACGCCGCCCTGTACAGAAGGAGTCAGCTGGTTTGTACTGAAAACACCGATCGAAGCCTCCGCTGACCAGATGACAAGATTTACCCGCCTGATTGGCGAGAACAACCGCCCGCTACAGCATCTGAATGCCCGCATGATTATCAAATAGAACAACGGCCAGTGCAGGCGCCTGCTTGCCTTGCTCCCGAGCCGAACCACAAGACAGGCCAGAACAAGCAAGCAAAAACGAGCCAAAAAAAGCCCGCAGCGATCACCATCGCTGCGGGCTTTTTCATTCCATGCAACAGCAAACCGACGAGCCCTGACGGTCTGCTATGGCATTGAATGACTGTCGGTCAAATCATGCCTCGAGGCGTTCCCACACAGTGGCAATCCCCTGACCCAAACCGATACACATGGTCGATACGCCGTAACGACCGCCTTGCTGTTCCAGCACGTTGATCAGCGTGGTCGAGATACGGGCACCGGAACATCCCAGCGGATGACCCAACGCAATCGCACCACCATGAATGTTGACGTGATCATCTGCAACCGCAGTCAGCTTGAGGTCCTTGATGCAAGGCAAGGATTGTGCGGCAAAGGCTTCGTTCAGTTCCCAGTAATCAATATCGCTGGTTTCCAGACCGGCACGCTTCAAGGCTTTTTTGGTTGCTGGCACCGGGCCATAACCCATAATCGCCGCATCCACACCGGCAACCGCCATCGACACGATACGAGCACGGGGCTTGAGACCCAGCTCGGCGGCTTTTTCCGCACTCATCAGCAACATTGCTGCCGCACCATCGGTGATCTGGGAAGAAGTACCGGCCGTGACCGTCCCACTTTTGGGATCAAACGCCGGGCGCAAGGCACCCAGGGTCTGTAACGTGGTTTCCGGACGAATGGTTTCGTCTTCGCTAATCAATACCTGTTTGCCATCCGCATCGTGGCCATATATCGGGATGATTTCGTTCTTGAACTTGCCATCCAGCGTTGCCTGATGCGCACGCTGATGCGAGCGCACTGCGAAGGCATCCTGTTGGTCACGGCTGATGCCGTGCATCTTGCCGAGCATTTCTGCGGTCAGCCCCATCATGTTGGAGGCCTTGGCAAAATGCTTGGACGATGCCGGGTTATGATCAAAACCATGGGTCATTTCGACGTGACCCATATGCTCAACCCCCCCCACCACAAATACATCACCGTTGCCGGTCATAATGGCCTGGGCCGCCGTATGAATGGCGCTCATGGCCGATCCACACAAACGGTTAACGGTTTGTGCACCGGCTTCTTTCGGGACTTTGGTGAGCAGGCCAATCTGGCGCGCCACGTTAAAGCCCTGCTCTTTGGTCTGGTTCACACAGCCCCAGATAATGTCTTCCACCAGCTTGGGTGGCACTTCCGGGTTGCGGTCAAACAGTGCATCGATAATTGTGGCGGACAGGGTTTCTGCACGGACATGACGGAAAGCGCCACCACGGGAGCGGCCCATTGGCGTACGAACCGCGTCGATCACTACAACGTCTTTAGGATTCAGGGTTGTCATAAATTTCTCCAGGTTCGCTCTTATTCCGCACTGTCTGTGGTAACGGCTGCCGGGAAGTAGGACTCACCGTTGGCGGCCATTTCTCGCATACGGTCCGTCGGCTCATACAGTTTGCCCAGATGCGCAAAACGGTCACACTGCTCAACAAAGCTGGCCAGGCCCACGGTATCCATATAACGGCAAGCGCCGCCACGGAATGGTGGGAAACCGATACCAAAGACCAGACCCATATCCGCTTCTGCGGCGGTATCTACAATGCCTTCTTCCAGACAGCGGGCAATTTCGATACACATCGGAATCATACAGCGGGCGATGATGTCGTCGGCTTCAAAGTCGGTCGCGGCTGCCACTACAGGCTGAATCAGTTCGTAGGTGGTTTGATCAACAACTTTTTTCGGTTTGCCTTTCTTGTCGGTTTCGTATTTATAAAAACCTGCACCGTTTTTCTGACCATAACGATGGTTTTCAAACATGACTTCCATCGAGGTTGTGTAATCGGCTTTCATACGATCCGGGAAGCCTGCCGCCATGACTTCGTTGGCGTGCACACCGGTATCAATACCAACAACATCGAGCAGGTAGGCAGGCCCCATTGGGAAGCCGAACTTTTCCATCACCTTGTCGATTTTCTGGAAGTCGGCACCGTCTCGTACCAAACCTGCAAAACCGGCGAAATACGGGAACAAGACCCGGTTCACCAGGAAGCCCGGGCAATCGTTGACCACAATCGGGGTCTTGCCCATTTTCTTGGCGTAAGCCACGACGGTTGCTACTGCTTCGTTGGACGTTTTTGAACCACGAATAACTTCCACCAGCGGCATCATATGTACCGGGTTAAAGAAGTGCATACCGAGGAAATTTTCCGGCCGCTTGAGATCGGCTGCCAGCAAATCAATCGAAATGGTCGAGGTGTTGGAGGTCACAATCGTGTCTGCAGATACCTGGTCTTCCAGCTCAGCCAGGACTGCTTTTTTGACGTTCGGGTTTTCCACGACCGCTTCCACCACGGTATTGACCGTACCGAAGTCACCATAACTGAGCGTTGGACGAATACGGTTTAATGACTCGCCCATTTTCAGCGCGGTCATCTTGCCTTTATCCACCCGACGGGACAGCAGCTTGTTGGCTTCATTCAGACCCAGCTCAATGCCGTCTTCACTGATGTCTTTCATCAGGATTGGCGTACCTTTATAGGCACTCTGGTAAGCAATACCACCGCCCATGATACCGGCGCCCAGTACTGCTGCCATGGCCGTCGGCCTGGCGATCTTGTCGTATTCCTTGGCTTTCTTTTTCAGCAGCTGATCATTGAGGAACAAGCCGATCAAGGCCTGGCTTTCGGTGGTTTTGGCCAGGGTCGCAAAGTTTTTGGCTTCAACGAGCAGCGCTTTGTCGCGGCTCATGGAGCAATGTTTCTGCATGGTTTTGATGGCCGTTACCGGCGCTGGATAGTGGCCTTTGGTCTGCCCCATCACAAAACCCTTGGCGGTCTCGAACACCATCATGGCTTCCATGGTGTCCAGCATCATCTTGCTTGTTTTTTCGGCCCGACGCTGTTGCCAGTTGATGTCTCCGGCAATCGCCGCTTCCAGCATCAGAATAGCTTGTGGACGCAGTGCATCGGCGCTGAATACCGCATCAACAGCACCATCGGCCAGCGCCTTGTCGGCTTTCTGTTCGTTGCCCATGCAGATCCACTCGATCGCATTGTCAGCACCGATCAGACGTGGCAAACGCACAGTGCCGCCAAAGCCCGGCATGATACCCAGTTTGACTTCAGGCAACCCCACTTTGGCGGTGTCGGCCATCACCCGGATATCGGTCGACAATACCAGTTCCATACCACCACCCAGCGCAATACCGTTGATCACTGACAAGGTGGGTACTGGCAAGTCTTCAAGGGCAGAGAAAACACTGTTGGCGTAGCCGATCCATTCGATGATGGATGCTTCTGGTCCAGCAAAGTAGCCGCCGAACTCGGTGATATCAGCACCCACGATAAATGAGTCTTTACCGGACGTTAACAGCACGCCCCGGACCGTATCATTGGCAGCAATCGCGACAGTGGCAGCCTGTAACTCTTCCAGTGCGGCGCGGTTGAATTTGTTGACGGACTCGCCCTGCAGGTCGAACCTGAGTTCGGCGATGTCACCTTCGATCATGCTGACCGTGATGGCTTTACCTTCGTAAATCATCAACTGATCTCCAAGTGGTGGTTAGCGTAAGGACTGTTGGTTGACAGCCCGATCCATGGTTTGTGCCTTCGCATCATATGGTTATCTATTATGGACACGAAGCTATTTTCAAACACTCGATTAATACGACCGTTTGAATAATGAAACAACCTTCGTTGAATCTCACAGCAAAGTCAACAGCCAGATTGGACCACTCCTGGTCGCATCATCAAAAAACCACTCTGGAAAACGCTGGCCACCGGCACAAAACAGGCTGTCACCTGCTTCAGCAAACATCGGTTTATGCCATCAATACAAGGATAAACAGGCCGTCAGCAAGCATTGGGCAAAGAGCAGACATGGCCGCCTCCGGGCATGCCGCCAATCGCGCCAAGTTCGCTCGTCACCACGATAAAGTGTCTTTTCGTATCAAAACAACCTACTACTAATGTATGACGCCGCGACATTCGCGAGCAAATATCGTAGTATTGCTTGACCGGCTTTTATTGCGTTCACCCGCGGCCTGTTCGTGTGGTTGAATAAAAGCGAGGGTGTTCAGCAAGCAGACAGATGAAGACCCTAACAATAATCATAAAAAGACTGAGGTCATGATGACTAGATTCTTCCAATCGCTGGGATTCGCCCTGGCACTCACTTTGACATCCATTTCCTCCCACGCAGATGACAATGCGCTGATGGTCCAGCTTCAGCACATGCGGCTTGCTTCTATCGGAGTGATGACAGACTTTTTTATGTATACCGGTCTTGATGGCGACAGCAAATACAGCCGTCGAATGAATACCGATATGGATTCATTTAATACTTCTCTGGCCCAGGCCCGGGAAGGGGCTGATGGCCAGCAAGAGCTGATCCGTCATTTGAACGATATTGAAGACAAATGGCATCACTTCACCCGCTCGCTGAACAGCAACCGCAACCTGGTTGAGAATCAAGGTTTTCCCAGTGTGCAGATGGTTGATGAACTGGGTCGTCTCAACAACACCCTGGTGACACGTATTTCAACGGCCTATCAGCAATTGGCTGGCGAAAGTGACACCAATCCTGCCATTGAGAAAGTACGTGACATGGCCATGCTGCTGCAGGAAATGACAACTCAATATGCCGCCTCCGCAGCTATGGAGAACTCTGAGGTGTATCTCAGTGAGTACAAGAACACCATGCAAAAAATGACCTCGGATTTTGAATTCCGTCTTGCTGATCTCAAGGTCATGACGTCGCAGCGATCTACCGATATCCTGATGGATAACATCAATAGCAAGTGGCGCTTTCTGCGTAATTCCATTACCCGTCAACACGAGATGGACGTGCCTTTTCTGGTCATCAGCTATAACGACCGTATCATTCGCCACCTGGAAGAGCTGGAAGGCAAAATAGGGAGTTGATCCGACCCGCACGCATCCTGCTTACCCGGTAGAATAGACAGGCCTCGCCTCCGGGCGTGGTCCTGGCATCCGGAACAAGAGCAGAGCTCGCCCGATACCAGTGGCCGGGTTACTTACCTTCCCCCCTGATTAATTGCCTGACCTCGTGCTTGCTCTCGTCCGCACGAAACAGATGCTTTCTGCCTGCCCTGCTCCCTTCTTCCCACAAAACGCAAACGCCGGAATCCAGGTCATTGCACCGCGTGAAACCGGAGATCAATACCGATATCGGGTATATTATCTGGCTATACTGCTTGGCTGGCGATACCGCTGCATTGGGGTTCTGTTGTTTTGCCATGGCCCCTCGATCAATGATCAGACCAGTACCAGCCATTTCATCCAGTGTCATTCACAGGAAATACCATGTCGCATGCTATATATCTCGCTATTGTCATGATGTCTTTGATTGCCAGCGGTTGCAGTCAGATGAGCGCCTTACCGTCCCCTGGCGACAGTAACAGTTCCTACAGCGCTTCAGGGGCACAGCTAAACGATGACGAGGCCACCCGCGCGCGGCTGTATCAGCAATATCAACAATGGCGCGGTACGCCTTATGCCTGGGGAGGTTTAAGTCGCCAGGGCATTGATTGCTCCGGGCTCGTTTATCTTACTTATCGTGATGAATTTGGCCTGCCGGTCCCTCGCACAACGTTGCAACAGTCGCAGATTGGCTCAGCAGTCAGCCGCAACGAATTACGCCCCGGTGATCTGGTGTTTTTCAAAACCGAGAACAAGAACCGCCACGTCGGCATGTATCTGGACAACGACCAGTTTCTCCATGTTTCTACCAAGAGTGGCGTGATTATTTCCAGTTTTGAAAACAGCTACTGGGAAAATCATTACTGGCAGTCACGTCGGCTGGCGGATTAACACACACTGATTTTGTTGCCTCCCGGATCAGGTTCAGGCTTGCTTGTGGTCGCCGGGCATCAGCGCCGCAGCAGCCAAATCACTAACCCGATTACCAGCAAAAAAGGTATCGCCACAATCAAGAACCTGAATGCCACAAGCAACAGCAGCAAGCCCAGAATCAAATACACCGGCCCGACAACAACACACTTGATCAAAGTCCACACGGTCTCCTCCTTCTGACAGATATAGCCATTATTCTCCCCACCAACGAATCACCAACGAACTGTTCGGCCCTGTAAAGTGGCTATCAACTTGCCAAGAGTCGATTCAGGCTGCGACTCTATGATGATATCCAGATCAGTCGATCGACATTGATTACAGGGAAGTCCGGTAGCAATACAATCCGATGCGCCGTACTCCCGACTTTCATGGCCACATTGCTGACAGCGGCGAATAACGCAATAAATTGGCCATGGCATTGTATAATCTCCCGTATATATCCATGCACAACACACATACAAACCATATTATTTTTATATTATTCCTTAGCCATTAAATAATTTTGACCATATAAAAACATCAACCAAACCATTCCTTGATTTTTTCTTTTGCAGCATCAATATGATCCTGTTCAGTATAATCAACCATAGCTTTAACAGCAGCAGCCAGCGCCACCGTATCGTCCGTGTACCCTACAACCGGGATAAAATCCGAGATAATATCAACAGGAAAAATAAAGTAACCCAACGCTCCATAAATAATGGCTTTGGCACTGGCTGGTGTATTGCTATCTGCCGCAACGTAGTACAACGTCAAGGCTTTTTCTACCACCTCACTTCCAGCTGATTTGGCATACTTTGTTAGTTTTTCCCAAAAACCGCTATCGCTATAGCTTTCTGGGCGATGATTATCAGGCATGGCCATACTCCGTGATTTAGTCATTGATATATTCTTCCTGAAAAACAATAAAAACAAACCCACGCGACAAAAGCCGTCGCTTATATTTTTAAAAAGCATTTTTTTGAAATGTCCTGTTCCCTGCTCTACCATGCGTCACTGAGCCATCAGACAGGAAAGTCCTGTGATACCAGTGCACAGCAGCCGTAGCCGTATACTGCGACTCAGCCGCTTGTCAGAAGCCGGCCTTGATACCAGCAATCATTATTACCATGATTATCAATAGTTTCAGCAGGCTGATACGTACGGATATACGGACTTATATATACACCAATAAACACACTGATATACACACCAGCGACCAGTGCAGCATGCACCAATACATATTTGAATCAAATGGTATATATATTGAAAATAAAATATAAACCGACAGCGATTATGTCACCACAAAAATCCTGTCTGCTATTGTTTTTTTAACGTGCGATTGATCGGGTAATCAGCCCAGTATCACTATGACAGACAGATATTGTCCAGAGTCCAGATGGCATCTTTTACTCACAGCCACGACTGGCTGCCATTCATTCATTATAAATCAGGCTCCGTCGAGGTGTGCTTCAGACATATTTTTTGAACACCAGAATGCGGTTATTGGCCGGCATGGCAATATCCTTGATCAGCCGCAGCTTTTCCTTGCGGGCAGCCAGTACAATTTGCTCAAAATCCTTGATTCCGGCTTCCGGGTCAACATCGGCCTTGAGCCAGGCATCCAGCGACTTGTTGCCTTCGCTGGTAAACTTGCCATGATAGTTAAACGGGCCGTACAAAAAAACCAATCCGGCGATGCGTAATACCCGGCCAATCCCGGCCATCATGGATCGTACCTTGGGCCAACCAACGTAATGCACTACATTGGCCGAAAACACCGCATCAACTTCCTTCACTGGCCACAGGTCTTGCGATACATCCAGCACTAACGGTGGCAAAAAATTATCCCGCCCTGAACGTAAACGCCAGGCATTGATCGATGCAATCCGGGCCGCCATTTCAGAAGGCTGCCAGGTAATATCGCGCATGCGTTCACTCATAAACGCCGCATGCTGGCCAGTACCGCTGCCTATTTCCAGTACGACAGAATGTTTCGGCAACTCTTCTGACAGTACATCACCAATGGGTTGCTGATTACGTAAGCAGGATTCCGAGACCGGCAGGTCTTCATCCTGTGCAATTTGAAGCTCCGGCAGAATATTCACCCGATTCATAGCGATTCCTGTTGTCTGCCGAGACCACCCTCAGCCTTACTCGCGGCAGAGTATGTCACAGGCACCAGTCGGCAGAAATAGTGCCGCTTCGAAATAGCATGATCTTTATTGCACCATTCCATGCCCTTTTTCGAGAATCACTGTAACAGGCAAATTGCCGCCAGCCTGACTAGCCAGTAGAATCGGACGATATTTTTCGATTAATAAACCGGATTTGAACTAGCCCCATGCGTGCAACCGAATTTTTACTCGCTACAGAGAAAGAAACCCCAGCCGATGCCGTGATTGTCAGTCATCAATTAATGTTGCGATCCGGCATGATCCGCAAATTGGCCGCGGGTTTGTACACCTGGATGCCGCTGGGGTTACGTACCTTGCGCAAAGTTGAAGCCATTGTACGGGAAGAAATGAATAAAGCCGGTGCCCAGGAGGTATTGATGCCAGCGGTACAACCCGCCGAGCTGTGGGAAGAAACCGGTCGCTGGTTCGAATACGGTGGCGAATTGCTACGTGTCAAAGACCGCCACAATCGTGAGTTTTGTATTGGCCCGACCCACGAAGAAGTCATCACCGATCTGGCCCGTAACCAGCTAAGCAGTTACAAACAGCTACCGGTCACGCTGTTCCAGATCCAGACCAAATTCCGTGATGAAACCCGCCCGCGCTTCGGGGTCATGCGATCACGTGAATTTATCATGAAGGATGCCTACTCCTTCCATCTGACCGAAGCAAGCCTGGAACAAACCTATCAGGTAATGCACGGCGCTTACTGCAACCTGTTTGACCGTCTTGGCCTCGACTACCGTCCGGTCTGGGCCGATACCGGCTCCATCGGTGGTGCCAAGTCCCACGAATTCCACGTCTTGGCTGATTCTGGAGAAGACGATATCGCCTTCTCCAGCGCCAGTGATTACGCCGCCAACGTTGAATTGGCCGAAGCCGTGGCACCAGCCGGTGAGCGCCCCGAACCAACCGAAGCGATGCAGCTGGTCGACACCCCAGATGCCAAAACCATCGCCGAGCTGGTTGAACAACATGGCATTGCCATTGAAAAAACCATCAAAACCCTGATCGTTCATGGTGAAGCCGACGACAAGGGACAGTACGATCTGGTTGCCCTGCTGGTGCGTGGCGATCATGAGCTGAATGAACTCAAGGCTGAAAAAATTCCCGGTATTGCCTCGCCACTCGAATTTGCCAGTGAAGAAGAAATACGTCCGGTGGTCGGGGCTGGCCCAGGCTCCATTGGCCCGATTGGATTGACAATACGCATTATTGCCGACCGTGCCCTGAGCATCAGCTCAGACTTTGGTGCTGGCGCGAACAAAGACGGTCAACATTATTTTGGCATCAACTGGGAACGCGACCTGCCGCTGCCAGAATTTGCCGACCTGCGTAACGTCGTGGCCGGCGATCCAAGTCCTTGTGGCAAAGGCACACTGGAAATCAAACGGGGCATTGAAGTTGGCCATATTTTCCAGCTGGGTACCAAATACTCAGAAGCCATGAAAGCCACCGTGCTCAACGAAAATGGCAAGGACAGCACCCTGATCATGGGTTGTTATGGTGTCGGCGTCAGCCGGGTGGTCGCTGCCGCCATCGAGCAAAACCACGACGACAAGGGCATTATCTGGCCTGATGCCATCGCGCCGTTCCATATCGGTATTGTACCCATGAACTACCACCGTTCAGACGCCGTAAAACAGGCAACCGAAACCCTCTACGCCGAACTGACCGCTGCCGGCTATGACGTTTATCTGGACGACCGCGACAAAAAAACCAGCCCCGGCGTCAAGTTTGCTGATATGGAGCTGATGGGCTTCCCGCATCGCATTGTACTGTCAGACCGGGGACTGGAAGCCGGCACGGTGGAATACAAGGCCCGCCGTGCTGACGAGAAGCAAGACATTGCTCTCGAGGAACTGATGCCATTCCTGAAAACCAAGGTGTCATGCTAGGCCGCCAACCGGCTACATGGTTGCTGACTGCCGTACTGAGTGGCCATTGTGCCCTCAGTGCAGCAGAGGCGATGCCCAACCACGACCCGGAATTACGGTTGGCCTTGCTGAACGCTGTTACCACTGCCGAGTCGTTCCCCGACCGCTTTGATGCCGAAGTTTGGTTAATGGATATGCAATCCCGGCTCGAGAGCATGAAATGGATCAAGCTGAGAGATAAGGCCGAACAGCTTGAGTTTCTGCGGCTGGTACACCTCGAAGCCAGTCGGGCCAATATCTCCGCCGAGATGGTACTGGCCGTGATTCAGGTCGAAAGTGCCTTCGACCGTTTTGCGGTTTCCCGTGTAGGTGCCCGCGGTTATATGCAGATCATGCCTTTCTGGAAAAATGAAATCGGCCGCGATGGCGACAACCTGATGCATATGGCCACCAACCTGCGTTACGGCTGTACCATACTGCGCCACTACCTCGACAAGGAAAAAGGCAACTGGACCCGCGCGCTGGCACGCTATAACGGCAGCCTGGGCAGAACGGTTTATCCGGAAAAGGTGATGGCCGCCTGGGAAAAGTACTGGTTTGTAAACCATTGACCTGCCGGCGGAGGCAGGCAAGCCAAAACGCTCCTTGAACCAGTAATACCGGGACACAGACCGCCTCTCTTTTTACCGGCTTATCATCGTCTCGCTTGTTATCTCTCTCACCACGACACCAACCCCACGACACCAGCCCCGCACACTAACCCAAAACACGGTAATACCAGACTTCTGGCAATCAAAGCCTTTGCCATTCCTGCCTATCTTATTGATTTATAAAGGGTAGCAACCCTTATGACAGGATAGGATAAGGCATCAGAACAGCTGCTCCATTGTTCCTGTCAGGCTGACAAACAGACGCATAAACAAGATACCTGGGTGAAAACGATCACTGAGTTCTTGAAATGGCCATAAACTTTACTCAATGCCCTGAGACAAAGACCGCCGTTGCTTGGTATACCTCCCGCTCAACACCCAGCTGAATCACCGGACACCACCGGCAAGCAAGAGGACAACACGTGACCAGACACTCCATTTCCTGGCCTGGACTGAATCTGCAAATCCTGATCGCCGCCGTCGCAGGCCTGATCCTTGGCTACTGGCTGAATGGCATGGACGACTCATCCGCCCTGCGCAGTAACATCCTGTATGCCGCCAATGTGATGGGCAGACTGTTTATTGATCTGCTCAAAATGATCCTGATTCCGCTGATATTCACCTCCATTGTGGTTGGTGTGGCCAACCTGCAGGCCCATCGTCATGGTGGCCAGGTCTGGCGCTACACCCTGGGATTTTTTGCTCTCTCCATGGTCTGCGCCATGGTACTGGCGCTGGTCGTTACCGACTGGGTTCAACCCGGCAGTCATCTGCAACTCGCCATGTTTGCCGACAGCATGGAAAATTTTGAAGCCAAACAGTTAAGTGCCGGCGAATTTTTTGCCCAATTTCTCCACAGCCTGTTTATGAATCCGATGGCTGCCCTGGCGGATGGAAAAATCCTGCCCGTAGTGGTGTTTGCGCTGTTACTGGGGATTGCACTGGTCAAATCCGGCGAGCAAAAAATGCACATTCTGGTGGTATTGCAAGAATTACTGGCGCTGTTAATGCGCATGATCCAATGGATCATGCTGCTGGCTCCATTCGGCGTGTTTGCCTTGTTAACCAAGCTGTTGGCCACCCAGGATCTGAGCCTGCTGGCCAGCATGGGCGAATTTATTGTCCTGGTGTTTGCGATTACCCTGATCCACGGTGCCGTAATCTTGCCTGGCCTGCTGTGGCTCTTTACCCGTCAATCACCACAGTGGTTATGGCGGGGAGCGCGCCCGGCCCTGATCACTGCTTTTGCCACCAGCTCCAGTGCTGCCACGCTGCCGATCAGTCTGCGCTGCAGCGAAGAAAATCTGGGCGTCAGCAAAGACGTGGCCGGATTTGTCTTGCCGGTTGGCGCCACCATGAACATGGACGGCACAGCCCTGTATGAGGCCGCTGCAGCACTGTTTATCGCCTATCTGATCGGCATCGACCTGTCAGTCGGCCAGCAGATCATTGTGATGCTGACGGCCATGATTGCTTCCATGGGCGCGCCAGGCATTCCCAGTGCCGGCATGGTTACCATGGTCATGGTGTTGCAATCTGTGGGGCTGCCAGCCGAAGCCATTGCCATATTGCTCCCCATCGATCGTATTCTCGATACTGTCCGCACCGCCGTGAATGTTGAGGGGGATATTGTTGCCAGTATTGTGGTGGATCAGGCGCTAAAAAACCGGAGTGATAACGCAGGTTAAGCTGTCGGAAAAACCGGTATCTCTGCTCAATTAGTTATCGTCACCGTCATGATGAAGCAACATCGGCATGACACCTTGGTAAGTTATGATCACCACTGGCTGACTTTGCTATGGTTAAACGCAGTGCCAAAATTCTGCTCGGCATTTTTTTTATCATCGCCGGTATCATTGTGACGCCTCTTCCCCTCCCTTTTGGCCTCGTCATGATCGTTATCGGCCTGTCATTACTCGTCAGCACTGTGCCACGCGTGCGGGAATGGCTACGCCAACAACGCCATCGTTATCGGGAATTTTCTGGCCGACTGAATGCCATCAAAAGCAAGTTGCCCGGCTTTGCCCGTAAGCTGATTGAAGACACCGATCCAGGGCCTCACTGACACAGCAGGCCGTTATCAGCTGTGATATTCTGCCGCCATGCTGAATCTCAAACGCGACCAAATCAATCCTCCGGATGAAAGCCTCGATACCCTGCAAGCACTGCTTTCCAGTCAATTGCAGGATGGCCAGTGTCACACCGAATACCAACTGATCCACTGGCTCAAACAGCCAGTGCCCGGCGTTTTCCAGCCGGATGCCCTGGCCGATTCCCTGACTCTGTTTCGTTGCCACTTTCTGGTGATGCATTGCTTGTATCGTTTACGCCTGGAATGGCTGGCGCAACAGGCTGGCTGGCTGAATATCGAACCACTCGGCGTGCAATTACAGCCTTGGGATACTGAGCAGGCCAGCGATAACCAGCACGTCTGTGAAGCCGATCCGCTGGCCCGCTATTATCTTGATCTCACCCACCTCAGTACCGATCGCGATACCGTCGACAAGCTCTTGCGGGGCATCTGGCAGCAAACCCTGACACCCGATCAGCGCCGCAGCGACCTGCGCTTGCTGGAGTTACAGGAAGGTGCCAACGAATCGGATATCCGTCGGCAATATCGCCGTCTCGCCATGCGCCACCATCCGGACCGGGGTGGTGATGTCAGTCATTTCCAGGCGCTGCTGGCGGCGTATCAACGGCTGACGGTTTGACACTTTCTTCTAGAACCGCAACCAATATCCATCTTGTTGGCCAGGACAGGCTATCTTCGGCAAGGGGTCACTAGCGACGGCGCAACCGCCAGAAGGTCAACACAGAAGGAACAATATCGGCAGTCACCAACACATCAGGATGCCAAGGAACGTCACTCGAATGCCGTAGTCACAAGGGGGCATCTATTTAATCCGGTGCTCACTCTGGGCTACCGGATGGTTTCGAATCACGAAGCCGACTTGCAGGATTAAATATATGTCCCCACAGCATTCACCGAACAAGGGCGTTCCATGAAGTATCTCGTACTACTTGCCGGCCTGTTGATAACGATGGCAACCCGGGCAGAGCTGGTTATCTTGCAATACCATCACGTTTCCACCAGCACACCGGCTGCCACCAGTATCAGCCCGGCGGATTTCAAACGGCATTTGCTATTGTTGGCGTCACTGAACAAAACCATTGTCGATTTGCCAAGCGCCATTCAGACCTTGCGCCAAGGTGGCACTCTGCCGGACAACGCCGTTGCCATTACCTTTGATGATGCCTACGAATCTATTTATCACAACGCCTTCCCGTTACTGGCCCAACGTCGCTGGCCTTTCACTGTGTTTGTGAACCCGGGAACGATCGATGCAGAACACGAGGGGATCATGCCCTGGCAACAGTTGCGCGAGATGCAACAGCAAGGGGCGACCATTGCCAATCACACCCAGGACCACCCTTATCTGATTCAGCGCCCGGATAACCTGACGCTGGATGCATGGCTGACCCAGCAAGTCGATAACGCCGAACAACGAATCAAGCAGGAAATGGGGCAATCCAACCGCTTGCTGGCCTACCCTTATGGTGAGTATTCACTGGCAATCGCGGAGTGGCTCCAAGATCACGATTACCTGGCATTTGGGCAACATTCCGGGGCTGTATCCAGCCAATCATTCTGGCAAGCGATTCCACGCTACCCGGTCGCGGGTGCCTATGCCGACCCTGATACGCTCAATAACAAACTCCAGACCCTGGCATTACCCGTTGCCAGCAACTCTCTGGTCGACCCGGCACTGGGGAGCGATAACCCGCCAGAGCTGCAGCTAACCCTGCACTCCCAGGATCTTGATCCTGACCATTTGCGCTGTTTTGCCAGCGGTGAAGGCCAGATTGGCCACCAGGTCGATGTCACTGGCACCACCATCATCCTGACAACCCAAGCCACCCAACCCATTACCCAGGGCCGCAGCCGCTATAACTGCACCGCCCCCAGCCTCAGCAAACCCGGCTATTTTTACTGGTATTCGCAATTATGGATCAATACGAGCGTAGAAAACCGTTGAGGTGGTACTGATCCAATGTTTGCTCACGCAGGCGACAATCCGCCAGATGAAATGCCATCAGACGCCGAAAACCGGGGCCATGATCAAAATGCCGGATATGGCAAAGCTCATGTACCACCACCAGTTCAATCAGCGGTTCGGGCATATGAATCAGCGCCATATTCAGATTGATATACCCCTTGCGAGACAAGCTGCCCCAGCGGGTCCGCATTTTTTTCACCCGTAGCACCGGCCTCTCAACCCCATACTGCTGAAACCGGGGCCACCAGCAATCCAGCAGATCACTGAAGGTGCTGCGCGCCTGCTGCTTGAGCCAGTCATCCATCAGCGCCTGCCGCTGCCCTGCGGGCATGGCAGGCACAAGCAGCTGGTCATCACACACTTGCGGGATGGCCACGTCGGTCTCCACCAGCGTCAGGGTGCGCCCCAGGTACTTCAGCACACCTTCATTGCGACTCTGGTTTTCTTTCCACTCTCGACGACGCTGAATCAGCCAGGCTTGATGACCGTCGAGAAAACGGTTTACCTGGGCTTTACTGGCACCCAACGGAATACGCAGGTCGATTTCACCGGCCGGGTTCAGCACCAGTCGTAAACTTTTGCGTTTCATCGCCTGAATATGGAGTACAACATCCTCTCCATCCAGCGGAACAAGCAATTGTTGTTTGTAGCCTTTCATAAGCCTGCTAGCATTGGCTCCGACTTCAGGAGCACCCAAATGAATGATCTAAATAATATCCCAGCCATGACCGAGAACGAACTGGAAACTCTCGGGGTATTGCTGGAAGACGAAGCAGAACGCCAGGACAGTTTCGATTTTTTCGCCGTCCACGGCCTGATTACCTCGTTTTTGGCAGGGCCGATTGAGTTCGATATCCAGCGAGTCTGGGACTGTGCCTTTGACGAAAAACTGGGCTTCAGCAGCGCTGAAAAAGCCACCGTCACCGAGCTGCTTGGCAAAATGACTGCGGAAATCCAGGGCTGGCTCGATTCCGGCCAGGATTTCCCTGTACCTTGTGAGTTGACTCTGTCGGATGAAGAAGACGAGCCACCCATCGAAGGTTGGGCTATTGGTTTTATGACCGGTGTCATGCTGCACGAAGAGGACTGGTACCAGCGCGATGAAGAAAACGTCGCCGAGAGCCTGTTCCCGATCATGTACGCTTCTGGCCTGTTCGCAGACGAAGAAGAAATGGCCGACATCGATGATGACATCGAGCTGTCCGACCAGGTCTGTGGCGGTATTCCAGCAGCCGTCATCGACCTGTATCTGTTTTTCCATAGCCAGGGCTGAACCACAGGCAGCGTTATGCACCTGAGCCTGCCAGAACACAAAAAACCCGAAGCCTTTGCAGGCTTCGGGTTTTTCTTTGTCGCTTGGCAGCAGTCAGGCTCAAGTATTGTCCCTGAGCCACACCTCAACCCGGCGATTTTTCATTTTCCCTTCTGCCCGATTCACAGAAGCAACCGGTAAATACTCACCATACCCAACCGAGAGTTCAGGATAAATGCCGTTACGTACCAGTTCACGACGTACCGCCATGGCCCTCAGTTTGGACAACAGCTTGGAGCGTTTCTCGGTGCGTTTCTTGTCACCAAAGCCGATCAGCATCACTTCGGCATCGTTGCGGCCTTTCTGCTGCAGATAATTAACCAGCCGCTCAATATCCTTCAGCGCTTTATTGTCCAGCGATGCGCTCCCGGCCCGAAAACGGAAATTAATCGTCAAACGCTTGGCATCATTGGTTATTTCACGAAAATCAGACGGTAACTCACTATAAAACTCCGGCACGACTTCTTTCAGTTCCTGTGAAATAAAACCAGAATCCGCGACCACCTGCTGTGCTTCGTTGAGCTGAACAAAGCTCATAAACTCAACGACATACGGATTTTCCGGCACATCATCCGTGTACATGAACAAACGCCGGGACAAGGCATAATCTTCAGTGGCAACAGTCAGCTTGTTGGGTTTCAGTGCCTTGGCGCTGCCATCCGATACGGCCAGCAATTTGGCAGCACGGACCGATGACAAACCGACAAAACCGATTCCGTTATCATCCGCAGAGACCTCATCAGACAATACCGCATTGGATTCAAAACGCTTGGCCGATGCAATCAACGGCGTATTACCCAGCACCATGGATTTAAAACTGTCCCAGGTACCCGAGTTTTCATCACGGGCATACACATGAATGGCGCCAGGACGGCCGCCCACCTGCGACCAGTCGGTATAGCCTCCGGAGAAAATCTCGGAGATTTCATCAACACTGAGTTCACTGACCGGATTGGATGGGTGCACCACAATCGCCAAACCATCAATGCCGATGATATGTTCTGCCGATGGCCTGCTCATATCAGCGATGTGTTTTAACAGGCTGGCTTCCTTGGCCTTGATCGGACGGGATGAGGCGGCAATTTCTGATGAACCACTCGCAATCCCCTTGAAGCCGGTACCGGAACCATGTGCGGCGACGTCTATCGTCAAACGGGTACCAAGATCAGGCAAAAAACCACTGACCACTTTTTCATTATTAAACCGGGTATTACGAATTTGAACGTCTGTCGCCCCTTTTTCTTCCAGGTATTTTTTAGCCAGATTAGGTCCAAGTTCATCACCAATGGTATTGGAGCCCTGGATACCAAACAGACGTACTTCACCATTTTTTGGCAGGCCAGTGAAAGGAGATAAAATCCCGGCATTGGCGCTTGAAAAACCCAGAATGGCAAGCAGAGTCAAACAAACACGAATCGTAGTCATAATTCTGATTTCTGGTCGAGAGTTCGGCGCGAGTCTATGAATATTAAGTGACACTTTAGTTACAAAGTTGCCAACCTGACAGATCATTGCATGATGATATCGGCAGGAAATTGCGCACTTCCCGATCTGGTGGGGTCTTTTGGGGGTACAGCTGTTGGTGATTTGCGGCTTGTCCTATGGAATCAGGATTATGTCGCTGTTGCTCCGGGCCAGCCACCCGGACCAGCAGACTCGATCCAGCAGACCTGATGATGCATCAATCATCATCAGGTCATGATCAGTGTTGCCCGGCACATTGTGGCGACTCAGGTACAGCCGTCTGTGCCTGCCATTCCTGTGGCGAATACAAATGCAGCGCCAGAGCATGTACCGGATTTTGCAAAATATCAGCCACCAGGCCATACACCAGCTGATGCCGGGCCACCGGGCGCTTGCCCTCAAAAGCGTCGGATACCATCACCAGTTTGTAGTGGGACGTCGTCGCCGGGCCTGCGTGCATATGGCTTTCGTTCATCAATTCGAGATGAGATGGTGACAGTGATGCCATCTGCTCAACGATATACTCTTCTGGATACTCTTCAGGCTTCATAAAAACTCCGGTTACTCGCTCGGTAATGTCTGCGTATAATCCGCCGCCCCGAGGCATAACTCAAGCCCAGCCCTCTCTCCCGAGTGACCCGGAGCACTGCATGCACGAAAACGATAGTAACAACACCCAGAACCTGATCGACAGATATTATCAGGAAGAACAAGAGCGCCGTTTGCAAGAAAAAACCCAAGCTGAAATCAGCGTCAAGATCGAGCCAGCCGATCTTGCCATGCTGAATATGATTGCCCGTCGCTTCAACAAAAGCCGCGATGAAATCAGCCGCGACATCATGTCGACGGCGCTGATCGACCTGTTCAGTCATCTTGACGCTGGTGAACGCAAGTTACTGGCCCGCGATGCCGATGAAGCCACGCGCCAACTGGCAGAAGAAATTGCCGAAGAAAACGGCGTAACCGACGTGGATATCCGTCAGGGGCAATGGACCACGCATGAGAAACACTTCGTCAAACTGGAGCGTAAACGTGCCCGCGAGCAAGAAAAGCAGCAAGAATTATTAGCCAATGCCGAGCAAGTTCTGGCACAACAGCCAGTCGATACGCTTTCTGCAGAGGGTACGAATCCCTCCGATGAAGCAGAAGCAACATCAGTGTTTGCAGAAGCCTAGCGATTCCAGGGCGGCGCTTTCAGCGCCGCGCTATCACTCTATTTGCGCCAGAGACGCAATTCACGAAATTCTCCGGGACCTGCTTCCATCCACAGCACCTCGGCCTGATCTGAAAAAACAAACTTATTGCCAACCAGGAAACCGGCGCGACGACGACCAGAAACCGTTGCCGAGGCCTGACGGCCCTGACGTTTGGCACTTCGAGCGAAATCTTCTTGCAAGACATCCATACATTGTCTCCAACTTGACCAATTCCACAGGAATTTTTCGACCACAGTCAGGTTATCGAGCAAATATGACATTCAAATAACGCCCAATTGCTCTCGGGCGGTTGCTCTCACCGGGCCGATCGATACAATGTGCCGCCCTAATTTATTCAGGTCAACCGGATTACACACAATGGCAGTCCAATGGTTCCCAGGGCATATGAACAAAGCCCGCAAGAAGATCAGTGAAGCCATGCCGGATATCGATCTGGTGATCGAGGTCATGGATGCACGTTTGCCGTTCTCCAGCACCAATCCCATGGTGGACGAGCTGTGTCGCAACAAGCCCGTTATCAAGCTGCTGAACAAGCAGGACCTGGCCGATCCTGATATCACCCGGGCCTGGGTCGACTATTTCAGCCAACAGGAAAACACCCAGGCATTGCCATTGGTTGCCGAAGACAAGTCGCAACTCAAGCGGCTGTTGGCCTTGTGTCAAAAAATGGGCCGTGTGCGTTCCGGACGTAACCAGGCCATGCGCCTGATGGTGATGGGTATCCCCAACGTCGGTAAATCCACTCTGATCAATGGCCTCGCAGGACGCTATATTGCCCGTACCGGCAATGAACCGGCAGTGACCAAGTCCAATCAGTTGATTGATTTGAAAAACGGCATGGTGCTCTCTGATACGCCGGGGATTCTTTGGCCCAAGTTTGAAAATGAAAACAGTGGTTATCGCCTGGCTGCCAGTGGTGCCGTCAAGGATACTGCCATCGAATATCAGGATATTGCCAACCACACACTGGGATTTTTATTGCTGCAATACCCTGACCTGCTGATGCAACGCTACAAGCTCAAGGAAAAGCCCGCGTCAGCAGCCGAGGCACTGGAGCACATTGGTCGCAAGCGTGGTTGTTTACGCCCGGGTGGCGTGATTGATTTGCACAAGGCAGCAGAGCTGGTACTACACGAATTACGTTCCGGTAAATTGGGGCGTATTTCTCTCGAAACACCGGAGATGGTCGCCATCGAACAAGCCGCAATCGAAGCTCGCCAACTCGAAGAACAGGAACGGCAAGAAGAAGCACAACGCTTGCAGCAAGAGCAGCGCCAGCGTCGGCCCCGTCCGGCATCCCATCCAGACGATGACGCGGAGTCGTAAGCCGTCACAAAGGAAAGGGGCTGGCGACTTGATCAATACCAAGCCAACCAAGCCAACCAAACCGATACAGCCGCGCCCGGCGCCGTGATCGATCAGCTCCCCGCCCGGCTGAGCCAAAGGGTATGCGCGTTGGCTAAAAGAGATTCAACGGCAGTTTGAGATAGGACACACCGTTATCTTCTGCATCGGGCAGTGCCCCGGCGCGAATATTAATCTGCAACGATGGCAAAATCAGCCGTGGCATCGCCAATCCCGCATCTCTCGCAGTGCGCAAGGCCACAAATGCTGCCTGACTGATACCATCCCGAATATGAATATTGTGCTGGCGCTGCTCGGCGACCGTTACCGAGCTCATCGCTGGCCGTCCATCCGGGGGATAATCATGGCACAAATACAAGCGCACCCCATCGCCCAGGGCAAACAGTCGCTGGATCGAGTGATAAAGGGTATCGCTATCCCCTCCCGGAAAGTCACAGCGCGCCGTGCCGGTATCCGGTGCAAACAGCGTATCGCCAATAAAAGCCACCTGCTCATCCACCACATAACTGACGCAGGCGGGAGTATGCCCCGGAGTTGCCAACACCCGGATCTGGTGATCACCCAGTGTCAGGGTGTCGCCATCAGCAACCAGCACGTCAAACTGGTGCCCATCCGCAACAAACGTCGCAGGCTCATTGAATATCTTGCTGAACGTTCCCTGCACCTGCTTGATAGGCTGTCCAATCACAATTCTGGCCCCTGTCTGGCGGCGCAGATAATCTGCCGCCGACAAATGATCAGCATGGGCATGGGTTTCCAGCACATATACCAGGCGGCTGTTTTTCTCTGCCAGACGGTCCAGCACCGCATCGATAAAACCGGTACCGGTTCGGCCGGATTTCTGATCAAAATCCATCACCGGATCGACAATCAGCGATAGCTGCTGCTCGGTGTCTTCCAACCAATGGGTATAAGTAGATGTATCCTGATGGTAGAAACTCTGGATTTGCATGGCAACCTCCGCCTTATCTTGATCATTTCAAAACAACCCAACTATATTAGAATATTCTTATTTAGCAATATTTAATATACACTGTATCAGGTGACTTCCAGCAGCCTGATGAGATTGCGGTTATGCCTTCTTCTTTCGACACTCAACGCCAACCCGCCGTCCGTCTGCTCAAGGCGCTCGCCAATGAACATCGGCTGGCCATTCTCTGTTTACTCAGACAGGGGGAGATTTCCGTGGCCGACCTCGGGCGTCAGCTGCCACTCAGTCAATCGGCCCTGTCGCAGCATCTTGCCTGGCTCCGGGGAGAACATCTGGTGGTCAGCCGCCGCGAAGCCCAGTGCGTTTTTTATTGCCTTGCTGATCACAAGGTGGTTCGCGTTATTCGTTTGTTAAACGAGCTCTACGGAGAGAATACAAACCATGTTTAGTACTCTGCGCCACTACCAACGCGAGTGGTTCTCGGCGGATCTGACAGCGGGTCTGGTCGTTGCGATTTTACTGATTCCCCAGGGCATCGCCTATGCCTTTCTGGCGGGATTGCCGCCTCAGGCGGGTTTGTACGCTGCGCTGCTGCCCTTGTTTATTTATGCCGTGCTCGGCACCAGCCCCAGCCTTGCGGTTGGCCCAGCGGCCATTGTGTCCTTGATGACGCTGGAAGCCCTGCAACAGCTGTCGACGCCGGGCGGGGCTGAGTTCAGTCAGCTGGCTGCAGCTTTGGCGGCATTAACCGGGCTGTTTTTATTGCTGTTTTATCTGATTGGTCTGGGTCGCTGGACAACGTTTATCAGCCACTCGGTCATTTCCGGCTTTTCCAGCGCGGCTGCCATAGTCATTATTATTAACCAGAGCAAATCCCTGACCGGCATGTCAGTTCCCCGGCAGGACAGCCTGGCCGATACTCTTTGGTACGTACTGCAACATCTCGGGCAGGCCATTCCTGCAGTGGTTGTATTGTCTGTAGCAGCCATTCTGTTGCTCAAGTTATGGCCGCTTCTGTGCCGGGTATTGATTGCTGAACACTGGAAAATGTTACGTGAATTACTTGGCCGCAGCGGCCCTCTGGTACTGATTGTACTGGGCATCACGCTGGTGCCTGCGCTGCATTTACCCGCAGATATTGTAGGTGATATTCCTTCCGGTTTACCGGTATTGACGCTGCCTCAACAACTGACGATTGACCAATGGCAATCCTTGATTCCTTCTGCCTTGCTGATTGCGCTTATCGGTTATCTGGAAAGCCTGTCTGTGGCCACCGCCATGGCACGACGCGTCAAAACCTCCGGGCTGGATGCCAACCGCGAACTGTTGGCGCTAGGTATTGCCAACCTCGGGGCAGCGGTTTCACAAGCCTATCCGGTGGCGGGCGGATTTGGCCGCAGCATGGTGAATCAGGCGGCAGGTGCCCGCAGCCAATTGGCAGGGCTGATCACACTGGCCGGTATCGTGCTGGTACTGGTGGTCGCCACCAGCTGGTTCACGGTGCTGCCCAAGGCGTTACTGGGTGCCATTATTGTGGTCGCGGTATTACCGCTGATCAACTTTCAGGATGGCTTGCATGCCTGGCGCTTTCAGAAAAGTGACGGCGTGGTCTGGCTGATGACATTTCTGGCGGTGTTGGCGACCAATGCAGAAATCGGTATTTCCCTTGGTATTTTACTGTCTCTGATTTTGTATTTACGCCGTTCCAGTGAGCCTCATATCGCCGAAATCGGTCGTTATAAAAACAGTGATCACTTCCGTAATATCCAGCGCCATGATGTCAGCACCTCACCACATGTATTGATGATTCGGGTTGATGAAAACCTGTATTTTGCCAACAGTCATTACCTGAATACTTTTATTATTCGTCGCCTCGAACAGTCGCCGGATATTCACCACGTTGTACTGGTAGGCAGTGCCATCAACCATATCGATTTTAACGGTTACGAAGGTCTGCTGGAGCTGCACGAGCAGCTGCAATCACTCAATATCCTGTTGCATATGGCGGAGTTCAAAGGGCCGGTGATGGACCTGTTGGAAAACACCGACTGGCTGGAACGTATCCAGCCCGGACAAGTTTTTTTTACCGCCAGTGAAGCATTAAAGGAGCTGGGCCATGTCTGACCACACCAACTCACACTCTGAATCACACCCCGAGTCACATCCGGATCGGCTGCCACCATCGTTACCAGACCATCCGATGAATAACCCGGCGCCCCCTGACCGTCCAATCTATACGGTCTCCAGTCATCGCTCTGGCCCCCGTTTTCGGGTGCGATACCGGGAGGGTACACCGCCAGCACCGGGGTGCCGATTGTGCTCTCCCGAGCGCCAGTCATAAAGCCAGTGCCAGAATGGGCTGTTGCCAATACACGCCTTAACTTTTGTGCTGAAATGTTTATCATCCCATCACACTCTTCTGCTGGCTGTTTTTTCCATGATGATACTGATCGCTGTCGTTGGCATTGCCATTATCGCCGCCCTTTCTGTCTACGCCTGGCGCCTGACCCGTCAGGTCAAACGTATTGAGGCTGAACAACAGGCCGAAGCGGCTGCCGCAGAACAACAGCTGCGTGATTACCAGCACAGCCTGGTGCAGGATGTACGCTTTCTGGCGCGAGCAGTCTTGAGCGAGCAATGTGATATCACCGAAGGGGTCTTACGCTTGCACCACACCATTAAAGGCCTCGATCCCACGGTCTGGCAGCATGAGAACCTGGCCGTATTACGTATGTTTCACGAGCAAGTGGCTGATATGCCGATCCTTGATGCCTATAAAAAACTCCCTCCCAAACAACAGTTCGCCATCGACAAGCGTCGCCTGACCCTGGAAGACGAACATAAGGCGGCGATTGAACATGCGCTGAAATGGCTGGTCGAATTCCGCTTTCCCGGTTTGACCTTGCTGCATTAAGACCGGGACGCTGCCATATACGCCATCATATCGGGGAAGTATTCCGCAGCCTGAAGCGGTTCCGCCGGTGGGCGGCAATCCGGGATATATTGTGATGTGCGGACAGTGGCGCTGCAGCAGAACCATCGACCAGCCTTCAACCGCTCATGACATGACTGACAATACACCCATGGATATCCAACATAACGTCAAGGAGTCTGTATGACTTTTCGCACCGCACTGATAGCCCCGCTGTTGTTGACCTGCTTACCCGTCCTGGCCGACTGGCAAGTCGACAATGATTCAGTGGTCGCCTTCCAGACCACCAAGAATATTAACAAGGTAGAAAATCATCACTTCAAACACGTGTCCGGGGTCGTTAGCAGCACCGGCGCTGCCACTATCAATATCGACCTGAGCAGTGTTGCCACCGGTATCGATATTCGTGACAGCCGCATGCAATCCATGCTGTTTGATACCAGCCGGTTTGCCACTGCCGTGCTGCAGGCCACAGTTCCTGCCAAGGTCATGACCTCGCTGGAACAGGGCAAACCAACACGCTTTACTCTGTCTGGCTCCCTGTCGTTACACGGCAAACAGGCGACGGTCACTACCGAGGTACTTGCCACTCCCGCAGCGGATGCCTCTTTGGTTGTCAGCAGCCTGGCGCCTGTCTTGATTGATGCCGCCGAGTTCGGGCTTGAGGGCGGTATCGAAGCATTACGCAATATCGCCAAACTGACATCCATTACCCAGGTCGTACCGGTAGAATTCACTCTGATCCTGAAGCCGCAGTAACCCGCCTGGCCGACCGTGTCAGGCGTATCGCTTACTGTTTGTACGCCTGACTTCAGCAACCGTGGCGCGCGATCCAAACACGCAGCCACACCGGATGAAATTTGTTAAACTATCATCCTTCTGTTTCTATTATTGCTGGTAACTGTCTTTGATTCTGGTTTTTGACTCTGGTGTTGGTGGCCTTGGTGTTGTCAGGGAGATACACCAGTTACGCCCCGACCTGACAGTGCACTATCTGATGGATACGGCAGCCTTCCCTTACGGCATCCAGAATGATCAAATCCTGACCCGGCGGATTATCGCCTTGTGTCAGCAAGCAGTGGCAGCCCTGCCGGTCAAGTTGCTGGTTATCGCCTGTAATACCGCCAGCACGTTGGCGCTCGATTCATTACGGGCAGTACTGGATATTCCGGTAGTGGGTGTGGTTCCAGCCATCAAGACAGCGGCAGAGCAATCAGCCAATGGCGTGATCGGTTTGCTGGCAACACCGGCCACCATCAGTCGCTCTTATACCGACAAGCTGATAAACGATTTTGCCGCTCATTGTGATGTCAGGCGGCTGGGCAGTCGCCAACTGGTTGAATGGGCTGAAAGCCTGGTTCGTGCACCGGATCAATATCATCAAGGCTTGTCAGAGCGCATCCAACAACACCTGTCAGGCTGGATAGAACAAACACCCAGGCCCAGTCATATTGTGCTGGGCTGTACTCATTTCCCGCTGCTACGGCCGTATCTGAGTAAGCTTTGGCCAACGATTATCTGGGTTGACTCCGGTGCAGCCATTGCTCGACGAGTCAATCACTTACTCGGAGCCGCCCCTGCTGATGCCAGGCTCGGACAGCTCTATCTGTATCAAACGAATGGCATCGCCGACGCCCGATATTTGAGCCAGTTCTGGTCCGCTGCCGCGTTGCCAGAGAGTATCAACCCTGATTGGGTAAAACTGAATTTGCCAGAAACCACTGGCAATACAGTCAACATAAGCTGTACAAGCAACCCTCTTGTATGAGTATTTTTTAATTTGAGTATAGTGCTCAGGTATTTTGGAAATCTGGATAAAACATGTCAAAACTCGAACACCTTTACAGTGAGGTTCTAACCGACCTGGGAGAGGACATCACCCGTGAAGGCTTGCTGGATACGCCCAAGCGCGCAGCCAAAGCCATGCAATTTCTGACCAGTGGTTATAACGCCAGTCTCGAAGAAGTAATCAACGGCGCGGTGTTCACCAGTGATAATGACGAGATGGTCGCGGTACAGGGCATCGAGTTTTACTCATTGTGTGAACACCATATGCTGCCCTTTATCGGACGCTGTCATATCGGCTATCTACCCAACGGCAAGGTACTCGGCCTATCCAAGTTTGCCCGAATAGTAGACCTCTTTGCCCGTCGCCTGCAGATCCAGGAAAACATGACCAAACAGATTGCTGAAGCCGTCGAAGAAGTGACTGGCTGCCGTGGTGTTGGCGTCATTCTGGAAGCACAACATATGTGTATGATGATGCGCGGTGTGCAAAAACAGAATTCATCCATGCGCACATCTGTTATGAAAGGGGACTTTCGCAGCAATCCGGCCACCCGTAGCGAGTTTATGCGTTTGGTCGGGATGTAACCCGATGACTTCGTGAGCTGCCAGTCTTTTTATACTGGGTATAAAATACCTGGCGCTCCGACAGACTGCTGATCAGATCTGAACGCGCTGCTCCGTAACGCTGCCCGACTCTTTACCAGAGTCCAGATGCTGGTCAGACAGCTTCATACCCACCCAACACCAGCAACACCAGCAACCTCCCCCATAGCCATTCCCGCACTCCCTTTGTCATATCCGTATACCTGCATACTTTCTGATAACCATCAGACAGCCATTTAGTAGCCGTCTAACAGTAGCCGTCTAACAGCCGCTGATTGCTACTTCCAGAAACACATTATTCGGCTTTCTGTACCCAGCCAATGACCACGGTGTCACCCTCTGTAACAGCTACCAATAAAGCTATGTCTCTCCCCTATTTATCATTGCGATCCAGTATTACTGAGCGTAGATTCAAGGAAGGAAAAGGAGAAAAGAACCAACAAAAGAGGTAATGGATTATGAAAAATACCTGGTTAGTCACCACCTTGGTGTCGTTGCTTTCAGCGACCAGTCTGACGACTCATGCCCTGACGACTCCGCTTCCAGAGCGGTTACTGTCATTAAATGGCCACCATACCCTGCAACTGGCTGATTCATTATCCCGGGATTATTTTTATATCCGCGATGCCTATACCAGCGCTCTCTATCATGCCCCTTCCCGCACCGGTATACAGCGCCTTGAACTGACGGTTCAATCCGAGCGAATCAGCGGTCGTGGGGTTGGCTTGTCACTGTACGATACCATTGCCATCACGTCGGAATGGGAACAGATGGCCATACTGGAAGCACGCCTGAATGCGCTGGTCAAAATGATGGATACCCGTCTGATACAGGGTGACCGTATTGTTATTGAGTACACCCCCGGCCGTGGCTCGGAAGTAATGGTCAAGAATGAATATATGGGTATTATCCGTGGACAGGACTGGTTTCAGGCGCTGATCCAGGCCTCGATGGCACCCGCTGTTCCCGCTGTTCTTGTTGATGCTCCTGCGTTGCAAGTACAGCCACCACAAACCAGTAACAGTATCTCAGCGGTGTTTTTGTAGGGGGCTTTTTGTAAGTCTGGTTTCGAGTGTTGACCTTGATTATGTGACACGTCAACACATCGCAACCAGCAGATATAAAAAAAGCGGCTTGCGCCGCTTTTTTTATATCAAACCCGAGTAATCAGAACTTGTAACCAGCACCAACAAAGTAAACCAGCGGATCAATTTCTACATCAAGGCCATCAGCTGCACCGCCTTTGATTTTTGTATCGATATCCATTTTCCAAGCTGCAGCATTCACCAGCCAATGATCATTCAGGGCATAGTCAACACCTACGGAGTAAGTCAAACCCCAGCTGGTTTCCAGCCCTTTGGTACCAAGACCCGCATCATCTTCTTCATCAAAGAAGAAGGTATGGTTAACACCCAGGCCCACATAGGGTTGCAGTTTGGAATCGGCTCCCATTGGGTAATACTGTACAGAAACAGTAGGTGGCAAGTGTTTGGTTGTCGCAATCGTAGCGCCATCAATAGCACCACCATCACCTTCGACTTCGTGTTCAAAAGGCGTCGCTGCCAGCAGTTCCACACCGATCTGGGAGGTCACCATATAAACACCGGTCAAACCCAATTGGGTATCTGACAAGACATCCAGTTCACTGCCTGCAACAAGACCACTGCTATCGGCATTACCGTCTTTCGGAGAAACCGTCACAGCACCCGCCTTGACGATAATGTCACCCGCTTCGTAGGCCATAGCCGGGATAGCAGATACTGCAACAACAGTAGCCAGCAGAGTTTTGATCAGTTTCATTTTGCACTCCTTGATTCCGTGCTTTTGGTAGATGAGTGCAGGGTACCCGGCTTGATCTGCACAATTTTGATGCAAATCAAGCATTTAATGCCCCAAAATAAAGACACCTGACAATCTTGTGATAGGTCAATTTGTGTCAACCCTACAAGCTGTCCAACAGTGCTATGGCATGCTTCTTTCATTCAAAGGCAGCAAAAAAACGTTAGCTGAGATACAGTTAGCCATCCCTGATATTATTGTCACCGGATTCAGGCTGAAGTGTGACTACCATCGTGAGTGACACTGCCGTCTGACATGATCAGACCCTCTTCATTGAGGCTGATCCACTGGCCATCGTTTTCCTGTCCACCATTGTGAACAACATCCGGAGAAAATCATGGAGTTGACGTTTGATTGAGCAGTTTTCTGCGGCATTCGCTACCCGGATCGGAAGACGATTGCTTTCATACTTGCTATTGGCCAATTTCCTTATCGCCACCTTGTCTTATGGCTGGATGCTGATCGACGACTACCAGCATGGTACGCAACGCCTGCAAAATAACCTGGTCAAGCTGGAGGACAGTTATCACGACAGTCTTGTCATCAGCCTCTGGAATTTCAATTCCGAGCAGCTGCGCACACAGCTGAAAGGCATGCTCAACTTTGACGGCGTTGAGTACATCATGGTCGACAGTACCGACTTTGGTTACGTCGAAACTGGCCTCAAGCCAAACAAGGTTGATATTCGCCACCAATTCAATCTCTATTACGAAGATCAGGACAATAACCGCACCTTTCTGGCAACCCTGACCATTCTGGGCAGTTATGCACAGCTCTACCAACAACTGGAAACCCGCGCATTGAATATGCTGCTGGTACTGCTCTGCCAGACCATTACCATATCCCTGGTATTACTGCTGCTGATCCACCATCTGATTACCCGTCATATTCGCTCATTGTCTGAGTGGGCCAATGCCTTTTCCATTCAAACACCCGACCACCCAGTCACACTTGAGCACCGCACCACCAATACCATGCACAAGCAAGATGAGCTGGACGCCCTGGCCTCTGCCATCGAGAAAATGCGTCTGTCATTACTCAATGACATGCACCTGCGTGACCAGGCCAGAATGGAATTGGAAGATACCCACAATCACCTCAATATGGCGATTGAGAACACCACCATGGGCTTCTGCCGCTATCTGGTTCGTGAAGATCACATGGAAACCAACCGCAACTTTTGTTACCAGCTACGAACCGATCAAGAAACCCTGAACGGTATGGAAAACCCGTTACATGCTATTTTGGAACGTATGAATTCAGACACCAGTGCAGAGCAACGGGAACGTATTTACCAGTTACTGCAAGGACGGATCAAACGGGTCCAGGGCAAATTTTCCATTCTCAAATTCAATGGTCAGGAAGGTGTATTCGATATCAGCTTTCAGGCCATCCGTTTTCATAACAACCGCCCGAACGAAGTGCTGATCTGCAGCGTTGACCACACCAGTGAATATTATGCTCACAAGCAATTGCAAGATCTGAATCTGCGTATGGAAGCCTCTTTACGCCAGCAACAAGACGAATTCCAGCATATGGCAATGGTGCAAAGCAGCGACCTTGAACGCTTGCAGCGGGAATGTGATCACTTGCGCCATCAGGTAACCAACCGGCAACGACCCTCATTACTGGCACTGGTTGCTCCCACGCTGGAACAAGCCTCCCAGGCGACAGAGCCAGCTCTGGCGATACCACTGGCGCTGGCAACGCGATCATTTAATGTATTGACCGGGCCAGCCAAACAATCGGTAGATCTGGTGCAGTTTATCCAGCATCACTTGTCACAATCCCGATTATCTGTCGCCCTGACCACACCGCTCTCGCTGATTATCGACGTCAAACTGGTACTGATTGAATTCCTGCTCGATCACTTGCTGGTCATACCCGCCAAAGATAACGCCATCGATCCAGCCCTGACGCTCTCATTACAAGAGCAGGCCCTGACCCTGACGGTGGTACTTGGCAGTCATGCCGATAAACCCCTGCCACTACTCTGGACCCCGTTGTTACGGAATATTTGTGAAGAAATCGTCAATATGGAAATCAATGGCCACATTCTCTGGAGCGATGACCAGAGCTCGGTGACGGCTGTTATTAAATTACAACTGGAAGACCTTTGATCTGTTACTCAGGCAGCCAGCCGTCAGCAACACATGAATTCTGTTGCTGAACAGCGCTGCAAAACGTACATTCCATTTCCCCATTTCCAGATAAGAGGCAGCTGTGTCCTACCCACATTTTATTGCTGTTGATGCCAGTTCCTACGAAGAAGAAGCACATCCTATTGCGATTGCCTGGTCAATGGCCGATGGCATGATCAAAACCACCCTGCTCCAGCCCGATGATGGTTGGGATGACTGGGATTACGCCCTCGAGGACATTCACGGCATCAGCCAGGATACGCTCTATCAGCGCGGCGAAACCACCTGGGCCGTCGTGCGAGAGCTGGAAAACGATCTGGAACAAACCTTCCTGATGACCGACGATCCCGAGCGCATAGAACCCTTGCTGGCCAAAATCTACGAGGCCTGCAACCGTGAACTCAGTATCGAAGTCGGTAATCATGGTGAAGACATCACCGATCAAGCCGCTCTGGCAGAAGCCACAGAACAGCTGTTTCATCACCAGCTCACCTGTGATGAACGGGTGCTGATCATGCTGCAACTATGGGCTCAACAACATGGCATGATTGAAAAGTTACCGGTACAGGATCTGGAAGAAGACTGACACAGACGTGTCAGTTCTGGTAAGCCGTATCGATCAACCGCACCGCGAGCCACCGTTATCTGGTGAATCGCAAGGCACGGTCAATCAAGTGACCACTCAGCCTATGATGATTGTTAACGCCGGAAAGACGTTAACAATGGGTCGATATTTGTAACAGCCTAATGAACACAACACTCCTGTGCAGCAAGCGTCTTTTCCTGCTCTGGCAGGCTTTCTACCAAGCCGTCAATATCATCCGCCAGCAAGCCATTCTGGTTGATTTTGCCTTCCCACTGCTGACGCAGGGTCTGTGCAACCCGCACCATTTCTCGTAATGATGGCTCCACTTCTTCCCAGCGGCGGGTTTTCAAACCACAGTCCGGGTTGACCCACAGATGACGCAAAGGAACCACTCTTGCCGCCGCTCGCAGTATCGAGGCCATGGCACCGGCATAAGGTACATTCGGGCTATGGATGTCATAAACCCCCGGGCCAATACCATTGTGATACGGATGCTGTGCCAGACCATCCAGTAATTTACTCGCTGACCGGGCGGTTTCCAGCGTGATCACATCCGCATCCATGGCTTCAATCGCAGGCAGGATGTCATCAAAATCGGCGTAACACATATGGGTATGAATCTGGGTGTCGGCCGCCACATCGGTAGTGGCATAACGGAAACTGTTCACCGCCCAGGCCAGATAGCCAGCCCGATCAGCCTGTTTCAACGGCAGAGCCTCACGTAATGCCGGTTCATCCACCTGAATCATGCCAATACCCGCCGACTCCAGTTCGGCAATCTCAGTCCGCAACGCCGCAGCCAATTGATAAGCAGTTTGTGACAAGGGCTGGTCGTCCCGTACAAAGGACCATTTCAGCAGGGTCACAGGGCCGGTCAACATGCCTTTTACCGGGCGAGTGCTCAGACTGGCAGCATAACGGCTCCACTCGACCGTCATTGCTTGCGGGCGTTCGATATCCCCAAAAATCAGCGGTGGCTTGACACAACGAGAGCCATAACTCTGCACCCAGCCATGACTGGATACCGCAACACCCTCCAGCAACTCACCAAAGTATTCCACCATGTCGTTACGTTCTGCTTCGCCATGCACCAATACATCCAGACCAATATTTTCCTGGATACGGATGCAGTACTCCACCTCAGCCAGCAAACCCGAATGATACTCAGCAGGGCTGATCTCTCCCTGGCGAAAACGGCGGCGCAGCTGACGGATTTCCGTTGTTTGAGGGAAAGACCCAATCGTGGTGGTTGGTAACAACGGCAACTGCCAGCGCGCCTGTTGGCGCTCAGCCCGCTGCTCATATGGCAAATCGCGTTGCCACTCCTGGCTGGCTGCCGTTTGTGCAACCAGCTTGACTGCCGGCTTGTGCACAATGGCCGATTCGCGACGACCAGTAATTCGGGCCGCTTGCTGGAGCCAGACAGCGCTGCTCAGGGTAGCCTCCGTGTTCAAGGCATCGGCTAGCAACCGCCCTTCTCCCAGCTTCTGCTGGGCAAAAGCCAACCAGGGCAGTACTGCCGGGGTGATGCGGCCGCTAGCAGACTCCTCTTTCACATCATAAGGAACGTGCAACAAGGAACAGGACGTTGATACCCAAAGACGGTCATCCAGCCGTGTTGTGATCGGTTTTAACAATTGATAACAGGCATCCAGATCGGTACGCCAAATATTACGCCCGGAAATCGCACCAACCGACAACACCTTGTAAGGCCCAAGCTGGTCGACCAGGGTATCGAGATTTTCAGTTCCAGCCACCTGATCGATATGTAACCCTTGTACCGGCAACGACAAGGCCAGTGCCCGGTTACTGTCGAGGCCACCAAAATAGCTTGCCAGCAATACATTCACGCCACTAAAACGCAGACTATGGTAAGCCGGTTCAAAGGCCTGACGCCAATCGTCCGGTAGATCCAGCGCCAGAATCGGCTCATCCAGCTGCACCCAGTCGATGTCTTGCTCACGTAACAAGCGGAACAACTCGCTGTATACCGGCAACAGTTTTGGCAGCAGAGCCAGACGGTCCACTTCCTTTTCACTTTTGGCCAGGAAGAGATACGTCAACGGACCAATAATGACCGGCTTAACGTTATTCGACCGTGATTTGGCTGCTGCGATCTCTTCCAGCAACCATTCAGGCTGCAGATTAAACGTATCGTCGGCGTGGCATTCCGGTACCAGATAATGGTAATTGGTATCGAACCACTTGGTCATCTCAGCGGCATGGCAAGGTGTGCCAGAGGGCGCGCGACCCCGCGCAGCCAGAAACATCTGATCAATCAGGTTATCGGTGGTTTTGACCCGTTCTGGTAAATGCCCCAGCAGAACCGAGGTATTCAGTACCTGATCGTACAAGGCAAAATCACCAACGGTCAGAAAATCAACACCAGCGTCCAATTGACGTTGCCAGTTGGACTCACGAATCTCCGCCGCCAGCGTCAACAACTCTGGCTGACTGATATCGCCCGCCCAATAGCTTTCCAAACCACGTTTGAGCTGACGTTGATCGCCAATACGAGGAAACCCAAGAATATGAAAATTTGTCATGCTTTTTCTCTACATCATGAAATTATCACGCATTGTTGCAAACTTCATACATGAGAAAAAACGAAAAATATTGTACTTACATTGAGAAATATTAATTCAAAAGACAACGATGGCCAGTCGCAAAGCAAGACCCACGCAGTGCTCAAAACCTGGAGTCGTCAGGTCAGGTCAGGTCAGGTCAGAGAGGAAGAGAGGAAAAGAACTCACCGTGCACACCACCAGCATGCACGGTAAATATATCCATAAGCCGAAGAAAATTACGCCACCCGACGCTCTTGCTTCTGCAAACTATCCATGGTGCCGACCAGCAACGCCAACAACATCGCCACCACAACAACAGCGATCAATACCGCCAACACACCAGGGTTCAGCGTCGCCTGATACTTCAAGAGTGACAATTCACTCGCAGGGGCCGCAATATAACTGATGTGCATCGCTGCCATACCGGTGTAGTGCATGCCACAGACAGCCACCGCCATAATGATGGAACTGATGCTTCTCATCATAAAGGTATGGATATTAAACGACAGCCAGAATGCGCAAATCGCAGCCCCAACCGCAATCAGAACCGAGGCACCCACCAAGGCAGGGTCATAAATCATGTCACCTGGCATAACCATCGCTTCCATACCGGTGTAATGCATTGAAGCGACACCCAACCCGGTAACCAACCCGGCACCCAGCAATCGAGGCAAACTGTCCGGATTACGCCCGACAATAAGCAACCCCAGACCAACAACAACAACAGCCAATAGCAGGGATACCAGCGTCATACCCAGCTCATACCCATAATTGGCATCGGTGTCGAAAGCCAACATGCCAACAAAATGCATCGCCCAGACACCACCACCACCCAAGGCAAGAGCCGCTCCCACCACCCAGAACAGCACGCTTTCCTTTTGTGATGTAATCATGCCCTGCACAAGTCTTAGTGCTGTATATGATCCCAATACAGAAATGCAGAACGAGAGCAAAACCATTGCCCAGTTGTATTCAGAAGCCATTAATATCACCTCAAAATCAGATACGCGTACGCATTTTCCAGCGCACACTGATCCCATATAAAAATGTGGAAAAACACAGCCAAACCATCCTCTGGCCGCATTTAAATTGATAGAATTATCATCAATGAATAACTTCTGCATAAAGTCTGAACAAGGAGTACAAACAAGCAAAAGATCATAATCATCTGATGGATAGCTGGCAATATAGTCTATTTTTGATACAAATCAACTTCAATGACGTGAAATATCCGCAAAATCCAAGAGTTTTCTATTGACTTTATTGTAAATTAACAAAACGTTACAGATAATTAACAAATAATAGCTTACAATAATTAGTTAAAAATAAAACTTATACAAAAACAATACATGCTGAAAAACCATAAATAATCCACAACAACAACAACAACAGGAATGCATTAAACCAACCTGGTTAAAAATCATTTAATAAGAGTTATATCAATATAAAAATCAATCATTCCGAAAAACAGAAAACCAATCGGCTGCCCACGACAACATCCGAATAAACAATAACGCTGTGAAATGGCACGCTTCGGCTACCCCAAGCGAGCCGTGCAGGATTAAATAGATATCCCCTAAAGCGAAGCCGCCAGAATACTCGCCGTACGGATTGCCCGCTTGGCATCCAGCTCACCGGCAAACTCAGCCCCGCCCACCAGATGAACACCGCAGGAACCATCCACCAACAGGGCTTGCAAATCATGGTAAAGCTGATTCACCGATTCCTGCCCGGTACACACCACAACATGATCCACTTCCAACACACGTTCTTCGGTCTCCTCTCCCTTCACGATGCGGATATGCAACCCTTGATCGTCAATACGGTCGTACTGCACCCCGGCAATCATTTCGACCTGCTTCATTTTCATCGTCGCCCGGTGTACCCAGCCCGTGGTTTTGTTCAGACCCTTGCCCAGCGCGGATGACTTGCGTTGCAGCAGGTAGACCTGACGCGGTGACGCTTCAACATCAGGAGTCACCAGACCACCCCGCACCTGACTGCGAACATCCACTCCCCACTCCGAGCGCCAGTGTTCGGCATTTAATGTCGTTGACTCTCCTTCCTGAGTCAGATATTCAGCCACATCAAAACCAATTCCCCCGGCTCCCATAATGGCCACCCGAGCGCCAACTGTTACTGCATTACTCAACAACTGCTGGTACGTCATCACACTGGCATGGTCGATACCATCAACCTGAGGCAGACGAGGTTCAACACCAGTGGCCACCACCACTTCATCAAAACCGGACTGACGTAACCCGTCGGCACTGACACGTGTCGAAAGACGCAAATCAATGCCCAGTTTGGTAATCATGGTCTGGTAATAACGAATGGTTTCCTGAAATTCTTCTTTACCCGGAATACGCGACGCCAGATTAAACTGCCCGCCGATAAAGTCCCGCCCTTCAAACAGCGTTACTTGATGGCCACGCTGGGCCGCCACCACCGCACACGCCAATCCCGCCGGGCCAGCCCCAACAACCGCCACCCGCTTCACCGTCGTGGCAAGTTGCCAGACCAGTTCCGTTTCATGACAAGCCCGTGGATTCACCAAACAGCTGGCGCGTTTATTGGCAAAGGTATGATCCAGACACGCCTGATTACAGGCAATACAGGTATTGATCTCATCTTCACGGCCCTGCTCGGCTTTAATAACCCATTCCGGGTCCGCCAGAAACGGTCGCGCCATGGCCACCATATCCGCCTGACCTTGCGCCACAATGGCCTCTGCCGTGGCTGGCATATTGATACGGTTGGACGCCACCACCGGAATCGATACCGCCTGCTTGACCTGCGCAGTCGCCTCGACAAAAGCCCCCCGAGGCACCGACGTTACAATGGTCGGTACCCGGGCTTCATGCCAGCCAATCCCGGTATTAAGCAGGTTCACCCCGGCTTTCTCCAACTCGAGAGCCAATTCGATAATCTCTTCTGCAGTAGAGCCACCATCCACCAGATCCAGCATCGACAGCCGGAACATCACAATAAAATGATCCCCGGCCTGCGCCCGGATTTCACGGATCACTTCCAGCGCAAAGCGCATGCGGTTGTGATAACTACCGCCCCACTCATCCGTACGCTGATTGGTACGCTGATTCAGCATCTGGGTAATAAAATAACCTTCCGACCCCATCACTTCGACGCCGTCATAACCCGCTTGCTGAGCCAGACTGGCCGCCCGACCAAAGTGTTTGATCGTGGTACGGATCTGGCTGGCGCTCAGTTCACGCGGTTTAAAAGGAGTAATCGGCGACTGAATGGCACTGGGAGCCACACTGAATGGCGTATAGCCATAACGCCCGGCATGGAGGATTTGCATCAGAATCTTGCCATCATGCCGATGCACCGCCGCCGTTACCTTGCGGTGAAACGGCACCTGCCAGGAACTGATCAACTTGGAACCAAACGGCAACAAATCACCCGCCCGGTTAGGAGCAAAACCACCGGTCACAATCAGCCCAACGCCGCCTTTGGCCCGCTCTTCAAAATACGCTGCCAACTCAGAGAAGTGCCAGGGCCGGTCTTCCAGACCCGTGTGCATGGACCCCATCACTACCCGGTTTTTAAGTTGTGTAAAACCAAGATCAAGGGGCTGAAAAAGATGAGGATAGCGGCTCATGGATGCATGCTCTGATTATTATCGTTACCTTCAGTGTAGTGGCTGGCAGCCAGCAAACAATAACCAGACAGAGCAAATAAGAAACCCAATGGAACATTAATCCCTTAATACCAATAGACTTATGACATCAAGCAGGTGGCCATCATCATCAGGGGTTAGATGGAGGAATTATGAGGTTATGCAGAGCCACCCACTCTCAGCATATTCAGTTCGGTGGCTTTTTGAGCTTCGTAACGCCCCAGCTCCAGGACGCAGGCGACGATGTCGACCCATTGTTATTGCTTGGATTGGTCATCGGACAACTGGTTACTGTCGATCAGGGCAATGGGGCGCTGAAACAGTCCGCCAGTTGGCAGTGATACACCAGATCAGAGAGGCTTTCGGCCAATTCGGTGTCGATATAGCTGTCGTGCGGCAAGGCCAGTAAGTCGGTATCCAGCGCTTGCAACACCGGCTCCGGGGTAATAAAGCATAAAATCCAGCGCCACGGCGTGGTTTTCCATGGCGCTGCGGAAGAAGCGGTCGTGGGGATTATGTGGCTTATGGGGGGCCCGGTCATGGGCGCAGGCCGGCTCAGATGTGCAGGTGCGCGAAAGTATAGCGGATATCGGGTTGCGCTCACCCATCGGGTACCACGCCGAGCGCAGGAGCTGCTTACGTTTCCCCTAACGAACCAGAACCCACAGCCCCGCCACAATAAAGAAAATGGCCGTCACATAACGAACAGTATTCATTGGCAACCGCTGCAACAAGGCCTGACCAAACCAAATCACAGGCACATTGGCGATCAACATACCCAGTGTGGTTCCGAGTGTCACCGGTAAGGGTTGTTGCCATTCCGCTGCGAGTAATACCGTCGCGATCTGGGTTTTATCCCCCAGCTCTGCCAGCGAAAACAGTATCAGTGTAGCAACAAATGCACCCAGGGCCAGAAAGCGGGATTCATCTTCATCGTCTTTGTCGGGTACCAGAATCCACAATCCCATCACCACAAAACTGCCAGACAACAGACCGTCGACCCAGCCATTGCTTAGCCATATTGCCAGGCCATCCCCCAGCCAACTCCCAAACCAGGCCGACAAGCCATGATTTACCAGAGTCGCCAGAATAATCGCCAGTACAATGGCCCATTTATTACGGAATTTGAGTGTCAGAAACAGCGTCAGCAGTTGGGTTTTATCGCCGATTTCAGCCAGTGCAACCGCAACAGAAGAGGATAAAAAAGCCGAGGAAAACAGCTCGGAAAAGAAAAACGACTCGGGCGTTGTGATCATCTAACGTTACCGGGCGGCAAGACACCAAAGACGAATCCTGGCAGCCACCCATGGAACCAGTATTCGTCTCAGGTCTTGTCCAGCACAGTATACTTCCGGTGCCATGAGCATGAGGCTCAAGTATGTTGACACAGGATACGAACGTGATTGTTTGTAACAAACAACTAACGCCCGTCAGACTACTCCCCCAAGAGAGGGCTGCAATCTAACGCGGAAGGCCGATATTGTCAAAAATATGGGCGAGTCCGGCTTAATAGCCCATGGTGCGGGATGCACGCTGGCGAGAGTGTTCTGGCTCTGGCAACGCATTAACAAACATATCTATGCAATCGAGGGTTTTCAGTACCGCCAGCAAGTTGGATAAGCTGACACTGTCGGTGCCACCTTCCAGTCGTTTGATCGTCGAACGGCTGACCCTTGCTTCACGCGCTAATTGCTCCTGACTGAGGTTGACCATCAACCTGGCTGCCCGCACCCGCACACCCACTTCGGCCAACAGGTCCGGCATATCCAACTCTTGAAAGTTCATAACAAAACGCGCCCTTAATCTCTGTAATGCCCTGGCTCACCGCCCATGGCAATCACGGTTAAATACAGCCGAATACATCAGGAAACCAGCAGGTTTCTCTGTTCGTCTGTCTGATTCATATAATGTAGGTATAGCTGAAACCTGAAGATTCTCCAGAAAATCGCAGGGCGCAGTACAAATCGTGCTATTGAACAAACGCCAAGGTAAACTCACGGCCCGATATTCAGCTGCTGGAACCTCCATGGCCATCAAGGCAACCATTTGTAAAATCGAGCTGGCTGTATCCGATATGGATCGCCACCATTATCAGACGTACAACCTGACCGTGGCGCAGCACCCTTCTGAGACACTGACCCGTTTAATGACCCGCATTGCGGTATTTGCTTTGAATGCCAGCGATACGCTGGAATTTACCCGTGGACTCAGCACTGATGACGAACCGGAACTGTGGGAAAAAGACTACAGTGATCAAACCCTGCTCTGGATTGAATTGGGACAGCCAGACGAAAAACGCATCCGTAAAGCCTGCCAGAAAGCCCAGCAAGTGCGTATTTATGAATACCATGGTCGTACCGCTCTGCCCTGGTGGGACAGCCTCAAAAATAGCTGCGCCCGCTTTGACAACCTCAGCGTTTACAACCTCGATGCCGATGCTATCGCACAACTGACTTCACTCTACGACCGCACCATGCGCCTGCAAGCCAGTATCCAGGACGCTACCCTGTGGCTCGGTAACGACCAGGGCAGTATCGAAATACAACCACAGCGATTACATCCGCACGATAGCTGACTGTTACGAGCCAGCGCATCGCGGGAACGGATGTCCCCACTAGCTACCAACGCTGTTCATCAACCAGCCGATCAACAGTACCTGCGGCACCGTGATCAACGGCAAAAACAGCGCGATCTTCCAGCTCCGTGTCGTGTCTTTAAGCGACATGATCTCGGTGTAATCCGTTGCAGCACCCGCCATCAGAAAGGTAAAACTGTTACCTGGTGCTGCAGCACGTGTCACCAGATCGGCAGCGATTGGGCTGGAGCCTTCCGAGCACACTTCAATCACGGTGGCCGCCAGCAAGGTCATAAACATCCCGGCGGCCGTTGCGCCAAACCAGGTATTAAAGCTTTCTTCCGGCACAAAGGCCCGCACCAGCGCAACCAGCACCACGCCCAGAAATACCCAGCGCAACACCGACCGCGATTCTTTTAATCCTTGCCAGAACATGGCTGCCAGGCCTGGCAAGCTCCAGTCTTCATCGCGCCAGACCTGCTTCAATATGGCTTTGGCATTTACTGGCTGTGGCTCTTGATGGTGGGGATTGGCAGGTAACACACCCTTCACGACCAGCCGATCAAATATCAGCCCGCTGATCCAGGCAATCACTAACGACGCGGCGATAAAGGTTAATGTCCACTGCAGGCCGATCAGGCCAACCAGAATGAGCGTCAGGGTTAGTGAGTTCCATGGGCTGGCAATCAAAAATGCCATCACCTGACCAATACTGGCGCCGCGCTCATACAACTTCATACCAATCATCAAAATGCCGTGATTACAGAGATCGAGCATCAGCCCGGCCAGAGTGGCACGAAAAATACCCTGCTGCGTCCCCGCCTGTCCCAGTACCGACATCACCAGCTCACGCGGAATCCGCCCGAGCAGACCAACAAAGACAGATGCCGAAATAATCCCCCACCACATGGCGTTGACCATTTCGAACGAGGTGTGCATCAGGGTGGATACCCAGGTTAATCCGACATCGCCCAGTGACAACCAGCCCAGATAACCGGCAACGACAAACAGGCCGCTGCCCCACAATACCCAGTCAAACGAGGCACTCGGGGCACAGCAATCGGCGCCATCAGTCGATTCATCACCGCCGCCACAACAACTGGAAGATGTGGCCCTGGCCGCTGTTGCAGCCGCCGCAGGTACAAACACAACAGGGCCAGCCGCCACTGCCGGGGCACCACCACAGCAACTACCTGCCGATACTGCAGCAGGTTCGGTATTGGCTACACCTGATTCACTTAAACAAGATGACTTGCTACTGTCACTGCTACCGCAACAGCGCCCGGATTCACTCATTGTCGACTCCACCATGCCATATATTCAAATGACTATTATTCGCAGCCTGTATAGTGCCGAAAAAGTTAGCCTGAACACAATACTTTCGTCGGGGATACAGCAAGGGAATGGATTTGAACAGAACATACAAGTTCCGCCAGAGCAGCGGCAAATCGATAATTGCCGCGGTGCTTTGATTCTGAGGTGGCTGGCCACTGGCCAGCCACCAACAACCAACAACCAACAACCAACAACCAACAACCAACAACTGACAATAACTACAAACTGACCACGACCGCATCAGCGCTGCGTTTGGCCTTGTTGCGAGCTTGTTCCTCTGACTCAGCCCGAGCCAACGCCACACCGAGACGTCGCTTGCCCTGTACTTCCGGTTTGCCAAACAGACGCAGCTGGGTATCGGCTTCCATCATGGCGGTAAACAGGTTGCCGTATTGCATCGTACCTGACTGCCCCTCCACCAGCACTACCGCTGATGCCGACGGCCCGAACTGGCGAATCGACGGAATCGGCAATCCGAGAATCGCCCGAGCGTGCAAGGCAAACTCTGACAGGTCTTGTGAAATCAGCGTTACCAGCCCGGTATCGTGTGGGCGTGGTGAGACCTCACTGAAAATCACCTCGTCACCTTTCACAAACAATTCAACGCCATACAGCCCCCAACCACCCAGCTCACTGGTCACCGTGGTCGCAATGGCTTGCGCCTGTTGTAACGCGGCAGCGGTCATTTGCTGTGGCTGCCAGGATTCCTGATAGTCGCCGTCTTGCTGGCGATGCCCAATCGGCTCACAGAAACTGGTCAAGGTACCGCCGGCACCATCACTATGACGGATAGTTAACAAAGTGATTTCAAAGTCAAAATCGACAAAGCCTTCAACAATCACCTTGCCCTGCCCGGCACGCCCACCTTCCTGGGCATAACGCCAGGCCGCAGCCAGCTCGTCGGCCGTGCGGACAAAACTTTGTCCTTTGCCTGAGGAGCTCATGATGGGCTTGATCAGACAGGGTAAACCAATCGTTTCCACCGCGGCGTAAAATTCACTTTCTGAGGCAGCAAAACGATAACTTGATGTGGGCACCCCCAAGGTTTCTGCCGCCAGACAACGGATACCTTCCCGGTTCATGGTCAGCTGGGTTGCCCGCGCCGTCGGCACTACGTGAAAACCTTCGCTTTCCAGTTCGGCCAGGGTTACCGTTGCAATGGCTTCGATTTCCGGCACGATCAGAGCCGGTTGCTCCTGCTGGATCACCGCACGCAAGGCCTGACCATCAAGCATATTGATCACATGACAGCGATCTGCAACCTGCATCGCCGGCGCATTGGCGTAACGATCAACGGCAATCACTTCACAACCCAGGCGCTGCAGTTCAATCACCACTTCCTTGCCGAGCTCGCCCGAGCCACACAACAGCACCCGGGTTGCTGTCGCAGAAAAAGGAGTACCGATAACCGGTGGATTCAGGGCAGCAGTCACATCAGACATAATCAGATTCTCTAGCAGATTATCAGGCAAACAGGCCAGCAAGAGAGCTGCCACAGCAGCCGTCACTCATGGCAATAAAAAACACACCAAACAACAATGAATAAAATCGACACATCAGGGTGCCGTATGCAAAAGACTCAGGAAGGGGGCGTGATAACAAATACGTTGCCGGATGCTTGCTCTCGCTGTTGACACAGGGCCAGCACATCACGCTTTTCAGGATTGGTCATTCGTCCCCAGCGACTGATTTCCAGTCCGGTACGATAACAGCCCTGACAAATGTCCTGGTTATCCAGCACACACACGTGCACACAAGGGGATTTGACCGGTAAACCAGTTCCGGCAGATGGCGTCGTATCCGTAGACAAGTACGGCCTCCAGCAGCAGTCAGCAAAACGTGAATGCTACCTGCTGGGCCAGATCAGAACAAGACGATTGAATTACACGTCTTCAGGATCTTCTGCGGTGGCGGGCGCCACGCTCCCCAAAGCGATGTTCGAGGAGAAATAACGGTTCATCATTTCAGCGGTGATATAGGCCGTCAGCCCCCAGATCTGGAAACGCTCATACATCCAGGTAGGCATACGGATCCCTTCACGATGAAAATAATCAGAGGGCGGTTGATTAAAAAAGGTCAGCGGCACATGGAACAAGCAATCCAGCTCACGAGGGTCGGCTGTCAATGCCACATCATGTGGGATAACGGCCAATACCGGTGTCACCAGAAAGCCGAACTTGGAGACTACCTGATCCAGTATACCCACCACTTTGACATGCTCTGGAGCCAGCCCGACTTCTTCGTGAGCTTCACGCAGTGCCGTCGCGATCAGATCAGTATCTACCTCATCCCGTTTGCCTCCAGGAAAAGCCACTTCACCCTGATGGGTTGGCATGCCCTGTGCGCGACGGGTTAATAATAATGATGGCTGATGGGGGTGATCGGTAACAGCAACCAGAACCGCTGCTTCACGCAGACCGGCACGGGAGAAGTGTCGGGGTTCATGGTCCTGCCACTCCTGGGATAATCGTAAAAAAAGGTCGTATTGATTCATGTTTAACAGTTTAGTAGGGCGATCTTGTAATCGCCAAAAAAAGAGCCAGAAATTATTCCAGCACCGGACAACCGGCTAAAGCAGATTATATGCCAAAACATTCCTCATGATGAGTAAATATAGTCATTTTTTAAAAAATCAACTAGACGTCAGTCCAAACCGATGGGCACCTGATCACTCAGTATCCCGCTCCTTTACTGCGGCAGAGATACCGGGCAGAGATACCGGACAACCACCACAGCGGGATGCGCGGTTTCCGCAGCCGGGCAGGAATGAACAAGGTATACTCATGACAAGTGTCTGATTGATCGGCCAGACCATCACCAGAGCATCGGCAAATCACAATGAGGACGGGATGAAATACTGCAGCGAGTGCGCCAATATCATCGAGCGACGCATCCCCGAAGGGGACAACCATGAACGCGATGTATGCAGCGTTTGCGATACCATATTCTACAGCAACCCCCGGATTGTCGCTGGCACATTACCTGTGTATCAAGGCAAGATTTTGCTCTGCAAACGCGCTATTGAACCCCGGTTGGGCTACTGGACCTTGCCCGGTGGTTTTATGGAAAACGACGAAGGTACCGAGCAGGCAGCCTTGCGGGAAACCTGGGAAGAAGCCTACGCCAAGGTCAATATCACGTCGCTGTTCAGCATGATTTCCGTCACCCATATCAGTCAGGTGCATCTGTTTTTTCTGGCAGATTTACCTACGCCCGAGTTTTCATCCGGCCCGGAAAGTCTGGAAGTTGCCCTGTTCGCTCCCGAAGATATTCCCTGGCAGTCGCTGGCATTCGCTACCGTCGAACAGACATTACGACGCTATCTCGACAATCCACATCCAGCTCAACCACACATTTTCAATATCAGCCGCAACCGGCTGAGCAGCGAGCCGGAGTAATCCGGCACCTTGGCGCAAGAATCAGGGTAATTCAGACTCATCCACCAGCCTGACCAGATCAAATGCCGGCTCTTCGTACGGGTGTGCCAGCCGCAAGGCTGCCAGCACCGCCCGGACAGAATCGTCGGCAGAGACCAGTTCAACCCGGTATTCATCAACCCGGGTCAGCTGCCCGGACTGGCCAAGATAAGGGTTAGCCGCAGTGGACGGACAAAATTGCCCGGTTCCCAGCACTTGCCAGCAACATTGGCTGTATTCCCCCAACTGGCCACCACCAGAGGCAAAGACCGCTTGCTTCACCGATGCCAGATGGCTGACTGGCACGTAAAACCCCACTTTGTACATATACTTCTCCTGTCGGTTTCAACTCAGCTATCGGTCAGTTGCTCCAACCCCGTCAAGATGATGAGTGCCTGTTCACGGCTGTCGCCACAAAAATCGGCTTCCGCCTGAAACTGCCCGCACACCTGCGGCCGTTCCGGTGAAGCAAAGATACGGCAGAGATTATCATCTGCCAGCTGAATACAACGTTCCCCTGCCCGTTTGCCATCAGGCATACCGGGGATCGGCGCACTGATCGACGGTGCGATACAGCAAGCTCCACAACCAAGTCGACATTCCAAATACCATGCTCCTATCAACAACGATCAACAATCAGACCAACACATTACCAGGCCACTCAACCAGGCCACGCAAGCTCATACCATCCGGAAACGATACGCCACACTGACTCCCATACCAGAGGTCGAAGCAATTCACACAACGCAACAAAGCGCGGCAGCAACACCCGGCATGGCCGTTTCATACCCTTGCCATCCAGCGCCCTGTGGTTTAGCCTTCCGGCACTATTTATGTATCCAGGACGTCAATCCATGAAGGCTATTGCTTTTCGCCCGGTTTGTACGCTAGCGCTGCTGGCTTCCAGTCAACTGGCCTTTGCAGCAGACAGCAGTAAGGACGACCACACCAACTTTCGGGTTGGTCTGGCAGCCACTACGCTGGATATTGATCCTGGGGCGGATTACTTCACGGATGCTGGCGATACAGGCATGTCGCTGTTTGCTGAATACCCCCAGTCGGATCACACCGCCACACGTTTTTTAGTCTACCGCATACATCAGGATGGCAAGGATGTTACCGGCTTTGAGACCCAATTAATGTGGGGGTGGGGTTTGTCCCAACCCGGCTTTCGTCTTTATACCGGCCCGGCCTGGCACCGTGAAAAGATTGCCTTGCAGGGTAACAACGGCCGCCGAACCGGTGTATTTAATGGTTGGGGCTGGCAAATCGGTACCGGCTATCAGCTCGGGGCTGTCACGCTCGATATTGCCGGTACTTTCCGTGACGACCAGGATTATCGCAACCAGAATCGACGCACAGGCGCTTCCGGGCAACGCCCGAACGTCTGGCTGACCAGTGCCCTGATCAGCTATCGCTTTTAATTCAGATCCGTTTACTTGAAGCGCTTGACCCCAGGCGCTTGCCATTTGGGAATGTTATGACCAACCCTGTCACCGTCCGCTATATGTCCCGCTCCGAAATTGAAAGCCTGATGTACAGCCTGACGGCTGATTCCGATAATGAGCAGGCCCAGTTGTTTGAGGCCATTACTCGCCGGTTACTGGAAATTCTGGAGTCAGAGAATCGCTAGCGAGCCTCTGATTCCATCCAATACTTACTCTTTGCCTTTGCCTTTGACACCCAGTCGCTGTTCCAGCTGCTGACACAGTATTTTCAGTGCCTTGATTCTGGCAAAACGTTTGCTGTTGGCTTCAATCAGGTGCCATGGTGCAACCTCGGTACTGGTGCGCTCCACCATATCATTTACTGCCTGCTCATAATCAACCCAGCGCTCCCGGTTACGGTAGTCTTCGTCAGTAATCTTGTGACGCTTGTAGCTGATGGTTTCGCGTTCCTTGAAACGCTTGAGCTGTTCGTCCGCATCGATATGCAGCCAGAATTTCACCACGACCGTTCCGTGCTCAACCAGCTGTGATTCAAAATCATTGATCTCACTGTAGGCCCGCAACCATTCAGATCGGCTGGCCAGGCCCTCTACCCGTTCAACCAGTACTCGCCCATACCAGCTGCGATCGTACATGGTTACTCGTCCATCACGGGGAATATGACGCCAGAATCGCCAGAGATAATGATGGGCATTTTCTTCATCCGTTGGAGCCGCAATCGGTATGATCTGATAATTACGGGCATCCAGCGCGGGGACAATACGGCGAATCAGACCGCCCTTGCCTGCGGCATCCCATCCTTCCAGCACAATCACCATGGAGACCTGCTGCTCATAGGCTCGCCGTGCCAGTAACGACAACTTGCCTTGCCAGTGCTCCAGCTTCTGACGATAGGTGCTTTTGTCGAGTGACTGATCCATATCCAGATTCCCCAGCAGGGTTTTCTGACGGTGAATCAGTGCCACAGTCTCGCTGTTTTCGTCGTCCTGGGCGGCATCGCTATGGGCATGTAACGTCAGATGCTGCTGTATCCGCTCCAGCAAATGGTTGGCCACCGTGATATCGCGATAGTTGGGGTCCGCGCTTTCAATCACCACCCAGGGAGCTTCGGCGGTGCTGGTCTGGCGCAGGGTATGTTCTGCCGTTGAGCGAAAGTCGTCATACAGGGCCAGGTGAAGCTTGTCTTTTTCAGTAACACGCCAGGCCGTTGCCGGGTCCGATGCCAGTTGCTGCAAGCGCAATTGCTGCTGGTCTTTCGACAAATGCAGCCAGAGCTTGATAACCAGTGCGCCATCCTCAACCAACATACGCTCAAAGATGCGAATGTGCGCCAGATAACCATCCAGCTCAATGTCATTCAGAGTCTTGTCGACCCGCAAGGCAATCGGGTCGCTGTACCAGGAGCCGATATACAGCCCGATACGACCCTTCTGCGGCAGAGCCTGCCAGAAGCGCCAGTAATCTGGACGTTCGCGCTCATCCTGGGTTTTATCATCAAATGCCAGCGTGCGCAGATAACGAGGATCCAGCCATTCGTTCAGACGATTGACCAACACCCCCTTGCCGGCACCATCACTGCCGGAGACCAGCACAATAACCGGAAAATCGGCCTGGCTCAGTGTCCGCTGCATTTCCAGTAACTGGGTGCGTAATTCCGGAACCCGTTTATCAAATTCCTCACGAGACAGTGCCTGCCCCAGTTCTGCAACCTCAAACATAGTCTCTCCATTCCAGTGTCTATCGAGCGAATAGTGTGCGCGCAATCCAGGCAAGCACAATGTCTTATTTTTGCAGCATTCAGCAGAACTGCAATGATCAGCATCAGCAGCCGATAACGACGATGAACCCGGGTTGGCGCTGGTTACAGTGATATTTTCAGCGCGAAAAAATCATTGCAAGGCAGAACAGAACGACCGCAGAACGAGACAGCCAGGCATAAAAAAGCCCCGGTTGGGCCAAATCCAACCGAGGCAATCTTCTTCCTGAGCACAGAAGACGTGAAGCTTATTCGTCAGAACCCAACACACCAAAGATTTGCAGCAGGCTGACGAACAAGTTGTACAAAGAGACATACAAAGAAACGGTTGCCATGATGTAGTTGGTTTCACCACCATGCAGAATATTACTGGTTTCGTAAGCAATCAGGCCGCTCATCAGAATGACAAACATGCCAGAGACCGCCAGTGACAAGGCCGGCAACTCAAACAGGAAAGCACCCAATGCCAGCACAAACGCCATGATAATACCGACCATCAGGGTTTTTCCCCAACCGGACAGGTCTTTACCAGTCGACAGCACCCAGCCAGACATACCAAAGAAAATCAGACCGGTTGTACCCAGTGCACTCATGATAATGCCGCTACCACCAGGAATGCTGGCGTACATCGACAGAATAGGTCCCAGGGTGTAACCCATAAACCCGGTCAGGGCGAACACAGACAAGATACCGACCGCGCTTTCCTTGGTTTTGTGTACCAGGAACAGCAAACCAAAATAACCAACCAGCGTCAGAATAAAGCCAGGGTGTGGCCAGCCCATCGACATGGAGGTACCCGCCACCGCCGCACTGAACAACAGCGTCATGGACAGCAGCATATAGGTATTACGCAGAACCTTGCGGCCAGCAGCCTGATCCTGAAAATCTTCCATCGGTACAGCGGTAGCGTCAGCTCGCGATGGTTTGGTGTAATAATCTGGACGACTCATACAGTTTCTCCTGATGAATACTAGTTAGAGCGTGTTTGGAGCGGTTTTCATTGTAGAAAGCATTGTACGGAGCAGCAATAAAAAATAATATTCGAATTATCTTTTACTCATTGCTCGGTTTTTTCGATCTATGCACCGCATAAACTACAAGCATTTACAGTACTTTCATAGTGTTGCGACAGAAGGCAGCATTCAGCTGGCAGCGATACGGCTGAGCGTCACTCCTCAAACCATCAGCGGCCAGTTAAAAATACTGGAAGATGACCTCGGCGTCGCCCTGTTTGCCAAGTCTGGCCGTGGCCTGGAATTGACCGACGCCGGTCGGGTGGCACTGGATTACAGCCGACAAATATTCCAGCTCGGGGATGAGTTACAAGAAGTGATGAATCTTGGCATCACCGAACGGCCTTCCGAATTTCGAGTGGGTATTGTCGATGCGTTACCCAAATCCATCGCTCACCGGCTGCTGAGCCCGGCCATGTTGTTGCCCGGCACCATGAGGATTGTCTGCCATGAAGAACAAATGTCGTCGCTATTGGGAGAATTGGCGGTACACCGGCTGGATTTGATATTGGCCGACAGCCCAATTCCTCCGGGTATGAACATCCGCTGCTTTAACCACCTGCTCGGTCGCAGCCGGCTAGCCTGCTTCGCCACCCCGGAGCTGGTACAACAGCAGCAAGGTAAACGGACTTTTCCCGATATGCTAAACGAAGCCCCGGTTCTGCTGCCCACCGACACCGCCTCCGGCTTACGTACCGACCTGTTGAGCTGGTTTAACCATACCGGTATCGCCGTCAGAATTGCCGGAGAATTTGACGACTCGGCACTGTTAAAAGCCTTTGGTAGCCAGGGCCATGGCTACTTTTTTGCACCCGATGTCATTCGCGAAGAAATTTGCGCCAAATACCAGGTGCGCTGCGTCGGCACAGTCAAAGAACTGATGCAGGAGTTTTATGCAATTTCAGCAGAACGCCGTATCAGTCATCAGGCGGTCGCTGCCATCACCCGGCAAACACCGCTCGGTGAAATCGGCTGAGATACCAGAATAATCAATACTCTACTCTGCTACCAGGACTTCCGCCCGCCAGTTGCCTGTCTCACCGCCCAGAGTGTGGGCCAGGCGTGGCAACAGCGCTTCCATCCGTGCTTTCAGGGTATAAGGCGGGTTGATCAGAATCATGCCGGAAGCGGTCATGCCCCGCTCCTCGGTATCCGCCGCAATGCCCAGTTCAAACAACTGGATATTACGTATCCTCGAAGACTGGAATGCCCGTTCCAACTGGTCGATACGGTGCCGTTCCACAACCGGATACCACAACGCATAGGTTGCCGTTGCCATGCGGCGGTACGCTGCGACCAGGGTCTCAACCACAGTGTGATAATCGGTTTTGATTTCATACGGTGGGTCCATCAATACCAGACCGCGCTTGATATGGGTCGGTAACAGCGCGATCAACCCTGCGAATCCGTCTTCTCCCCGTACCTGAACACGGCGATCCCGTTGCATCATTTGTTCCAGAATAGCCAGATCCTGAGGATGTAGTTCATACAAGAATGCCCGGTCCTGCGGCCGTAAATAATGCTGCCCAAACCAGGGAGAACCCGGATAGACAGGTTCTTCTGCGGCTTGCTGGCACTGACCGACCGCGTCCAGATAAGCACCCAGCTCAGGCCAGTCGGCTGCCGCCAAGCGGCCAATTCCAGTGCGATATTCTTCATTTTTTATCGCTTCGACTGATTCCAGCAAATAAACACCAGCCGCTGCATGGGTATCGATATAAACAAACGGCTTGTCCTTGCGCTGCAGATACTCCAGCACTTCAACCTGAATCAGATGTTTGAGTACATCGGCAAAATTACCCGCATGAAACGAATGGCGATAACTGAGCATAAACACTCCGGTTGGTTAACAATCACTGCGTCCTGCTCCGTTACAAGCAAACGCCATAGTCATAAAACAAGAATGCCGCGGCCTCCATAAGAAACCGCGGCATTTAGCAGATCAGACCCCGATCAAGGACGGTCGTCGACCTCTTCTTCTGTTTCCGGTGGAATCAGATCTTCACGGCTGAGTTTCATCAACACCAGAATATTCACCGCGACATAGATCGACGAATAAGTACCCACCAACACACCGATCATCAATGCCAGGGCAAAGTTATGGATCAGCTCGCCCCCGACTACCAGCAACGCCAGCAGTACCAATGCCGTCGTGATCGATGTCATCAGCGTCCGGTCCAGCGTCTGGTTCAGGGATTCGTTCATGATACCCAGAGCATCACTGCGGCGCAGAATACGGAAATTTTCCCGAATCCGGTCAGCCACCACAATGGTATCGTTCAAGGAATAACCAATCACCGCCAGCACTGCTGCCAGTACCGTCAGGTCAAACTCCCACTGGAACAGCGAGAACAGCCCCAGAATGATCATCACATCATGGAACAGGGCAAATACTGCCCCCACCGAGAATTTGAACTGAAAGCGGGCCGCAACGTAAATCATTACAACCGTCAGAGCCAGCAGTAATGCCAGCCCGCCCTGATCACGCAATTCTTCACCGACATTAGCCCCCACAAACTCACTACGCTTCAGGGTCAGGGAATTACCCTCTGCGGAAGCCTGCAATATATCCAGCACCTCGTTACCGAGATTGTCCCGGAAGGCTTCTGACATCCGCACCAGAATGTCGGTCTCAGAACCAAAGTTCTGCACCGTCACACCACTGTAGCCGGCCTCATCCAGTGCCGCGGAAATATCATCCAGCGGCTGAGGCGTTGCATACTGGACTTCCAGCAAGGTACCGCCGGTAAAATCCAGGCCAAAGTTCAAGCCCTGTACTGCCAATGAACCAATCGATACCACCAGCAACAAGCCGGACAGCACCATGGCTCCCATACGCAAGCGCATAAAATCGAAGGATTTTTTCATCAGACCTTACCTCCGATAGACAGGGACTCAAGACGGCGGCCACCATAAATAGCGTTGGCCAGTGCCCGCGTCAGCATGATAGCGGTAAACATGGATGTGATGATCCCGAACGACAGGGTTACGGCAAAACCCTTCACCGGCCCGGTGCCTGCGGCAAACAGAATGACCGCCACAATCAGCGTGGTCAGGTTGGCATCAAGAATTGTTACAAAAGCCCGGTTATAGCCTTCATGAATGGCTTGCTGCGGTGATCGTCCAGCCCGTAATTCTTCACGAATACGAGAGAAAATCAGCACATTGGCATCCACCGCCATACCCACCGTCAAGACGATACCGGCAATCCCCGGCAAGGTCAGCGTCGCACCGACAATGCTCATCATGGCAATCAATACGACTACGTTTGCCATCAGCGCCACATTGGCAATCATGCCAAACGCCCGGTAGTACACCACCATCAGTACCAGCACCATAGCCAGGCCAAGAATGACCGAGTTAACACCCATCTCGATATTTTCTTTACCCAGGCTTGGGCCAACCGTGCGTTCTTCAACGAAGTACATCGGTGCCGCCAGTGCCCCTGCCCGTAACAGCAAGGCCAGTTCAGAGGCTTCGGCAGACTCCAGGCCGGTAATCCGGAAACTGGAACCCAGCGTGCTCTGAATGGTTGCCAGAGAAATAATTGATTTCTCGACCACCTGAATGGTTTTTGTCATTTCGACACCATCGACCATTTCATAACTGGTTTGTGGCTTGCGCTCAACAAACAGCACGGCCATACGGCGCTTGATCGACTTGCGGGTCACCTGGGTCATGATCGCGCCACCCTTGGAATCCAGGTCGATATTCACTTGCGGGAAGCCGTTTTCATCAAAGGATGACTGTGCATTGGTCACATGATCACCCGTGGCAATCACGGTCTTTTCCAAACGCGCAGTACGGAACTGATCCGTGCGGAACAAATATTCTTCTGTTGTAAACCGGTTGGCACCCGGATCGGCTTCAAGACGGAACTCCAGGTTGGCAGCCTTGCCAAGAATTTTCTTCGCTTCGGCAGTATCCTGAACACCCGGCAGCTCCACCACAATACGGTTACGACCCTGACGTTGTACCAGTGGCTCGGCAACCCCCAGCTCATTCACCCGATTACGTAATGTGGTCAGGTTTTGCTTGAGGGCGTAATCTTCCATTTCCTTGATTTTCTGTTCGCTGATGGTCAGTTCCAGACCATACTGATCAGCAACTTTGATTTCTTCGCGCCAGAATTCCGGGTACTCACGAATCAGAAAGCTGTTTGCCTCATCCCGAACAGCGACATCCACAAACTGCAGTACCAGCTTGTCGCCATTCACCAGCACCCGGCGATACTTGATCCCCTCTTCGCGCAAACGGGTGCGTAATTCTTCACGATAATTTTTTACACGGCTCGCCAGGTAGTCATCCATGTCCACTTCCATCAGGAAATGCACACCACCACTCAGATCCAGCCCCAGTGTCATCGGGCCAGCCCCCAGCGACAGCAACCAGTCAGGGGTTGTCGGAGCCAGGTTCAGCGCCACGATATAGTCATCACCCAGTTCCCGTTGTACCAGGTCCTTGGCAGCCAACTGCTGACCCGAACTGCCAATCCGGAACAACGCACTGCTGCCATTCACTTCATCACCCAGTACATCAACACTGTTGTCTGCCAGGATAGTACGGACTCGGGACATCAGGCTGGCGGACATTTCGGCACCGGCACGGGTAGGTGTGACCTGTACAGCCGGGTCCGGCGGATACAGGTTAGGTGCGGCATAAACCGCCGCAAGCGCCAATACCACCAGTATCAGCAAGTTTTTCCAGAGGGGATACTTATTGAGCATAATCTGCCCTTATGAAAACTCGATTCGGATGTGCCAGCAGTTGTAACACCACCACTGACAGCATCAGGAAAGATCAGCCCAAAACGTCTTTGATCGTGCCTTTTGGCAGCACCATGGTGACGGCTACTTTTTGTACCGGCAATTCAATGCCGTTCGCCACTTCCATGACCACAAAATCTTCTGTGACCTTGGTTACTTTACCCAGCATGCCACCAGCCATAACCACTTCATCGCCCTTGGTCAGGTTGGTAATCAGGTTTTTGTGTTCTTTCTGACGCTTGCTTTGTGGACGCCATAGCAAGAAGTAGAAAATCAGCAGGAAACCACCCAGGAACACCAGCTGACCAGTAATACCCATTGGTGCTTCCGCACCTTCTGCCATCGCAAACCCGGAAAAGGTCAACGCCATCACAGCAAACAAAGCTTTCATGAAATACATTCTCCAAAAACAACCGACGCTCCCAACAGGGTAAAGCGACATGATTTTTATGATGTGCGCAATTCCGGGCTGACAAATCCTGAGCCTGCGCATGAAGATACCCGCCAGTATCCAAACCGGTCAGCCAGTTTGCGATATGGGGCTAAAAGCCGTACACCACAAGTCTGACCACCAGGATTATTTTTCCAGCGCTGGCGTTGTGCCACCACGTTTGGCGTAGAAATCATCAACAAAGGCCGCAAATGTACCTTCTTCGAGGGAGCGGCGCAAACCGTCCATCAATGTCTGGTAATAATGAAGATTATGAATACTGTTTAACGTAGCCCCTTGTATTTCCCTACATTTATCAAGGTGATACAGATAAGCGCGGCTATAATTCCGACAGGTGTAGCACTGGCATTCCGGATCAATCGGACCGGTATCATTACGATTGGCAGCGTTCCGCAATTTCACCACACCAAACGACGTAAACAGATGGCCATTACGGGCATTACGGGTTGGCATCACGCAATCAAACATATCCACACCACGACGCACCCCTTCGACCAGGTCTTCCGGCTTGCCAACGCCCATCAAATAGCGTGGTTTGTCCTGTGGCATTTTGGGGGCAACATGGGCCAGCACCCGCATCATATCGGGTTTGGGTTCCCCGACACTCAGGCCACCAATGGCATAACCGTCGAAATCAATGTCGAGCAAGCCTTGCAAGGATTCATCCCGCAACGATTCGTACATGCCGCCCTGAATAATGCCAAACAGGGCCGACGGATTATCACCATGGGCTGCCTTGGAGCGTTTTGCCCAACGTAATGACAACCGCATGGAATCCGCAGCTTCCTGTTCCGTGGCAGGGTACGGCGTGCATTCGTCAAAAATCATCACAATGTCGGAGCCAAGATCACGCTGCACTGCCATCGAGCTTTCCGGTGTCATCAAGACGCGATCGCCATTCACCGGCGACTGGAAGGTCACACCTTCTTCCGTGATTTTGCGCATATCGCCGAGGCTGAATACCTGAAAACCGCCTGAGTCCGTCAGGATCGGTTTTTTCCAGCCCATAAAACCATGCAGACCGCCATGCTGCTTGATCACTTCCGTGCCGGGACGCAACATCAAGTGAAACGTATTACCCAGAATAATTTCGGCGCCGAGGTCTTCGACCTGATCTGGATTCAGCCCCTTGACCGAGCCATAAGTGCCAACCGGCATAAACGCTGGAGTCTGGATATCCCCCCGAGGAAATGACACGGTGCCACGGCGGGCGTGACTGTGCTCATCGGAGGCGTGCAGGGTAAAGCTCATGGCGCACTGGCGCGCTGGGGTCTCGGATGTCATTCAGACTCCTGTGGGGCAATAGAATCAGCGGGAAAATGGGTAGCAGCGATCGCTTGCGATGTATTCTGAGCCGCCACGAATGGTCGCGACAGAAACATGGCATCACCATAGCTGTAAAAACGATAACCGGCAGTCACGGCATGCCGATAGGCGTCGAGTGTGTGTTGCTGTCCGGCAAACGCCGATACCAGCATAATAAGTGTGGATTCTGGCAAGTGAAAATTGGTGACGATTGCATCCACCGAACGGAACTGATAACCAGGATAGATAAAGATCCGGCTATCGCCATAAAACGGCGCTATTTCTCCGCTTTGGCTGGCACTTTCCAGACTGCGCACCGAAGTCGTACCGACTGCAATCACTCGCTTGCCAGCTGCTCGCGTCGCCTTCACCGCTGCCACGACATGCTCATCAACTTCGATGTACTCGGCGTGCATCTGGTGTTCCAGTACATTATCTACCTTGACCGGCTGAAAAGTACCCGCCCCGACATGCAGCGTAACAAACGCCAACTGCACGCCTTTCTCACGCAAAGCGGCCAGCATTGGCTCATCAAAATGTAACCCGGCCGTCGGAGCCGCTACCGCTCCAGGCTTTTCGGCATACACGGTCTGGTAACGCTGGCGGTCAAAATCATTGTCTTCCCGCTCCATATAATGGGGTAACGGAATATGCCCGGCCCGTTCCAGTAATGCCAACAAGGTCTCGTCGGTAACAAAGTGCAGATGGAACAGATTGGCTTCCCGGCCGATTACCTCCACAACGCACCCGGCAATCAACAGCGTCTGGCCAGGTTTGGGGGAACGTGATGCCCGGACATGGGCCAGCACGTTTGTACCTTCGAGCAGACGCTCGACAAGCACTTCGACTTTACCGCCCGAGCTTTTTTCACCAAAAAGCCGCGCCGGAATCACCTGGGTATTGTTAAAGACCAGTAGATCACCTGCTTCCACCTGCTCCAACAGGTCGGTAAAACAGGCATCGGTGGTCTGACCACTGACACCATCAAGCATCAGCAAACGGGATCCACTGCGTTGCTCGGTCGGATAACGAGCAATCAGCTCGTCCGGGAGTTCAAAACTGAAATCGCTGGTTTTCATGATGTCTATCGATTGCAAGAAAGAGGGATTGCCCGCCGCTGCACGCTATCATGCACTTTCGTTCGGGCAATAATGACCTCAAGGTTACCCAACAAGTCCGGCTAAGTTAAGAAATAACTTAAAATAATATTTGACAGAAAAATTTTCGACTGTAATATACGCGGCCACTGACAACTACTAAGCCAGAGTGGCGAAATTGGTAGACGCAGGGGATTCAAAATCCCCCGCCCTAGCGGGTGTGCCGGTTCGAGTCCGGCCTCTGGTACCAGAATGATTGTAGTTGTCAGCGGATTGCAAAATCCAAGCCCAGGTGGTGGAATTGGTAGACACGCTGTGTTCAGGTCGCAGTGAGCTATGCTCGTGGGAGTTCGAGTCTCCCCCTGGGCACCATTATTTTTCAGTAATGACCCTGTCGTTACCCTGTAAAAATAACGGTGCAGCAAGATGCAGGAAACACTGGCCGGAACAGTAACTCCGGGACTGGATATAACCAGTCAATAAAAATGCCCAGGTGGTGGAATTGGTAGACACGCTGTGTTCAGGTCGCAGTGAGCTATGCTCGTGGGAGTTCGAGTCTCCCCCTGGGCACCATCCTTTGTCCGAATCCGGACTGTCTTGATTTTCTTCTTACGTATTGTCCTTGTTTTTTATTGTCTGTTTTCCAGTGTTTGTCTACGCTTGGCTACCCCACGCCTGTCACACATCACTCCTCGACAATAAACGCCGACACAATACCATTAATGGCCCCAAGCAACGGACTCAAGTCAGCTCTTTGATGGCGGCGGTAATACCTTCAACCGTCAGCGGATACATTCGATTTTCCATCAGCTGCTGAATCATTCCGAGTGAGCCATAAGGCCCCCACCATCGTTGTGGTGTTGGATTCAGCCAAACGACATGGGGAAACCGCTGAGTAATACGTTGCAGCCAGACCGCACCGGCTTCGTCATTGTAGTGTTCGACGCTACCGCCCACATGGGTTACTTCGTAAGGGGCCATGCTGGCATCACCAACAAAGATAACCTTGTAATCACTGCCGTATTTATGCAGTACATCCCAGGTGCTGATACGTTCCTGATGGCGACGGTTATTGTTACGCCAGACGGATTCGTACACGCAATTATGAAAATAGAACCCCTCCATATGCTTGAACTCAGCACGGGCAGCAGAAAACAGTTCTTCGCACGCACGAATGTGTTCATCCATGGAACCGCCAACATCAAAAAAGAGCAACACCTTGACGGCGTTATGACGTTCGGGCACCAGTTTCAGATCCAGATAACCGGCATTCTGGGCCGTCGAGCGAATGGTGTCGTCGAGGTCAAGCTGGTCAGCGGCTCCCTGGCGGGCAAACTGGCGTAAACGACGCAGAGCCACTTTGATATTACGAATGCCGAGTTCAATGCTGTCGTCGAGATTGCGATAGTTGCGTTCTTCCCACACTTTAACGGCTTTGCGATGGCGGCTTTCGCCCTGCTCGATACGGATGCCTTCAGGGTTATAGCCGAATGCACCAAAGGCCGAGGTACCACCGGTGCCGATGTTCTTGCTGCCGCCCTGATGACGTTTGGTCTGATTTTCCAGTCGCTCCCGCAGGGCCTCAAGGATTTTATCGAGGCTGCCCAGCCCCTGCACTTCGGCTTTCTGGGCTTCGGTCATCACCCGCTCCAGCTCCTTGCGCAGCCAGTCATCGGGCAAGTCCAGTTCCTCCAGTGCTCCAGAGAAGGATTCCAGGCCACTGAAATAGGCAGCAAAGGCACGGTCAAAACGATCGTAGTATTTTTCGTCTTTGACCAGACAAAGCCGGGCCAGTGCATAGAACTCGTCAGCATCGGCAAACACCAGCCCTTGCTGCAACGCCCGCAACAGATCAAGGTATTCCCGCACCGAGGCCGGAACACCGGCGGCACGAACGGTCTGGAAAAAATCAATCAGCACAATCAGCTCCGGCGGCGGCTCATAAAGGCGAGTTTTTCTAACAGTTGTACGTCTTGTTCATTTTTCACCAGCGCGCCGTGTAGCGGTGGGATTGCCTGAGTTCCCTGTTTGTTTTGCAGGGCATCCAGACCAATGTCGTCGGCCAGCAGAAGTTTGAGCCAGTCGATCATTTCAGAAGTTGACGGCTTTTTCTTCAAGCCTGGTACCTGACGCAGGTCGAAGAATACATCCAGTGCCGTCTGTACCAGCTCCTGTTTGATGTTGTCAAAATGCACATCGACGATACGCTGCATGGTGTCGCGATCAGGGAAGTCGATATAGTGGAAGAAACAACGCCGCAAAAAAGCATCGGGCAGTTCTTTTTCGTTATTACTGGTAATCAGAATAATCGGCCGGTGTTTGGCAACGATTTTTTCCTGGGTTTCGTAAACAAAAAATTCCATTTTATCGAGTTCCAGCAGCAGGTCGTTGGGGAATTCGATATCGGCCTTGTCGATTTCGTCAATCAGTAACACCACCGGCTTGTCGGCGGCAAAAGCTTCCCAGAGCTTGCCCTTGACGATGTAGTTCCGAATATCGTGCACCTGATCGGAACCCAGTTGGGAATCCCGTAGCCGCGACACCGCATCGTATTCATACAGGCCCTGATGCGCCCGGGTAGTGCTTTTGATGTGCCATTGAATCAGTTCGGTGCCCAGGGCATCGGCCAACTGCTCCGCCAGCATGGTTTTGCCGGTGCCCGGCTCACCTTTAAGCAGCAAGGGTTTTTGCAGTGTGATCGCGGCGTTGACCGCCATTTGCAGCTGTGGGGTAGCAATATAGTCGCTTGTCCCTTTAAAGCGGCTACTCGTGGGACTAGAATGTACATCAGTCATGCGAACTCTCCGGGGTTTCAGACATCGCAGTATAAAACACCTGCCTCTATTAAAAAGTCTCGCTATCACTCATGAAAATTATCAACCCTGCTGTGAATACCCCTGATCAGCATCCAACAAGTACTGGCCTGGATAGTTTTCAGAACAATTTCATATGGTTAAACATCACAAAGCAAAAAACCGTTACCTGCAATAGGGCCAGATCACCCTATCACTATGATTGTGCCTAATGTCCAACGATGACGCTGTCATAAAAATGTCATAATTGTCGGGGAGTATCCTCGATTTGTTTGTACCCGCATAAAACCAACCGGATGAGCCATCTCTGTATGAACGATACGACTGCAAACGCGTCATCACCTGAGCTGAGCAACAGCCAGCTCTCTCCGAGCAGCCACTGGCTGAACTGGCTTAAAATTGCCGGTCTTGTTTATTTATTGCTAGTTTCTGTCTCCATTATTGGAGGTGGCTTCAAACTGGCGGCCGGAGAGCACGCCAAAGAACTGTTCGATTTTGCCAGCAACCCGCTGACCGGCCTGATCGTTGGTACCATTGCAACCGCCTTGATTCAGTCATCCAGTACCGTCACGTCTATTATCGTTGGCCTGGTTGCCGGCGGCTTGCCAGTCAGCATCGCTATTCCCATGGTGATGGGCGCCAATATTGGTACAACAATCACCAACACCATCGTAAGCCTGGGTCATGTCCGCAAGGGTGATGAATTCCGCCGCGCCTTTGCCGCTGCCACCGTGCACGATTTTTTCAATCTGGTGTCGGTCGTGATATTCCTGCCACTGGAAATCATGTTTGGAGTACTGGAAAAGATGGGAGGGTTTCTCGCTTCCCTGATGGTTGGAGCCGACTCCCTGTCGATGCATGGCTTTAACTTCGTCAAACCGCTGGTCAAACCACCGGTGACCTTTATCCAGCAACAACTGACCTCCCTGGCACCTGATACCGCCTCTGGCATCCTGATGGTGGTTCTGGGTATTGCGACCATTTTTGTGGTGATCACCCTGATTGGCAAACTGTTGCGCTCCTTGCTGGTTGGTAAGGCCAAGGCGATTTTACACTCTGCTGTTGGTCGTGGCCCGGTATCCGGTATTGCTTCCGGCACCCTGATGACCATTCTGGTGCAATCCAGCTCAACCACCACCAGCCTGATTGTGCCGCTGGCCGGCAGTGGTGTTTTCAGCCTGCGCCAAATCTACCCGTTTACTCTCGGTGCCAATATTGGTACCTGTATCACTGCTCTGCTGGCAGCAACCGCTATTACTGGAGTCAATGCTATTTTTGCGCTGCAAATTGCCTTGGTTCATCTGCTTTATAATGTTTCCGCTGTTATACTGATTTACGGTATTCCCTTATTGCGTAACATTCCATTGTGGGCTGCGGAACACTTGTCCATTGCTGCCTCTGCCAACAAAATCTATGTTGGTGTCTATATTTTGGGAATATTTTTTGTAACACCTCTGGTGCTGATTGGTGGCTGCCAGTTACTGGGTATTTAATCGGCATTTAAAAGAGTTGGCTATGAGCGAAAACAAACAAGAATTACAGCGTAAAATTGAAAAAATGGAACTGCGTCTGGCGGAGCTAAAAACCCGCCTTGCTGCAGTGGAACTGGCAGAACAGCACGAAGCCGTTGATCATCTTGATGAGTATCTGCAAGCAGTGGATCACGAATACGACAGCTTGCGCGCTTTCTGGCCTGTCGTGGTGCAAGAGTTTCGTACCCTGCTGGGAAAGAAACCCTGAGCCATTGGTAAGTGCTGCCCTTTCAGGCAGCGCCCAGGGTGTCCCCACTCACGCCCAACCAGTCAACACAGCCATCATCCGCTGCCTGGCTCTCATATAGTGGCCAGTGGCCGCTGACAGACGTGTCAGTCGTTTTCAAAGGCCGACAGATCCAATACCTCTGCCGCCGCCCTGAAGGCTTCCTGAGTCGCTGGCGCTCCGCAATATGGCAAGCTGTGCAGCAACACTTCTCGAATTTCCTGCGGCGTACAGCCGTTATTCAACGCCCCACGAATATGGCCTTTTAACTCAGCCGGCGACTTTAACGCCGTGAGCATGGCAATCGTAACCAGCGAACGTACATTACGCGGCAAACCATCACGCTGCCAGGTTGACCCCCAGGCATGTTCGTTAATCCAATCCTGCAAAGGCTCCGTCAGCGCTGTGGTATTTTGCTGCGCCCGCTGGACAAAATCTGCCCCCATAACTTCGGTCCGTACCTTGAGACCATTCGCCTTGCTCTGTTCCGACATAAACATTCTCCTGCCAGTCGTAAAACGGTGATAAGTATCAGAGCGTCAGATTATCAGGAAAGAAGATTCCCAGAACAATAAGGTCAGAAGGTCAGAAGGTCAGACCTCACACCAGTACGACATGGATTGCGCACCGGAGCAGGTGGCCACGGATCGCCCTGGCGGGCAACCCGAGTGAGGTCTGGCAGACATAACGAGCACCCTACACCGCAGGTGGTACGCTTTGGTGAACGCGTTGGTGCCGCTCCCGGATTTTTTCCGGGTTAAGTAACATGCTGGCCAGTGCAGGTAGCAATACCAGAGCACCGAGCATGTTCCAGAGGAACATAAAGGTCAGCAGGATGCCCATATCAGCCTGGAATTTGATCGGCGACAGCATCCAGGTAGCCACACCGATCGCCAGCGTCACGCCGGTAAAGCTGACCGCCTTGCCGGTAGAACGCAGGGTTTCCAGATAGGCATCCTTCAGCGACAGGCCAGAAATCAGCAGCGCCTCCAGTCGGTTGTAAATATAGATGCCATAGTCAACGCCAATCCCTACTCCCAGAGCAATCACCGGCAACGTCGCGACCTTGACGCCAATTCCCAGCCAGGTCATCAATGCTTGCCCCAGTATCGAAGTCAGCGCCAATGGCAGCAAAATACAGGCGACCGCAGTCAACGAGCGGAATGTCAGCAGACACAAACTAAACACCACCACATACACAAAAATCAGCATGGTATCTTGCGCATCGGCGATCACCTGGTTGGTGGCGGCTTCGATCCCTGCATTACCGGAGGCCAGCTGCAGGCGCATTGGCACTGCATCTATCTTGCCTTCGGCAATGGCATCCTGAATGGCGTCGGCCCGCATGCCGAAGTACATCTCGTCCACCTGATCGTCGTATTCTGACTTGAAGGCTTCCACCGCATCCACCACGGTTTGTAACGTCTCCGCCTTGTGGTCGTTCAGATAGATAATCACCGGAGCCATGGAGCAGTCGGCATTCAGCAGCCCACCCGGTGCCCGCTGGATGGAGGTATTCAGAATGGTTTGGTTGCGCGACAGGGCGTACCAGTTAAGGTTGCCTTCATTCATCGCCTTGGTCACCAGCTTGGAGACCGTGACCAGCGACAAGGCAGACTGTACGCCGGGAACGTTTTCCATACGCCACATAAACCGGTCGAGCACATCCATCACCTTGAAGGTGTTACACATTTCGATCGGGGTTTCGGCCATCACCACCATCACGTCCGAACTGGTGGAATAGCTGGCTACCATAAAGTCGTTATCGAGGTTGTAGCGCGAGTCTGCCCGCAGTTCCGGCGCGCCCTTGTCCAGGTCGCCAATTTCCAGATCCTGGCTGTAATACACGCCAAACGCCCCCAGCACCACGGTCAGCGACAGCACCGTAACGGCGTAGCGTTTATCGGTAAAACGACCCAGCCATTGCCAGATCACCGGATTGGCTTTTTCGGCCTTTTGCGCCTGGGCAATACCGGCGGGACTGATGCCAATGTACGACATCACAATCGGCACCAGTACCAGGTTGGTCACGATGATCATGGCAACCCCGACCGAGGCCGCAATGGCCAGTTCCTGAATCACGCCGATATCGATAAACAGCAAGGTCAGAAAACCCATCGCATCACTGAGCAGCGCCAACATACCCGGCACATACAAACCGCGAAAGGCCTGACGTGCCGACGACATCTTGTCCAGCCCCTGGCCGGAATGAATGGCAATGCCATTGATCAGCTGCACGCCGTGACTGATACCGATGGCGAACACCAGAAACGGCACCAGCACCGAATACAGGTCGATACTGAACCCCAGCAGCGCCAGTGCTCCCAGCTGCCATACCACCGCAATCAGCGAAGCGGCAATCGGCACCAGCGTGCCTTTGGGGCAACGGGAATACAGATACAACAACACTGCCGTCATCAGCATCGCTGCCAGAAAGAAGTAACCAATGGACACGGCACCATCAAGCAAGTCACCCAGTTTTTTGGGCGTGCCGGTGATGTAAATGCGAATGCTGTCGGACTGGTAGTGATCGCGAATCCGCTCTTCGAGCTGGTGCGACAGCGCCTGATAACCAAGCTTTTCTCCCGTTTCCGGGTCACGCTCCAGCAGCGGAACATCGATCACCGTAGACACAAAATCGTTGGCGACCAGACGGCCCACCTGCCCTGATTTGAGAATATTCTGGCGTACTTGTTCGATACTGGCCGGACTGCCGTCATAATTGGCGGGAATCACCGGGCCACCCTGAAAGCCTTCTTCGGTCACTTCGGTCCAGCGGGTATTGGGGGTCCACAACGACTGCATGCCGGAGCGGTCAACACCAGTCACAAAAAAGACATCGTCGTTGATTTTACTCAGCGTTTGCAGATAGGCATCGTCAAAAATATCGCCCTCGACGGCGGCCACGGCAATCTTGATATTGGCCATGCCGCTTTTCATATCATCTTTATGCACCAGATAATTCTGGATATAGGGGTGCTGCAGCGGAATGTATTTTTCGATGCTGGAGTCCAGCCGGATCTGGGTCAGGCCAAAGGCAAACACCAGCGTCAGCAGTGTCAGTACCATCAACACCAGCGAGCGATTGTTAAACAACACTCGCTCTAACAAGGGCTCTGTCTCTGGCGACAGAATAAAGTGTTCCGGCTCGGTCGAATAATGATGTTTCTGGGTCATGATTACTGCGCCTCCACAATTCGGGCAGCGCTGATCAGCTCACCACGACGATTAATACGCTGTATACCCACTTCACCCACCAGCACAAACCCCTCTTCGACGGCGGCCAATGCGGCAACCCCCTTGCGGCCTGCCAGGTTGATGATTTGAGTAGCCTGATTATCCAGTAATATCACGGTGCCTGAATTACCGACCAGTACCCGGCTACCGTTATCCATAGCCAGGCCCTGAAACAGGGTCTGTTCATTATCTAGCGCTAATTCGCGCCAGTGTGCCCCGGCATCGGTTGATTGAAACAGATGGCCTCGTAACCCCATCAAGGTCAGCTGATTAGCGCTGCTGATCATGCCAAACAGTGAGCCATCATAAGGGGACTCCAGTGCTTGCCAGCTGTCACCGTTATCCGTGGATGTCAGGATCAATCCCATTTCGCCAACAATAAACAATTGGCCATACGCAGCCTGGGTCAGGCTGTTCAGGTGGGAACGTTCTGTTAATGGCAAGCGCGAGGTAAATTCGCTCCAGCTGTCACCGCCGTTATGGGTTTCAAACGCCATCCCGTAAGCCCCGACGGCCAGACCATGCTTATCATCAAGAAACAGCACGTCCAGTAACGGCTTGGTTGAGCCAATCGACACATCGTACTCAGCATCTTCAACCGCAAACATGGCGGTTTCCAGCACGATTTCGGCTTCCTCGAGTGCCTCTTCGTTGCGCTCGTCAGTCTCTTCAAGGCTGGCCAGCGCTGCTTCCGCCTGACTTAACAAACGCTCAGAGGCTTCAACCATGGCGTCGTTGGCAACAAAACCATCCAGCTGCTTGCGCCAGTTCAGGCCGCCATCCTCGGTTGCCAATATAATGCCGTCATGGCCGACAGCCCAGCCATGGCGCGCATCGGCAAAACTCACAGCGGTCAGGGTCACGCTGACAGGCACTTGTGCCTGTTGCCAGCTCGCTCCCTGATCATCGGAATACAGGATATGACCAAAAGCCCCCACTGCCACCAGCCGCTCACCGGCCTGGGTGATATCAAGCAGTAAGGCGGTATGGGCTTTTGCGCTGGTTTGCGCGGGGGTTTGCAAGGGATCGACCCATTGTGCCAATGCGGTCGTGGTCACCAGAGACAGGGTGACCATAAAGCAATATGCCTTGATCAGACGCATCAAGAACTCCGTTATTATTATGATGTTGATGGGACAGGCAAGCAGCTCTTTATGTGAATAAAAGGAACAACTCTATATCCTAATGTTTGGATAATCGCATGCCTTGAAGAGTTTGCCAATACAGTAGCGCATTCAATAACAGTCCAGACCAGCCCGAATCCGGGCTGATTGATGCCTGGCGTAGCGGCTCTAGTGCCAACAATAATAGTCGCGAATGCGGTCGTTCGCCGGGTTCATCCACCCAGATGGCAAGTCAGTCGGCGTCGACCCTGATTGCCTCAACCGGCAGATCAAATCGCCGGACATCGTCCTGACCGGATTCCAACCCGGTGATGCTATAGCGGCCACTCGAAAGGTCATGAATCACAGTCGCCGCCGACAGTACCCCCGGCAGCTCATAGAAACTTTTCAGCAGCCCCAGCCCGACCCGTTGTAACTGGCCATCGGCCCCATAAAAATCCGCCAAAGCAATCTGCCAACTGTCTTCATCTATATAATAGACCCGTTTGCGATAACGGTTACTGGCACCTTTTTTCAAGGTACCGTCCACCACCCAGACACGATGCTTTTCAAACCGCAAGGCGGAGCTGGCCAAATGCCCCGGCCCTAGCAAGGTGTCATCACCCAGGGTTTCAAAACGGTAATTGTTGTAAGGGATATACAGCTCGCGTTTACCCAACAGCAACCAGTGATATGACTGCGATGAACCACTGAACAAGGTAATATCTTCTGTCCCCCGCAGGGTCGGGTCCCAGCCATCCGGCCAGGCACCTTGCTGACGACGATAGCCATACTCTCGCCCTTCTTTTACTTTCAATTGATCCGTGACCCGTAACAACCCGGCTCCGATAGCGCTCCACTGGCGCTGGAACAAGGTCATGTTTTTGCGTTCGGTATGACCAGTACGCCGGTCCGGTTCACACTGTGACAGAGGCAAGAAGCAACGCGATCGCTGCCAGTAATACGGGTAGTTTTCTTGCACCCGCCAACGGATAGCTTGCCGGTGCTGGCCAGATACCTGTATCTCACGCCATTGCGCCTGGAGCTGCTCCCCTTGCCAGCGAGCGGCATGGTTCCAGATGGCTTGCACACCACTGTCCGGTATCGGGAACGGAATGCCTCCCCAGGCATAATAAAACCCGGGGCCATCCCGACTGGTTTCGGTCCGAATAACGTTTTGGTAGGTTTGTTCGTACACCATATCTGGTGCAGCCGCGGTACGGCGAGAAGGATAAACCGGCAGATAAAAACTGTCGGGATAACGTTCCAATAGAGCCTGCAGGCCCGGAGTTACAAAAGAACGATAGTCTGGCAGGTTGCCTGCCGCGATCCGAAACAACGCGGATTCTCCGGCAAAAGGGTCAATATGAGGCTGCCCTGCCCGCTGATAACCCAGCGGTGGCATGCGCAAGCCCCCCCGCCAGTCCGGGATATCGGTGCCGTTACCGGCTCGAGTGGCTCCCAGAGGGGTTAACTGCTCCGACAGGCTGCCGGCACGTTCCAGCCGCATGGCCAATGCGGCATCGTCCAGCTCGGCAGCAAGATAATCCGCAGGATAACTGACCTCAAGCGCCTGGACTCCCGGCGTCAGCCACCCCCATAACGGCCATGTTAATAACCACCAGCGCCACAAACAGGACATCCTCCAGCATCACTCAGACAACAACGCAGCGCCTGGCGGGTCAGGCCAGGCTTTTGCTCACGATTTCATACACATCACGGGACAGGTCAGGTTGCGCCGCAACCCGTTCCAGCTGTTCTTTCATCTGTTCCGACAGTGCCGGCACCAAGCGTCGCCATTTGGTTAATGGTGTCAGCAAACGTGAGGCAATCTGGGGGTTGGTGGCATTCAGACGAATAACGGCATCCGCCAGCAAGCGATAACCACTGCCATCCTGAGCATGGAAGTGACACAGCGCCTGATTGGCAAAAGCACCAATCACAGAGCGAATCTTGTTCGGGTTACGCCAGTCAAAGGCTTCGTGCTCCAGCAACTGCTGGATACGATTGAGTGTACCAAGATCGGCAGAACCGGCTTGTACCGATAACCACTGGTTCACCACCAGCGCATCGTTTTGCCATTGCTGGTAGAACGCTTCCAGGCTCTGTTGTGCCAGCTCGTCATCACCACTGCAAATCAGGGCCTGCAACGCCGCCATCTGATCGGTCATATTGTCGCTACTGCCAAACTGCGCCAATGCCTGACGAACTCCGGCATCGGACGCTACGCTCCAGTAACTCAGTGCCAGGTTTTTCAGCGTGCGGGCGGCCATTTGTTGTGGTTCTGGCTGATATTCGGCATGACTGAGCAGACGTTGATAGCAGGCAGCAAACTGTTCGTTCAGCGCCATCGCCATCGCCAGACGCACCCGTTGACGGCCAAGGTGAATCGCATGAGGGTCAACCTGATCGCTGAACTCAGCAATATAGGCTTCTGACGGCAAGGTCAGCAGGTAGCTGACCATGGCTGGATCAAGAGTATCGTCAGACAGCAGTTCGGCCATCACCTGACGAGCGTCCTCCGGCAGTTCAAATTCATCCAGACGGGCCTGGTCGATCCAGCCCAGCATCAGACGCTGACCGGCGTCCCAGCGGTTGAACCCATCACTGTCATGCTGCAGGCGGAACAACAAGTCTTGCGCACTTTGTTCAAACTCGACCTTGACCGGTGCCGAGAAGTCACGGAATAACGACAGTACCGGCTGGCTCTCCAGCCCGGAGAACACAAAGGTTTGCTCGGCTTCGGTCAAGTGCAGCACCTGGCTGGCTGCAGTCCAGGTTTCCATACCCGCGGCGTTCACCGAGGGGGTCACCTGTACCGGCAAATCCTGACCATTGGCATCAAGCAGACCCAGCTGTACCGGAATCCACATCGGCTGTTTGTTGGTTTGTCCCGGGGTGTCCGGGCATTGCTGACGCAAGGTCAGGTATAAGGCCTGCTCGTCGGCACGATAGTCAACCTCCGCGCTGACCACTGGCGTACCCGCTTGCTTGTACCAACGCTTGAATAAAGTCAGATCAATACCGTTGGCATCTTCCATGGCAGCAACAAAATCATGGATAGTGACGGCCTGACCATCATGGCGCTCGAAATACAGATCCGACCCTTTGCGAAAACCGTCGGCTCCGAGGATCTTGTGGATCATACCCACCACTTCTGCGCCTTTTTCATAGATGGTTACGGTATAAAAGTTGGCGATTTCAATAAAGGAATCCGGTTGTACCGGATGCGCCATCGGGCCGCCGTCTTCGGCAAACTGTACCGTACGCACCATACGGGCATCTTCGATACGCTTGACTGTGGCAGAGTGCATATCCGCCGAGAAGCTGGCATCCCGGAAAACAGTAAACCCTTCTTTCAGGCTGAGCTGGAACCAGTCGCGGCAGGTTACCCGGTTGCCCGACCAGTTGTGGAAGTATTCATGGGCGACAATGGCTTCGATACGTTGATAAGCGGCATCGGTGGCAGTAGCCGGGTTGGCCAGTACACAGGAGGAGTTAAAGACGTTTAAGCCCTTGTTTTCCATTGCGCCCATATTGAAGTCATCCACGGCCACAATCATAAAGATATCCAGATCGTACTCACGACCATAGACTTCTTCGTCCCAGCGCATGGAACGCTTGAGTGCGTCTAGCGCATATTCCGTCTTGTCGATATTCTGTGGTTCAACAAAAATTCTCAGGGTGACATCGCGACCACTCATGGTGGTGAAATGGTCTTCCTTGTGCAGCAGGTCTCCCGCCACCAGCGCAAACAGATAGGCCGGTTTACGGTGTGGGTCAAGCCAGCTTACCTGGCGGCGACCGTCGGCCAGGGTTTCGTCCGCGATACAGTTGCCGTTCGACAGCATTACCGGGTAACGCTCGCCGTCGGCAATAATATGGGTGGTGAACACCGACATCACATCCGGGCGATCCAGATAATAGGTAATACGGCGGAATCCTTCCGCCTCACACTGGGTACAGTACATGCCACCGGAGCGGTACAGACCTTCCAGCGCGGTATTCGCTGCCGGATCAATACGCGTCACAATGCTCAGCTGGTGCTGTTGTGCCAGACCTGTGATGGTTAATGAATCGTCGGTCACAGTGTAGGCATCCGCCGCCAGCGTGGTGCCATCCAGCGCCAGTTGCAGCAGCTCCAGCTGTTGACCCTGTAATTCCAGCACACCGGACTGATTGCCGGCGTTATTGGCTTCGAGCGTCAATACCGCGGTCACAACGGTGGCATCCTCTTGCAGCTCAAACGTCAGTTCCGTCTGGTTGATCCAGTATTCCGGCTGACAATAGTCTTTCAGGTAAATACTTTGGGGTTGGGCATCACGCATGGATATTTTTCCTTCTGAAGTCGGTTCACTCCGCCGCCCTGGCCATCGAATCATGAAAGGCCTTGTGATCAGGCGGGCGTATTAATCAGATCGCATCAATATGAGTCAGAGTGACCTGATAACTGGTGTATTTGCGCAGATTGATGACGCCACTATCCAGCATCAGATACTGCCCCTTGATACCAAGTAGCCGCCCTTGCAGCTCTGGTGTCTTGTCCAGGTTGTGGCTGGTTACCTTGGTGGGGTATTCCAGCACAGGGTAATGAAAACTGTGCGACACAGTACGACTGGCGGGTAACCATTCAATGGCATCGTCGCCCAACTGGTCGGTCAGTGCGCGAATCGGGTCGTCGAGCTCGGCCAGCAAGCCATCCCGGGCGGCGCCCAGGTCGAGTAACGGGTTCTGGCCTTTCAGCATCGTCCGCCAGTTGGTTTTGTCGGCAACCCGTTGACGCAGCAGGTCTTCCAGCATTCCGGACACACGACGGCTGGCAACTCTGGCAATGGCCATGCCCTGTACGGCCCCCTGATCCAGCCAGCGGGTGGGCAGCTGACCGGCACGGGTAATACCGACCTTGATGCCGGACGAGTTGGCCAGGTAAACATAATGAGGCTGAAAACATACCTGTTCTGCCCAGTCCGGCTCGCGGCAGGTACCCAGATGAAAATGACAGGTTTCCGGGCTCATCATGCAGCGGTCGCACTGGGCCAGTTTGCTGAAACAGGGATAACAATACCCCTGGCTGAAACTTTTCCGGGTGCTGCGGCCACAGGCACAACAGTGAATGGCACCTTGCCAGCTCAATGCCACACGCTGGCCGATCAGGGCATTCATATCGATCTGGTCACGCCCCAGTGACAAGCGGTAAGCCACTTGTCCATCAGCCGCAGCCGTCGCGGCCATTTTGCTGAGCGCACCCTGGTAACGGTCGGTCATGGGCTTACTGCAGCGTCAATGGCTGAACGTCATCATCACGGCCAATGGTCTCAACGTTGCCACTGGCACAGGCGCCACCGACATAACCTACCCGTTGTTCGGCCGGTACCTGATGGGTAATTTCATAGTGCAGAATGGCTTCCATACACAGTTCGCGCTGGCCTTCCTGCAACGCGGTGCCATTGGGCCATTTGCCCAGCGCCACGGCGTTTTTGAGGTTTTCATAGACGGCCGGGGTCAGTGACTGGATCAGATCTTGTAATGTCATCGTTTTATCTCCAAACAATTTACGTATCGGGGGCAGCTGGTCGCTTGCTCGGCCACACCGTGGCCAGCAACATGCCGGCGATCAAGCCACCCAGGTGCGCACCATGAGCAATACCGGTCAGGCCCGGTAGCAGGCTGTCACTCATCATGGTCAGCAGCAGCCAGCCCACCATCACAGGCAGCAGCATGGCCGGGATGGAGTACGACAGCTTGCGCTGATATTGCCGCCAGCCGACCCAACCCAGCAGTCCCAGAGTGACACCGGACAGCCCACCAAAACCGGGGCCGCCATACCACCACTGCACCAGGTTGCCCACCAATCCGGTGATCAGGGTCAACAGTAGCAACATGCGCGAGCCATCATGCTGTTCGATACTGCGCCCCAGAATCCACCACCACATGCTGTTAAACACCAAATGGACCAGCGAAAAATGCACCAGTATCGGTTTAAGCCAGGCCAGCAAGCCGATGTCCAGATAGGTGGCCAGCTGCATCCGCTGCTCCGGCCACAGGCCATCTCCGGGTTGCACCCAGGCCAACCAGTCGGTCGAAATGTGCATCCAGCCAAAAATCAGTACCAGTACCAGGCTCATTGCCAGAGTCACCGGTACTTGCGCCAGGGTCAGAATAAACGCCACCAGCGGCCTGGGTTTACCGGTCTCGACCTCTGGTTTGCCCAGCTGGCCTTCCCGCCACTGCTCGACCCAGCTCCGTACCTGGGCAATATCAGCCTCATGGGCCAGGTACAGGTGTTGCTGACCCTCCACCATGATCACCCGGTGCGCGATACGATGCGCCCATAATTGTTGTGTGAGCGGCGACAGATCAACCGCCGCATCCGCCACCAGTACCAGCAAAGCTTCCATCAGCGCTCGTTCTTGTCCACTCTGACCCAGGTGAATTTATTGGGCTGTAGTTGATGTTCAGTATCCATGCGATAGGCCACCAGGCGGCCATATTTCACGGCACTATAATCGATACACGCCAGATTGGTACTCAAGGGTGACGGAATACCTGACATCCAGTAATGACCAAAAAACAGCGGTTTTTCTTCCGTGCTGTAATACAGCAGCTGGCGTTTCTCTGCCTCACTCAACAGCGAATGCTGTAAATCCTCTGGTAAGGGATCGGGCTGAAACAGGACATCGCTGTAGCGCTGGGGGTCATGCTCCCAGAACTTGGTGCGGAAAAATTGCCGTACAAAGCCATCGGTAGCGGTCATGGAGCGGCCTTGTGGCAGCTTCAGCGAGGTGCCACGCAGCATCCGGTCAAGGAACTTGTGCAGGAAGCTGGCAGGATCAACCGATTCCAGCAGCAGCTGGCGATCCAGCTGATTACCACCGTAGCGGGCGATATATTCGGCGATCATATCGCTGTCCCAGCAAGCGTGTACAACCCGAAAATGGTCGTATTCGGCAAACAGTGGCCGCTCCAGAAACCAGTCGAGCATATCGTTCAGCTCTTGCGGATGGTGGGCAAATTGCTCCATCGTGGCTTCAACAATATGGCTGTTGCGGCGTGTGTGTTCACGCAAAAACGGTTGCCGCATACCGGCGGGGGCCTTGGTACAGTAGGTAATCAGGTTGTACTCGTGATTCCCCATCAGCATTTCTGCTTCACCGGCCTCGACCATATTCCGCACGACTTCACAGGCCAGTCGTATATGAGGGCCACGATCCACAACATCACCCACAAACACGGCCTTGCGCGTATTATGACGATAAACGCCATGCTGCTTGCGATAACCCATTTGCTCCAGCAAGGTAACAAGGGTATCGCCACAGCCATGTATATCCCCGATCAGATCATATCCCTGGTGCATATTCAGTCTCCAAGGTTACTGCTCCAGCCCAATTTGGTGCGGCATATCTCGTAGAAGTTATGCCCTTTGGGGTGAATCAATTTAAACTTGTGCGCTTTTTTCCGGATGGTAATCACATCACCGGGCGCACATGGAAGATGGGTTTGACCATCACAGCTGAGCGTTGGATAAATATCCAGATCGCCATCAATATGGATTTTGATTTCGCTTTTGCCATCCACCACTATAGGCCGACTCGACAAGGTATGTGGAAACATCGGTACCAGTACCAGGGCATCCAGTTTGGGATGCATGATCGGCCCGCCACCGGATAACGAATACGCCGTCGAACCGGTCGGAGTGGACACAATCAAGCCGTCTGACCGCAGGTTATAAACGTACTGTCCTTCGATATACAGGTCGAAAGCAATCATGCGAGCCGACTTGCCCGGGTGTAACACCACATCATTCAGGGCCGCAGCCCCACCGATCGGATTACCATCCCGTTTGACTTCTGCATCCAGCAAAAATCGCAGTTCACTGGTGTATTCGCCATGCAAAACCGCAAGCACTTCGTCACACATGGTGTCGCCAGGGCTGATGTCGGTCAGAAAACCAAGACGGCCACGGTTAATACCCAGTACCGGAATATGGTACTTGGCCAAAGCACGAGCCGCCCCAAGCAAGCTGCCATCACCTCCGACCACAATCACCAGGTCGCAGATTTCACCCAGCAAATTGACCTTGCTGACCTGCATATTATGGCCCGGAATCACCTCAGCAATGCGATCGTCGAGAATGACGTAATATCCCTCATCGGTCAGAAAGCGGGATAATCGCTTGACGGTTTCAATGACCTTGTTACTGTTCAAGCGGCCGATAAGGCCTATATTACGAAACTCTTCCATCACCTTAACCCAAGTCGTTGTTATCGATGCAGCCTGTAACCGGCGCTGCGATGCCACCCAATCCTGCCAAATGGATACTGCCAGTGTCGGGAGAGTGAAGTGCGCGATTTATATCACAGCAACTACCAAAAGGCTTGTTGACCTGACGCATGCAAATCTCCGAAGACGCCTTTTTCCAACTGCCAGACAAACACATCCGTGATTTGATCTGGGCGCTGACATCGCCCTCATTACTGGCCTGCCCCTGGCCACCATCCCAGCCACCATGGCTGGAATCCCTCTGTCAGCAGGCCGGTTGCCCGACCCAGTGGCACCACACCAGTCGCAGTGAACAGAGCCGCCTCGGGCTGGTGTTTGAGTCGCTCTGGCACGAATGGCTACGGCACAGCGGCTGGCGCTGGGATGCCAATATCCAGATCGCCGGACGCGATCGTACCCTCGGTGAACTTGATCTGCTGATCGATAACGGTCAGCAACAATGGCACCTTGAACTGGCCCTAAAGTTTTATCTTGGCATTGGCAATGACTGGATCGGTGCCAATCGCCGGGATCGACTGGCGAACAAATTGCGCCACACCTATGAACAGCAACTCCCTCTGGCCCGCCATCCACAGGCACAGCCACTGCTGGCGACACGGGGCTGGTTTCCACGCCGGTCGGAAGCCGTCTTCCGTGGGTGCCTGTTCTACCCGGCCAATCCTGCCATCACGGCCCAGCGACCGGCGGAAGTGAATCCTCACCACTGGCAAGGTCGCTGGTGTCATGCCAGTGAGTTGCAAGAACATATCCGCACTGGCCATTGGGTCATTCTGGCCCGCGATGAATGGCTCAGCCCGGTCTTGTCTCCAGTGGCCGCCAGCGCAGCCGATATCGTGCAATTGCTGCAGTGCCATTTTCGCTATCTGGATATCCCGCTCTGCCTGGCCCGGGTCAGGCCACTGCAGCCATACTGGGCAGAGCAGCAACGCTGGATGATTGTTGCAGATCATTGGCCCAACGGACGGACCTGATCGACCTGGCCCTCAGCAGACACATCGACATCCAGGCCGATCCCCCGTCGGCCCTGCAACCCGCCGCCATGAATCAGCAGAACGGATTGCCCCTGCCACAACGCAGCATGCTGTAACCAGGTGTCGACCAGGGGCGCACCGTACACCGGGTCGAGCGGTAACCCCTGACGGTCAAAGGCGGTGATTTGCCCTCGCAACGCATCGGATTGCGCCCCGAAGCGGCGCATGCTGCTGGCAACAATCTGCCATGACCGACCGGCAAACAACCGCTGCCAGCGTTGCGCCAGAGCGCCATGATCGGCAACGGTATTCACCGCCACCAGATGTACATCAGCGGGCAGCCTTGGCAACAAGCGCTCGGCTGTTGTCCCGCTGCCGGCTGCCAGCCACACCTGATCATACCCGGCACAGACAGCCGCCAAGGCCGCAAATGCCTGCGCCCCGGGATCTTGCTGGTCATCGCCATCAAGCCCTGACAACAGCGCCATCTCTGTCGATGCCGCCCAGGCCCCACCCTCGCCGATAAAATAGCTGTCAGTCGCCGCCGACCAGTGGCGCTGCCAGTCCGGGTCATAGCGCTGGCGATAATCAACTCTGGACTGGAATACCAGCTGCATGCCCCAATCGACACAATCCTGCAAGGTTGCCGTCAACGGCACATCGTCATAACCCCGTACCAGGCCGGTTGTACGAACCCCAGCCCACTGCCCCAGAAATGCCACCGCATGCAAATGATTTGACCAGACACCTCCCGGCGTTACCCAACCGGAACGGCCACTGCCCTGCCAGGGCTGCCAGTGACACAACAGTTTGAACAGCTTGTTACCCGACAGCACCGGATGGATACGATCCAGCCGCAACACAGACACACCGGATGTATCGATATCAGCCTGAAGCGGAAAACGTTCCACCTCCAGATCATGGCACAAAGACAGCAACTTCTGGGCAGCCCCAAAACCCGTCAAAGAAGAAAACACAGCAGTCATTCCTTATCGGCTGTTACCCCAAAAGGTCAATCAACCCGTATTGAACGCCACAGCACAGTGAATAATTTGTCGCCGCCATCATACTCTTATTAAAGAAGGCTCTGGCCAGAGTCGGATAGCTTAATTGGCAAGCTGGTCAGCAGCCCCTGAAATCAGTATTTGGCCAGCACTCACTAACCGGCAACAAGTCAGGCAGCATAAGCCTGACAGCACAGCCGCAGCATCAACCCAGAACAACAAATCCCCCTACTGGGGATACCCCGAATCATTCATAAAAGTTACTTAAAAATACTTGGCCAAAATTGATATTTTGCGTAAAAAACGACCTCGTTTTTTACTGTTCATGGCAGAGAATGTGCAGAAGTTCCTTGCTTCAGGCTTGACCAAACCCAGGGGTCTACCTATAAAGTGTCGCCACAACTGGGCTGAGTTAACACGTATTTAAGGGTAAAACGGAGAATATGGGCAGATCGCTGGTAATTGTGGAATCGCCTGCCAAGGCGAAAACCATCAATAAGTACTTGGGTAAGGACTTTATCGTCAAGTCCAGCGTCGGCCACGTGCGCGATTTGCCTACATCCGGTTCCGCGTCAACAAGCGATCCGAAGGAGCGTGCCAAACAGGCCGCCCTGACGCGCAAAATGTCGCCGGAGAAAAAAGCGATCTACAAGGCTCGCAAAGCCAAGGAACAGCTGATCAACCGCATGGGCATCGACCCGGAAAACGGTTGGGAAGCCCACTACCAGATTTTGCCGGGCAAGGAAAAGGTCGTCGACGAACTCAAACGCCTGGCCAAGGATGCCGACCAGATTTATCTGGCGACGGATTTGGACCGCGAGGGAGAAGCCATCGCCTGGCACCTTCGTGAGATTATTGGCGGCCAAGACGAGCAATATCGTCGAGTGGTATTTAACGAGATCACCAAAAAAGCCATTCAAAAAGCCTTTGAACAGCCCTCCGACCTGAATATGAACCGCGTCAATGCCCAGCAGGCACGGCGCTTCCTCGATCGCGTGGTGGGCTTTATGCTGTCGCCACTGCTGTGGAGCAAAATTGCCCGCGGCCTGTCAGCCGGACGCGTGCAATCGGTAGCCGTGCGCCTGATTGTCGAGCGCGAGCGGGAAATCCGCGCCTTTATTCCAGAAGAATTCTGGGAAGCCTTTGCCAACCTCAGTACCGACAGCGGTGAAGTGTTACGGGCGCAGCTGATTCGCTATCAAGGCAAGGAATTCCGCCCCACCAATGCCGCCGATACCCATGCCCTGATCGACCAGCTGAGCAAATTGCCCTTTGCCGTCAGCAAGCGTGAAGACAAGCCCACCAGCTCCAGGCCGGCAGCGCCATTTATTACCTCCACTCTGCAACAAGCGGCCAGCACCCGCATGGGCTTCAGCGTCAAGAAAACCATGACCCTGGCCCAACGGCTGTACGAAGCCGGTTACATCACCTATATGCGTACCGACTCCACCAACCTGAGTCAGGATGCTGTCGCCAGTGTGCGTGACTACATCCAGGACAAGTTAGGGGAGCAATACCTGCCCGACCAACCACGTATTTACAGCAGCAAGGCAGGTGCACAAGAGGCGCACGAAGCCATCCGGGTTTCCGATGTCACCCTGCGGGCCGCCGACCTCAGCAGCATGGAACCGGATGCCCAGCGCCTTTACGATCTGATCTGGCGTCGTTTTGTTGCCTGTCAAACCGCCGATGCCAAATTCACCAGCTCCAGTATTACCACCAGTGCTGGCGATTTCGATTTAAAAACCCGTGGCCGGGTTATCCGCTTTGATGGCCATTTGCGCGTACTGACCTCCGGTGGTGGCAAGGACGATGACGTCTTGCTGCCCGATGTGGCCGAAGGTGATCACCTCAATCTGATTGAGCTGGAACCCAAGCAGCATTTCACCAAACCATCGCCGCGCTTCTCTGAAGCCGCCCTGGTAAAAGAGCTCGAAAAACGTGGTATTGGTCGCCCATCCACCTACGCCTCGATTATTTCCACCATTCAGGAACGTGGTTACGTCAGCCTCAAGGGCCGTCGTTTTTACGCTGAAAAAATGGGCGATATCGTCACCAGTCGTCTGGTCGAAAACTTCGATGACCTGATGGATTTTGGCTTTACCGCCAGCATGGAAGAAAAGCTCGACCATATTGCCGATGGCGACAGCAACTGGACCGAAGTACTGGATAATTTTTACGGCGGCTTCCAGAAAAAACTGGACAGTGCCGGTGAAGACGGTGGCATGCGTCCGAATACCCCGGTCGATACCGATATTCCCTGCCCGACCTGTGGTCGCCATATGCAGATCCGCACCGGCTCCACGGGTGTCTTCCTCGGCTGCTCCGGCTACTCACTGCCGCCCAAGGAACGCTGCACCCAGACGCTGAACCTGATCCCCGGCGAAGAAGCCATCTCCGCCGATGAAGACGAAGAAGCAGAAAGCCGTCGCCTGATGGAAAAACGTCGCTGCCCGATCTGCGACAACGCCATGGACAGCTACCTGCTTGATGAACAGCGCAAGGTACATATTTGCGGCAACAACCCGGATTGCGTCGGCGTTGAAGTCGAAACGGGCCAGTTCAAGATCAAGGGATACGACGGCCCGACACTGGAATGCGACAAATGCGGCAGTGAAATGCAGCTCAAATCTGGCCGCTTTGGCAAATACTTTGGCTGCACCAACAGCGAATGTAAAAACACCCGCAAGTTGCTCAAAAGCGGGGAAGCTGCGCCACCGAAAATGGACCCGGTCCCCATGCCGGAACTGAAGTGCCTGAAAGTCGACGATACCTATGTATTGCGAGACGGCGCATCGGGCCTGTTCCTTGCCGCCAGCCAGTTCCCGAAAAACCGCGAAACCCGTCCGCCACAAGTACAAGAGTTATTAGCTCATCAGGCGGAACTGCCACAAAAGTACCACTTCCTGCTGGATGCTCCGCGAACCGACAAGGACAACAACCCTTCCGTCATTCGCTACAGTCGCAAAAGCAAGGAACAGTACGTGATGTCGGAAGTTGAAGGTAAGGCTACCGGCTGGTCAGCCTGGTATAAAGACGGACAATGGGTTGAAGAAACCAAGAAAAAAGCCTCACCCAAAAAGACGACAAAAGCCGCTGACAAGTAGCGATAAATCGCCCTTTAGACTGAACCGGCGGCTCTTCGGATAAGAGTTTCGCCGGATTCAAAACCGGATAGTTGATTGCTAGTTTGACATCTCACCCCATCAAGGAGATGTCGACATGATGTCATTTAAAACCGATCCGACGACTTCATCATTCCAGCGAACCCTGCAAACCCTGCTCATGGCCCTGTTGTTGGCCACCTCCACCGCCGCCTACAGTGACGCCAGTAGCAACCCCTTCTCCACGACCTTCAGCATCCCCGGCCTTACCGACCTCAGTGGCGCACAACCACCACAACCGCAGAAACAAGGGGCTGCCCTGCTCGCAGTCAACGATAGCTCTGGAAACACGCCCAGTGCCGTTGAAGCCACGACGACCACAGCCATGGCCAGTAAAATCAATATCAACACCGCCAGTGTCGATGCGCTGACGCACCTTCAAGGTATAGGCACCGTCAAGGCCGAAGCCATCGTGCGTTACCGCCAGGAAAATGGCCCGTTCAACAGCATCGAAGACCTCGCTCAGGTACGAGGCATTGGCAGTGCCACCATTGAAAAGAACCGCTGGCTGGTAACGACCCAGTGATGGCTAAACCGTCCACTGACAACGGGGATCAAGCTGTACCCCGTGTTGACTCTAGTTGGCCAATCCGGCTATGCCCCAGCAACCAATAGCTGAACAACCGATAGATGAAGTAACAAATAAATCCGGCAAAAATCGTATCGCTGAGAAAATGCCCGCCCTGGGTAATCCTCACCACACTGACACTGACTCCCACCGCAACCCCAAGATACAGCCAGACTTTACGTCGGCTCCACCAGGCAAACACCATCAGCCAGAACCCCATCGCCGAGTGACCACTAACAAACGACCGGCATTTGCCATGGCACTGATCCGCAATCACAAAGGCTGGACTGAAACCACTTTTGCCGCCAAATTCCACTACCTGCTTTGGCCGTGGCCGCTCAAAACCTTCTTTAAATACATTGTGTACCAGAATGCCGGGGCCAATCAGCAAGGTCAGCAACAGGAACAACCAGACCTTCCTCTGGCTATGGGGCAAACCACGAGACCAGAAGGTCAACCCCAACCCAATCATCAACAAAGGCACCAGGGCATAGGGCAGATAACGGAACAAGCCATACAAGGCCAGATTCACCGGATTGTCCCGATATGGCCAGCTGGCCGAGGCGTCATCGTAAAACCAATGGCTGACCACAAGATCCAGCTCTGGCCAAAGCAAAAAAACCAGCACCAGCAGCACAAAAAGCAACCAGTCAGCATGCTGTTTCAGAAAAAACACGTGTTACCCCTCAACCAATAAATGCGGCGCAAAGCATAGCGGCAAGCACACAGGAAAAGCCATCAAATCCCGTTGCCAGGTATTATTCCAACCTTGATTGATTGCTACCCTGGTGTGGCGCTGTCACCAGCGTCAAAGTGGGTAAACGAAGAATGTACCAACTCACTCCCAGGCCGGTCAGCGACAGCGTGATTTGTACCCAAACAGAGGGCACCAGAACCAGTGCCGTCAACAACAGCGATGCCCACATCAGCAACAGGGTATAAATCTTGGCTTTTTTGGGCATTCCCTTGCCGTCGAGGTAATACAGTACATAACTGCCCAGCTTCGGATGCCCGACCAGCCAATGATAAAAACCCGGCGAACTGCGCACAAAACAGGCGGCAGCCAGTAACAAGAAAGGTGTGGTCGGCAACACCGGCAGAAAGATCCCGACAGTTCCCAACGCCACAGCCACCCACCCCACCGCCAGCAAGCACCAACGTAATACCGGATTGGCAACCTGGCGACGACCCGGCTCTGACGATTCAGGAACAGGCATAAGTTCAACCTCGTAATACAAAACAGTCGAAGATATTGTTGTGGTAATCATGATGTGGCGGAATCCATACCACCGCAATACAACAGTACAAGCCTGGTTGACCGAGGCGGCTGACATCAGATTAAACAACCAGTCCAGCACCAGCGATAACGGCCATAGAGTCGGGCATAACCTTGCTGGAAGCCGGGCCGTCGTCTCTCAGGTCACGGTGAACTGGTTCACGACTGAAAGACAAAGGCGCCGGTGTGGCCAGGGGTTGATAACAGGTGTTACGGACGGTTTATTGCGGCGGCGAAATCGGTGCAACGTAAGGGCATTCAGGTAATTTGGTACAAATCCAGAAGTACTGGCCAGCAAATTCACCCGTTGTCGCCAATGATAGTTTCAGGGGTGACTGACAACGAGGACAGACATTTTTATGTGCTGTCTCTGTCTCTGCCGCAGGAGCCGACGACGTGTCATTCCCGGGAGCAGCAACAGGAGACACAGGAGTCTCAGCAACAGCTTCTGTTGCAGCAGTAACCGCCACAGTCTCTTGCTCATCATCGCCGCTGTCCACACTGGAATCAGGGGCGCTGTCCGGCTCCTCAGACACGCCGTTATCCGCCAGTGTCACGGTGATTTCTTCCTCCTCCTGATAGATATCAGGCGTATCATCAACCGCTTCATGTTCAATTGTTCCTTCATAACCACCGCTATCCCTGGGCAGCAAATAATTCACCTGTTCCCGTATTTCCCTGATGGTATAACCACGCTTCATATCCACCAGCAAGACCGGCAAATTAGCCGATTCTGCCGACTTGCGTAATATCTCGCGCTGAATCTTGCGCAGCCCTTCACGTTCGCCCATACCATCCAGTTCGATAACACCAATTACTGAAAAATCGCGGGCATCACACAAGACAAAATCGAAGCGCTGGGTCGCTAGCTGGTCGGCAGCAAAATAAGAATCTTCAAGGCTCAGGTCGGATCTGGGATTCAGAATATCGGATGCTCGAACCTTACAAAAAATCTCGGTGTTATCCGAAATCGATGTTTTGAGATCACCATAAAACAGACGTTCCAGCGGTGTCAGCAGCGGGCCACCAGCCATATAGGGGTAGTTATCATCATTACGACGGGCTGGTGTTGCCAGCTTGATTTCTTCCAGTGGTCGCCGCAGCGTATCCTCCGGAATAGTGGCTCGCTCCACGGGAGCAACAGGAGCCGCGGGACGTTTCTCTTCAGTGCTGCGGGGGTCTGGCTGTTTGGCAGGAGCAGGACTCTCCGCTTTTGGCTCAACCTCGGCAGGCTCGTTATTCACCGGGGCCGGGCCGGCTTTCGATAACAGCTCTTCGATCGTTGGTGGTACATCAAGCTCGATCTCTTCATCCAGAATTTCATCCTCATCCTTATCCACAGGCGCGGCAGTATCGTTGGACGTGGTTACCGGACCCACAGGAGGTGGAGAGATAAGATCCATAACCGATCCGATTGAAGCTGGCTCGGTTGCCTCAGGTTCTGCAGCTGGACTGGGCTTGGCTTGGGAAGCCTTGGCGCGTTTGCTGGATGCCAGTGCCTGAACCGATACCAGCACCACTGCCACAATCAAGGCAATGAGTACCAAAGCGATCAATAACACCAATATCTCGAGTACATCCATAATCCTGAAACCTCATGACTGACAGCGGAAATGATAGTGATTGTCCAAAGAACAAGAGACCAGAATCACTGCAATCTTGCCAAACCAGGCATACCCGATAACAGTGACCGTCAATGAACAGACAGATAGCTAATTATCATAGCAGAAAGCACAATTTGTTCCTCTCTATGGCACGATTGCGCGACATTGCCAAAGAGATTACCAAAAGAGTCGCTTTCTTTACGCTGTAAAATTCCCGCCAGAGCAGTGCATGAGGCGGCCGGATCAGCCCGTGCCGCGATTCAGCTGTGGTTCATCATGGGCATCAAAAGGCGCGGCATAACGACATTCCGGAAAGGTGCTACAGATCCACAACAACTGACCCACCAATTTGCCGGATTTTGGCGTGTGTTGCACCAGGGGCGCATGGCAACGGGGACAATGTGGTTCGGTAACAGCATGCAGAGGCTTGGCAGCTGGCCGTGGTATGTGCTGATGATGAGAAGTGTCTGCCTCAACAACAGCTTCTGGTGTTGCAGCGGGTTCTGGCACCACAGGTGCCGGGGATGGTGCTGCCGCTACCGCCTCTGCCTCTGCTGCCGGTGTTACAACTGCCGGTTCCGGGGCTGCTGGTGCAGGTTCTGCTGCTGCCGCTGCGGGTGTATCCTCGATACCGGAAGCCAACACACTGTCAGAGCTTTCTTCACTGCCCCATGAGGCAATATCGCTGTCAAAGTCCGAGCCGGTTTCTTCTGGTACCGGATCAGAGATCAGGGAAGACAAAGAGAAAGGATCTTCTTCTTCATGTTGCGGAGCCGCAGCTTCTGGCATCAAATTGGTTTCAGGCAAGACCGGAGACAGCGGCGCCTGCTCGCTCTTCTGAGGCTCGGTTACCGTATGGTCATGATCGGTATTACCAACCAACGCCGGATCGGCAGCCTCGGCCGTCTCAGGAGCCACTTCCGTCTGTTCAGAAAGCGGGCTTTCCAGCGCTCTCAGTTCCTCAACCGACAAGGATTGCTGAACGTCCACCAGGCGCATGTTGACAGCAGCGGACTGGCAAGCAGAGACCAGCAGCTCGTTATTTTGCCGCCGCTCTTTATCTGATTCACCATGATCCAGCCGAATGACACAACGTACAGACAAATTGTCTGGGTCACACAAGACAAAATCGAACTCATTGGGTGCAATACGTTCGAGCAGAGCCTGGCTTACGTCCTGCTTCAGCCCTTCTTCTGGCTGAATAATATCCGCGGCCCGGACTTTACATAAAATCAGTGCCGTATTGTCGTATGCAGACTGTAAAGCCCGATAAAAATCCAGCTCTACAGATGACAGAACCGGCCCTGCGGCTGCATAAGAAAAATGACTGGCTGACCCTTTTCTGGAAGAAATCATCCAGACAATCACGCCCACAGCAAGCAGAATGCCGCCTCCAAGACCAACAATCAGGTAATCCATGTGTATCTCCATATAACACCCGGTACATTAGCAACGGACTCTACAAAAAATTACCGTCAATAAATACCCGGAGCGTGACGTTCCCATGACCAAACAGCCCAAACGCCAAAACAATAATACCAATGTGCTCTGGTCTCCATGCCATCACCACCGCGTAGCACAAAGACCCTCAAAAAGCACCAAACCAGCGCATATAATACACATGGGGAACTATTACGGTTATCCCAATCCTGCAAAAAACAGTAAAAACCTGGCTGAAATCAACGCCTTTGAAGACAGTAACCGGAGGCTCTTTATCATATCGCCGTCGGCAGTCAAACCCGCCTATATCAAGAGTGATCAGTTATTAACCCGGAAGTGAGCCAGCCCTTCAGCCACAATAGGGGACATACGATACTGGCACGATCCGGTATCTATAAACTGATAGGTACAATCGTCTGGAAAAAGGTTGCTTTTTTCACACTGGTGAGACAGCCGCCAGTAACGACAATATATGCCGTACCACGGAAATATGGCTTATCAAAATGGCCAATCGGGAGTTTGATATAACGCCGCGAGCACGACGTTATTGGGGTCATGGCCCGACACCTGACGTATCAGGTATCAGGTATCAGGTATCAGGTATCATATTTTCTGGAACCTTAATCTTCGGAGATACTGATTTCCGGCATCGCTTCCGCTGCTTCACCACCACGAGCCAGTGCTACCGCCAGACGACGGGCAGCATGACGATACATCATCGCCACTTCCGAACTCTCATCAGCGGCCACCACCGGCACACCAGCATCCGATTGTTCCCGGATATAGGTCGCCAGCGGCAAGGAACCCAGCACCTTGGTGTGGTAGGTCGTCGCCAGACGTTCGGCGCCATCCTGGCCAAAGATATGTTCTGCATGACCACAGTTGGAGCAAATGTGCATGCTCATGTTTTCGATCATGCCCAGCACCGGAATCCCCACCTTACGGAACATTTCCACGCCTTTTTTGGCATCGGCCAGGGCAATGTCTTGTGGAGTCGTAACAATTACCGAACCCGACACCGGGTATTTCTGGCTCAGGGTAAGCTGGATATCACCGGTTCCCGGTGGCATATCGATCAGTAAATAATCCAGTTCGCCCCATTGGGTCTGGGTCAGAATCTGGGTCAATGCCCCCGCTACCATAGGGCCACGCCACACCATCGGTGTTTGTTCTGTCACCAGATAGGCCATCGACATGGTTTTGATACCATGGGCTTCTACTGGCACAAACCACTTGTTATCAATGGTGTCCGGTCGTGTGCCATCGGCAACACCAAGCATGATGCCCTGGCTCGGGCCATAAATATCCGCATCCAGCAGACCGACTTTGGCACCGTCCTGAGCCAGGGCAATCGCCAGATTGACTGCCGTCGTGGATTTCCCCACACCGCCTTTGCCGGATGAAATCGCGACGATGTTTTTTACCGCAGCCAGGGATTCACCACCATCATGGCTCTTGTGAGCTTCCACATGCCAGCCCAATGTGACATTGGCGTCATCACAACCATCGAGGTTTTCCAGTGCGGTCGTTAACAGTTGCGTCACACCGCCGCTGAGAAATTCCGACGGATAATCCAGTTCCAGCACCACCGTGACGTTGCCGCCGTTAATCTGGACAGACTGCAAGGCACCGGCAGATACCAGATCCATTTCCAAATATGGGTCGATGTAGCTCGCCAGGGCTTGTTCTACCTGGGCTTGGGTCAGTTGGGACACAACAAACTCCTGAATCGGTCAGACGGTTTACACCGCCAAAAATAAAGAAATGCGTTCTGGTGCTCTAAATGGTGACAATCACACCGAGAAACAAGGTCGTGATTATAAACCCGTACATATAACCGGTGCCGCTGCCAGCAGAGCCTGAGTATAAGAGTCTTGAGGCTGGTTCATCACGCTGGCGCACTCCCCTTGCTCAACCAGGACCCCCTGACTCATCACCGCCACCCGATGAGCCAGATGTGGAATAATCGACAGGTCGTGGGTAATAAACAGATAGCTCAACCCCATTTCTTGCTGCAGCTCCTGCAGCAACGCCAATACCTGACCGCGGATACTGACATCCAGCGCACTGGTGGGTTCATCACAGATAATCAGATCAGGCTCGACTGCAATCGCCCGGGCAATGGCGATTCGCTGACGCTGGCCCCCGGAAAATTCATGGGGATAGCGGTCGAGGTGCTCCACCGCCATACCAACCCGCAGCAACAGTGTTTGCAGCTTGGCTTCACGCTGTTGATGGTCATCGGCCAGGCCCAGACTGATCATGCCTTCGGCAAGAATCTCACGAATGGTCATACGCGGATTCATGGAAGAAAACGGGTCCTGGAAAATCACTTGAATACGTTTGCGGTAAGCACGAAATTCAGCCTGGCTCAGCTGGTCAATCCGCTGGCCGTCGAAAGTGATACACCCCGCATACAGAGGTTCCAGAGCCAGAATGGCCCGACCTACCGTCGATTTGCCGGAACCGGATTCTCCCACCAGTGCCAGGGTTTCACCTTTATGGATCTGGAATGATACGCCATCCACTGCGCGGGTATGGCCTACCACCCGCTGCAGCACACCATGGCGCTGTGGAAACCAGACCTTCAACCCCTCCACCGTCAGCAACGGCTCGGGGGTGGTCAATGGCTGTCGGAAGTCACGCCGTGGCAACGAGTGAATCAGCTGGCGACTGTATTCGTGTTGCGGCGACACGAAGAACTCATCACCAGGACGGTATTCCAGAATCTCACCATGGCGCATCACCGCCACCCGGTCGGCCATTTCCGACACCACACCCATATCGTGAGTAATCAGCAAGACCCCCAGTTTCCGGGCGCGACGGATCTGGTTCAGCAAATCCAGAATCTGCTTCTGGATGGTGACATCCAGTGCAGTGGTCGGTTCATCCGCTACCAGCAGCTCCGGCTCACAGGCCAGAGCCATGGCGATCATTACTCGCTGCTTCTGACCGCCGGACAACTGATGCGGATACCAGCTCAGACGCTGGCGAGGGTCAGGAATACCAACTTCTTCCAACAGATTGATAACCGCTGTTTTTAGCGCCGCACCGGTCAGACCCTTGTGTAAAACCAGTACTTCACCAATCTGTTGCAACAGGGTTTGTACCGGATTCAGCGCACTTTGCGGCTCCTGAAAAATCATCGCTGCGCGATAACCCCGAACCGCATTCATCTGCCGTTCGGTCCGTTCAAACAGATTATCGCCAGCCAGCTCAATCACACCGCCGGTGATACTCAGGGTATCGGGCAACAATCGTAAAATGGCCAGTGCCGTCAGCGATTTGCCGGAGCCACTTTCCCCGACCAGCGCCAGGATTTCACCGGCGTCAATGCTAAAGGAAATCCCGTTGACCATCGGCTGCCGCTGGGCTTGCCGGGCATTGACCAAGGCAGGTAATTCGATCGTCAGATCACGTACAGTTAACAATGACATTGCCACTACCCTGCCGACCGGGGGTCAAATGCATCACGAACCTTGTCGGCGAACAGGTTAGCGGCCAAAACCAGAATAAACATCAACACAAACGCGGCTGCCACCGACCACCACACCACTGGCTCACGGGACAATTCTGCCCGGGCTTCGTTAATCATATTGCCCCAGCTGGCCATCGACGGATCAACCCCGACCCCAATATAGGACAGCACCGCTTCAGCCAGTACAAACCCGCTGAAGTCGAGCACCAACGCAATCAGAATCAGATGGGTCACATTGGGCAGGATATGACGGCCGATAATACGGCCATGCCGCACCCCGAAGGCCCGCGCCGCCTGCACATAATCCAGCTGGCTGACCTTCAGGGTTTCGGCCCGCAACAAGCGACACAGCCCGGTCCAGCTGGTCATGCCAAGAATGAAACACAACGCCAGGAACTTGAAATCTGCCCGTTCCGTGGTGAGCTGGAACTGTTCGGGATGGGTTTCGATATACACATCAATCAACAGCACCGAAGCCGCGATCAGCAAAATGCCCGGAATCGAACTCAGGGTGGTGTACACATACTGCACCAGATCATCCACCCAACCGCGGAAATAACCAGCCGAAATACCCAGCAAAATCGCCAGTGGCAAGGTCAACAGAGTAGCCAATGTGCCAATCAGAACCCCAGTCCGAATGGCTTTCAATCCCTGATACAACACATCCTGGCCAACCTTGTCGGTGCCAAGAATATGGTAATACTGGCCCAGCTCCAGCACCCAGCAAGCGCCTACGACCAGCACTCCCAGGGTGATATAAATTGTTTTCCATGGCAGCACAGCCCCCATGTCGTCACTCTTTAGGCCACAGCCCTGTGCCGTGCAGCGTAAACGCCATTGCCAATGCAGGATCACCAGGGCAGCCATTATTGCCACCCCCGTCAGAACAGACTTGAGAGAGCGCTGCCATACATCGGCCGCAACACTGTCACCCTCTTGCAAGTGACTGCCCGCATGGGCCAGCCGAGGAAACGCCCGCACGACGTTGCCGTCGTCCGAGGTCTGGTTTTCACGGGCAAACGAGTAAATCGAAAACGGTTCGGAATAGGTGGTTTCATCCTGTCCGTGTAACCCTGCCAGCACCGCATCCAGGACACTTTTAACTTCCTGGCTGTAGTGCACCACTGGCTCGGTCATGGTTTCCGAAGCCGGCTCTGCAACAGACCCGGACGTAGCAATGGCGGGTAATGGCTCGCGGTAATGTAATGAATCCAGCAAGGCCATCAGGACATAAAACAAAATCACCAGAAACGCCGCCGACCCGATACGGGATACAAACACCGAACGCCAGCGCCCTCTGGCCAGAGGGTCCCTGGCCAACTGCACAAAAAACAGTATCAGTGCAGCCACCAGGGCAAAAATCAATAAATCACTCAGCAAAACAACCGGTTGAACAGCCAGCATTACGACAACCTCACGCGTGGATCAACCAGGGTATAGGAGATATCGGTCAGAATCAGACCGATGATATAAAGCACCGATCCCAGAAATACCATACTGCGCACAATGGCAAAATCCTGCGCCTGAATGGCATCCAGGGTATAGCTGCCCAGGCCGGGGATACCAAAAAACGACTCGGTCAGCAGGCTGCCCATAAATAGCGACGGAATCACCACCACCACACTGGTCAGAATCGGAATCAGGCCGTTGGGCAAAATATGCCGGAACAACACGGTCAGTTCAGGCACCCCCTTGGCTCGGGCAGTACGCACATAATCCTTGTTGGCTTCTTCCAGAAACAGGGTGCGGTACAAACGCGTACCGCCGCCGATACCACTGATCACCCCGATAATCACCGGTAATATCAGGAAACGAACAGCGTCGATGCCCGCCAGATAACCGGAGATCGGCACCAGATTCCAGGTTTTGGCAAAAAAGTACTGCCCGGCAAATACGTAAAACACCCCGGAAATCGACATCAGCACCACACAGGCCACCATCGCTGCAGTATCAAACAGGCTGGCGCGAAACATCACTACAAACAGCGCAAAGGCGATATTCACCGTCAGCCCGACGATAAAGGTCGGCAACGCCACCGCCAGGCTGGGCCACATGCGCTGCTGGATATCATCACCAATGGCACGGCCTTCGTCGGATTTACCAAAATCCAGCACAAACAGGCGCATCGATTTATCAAAGAAAATGGTATCCGTCAGCAATCCCTGACTGTCGTCCCGATCGTTTATAAACAGCGGTTTGTCATACCCCCGTTGTACTTTCCACTGCTCCACCGCCTGTGGATCAATATGTTTGTCGCCCAGTTGCACCAGTGCCATCTGGTCGGGAGAGTTGACCACAAAAAACAGCGCAAAGGTCAGTACGTTCACCCCAACCAGAATCGGCACGGCATACAGCAAACGGCGGATAATATAAGCCAGCATCAGTGTTGCCCTCCGGTAGTCGCCCGCGATCCGGTTATCACTCGAGCCTGTTGCCGCCGCTGATAAGCACGATAACCGGGGATCATTAACAGCACGACCAAAGCCGCCACCAGCATCAACGGCCACCACACCGGCCGGTTACGCTCTGCCCGGGCCTGTTGCCGTTCAGCATTATCAATGCCGTAATATTTCAGTACTGCCTTACTGATGCCGTGAGCCTTGGTGTTCTTCACCCAGGGATTGTTCAGCACATAGGAGTGGGGATGCCAGCCTGACGCCCAGGGCGCATCGTGATGATAAATCGCCAGCATTTGCTTGATAATGGTCATACGCTCGGGAGAATCCGGCATCAGTTTCATCGCTTCGAACAAGCGGTCGTAATCGGCGTTGGCATAGTTGCTGGAGTTCACCCCGGCACCGCCAGTCACTACCTGGCCATTGGCGCTGTATAACAGGAACAGGAAGTTTTCCGCATCCGGGTAATCGGCGATCCAGCCCCACTGGAACAACTGGGCATTACCCGAGCGCATTTTTTCCTTGAAGCGGTTGTAATCAGTACCGCGGATATTGAGCTGGATACCCAGTTTCTTGAACTGCTTGATCATCCAGATTTGCATGGCACTGGCACTCCCCCCACCACTGGGGGTATCCAGATTCAGTACCAGCGGCTCACCGGTAACGGCATCACGACCGCCAGGATAACCGGCTTCGGCCAGCAAACGCCGGGCTTCATCCAGTGATTTGCGTACCGGTGCACCGGCCGTTTTGGAGCCAGTCAAACGAGCGTTGGCGTCCCAGTCGAAAACATAGGGATTCATCCCTTGTGGCCCCGACTGATAACCAAAAATCCCGGGAGAAATCGGGCTTTGTGCCACTTCACCACGGCCATTGGCAAAAATGGAAATGGCCTCTTCCTGGTTGTAGGCAATAGCAATGGCCTGACGTAATTTACGCGCCCGCGCCCGCTCCTGCTGCAGCGGATCAGGAGCCGTATTCATGTCAGCACCAGCAGTATCCGGCGAAGGCAAACCACCCACCACAGGGTCCAGCATATTAAAGGCCAGATAATAGGTACCGGGCACCACTTCGATTTCCATCCTGATACCCATATCCTGCATTTCCTGACTCAGATGGATGCCCGCAGCACCGATTGAGATTGCCTGGTCAAAACTGTCGCTGGCAATGCCAGAGCGATCGTAATAGCCCTGCAAGAATTTGGTCCATAGCGGGATCGATTCTTTTTCCAGCCGGTACACCGCCTTGTCAATCAATGGCAAGCGAGCACCGGCGGCATCCAGCAATCCGGCTGCTGCGTCACCGGGCTCACCTTCGGCGGGATAAAAGTCGTCGCGGTAATTGGGGTTACGCTGCAGGATAATGGCTTCGTTAGGATCGTTTTTGGTCATCATGAATGGCCCGGTACCCACCGGATACCAGTCCAGCACAATATTACGGTCGGCCAGGCCGGGCTGGTGATAGAACTCGTCCACCAAGGCTGGCAGCGGCGCAAAAAAGTGCATCGCCAGCCAGTATTTGAACTGCGGGTATTTGCCATTCAGGCGCACGCTGAACTGGTAATCACCCAGCTGCTCGACGCCGGATAACGGGTAATTATCCAGGTTCAGCCAGCCGGTTTGTTGATAACGCTCGTCACTGTCGGCCAGTTGCTGCCGGGCAGCAGTCACGGTATCGGCAAAATCGGCCATGCCGACAATGTACTCCGCCAGCAATCCCCGAATCGGGGATAGATTGGCAGGGTCAGCCAGCCGCTTGATCTGATAGATGTAATCGGCGGCAACCAGTTCACGGCTATCGTGCTGATCAAAATCATCCAGCCCGAGAAAACCGGCGCTGTCGGCGGCCGTCTCAAACCGGTACCGCGGCGTGCCATCGGCATTCCGGGCAAACGCCGGGTGCGGCTGATAATAAATACCCGGCTTGAGGGTAAACACATAGGTACTGAACGCCAGATCCTCGGCATCTTCTGCAACCGGCTCCCCATCGGCATTGCTGTACACGATCTCGGGCAGGCCAGTCAGGGTATTGGCTTCCAGTTGGTATGGGCGCTTCAGATAATGGTATTGCAGCGGCGGATCATAGATCTGGTCGATAAAGCGGCCTTCGTCGGAGCTGTAGGAGCGGGCCGGGTCAAGGTGTTTCGGGCGTTCGGAGAAACTGGAATACAGTACGATGTCATCCGCGTCTTCACCTCCGGGATGGGGGCTGTTAATGGCACTGTCAGAGCAACCAGCCAGACTGGCCAGCATGGTGACGGCCAGCATGATCGCTCCCGCAATGCGCCGATGCCGGGACCATAATCCCATTGCATCCAGTACGCTGGTCGTCTTGCCCGTCACCGACTTCAACCGATAAATCGCCATAATCATCCGCTAGAAAAAAACCTGCCACAGTGTGCCATCAAATCAGAAACAGGCAAGTATCCCCCCTGAAGCGCTCGATATTCTGTCTGAACAGTCGATCAATCAATATTCAGGGGCCATTAATGGCTTCAACCGCCACTTCACTGACCATTACTTGCGCTGCCTCACAGTACCGCCTTTGCGCCGCATGGCGTGCTTGATTAGTATTCCTGCCCGGGCGCCAGCATAAACAGGCAACAGAGGGGGCAAAATGTTTCCAGGTCATGAGAAAAAAGCCTGCGGTCACCCCATTACCGGTTATCCCCATGCCCTGCGCTCACGTTGTCCAGCTCATGAACACGGATCACCGACCAGCACCCAGTCAGACACCCGGCTTTGCCAGGATCACGACATGTCGACTGTGTTTACATCCAACCGCTTATCCATCCAAGGAATTTGTCTGTGAGTAACCCCGCCCTCTCCCTGCAGCAACTACACAAAAACCTCGCCAAAGTCATCCATTGTCAGCCGCAGTCATTGCTGTTCACCCTTACGACTCTGCTGTGCCGCGGTCACTTGCTGATTGAAGATGTGCCGGGGTTGGGGAAGACCACACTGGCCCGGGCGCTGGCCAAATCGGTACAGGTGGATATGCGGCGTTTGCAGTGTACGCCGGACGTTATGCCGTCCGATATCACTGGGGTATCGGTGTTTAATCCGCAAGATCAATCCTTCCATTTGTCACCTGGGCCGATTTTCACCAACCTGCTGCTGGTCGACGAAATCAACCGGGCCACCCCCAGAACCCAGTCAGCCTTGCTCGAAGCCATGGCTGAAGGCACCGTCAGTATCGATCGTGAGATCCATGCCTTGCCGGCTGTCTTTATGGTGATTGCGACCCAGAACCCGGTGGAGTTCAGCGGGACTTACCCGCTGCCAGAAGCCCAGCTGGACCGCTTTTTTATGCGTATTTCACTGGGCTACCCCAGCGAAGAACAGGAACTGGGCATCCTGCAAGCACAACTGAGCGGTCATCCACTGGATACACTCGAGGCCGTGATGTCAGACAAAGCGCTGCAAGCATTACAAGCCCATTGTGAAAAAATCCCCCTCAGCGAAGCACTGCTGGGTTACATCAACCAGCTGGTACGTGCCACTCGTGAACATCCCAAAGTGCAGCTGGGAGCCAGCCCCCGGGGAGCACTGGCACTGATGCGGGCAGCCCGAGCCATGACACTGTTAACCGGCAAAAAACAGGTCACGCCCCACACCGTGCAGCTGCTGGTTGATCCGGTGCTCAGTCATCGGCTGATATTCCGCAACCCCGGCATGAACCAAGCGGAACAACGTCAGGCATTCTGGGATGACCTGCTGGCACAAATACCGGTACCAGACTTTGCCAGCACCCCCCAAACCCAGGCACCAGCCGCAGAATCATCCTCCGACCAGACCAGGGAAACGGAGAGCAAAACCACCCAAGACACCAACACCAACACCCCCAGAGGCAGAGTCAAAGCCCGCCCTGGTAGTGAGAGCCGCTGATATGTCCTTATCCAACGGCCCAGGCCGATGGTTACAACAACACCTCACCGCCCAGCATTTTTTATGGCTACTGGCGCTGGCCAGCCTGCTTATTGCCTGGAACCGGGGCCTGGCGCTGCTGTACGGCATGCTGGCACTGGTACTGGCGACCTTGTTGGTGTCCTGGTTATTACCCTGGCTGGCACTGCGGCAGATTCAGGTATCCGTACGGCAGATCGACAGTGCCAGCGCCGGGGGCGAGGTGACACTGGAGTATCAGTTCCAACTCCCCAAAACCCGCTACCTGATGCTGTTACGGGAAGATCTGGAATATATCGACCAGCCCGTCACCCACAGAATCCCGATACTGGCCGATGGCGATCGCCTGCGCACCTATAGTCATTGCCCTTATCGTGGTGTCTTTCCGATACAAAGCGTTGAGATTGGCTGTTGCTGGCCCTTCGGTTTTGTCAGTCAGTATCGACAGCTGGAGATTCCCGAACGTCAGATTATTGTCGCCCCCCAGATCGTGGAGGTGCAGACCTTGCCCGGCGGAGCCGGTAACGATAACGCCCTGATTGAATATCAGCACACCAGCCAGCCCCACGCTCAGGAAGAATACTGTGGCTTGCGCGAATACCGGCCTCACGACTCGCTCAAACACGTGCACTGGTCCGCGTCGGCCCGTCACCAGCAATTACTGGTACGAGAGTACAACAGCCATGCCCAGCCAGACTTTTTACTGGTACTGGATAACGATCGGGCTGACGACATTGGCGAAGCACCACTCTCCACCTTTGAATTTGCCGTATCGCTGGCAGCCTCGCTGATGGAATGGGCCAAACACCAGCAGCAACCCATGCGGCTGCTGATCCACGGCAACCACGCCACCGATATCGCCATTGGTGGTCACCATCGCGGCAGCAGTGATTATTTATCGGCGCTGGCCTGGACCCAGGCAGATGACGATGAGCCTTACGGCGCACGCGTAGAACAGGCACTGATGAAATACCCCAACAGCGCCACCCTGATCACCGTGCGGAACCTCAGCCAACCGGCGGTGTTACCCGACATTCATGGCAGCCATATCGACATACTTATTGCTGATCAGAGCTTTATTTACCCAATGCAATCCTGGCAAGAAGGCTGGAGCCAACCCTCAGCCAACCACTACCAGCTTCACCTTCATGCCAGCAGCAAGCTAGAGAGACAATTCCGTTATGGCGCATTCTGAACGTCGTCCCCACAGCACCGATCTGGCTTGCTCGGTACGCACCACCATTGGCTGGTTTTCGGCGCAACTGGCACTGGCCGTTGCCGGAGCAGGTATCACCCTGTTCGGACCATGGCCAGGGCTGGGGATGGGATTACTGGCGCTGGTCAGCAGCTTGCTGACCCTCGGCCTCGGCCAACTGCCCGCCAGCCTGGCCGAGGCAGCCAACCGCTCCGGAAAGAACCAACAGACCCGCAATGCAGCACCCACTCTGGGTGCGGAAGCATCCACTAAAAGCAAGGCCAAGACCGTCTCCGACAGCCTCGCCATCATCGGCCTGATTACCTTTGTTGGACTGATCTTCACCGTTGCTATCCTGCCCGCACTGATGGCCTTGCTGTTATTGGCACAACTGGCCATTAACCTGGTATCCGCAGATACCTCACGGCTGTTCTATGGCTTGATGAACGGCTTTGCCTTTTTACTGATTGGGGCAGCAGAGTCCACCAGCGGTGGCTATTTACTGATCATGGTCGGATATGCCTTTTGTGTGGTAATGACCCTATCGATGCTCTGGTGCATACAGGCCATGACCACCAGCCAGGTCACCCGCCTGGCATCGTCGGCCAACGACCAACAACCCCACTTCCTTATGGCAGCCGAAGCGGACACCCCGACACCCGGTGCAACGTCCAGACGCTTCAATAAGCGTTTTTTCCAACCCGCTGCCGCGACCGGAGCCGCACTGTTGCTGGTTGCCATTGCCGGAGCCATTTACCTGTTTATGCCACGCTTGCCCGCCGCCAACCTCGGCGGCCAGTTAGCCAGCGCCGACAGCCTCTACGACAACGCCAGCTGGCAAACACAGGCCAAACGCAGCGGCCAACCCAGCCCGACCGATCCCCAGAACCTGCAGGACGACCAGCAGAGTGATGGCCCGATCCCGTTATGGGAAGGACTCGATCCCAGCGCCCCACAGTTCGACTACCGGGGTTTTCGTGATGAGATGAACCTCAATGACAACCCCTACGGCAACCAAAGCACCACCGCCGCAGACCTGAACCAGGTTATTGCCCTGATGAAAGCCCCTCACGGCAGCTACCTGAAAGTACGCACCTTCGACCATTTTGATGGACTGCGCTGGAGTTCATCAACCACCGCCTTCCATAAACACAACACCAATCAGCAGGGCAAGGTGATACTGCCCGGTGAACAGGAAAATCGCGGCAACTTCCAACAACAAATCACCATAAAACAAGGCATGACAGCCCAATTACCTGCCGCCGGAGATCCTGTCGCCCTGTGGTTGCCTGCTACCGTCATCGCCACCGACCCATTCGGCCAACCGCTCTTGCCAGCACCGCTCAAACCCGGCACCCAATACACGGTGCTGTCGCAACAACAATGGCTTGACCAGCGCCCGGCCTCTCATGCCCCCAAACCCCGCGACAATGACCTGCAGCTCCCCTACAGCCTGGACAAACGGATTCCGGCGCTGGCCCGCAGCGTAACCGCCAACGCCGACACCCCTTACGCCCAGGCCCAGGCACTGGAACAGCACCTGCGCAGCGACTATCGTTACAGCTTTGAATCGGCGCTGACCTCGCAAGGCATCACCCCACTGCCATCCTTTCTGTTTGAGCGTCGTGAAGGCCACTGCGAATACTTTGCCAGCGCCATGGTGGTGCTGTTACGCACACTGGATATTCCGGCACGTCTGGTGACGGGCTTCTCCGCCAATCAGCAAAACCCGCTCACCGGCTATTTTGAAATACGGGGCATCGATGGCCACGCCTGGGCAGAAGCCTGGATCGACCAGCGCTGGGTAGCCTTTGAGCCCACGGCGTTTTACCAACTGCCCAGCACCACATCCAGCTCGCTCAGTGCCGACCAGATCAACGACTACGTCGACAGCCTCAGCCAACGGCAGCACGCGCTGCCCGGTGATTCGGCATTCTCTTTCGACCAGATTCTGACCACCCTCTGGAACGCCTTGTACCTGCTGTTGATCTTGCCCTTGAGCTACCTGCTGCGAGGCATATTCTGGCTCTGGCCCCTATGGCTGGTACTGGCGCTGGTACTGGCGATAGTTGCCGCAGTTGCCTACCCCAGCCGCCAACGCTGGTGGCGTACTCTCGTAGGACGCTGGGTAACCTTGCGCCTGCAACGTTATCGCGCCAAAGATCCGGCAACCGCACTGACCTTTTACCAGCGCCAGCTGCAACAACTCAGCGCTGCCTGTGGCATTCAACGCTCTCCCGGCCAGCCGCTGGAAGTATGGAGCCAGGCCCTGCAGGACTACCTGCTTGCCAGAGCCAATCAGGGCACTGCCGCAGACACCAGCGAGCCAGAACCAACGGCCGCCTTGCAACAACTGGTCGCCTTGCTCAACACCTGCTGGTATGGCGACCCGGAAACCAGCACCGCCATCCAGTTACCAGAAACACTGCAACCCGGCCTGATTGAATTGGCGAACAGACTGACGGCACGTGCGTAATAACCCGAGCCGGTATTCACTGACTATTCCATACTGGCCTGTTATCCATTCGCTACAGGCCTGGGAGTACAGGGGACATATATAGACGCTTCCCTACAGATCAGTGATCCAGCATTTTCTGCCAGAACAAGGCATGGCCAGCTTGCGGGTCGAGTTCGTAACCGGCAAAGCCGTATTTCAGGTAGGCGTTTTGCGCTATCTGGTTATTGGATAATACTTCCAGCGTCACTTTACAGCAGCCCAGTGCGCGGGCTGTTTGCTCAGCTGCGGCCAGCAGTTTCTGGCTTAATCCCAGACCGCGGAAATCTGCATTTACCGCCAGATCGTGTACGTTCAGTAAGGGTTGTGCCTTGAAGGTCGAGAAACCCTCAAAAGCGTTCAGCAGCCCGGCTGGCTGGTCATCGACATAGGCTATCCAGCTGTGTGCGTGAGGTAACTCGGCCAACCGTGCCACCAGTGTTTGTCGACAGGTATCACTCAGAGGCTCAGCGCCGCCCATGGGATCGGTTGCGTAGGCGTTTAACAGCTCAACCAGGTCAGTTGCATGACGAGGGTTTGAATAATCAACTGCGGTGATTGCAATTACGGCGTGCGCTTGGGTCATTGTCTTACTCCTTTTTACAAGCCGTGCAGATTATCACATTGGTTATTCTCCTATTATTCTGGCACTGGAAAATCACTTTACCTGCTCTCATACCTCACCGGTTCCGCAGCCACCCTCCTCTCCACACAAGCCCACAGCGATAAAAAAAACATAAAAATGCCAGTCGTAAGTTCCGTCAGAGGCTATGGCGTTATCGAATGACCCAAAGCATGAGCCGTCGTGGCAACTGCTGGGATAACGCACCGATGGAAAGACTGTTCCGAAGTCTGAAATCTGAGTGGATACCGGCCCTAGGCTATCGCAACCTAGCCGAGGCCAAGAAGGATGTTGGTGGTTATCTGATGGACGACTACAACCGGCAGCGACCCCATACATTCAACGACGGCATTTCGCCCGTTGCAGCTGAGGAAAACTTTAAAATACTCTCCGGGATTAGTTGACCACTACAAAGACCAAAGGTGGCTTCGCCAATGAAAACGCGTTGCTCAAGCTGCTGTACGCAGGTACGTTGAAGGCATCCGAAAAGTGGACGCATCCGGTGCAAAACTGGAACCTGACGCTGTCGCAGCTAAGCATCCACTTCGAAGGACGGATCGACGGCTACGTGGATCTGTAAGTAATGGGTGACACAGAACTATGAACACCCTCGAAGCGAAACGTAGCCAACTGTTACGTGTCCTTGTTTATTTTCTTGTTAGATATCCTTTTCCTTATCAGTAATAACCGAAGAGACTGTTAACTGACTGCCAGAAAGCTTAGCAAATTTATTTACGATGAACTCAGCCTCTTTTAATACTTTTTCGGCTATTTTCTTCGCTTTGAATTGCCCTCGATGAACAACATTATTTCTTTCATCGTTAATATCTTTGGAGCGTTTCTTTACTTCTTTTAATGCATTTTCAGAATCGGTGTTTTTGTATATAGGTAACAATAACCGATCTACTTTACCCATTAATCCATTTGCCCACATCATCAGGTTATCGACGAAGTGCTCAGGGAGTTTTCGATTGTGCTGAAATTCATGCTTCACTAACAAATTTGCAGCAAGCTCTACAGTCGTTGCAGCTCGAATAATAACAGTGGAAAACTCACCTCGTTTCATTAACCCGATGGTTTTATGCCAATTCGAATGAATTTTTTCTTCTAGCGTACGTTCATTGTACGGCTTACTAGATTTATCACCCATACTTTCCTTGGATACTTAACGCCCGTATTTGCGGCTGGTTTGGAGCGCAGCGGAAAACCAGTCCGACAACATGCGCTTGTTAGTTGCTATTTTGGGATACCTTTTCTTCTCGGGTTGAAAAACCACTTAGATATATTCTCAAGAAACTCCCATACATCATCTTCCGAAGGCTTTACATACTCTGGAGTGTTCGGATCTTCACCCATTTTTTCGAAAACCTCTACAAGCCAGTTGGGGCCATGCCCGCTAGCCTGAAGGCCCTTTAACCATGATTCAAGCTCGCCATTTGGCACTACAAACAAACCATAATCAGCTAACTTGTCGAATAGATTTTGCAGCGCTTCCTTGTCTGTGCCATCGAGAATATCTATCCCTCCATCTCGCTTCATATCTTTGCCAGTTTCATTAAGCTTGGTTTTCAATGCTTGCCGCATGCTTGCTAGAGGATTTCTTTCAATTTCTGGTATTGACCCACTATCAAGAAAGCTTGACCAGACAGTACCTCCTTCTTTAAGAATGTCGATATCGACTATTCCAGCTACAGGTATACCCAGTTCCCGAAGTGGTTTGGTGATGGTTTTAACTGTTTGCTTGTTTTGAGCATGAAGAAACAAACAATTTGGTATTCCTTTGTTGTTAGCATACTTTAATAGCCGATCATTTATTTCCTGATAAAATGCCCGATCAGCATCAGATTCTGTGACAACTACAAACTCATAGAATAACCCGCTTAACACTCCTGTTGATCGTAACAGAGGGTTCCTCATGAGCTTGAGAATGTCCTCATTTGGTAGGATTCGCGCTGTCGCTAATTGATTTCGATACGTAAGGCGTACAATATTAACTGGGGCTCCAGATTGAATGCACCCCATAACAAAGTTTGGGCTGTGGGTTGAAACAAAGAGTCGTTTATGAGATTCAGACATAATCCCAGCCACTTCTTTGCCAAGCTTAAATGAAAGTGAAGGGTGTAAAAAAGCTTCAGGTTCGTCCATTAATAACACTGAAGGGTCACCAGCTATCATCTCTGTAATCATTCCAGTAAACGCTTTCACGCCGTCACTGGCCTCAGTAATCGGCAAGGCCTTTTTATGAAACTCTACAGCCTTTTCATGTATACCCCGCTCTTCCATTTCATCTTGTGGTGCATCTTTGGATAGGCGTAAGTTAAGCTTCCCTAGGTTTGTTGGATCTATCACAAGATGCTCACCAAAAGCATCATGAATAATTCTACTGGCTTCTTTTCGTTTATCGTTATCACGAAATAGAACTTGAAAACTTGACTGTGCTGGCTCCTGAAGGTTTCCTCCTGCCTGCTGATTGATCAGTTTAATTCTATTACTACCGTTTAGAATCAGGGTGTTATATGACAAATACCAACTACAAATACGGGATGGGTTTACATTTGGGTTCTTAAATGCATTTAGAAAGTCATTCGAACTCACTTGATGCCGCTGCCCTTTTTTGCCAACAAAAATATGATTTGGATACTGCGCCTCTCCAGGATTTGGCTTGAGTGTAACGCTACTTATCTTGCCCTCAATTAATTCTTCAGGGATTGCTTCTAGCTCTATGGAGTCAACTATTAGATTATTTACATTTCTGCTCCCATTGGAGCAAAATTGCTGGATTTCAGAAAGTATTTTGCTTTTTCCTGAGTTATTAGGCCCGACAAAAACAGTTATAGGCATTGCTTCGACTGTTTCTTGTGGAAGACCTTCAGCCCTCCCAAATTTCAATTTAATATTCTTGATCATTGATAGCTCTCTAAATACTTCGCATGGCAACTAACGCCGCCATAATTTGCCGCTTGGAGCGCAGCGTAAAGCGGTCAAATTGATGGCTTTGTTATGACTTTTTACCCGCATTTGGCTCACTAATATTTTCAATGTCCACGAGGTTCCATGGCATATTTTTTTGGCGGAAAATACGTTTTTTCAGCTTTGGATAGTCACCAACGTCATGCTCTAAACGCTGACCAATTACGATGCATTTTAAAAGACAATTGCCGTTATTGCGCAGAGCGTGAGCCTCACCACCAGCACGATAACCCATAAAATCACCAGCCTTTACTGTATATATTTCGTTGCCTACCTGCGCTTCCGCTGTACCTTCAAGCACATAAACGCATTCATCTTCATGATAGTGTTTATGGAACTCTGTCGATTCGTGGCCAGGTTGAATTTCAATAATGTGGAAGCCGAAACCAGTTAAACCTGTGAGATCACCCAGTGACTTATTAATCCTTTTGGCATTCTCATTAAGAAAATGGGTTTTCGAAATACCTTCAAGCTCTTCTATTTCTTCCTTAGTAACTAGATATTTATCCATTACACTCTCCAGAGTCATAACAGTTTATTAGTGCGCATGCGCGGTTTCTGGGCAAGCCGGTTCCTGGGAAATCACCGTAACTACTTGAATAATAAGAAATAAAATCCATTTCCAGATCAGTCCATTCTGTAAAAGCGAGTATGCGCATTAACCTGTAAACCTGCTCAACAACTTTCCGTGTGTCAATGCCTTAACGATAACAACGTCCGGGAAAGCGCGCAAGGTTTCTGAAAAAGCGCGCATTAATTTGGGCAAACTTTCAATTATACTGGATATGCATACACGTCAGATCAAGGAGTGATCCATGACTTCCAGCCCCTTTCTCAATAACATTCGCCGCTTTATGCGCACCCGCGGCTACAGCCTGCGAACCGAGAAAACCTGTGTTTACTGGATTCGGTTCTTTATTCGTTACCAAAAGCGAGACATCCCAAAGAGATGGGGCTTCATCAATGCTCAGGCCGACAAACCAGCGATAGAGCATGTTGTACTGAATCTGCTCGACCAGCTGCCGTTCGCTGCGAATACTAAATACTGAAGAGGATTTGCAGCAGCAAGGCTCTCAATAAACGCTCCGGAGGAATGGATTCCCGCCCACGCTCGGAATAGATCAGGCTGAGTTTCCAATCGATGTGGGTGAGTGCCTGATCGAACAGGGTTTTGATGGATCGTAAAGGGTGATCGTGTGGAACCCGTTCATCCAGTTTGATGGTGGCGATATTACCACCTACGTTGGTGTCCGGAATCATTGAACGACTACACGGTGCCGGAGTCATGGTGAAATAAAAAAACCGCGACCCAAGGGTCACGGTTTTTAATGTCATGCCAAGGTGCAACCACCACTGGCATTAACCGGTCAGGATCGCCACAGCGATACGCTCACCATGGCATAACATCGCCGCTGGATTATTCGTCCACGGCCACGGGGATCGGCCCGAAGTAGCCAATTTCAGCTTCATTACCAGCGCTAGGGTCAACCGAGATATCACCTGGATGCTGCACAACATTGGTGATGTAGGCAAAACCGTTAATCTGGTTGAACATGTAAGGGCCGGTGTTTTCAGCGCCATTGGGAGCAGAGAAAATACGGGTCACTTGCTTGCTTTCCAGATTGTAAGACCAGACGAAGTTGTTGGCGTGCAAGCCTGTGTCTTCGGTGATAATCAGGGTGTTATAACCTACGTAGGCGACGTTGTCCGGGCCGGACAAGCCGTCAACAGAACAGGCATAACCGTCTGCTGTGCCTGCGACTTCTCCCTTGGCAGCGCCAATCACAAAGTCAGAACCAATCTCGGCATTGCTGCCCATCGACAGTTCGTAGATACCACCACACTGGTTGGCAGTCACTTGCATGTGGTTGGGTCCACCGGTCTCGCTGGAACCATTCAGCATGCCTTTGCTGACGTTGGCAATGGCGATATAGGCTTTATGGTTATGCGGGTTGTAGGTAAAACCTTCTTCTTTGGCAAACTCAACCGTGGCATCAAGATAAGCAGCATAACGACGGGTTTCCAGTCGTGAGGCCGCTTGTTCCATTCCGGGTTTCAGGCTCAGGCATTCCTGGCTACCCAGGAAGTTGATGCTTTTGTAACCCAGGGCACACGCACCACCGGTCGGTTCTACGGCATCAAAGATATCGGCAAACGACAGTGGGTTGTCACCATTTACCAGCTCTGAGATATCAGCGTTGGTGGCATGGCCGAGACTGATCCATTCGATGTCCGCCGCGCCCATAAAGGCGTTATCGTCGCTACCGGAATCGGTCTGGTTCCATTTCATGGCGTACAGGGTACCCGCACTCAGGTCTTCTGCTTCGTCGGCAATGTACATAAACAAACCGCCACCGGTTGACTGGTCGTCGGTCAGATACATGGTTTTGCGATCCGGCATGACATAAGGCACTTCCAGTGACACACGGGCCACGGAGTAGTGTTTGACGATGTCGGTCCGCACATCGGTTCCTTCAACGTTTACCACCACTTCCACCGGGTAGCCGTACCAGTACGGGTTGACCTGTAACAGGCTCAGGTCGGTGTGGTAATCGGCAATGGAGTCGTAGTAGCTGTCGATCGAGCCGGTTGCGGCCGAGCGGGCACGGGCATTGGGTTCATACTCTTCTGACGCCAGGTGGGTGTTCCATGGTGTCACAACAGCAGCACAGTGGTTGTAGCCGCCATGAATGGCAGAGAAGTCCAGCACTTCGGTGGTCATCGGCGTCAGTTCGCCCGTGATGCTGTCCTGGCTCAGTTCCAGCAGGTTCATGCCACCGGGAATATTCTCAAACTGGCTGACGGCAAAGATGCGGTCGCCAATCGGCAGAATCGACATAAACTCGTTGTAGTTGGAGACAAACAGGTCGGAGCCAGCGCTGTCACGTACCTGGGCGTAGACGTTGCCATCCACCAGCTGGCCAGACTTCACCAGGGTTTTGTAGCCCGAGTTGGCAACCGCTGCGCCATTCACACTCAAGCCGGTAGAGCCAATGGCAATGTACGAGTCGGCAGAACCTTCTACCGGCGCTGCAACAGCCTCAAACGACAAGGTGCCTTCGCTCCGCTGGTTCACTGCGTTCAGAGCCGTATAGGACGGGGCAGTCTCTGCGATCTCGGTGGTGCCTGTTGTGTTGCTGCTGTCGGTATCAACTACCGTGCTGGTTTTTTCTTGAATCAGGAAATTGGCAATTTCCCAGGTCGCGGAATTGGCCGGGTCACTGGTGTAAACAAACGCGACATAAATCGTCTGACCAATATACGCAGACAGATCGATCTCACCGGAGCTGATGGCATCGGTATAACCCGACGATGGTTGTGTTGCCCAGTTCACCAGATGACTCAGGTCATCCCAGGTCGCTGTGGCGGTATCGGAACCATCAAAGTCGGTTGAGATCATCAAAGCGATTTCAGAAGCATCTGATGGGCCATAGCTGTTACGCAGGCTGTCGAATGTCAGTACAGGCACATTGGCACTGGTCAGATCAGCGCTTTTGATCAGCCAGTCGTTGCAGTTTTCTGCACCGTTGTAACAAGAGATTTTGGCGTATTGCAAATCACCGTAGCTGCTGGCGTACCAGTCGTTACCGTCGGCACCACCATTAATTACGGTAGCGTCATCAAGGCTGGCGAAATCATCTTCGGCATAAGGGGCAAGCTGCCCAGTCACTTTGAAATTGGCAATTTCCCAGGTCGCGGAATTGGCCGGATCACTGCTGTATACGATGGCGATATATACCGTCTGTCCTTCATACGCTGACAGGTCGATATCACCGGAGCTGATGGCATCGGTATAACCCGACGACGGTTGTGTTGCCCAGTTTACCTGGCCACTCAGGTCATCCCAGGTTGCCGTGGTGGTATCGGTGCCATCAAAGTCGGTTGAGATCATCAAAGCGATTTCAGAAGCATCCGACGGGCCATAGCTGTTGCGCAGGCTGTCAAACGTCAGTACTGGCGTATTGGCAGTGGTCAGGTCAACGCTTTTGATCAGCCAGTCGTTACAGTTTTCTGCACCGTTGTAACAAGAGATTTTGGCGTATTGCAGATCGCCGTAGCTGCTGGCGTACCAGTTATTGCTGTCGGCACCCTGATCCAGCACGATGAAGCCATCCAGGCTGTCAAAATGGTCAGCGACCAGCTCTACACCATTGTTGCCAGTACCTGTATCACCGCCACCAATGGCTGTTGTGCCGTCGGTAAGGGTCAGATCCATCCACACCATGCGGTGGTCGGAGCTGGCAATATCGGTGCTGTCGATAGCTTCTATCAGGTAGTTCAGGTTATCGGCGCTGGATGGCCAGAAGACACCTCCCTGCGCGACTTCCAGACCAAAGGCCGATGGCAGTACATAGTCCGCCCGCATCGCCCAGCTGGCTGTATGCGTGGATGAGTAAATGCTATCCGGGGTATTTTCGGTACCGGCAACGGACGTCGGTGCCTGGAAGGTGGTGCTGTCTTCGTGCAGGTTGGGGTTAACCAACTCTGACAAGGTCAGTTGTTCAATCGCCCGGACACCGTCCTTGGTGTAAGCGTCGCCTTCTTTGGCGGAGGCGTTTTCATCACCCAGAATCACAAAACGGGTGTTTTCTGCCAGCGTGACGCTAACGCCATCATCGTCGTACAGGTAGCTGCTGGCTGGGTCGATGTAATCAGCCCACATCCGGATTTCATCGAAGTTACGCATGCCGTTGCGGTCTTCGTTGCCATCAAACGTAGGAGGCGTCGGATGCGAGGCCAACACGTGAACGGTGGTGCCATCAATGGTGACCGGCAGGTCGATATGAGTTTTGGAAGACAGACGGAATACCGTCATTTCTTCGTCGGTGTACCAGTTGCCATCGGTTACATTACCGTCGCTGTCCACGGCGGAAGGCACCAGATAGTCTGGCATATCGGCCCATTTGAATTCCTGGAAGGTGCGGATATTGGCTTCATCAATGGGGTACTTGGAGAAAATCGCCATGCAGTACTGGCCATTGTAGTTACCAAAACCGTAACGATCTTCCGGATCCAGGCTGTCGCCGTCCTTGTTGAAGTCGATTTCGATGCCTTCTTCAATCGGTGCACCGGTGTTGCAGTAGTTGGTGTTGCCGTTGTCGCCGTAATACACATAAGGGTATACCGCCGCATCCACGTCATCTGCTTGCGCGACTTGCAGGTATTCCTCATTGAATGTGTTTACTGTGGCCCCATCGTCGTTACCGTCGATTTCGTTCAGCAACAGAACATCCGGGTTGGCTCGCTGGATGATTTCGGCCACTTTCTGGGCTTTGCGGTACTCGCCGCCGCTGAAAGCCGTGTTCTGCTCGCCGACAGCGGATTGCAGATCAAAGCCGGCATTAAAAGTCGCAATACGGAAGTCACCGCTTTTCTCCGGTACGGTATACACAGAACCGGTCGCTACATCGATAAACAGGCTGCTGGTCTCGGTATCACCGTCGTTATCGCTTACGGTCAATGTCACTTCGTAGCGACCCGCTTCGGTAAAGGTGTGATTGGCGACCGCATCGGTTGCACTGGCACCATCACCAAAGTTCCAGGCATAGGTGTACGGTTCACCGGCACCGTTCACGGCGGCACCCGTAAACTTGATACTGCGTTCGGTGTAGAACTCATCGCCAGCGACACTGATTTCTGCCGCGAGCGGGAAGTCTCCGGTGCCATTACCCTTGATCAACACATCATCAATTTCCCATTTGCTGGCATCGCTGACCGGATGGGCATAGTGGAACGCCACATACACTGGCTGGCCAACAAAGTCCGACAGATCAACCGTACCGGATTCGACAAACTCAAAGCTGCCCGGGGACCAGGTCGCCCGATCAGAAATATCCGTCCAGGTGGCGGTGCTGACATCCCCATCGTAGTCGGTAGAAACCATCAACGACATCTGATCAGTACCGGTACCATAGTTCCAGGCACTGTTGAAGGTCATTTGCAGATCTTCAAAGTTGGTCACATCCAGTGCCGGTGTCATCATCCAGGCATCACACTCACCGGCGCTGCCGTAGCAGTTGGCGACGGCAAACAGGTCTCCGGCATAGCTCTCGGTGAGCCATGAGTTGCTGCCAGCAATACTGTTGATCACAGTCCATTTGGCGGTGGAAGCGGACTCGAAGTCATCTTCAAACAGTTTGATTTCGCGCGGCTCTTCCGTTTCGCCAGCATCATCAACGCGGTTAATCGCCAGCGTGAAGGTTTTTTCCAGGCTGTTAACACCATCGGAGACAGTGACCGTGGCGCTCAGCTCCGTCAGGTTGAGATCATCATCGTTGATCGCCTCAACACCTGCTTCAGACAAGGTGATCTGATTGCCTGTCAGGGTGAAATAGCTGATGTTCACACCCTCGATATGAACACTCAACGTATCCTGCTCAGGGTCTGACGCTTCCACGGTTGCCACTTGGGTATCAGTAGTGACATCGTCTTCAGTCAGGCTGCTAACCGCGTCAACGCTCAGGACTGGCGCATCGTTAACACGCGTCACATTGATCGTCAGCGTTTGCTGGGCAGACAACTGGTTGTCGCTGACCACCAGCGTGACACTCAATGCCGTCAGGCTCAGGCTGTCGTCATTGATGGCCGTCACACCGGCGCTGGTCAACACAACCGTCGAACCGGAAATCATGAAGTAACCATCGCTGTTATCGTCCAGACGATAGAACAGCTCGTCACCTTCGGCATCGGTGGCATCAAATGTCGCTACAACCGTGGTGCTGCTGACGCTGTCTTCGGTCAGGCTATTGGTCGTGGCGCCCAATTCAGGGGCGGTGTTATCAGCCACGGTATCGTCAATACGTGTAATCGCCACGGTGGCGGAGTCGGTCGCCGACAGCTCACCATCCGAGACAGTCACGGTCACAGACAATGATGAAAGGTTGAGGCTGTCATCATTAACAGCGTTAACCCCTTGGCTGTTCAGCTGGACAGTATCACCAGAAATGGTGGCGTAGGTGTTGTCGCTGAGGCTGTAGCTGAGTGTATCGCCATCGGCATCCGTGGCGGTGATGGTTGCCAATACGGCACCTGCCGAGACACCGTCTTCGACCAGCGTATCACCTGCCGTCAGCACCAGCTCGGGGGCCGTATTCACACTGACGTCATTATCATTATCGTTATTGTTGTTGTCGTCATCAGAGCCACAACTTGCCAGTGCCAGAGAAGCAACCAGCACAGACATCGGCAATAGCCGTTTGGTCAGTGCAGGCGTTCCGGACAGCAGCAAACCGTCATCGGTTGCTTGAGTCATCGGGATTTCCTCGTTTCTTTAACGTGTGTTGGGTTTGAACGTCCTGACCTGCGGCTCAGCCGCAGGCAACCTGGCGGATACGACGCCGCAGCATCGCCGCCAAAGTCAGCAACACCCCCAGGGCAGCAAAAGACCATGCACCACCATGAGCAGCACCAGCGTCATGCCTGGCCTGGCTGGCATCTGCAGCGCTTTCATTACGGTGGGAGTCGGGGGATGAAATATCTGCGGCCACCATGGCCGGACTGAGATCGGGCCATTGCAGCCGGAGGTCGTAGTGATACTGACGACTGGCTGGCAATACCGGAACATGGTCCTGATCGACCGTCGCAAACACATTGACGGGATCGCCCAACACGGCATCTCTGCCCAGATAAAAGGATTGTTCCAACACGGTGCGCTGATAGGCTTTGTTAAGCGCCAGCGCACGTTCAGTAGAAGGGATTAACAAGGTATACACATCGGCCGTTGCAACGGCGGCTTTATTCACCGAACCATCGCCGTTAAACCAGCGCTCGATCATCTCACCGTTTTGACGGAACTCATCGCCACCACCGACCCGCTCAAAATAGCTCGCTATCTCACCGAGAGAATCACCGTAGTTCGCAACGTCATTCATACCTTTGAGGTTGATATAACCCCAGCCAGCAGCACCGGTCACTTTGCGTGGAAATGCCAGTGTGCTGTCAATATGGGTGCCTGTTGTGGTATGGCAGCCCATACAAAATGCGTTTTCTTCGTAGTTCTGCAGACGCAGATCGCCAGATTCATTTTCAATCCAACCCTGAATCTGCCAGCCCAATTTGTTGTTCATCCCTGCTTGTGACGCGGGTTGTGCCCAGGAGTAATGCGGCAGTTTTTCTTCTGCTTTTTCCCGATGCTCCTGATTAAACGCATAACGTAGCGCCACTTCAGACAGCTGGCGATACTTGCGGCTGTAACGGAGTTCTTTCAGGCGCCGCGACGGCTCAATATCACCATGGCGACTGATATCCAGATAACGAACCGTGTGAATAAATTCGGTGCCAACCGGATATTGCTGACGTACCAGATCGATCGTGGCTGCAGCACCCAGATATTGCTCGCGCCGCTGCATGCGTACCGCCAAGCCCAGGGTATTGTCGCCATCCAGATCCAGCCCCAGCAGGGATTCATCCGTTACCGGGATCGAGATGTTATCGAGATCCTTGATTGTCATTTCCAGCAAGGACAAATTCAGTAAATACAGCGATCGACTGTCATTACCACCAGTATCCTGCCGGAACACTGGCGGCAAGCGGATCATCACATCATCAAAACTGCCATTGGTCGGCCAAAACGTACTCGGCAACGGCTTGTAATTAAAGGCTACCCAGCCAGAGCCATCGCGGGCAAACCCCTGTCCATCAAATGCCAGCCGAGGATCAGCCAGATGCGTTAAGTCCGGCGTATACCCTGCATTTGGAGTCGCCATCAGCGCGCTGTAGTTATCCTGGCGGACATAATCAAGAATATATTCATCCGACACATTGGCGATTTCTGCCAGCCGGGGTTTGAACAGATTGCTCCAGTGATTGGTCTCTCCCAGTTCAGAAAAGCTGTAATCCCCCTGGATATCACCATCATCCATATAGTTAATGCGCGTGCCTTGCGGATGGCTTTGGTGGCAAACATAACAAGGGTTGAACTTGCCTTCTGTTTGGGTATAGCACTGCGGTGGAATCACCGCTTCGTGGTTATGCATGGTCTCGGCAGACGCCAGCAACGGCCAACCGGCGATCACCATGCATATCAGCTGCTGCAATTGTTGCTGCTGTCCTCTGCCCCACACCTTGCTCAACACCATAACCATCCCGCTGCGCCTACTGCTCACCGGTCGCCAACAGACGAATAGTTTGACCTTGCGTGACAAAGCGCCACACAAACCTTCATAACTTGACCGGGACGTGCACTGTGAAGGTGCAAGATGAAAGGTTCGTGTGATTTATATTTCACTCAGGTTAAAATTTTTATTCTTCTTGTTAATAATATAATGAGATAAAGGGTATCGAAGACTGAAGAAGGCCAGCATAAATGCCAAGGTTTTGAGTTGGGTTTTGAGTTGGGTTCTGGGGTGGGGTTGGGTATTTAAAGGGAGTGTTCAAACTGTGCGCATAGTATAAATATCATACACAAATATTTATATAATGGGATATATTCAGACAATGGCCCGTCAACCGAAGAATGATTTAACGCCAGCGCATATTAATAATATCATCAGATCAATATAGCCATTTTTATCAGTATATTATTATAATTAAAATCATGACAAAAAAAGTATTAATATTTTTCTATTTTATTACCATTGTTCAACACAGTAGAGTACTTCTCGCTTACTCAATGAGACAGCGGTATATGCTATCAGATTATGATTCCAATTCTCCTGGATGTCCTCGAGGTCGGAATCAAAGAGAAAAATTCTGAAACCTTCAGGTAATTCGCTGAGCTTCCCCAGACTATTTTCTTCTGAAGATTTTTCAATCCTATAATCCGGATAACAATTTGATACAGAAATATCGCCAAAATCACTGATTTCCATTCGCCCGCTTTGCTCCAGATCATGCAATAACCGGGAAATTTTCTCTTTGGGTAAACGCTGTCGCAAACCGAGTACATCATTACCCTGCAGGATACCTGGAATATGAAAAAATGCCGTGGCTTCTGCTTCAGTATCAATCACGCTTGGAAGGAATAAATAACTGGATGAGTATTTCACTTTGGTTGAAATAATTTCTTCATAATCCTCCAGGGAGACCTTTGGCTCGAGATCGGAGAGACCCCAGACCAACAGATTTGAAAGAAACAAAAAAAACCAAAAAGGAATCCATATAGATCCGGCAATCCCGAAGGTAATCAGGATTGCGATAATGGCACCAATCGACTTAACAGTACGTTTCATTTTTACAGCAAGCATGAGGTGAGCTTCCCTGGTACCTTTTACATCCTGAATTCAGATAATAACCATAACACTTGAACGCTGACAGGAAAAAGAAATGATCGGAGTCGTTGACAAAGCCCCATGCCGGCAGACTCTACCAGGTTCCTTGAGCTGCAATGGGTGGGCACAGTACCTCTTTGAAAACCATATCATTGACAGGGCAGATCCCGCGCGCCTTTAATCCACCAATAAACACGGTAAATCGGAGTCTATATTGTGATTGTGCAGCATCCATACCAAGGAAAACCTGTATGGATCTACAACTGTATATTAGGAAATAATATTAGGAAGCAGCTAGTTTGGGAAAATAGCGAAAATATAAGCCACTGATTTTTAAAGGAAAAATTGGTCGGGACGGAGTGATTCGAACACTCGACCCCTTGCACCCCATGCAAGTGCGCTACCAGGCTGCGCTACGCCCCGACACTCTGAAACAGAGGCTGTTCCAGAAGCACGCATTATACTCAAGTAGTTGATAGATGGAAGTTTTTTTACCATTCCGAGAGCAGAGTCTCGATTTCCTTCAACTCGATAATCATGGATTTTATCAATGCCTGATCCATGGCGGCGGTATTCTCGCTTGCTCCGTATTCCAGGCGCTGACGTGCCCCCTGAATGGTGTAGCCTTCGCCATACAGCAGTTCACGAATTTCACGTACCAGGATCACATCCTGACGCTGGTAATAACGACGATTGCCGCGACGCTTGACCGGGCTAAGCTGTGGGAATTCCTGCTCCCAGTAGCGCAGCACATGTGGTTTGACGTCGCAGAGATCGCTGACTTCACCGATGGCAAAGTATCGTTTTGCCGGAATGGCTGGCAATTCGTTATTGTGGCTGGGTTCCAGCATAAGCTTCTACTCGAACCTTCAGTTTCTGGCCGGGTTTGAAGGTAACAACGCGGCGAGCGGAGATCGGAATCTCCTCGCCGGTTTTTGGGTTACGCCCTGGCCTTTGGCTTTTGTCGCGCAGGTCAAAATTACCGAAACCGGATAATTTGACCTGTTCGTTTCGGCGCAGACTATCGCGGATCTCATCAAAAAAGAGATCGACCATATCCTTGGCCTCACGTTTGTTGAGACCAAGTTCCTCGAACAGTTTTTCTGCCAGTTCCGCTTTGGTCAAGGCTGTCATGCTAACCCCGCAACGTTGCTCCAAGTGTTTGCTCCAAGTGTGACAAAACAGCATCCACTGAATCGTTCACTTCTTGGTCAGTAAGAGTGCGCGATGGATGTTGCCAGGTCAAGCCCAGAGCCAGGCTTTTTCTATCTGGATCAATGCCTTTACCTTCGTATACATCAAACAGATTAAGCTTGGCGAGGTACTCTCCGGCCTGGCTGCGAATCTGCTCCAGTACGTCGTCAACAGCAAGATGCTTGTCGACCACCAAGGCGAGGTCCCGACGCATTTCCGGGTATTTGGATAACTCTTCAAAAGCCGGAATGGTGGTTTGCAGCAACAGGCTCATATCCAGCTGAACCACAAACAGGGTTTGCTTGATATCCACCTGTTTCTGGGTTTCCGGGTGTAATGCCCCCATCCAGCCCAGTTCCGTCCACTCACCATCAATCAGCTTGTCGATTCGGGCGGTTTGTCCCGGATGCAAGGCTGAGTGCTTGTCGGCCACAAAGCGGAATTCATCCAGACTGCCGGTTCTTGCCAGCAGGGCTTCGACGTCCCCTTTGACATCAAAGAAGTCGACGGGAGTTTCTGTGGCAGACCAGTTTTGTTGCAACCGATTGCCCGTCGCCAGCATGGCCAGTGTTGGCAACTGCTTCAGGCCATCTTCCGATGGCACAAACCGCAAGCCGGTTTCAAACAGACGCACTCGTGGCTGTTGGCGCTTGAGGTTGTAACCTGCGGCCGGTACCAGTCCGGCCCACAGATTGGTGCGCATGACAGACATTTCCGAAGAAATCGGGTTCAACAATGCCAGACCGGCAAGATCAGGGTCCAGCGCCTGTTGCATCGCCGGATCAACAAAGCTGTAGGTGATGGCTTCGTGATAACCCCGTGCCACCATCATGCGGCGAACGTCGCTGATGGTGTAGCGGTTTTCTGGCACGATAGCCAGAGGCATCGCGGCTTCCGGTGTACGCACAGGCAAGCGGTTGTAACCGTAGATCCGGGCCAGCTCTTCGATCAGGTCAGGCTCAATGGCCATATCAAAACGGTAGCTGGGGGCGATGGCTTTCCAGCCGTCATCAGTGCGTGTCACGCTCATGCCCAGGCGCGCAAGGATATCTTCTACTTCTGCATCCTCAAACGTCAGGCCCAGAATCAGCTCGATACGGGCTTTACGCAGATGAATTTCAGCGGCTTTGGGCAGGTGCTCTGCTGCTGCAATGTCAACGACCGGGCCAGGCTGGCCGCCACAGATATCCAGAATCAACCGGGTTGCACGTTCCATGGCTTGTACAGCCAGGTCGTAGTCCACCCCACGCTCAAAGCGATGGGAAGAGTCTGTGTGTAATCCATGGGCACGGGCTTTACCGGCGATAATGATCGGATTAAAAAATGCCGCTTCCAGTAACAGGTCAACCGTTGTGTTACTGACGCCGGAATGCTCACCGCCCATCACACCGGCCATGGCCAGCGGTTTGTTATGGTCGGCAATCATCAGGGTATCGGAACCGGGTTCTATTTCCTGGCCGTCGAGCAGGGTCAGTTTTTCGCCTTGTTCGGCCATGCGGACACGGATACCACCGTCGATACGGGAGTAGTCAAAGGCGTGCATGGGCTGGCCCAGTTCCAACAGAATAAAGTTGGTAATGTCGACCACTGGATCGATTGAGCGGACACCGCTACGACGTAATTTCTCGACCATCCACAATGGAGTTTCGGCTTTGACATCGACCCCTTTGATGATGCGACTCACATAACGAGGGCATGCTTCTGGCGCAACCACGTCGATAACAGGTACATCGTCAATCACGGCGGCAACCGGCTCGATCGCTGGTCCCTGCACTGCGGCCTTGAACAGCAGGCCGGTTTCACGTGCCAGGCCGGCAATGCTCAGACAATCACCCCGGTTGGGGGTCAGGTCCACATCAATAACGACGTCGTCCAGATTCATGTAGACGCGGAAATCTTCACCGACGGGAGCCGATGCTGGCAGCTCCATCAGGCCATCAGAACTTTCTGACAGGCCCAGTTCGGCTTCGGCACACAACATGCCGAACGATTCGACGCCGCGTAATTTGGCTTTCTTGATTTTGAAGTTGCCGGGCAAAACGGCACCAATCTTGGCGAACGGGATTTTTAACCCTTCGCGTACATTGGGAGCACCACAGACAATCTGGAAAGTCTCGTTGCCGTCGGTCACCTGGCACAAGCTGAGCTTGTCGGCATCCGGGTGTTGTTCTCGTGTGACAACCTGGCCAACCACAACGCCAGAGAAATCACCGGCGACGGCTTCAGTGCCATCCACTTCCAGGCCCGCCATCGTGATCTGATCAACCAGTTGCTGGGTGTCTGCTTCAGGCTGCACCCATTCGCGCAACCACTGTTCGCTGAATTTCATGTGTTTACCTTTTTCGATGAGCCTGAATTAACGGAATTGCTGCAGGAAGCGCAGATCGTTCTCGAAGAACAAGCGCAGGTCGTTGACGCCATAACGCAACATCGCCAGACGCTCTACCCCCATGCCAAAGGCAAAACCGGTGTACTCATCCGGGTCAATCCCTACGTGTTTGAACACGTTCGGGTGAACCATGCCGCAGCCCCCCACTTCGAGCCAGCGACGCTTGGTGCCTTCCGGTGTTTCGATAACCCATTCGATGTCGATTTCGGCAGATGGCTCAGTAAACGGAAAATAGGAAGGCCGCAGGCGAACTACCAGTTCTTTTTCGAAAAACACGCTCAAAAACTGCTGGATCGTACCCTTCAGGTCAGCAAAGCTGACGCCCTTGTCGACCAGCAACCCTTCCACCTGGTGGAACATCGGTGAGTGGGTCTGATCGTAGTCACAACGGTATACCCGGCCAGGGCAAATAATCCGTACCGGTGGCTGACGGGCTTCCATGGTGCGAATCTGTACCGGTGAAGTATGAGTCCGCAACAGGGTGTTCGCATCGAAGTAGAAGGTATCGTGCATCGCACGGGCCGGATGATGCGATGGAATGTTCAAGGCTTCAAAATTATGGAAATCGTCTTCAATTTCTGGCCCTTCTTCAACCTGGTATCCGGCATTACGGAAGAAGGTTTCGATACGCTCCAGGGTGCGGGTCACAGGATGCAGACTGCCTTCCTGCTGCGCTCGACCTGGCAGGGTAACGTCGATTTTTTCTGCCGCCAGCCGGGCTTCCAGAGCTGCGGATTCCAGCGCTTGCTTGCGGCTGTTGATCGCGTCCTGAACCTGGCTTTTGGCTTCATTGATCACCGCACCGATTTTGGGGCGATCTTCCGCAGACACTTTGCCCAGGTTTTTCATCAGGGAAGTAATTTCCCCTTTTTTACCCAGAAACTGAACTCGAACCTGATCCAGCGCGGCCACATCCTGCGCATCGGATACAGCGGCCAGGGCTTGCTGAGTCAGGGCCTCAAGGTTTTCCATCGCTGATTCCATCGTTGTCTTGAATTTGGACAAAAAAATAGGGGAATCGCCTTGGCTATTCCCCTATTTTCGTTGCTTCCAACCATAACAGAAGTTATCGCCAGAAGCTGAATTTGGCATTACCTTGCTGTCTGGATTATATCCATCAGGCAAGGCAACCCAGAGAAATTACAGGCTAACTTTGGCTTTCTCAACCAGAGCTGCAAATGCTGCTTTCTCGTTTACTGCCAGGTCGGCCAGTACTTTACGGTCAATTTCAACAGAGGCTTTTTTCAGGCCGTTGATGAATTTGCTGTAAGACAGTCCGTTCTGACGAGCACCCGCATTGATACGAGCAATCCACAGTTGACGGAACTGACGCTTCCTTTGACGACGGTCACGGTAAGCATACTGACCAGCTTTGATCACGGCTTGTTTGGCAACACGGAATACACGTGAACGTGCACCGTAATAACCTTTGGCCAGTTTCAGAATTTTTTTGTGACGACGACGAGCGACTACACCACGTTTTACGCGAGCCATATTCTATCTCCTGGACTTAAAGGTTAGGCAACATGCGGATAACAAGCTTTTTATCTGAGGCATTGACTTGATTCATGCCGCGCAGATGACGCTTACGCTTGGTGCTCTTTTTGGTCAGGATGTGGCTGCGGAATGCATTACGGTGTTTGAAGCCGTTTGCAGTCTTTTTAAAACGCTTGGCTGCCGCGCGCTTAGTTTTGATTTTAGGCATTTTGGTACTCCAATAGTAATGGCGCGCACAGAAACTAAGACCCTGTACTACACCTGCCGTTACACCCGCTCTGGCCCTTGGGCACGGACGGGATCTGTTCAGTAGTCGGTAGAAAAACAGAAACCCCGGCTAACGCAGGGGTTTCTGGATGTCGTTTGCAGAACCGGACTACTTCTTCTTACCTGGTGCGATCACCATAACCATCTGGCGACCTTCCATTTTGGGATGTTGCTCAACAACACCCATCTCAGCAAGATCAGCTTCGATGCGTCTCATCAGCTCCATACCGATATTCTGGTGGGCCATTTCTCGGCCACGGAAACGCAGGGAGACTTTCGCCTTGTCGCCGCCTTCCAGGAATCGAGTGAGGTTACGCAGCTTGATCTGGTAATCCCCTTCTTCAGTACCAGGGCGGAATTTCATTTCCTTGATCTGAACCTGGTGCTGTTTTTTCTTGGCTTCGGCTTTCTGCTTTTTCTCTTCGTAAAGCTTCTTGCCAAAGTCCATGACTTTACAAACAATCGGGTCACCGTCTGAGATCTGAACAAGATCCAGCTCGGATTCTTCCGCTATTTGCAGAGCTTCCTGGATGCTAACTACCCCGACCTGATTGCCATCGGCGCCGATCAGTCGGACTTCGGTTGCACGTATCTGATCGTTAATAGCAGCCCGATCGTCGTTGCGGCTGCCTCTTCTATTGTCGCGTCTGATATTCAGTTCTCCATTCCAAACCGTCCGCGCTGTTCTATAGCACTATCGAGGAGGGCTTGGAATGCGTCAATAGTCATTACGCCTAGATCATCTCCCTTACGAGTGCGCACAGCTACGGTGTTTGCTTCAACTTCTTTATCCCCTACCACAAGCAGATAGGGTACCTTGTGCAAAGTGTGCTCACGAATTTTAAAGCCGATCTTCTCGTTTCTCAAGTCCGCATTCGCCCGATAGCCTCTTGATTTGAGTGTTTTTGCCAAATTCTGGCAATATTCACCCTGATTATCGGTAATATTCAGAACGGCAACCTGCTGCGGAGCCAACCAGGGTGGCATGGCACCGGCATAGTGCTCGATCAGAATACCAACAAAGCGCTCAAACGAGCCAAGAATCGCCCGGTGCAACATCACTGGTGTTTTGCGTTCGTTGTCTTCATCGACATATTGCGCGCCCAGTCGTTCTGGCAGCATAAAGTCGAGCTGGACGGTACCACACTGCCAAACCCGACCGATACAATCCCGTAATGAGAATTCGATTTTCGGTCCGTAGAAGGCTCCTTCGCCAGGCTGCAGTTCCCAGTCCAGGCCGGCATCATTCAAGGCATCTTCCAATGCCGATTCTGCCTGATCCCACAATGTATCATCACCGATACGGCCTTCAGGTCGGGTCGACAGCTTCATCTCAACCACGTCAAAGCCGAAATCTTTGTAAACATCCAGCGTCAGACGGATAAAGTCGGCCGCTTCCTGACGAATCTGGCTTTCGGTAACAAAGATATGGGCGTCATCCTGGGTAAAACCACGTACACGCATAATGCCGTGCAAGGCACCGGATGGTTCGTTGCGGTGACAGGAACCAAATTCGGCCAGACGCAGCGGCAGGTCACGATAGCTTTTCAGCCCCTGGTTAAAGACCTGGATATGACACGGGCAGTTCATCGGCTTGACCGCGTAAGTGCGTTTTTCCGATTCAGTGGTAAACATCGCGTCGGCGTAGTGTTCCCAGTGCCCGGATTTTTCCCACAGCGTGCGGTCAACAACTTGCGGGGTTTTAATTTCCAGATAACCGGCATCGTTCTGCACTTTGCGCATGTACTGTTCCAGCACCTGATAAATGGTCCAGCCATTCGGATGCCAGAACACCATACCCGGTGCTTCTTCCTGCAGGTGGAACAAGTCCAGTTGTTTGGCCAGTTTACGGTGATCCCGTTTTTCCGCTTCTTCCAGGCGCACGAGATATTCTTTCATCGCCTTCTTGTCGTTCCAGGCGGTACCGTAAATACGCTGCAACTGTTTGTTGTTGGAATCGCCACGCCAGTAGGCACCGGACACACGCTGCAACTTGAAGATGCGCATGACTCGGGTATTCGGCACGTGAGGGCCAACACACATATCAATGTATTCTTCGTGGTGGTACAGGCCGACGCTGGTTTCACCTTTTTCAATCAGGCCATCAACCAGTTCAACCTTGTACTCTTCGCCACGTTCAACAAACACCTGCCGAGCCTGCTCGATAGGTGTCATTTCCTTGATCACGGGATAGTCTTTTTTGACCAGCTCCTTGATACGCTTTTCGATCGCTGCCACGTCTTCCGGTGTAAATGGACGCTCATAATCGATGTCGTAATAGAAGCCGTTCTCGATCACTGGACCAATCGCCATTTTGGCGGTTGGGTACAGTTGCTTGACCGCATGGCCAACCAGGTGAGCAAAGGAGTGACGAATCACTTCCAGACCTTCCATATCCCGGCCGGTAATCAGCGTGACATCCGCATCATCGGTAATCAGTTCACAAGCATCCACCAGCGTGCCGTTGATACGGCCGCAAACGGTGGCCTTCGCCAGACCCGGGCCAATATCTTCGGCCACTTGCATCAGAGTTACCGGTTGCTCGAACGTACGTTGAGAACCATCGGGAAGGGTAATAACAGGCATAGTATTTCCTTGGTCAGTGGTGGCCCCTACGACAGGCCACGTGCGATCACAAAATTCAGGCGGGGTACTCTAACGCCACACTGGCGGGCTGTAAACCGGACAGCGGCCCTCACGCCCTCAGACAGGGCATTATCCTGTATCCGTAACATTACAGTGCAGCGACAATAACCAGTGAAAAGTCATATATTTGTCTTTGAATAGTCTCTGAACTGTCTTTCATCTGCCATCGAAGGGTATCAACACTAAAAATCGAACCACTGTCATCGCTTTTGCAGGCAGACAAGCAGTGACAATTCGCCGCATCCCAATCAAATGATGAGAAGGCCGGATTATGCTAGCCACTCCGACTTTATTCTTGCTCTCCTGTCACCTCTGGCAGCCATCAAGGTGATCAAGACCAGCCGGTATTTGTGGCGTGGCTCTTGCTGTTTGAAGCAGATACTCTTTTATTGGCAGTTGCGGCATGACAAGTGTTCAGCCTCGTATCGAAAACACGGTTTGTAACGAAGTCAATTCCTTCGCCCATTCACTTTCTTCCTGGCCGCAGCAATACGACCAGGTAGTGCCAGGGCATTTCCATGGCCGCTTGCAGGATGTCGAACTGCCATCGGTCCGGCTGTTCCGGGAAACCATGAATCTGTCGGTGGCCCAGCACACCCACACTCCAACAGGCAAGATCAGTGTCCTGATTCCGATCTCGTTCCATAATGCCAAAACCTCGGATCAGGCGCGTAATATCGCCAGTGACGGCGTCACCCTGCTGCCCTATCAGAATGAGTTCTTTTTTGTTGGCCCGGCCAATACCGACTACATCGTGATTTCACTGGATCAACAGGAACTGACCGCGTTATTGACAGAAGAGGATATGAACCAGCTGCTGTCGGCCCAACGCAGTTACGAAGTACCCGTAAATACGCGCCATCTGGCCAGACTGCAAAGCCAGGCAATCTCTTTGCTGAACCAGCTGCTGGCGCTGCAATCCGAAGACGGCGAGCACACGGTTGTCTTTCCGGACGAGGCCGAACTCTCGCATCAGGAGGAACGCAAGGCCACGCGCCGGGCGGCACTCGAGCGCGCCATCCAGCACCAGCTGATCAGCATGACGCTAGATCTGTTTATACCGTCAACTGACCATAACCGGCCGATGCGCCCCTTGGGCAACCAGCATCATTATCTGGTGCGCAGCTGCCATCAGCATGTACTCTCGGAACAAGGTGCCGACGACAGTATTCTGGATATCTGCAAAACGCTGAACGTACCTCGGCGGACGCTGAATTACAGTTTTGAACGGGTGGCAGGTTGTTCTCCTGCGCAGTATCTGCGCGCCGTCAAACTGAATGCGGCACGGCGGGAATTATTATCCAGTGAGCTACCGATTGGTTCGGTTGCCGCCAATTACGGGTTTTACCATGGCGGCTATTTTGGGCAGGAATATCGACGTCTGTTTGGTGAAACGCCCAGCGCTACCCGCACAGGACGCCCGTAGTCTTCGGCGGCATGATTCCACTGCTCACCGGCTCTGAGCCAGACCCCGAAGGATCTGACAAAGGACCATGCACGACCCGACTCATTAACCAATAACTGAATGCGCCGCTCAGTAACACGGCCCCTCCCAGCCATTGGTCGACAATGCCAGGCAGTGCCAGGGGTAGCCATGCCAGCAACGGAGCAGCCTCGGGATAGGCCGTGATTGCCGTCGTCATACGATACATCAACGGGTTAAGCACCATCGCCAGACCCAGTCCCACCAAGGGTAGCAACATCACCAGGGCAACCGGCAAGGCATGCTGTTGCAGGCGCTGAGGATTCAGACACAGCCATACCCCCCCCAGCGCCATGGCCCATTTTCCCAGGGCATACAGCACCGGACTGTCCATCAAGGGTTGATGCCAGGCTGGCAACATGCCGATCCAGGATAGCAGCCCCGCCAGAGTCAATCCGAGCCAGAATGGCAGTGATGTTTCTTTATGCTGCTGGCAATCACCTTTGCTGTCCGCTTCCTCAGCACGCTTGGCTGAGAGACCAGCCTCGGCAAAAACCGCCAGCCAAAGCATGGGAACCAGATGGTGGACAACCACACTTTGCCAGCTGTGCAACCAAATGGAATGACGTGCCAGGGTGTCCAGCCAAGGGTTCATGGCCACCACAAACAGTGCCACGGCGAACCAGAACAAGGGCTGCTTCCAGCCACCGGATTGCCGGGCGATCCAGACCACAACCAGCAAAATAAACCCACACTCCAGCCAGAACTGATTATTCAGTGCAAACATGGCGCTCTCCATCATATTTGGCGCAAAGGCCAACCCGCCGCTTTCCCGGTTGGCTGGCCTTCGGTCAGGACATCGTCTCAATCATGTATTGATCGTTTCGATGCTCATGTCCTAGCTGGCACAGCAATCACCACCATCACCACCATCACTGTCGTCATCGGCGACGCCGACACTGCGATGATCCTTGCCGGCTGGCAGGTCCATGGCCGGGTTGGCGTCGAAGAAATTGTTGGGCTTGAGCTTGAAGCCAACGTATTCCACCGGCATCACCGGGAAATCTTCCGGCTTGCAGATATGGGTATGGCCGTAGGTGTGCCACAACACAATATCGGTATTTTCGACATTCCGGTCTTGTTGGGTATACACCGGCAAGCCATCCCCCTTGTTCTGGTTCGGGTAGTTGCCGGTGCCGTAACGCTCCGATGGCTCGTAAGGGGTTACCCATACGTGTTTGGCGGCAAAACCGGCACGCTGACCAATATAACTGTCGGCCTGGGCCAGCATGACGGGGTTATGCTCCGCCATCAGTTTGTAACCAGGATGATTGCCCACGGCATTTGTTTTGTTGGGGTTGATCACCTTCCAGAAGCGGCCGCTCTGGCCATTGGCTTCCCGGGCAGCTTGCTGTTCGGTGGTCAAGGTAGTGACATCGGTATTGAAAGCATTCCCCCAAGGGTTGTCTTCCCCCGCAGGCTTGGCGCTGAAATTGGTTTCCAGAACCGAGTTTTGTTCCCCATCCAGCATCATATGCAAACGGGCATTAAAGAAATGCTGGTGTGAAGGGCCATAAATTTCCGGAGTCACCAGGCCACCACCACAGGCCGGTTTGGTGCCAGGAACCATACCGGCCGTCTGGATAATACCGGTCAGTTTGGTTTCCATTTCAATGGTGCCATCCTGGTACAGATACCAGTAAAAACCATAATCATAGTTGCCAACGGTACAGAAAAAGCTGATCACCAGACGACGTGAACGGCGGACTTCAAATACATCGGTACGGAATTCGTAATGCTTCCACAAGGTGCCGTAATCTTCTTCATGCATACATACGGCGTTCTTCATGGTGAAGGGTTCGCCCTTGTCATCGACCGCCGGAATATCAAAATAATGGATCGCACCCAGGCAATCACAGCCCAGCTCCAGCTGGTTGGCCAGTCGCCCCAGGCCATACTCGCCGCCGTCGAAGGCGCATTTCCAGTAGTGGTTCAACGCCGTGTCGGAATAAGGTACCGCCATGTCCGTGACACTGGCGCGGTAGATGATGGGACGGGTTTCGCCCTTGTCGTTATAACCTAATTGATGCAATACCAGGCCTTCCCGTGGCGTAAAGCCGACCCGGAATTCCCAGTTTTGCCAGTTAACTTTCCAGCCATCCACTTCAAAGCTCACGCCTTCCGGTTGCACAATATGCAGCGGTTTGACATCGCTACGTGGCTCCCCCAACGATGGTGTGTCGTAGTTACGCTTGGTTTTTGGAATCGGGGTATCACGGCCATCGTCAAGCAGCTCGATAACCTTGCCTTCGTTCAAATCAATAATGGCTACCAGACCTTCAATCGGATGGGCATAGCCGTTATCGGTAAACTGGTCACGATAAAACGCCACGCCACGCATCAGGCGCTTGCCTTTGTATTTGGGGTCATCCCCAAAATACCCGAACGACCAGGGATCAATCTGGATGTTTTCAATATCGGCATCGGTCAGACCACGACGTTTGACCGCAGCGCGCCAGTCAGCATCGTTCTGGACGATATCCACACAGGTAAAGAATTCTTCGATCATGATCGGGGCTTGCCCGGTCACTTCAGGGTCCAGTTGCTGCCAGTCGGTGACGGTTTCTGCAACCAGATCCACCATGGCTTCAAACATCGCACCGTTGCTTTTATCCAGCACGGTGGCAAAGACACGACGGGAAAAGGCCTTTCCTGCTTCAAATGCCAGCACTTCGGCTTTGGGCGGCTCTTCCAGTTGTAAATACGGAAACCGGCAGCTATCGCCAAGCTGCTGCGTTTGTTTCAGAATCGCCGCGGCCTGTGCCAGTTCGTCCTGGGTCAAGGGATCCAGTGGATGAACCGGGGTTGGTATCGTGGTAGATGCCTTGGATGCGCAACAGGTCTCGCTCATGATGTATTCCTCGTGATTCAGTGAATACAGCCATGCTAAGCAGAAGCACCGGGGACGTTATCGCAAAGTGGCAAAATAACCCGTGTCAGAAAAAACCAGCGGATAACACCGACAAAACATGACATTTGCCCCCGTAACTCTCACACTGCGCCCGTTACTTGTTTGTCTTGATCGTATCTCTTGCTATTTCAATATGAGGACTCTGCCATGAACGCCCTGATTGCTATTGCCAATGGTAGCGAAGAACTGGAAGTCATTACCCTGGTAAACGTACTGCGCCGAGCTGGAATCACCGTCACACTGGCGTCGACTGGCCCGGAACGCAGCGTACGTTGCGCTCGCGCCACCGTGATTGAAGCCGATTGCGTACTGGGCAAGCTGGCGATTGATCACCCATTTGATCTGATTGCCATACCGGGCGGTATGCCGGGAGCTGCCAATCTGGCTACGTCGCTGGGGTTGTTACACCGTTTGCAGCAACAAAACCGGGCCGGAAAGTGGATCGCCGCGATTTGTGCCGCACCGGCGGTGGTATTGGGTGCTGCCGGTATTACTGCAGGCCGGGTTATGACCGGTTATCCCAGCTTTGATCCGCTGCTGACCCAGGCAGGAGCCTGCATCAATCATGATGATGACGTGGTCGTGGATGGCAATCTGATCACCAGCCGCGGGCCAGCAACCGCCCTGCCCCTGGCACTGACTCTGGTGGAGTTATTGTGTGGCAAGCTGGTGCGCGACGATGTCGCTGCTGCCATGCTGTATCAAGGCTGATACCTCACGTCCTGTTACCTTGTGCCCTGCTGGCTGATGACGTTTCTTGCTAACGCGGGCAATCTGTCGTCATCCAGCAATGATCCGTCAGCCCAGAATCTTGCGCATCAGCTCGGCGGTGCTGCCAACGCCAAACTTCTGCCGGATCACCGTAGCGCGATTGGCAACGGTTTTGGCACTGATGCCAAGCTCGGTGGCAATAACCTGATTGTTTTTGCCTTCCAAGAGTCGCTCGGCAATTTCACGTTCCCGGGTTGCCAGCGACGCCAGCGGGTCAATCACTGCAGCACCACAGTTAGTCGGGTCGGCCATACGCTTGCGCTCGGTAGAGCGACAGCCCACTGCCAACAATGATTCAAATCTCGGTTCCATAAAGGACTGTCCAGCAGCCACCTGAGTAACCGCCTGCAACATCACTGCCGGTGGGCTCGACTTGGATAAGTACCCCAGTGCCCCCGCGTTTAATGCTTCCCGAATCACCGTCGCTTCTTCATACATACTGAAGATAAGAATACGGGCATCCGGCTTGGCGCCTATCAACTGGCGACACACTTCGATGCCCGACATATCTGCCATATTCACATCCAGAATCAGAATATCGGGGGCATGCTGAAAAAACAGCAAGGCGGCATCCGTCCCCGAACCCGCCTCGATAAACTGCACCTCATCAATCATGGCCGCCAACAGGGAGCCATAACCTTGCCGTACCACAGCGTGATCATCTGCCAGTAAAATTGTCAGAGCCATCCAGCCACTTCCTTTGTTAAATATCCTGCGGGCAAGGGTCTTTATCCTCGGCATCTTGTGGATAAGGCAGATGCGCGCTGACCTTCGTTCCCTCAGCGGCAAAGTCGACCGTCAGGGTACCACCCAGCAATCGGGCACGCTCAGCCATGGAGCGCATACCAAACCCGGCCACTGCCTCCGTTGCACCATTACCGTTATCCTGAATCTGCAGCGTCACGGTTTTCTGGCTGTCCAGGGTTAACGATACCCGGATCTCATCCGCTGCCGCATGCCGCACGGCATTGTTAACCGCTTCCTGTACCAGCCGATAGATCTGCGCGGCGTCCTCTTCGTTCCAGCCTGGCCAGGTATCACCCGACAACACACAATCCAGCCCCGTCGTTTGCCCGGTCGTGCGTAACAACTCATCGACGGCGGACTGCAAACCCAGCCGCTCCAGCACCACGGGATACAGGTTGTTGATGATACGACGAAAACCCAGATTGATGGCATCGCAGCCCGCCTGGATACACTCACTGGTTTCCAGTAACTGGGCTGGCTTGTCCAACTGGAAAGGTAATACGCAGGAATGCACCCGAACACCCGTTAGCTGCTGACCAAGGTCATCGTGTAATTCCCGGGCTAACGCCGAGCGCTCTTGCTCCTGAATTTCCATCAGGGTGCGGGTCAGGTAGCGGTTTTCGTTACGGGCGCTTTCCAGTGATTCTGTCATGGCGTTGAAATGCCAGGCCAGGTTATTGGCTTCGCGTAAACTGTAATGCCCGAGACGGGCGTTCAGGTGCCCTTGCTGCACCTGGTCAAAAGCGGCCAGCACATCCGCCAAAGGCCGCAGTCCGGCCCGTACCCCCAGATAAATAGCGAGGTTGGAAACCAGCGCACAACCACAAAACAACCAGAACAGCCAGCTGGAGGAATGCCAGACTTCTTCGATTTCATCACGATCATCCGACATCAGGATCACTTTTTGGCCGTGACTGTCGGTCAGTGCCAGCTGATAACCGCGTCCGGGGTGATCGAACAAGGCCTCAAACCAGGCTGGCACCGAGTGTTCGTCCGGGCGTTCGGTATAGGTACCGGCAACCCGTACATGCCGCAAACTGCTACCAACCAGCGCCAGTATCTGTTGCGGCTGACCGGAACGGATCAATGCTTCCACTACCGGTTTCATCGCCTGCTGCTCGCGCAGCACATCGTCCCGCCCTTGCACCAGCAACGTGGCCAGGCTGACCAGCAGCGCCAGTGCAAAGGCGCTGTTGACCATCAGCAGGATACGGGTCATGACGTTCATACACGTGCCCCGGTTGTGCCCTGGGGCAATGGCCGTAATGGCCATCGCATCGGCTGATCAGAAGCCGATTTTGATACCTGCCTTGACGGTTCGTGGTGCACCTGGGCCAACAAAGCTGTCTTCTTCAAATCCGGGATAGGCTTCATCCAGCACTTCATCCGATTCACCATAAACACCAAAGGTTTCGTATTCGCGATCGAATACATTAACGACACGACCATAGATTTCAATGGCATCGGTTGGCGCGTAGCTGGCCCGGACATTCACCAGGGTATAACCAGCCAGTTGCTCATTTTCATTGGCCTCATCACCACGGAAGTACTGGCTGCTGCGATACTGAATATCGCCACCCACTGACACTTGTGGCAACAGGTTCCAGTCGGCCGCCATTTTCAGATTGTGCTGTGGCAGCCCGGGAATCTGGTCGCCCGCTTCAACCTGTCGATCAGAACCTTGCGGATTATTGGGGCTGAACGATACAAACGGCGTTTCAAAGGTGGCTCGCATCCAGGTATAAGAAACGGCTACCTGAACATCGCTCCAGTGGCCTGTCATCCCCAGCTCGGTTCCCAGTCGGCGGGTTTTCCCGACATTGGCAAAATACCCTTCAGACGGCAAACCACCCGCCTGCTGAAACAGAATATCATCGTGGCTGGTAGAGCGGAAAACACCGGCGGTCCAGCGGATATTGCGGCTGGCAGTGCCTTTCAGACCAGCTTCCACAGAACGCGTAACCACTTGCTCCAGCGGTGGATCTGACACAAAACCATTGGGCAGTTTGCATGGATCATTTTCATCCGCACAGCTGAGCTCGGCCGGGCTTGGCGCTCGTGATGATTCGCTGTAGCTGGCGTATACGTTCAAGCCATTATCCATGATATAGGCTGCTCCCAGCATTGGATTGACCCGGGTAAAGGTGTGGTCGCCATCCAGCGATCCCGGCCCGGATTCCAATTGATCCTGCATCTTGATATGGACGTGATTGTATCGGGCACCAACGGTCACACTGAGCTGGTCATCCACGGCCAGCGTGTTGCTAAAAAACACCCCCATGGTCTGGGTATCGGTTTGCAGGCTGACTTCAGACTCACTGTCGTAGAGGCCAATGGCTGTGACATCTCGGGCATCCCCTGGCTCATCGTTATTGAGAATGGCAAAGCCGGTACGTGAGCGAAAGTGAATATCAGCCTGATCCAGTGTCACACCAGCGGTAAACAGATTGTCCCGACCGGCAACTGGTGCCGAAGACGCCAACTGCAGACTGAAGCCCTGACTGTTTTGTTCGGTGCGGGAGGTGTTCAGAGTACCGTCAACGTCGTCAGCATCAATATCCAGCCCCAGCTCGGCAGCAATGGCTTCCAGTGTGTCATCGTCATCGTAACCCACAAAGGTGACTGGCTCTTCATCGCCACCGTCTTCGTCTTCTTCACACAGGGTTTCAGCACCATTAAGCAAGCATTCTTCGTAATCCGAGTCGTCGCCATTTACTGTGGTGGTGAGGTTACGGCGCAGATAAATATTACCGGCCAGCTGCAAGGTATCCGAGAACCAGTGATCACCATCCAGGGCAAAATAATTCAGTCGGTTGCGAGTGATATCCGGGTTGGTATAAATAGCGCTGCGGCCTTCGATATCCATCAATGCCTGGGGCACGGCACCATTACCGATCATTTCGTTGTCGTCCAGCAAGACTGTCAGATTCAACGAGCTGTTCAGCGAGCGCCAGCTCAGTACCGACATGGCCTGGCGAATATCGCTGCCAGAGGCATCACGCCAGCCATCTTCTTCTTCACGATTGAGTAATACGTAATAGCCAACGTCTTGATTACCCAACTGGCCATTGCCACCGCTCTGGAACTGCGCTTGACGAAAACCAAACTGACCCGCACCCAGCTCCAACTCATTGTATTCGGTGTTGAAGCCGTTTTTGGTGGTCATCGCAATGGCGCCGCCCTGGGTATTCTGGCCAAACAGCGGATTGGAGCCAGAATACAGCGTCATATTACTGACGGCATCCGTTGGTAACAGATCCCAGTTTACCGTGTCCCCAAAAGGTTCGTTAAAACGCACGCCGTTCATATACACGGATACGCCTTGCGGTAATCCCAGCAACGGCGATGCCGTAAAACCACGATATTGAACATCCGGTTGATAGGGGTTGCTGACCGCTTCGTTAATGCTTACCGAACCCAGCTGATAGCGCAGATGTTCAGCAATATTTTGTGCCTGGATACGCTCCAGGTCATCACTGCCCAGACTTTGTACCGGGCTGACCAGTTGGTTTTCCCGCACACCGGTACCCATCACAGGAGTCGGCGCTATGACAACGATTTCGTCCGTAACCGGACTAGCCTCTGCCCAGGCGGCCAGGGGTACCAGACACCCCGCCAGACTGCCAAAGACAGTCCATGTCGAACCACTGTTAGAGGGAGAATTTAGAAATGCCATCCACATCTGCCTTATCGTTATTATTAGATGCAGCTATTCTGGACGACCGCCGGTCTGCTGACTCTGCCTCTGCCGTTGCTGATCGCGTCTGCTTTGGCACTAGGTAAACAGGATAGGGAAATCTTCCCGATTAATGCCCTGGATTCATAAAATATACAATTTTTACCAAGAACCATGCTAAAGAAAGCAAAAATACGGTGCCAAAGAAGGCGATTTCGACTAACTTTACTACTTTAGACCCCCATACAAAACGCCAAGGTAGGATACCTGACAGTAGCAACACGGGGTGTAATGCAGAGATTACAAAAATAAATAAACAGGTGTAGCTATCATGTTGACACTCCAGACCGGCCACAGCGCATCCTCAAGCGCCAGTGATGACTCCCCCAGCCAGAGCGCACAGCCAGATATGACTGATACAATCACTACGGCAGAATTGCCGACCAGCCCGCTGACGGAAAACGACACGCCTGTTTACAAGCTGCTGATTGCGGATGATCACCCGCTGTTCCGGGAAGCCATTGCCGATGTCATTCGTAACCGCTACCCCAATTCCGATATTCTCGAGGCAGAAAATCTTGAGTCTGCCGCGGCGATGGCCGGTACCCAGGATGACCTCGACCTGATTCTGCTCGATCTGAACATGCCTGGCATGAACGGCTTGAACGGCCTGATTCAGTTACGCAACGAGTCCCCGACAATCCCGGTGGTTATCATCTCTGCCGAGGAAGAAAAAAGCGTGGTGCTGCAAGCCATGACCTATGGCGCTGTGGGCTTTATTATCAAGTCACTGCCACGAGAAAAAATGACCCAGGCACTTGAACAGGTGTTAGCTGGACAGGTGTATCTGCCATCCGATGTCATCCGTGCCACGGATGATGGCCGTTCCCGTCAGCGCCGTATCCAGGATGAAAACCTGATTCCTCCAGAAATGCTTAACAGTCTGACTCGTCGCCAATTGCTGGTATTGGAACGTATGGCCAGTGGCGAATCCAACAAGCAGATTGCCTACAATCTGTCGATTGCTGAAACCACCGTCAAAGCGCACGTCTCGGCGATTTTGCGTAAACTCAGTGTACACAATCGTATTCAGGCGGTATTGGCTGCCAGCAATGTCGATTTTAACCAGTATCTGCGCCGCTAACTTCGCGAGTGCGCCTGATTACTGACAATAAAAAACCGGGCAGCGCCCGGTTTTTTATTGCTTGCCCCGATCATCGTCGTTTTACAGACCAGACCTGTCAGGCCATCGGATCCATCGCTGGAGCAGACAGCTCAACTCTCAACGATCCCGGTCCACCAAACCGGCCCACAAACATCCGGTATCAGGACAAGGCAGCCTTGGCCGCCCGGGCCTTATGCAATTTTTTATAGCTGTCGATCAGGCGCAAATGCTTGTCGAGACCGTCCAGCTGCAGGCTGGTCGGGGTCAGGCCATAAAAGCGCACGGAACCATCCACCATGCCGATGGCGGCGGCCAGTCGTTCAGCTCCAAACATACGACCAAAATTAAGCCGGTAATCGTCCAGTTCCATATCATCGTCCAGGGTAACTTCCAGCACGGCATTGACGACTTGAAAGAACAAGCCACGTTCCACCGTGTTGTCGTTAAATTGCAGCAGGGTTTCAACCTGCTCCTTGGCGTCATCCAGACGCTGAAGCGCCAGACAAATCATGAACTTCAGCTCTAGAATGGTGAGCTGGCCCCAAACGGTATTATCGTCAAACTCAATGCCAATCAGAGTGGTGATATCGGTGTAGTCATCCAGCTCGCTGTCTTCCAGTCCGTCCAGCAGCGCCTCCAGCTGTTGCTCACTGAGACGGTGCAGGTTGAGTATATCTTCGCGGAAAAACAGTGCCTTGTTAGTGTTGTCCCAGATCAGATCATCCACCGGGTACACTTCGGAATATCCCGGCACCAGGATTCGGCAAGCCGGTACTCCCAGGTCGTTGTATCCAGCACAATAAACCTCCAGCCCCATATCTGCGAGAATGGCAAACAGGCTGTCGGCTTCTGCCTGACTGGCCTGCTGGCGTTCTTCCGGGCTGGGGTTGGCTGACAAGGGGGCGCAGAAATCCCATTCGCTGAATTCCACATCCGCTTTGCTACTGAAGAAGCGCCAGCTCACTACCCCGGTCGAATCAATAAAGTGTTCAACAAAGTTATTGGGCTCCGTCAGCGCATTGCTTTCAAAGGTTGGCTGCGGCAAGTCGTTCAGGCCTTCGAAGCTGCGCCCTTGCAACAACTCGGTCAGCGACCGCTCCAGGGCAACTTCAAAACTGGGATGCGCTCCGAATGAGGCAAAGACACCACCGGTCCGTGGATTCATCAGCGTGACGCACATCACCGGATACAAACCACCCAGAGACGCATCCTTCACCAGCACAGGGAAGCCCTGCTCTTCCAGCCCTTTAATCCCTGCAACAATACCCGGGTAACGTGCCAGTACCGCATCCGGCACATCGGGCAACGCCAGCTCTTGCTCCAGAATCTGACGTTTGACTGCCCGTTCGAAAATTTCCGACAAACACTGCACCTGCGCTTCCGCCAGGGTATTACCGGCGCTCATGCCATTACTGAGAAACAGGTTTTCGATCAGGTTGGAAGGGAAATACACCGTCTCACCATCGGACTGGCGTGTAAAAGGCAAGGAAACAATACCACGGTCAATGTTGCCGCCATGGTTCACCAGCCGCGAATTGGTATCGAACAGGTGCGAGGCGCATAACTCGCCGTCGGCGTTATAAATTGACAGGCAATGCTCATCCAGGATTTCAGGCGGCAGCGCATCATCAGGGCCAGGCTGGAACCAGCGCTCATTGGGGTAAAATACAAAATCAGCGTCAGCAATATCAGTACCAAAGAACTGGTCATTGTAGAAAAAATTACAGTTCAGCCGCTCCAGAAATTCCCCCAGCGCCGATGCCAAGGCACTCTCTTTGGTGGCGCCTTTACCATTGGTAAAACACATCGGTGAGGCCGCATCCCGAATATGTAACGACCAGACATTCGGCACGATATTACGCCAGGAGGCGATCTCGATTTTCATCCCCAGATCCGCCAGCAGGCCGGTCATTTTGGCGATGGTTTGTTCCAGCGGCAGATCTTTACCGGCAATATAGGTGGCTGCCGGTGTGTCTTCTCCCGCTACCGCCGAGCCTGCCAGCAACAGCGCCTGGGTATCGTCATCCAGGTTATCGACCACTTCAATATCAAACTCGATCCCGGTCTGAATCGCCCGTTTGACGGTGCAACGTTCCATGGAGCGCAAAATTCCCTGGCGGTCTTTTTCAGCAATACCCTCCGGTAATTCCAGCTGGATTTTCAGCAGTTGTTTATAGCGGTTCTCCGGATCAACAATATTGTTTTGCACCAGCCGCAGGTTTTCGGTCGGTATATCCCGGGCAATACAGTACATCTTGGCAAAATACGCGGCACACATGGCCGACGACGCCAGAAAATAATCAAACGGCCCCGGTGCGGAACCATCGCCTTTATAACGAATGGGCTGATCCGAGATAACGTTAAAATCATCGAACTTGCCTTCGAGGCGAAGGTTATCGAGAAAGTTGACCTTGATTTCCATGGGGATACCGGATTAAAAATTGGAGAGTGACGCGGCGGCGTTAAGCGCAACAGTGCAAGCAAAGCCGAGAGCAATGTAAGGGAAGGTATTATCCAGATTTTGAAGCTGGCGTCTTGGGCCGTGTCGACTCCGTAAGTGAACAACCCTGTCAACAGATGGTCATTCCCTGCAGCGGTAAGAACCCGTGCCTGAAGCCCTGGCCTTGCGTATCGAGCCAGGCTGCTGACCCAAGACACCGCCCGGGTTTTGCCCAACCCCGGCCAATCCCTGTATCGTAGCCGTTTGCTACCCAACCGAACGGGCCTTTTTATGAATCGTTTTACCGCCTTATGCCTCACCAGCCTGATGAGTCTGTGCTGGTCACTGTCCGCCAGTGCGTTACAGGCCGGGGAACCGGGGTTTGACTTTAACCTGCCCTCGTTATCCCGGGATGGCTCTCATCAGCGTCTGAGTGACTTTCGGGGCAAGGTGGTGTATCTGGATTTCTGGGCTTCCTGGTGCGGCCCCTGCCGTAAGTCCTTGCCGCAACTGGCGCATTTACAGCAGCAGCTCAGCGACCAAGCGTTTGTGGTATTGGGGGTGAACCTGGATGATGACCCGGCATTGGGTCGCCGCTTCCTGGACGAACTGGGTGTGTCTTTCCCCAATGTCTCGGATACCTCTGGCAGCAGCTACGACACCTTTGGCCTGGTGGGTATGCCGACCTCCTATCTGATTGATCAGCAAGGTATGGTGCGCTGGGTACATCAGGGGTTTGCCGACGGTGATATCGCAGTGATTCGCCAGCATGTTGATGCCCTGTTGCAGTCAAATCCATAACCCATAACCCATAACCCGAGGCAGGTCTGGTTTTGCCCTGCTCCGTCGGAACCGGCGCCATCCGTGTCCGAACCGGCGCCGTATCCGTTGCACCGGCTCAGTCGATCTTGCACTCTCGAGTCAGGTATTCATGGGATTGCATTTCCAGCATCCGGGAGGTGGTACGCTGGAATTCAAATTCCAATTTGCCACCTTCGTAAATATCAGGAATCGCTGCACCCGCAGACATAATCACCTTGACGCCACGATCGTAAAACTCATCAATCAGGTTGATAAAACGGCGGGCCAGGTCGTCATTTTTAACGCTCATCACCGGCACATTGGAAATCAACAAGGCGTGGAACTGTTTGCCCAGCTCAATATAATCATTCTGTGAACGAGGGCCGTCACACAAAGCGTCAAATTCAAACCAGCCAACATCATTACAGACAGCCTTGGCCGGAATTTCCCGTCCAAGCACCTCAACGCCAACGTTAAATTCAACCTGGCTCATATCCGGTGCCAGGCTGTCAAAACTTTTCTGAAGGCTGGCTTCAGCGCTGTCGTCCAACGGGTAATGATATAGCTCGGCCTGCTCCAGTGTGCGCAAACGATAATCCACCCCGCTGTCCACGTTGACCACATCGGTGTATTTGTTCAGCAGTTTGATGGCTGGAATAAAACGGTCGCGTTGCAATCCGTTTTTATACAAACCATCCGGCACAATATTGGAAGTCGATACCAGCGTCACACCACGATCGAACAGCTCTTGCATCAGGCTGCCCAGAATCATGGCGTCACCAATATCGGAGACAAAAAATTCGTCGAAACAAATAACCACGGCTTCTTCAGCGATACGATCAGCAACGACGGTTAACGGGTTTTTGGTGCCCGCCAGCTTGGTCAGATCCTGATGCACACGCTGCATAAAGCGGTGGAAGTGGGTCCGCATCTTGCGTTCAAACGGCAGCGCTTCGTAGAAGGTATCAACCAGATAGGTTTTCCCTCGACCAACGCCTCCCCAGAAGTACAGCCCTTGCACCGGTTCCGGCTTTTTGCGGCTGAACTTGCTACCCAGCTTGCCAACAAAACCTTTGTTGGCCCGTCGTGCTTCGGCAGCCACCAGATCGTCAAACAGGCGCTGTAAATGTTTGACCGCCATTTCCTGGGCGGCATCATAAGAAAAGTCATCTCGCTGAAGGTCAGCTTGATAAAGCTCCCAAGGGGTCGACACGGGCGTACTCCATCGTAGGAATCGGGGGGCGAAATGTATCCGACCATGCCGAAAACATCAAACCGACTAATGGCTGCAATCCGGGAAAGATGGGTAGGTTTGACAGAAAATTTGCCAATTGACCGCTTCCGTGCCGGCTCAATCGGGTTTAAACGCGGCCATATCCCGAATCAGGGACTTTTTCAGCTCTCCCAAACGACCATGGAAGAAGTGGCCACCACCGGCAAAAACCTGCCAATGGGGTACAGGAACAACCAGATTGGTCCAGTGTTCTACCTCATCAAAAGGCACCACTTCATCGGCATCTCCCATATAGACAAAGGTTTCAAATTCATGGGGCAAGGTATTGGGGGCATCAAAATGATGTACTGCCGGTGCCATCAGGTACAGGGCGGCAATTTGCTCCGGCCTGTCTACCGCAGCCAGACAAGCCATTCCGGCACCAAATGAGAAACCACCCAGCAGAATGGTTTCCCAGCCCAAGGTATCACGGGCATAGTCCAATGCCGCCAGCACATCCTGTTGTTCACCACGACCGTGATCGTGTTCGCCGTCACTCTCACCAACACCCCGGAAGTTGAAGCGCAAGGTCGACATCCCCAAGCCCAGCGCCGTTCTCAGCGTGGTGGTCACAACCTTGTTATCCATGGTGCCATCAAACAACGGATGCGGGTGGCACATCAGCATTCCCACGTTACCTTGCTGGATCGTACGGCCGTCCAGTACTCCGGCTGGCCCTTTGATCTGTACTACTTGCTCTTGCGCCATGTCTGCTCCTGCTGGTTTTGTTGACGCTTCCCGGGACTGGCAGGAAGGCTATAAAGGCCATGAGGATACCATAGCCTGATGCGGCATTTAGGGCATAAGCAAGACCATATTATTAGAACCAAACGATCTTAATACTGCCTTTTTATATACCACAAGCCTTGTTATAGTCCCTGCAAATCGTAACAATCAGAGCCTAGACAACACGATTGCAACGCGGTCGTGATGCCTCTGAATCAGCATCCCTACTTCCGAGAATAATTGTCCCATGATCAGTGACTACCATCTCACCCACCTCAAGCAACTGGAGGCGGAGAGCATTCATATTATCCGTGAGGTTGCGGCGGAGTTCGACAACCCGGTAATGATGTATTCCATCGGCAAGGACTCTGCGGTCATGCTGCACCTCGCCCGCAAAGCCTTTTATCCGGGCAAACCGCCCTTCCCGCTATTACACGTCGATACCACCTGGAAGTTTCGTGAAATGATCGAATTTCGGGACAAGGTAGCCAAAGATATTGGTATGGATCTGCTGGTTCATATTAATCAGGACGGCGTCGACCAGGGAATTGGTCCTTTTACCCATGGCTCATCCAAGCATACCGACGTGATGAAAACCGCCGGTCTAAAACAAGCGTTAGACAAGTATGGCTTTGATGCTGCCTTTGGTGGTGCCCGCCGTGATGAAGAAAAATCCCGCGCCAAGGAACGGGTTTACTCCTTCCGCGACAGCAAGCACCGCTGGGACCCCAAAAACCAGCGTCCCGAGCTGTGGAATATTTACAACGGCAAGGTCAACAAAGGCGAAAGCATCCGGGTTTTTCCTCTGTCCAACTGGACCGAGCTGGATATCTGGCAATACATCTATCTGGAAAACATCGACATTGTGCCGCTGTATTATGCCGCCAAGCGTCCGGTGGTTGAGCGCGACGGTATGCTGATTATGGTCGACGACGACCGTATGCCATTGAAGGATGGCGAGGTACCAGAAATGAAATCCGTGCGTTTCCGTACGCTGGGCTGCTACCCACTGACCGGTGCGGTAGAGTCTGAAGCCACCACGCTGCCTGAAATCATTCAGGAAATGCTGCTGACCACGACATCCGAACGTCAAGGCCGGGCCATTGACCATGATTCATCCGGATCGATGGAAAAGAAAAAACAAGAGGGGTATTTCTAAATGTCTCACCAGTCCGATTTGATTGCTTCCGACATTCTGGAATACCTGGAGCAACACGAAAACAAGGAAATGATGCGTTTCCTGACCTGCGGTAACGTTGATGATGGCAAATCCACCCTGATCGGCCGCCTGCTGTACGATTCCAAGATGATCTACGAAGATCAGCTGGCATCCGTCACCAAAGACAGTGCCAAAGTGGGTACCACCGGCGACCGTCCCGACCTGGCTCTGCTGGTTGATGGTCTGGCTGCCGAGCGTGAACAAGGCATTACCATCGATGTTGCCTACCGCTATTTCAGTACTGCCAAGCGCAAGTTCATTATTGCTGATACTCCCGGACACGAGCAGTACACACGAAATATGGCCACCGGGGCATCGACCTGTGATCTGGCGATTATCCTGATCGACGCCCGTTACGGGGTTCAGACCCAAACCCGGCGTCACAGCTTTATTGCTTCCTTGCTGGGTATCAAACACGTCATTGTTGCCGTCAACAAGATGGATTTGATGGACTTTGACCAGGAGCGCTTTGAACAAATTCGTACCGACTATCTGGCCTTCGCCAAAGACCTGAATATCAGTGACATTCAGTGTGTGCCTATTTCTGCCCTCGATGGTGACAACGTCGTTGATCGCTCCAGCCGTTCCCCCTGGTACGATGGCCAGACGCTGATGGAAATTCTGGAAACCGTTGAAATTGCCGCTGACAAAAACATCGACAATTTCCGCTTGCCAGTACAATACGTCAACCGTCCGAACCTCGATTTCCGTGGTTTCTGCGGCACCATCTCTGCGGGCGTGGTCAAACCGGGCGACACGGTGATGGCATTACCTTCGCAGAAAACCAGCAAGGTTGACCGTATTGTCACCTGGGACGGTGATCAGGAAAAAGCCTTTGTCGGCCAATCCATCACCCTGACACTGGAAGACGAAATCGATATCAGCCGTGGCGATGTCATCGTCAAGGTGAATGACCAGCCGATCGTTGGTAATCGCTTTAATGCTGATCTGGTCTGGATGACCGAGCAATCCATGGTGCCAGGCCGTCCGTATGACCTGAAATTTGCTACCGGTGCCAGCGCTGGCACCATCAGCAAGATCCATAATCTGGTCGATATCAATACCATGGAAAAGCGTGAAGCCGATGAGGTAAAACTCAACGAAATCGCGCTGGTCGAGGTCAGCCTCGACAAAGCCGTTCCTTTTGATGCTTACGCCAAGGTTCATGGTACTGGCTGCTTTATCGTGATCGACCGTTTGACCAATGTGACCATTGGTGCCGGTATGATTGTGGGTGAAGCCATCGGCTCAGGTAGCTTCGAAGCCGTTGCGGCAGAAGAAAAAGCCCGCCGTTTTAATCAGAAACCGGCGATTGTCACCATCAATGCAGTCAATGCCGAAACCCTGGTTAATGGCCTTGATCGCCGCCTGTTTGAAATGGGTCGTCTTGCGGCTATTGGCGCTGCCGAAACCGCTCAGGTGTTAAAGGATGCTGGTCTGGTCGCTTTGGTCGCCGGTGGTGCGGACGGTGCTGATATCAGTATTGCTGCCGATGGCGACAACATCGACACTCTGATTGCGGCACTGCAGGATCAAGGCATTATCTGATGTCATGATCGGGCTACCCTGTCTATTGGTGCTGGTTGGCCAATGGACGGCATACAAAAAAAGCGGCTTGAAAGCCGCTTTTTTTTGTGTCAGACGCTACGATTGGCTAGCCAATGACTCTGCTACCGTTATGCATATTCATACGGTCATCGTGATTTACAAACCAATAGACAAGGACAGTCCGTAATACACACCTGATACATCCAGATCGGTTTCAATATCGATGTCATCCGGATCGGTTTCCAGCGTCATTTGACGGTAACCGGCTTCCAGACCAAGATCGACCACAGGAATTGGCAAGAGGTATCCAACGCCATAACTGATATCCGACAGTTTGTTATCGCCATAACCCACATAATTGATATCGGCACTGGCGTACAAGCCAAACGGCGTATCAATTTTCAATTCGCCATACACCATCGGCAATACCAGATCCAGATCCACGGTTTCAGTATTGCTGTCGCTCTTGACTTCAGCGTAACCATCAAACTGACGGCCACTAACACCGAAATTGATATCAACAAACGGGATCGGCAATGGCAAGCCCCAGTAAAGGGTCAGATCGGTATGGGTCAGATCAATCGTGCTATTCACATCGCCATCAAATGCTTCATCGGCAAAGGTAATATCTACCGTACCATTGCCACTGACTTCCAGACTGGTGCTCTTGATTTTAACGTTGGGAATAAAAGGGACTGGATGTTCAAAAAAAACGGTCAGCTGTTGACCATTTTCTTCTTCCATATTTAATCCATCTTCTTCAACCGATACGTCAGAATCGATCTGTCCAGTAGGATCGGCATTCCAGACACTGGCCTTGGCGCCAACGGTAAACAGAAGATCAGCCTGTGCTGACAAGGGAGCCAGTGCAACCAGTGCGACGGCCATTACGGTCTTTTTCATTGGTGTCATCCCGTTTCAATCTCGATAAAATATAATTGTGCAAACAAACCTGATAACGCCAGTCTGCCTATAAACCAGCAGAATGCCAATATTATGTGTCGACCATCTGACAAAACGGCAATACCATTTATTTATTGCTTGCTATCTTTTGTCACGACAATCCAAACTGGTCAATCCGCTCGTCACAGACCCGGATACAAAAACAGGCCCTACGGCCTGTTCTGATCAATCAGTCATGCTGTCACGTATCAAAACGTAATACCGATACGGCGTCCAACTTCCTCATAACCTTCAACCACATCACCCAACCCCTGGCGGAAACGGTCTTTATCAAGTTTTTCCCGCGTCGCCTTGTCCCACAAACGGCAGCCATCCGGCGAGAACTCATCCCCCAGCACAACCTCACCCTTATACAAACCAAACTCCAGTTTGTAGTCGACCAGAATCAGGCCACCGTCATCAAACAGGGTTTTGAGGGCCTTGTTGACAGCAAAGGTCAGCTCTTTCATACGATCGAGGTGAGCGTCTTCGGCCCAGCCAAAAGAACGAACGTGATATTCATTCACCATGGGATCGCCCAGCGCATCGTTTTTCAGGAACAATTCGAAGGTGACAGGATCCAGTTCGATACCTTCATCAACTCCCAAACGACGACACAGGCTGCCAGAAGACACGTTGCGTACAACGCATTCCAGCGGAATCATATCCAGCCGCTTGACCAGTGAGTCGGTATCCGACAACAAGGATTCAAAATGGGTAGGAATACCGGCTTCTTCCAGTTTGGCCATAATGAACGCATTAAACTTGTTGTTCACCATACCTTTACGATCCAGCTGCTCGACTTTTTTGCCGTCAAAAGCAGACGTATCGTTGCGGAATTCCAGTATCATCAGATCCTGATCATCTGTGCTGTATACCGATTTGGCTTTACCTGAGTAAAGCAGTTCGCGTTTTTCCATGGGAATCTCCGCCATTAAACAATAAATAATGAAGTATCCGCCTCATCGGCAGATAGCATCCTAATTCACAATATGAACGTATTAAACGGCTATAGAATGAACCTGCTGACGTTAAAACTCACACCAGTCAGCAACCCGGTTTTGCGCTAACAGGCGCACCGGCCTGTCGCTTAGCCCTGGTATAACTGCCAGTGCCTGCCCGACCAGGTCGGGGTGATTGTTTTTTTCACTGATATGCCCTGCCGTCAGGTGTTGCACTCCAGGCCAGTCGATACGTTGAATCAATTCCGCACACTGGGCATTACTCAGGTGTCCGTAAGGCCCGGCGACACGCGCCTGCAATCTTGGTGGGTATGGCCCTTTGCGCAGCATATCCGGATCGTGATTTGCTTCCAGCTGCAAACCATGGCATCCCTGATAAGCAGCGACAACATGCGGCGTCAAACTACCAAGATCTGACAACACGCCTACTTTCAGACCCGCTGCTTCCACCACAAATTGCAGTGGCTCCCGGGCATCATGAGGAACCGTCACCGCCGCAACGGACATACCGGCTACCGAAGCGAGGTCTCCACCCGTGAGTGGCTTCCAGCGAGGATGATCGATCCAACCCATATGAATCGCCGTTCCCTGAGAGCAGTACAAGGGAATATCCAGCAACTCGCACACCGCCATCACGCCTTTGGCATGATCGCTGTGCTCGTGTGTCACCAGTACGGCTTCCAACTGACCCGCATCGGCCTGGGCCGATTCGATCCGCTGCAACAACGTCTTGCGGCTGAAACCACAGTCGATCAGCAGGCTTCTGCCCTGGTGTTCCAGCAGTGTTGCATTGCCCTTGCTACCGCTGCCGAGAGAAATGTACCTCACTTCTCCAGCTGTTGTTTGATCGTATTCAGAACCGGTAAAGCGTAATCGTCTCCCGCCAGCTTATCGACATCTTCCAACAAGGACAGATACACACCGTGTCGTGCCCGGTTCATTTTCAACAAATAGGTGCCCGCAATCACTTCTGGCTCGGAACCCCAGAGTCTTGCCCACCAGCCACGCTCGTCATCCCGTTGCGGGCGGCTGATTTCCAGATAATAAGTACCCACACTGCGATTGAGATCGGTCATATTCAGATCAGAGGCAGCAATGGCTTCTGTTACCGCAGCCCAGGCGTAAGCAAACTGACCATCCAGACGTAATATCTGACTACCGGAGCCGTCTTTTTCGATACGCGGATTAAGATCCAGCGAGCGATATTCATTCAACGACGTGGCCTGCTCTGACGAGCTGTCGTTGTCATCGATTATCAACGCTTGTGGTACGGGTAACTCAAAACTGTTTGGCCGGTCAGGAATCACGGCCAATTCAGGAATAGGTAAAGCATTCCGGCGCGCCAGTGGCTGTCCATCCGGGGTTGTTGCCTCGTCATTCTCTGTCGTGGTCAGATAATCATCAGCGCGATCGCGAAAACGATCACCAAAGATGGTACTGCAACCACTGACAGCAACCACAAGCACTACCAGCAAATACTTCATGAGATCAGATCAACCCCAAAGCTGTCATCGCCAACTCAACCTTGGGTGCATAACGACGGTCCATTTCGACCAGCGGTAAGCGGATACCGGATTCCATACGGCCCATGCGAGCCAGAGCCCATTTCACCGGAACCGGATTCGCTTCATAAAACATGGCGTCATGCAGTGGCATCAGCGTTTGTTGCAACACCCGGGCTTCTTCCGCCTTGCCATCCAGAGCCAGCATGCACAAGTCGTGCATCAATTTGGGCGCCACGTTGGCAGTGACTGAGATATTGCCTTTGCCTCCGGCCAGAATCAGCTCATGGGCCGTTGGATCATCACCGGAATAAACCGCCATACGATCACCAACCAGTTCGATCAACTTGCGTGCCCGGTCGATATCGCCGGTCGCTTCCTTGATCGCCACAATCTGCTCAACATCCGCCAGAGCCGCCACGGTTTCCGGCAACATATCGCAGCCAGTACGACCAGGAACGTTATACAGCCACTGCGGCACATCCACCGCCGCCGCGATGGTTTCATAGTGCTTGATCAGGCCACGCTGGGGTGGTTTGTTGTAATAAGGAGTGACCAGCAAGCAGGCATCGGCACCGAGGTTTTTGGCTTCCTGGGTCAACTCAATCGCTTCGGTGGTGCTGTTGGCACCGGTGCCGGCAATAACCGGACGACGTCCGTTAACCAGTTTGACGACCCGATCAATAACAGCGCAATGCTCTGTCGTGCTCAGCGTTGCTGATTCTCCTGTTGTTCCAACAGGCAAAATCGCATCGGTTCCCTGCTTGATGTGGAATTCCACCAGGCCATCAAGAGCTTCCCAATCGAGAGAGCCGTCGGGATGCATTGGCGTAACCAGTGCCACAATACTGCCGGTGATCATGAAATTGTACTCCACAAAACGAACTTCCCCTGCCATCTTGATGGAAAAGCAGGGATCCAAAAAACAAGAGCGTAATACTACTGGTGCGGCGTTATCGAGACAAGAGAGTCAAGCCGCTTGCGAGTGATTAGCGCCGCGCAAACGCTGATTATCCGCGCCCGGGCTGCCATTTTGCCACTGCCACCCAGTCATTGTGCAACTACCGCTCAATTACCGCTCAATCATGACCAGTATGGCCAGGCCAGGACTGGATCACCGCCTTGAGCAAGGTCGCCAGTGGAATCGCAAAAAACACGCCCCAGAACCCCCACACTCCCCCGAATACCAGTACCGCAACAATAATGGCTACCGGGTGCAGGTTTACCACCTCTGAAAACAACAGTGGCACCAGCACATTACCATCCAGTGCCTGAATAATGCCGTAAACCGTCATCAGGTAAAAAAAGTCATTATTCCAGCCCCACTGCATATAGCCCACCAGAGCGATCGGGATTGTGACTACCGCTGCACCGATGTAAGGCACCAGCACCGACAATCCGACCGCAATCGCCAGCAAAGCAGCGTAATTTACTCCCAACAGCAAAAAGGCTACGTAGGTAACCCCGCCCACAATAACAATCTCGACCACCTTGCCGCGAATGTAATTGGCGATTTGCAGATCCATTTCGACCCAGACTTCGTTCAACAAAGCACGCTGACGTGGCAGAAAATTCAGACACCAGGACAAAATATCGTCCCCGTCTTTCAACAGAAAAAACACCAGGATAGGTACCAAAACGCAATAAATCAGCATCGCCATCAGCACGGTAATGCCGGAAAGGGAAAAGCTCAGCGCCCATTGCCCCATCGACGCCAGTTCTTCTCGCGCCTGATGTACCCACTCCTGCACCTGAACCGTGGTAATCAGGTCAGGGTATTGTTCTGGCAACAACATCAGCAGCGCCTGACCTTTACTGGCCATTCGTGGCAGCTCATAAAAAAACTGTGACAATTGCGCCCAGGTGGCAGGCAGAATAAACAGCAACAGGGTCAACATCACCCCGACAAACATAAGAAACACCGCCACCGTCGCCGTCATATGCCCAACCCCGCGCCGTTTGAGGAACTGCATACTGCCCTGTAACAGATAGGCCACCACCACCGCGGTCAGGAATGGCGCCAGGACATTGCCCATAAAACCGATAACCAGCAAAAAAGTGCCGATCAGCAGCAACAGCAATAACGCTTCTTCATTAGAGAGATAGCGGTCGATCCAGCGCCCGAAAACCTTGATCATCGTTTGACTCCCTTGACAATCCAGTAGTGATATTCATTTCCTTCCCGGGAAGCCGACATAAGTTGGTGTTCCGACAATTCCAGATAGCGTGGTATATCACGCCACGAGCCGGCATCACAGGCACGTACCAACAAGACATCCCCCACTGCCAGGCTTTTTAATGCCAGCTTGGTTTTAAGCAAGGGGAGCGGACAGCTCAATGCCGTTACATCGAGTAGTTGAGTATAATCATTCGGGTTAGACACACATTCCGCCATTTGCCACACTGCGAACCAAAAGAGATCTGGATGATCTCAGACACATGGGCCATTAAGCAATAATCTTGCGCACCACAGCACCTTGTAACAGTGAGTCAGCCAGACCATGTACTTTTCATTGACATCAAGATCCGGGACACACCGATTGAAACTCCGAAAAGCCTTGCTTGCGACTACCTTGCTGTTTGCTTTCAACACCAGTATTCATGCCGCCAGCAACGATTTGCCCGCACTGGGAGACGCAGCCTCATCGATTGTTTCCCTGCAAGAGGAATACGAACTCGGCCGCGCCTGGTTACGTCAGCTGCATGCACATGCCCGCACCATCGACGACCCGCTGTCCATCGAGTTTATCGAAAACCTGGTGTTTCGGATGATTCCTCACAGCGGTGCGCCACAGCAGGATTTTGACTTTGTCATTATCGACAAAAAAGAACTCAATGCCTTTGCAGTACCGGGCGGTGTAATAGGCATCAATCTGGGGCTATTACTGTACACCCGGGACGAAGATGAAATTGCTGCCGTACTGGCTCACGAACTGGCTCACTTGAGTCAGCGTCATTTTGCCCGCCAGGTCGAACGGGCAGAACAGCAGCAACCCATGGCCATTGCGACCCTGCTGGCCTCCATCCTGCTGATTGCAACCAATAACGCCGATGCCGGTTTTGCCGGATTAATGGCCAGCCAGGCTGCATCCATCCAGTCACAACTGGCCTATAGCCGCGATTGGGAACGGGAAGCAGACCGTATTGGTATTAACACCCTGGCAGAATCCGGCTTCGATCCACAAGCCATGCCATCCATGTTTAACCAGATGATGGCGGCCGGGCGCCTTGGTAAAAAGCCACCGGAATTTCTGCTGACTCACCCGTTAACACTGAATCGGGTATCCGATGCCGCCGCACGAGCTGAAGGTTATTCCTCCCAACCGCGCCACCTGAGTTTTGACTTTGCCATTCTGAAAAATCGCGCCCGTATCCGTTATCAGCTCAGCGACAAACAGGTAGCGGCCACTTTTACTCCGGAAGCCGAAGCCACCGATAATTCATCCCTGACCCGGAATGCCGCCCGCTACTCTCTGGCCGAATACGCCTTGCAACATCAGGACAATGCAACCGCCCTACAGCAATTAAACCAATTGGATGCAAGCTACCAACAGTCCCCGGCTGCCCTGGCACTGTTGGCCAAGGCGCTAACCGCCACCAACCAGGCCCCCAAAGCGCTGGAGATGCTGACACTGGCACTGACCTATCATCCCGGCAGTTATTTATTGATCAGCACCCGGGCCAATGTGCTTGCCGCACTCGGACGTGCAGAAGAAGCGGTCAACAGTTTGCGGCCACTGACCGAGCAACGTCCAACCACCCCGGCGCTATGGTTTCAACTGAGCCAGCTGGCGGCCCAGGCGAGCCATACGGTACTGACGTATCAGGCCAGTGCTGAATACTGGTATTTGAACGGAGATTACACCAAAGCCAGCCGGCAAATGGATCTGGCTATCGCAGAAGCGGCCAAAAAGAAAGATTTCCAGCGCCAGGAGGCGCTGAAAGAGCGGCTAAAAGGCATGGCCGCCAGTCAAAAACAATTAGGGTAAAACAAACAGCCAATCAAATCTTAAAGTCCAACATTCGTTGCAGACTCCGAATCGCACCGACCCGCAGGGGTTCGGCAACAAATATTTCCTGATCGCCATTATCCAACACACTGGCAATATTGCGCAGACCGTTCATCGCCATCCAGGGACAGTGGGCACAACTGCGGCAAGTAGCGCCATTACCGGAGGTTGGTGCCTCTACCAGTAACTTGTCGGGTACCGCTTGCTGCATTTTGTAAAAAATGGCTTTGTCAGTAGCCACAATCAGCACAGGGTTAGGCAACTCTACCGCCGCCTTGATCAACTGACTGGTCGAGCCAACCGCATCGGCCAGCTCAACCACGGACTGAGGAGATTCCGGGTGCACCAGAATCGCGGCATCCGGATATACCAGCCGCAAATCCTGCAAGCCCTTGGCCTTGAATTCATCATGGACGATGCATTCGCTGTCCCAGAGAATCATATCCGCACCGGTCTCCCGGCACACATAATCCCCAAGATGACGATCAGGTGCCCAGATCAGTTTTTCACCCTTGCCGTGTAAATAGTTCACCACATCCAGCGCAATACTGGAGGTCACCACCCAATCGGCACGGGCTTTCACCGCCGCCGAGGTATTGGCGTACACCACCACGGTACGATCCGGGTGCTGATCACAAAACTCAGTAAATTCATCCACCGGACAACCAAGATCCAGTGAACAGGTCGCTTCCAGCGTCGGCATCAAGACCCGTTTTTCCGGGCTGAGTACCTTGGCGGTCTCACCCATAAAACGCACCCCGGCCACCACCAGGGTACTGGCTGGATGATTGGCACCAAAGCGAGCCATTTCAAGAGAATCGGCAACACAGCCGCCGGTTTCTTCCGCCAGCGCCTGAATAGCAGGATCGGTGTAATAATGCGCTACCAGGACGGCATCTTCGCGCTGCAGCAGCGTACGAATCTGTTCCTTGTAGTGAGTAATCTGGTCAGCGTCCAGTGGGGCTTCAGGAGTTGCCCAGAAATCCTGGACGATATGTCGTTGTTCTTGTTCAGCGGCCTGGGACATAGGGTTCTCGGATACCAGTCGAAATGCAAACAGGGCCAAGTGTAACACAGTAGAAAAGCAGGCAATGGCCACTGCGTTTAAGCGAATCGCAAATAAAAAAGGGAGAAAGCAATGCTTTCTCCCTTTTTAGGAATTGGTGGGTCGTGCTGGATTCGAACCAGCGACCAATTGGTTAAAAGCCAACTGCTCTACCAGCTGAGCTAACGACCCGATACCTTCGTATTCTACTGACAAGGAATAAATTGTCAACCTTTTCAGTAAGTTACCCCATCCTTAAATCTGCGTCCGAACAAATCTCCGAAAGATTTTTGTTCATTTCGATCTGTAATTACTTGAGTAACTACAAACCAACACCAGATTTTAATGGTGGGTCGTGCTGGATTCGAACCAGCGACCAATTGGTTAAAAGCCAACTGCTCTACCAGCTGAGCTAACGACCCGAAGGAGGCGCATATAATACTTAATTTTGGGGGAGTGACAAGTCTTTTTTAATAAAAATTTATTGTGCCGGTGTTATTTTTTCCAAATAACCCTCAGCCTGACGCACCGTTACAGGAGAAGACGTCGCATAACGTTCCTGGATAGTCTCCAACCAGTGTTGAGCTGCCGCAGTATCACCGGATTTGTGCAGGGTCACTGCATATTTATAAGTCGCATCGGCCGCCTTGCTGTGATCAGGAAAATCATCAATCACCGTGCGGAAACTTTCCAATGCTGACGGATACTCACCCCGTACCAGATACACTTCACCGTTCCAGTACCAGGCATTGGCCACCAGTTCATCCTCGGGATATTGCTCAACAAAGCGTCCGAATGCCTGATTGGCCTGTTCAAATTTTTTGTCTCTCACCAGCATCATTGCCTGGTTATACACGTCCTGCGCAGAGGCTTCTGCTGATGCAGCAACAGCAACCGGTTTCTTATCGGCTTCTGTCGTCAGATACACAATACGCCGATCCAGATCCAGATAACGATTGTCACCGTCCCGCTTGAGTTGCCGTAATTCGTTACTCTGCCGCTCAATCTGACCACGCAGTTCAGCAATTTCCTGCTGCATTTGCTCAACCTGCATCAACAACTCGTTGACCAACTCTGGAGAGGCACCGGACTGGGTCGTACTGGAAGAGGGAGAAGTAACAGCAGGTTGACTAACGGAAGCAGTCGATGACGCAGGAGTTACCACAGGGGCAGCTCCTACCGAAACCCACTCTTCCGCTTGCAGGCTGGCAGACAATGCCAGCGAACAAAGGAAGTACAATGATTTCATTAACGACTCTAGTATTTCACTTCAACGCGACGGTTTTTGGACCAGCTGGATTCGCTGTGACCCATGGCAACCGGACGTTCTTCACCAAAGCTGACAACTTCCAGCTGACTGGCACTGGCACCATTGGCCAACAAGAAACGACGGACAGCCATACCGCGACGCTCACCCAAAGCCAGGTTGTACTCTACAGTACCACGCTCATCGGCATGACCTTCCAGAACAACGCTAGCCGAGCTGTTTGCAGCCAGGTAAGCGGCGTGTGCTTTCAGGGCAGCCAGGCTGCTGCTTTTGATTGAGCTCTGATCAAAGTCAAAGTAGAAGACAGTCTGTTCAAGCAATGCTGCTTCAGCTTCTGTCATCCGGGATTCCAGAGTCTCGCCACTGACTGCAGAGGTATCAACCGCAGTCGTGCTTGCGTCTTCAACCGTTTCTTCAACTTCGGTAACCACTTCTTCAACTTCAGTTACAGTCTCAGATTCGCCTTCGTTGATTTCACCAGTGCTTGAACATGCAGCAACCAGCAGTGCTCCCAGTGTTAACCCCAAGGCTTTATACAATGCATTTATTTGCATAACTGTCTTCCCACTCCACTTGATGTTTTTAGTTTTTAAAAATCGGGGACCACGCTGGCTCCCTTACATCGCCATATTTGGATGGCAATCGAAATTTGACGTCACCATCCACAGAGACTGCGGCTAATATGCTGCGATCTGCTTCACTGGCTGCATAAATTACCATACTTCCATTAGGTGCAACACTCGGTGACTCATCAAGGTCGGTATCTGTTGTAAGAATATGAACTTGTCCCGAATGCAGGTCCTGAGAGGCAATATGAAAGTTCTTGCCTTCCCGGTGCACATAAATCAATTTGCGCCCATCATCCGTGACTCTGGCTCGGGCATTATAGCTACCCTCATATGTTATTCGTTTGACAGCTTTGCTACTGACATCCAACTGATATATCTGTGGCCCACCTGCCCGGCTGGAAGTAAATACCAAATGACGATTATCCATCATCCACTGTGGCTCAGTGTCAATAGCGTAATGATTTGTCAGCCGCTCGGTTTTGCGACTGGCAAGATCCATTACATAAATATCCGGATTCCCCAAATAAGACCGAACAAAGGCCAACCGCGTACCGTCTGGTGAAAATGCCGGTGCACTGGTCGATCCTTCCATTTGTAACACCAGCTCACGCTTGCCAGTCGCCAGCTCCTGAAAATAAATAGCACTGCGGCCACTTTCAAATGATACATACGCTACTTTCTTGCCATCCGGTGCCCAGGCAGGGGAAATAATCGGATCCTTGGAAGTAAATACAAGCTGTTCCCTGGCGCCATCGGCATCGGCATAATTCAAATTAAAGCGCGTACGTTCACGATTGGTCGTCACATAAATAAGCCGGGTTGAAAATACTCCAGGAATACCCGTCAGTTTTTCAAAAACATAATCACTGATGTAATGGGCGATATCCCGTAATTGACTGGCTTTGCCTTTAACCCGGTGCCGTAGTAACTCTACTTTCTGATGAACATCCAGAACATGGAATTCCATAGCATATCCGCTATCATCGATCGAAATACGGCCAATTACGACAAAATCCTGGCGCAAATTGCGCCAATCACTATAAGTAACCGCTTCAAGGGCCGTTGGCTGACTGATCATATTCGCAACCGGCAATATCTTGAAATAACCACTGCTGCCCAAATCGTTGGCAATAATACCGCTGATATCTTCAGGCAGCTGCCCTTCTCCTTGCCATTCGAATGGCACAACCGCGATAGGTATCGCGGATTGCTTGCCTTGAGTCACTTCGATAACCAGTTCAGCCTGAGCCATGCCAGTCATCATTAACAGCATCAGTATGCTAATCCATTGTTTTACCACGTTGCATTCTCCGGTCTGAAAACCATGGTGAGTGTACGGAAACTGCGCTCGAATACCCGCACGTCTTTGGGAACCGGCAAGGGTGATGCCTTGAGCACCGCCTGTTCAACCGAGCGATCCAGCGCCGTGTTGCCACTGCCTTTGATAACCACAACACTGATGACTTCCCCGGTCGGAACCAGGTTGATACGCACCGTTACCTGCTGGTCGGGCTTGACTGCTGGCGGGTACAGCCAGCTGCGCTCAACTTTTTCTCGTACCTGGGAAACAAAGTCTGCCTCCAGCTCCGCTTCGACTTTGGCGCGCCGTTCATTTTCTTGCTGTTGCTGCATTTCCTGAGCGGCCTGCTCGGTTGCCAGTTGCTCCAGCAGTTGCTGTTCTTCTTCGCGTAACTGCTGCTCACGCTCGGCAGCGGCTGCCGCTTCTTCGGCTTCAGCTTTTGCCTTGGCATCCGCCTCGGCTTGTGCCTCAGCTTCGGCTTGCTGTTGTGCTTGCTGTTTTTTCTGTTGGGCCTCAGCCTGCTGCTTTTTCTTTAGTGCCAAAGCATCGGCTTCACGCTGCTTTCTGGCTTTCTCAGCCGCCTGTTTTTTCTTCAGCGCATCGGCGGCCTGTTGTTTTTGTTGTTGGGCATGTTGTTGCTGTGCCTGTTGTTGACGCTGCTGCACGGCACGATTTTCTGTTGCGACCACATTCGCAATAATATGTTTGGGCACCGGAGGCTTGATGATGCGCTCTGCCGCAGGCCATTGCAGCAAGAATAAGCCAGCAACACCGCCATGCAGCAAAATGGCCAGCATCACTGGTATCGAGTAAGACGACGGCTTAAACCACTGTTTCACTCGCCTGCTTCCGCATCCGGGGCTTCAGTAATCAGACCTACATCCGATATACCCGCCACTTGCAAACCTCCCATCAGGCGCACGACCTTGCCGTAGGCAACCTGCTCATCCCCTCGAATCATGACCCGGGTAGCCGGAACCTCGGCTTTTACCTTGGCCATATAATCCTGTACTTGCATCAGAGTCATCGCCGCGGGCTGGCCTTCTTCACGCTCGATAAAATACACACCCTGCTGATTCACGGAGATAACCAGGGTATGGTCATCAGGTTCAATTTCAACCGGCGTCGAGTCAACCCGGGGCAAGTTCACCTGGATACTTTGTACCAGCATGGGAGCTGTCACCATAAAAATCACCAGGAGCACCAACATTACATCGATGTAGGGCACAACGTTGATTTCTGCAACAGGCCGTCGTTTGGCCGCCGGTGGCTGCATTGACTCCATTATTTTTCCCCGCTTGCCGCAGGCTTGGCCCCTTGTTTCAACCGTAATGCCTGTCGGTACAGCAATGAAGAAAATTCATCGGCAAACGTATTCATACCTGTCGTCAAGTGATCCACTCGCGAAACAAACCGGTTATAAAAAATAACCGCAGGAATGGCCGCCAACAGACCCATGGCGGTCGCTACCAGTGCTTCGGAAATACCCGGGGCCACGGTTGCAATGGTGGCCTGCTTGACCGAAGCCAAACCATGGAACGAATTCATAATGCCCCACACCGTACCAAACAGGCCGATATAAGGACTGGTGGAGCCGACGGTGGCCAGCATAGGCAAGTGAGCATCCAGCGCTTCCGACTCCCGGGTAATCGCAATCCGCATTGCCCGCTGGCAGCCCTGGATCATGGCATCCGGGTCATGCGTACTCTGCTGCCGCATCTTGCCAAATTCTTTCAGCCCCGCCATAAAGACGTTTTCGATCATGCTGGTTGTTTCTTTGGCCTGACACTCTCGATACAGATCATTGAGATCGGCACCGGACCAGAAGCGATCTTCAAAATCCAGCAATTGGGCACGGCTGGCAGATAGCACCCGGCTGCGCTGGAAGATCACAACCCAGCTACTCACCGACGCCAGCAACAGCATCAGCATCACCAGCTGTACAACAATACTGGCATTGAGCACCAGGCTGAAAATGGACATGGACTCGTTCACTGCTACTCCCTGACATCCGTTGAGTTCCCCGCGGCGGACAACTGATCCTGCATACGGGTGGTAATAATGGCAGGCAAAGCCATCGGCTTGCCTTCAAAGTTCATGGTGGCGATAACAACATTCGCAGTCACCAGCCGTTCATGCTCACCGCTGTTATTGATGCGACTGACCAGGTGCGATATGTGCAAGCGGGCCTTGCCGACCTTATCGACCTGCACTGAAACATTCAGTTCATCATCCAGCCGGGCCGGTTTGCGGTATTTGACGTCAATGGCAGTTACGACAAGCAGAATACCCTGCTGTCGCAGTATTTCCTGGCCAATATCCATGGACCGCAACCACTCGGTTCGGGCGCGCTCCATGTAGCGTAAATAATTGGCATGATAAACGATGCCACCGGCATCGGTGTCTTCAATATAAATACGGACCGGCCAGTCAAACAGATTCATCTTGAGGCCCCAGTCGTGCCGGCAATGGCAAACCAAAATGCAGGTAGGCCAACCGGGTTGCCATGCGGCCTCGTGGCGTGCGGGTAATATAACCCTGTTGCATCAGATAAGGCTCCAGTACATCTTCGATGGTATCCCGTTCTTCACCAATGGATGCTGCCAGGCTGTCGACCCCGGCGGGGCCACCATCGTATTTTTCCATCAGGGTTAATAACAGGCGACGGTCCATATGATCAAAGCCCTGGGCATCCACATTCAACATGTTCAGTGCTGCATCGGCACAGGCCAGATCAACGCTGCCATCCCCCTTGACCTGGGCATAATCGCGTACCCGCCGTAACAGGCGGTTGGCAATCCGCGGCGTTCCGCGCGCACGACGAGCAATTTCCCTGGCCCCGGCATGATCGACTTCCAGCTCCAGTAGTGAGCCTGAGCGACTGACAATAGTGCTGAGGTCGTCCTCATTATAAAACTCCAGTCGCTGTACAATGCCAAACCGGTCTCGTAATGGCGAAGTCAACAACCCCGCCCGCGTGGTCGCACCCACCAGGGTAAAAGGTGGCAGTTCTATCTTGATGGAGCGGGCTGCTGGCCCTTCTCCCACCATGATATCGAGCTGATAATCTTCCATCGCCGGATACAGTACTTCTTCTACCGCGGGATTCAGGCGATGGATTTCGTCAATAAACAGTACATCACCCGCTTCGAGGTTGGTCAGCATGGCGGCCAGATCACCGGCTTTTTCCAGTACCGGGCCAGACGTGGACTTGATCGATGCGCCCATTTCGACAGCAATGATATTGGCCAGCGTGGTTTTCCCCAGTCCGGGTGGACCAAACACCAGCGTGTGGTCCAGAGCCTCCTGGCGGGCACGAGCAGCACCAATAAAGATTTCCATCTGCTCCCGCACCACGGGCTGGCCAATATAGTCGTCAAGGGTTTTGGGACGAATAGCACGATCTTGATGCTCTTCACCCGGAGCCGACACAGGACTGATAAAACGATCAGTTTCTATCATGCGTTACCCAGACTGTTTTTGAGGGCCAACCGAATCAGTTCTTCCGCGGTGGTCGCCTGATCCACAAACTTGTTCAGCATCCGGGCTGCCTCTGCGGGCTTGTAGCCCAGAGACACCAGTGCCGACTCGGCTTCCAACAGAATCATATCTGCAGACGCCTGCTCGGCATGATCCGCGGCTTGCCACAGCGGAGCCGGTGTCTGCCATTCTTTCAGGCGATCACGCATCTCCACGACCAGCCGCTCAGCCGTTTTTTTGCCAACGCCAGGCAAGCGGGTCAAGGCGGTAATGTCTTCATTATGCACACACATGGCAAAGGCATTAACATCCATACCAGACAAGATAGCCAATGCCAGTTTGGGTCCGACGCCGCTGACCTTGATCAGGGTCCGAAACAAGGAACGCTGGCTTTTATCACTGAAACCATACAACTGGTGAGCATCTTCACGAATCGCCAGATGGGTATACAGCACCACAGGGGAGCCGGTATTCCCCAGAACGGCAAAGGTCGTCAGCGGGGCCTGCACCTCGTAGCCAACGCCATTGACATCAACCAGCAAATCCGGGGCGGATTTTTCGAGCACAACGCCCTGTAAACGACCAATCATAGCGATACCTGCACAAAAAGCGGCTTAGCCTACCAGCAAAGCCAAGCATGGCTCAACTGCCCGGACAAAGCACAGTTGGAGTCAAGAAGGAAAGTTAACCGGACGTCCCCGGCGGCTGCCTTTGGCACCGGCCCGGGCAACCAGGCTGGCAGCAGTAAAGGCATGACAAAGCGCAATCGCCAGCGCATCCGCCGCGTCTGCCTGCGGCCGGCCGGGCAATTTCAGCAAGGTTTGCACCATATGCTGAACCTGTTCTTTTTCCGCTCCGCCGGTACCCGTCACCGCCATTTTAATCGCTCGCGGAGCATACTCCGCCACCGGCAGTTGCTGTAATGCCGCGACAACCATAGCGACACCACGTGCCTGACCGAGTTTCAGCGCCGAGGCGGCATTTTTTCCCATAAAGGCCTGCTCAATCGCAAATTGTTGCGGCGACCAGGTTTCGATCACTTCATTAACCGAGGTGAAAATAGTCTGTAGCCGCTGTGGCATGTCGCCATCACCGCAGCGGATACAGCCGCTGGTAATGTACTCCACGCGCTGACCGACGGCATTAATCACACCAAAGCCGGTCACTCGTGAGCCGGGGTCAATACCCAGAATAATTGCCAAACCAGCTCCTAACGGGGGTTAGCCGGATTAAAGAATTGCCAGACGGCACCAGAATCACTGCTACTGACCCGCAACGATTGCCATGTTTCTGGCAAGGTCAGCATGATACAGGGGGATGTCATGACTTGCGCGGCTATACTGCCTTGTTGTGGCAGCTGCTCATGGAAGGTCACTGACACCATACTGTCTCTCATTTCACTTTGCTCCAGTACCACCTGATAACCGGGGGTTGGACGCGGACCCAGTGCAATAACGACCTGACTACCATCCTCTTTCAGCGTAACGCCAGCATCCATGCCGCAGTGAAGCTGGTTTTCAGCATGATCGCCCAGATCCACCACGGACCCTGCAACCGATGCACAGGCGGTCAACACCAGTGCCGTACTGATTGTTAGCAACTGGCTGGCTTGCACCAGCCATGAATTCTCCATATGCCGAGCCATCACCATATCCTCCAGATTCCGGGCTGCACGTATTATTCCGTTATCACAGCGGCAACAACCATTCAAATACCGCGCTTGGCAACAGATTCTGCAGCCATCATACAGGCAGCCAGAGCAACTCGTCGGATCCACCACAAAAAAACGGCCCTCTCGGGCCGCTTGATGAAGTCAATAATCAAATAACATCACAATGCTTACGATTACATGGCCACAACAGGATGCCGAGAACTGAATACCAGAGTGGAACCACCCTCTTCCTGTTCTGCCACATCAGCCATGATGGTATCCCCCGGCATGAATTTGCCCGAGAGAATATCCTGCGCCAGTGGGTTTTCGACCCAGCGCTGAATTGCCCGTTTTAATGGCCGAGCGCCAAAGACCGGGTCGTAACCCACATCCACCAGCTTGCCAATCGCAGCGTCACTGAATTCCAATGACAGATCACGTTCCGCCAGGCGGTCACGTAACATCTGCAACTGAATATCAGCGATCCCCCGGATCTGGTCTTTCATCAGCGGATGGAATACCACCGCTTCATCGATACGGTTGATAAATTCTGGCCGGAAGTGATTACCCACAATCTCCATAACAGCATCACGCATGTTTTCATACGGCTGATCGGCAAACAGGTTCTGGATCACATCAGAGCCCAGATTCGAGGTCATCACCAGCACAGTGTTCTTGAAGTTCACCCGACGACCATGACCATCGGTCAATTGGCCATCATCCAGCACCTGCAGCAGGATGTTAAACACATCCGGATGGGCTTTCTCGACCTCATCCAGCAAAATCACGGAATAAGGCTTGCGTCGTACCGCTTCGGTCAGGTGACCACCTTCTTCGTAACCCACATAACCTGGAGGCGCACCGATCAAACGGGACACCGAGTGTTTCTCCATATATTCCGACATATCAATCCGTACCATGGCGTCCTTGCTGTCAAACAGGAAGTTGGCCAACGCCTTGCACAGCTCGGTTTTACCCACCCCGGTCGGGCCAAGGAACAGGAAAGAACCATGAGGTCGATTCGGGTCCGACAACCCGGCGCGGGAACGTCGTACCGCGTTGGCCACGGCCTTGATGGCCTGATCCTGTCCCACCACGGACTCATGTAATACATCTTCCATACGCAGCAGTTTTTCCCGTTCACCTTCCAGCATCCGGCTCACCGGAACGCCGGTCCAGCGAGAAACCACTTCAGCGATTTCATCTTCTGTCACCTTGTTACGTAACAGGGTAAATTCCTGCGAGCCATTGGACTCGGCTTCATTGGCACTGGCCAGTTGTTTTTCCAGCTCAGGAATACGGCCATATTGCAGTTCCGACATTCGTTGCAAATCACCACTACGACGGGCAGCGTCCATCTCGATTCGGGCCTGCTCGAGCAATTCCTTCGATTTGGAAGCACCTTCCAGTAGGGCTTTTTCCTGCTTCCAGACATCTTCCAGCTCGACATAAGCACCGCTGGCTTTATTGATGTCGTCGTTCAGGTCACTCAGACGTTTTTTCGCTGCTTCGTCTTTTTCTTTTTTCAGCGCTTCACGCTCAATTTTCAGCTGAATCAGGCGGCGTTCCAGCTTGTCCATTTCCTGTGGCTTGGAATCGATTTCCATACGAATCACCGAAGCGGCTTCATCAATCAGGTCGATTGCTTTATCCGGCAACTGGCGATCAGCGATATAGCGCGTGGACAGTTTTGCCGCCGCAATAATGGCGCTGTCGGTAATCTGTACGCCGTGGTGAACCTCGTAACGCTCTTTCAGACCACGCAAAATGGCGATCGTATCTTCGACCGACGGCTCATCCACCATGATTTTCTGGAAACGACGCTCCAGCGCTGCGTCTTTCTCGATAAATTCCCGGTATTCGTCCAGGGTGGTAGCCCCCACACAGTGCAACTCGCCACGCGCCAATGCCGGTTTCAGCATATTGCCCGCATCCATCGAGCCTTCGCCCTTACCCGCCCCTACCATGGTGTGCAGCTCATCAATAAAGAGCACGATGCGGCCTTCTTCTTTAGCGACGTCTTTTAATACGGCTTTCAGTCGTTCTTCAAACTCACCCCGATATTTGGCACCGGCCACCAGCGAGCCCATATCCAGCGACAGAATACGTTTGTCCTTGAGGGTATCCGGCACTTCACCATTGACGATACGCTGGGCCAGACCTTCTACGACTGCGGTTTTACCCACCCCGGGAGCACCAATCAGAACCGGGTTGTTTTTGGTTCGGCGTTGCAGTACCTGAATCGTGCGGCGAATTTCATCATCTCGACCAATCACTGGATCCAGCTTGCCCGCTTCGGCCCGTTCGGTCAGGTCGATACAGTATTTTTCCAGCCCCTGGCGGCTGTCTTCCGCATTGGCATCGCTCACAGTTTCACCACCACGCATATCCTCTATCGCCTGTTTCACTTTGGTGGCATCAAGACCGGCCGCTTTTAGCGCCTGGCCTGCAGCCCCTTTGTCTTCCAGTGCCACCAGTAGAAAAATCTCGCTGGAAACGTATTGATCGCCCTGCTGTTTGGCCGCTTTTTCGGTGAGGTTCAATAACCGTCCCAGCTCCGCCGACACCTGGATTTGCCCATCAGGGTTACTGACCCGAGGTTGATCTTGCAGTACCTTCTGCAGGGCTTGCTCCAGCTGCGGCACATTGCTGCCAATACGACGAATTACGTCTTTGACCGAACTATTGGCCTGCTGTAACAACGCCAATAACAAATGGACGGTATCAATCTGATTGTGATCCTGGCTCAAGGCCAGGCTTTGGCTTTCGGCCAGGGCGTTTTGCAAACTGGTGGTTAAACGATCCATACGCATACAGAGCTTCTCCTCTGGTAATACCGGCAAACACCAGCCAAGGAAGGCCGGTACTCACAGCGTTGTACAAAATAAAGTCGGGCAAACTGAAGTTGTGCTAAACAGTGACTGCCTTAATGGTAAATGGAGACTTGATGAATAATTTTCAAGTAAAAAACATCAAAAACAAGAAAATCTAATAGTTGCTTATTGATCCTGAGCAATATTCATCATCCATCCGTATACTGATGCCCAAACCAGCAAATCAGCCGACACCGTCAATACTACGCCGACACAACACTGCTGATATTGAGTCATTTCAATGAATTTAAAGACCAGAGGAATTACACCACTGTGAGTCGCGAACTGCGTATCGGGGCGTTATACCTGATGTTGGGAGAAGCGCTATTAGCCATCATGGGCGCCCTGATCAAACATTTGTCAGACGATCTGTCGACAGAGCAAGTGGTGTTTTTCCGCAATATCCTTGGGCTGATCGTACTGGCCCCCCTGATCATGAACAGTGGCATTGGCAGCCTCAAAACCAGCGTCTGGCATTGGCACCTCATGCGTGGACTGGTAGGGGTTGCAGCGATGTACTGTTATTTCTGGGCGCTTGGCAATATGCCACTGACCGAAGCCTTTCTGGTCAAGCTGTCGAGTCCTTTCTTTATGCCTTTACTGGCCTGGTGGTGGCTAAAAGAACCCACGGGCAAGTTCAGTGGCCTGGCTCTGCTGATCGGATTTTCAGGTGTCGCGATTATCCTGCGCCCCGGAGCCGATAGCACCTTTACCCTCGCGGCCTTGATCGGTTTGCTCGGGGCTGCCCTGGCAGCTCTGGCCAAGGTCACCATCCGGCGCATGTCGGTGACGGAATCCAGCCAGTGTATTGTGTTTTACTTTGGCCTGATTGCCAGCCTGGTCTCTTTTCCCGCCGCCCTGATGAACTGGCGACCGGTTCCCGATGATGCCTGGTGGTGGCTCGCGGCGATGGGCCTGGTGGCAACAGTCGGCCAGCTGGCATTAACCAAAGCGTATCGCACCGCACCGACCGGCAAGGTCGGCGTCTACGTTTACAGCGCAGTTATTTATGGTGCCTTGATGGGTTGGTGGTTCTGGGATGAAATTCCGGGCTGGACCACCATTGCCGGAGCAGTGCTGATTATTCTCGCCGGTATCGTTAATCTGTGGCAGCCTCGTAGCCGTGGCACTCCAGACGCCACGACTGCCACGGCCACCAGCGCGACGACGGCGACAGACAACAGCCGATGACCATGCGCCAACGGATATCACGACTTTACTGACAATTAGCCCAATACGGGCCAAAAGGCATTGAATCCACGCTATTTCGGCGTAAAAGGCATCGAATGTAAGCTGATTATTTCCTCAGGATTAATTATACTCCGGCACTAACCTGTTTTCGGCAAGAATCGTACCCATGTCCCGCATAGACACCCTGCAAACATTTGTTTCTGTTGTACGCGCACGCAACTTCACTTCTGCTGCTGATTCGCTAGGCGTTACGCCATCCGCGGTCAGCAAACAAATCAGTGGTCTGGAAGAGCGTCTGGGAGTGAGATTGTTGAACCGCACGACCCGCTCGGTCAGTCCGACGGAAGCGGGGCAGATGTTTTACCAGCACTGTGAAAACATCCTCGAGTCCATTTCCGAAGCCGAAAAACTGGTCACCGATTTTGATGTGACGCCGCGCGGACGTTTGCGCATCACTGCCATGTCCAATTTTGGCCGCCGCGAACTTGCGCGGATGTTCAATGATTTTTCCGAAAAGTACCCGGATATCAGCTTCGACCTGCATATTTCGGATCGACCGCTGGACATCGTCAAGGAAGGCTACGATTTTGCGCTCCGCATTGGCACTCTGGAAGATTCCCGACTGATTGCCAAACCGGTAGCGCGCCAGAATATTGTGATTTGTGCCTCGCCTCAGTACCTCAAGACCTGGGGCACCCCAACATCACTGGAAGACCTCGACAAGCACCGTATTCTGATGGTCACCAACGCCGAGTTTGCCCGTATTAACTGGCTGCGCCAGTTTGAAAAAGATCACGGCTTCACCTTGTCCAGCGTCGAACGCAAGCTGTCTGTCAACGACATCGATATGGTCTATGAAGCCTGCCTGGCCGGTATGGGTATCACGGCCATCCCGACATATATTGCCGATCATCACTTGCAGAATGGCGAGCTTGTGCGCTTGTTCAGTAATGTTGAGATCCCGGTTCGTACGATCAAGGTGGTATTCCCACAAAATCGCTACCTGGCCACCAAAAGCCGGGCGTTTCTCGACTTTATCAGCGAATATTTCGACGACCTTGGCATTAACAGCGACGACAGCTGATACCACAAGACAAGGCTCCGGCTCCCCTCTGACAGCGCCTTGATCCTTCGTGGCTCAAGCGTTGCTCAGTCGGCACTTTTCCCCTGGCAACGCTGTCTGAATATCTCCGGCACCCGCGCCAGTTTACGTTCCGTATAATCAAAAAATACAATGCCGGTCTTGGCTTCCGCCACCAGTTTACCGCTGGACTGGTTACTGACCCGGTAAATCACATCACAACCGTATTTGTTAAAATCCATCACCCCGACGGCAAAGGTCAATACTTCGCCAATAAAGGCTTCGGCCCGGAAACTAACCACCAGGTCGGCGACCATAATCCCCAGGCCATCAATATCCAGTTCCGAAAAGTCCAGAGAACGCAAATAACGCAGCCGCGCCTCGTGTAGCAGCGTCACCATCCGGTCATTGCCCAGATGGTTGCCATAGTTGATTTCTGAAATCCGGACATCAAGATCAACCGAAAAATCGATCGTCGATGGCAATGCAAGCGTGACTCTGGCCATATTGGCTCCTGTATTTTGTCTATTAATGTCAGGATAAAACGTACTGCGTATAACATCATTGGCCGTGATTGGCCGTCGGAAGTTTATTCCCTCTGATTAAGCACCAGCAGCAAGGAATTATTTTTGTTCTTTGTTATCAAATATGGTCTCTGGCACCATTTATGCGCCAAACGGCCCGAAAGGCAGTCTATAATGGATAACTTGGCATCCATATCGGCCTGAATTATGGTGCCTTGGTATCACAGTAGCGGCCAAACGGCGGCGATCATCATCCCATGCCCCGTGGTTGTACAAATTTGACTCAACGAGTAGACGCCTGGCTGTAACTATGTATTTGAGACTATCAAAAGCGCTTTCGTCATTACTGTTGCTAACAGTAATCTTCACTTCAACCGCAGCCCTGGCAGCCATCAAGGATATCCGTCCCGGCACGCCTTTTACACCGCTGGAACCGACTCGGGAACAGGCTGTCACGACCCAGCAGATTCTCAATAACCTGCTGCGTGGCCATTATGAGCTCCAGCGTCTTGATGACCGCTTGTCGAGCAAGATTTTTGACCTGTACCTCGACGATCTCGACAGCACCCGAAGTTACCTGTTGGCCAGTGATGTCCAGTCTTTCGAACGATATCGCAAACAGTTCGATGACGCCTTGATGCGTGGCGACCTGACCATTCCCTTTTTTATCTACAACCGCTTGCAACAACGGGTCAACGAACGCCTGACCTTTATGCTGGCAGAGCTGGAAGAGCGGGCCCCGGACTATACTTTCGACACCGACGAGCGCCTGAAAATCGATCGTGACAATACGCCGTGGGCTACCAACAATGTCGAACTGGACAACCTCTGGCGCAAACGTCTGAAGAATTCCATCCTGAGCCTGACCATGAGTGGCAAGGATCATCAGGCTGCCATCGAGTTACTCCACAAGCGTTACCAGAACCAGCTCAACCGGATTCACCAGAGCAAGCCTGAAGACGCCTATCAAACTGTCATGAATGCTGTCACACGGGCATTTGACCCTCACACCCAATACTTTTCCCCGCGTAATAGCGAAAACTTCAACATCAATATGAGCCTGTCATTACAAGGCATTGGTGCGGTACTCCAAGGGGAAGACGAATACACCAAGGTGGTGCGCCTGGTACCTGCAGGCCCTGCCGACAAAGCCAAGAATCTCCATCCTGCCGACAAAATCGTTGGTGTTGGCCAAGACCCCAAAGGCGCCATCACCGATGTCATCGGCTGGCGGCTGGATGAAGTGGTTGATCTGATCCGGGGCCCCAAAGGCACCACGGTGCGCCTGGAAATCATTCCTTCCAACAGTGTTGGCAACGAAACCAAGATCATTTCCATTGTCCGCGACGAAGTGAAGCTGGAAGAGCAATCCGCACAAAAAGACTTGCTGACCATCAAGGGGGATGACAACAAGGAACATCGTATCGGGGTGATTGAGATTCCGACCTTCTACATCGATTTCCAGGGCCGGATGGAAAAACGCCCGGATTACAAAAGCACCACCCGCGACGTGGCACGCCTGATCAAGGAATTGCGCCAGGAAGGCATCGAAGGCCTGATCATCGACTTGCGTAATAACGGTGGCGGCTCGCTGGAAGAATCCATCAGCCTGACCGGCCTGTTTATTCCTCAAGGCCCGGTTGTACAGGTGCGCAGTACTCGCGGTAATGTCGAAGTCTTGCCGGATGATGACCCAACCGTTCTGTATGACGGCCCACTGGTTGTACTCGTCAATCGCCTCAGCGCCTCAGCCTCGGAAATTTTTGCGGGTGCCATCCAGGATTATGGCCGTGGCGTAGTGGTTGGTGGACAAACCTTCGGCAAGGGCACAGTACAGTCATTACGTCCTTTGCGTCATGGCCAGCTAAAAATCACCCAGGCAAAATTCTACCGCGTCTCGGGGCAAAGTACCCAGCATCAGGGAGTGATTCCCGACGTGCTGTACCCGTCGTTATTTGATACCGACAAAATTGGTGAAAGCGCCCTTGATGAAGCCCTGCCATGGGATGAAATCCGCCCGGCCAAATACGCTGCCGATTCCCAAATCCACAACAGCGTTGCCCTGTTGCGGAAAAAACACCAGCAACGTGCCAAGACCGATCCCGACTTTATTTTCCTGCGCGAACAAAAGCAGCTGATCGAGGAAATGCGCCAGCAGAACGATATTTCCCTGAACGAAAAAATCCGTACTGCAGAGCGTAAAGCCAATGACCAGAAACGCCTGGACCTGGAAAACAAACGCCGCAAGGCCAAGGGGATGGAACTGCTGACCCAGCTGGAAGATGAGCCTGAGCCAGAGGAAATAGTAACCGTCGAGTCCGAAGAAGAAGCACCATCAGCCACACACGACCAGAAAGAAGATGATGCCCTGCTGACGGAATCCGGACATATTCTGCTCGACCTGACCCAGCTTCAGCAACAGCATGCCGCGCGTTAGTAACTGACCATGGCGACGACAACCCTCAACAGCATCATGCTTTGCTGCTGGGGTTGTCATCGCCATACTCGTAAACCCCGTAACCACTTGCCTCTTTCCAGACACCCCGGACGGCCTCTCCAGACACCTCGTCCATCACTCAATCGCACCAGCAAATAACCATCCCCCCTAACCTTCAGTCTCTCTGTCAGTCCTGCTGATCGATTCCCGCCCACGGCAGGAAATTTTCCCGTTTCCTCCCATCAGTTTTCCTATATTCATCAGGAAATCCGCTGTATTCCGTTAACCCGGCAAACAGACAGAATAGTGTCCTCAGCCTTTGCTGATCATCCATTTACAACAACAATCAGGATGCAGACATGAAACAGCGATCAATCTCCTTGCCCAACGGCTTTCGGCCCCTCAAGCGTTCGCTCATCCACTCCGCTCTGGTCACTGCGGCTATTCTGGCCACCCCTGCTGCGGTTGCCAGCAGCAACGTCAGCTGGGAAGACATCGCCAATGATGCCAACACCCCAAAAGACGTACTGGCTTATGGTATTGGCCCCAAAGCGCAGCGTTACAGCCCTCTGACAGACCTCAACAAAGACAACGTCCACAAGCTCACACCCGCCTGGTCGTTTTCTTTTGGTGATGAAAAACAGCGCGGCCAGGAAAGCCAGGCGCTGATGCACGATGGTACGATTTACGTTACCGGGTCGTATTCCCGTGTATTTGCCATTGATGCCCGTACCGGCAAAAAGAAGTGGAGCTACACCGCTCGACTGCCAGAAGGGATTCGTCCTTGCTGTGACGTCGTCAACCGTGGTGCTGCCATCTACGGCGACAAGATTTATTTCGGTACCCTGGATGCCCAGGTAGTTGCCTTAAACAAAGACACCGGCAAGCTGGCCTGGAAAAAACGTTTTGGTGACTACGAAGCAGGCTACACCATGACCGGCGCACCGACCTTTGTTAAAGACAAGAAAACCGGCAAGGTACTCTTGATTCATGGTTCCTCCGGTGACGAATTTGGTATCGTCGGCAAACTGTTTGCCCGTGACCCGGACACCGGTGAAGAAATCTGGATGCGGCCCTTTGTCGAAGGTCATTATGGCCGTCTGAATGGCAAGAAAAGCACGCCGACCGGTGATGTCAAGGCACCATCCTGGCCGGACGATCCCAACTCCCCTACCGGTAAAGTGGAAGCCTGGAGTCATGGCGGTGGTGCACCGTGGCAAAGCGCCAGCTTTGATACCGAAACCAACACCATTATCGTTGGTGCCGGTAACCCGGCCCCCTGGAATGGCTGGGCACGTACCGGCAAAGATGGCAAACCAGAAAAATACGACAGCCTGTATACCTCTGGCCAGGTTGGCGTAGACCCAACGACCGGTGAGGTGAAATGGTTCTATCAGCACACCCCTAACGATGCCTGGGATTTTTCCGGCAACAACGAGCTGGTGCTGTTCGAATACAAGGACAAAGGCAAAACCGTCAAGGCTACCGGTCACGCCGACCGTAACGGTTTTTTCTACGTGGTTAACCGGGAAAACGGCAAGTTCATTCGTGCTTTCCCTTTTGTTGACAACATCACCTGGGCCAAGGGAATCGACCCGAAAAGTGGTCGCCCGATTGAGGTCGAAGGCCAACGGCCTCCCAAACCCAAGGAAGGTGAAAATCGTGGTGAGAGCGTAGAAGTATCACCGCCGTTCCTCGGTGGCAAAAACTGGAACCCGATGGCTTACAGCCAGGACACCGGTTTGTTCTACGTTCCAGGCAACCACTGGAAAGAAGATTACTGGGCCGAACATCCAATCTACAAAAAAGGTTCGGCGTACCTCGGCATGGGTTTCCGCATCAAGCAGATGTATGACGACCATGTCGGTATTCTCCGCGCCATTGACCCCAAAAACGGCAAAATCGCCTGGGAACACAAGGAAAAATTACCACTCTGGGCCGGAGTACTGGCCACCAAGGGCGGGCTGATTTTCACCGGCACCGGCGATGGTTACCTGAAGGCCTTTGATGCCGACACTGGCAAGGTGCTGTGGCAGTTCCAGACTGGCTCCGGAATCATTGCACCGCCGATTACCTGGGAAATGGACGGCGAGCAATACGTCGGCATCACCTCTGGTTATGGCGGTGCTGTACCACTCTGGGGTGGCGATATGGCGGTGCTGACCAAACCAGTACCACAAGGTGGGTCGTTCTGGGCCTTCAAGCTGCCATCATGGGCTGACAAGAAATAATACCCCTCAGGCTGCCATCCAATTGGCAGCCCTGGATGCCTGGGCTGCCATGCGCCCAGGACATCCTGTCAGCATTCAGCGCAACCCCATATCTGATGCCACCGAGGATTTTGTTATGAAGCTTACTCTCAACCAACCGGCACTCTGGCTACTGGCCAGCAGCTTGTTGATCAATACCAGTGCCGCCGCCAACAGCAACGACTTCAGCGATGAACTGGATTATCTGACCATCAACGGCTGTGTGATCAAACCGGAAACCCAGTGCCCCGGTGCTGATTTCTCCGGCCAGGATCTTTCCAATCAGGACCTCAGTCACGCCAACCTGAAAGGGGCCAACTTCAGTGGCGCACAGCTGAATCACACCCGCTTCAATGATACCAATCTGGAAAAAGCCAACTTCAGCGATGCCATGATGTTGCGCGCCGATTTGCGCCACGCCAATTTGCGTGGTGCCCGGTTAGTCAATGCCAACCTGACCGGAGCCAATCTCTACACCACGTTTGCTCAGACGGCTGATTTTTCCGGTGCCAATATGACCGCCGCCAATATGGAATTTTCCCGTATCAGCAAGGCCCGGTTTGTCGGCACCACGATGACTGCTGTCAACCTGGAAATGAGTTGGGCAACCAAGATCAATCTGGAAGAGGCCGATCTTACCGGCGCCAATCTGCAGGAAGCCAAGCTGTCTGGCAGTAATATGGTCAGAACCAACCTTAGCCAGACGCGCAAGCATTACGCCAATTTTCTTGATATCAATATGGAAGACTGTCAGGGCTGCCCACTTGATTGGTAATACTAGCCTACGCCGGCAAGGATGCGGCAATACGGATAACGCCCAGTTCGATGGCCTTGTGCACCAGCTCGGCATCGGTACGAACCCCCAGCTTCGACTTGATAGCAGTCACGTAATTGGAAATCGTTTTGCTGCTCAGGCTCAGGCTGACGGCAACGTCTTGCACCCGCTTGCCAGCTGCCATCATTACCAGCACCTCAAATTCTCTGGGGGTCATCACATCATAGATGGAGGGGTTCAGATTGGTACCACGGAACACCAGGTTAATCGACAGTTCGTGCTCGACAAAGGGTCGTCCAAGCATGACCGAGCGAGCGGCATCCACCAGCAACGAGGAACTGCTGCTTTTGCAGACATAACCCAACGCGCCAACACTGATGGCCTGACGCACCACTTCCGCTTCCCGGAACATGGAAAAAAACAGAATCCGCAGAGAGTCATCATGTTGCAGCAAGCGGCGACAAGTCTCGATACCGGAAATCCCCGGCAGACAATAATCAACAACAACCAGATCAAAATGTTGTTTACGACACGCCTGACACGCAGCTTCACCACTGTCGACTTCGACAATCTCGGCCTGGCGAAAATGCTGGGAAAGCAGTGCAGCACATCCCTGACGCACAATGCCATGATCATCCACTACCAGGATGTTCATCTGCCTACTCCTGATCAATTTAACAGACCTGTAGCTTAACGGCTGGCCTGACCAGTAAAGTATTGAACCTGAGCAGCACTCGTACGGCTAAAAGCGATCGCGACTTAAGAAGGAGGAATTCATCATCATCGGGCACTATCCATAAAAAAGACCGCCACCTGGAGCAGGTAGCAGTCTTAAAAACCAGACCAATAGTCTGGCTATTGGCCGTTGATTTTATAACCGTCGTTCAGTCGTCTTCAGCGAGCTGCAACTTCATGACGTTTTGGCAGTTTGAAGGTCCAGACCGAACCACCCTGGTTCAGGTTTTTCACACGTTTGGCCACTTCACCGCCCCACAATGGAACCGCACCACCCCAGCCGGAAACAACCGCGATGTACTGCTCGCCATCTTGCTCCCAGGTCACCGGAGTACCGACAATACCGGAACCGGTGTTGAACTTGTAAACCATCTCGCCGGTTTTGGCATCAAACGCCATCAGATAACCTTCCGGATTGCCGGTAAATACCAGGCCACCAGCGGTTGTCATCACACCACCCCAGAGCGGCGCGTTGTTTTCATAACGCCAGACTTCTTTTCCGGTTTTAGGATCGATGGCACGCAGAACACCAATATATTCTTCGTTGATCGGCTTGATGGTGAAGCCTGCACCCAGGTAAGCAGCGCCTTTTTTATAGGCCGTTGGCTCGTTCCAGATATCCATCTCCCACTCGTTAGAGGGAACATAAAACAGGCCGGTATCCTGGGAGTACGCCATTGGCATCCAGTTTTTGCCCCCCAGGAACGCAGGAGAGGCGACGACGGAACTGCCTTTATGACCATCGGCGCTTTCGGATGGATTACCAGGACGGAAAGCATCGTTAAAGATCGGACGACCGTTTTTATCCAGCCCCTTGGCCCAGGAAATCTTGTCGACAAACGGGAAGCCTTTGATGAAGTCGCCGTTTTCACGATTCAAGACATAGAAAAAACCGTTACGGTCTGCTGTTGCAGCTGCCTTGACGGTTTTCTTGCCATCCTTATAGTCAAAAGAAATCAGCTCGTTCACACCATCGTAATCCCAGCCATCGTGTGGCGTGGTCTGGAAGTGCCACTTGATTTCACCGGTATCCGGGTCGATAGCCAAACGGGAGGAAGAGTACAGGTTGTCCCCGGGACGCAAGTGCGAGTTCCAGGGTGCCGGGTTACCGGTACCAAAAAACAGCAGGTCAACATCGGGATCGTAAGTACCACCCAGCCAGGTTGCAGCACCGCCTGATTTCCACAAATCCCCAGGCCAGGTTTTACCCGCCTTGCCACCGGTAATGCCGTTTTCCTTGCCTTTCAGGTAACCCATATGACCTTCAACGGTCGGACGGGTCCAGACCACTTCACCGGTCTTGGCGTCGTACGCTTCCACTTTACCGACGATACCGAACTCACCACCAGAGACACCGGTAATGACCTTGCCCTTGACCACGATAGGCGCCGCAGAGATGGAATAACCACCTTTGTAGTCTGCTACTTTTTTCTTCCAGACGGTTTTGCCGGTGTCTTTATCCAGCGCCACCAGCTTGGCATCCAGCGTTCCGAAGATCACCAGGTTATCGAACAGTGCCACGCCCCGGTTGATCACGTCACAGCAAGGCATGATGTTTTCTGGCAAACGGGCATCGTATTGCCACAGCTCATCACCGGTAGCGATATCAATCGCAAACACCCGTGAATAAGAGGCGGTGACGTACATAACGCCGTCTTTGATCATTGGCTGGGATTCTTGACCCCGTTGCTTTTCACCGCCAAACGAGAAGCCCCACACCGGGGTCAGGTCCTGTACTGATTGGGAATTCACCTTGGATAAAGGACTGTAACGCTGACCACGCAAACCCATACCATAGCTGACGACGTCACCAGTCGTTGCCTGGTCGTTGAGAATATCGTTATCCGTCACACCAGCCTGAACAGAGCTGGCCAAAGAGACGGCGGCTACCAGTGTCGATAACGCCAGTCCCTTCAAGCCGATAGAAGTTGTTTTCATTGTGTTCTCTCCCTAAAAGGATTTTCTTATTCGTGTAGGAGCCTCTGTGTCCGCTCAGGGTGGACAGCAGCCACAGGATGCACTGGCACGCATGCCCAGATACAACACCATTGTTGGTTTTGGCAGAGCATCATCCAATCCGACCAGAGGCGTGATTTCCTAGTGCCTTGGTAGCAGTCCCGATACGGGAGTAGTAGGTACCAGAGTGGTGACTTGAACGGGTATTAGAGAAAGAACAGAGACAAAGAGAGGTAAGGAAAGACAAACAGGGCATGGAAGACATGTATTCCCTGGCCATTGCCCCAGCCGACATTCCAGCCGCCAGCCTGACCAGTTTGGTTAATAACGGGAGAGAGAAACTGATCACAGGGTGGCCAGCATGAACGATCGGGGTTTCAAACAAGCAACCAGCACACGCCATCGGCGTGTACTGGTTGCAGGGTCGATCCATTGATGCCCGGAGAATACCAGGCACTAACGAGTGTCAGTCGTTCAATAACAAAGCCAGGGCTTCAATAATGGCCACCGCGGCCAAGGCCACAGCACTCCAGCGCCAGAAGCCCACCGGGTCACGAGCCAGCCAAGAACGTCCCCGGTGCACTCTGACCAGCTGTTCATTTGGCCTATACAAATCTTCCCGCAGCTCTGAAAATGCCTGATAACGGTCATCAGGGTTTGGAGCAGTAGCCTTTTTCAGCACCAGATCCAGCCACAGGGGGATATCGGAGCGATACATCCGAATGCTCTGGTAACGCCACTCAGAGTCCGAGCGCGCTCCACGTTCCTGTATGCGCTCCAGCGGGAAAGGAGGACTTCCAGCCAGCATTTCATAAATCACCACCCCCAGAGCAAACAGATCACTCTGGGCGCCATATTCCTGCTTCAGTATCGCTTCCGGGGCCTGATAGTCCATGGAATCAATCACAGGCCACTCTTTTAGCGCTGGAATGTCTCGTCCAATGACAGTCCCCAGATCCACCAGTTTGACGCCCCCACCCTGAACAATGATCACGTTGTCCGGAGTCAGGTTACGGTAGGTCAAGCCGGCCCGTTGCAAGGCTCGTAAACCATGAATAATCTGCTCAACAATAAAGCGTACCTGGTTAACCTCGGCATCCGGATTATCGAATATCCACTGGCGCAACGACACCCCGTCGATCCATTCAAACACATGATAGTTATAACGCGAGTCTTCCTGTGGCACCGCACTGATGACATTACGGTGATTGATGCGTTCTGCCACCCACTGCTCACGGGCAAAACATTCCAGATAATCCCGGTTTTCCTGTAACCCAATCGCCGGAGCCTTCAGCAGATAAAGACGCCCATTACGCTTGTTCACCACCTGATAGGTAATACTGGAAACACTGGACTCGATAATGTGGTTGATCTGGTAATGATCGATGCTGTCACCAGCAGACAAAACCGCGGGCACCTGACGCTCGGACACTTGCGGGCCAGATTCCTGCAGGCTTTCATCCGGTACTTGCCGGACCTGCAAGATCACACACGTACCATTACCATCGCTGCCGGCTTCTATCGCCTGCTTGACCAGGGTTGAGCACACCGCCTCAATCTCGGCCTGACTGCTTTCTGACGTTACCGCATTCATGGCATCCACCATGTTCTTGCGGGATACAAAGGCGTGAACACCATCGGTCGTCAGCAGAAAAATATCGCCCTGCTGTACATCACGCTGGAAATAATCCACCTCGATATGGCTGTCCATACCCAGTGATCGGGACAAATAGGTATTGCCACCACCTTCATGTACATGATCACGGGTGACTTGTTCCAGGCTATTGGCACTCCACAAATACACCCGGCTGTCACCAACATGAAAAAAGTGGGCCGTAGAACCATGCACCACAGCACAACTGAAAGTTGTTACCAATCCGTTGTTATGGGAAGAAGCCTGCTTGCCATGATGGTACAACCAGCTGTTCAGAGAGGTGAGAACCTTGCCGGCGGAACGCTTGACGTCCCAACTGTCTGGTGTGCTGTAATAGTCGTTGAGAAAGTCGGTGACACTGGTCGAGCTGGCCTGTTGGGCATTGGCACTGCTGCTGGCCCCATCGGCGACACAGGCTCCAACTCCCTTGAATCGAACGACCTCAGGATCTGGTCGATATACCGCAAATGCATCCTGGTTATCTTCTTTTCCACCTGCTGCGGAAAAGCCCCCAAACTGAATATCTAGAGCTATTGTCATTGTTAGGTATCTTTGTTTGATCGCTGATCGTTACACTATCCGGGTGTGCGCAAAGCATACATGGACAATAATATTCCTCGCTACCGCCAAACATCAGATTCGTCAATTAATGCGATAAATAAGACATTAGCGCTGCATTGACTACTGGCTTGTTATGACAAAAACTGACAAAGCGCAATCGCTGTTTCTAACACCTGTGCCAGGTAGCTGAGTGGTGATCAATAAATAACCACCAATAAACTGGCTCATTGTCTTAAACGACATGGGCGGGAAGCATTCTCAGCCAGTAATCCGAGGCCGCCATCGGCTCTGCCCGGTCTGTTGCTGGGAGACTGAATTGGCGGAGATGATAAGATTATCAGTTTTAATTGCAACCGGCGTTTCGCTCGTAATAGCGACAAGAGCCGCCAGGTTCTGAATCCCATTCAGACTAACGCGGATGAGTAAATCCAGAATAACGCCGACCAGCGAGCTTGTCTTGTGTGCAAAGGCAGGAACGCCTTCCCTGGCTGTCCCCAACACATTAGCTCACTCGTAGGTACACCATGGTCTGGTTGACCAGTTGGTAGGCTATTTCGCCAAAGGTGATGGGGCCATGCATGCGATCGGTTTTTTTCCCTTCCAGCTCACCATACAGATAATTGAGAATACAATTGCAGCAGAAAGCGATTTCCCCGTCATCGTGAGGCACTTGTTGCGCAAACGCTTCAGCATACGGCGGGATCGCGCCCGCCAGGCGATATGCTTGTCCAGCGTATACCGGAGCGTAAAAGGTGACTTCTCCGGTTGTGGCATTCACATTCTGAAAACTGACATTGATATAAGCACCACAATAGTCAGCCACCAATGGCAAGCGGGTGTCCGCTCCACTGGAATGCAGGTAATTGGCCAGATTAGTACTTACACCATCGATATCAACTTCCGTGGCACTCAAACCGGATTCAGGGAAGCGGATAACCGGGCCGTTGCCGGGTTGGAACAGGTTGATGATTTCAATCCCGGCGGCCTTATCACCATCGATCGCAACATGCATCGCTACGGCAAGGTTGTCGTGAAATTCGCCAGTCGGGCCAAACACAACTTTGGGGCTAACCTTATCGCTGCTCAGGTCATCCAGGTGTATACCCGCGACCCAGCCAACCAACGGTTGCAAGTACATATTGTCAAATTCCGGGGCATTCTTGGCAAAACGTTGGTGCACTTCAGAAAACGCAGGAACAATCAGAACCGTAAAGCCGTTATCAGGTGCATCATTGCAAACCCCTTCGATACTGCGCTCGTCGTAAGTACAAAGATCCGGCGCGCCGCTGGCCGCTGGCAGTTCATTTACGAACACCAGCTCCCGGCTACACAGACCCCCGTCTTCGCTCATAAAGTACGGAATGGTGCCACCAATCCAGAAGCCTTTTGGCAGTTGGCGTAATGCCGCTTCATCACCCGCGATGCTGACTCCTCGCCCGCTCTGGATAATCCGGGCGGCTGCCGCAACGGTCATCAGGTGGCCTGGGACATTCCCGCTACCGGGTCGGCTATCCGGATGGTTGGATATGGCCAGATTCATTGTACTGCCTCCCGGATCTGTTCAATCTCCCGGCCAGCGGTCGCCGGATTCTTTTCGAAGTAACGGCGTAATTGCTGTATTTTCAGCATGCGTACTTCTTCATCGTGAGCCATGGCATATTGCTGCCGCAAACGCATCAGCAACAGACGTAACCCCAGATTACGCATGTCCAGATCCCGTTCCCCCGTGAGCAACTCTCGCCATATGGCAATGTCTGCTGCAGGCAGTGCTGATTTTTGTTGATCACGAGTCAGCACCGACATCATATCTGGCGATATGTCCGGGCTGGCAGTCTGGTTGAGGTTCGACCCTAACTTGCCAGTATCCAGGCCATGCTTGAATTGCCACAACATGTCAGCATCCAGTTCCAGCAGGCGTGCAATGGTGCCTAATGACATGCCTTCGGTGAGCATGGCAATCACTTGCTGACCCAGTGCATTGCTGAAAGGAGCACGGGCATCACCACTCCAGGGAGCATTCGGCAATTCATCTCCTTCCGGGTAGTCGATACGTATGGTGCACTTCAAGACACCCAGGTTGGTGTGTCGCCATGTTTTATGATGACCAAAATGCTGGATCGCCCGGCGTGAGCCAAACCAGCCAGAACGTGCCTGGCCAATACAGACTTCAACGCGACGGTGATTCTGATTAATGCGGATATCGTGAATAATCCAGGGAGAGACGACCCCCATCAGCTGTTCGACAGATTCATGGTTCATCTGGTGTCCTCTTGTTTTTATTATGCGTCCCGGCTTTATACTTTATACCTTCTCGTACCCGTCATATGGACGGGCTGCTGGATAAGTCACTGGTTATTGACCATCCTTGCCCAAACCAGGGGCTAGTCCCAGGTTCTGACAGTATTCACCATAGTATGCCCACGACCGTACAGACATATTGATCCAACCGTGCCAATTCTTTACTCCTTTGGGAGTAGTACTCTCCACCATGACAGCTTCGGCACTGCTGTTGTGCGTCTGCGCTAAAATCTTGCGATATCTTGACCTAGGCCATTCGGCAACAGCGCTATTTCCGTTTAACTGTCGCGCTTCACACGACACGGATGCTAATTATGACGACTCCAGAAGATACCAGGCCCGTTCAGCCCAATACGATCTGGCAACGACCTCCTTTTACGCCTCTTCAGCGTCTGCAGGATAACTTCCAGATTACTCCCCAGGGTTCAAACATCCCCATTGCCAGAAGCCAGAGTCTGTTTCTTGCACATCACCCGAGCACCAGTACTGACACCGGCCAGTCGGACTCGCCGTTATCCGCCTGGTATTTGCCGCTGATTGATTTTCTTCCCCCTGATGCACTGCTGCCCTCAGGCAAGATTTTCAACTGCCCAACGTTGGGAAATTGCTGGGTATTCAACCTCGATATCAATGGCCACTCTGTACCTGAAAGTGCCTGGGTGTATGTCGAGAGTGATATCGGCACAGGGACTACCGGATTGGTCGGTCTGGATGCCAGGTTGTTTAATCTGTCCACCTGTTAGACCTCACCGAACCTTGCTGGGAATGCCAGGATCGGGCACAATAAATGTGAATAAAAATAAACAGTGAATATCTTGTTGTTCACAAATAAAGGAATCACATCGATGTTTGAGGATCTTCTCTATCGCCAGAGTCAGGGCGTTGCCTTACTGCAGCTGAATCGGCCCCAGGTACTGAATGCCATTCGTGTACAAACCTACCGTGACCTGATTGCCTCCTTGACACTGGCCGACCAGGATGACCAGGTGAACGTTATTGTTCTCAGTGGTTCTGCCACTACATTCTCGGCTGGTAACGATCTCAGTGATTTGCTGCCCGGCGGCAACCTGCTGGATGTAAAAGAAGGTGTTGCGGGTATTTTTCATACTCTGGCGGCCCTGTGCAAACCGTTGATCATTGCCCAGGAAGGTGTCGCCATTGGTATTGGCGCTAATCTTTTACTCCATGCCGATCTTGCTTATGCCGGTAAAAGTACCCGTTATTCCTTGCCTTTCGCCAAAATCGGCGTGACGTCCGAAGGAGCTTGCTCGGTATTACTGGCTGAAACGGTTGGGCCAAAGATCGCCGCCGAACTGTTATTGAGTGGACGTTTCTTCAGTGCTGCAGAAGCGCAGCAATGGGGCTTGCTCAACCAGGTTACGGAAGATGGTCAGGCACAGGAACAGGCGATGGCCATGGCACATACCATCAGCAAAAACTCTCAGGGGTCGATTCGGGCCATCAAGCAGCTGGCCAGAGAAGAAGGTCATGTCGAACGGGTCGACCGGGCCGTTGATATCGAAATGCAGCGATTTGCCGAACTGCTGCACACACAGGAAACCCAGTTGCGTATCCAGCAAGTGCTGAGTAAGCAATAACCACGTCTCTCCAGCAGTCCAGCATCGGTTTACCGACTTCTCTTGTCACGACTTTCGCCATTCTCCTGAAGCCAGTTCAGGGGGATGGTGTTCCTTGCTTTGCCTTGCCTGTCTGTCTCTCAACGCCCCTCTCCCACTCCTGTAATAGCAGCGAGTGAATCAGAACCGGGCCATTTGTAATCAGGCACAAAAAAAGGCGGCCCGAAGGCCGCCCTGGATACAACACCCGAGGGGGTGTACCAGCTCTTAGCTGAACTGGTTCATGGTGTTGTCTTTACCAGAAGCTTTCAGTGCGTTGTCGCCTGAGAAGTATTCTTTGTGTGCATCACCCATATCAGAACCAGACATGTTCTGGTGTTTAACACAGGCAATTCCTTGACGGATTTCTTTACGCTGTACGCCTTCAACGTAGCCCAGCATACCTTTTTCACCGAAGTATTCTTTCGCCAGGTTGTCAGTAGACAGCGCAGCAGTGTGGTAAGTCGGCAGAGTGATCAGGTGGTGGAAAATACCTGCTTCACGGGATGCATCCGCCTGGAAGCTCTGGATACGACGATCGGCTTCAATAGACAGATCGGTTGCGTCGTATTCAGCAGACATCAGAGCATCGCGGTTGTAAGCCGATACGTCTTTACCTTCTTCAGCCCAGGCATCAAATACTTGTTGACGGAAGTTCAGCGTCCAGTTGAATGACGGGCTGTTGTTGTAAACCAGTTTTGCGTTAGGCGTTTCTTTGCGAATTTCGTCCATCATCGCTTTGATCTGGCCAACGTGTGGTTTTTCAGTTTCGATCCACAACAAATCCGCACCGGCTTTCAGGGCTTCGATACAGTCGAAGACACAACGTTCTTCACCAGTACCACGACGGAACTGGAACAGACCGGATGGCAGGCGTTTTGGACGCAGGATTTTATCACCACGCTTGATAACCACATCGCCTTGCTGCATATCTTCAACGGTGATTTCTTCGCAATCCAGGAAGCTGTTGTAGATGTCACCAGAATCACCTGGTTCTTTCACAACGGCGATCTGTTTGGTCAGACCAGCACCCTGGGAGTCAGTACGGGCAACGATAACACCATCATCAACACCCAGCTCCAGGAAGGCATAACGCAAAGCGCGCAGTTTGGAGTGGAAGTCGGCATGGGGAACGGTCACTTTACCGTCCTGGTGACCACATTGTTTCTCGTCAGCTACCTGGTTTTCGATCTGCAAGCAGCAAGCACCGGCTTCGATCATTTGTTTAGCCATCAGGTAAGTGGCTTCTTCGTTACCAAAACCGGCATCGATGTCGGCAATGATAGGCACAACGTGTGTTTCGTAGTTGTCGATCTGCGCTTGGATGTCAGCAGCTTTGGCGGTGTCGCCCGCTTCGTTGGCAGCATCCAGAGCACGGAACAGCAGGTCCAGTTCGCGAGCATCCGCTTGACGCAGGAAGGTGTACAGCTCTTCAATCAGGCTGGCAACCACTGTTTTTTCATGCATGGACTGGTCAGGCAGAGGACCGAATTGTGAACGCAGAGCGGCAACCATCCAGCCAGACAGGTACAAATAGCGACGATTGGTGTTACCGAAGTGTTTCTTGATAGAAATCATCTTCTGCTGACCAATAAAACCGTGCCAGCAACCCAGTGACTGGGTGTACTTGGAGCTGTCTGCATCATAGGCAGCCATGTCTTCACGCATGATTTTGGCAGTGTACTTCGCAATATCCAGACCAGTCTTGAATTTGTTCTGGGCACGCATACGTGCAACAGACTCTTCAGAGATACCTGACCAAGCAGCACCGGCGGCTTCTTTAAGGGCAGCAACAGCTTTGATATCGTTTTGGTAAGCAGACATGGGTTCGTCCTTTGTCATATGCATTTTTGGGTAGTCAGCAGATGGCTCCTGGTCTGTTGCCGGATGCTCATCGCCGCTTGCCAATGAATACTATGGACATCGGAACCATAATTGAAATCAATAGGATGTATTCTTGCTATTCACCAAGGAAATATAGAACCAAGGTATTAGACGGCGCTACTCAAGTATCAGACCCTGCTGATTCCAGCACTGACCTTTGCTCCACTCCTCAACTCATCACGGTTGCTGACTCAGCCACAACCCAGTAATCAAGCATATTCTGCTATCAGATGCGTAGCCGCCGCCGCCGCGCTGGACCAGGCCCATTGAAAATTGAAGCCTCCCAGGTGGCCGGTGACATCCACCACCTCCCCAATAAAGTACAAACCCTTGTGCTGTTTGCTGGCCATGGTGCGAGACGACAAGGCATCGGTATCCACGCCTCCCAGCGCGACCTCAGCGGTACGATAGCCTTCCGTACCCGCCGGTTTGACTTGCCAGTGATGAAGCTGGTGCGCCAAGGCATCCATTTGCGCTCCATTAAGGGCAGACAAGGGTTGATCCGCCAAACTTCCAGTCGCTGCCAGCCAGCATTCCGCAATTTTTTGGGTCAGACGCTGCCCCAACCAGGTTTTGAGCAGCTGTTTCGGGCTACTGTGCTGGGACGCCCGCAGGGCTGCAGCGGCATCCATTGTGGGTAACAGGTTGATCGTCAGGCTATCGCCTGGTTGCCAGTAGCTGGAAATCTGCAACATCGCCGGGCCACTTAACCCGCGGTGGGTAAACAGCATATCGTCCTGGAAAGACTGTCCACGGCAGCTCACGTCGACGTGACAGGCATTCCCTGCCAGCTCGCTGCTCAGTTGCTTGAGTTGGCTGGTCAGGGTAAACGGCACCAGAGCCGCCACCGGTTCATATACCGCCAGACCAAACTGGCGAGCCAGCTGATACCCAAACCCACTGGCACCCAAGGTGGGGATCGATGGTCCTCCGGTCGCAACCACCAACGCATCACACTGGTAGGACTGATCACCCGCCTGCACCAGATACCCCCCCGATGTATTGGCCGTTACCGCATGAATGCCGGTATCCAGCTGGATCGTGACCCCTCCTTGCTCGCATTCATCCAGCAGCAGATTAAGAATGTCACTCGCTTTATGGTCGCAAAACAGCTGGCCATCCTTTTTCTCGTGCCAGGCCACGCCGTGTTTATCAACCAGAGCAATAAAATCCCATTGGGTATAACGGCTCAGGGCAGATTTGCAGAAGTGAGGATTGTGGCTGAGATAACGGTCGGGCTGAATATCGTAATTGGTAAAATTACAACGACCGCCACCCGACATCAGAATCTTTTTACCGGCTTTGTTGGCATGATCCAATAGCCGTACAGAACAGCCGCCGGCCGCCGCTTGAGCAGCACACATCAGCCCGGCAGCACCGGCCCCGATAATGATGACATTTGTGTGATTTTTCATTTATTTATCCAAATATTAACCAGCCCAACAAGCGCTTGCCGCCAAGGCATTGACTGGTATTATGCGATCGATTCATTACAGACCACGGGAATTACACTATGGAGTTATTTGATCGCAAGGGTTTACTGGAAGCGACCAAACTCTCCCCGCGCAAACTGGATCTATTGCTACGCTTGTTAAAAGCGCCCACGCTGACCCGTATTTACAACAAGCTGACGGCCAGGCAAGGCATCGATATGATCGAAGAGACGCTTCACCACCTGCATATCGAGCTGGATTACGACGAAAAGGCATTACAGCAGGCAATTCCTGCCAACGGGCCTTTTATTACGGTATCCAACCATCCTTTCGGTTTTCTCGATGGCGTGATTCTGTTGCTGCTGGTGTGCCGTATTCGCCCGGATTTCCGCGTTGTGGCGAATTACCTGCTGAGTTATTTTGCCCCTATCGCCAACCTGTTTATCACCGTCAATCCATTTGAAAACCGCGGCCCCAAAGGTATGGGAGGCATGCGCAAATCCTTGACGCAACTAAAACAGGGGAATGGGCTGGGCCTGTTTCCTGCCGGTGAAGTATCCACCTGGTACAAGGGTCAACGCGGCATCAGCGATAAAACCTGGCCCATTGCCAGCATGCGGCTGATTCGTAAAGCCAACGTACCGGTTATTCCGGTGTATTTTCACGGCCGCAACAGTGCCAGTTTCCATCTTCTTGGCAAAATCCATCCAGCCTTGCGAACTCTGCGCATTCCCGCAGAATTCCTTAAAAAACGTCGCTCCACAATTTATCTCGGCATTGGCGAAGCCATTACCCCCGCACAAATTGCGGCTTGCGAAACTGATGAAGCCCTGCGGGATTTTTTGCGCCAGCGCACCTATAGCCAGCACGAGATATGTCAGACAGCGGCGACCCGGCGTTGAGTCAATCTGGCGGATAACCTCAGCAGCCCAGCAAGGCCTTGACCGGCGCGTAACTGCGCCGGTGAATGGCACACGGCCCCAGCTCTTGTAACGCTTGCAGATGCGCCTGGGTGCCATACCCTTTGTGTTTGGCAAAGCCATAACCAGGATACACACGATCGAGTGCCACCATTTCCCGATCACGGCTGACTTTGGCCAACACAGAAGCCGCAGCAATGGATTGCACCAGGCTATCGCCCTTGATCACCGCCGTGGCAGCGATATCCAGTTTGGGCAAGCGGTTGCCATCCACCAGGGCATATTCAACATCCCCCGATAAACCGGCCACTGCCCGAGACATCGCCAGCAAGCGGGCATTCAGAATATTGATGTCGTCAATTTCGGCCACCGTTGCCCGGGCAATGGCGAAGTCTACGGCGGATTCCATAATCAGCTCGTAAAGTGCTTCGCGACGTTTTTCCGTCAGTTTTTTGGAATCATCCAGCCCAGGAATGGGTTTGGCCGGGTCCAGTACCACGGCAGCGGCCAACACATCGCCACACAAAGGCCCGGCGCCAGCTTCATCAATGCCACAGTAGACGCGTCCCTGTGCCAGCAGAGACTGTTCAATATCAATCATGGGATAAGTAATTCAGTGAGTGAGTCCGTTCCGCAAACGTTCGTTAGCGGCAGCTTGCTCTGGTTCCAGTAATTCAATAATCGCTTTGGCGGCTTCCTGATTAGCATTTCGTCGCAATTGCCGATGAATAAACTGGAAGGTTTCATGCAGTTGGTGGCGGATATTCTGGTCTTCCAGACAACGCACCAACGCCTCCGCCAAATGTATCGGAGTCGCTTGCTCTTGCAGGATTTCAGGTACCAGCTCACGCCCGGCCAACAGGTTGGGCAGAGATATAAAGGGCTGTTTCAGCATGCGCCGTAACAGAAATGCGGTGATTTTATTGACCTTGTAACTTACCACCATCGGCCGCTTCAGCAGCATGGCTTCCAGTGTTGCTGTACCGGATGCCAGTAGAATGACATCCGCTGCCGCCATGCAGATATGGGATTGCCCGAGAACAATCGTCACCGGCAGTGTCAATGATAGCTCCGACAGTTGCGCTTCCAGCTGGTTACGGCGCTCGATGCTGGCTGCCGGAATCACAAATTGCAGGTCTGCCCGTAATTGCAACATTCGCTGGGCAGTTTCAAAAAACAACGGACCCAGACGCTCGACTTCCCCTCCTCGACTACCGGGCATCAAACATATCAGAGGTTTGCTGACGTCCAGCTCCAGGTTTTCGCGTGCCGGGGTTTTGGGCGTTTCAAAGGGGATTTTATCGGCCAGGTGATGGCCTACAAAGTGCACCGGAATCTGGTGTTCTTCGTAAAAACGCGCTTCAAACGGAAACAGAGTGAGCATCAGGTCAACAGCCCGCCCCACTTTTAGCACCCGTTTCTGACGCCAGGCCCAAACAGAGGGACTGACATAATGCACGGTTTTGATGCCTTTGGCCTTGAGCTTTTCTTCCAGCGTCAGGTTGAAGTCGGGCGCGTCGATACCGATAAAAACATCCGGCGGGTTGTTGCTCCAGTGCTTGATCAGGGAGGCGCGTATTTTCAGCAGCTCAAACAACCGGCCTAACACTTCAACCAGCCCCATCACCGATAATCGTTCCATCGGGTACAGACTGGTAAACCCCTGAGCCAGCATCAGTGGACCACCAATACCTTCAAAAACCGCATCCGGATAACGCTCTCGCAGTGCTTGCAGCAAACCTGCGCCGAGCATATCCCCCGAGGTTTCACCAACGACGATTGCAATCCGCTTCACTAACGAATAATCCCACGACTGGAGTCTTTCAGACTATCAAACAACACCCCGACGGCAGCTTCCGTCACCGCTTCCTGTTCCAGCTTGGCCAACGCTTCTGTCAGGGTCAGGCCCTGCCGATATACTATTTTGTAGGCATTACGCACCGCACTGATAGCGTCAGCAGAATAACCCCGACGGCGCAAACCTTCGGAATTGATACCATGTGGCTCAGCCGGATACCCCAGTGCCATAACGTAAGCAGGAATATCTTTTAATACCACAGTCCCGGCACCAGCCATAACATGGGCTCCGATCTTGCAAAACTGGTGTACCTGGGTGGCACCGCCCAGAATAGCCCAATCGCCCAGCTGAACGTGGCCAGCCAGGTTCGTATCATTGGCCAGAATACAATGATCGCCCACAATGCAATCATGGGCCACATGCACATTCACCATAAACAGATTATGGCTGCCAATACGCGTCTCGCTATTATCCTGCACGGTGCCGCGATGGAAAGTACAGCTTTCACGAATGACATTATGGTCGCCAATCACCAACCGGGTTGGTTCACCGGCGTATTTTTTGTCCTGGCAGTCTTCCCCCAGCGTGGCAAACTGAAACACCCGATTGTGCTTGCCGATACGTGTTGGTCCCTTGATCACAACATGAGGGCCAATCACAGTACCGGTATCGATCTCTACGTCGGCGCCAATGATGCTGTACGGACCGACGTCAACGTCATCAGCCAGCTGGGCAGACGGGTCTATGATGGCCGTAGGATGGATCATGCGGACTCCATTTCTCGTTCGGCACAGGTAATCAGTGCTGAACAGGCAACTTCGCCATCCACCAGCGCCCGGCAGTCAAATTTCCAGATACCACGGCGGGTACCGGTAAAGCGGGCTTCCAGAACAACCTGGTCTCCCGGCACAATCGGACGTTTGAAACGTACATGATCGGCACCGGCAAAATAGTACAGCATGTTGGGATTTCGCTTTTCTCCCATCATGGTCATACCAAGCAAGCCGGCTGACTGAGCCATGGCTTCCAGAATCAGGACACCAGGCATGACCGGGTGACCTGGAAAATGGCCACCAAAAAACGGTTCGTTGATGGTGACGTTCTTGATGGCACGAATCACAGGAGCCTCTTCGGACTCCAGATCAACCTCATTGATTCGGTCAACCAACAGGAATGGATAACGGTGTGGCAAAAATTCCTGGATCGTTTGAACTGGTTGCGGGTACATCAAGCGTTACCTTCTTGGCTTTTCTCTAATTTCTGCAGCCGTTTGGCTATCGAATCGAGCTGTTTAAATCGTGCGGCGCTACGACGCCACTGTTTAGCTGGCATATGTGATGTACCCGATGCGTATACGCCGGGTTCATCAATCGAATTTGTAATCAGCGTCATTCCCAATGCATGTACACCATCCGCCAGCGTCAGATGTCCAGCAATACCGACGCCACCCGCCAGGGTACATCCCTTGCCTATATGCGTGCTGCCGGCAATACCGACACAGCCAGCCATGGCAGCTCCCTGCCCGACATGGACGTTATGCGCAATCTGGATCAGGTTATCGAGAATGACATCATCCTCGATCACGGTGTCTTCCAGCGCACCACGATCAATACAGGTATTGGCTCCAATCTCGACATTATTACCGATACGAACATTACCCAGCTGGGCAATGCGTTCCCATTTGCCCTTGTTCGGCGCAAATCCAAAACCGTCGGAACCAATCACGGCGCCGGATTGTACCCGAACCCGGTCGCCAATGCTTACCCGATAATAAAGGGTAACGTTGGCAAACAGCAGGCAATCTCTGCCAATCCGGCAGTCACTGCCTATCACACAACCCGCGCCCACTTCGGTACCATCACCGATATGTGTGTTACGGCCAATCACAGCACCCGGGCCGATTCTGACACCTGCACCGAGTACCACACCGTCTTCCACAATGGCACGAGGGTGAACGCCTTCAGGCTGACGTGGACGGCGATCAAACAACTGGGTCGTTTTGGCAAATGCCAGATAGGCATCCTCCACCACCAATGCCGCGCTGGCAACGTCATCGGCCAGGTTGGTACCAACAATCACAGCCGCAGCCGCAGTAGAATCAAGTTGCTTGCGATAAGTCGGATCTGCAATAAAAGTTACATCGCTGCTGCCTGCCGACGACAGTGGTGCCACACCGTCAACTCGTGCCGAACCGTCGCCACGAATCTCTGCACCAAGATATGTGGCCAGCTCGGATAAACTCAGATCCATCGATATGCCCTTACTAGTGTATTGATAAAGTATTACTTACCGTTTAACCGTTCCAGTAATGGTTTGGTCAGGTCAATGGCTGGTGAGCTGTATACTGCTGCCCCTGCCTGCAAGACCAGATCGTACTTGCCATCATCAATCAACGCTTTCAGCAACTCTTCCAGTTCTGGCAGTTTTGAACGGAAAAACGACTGACGCCACTGTTGATCTTGCTGCTGCAGCTTTTCCAGATAGAACTGGCGTTCTTTGGCTTTGGCTTCGTATTCAGTCACCAGCTTGGCCAGTTCCGCCTGGCTCATGATCGCACCATCGGTTTCACGTTTTTCCTTCAGCGCCAGCATGGATTTTTCAATGTCGCGCACCTTGCCGATGGAATCACTATTTTCTTGTTCAAACTTTTTCGCCGCAGACTTGGCTTCGTCAGACAAAAACAGGGCTCGCTCCATATCCACGACACCAACCTTCAGCTCCGCAGCCGCCAGTGGTGACAGTAAGGCAACGACCAAAAACAGAAAAACACGCATCCAAATGCTCCTTTAAATTGCAGTTGTGCTGGATGTCAGCATTAAAAAACCTGACCAAGTGAAAATTCAAAGCCTTCTGTATCATCACCATCCTGGTCATTCAGTGGGATTGAGTACACAAACGTCAGCGGGCCAATGGCGGTAACCCAGGTCAAGCCAACACCGGTACTCATACGGAAATCGGAAAAACTAAAGCCCTCAGTACAATACGGGTGCGTTGTTAACGTTGGAATATCCGCATCATTTGGAACATAACAGTTATCGGTAAAGGTGTTACCGCTATCCAGGAAGAGCACACTACGCAATGAGCTGCGATCTTCAACAAACGGGAATGGGAAAATCAGTTCCAATGACGCCTCGGCCAGCATATTACCACCCAGCGAGCTGGGGGACTCAGAATAAGCCGGAGCCGTCACAACCGAGCCATCCGAGTCGGTTTCATAAATCGGTTTGTACTGACTGGAGTTACTGACCGCAACCGCAGCGCCATCATCATCGGTTTTATACACCACGGTTGGCGCTGAGGAATCCACCACAGGCTGGCCCAGTTCATCCAGTTCATACAGCACGTTATCATCGCTGTCGGTTTGTACCACGGGAACTGCTGTGTATTCCGGCAAGCCCCGTGGCCCCAGGCTGTTGCTGCTATAACCCCGAACGGATCCCAGACCACCAGAACGGAAATTTTTGTAGAACGGCAAACTGTCTTCATCGCCGTAACCGTTAGCGTAGCCCAATTCTGTTCGAATCCGGAACGACCAGTCCTCAAACAGCGGGAAATAATAGTTGGCGGTGTAACCCAGTTTATAGGTCGTCAGATCACTGCCAGGCACACCCACATCAAGCGACAGTTTTTGCTCAATACCAGCCGTCGGGAACATGCCTCGGTTCAGACCGTTGTAGCGCCAGTTCAACCCCAGGGTATATTCATCGAAGTTGTCTCCCTTGACTTCCAGGAATTCCAGAATTTCTGCTGGCACAGTCGAGCCTTCAAACATCTCGGTGTTGTTGTAGCCAGCACTCATCGACAAACGTTGACGGCGGGAGATGGGATAGCCAAAGGTAACGCTGCCCCCTCGACTATTGGTCTGATAATCACTGACAGAGCTCAGGCTGTCGTAGTCAGTTTCCCGGTAATAAAGGTTAAACCCGCGACTGACACCATCAATGGTGTAGTAAGGGTCGGAAAAAGAGAAGTTGTACGATTTGACGGTATTGGTTTTTTGCAGACCCAGACTCATACGGTTACCGGATCCCATAAAGTTATTCTGACTGATACTGGCACCCAGAATCATACCGCTGCCACCGGCGTAACCGATGTTGAAGTTCAGACTGCCGTTCATCTGCTCTTCGACGTTGTATTCAACATCGATCAGATCATCAGTACCGGGTACCGCCGGGGTTTCCACCGTCACAGTCTTGAAAAAGCCCAGTTGGTTCAGACGGTTTTTACCAGCTTCAATTTTTTCAGTCGAAGCCCAGCCACCTTCCATCTGCAACATTTCACGGCGTAATACTTCATCCATGGTGCTGTCATTACCGGAGAAGTTAACGCTGCGGACATAGGTGCGTCGTCCTGGCTCGACAAAAAAGGTCAGATCCACTTCCAGTGTTTCGTCATCCGGTTTGGGGCTGCCATCCACTTTGGCAAAGGTATAGCCATCATTACCCAGACGACGAATCATGCCTTCGCTGCTGGCCAGCACCTTGCTGCGGGAGAAGACATCTCCGGGGGCAATATTATAAAAACGGGTGAATTCTTCTTCATCCAGCACCAGATTGCCCGCCAGACGAATATCCCGGATGGTATAGACCTCGCCTTCCGTCACGTTGACCGTGATGTAAACACCGTCTTTCTCCGGCGCCAGTGCCACCTGGGTCGACTCAATGTTAAAACGCAGATAACCCCGATCGTAATAATATGATCTGAGGGTTTCCTGATCGGCTGCCAGCTTTTCACGGGAATATTTATTGTCACCCGCGTACCAGGACCAGAAATTGGATTCCTGCAGGCTGAAACGTTTCAGTAATTCTTCATCTGGAAAGGACTCATTACCCACAATATTGATATGGGCAATCGAGGCGACATTACCTTCTTCGACATTGATTTTCAGTGCCACCCGGTTACGTGGCAACGCTTCCACCACGGTCTCGATATGTGCATCGTAGCGACCTTGCATGACATACTGGCGCTCGAGTTCGAGTGCAATGCGCTCCAGCGTGGAACGCTTGAACACCATGCCTTCTGCCAGCCCGGCCAATTTGAGGTTATCCAGCAGGATTTCATCCGGAATCGCCGAGTTGCCGTCCAACTCGATCTGGGTAATGGTAGGCAATTCAACCAGTTGGAAAATCAGTACCTGATTGTCCCGGTAAACCCGGATGTCATTAAAAAAACCCGTCGCAAACAAGCGACGCGATACTTCAGCCAGGCGATTACTGTCAACCTGGTCGCCAGCATTGATCGGCAACCGCTCAAACACGGTACCCGCGGATACACGTTGCAGTCCCTCGAGACGAATATCTTCAATGACAAAGGAATCATCAGCATAGGCAAATGAAGAAAACAGCCCGACAAACAGGGAAAACAGCAGCGAACGCATGAAAAAAGTAATCCAAAATTGCGCGACTTTCAAAGTTAAAGTCGACCGATATCGTTATAAAAGGCAACTGCCATGAGGCTGAACAGCATCACAATGCCCACTTGCATCGCCACTGTCTGTACCCGTTCTGGCAATGGTTTACCAATCACACTTTCTGCGCTATTAAACAGAATATGACCACCATCCAGCATGGGTACCGGCAATAAATTCAATACACCCAATGACACACTGAGCAGTGCCAGGAACTGTACGAAAGATTCCAGCCCTCCCGAAGCCGAAGTGCCGGCTACTTTAGCAATGGTAATTGGGCCGCTCAAGTTCTTTACCGAGAGATCCCCTGCCAGCATTTTCCACATGGAATCGAGGGTAAAGGTAATCAGATCCCAGGTCTTGCCAGCCGCTCTTACCATCGCACTCAACGGGTCAGCCGAGCTGGTACTGAGCCATTCCGGCGGCACTTCCGGTTGAATGGTACCAACTCCGGCAAAACCCATTGTCCGACCATCATCCAGAGTACGACTGCCCGGCACCAGGGTCAGTAATGTCATATTGCCATCACGCAACACATCGACCTGCAAGGCCACACCGGCATGTCGCTGTACCAGATCCACCCAGGCAAACCAGTCTTCAACCTTCTGACCGTCCACCGTCATTACCTGATCCCCCGGCAAGAAACCCGCCTGCTCTGCGGCACTGCCTTCAACCACAGAGCCAATCATGGCCGGCACATCCAGCTGCCGCGGCTGAAGCCCCAGCGATCCCATCGGGTCCGGCTGTTCACTGTCGGAGAGCCAGTTATCAATAGTGATCTGTACCGGGCGCTGGATACGATTATGGTCTTCCAGCGTCAGGTCAATATGACCGCTTTCACCCAGATGACTGATCAGGCGCCAGTTAACATCTTCCCAGGTGGTGGTTTCGTGGCCATCCACCGCGACAATCCGGTCACGGGGTTCGATACCCGCGATCGCCGCTGGCGATGCCGACTGTACTTGGCCGATCTCAGCAATCACTCCGGTGGTGCCCACCATAAACAGCACCCAGTACGCCAGAATGGCAAACAGGAAATTGGCAAACGGCCCCGCAGCGGCAATAAAATTGCGCTGGGCGACCGATTTGGCATTAAAACTCTGCTCTCTCAAATGCTCGGGAACATCGCCTTCCCGCTCATCCAGCATTTTGACGTAGCCACCCAACGGCAGAGGCGCGACAGAATATTCGGTACCCTGCTTGTCTCGCACGGAAAACAACGGATTTCCAAAACCGACTGAAAACCGCAATACCCGGACGCCGCAGCGACGAGCCGCCCAGAAATGTCCATATTCGTGAATCACCACCAATAAACTGATAGCGACAATAAACCAGAGAATTGTCACGCATCTACCTCGTTTACAGAACCTTGCAGCAACTGGTGTGCCTGGCGCCGGGCCCATTGATCAGCCAACAGCACACTCTCCAGGCTGGTCATTGCTTCGACCTTATGAGCGTCCATCACCTGTTGTACGAGCATTGGAATGGTATTAAACGGAATTCGTTCCCCAAGGAAGGCCTCAACCGCTATTTCGTTGGCAGCATTCAAGACAGCCGGCATCGTGCCACCTGCCATAAATGCCCGCCGGGCCAAGGATAAACAAGGGAAGGTGTGTTCATCGGCGGCTTCAAAATCAAAGCGACCGATAGTGACCAGATCCAGTGGCGCCACTCCGGATGTCATACGTTCAGGCCAGGCCAGAGCGTAAGCAATCGGAGTGCGCATATCCGGTTCGCCGAGCTGCGCGATCACCGAACCGTCACAATATTGCACCAGGCTGTGAATCACGCTTTGGGGATGTACAACAACCTGTATCTGTTCCGGCTGGCAGTTAAACAGGAAACAGGCCTCAATCAACTCCAGCCCCTTGTTCATCAGGGTAGCGGAATCAACCGAAATTTTTTGTCCCATCGTCCAGTTGGGATGGGCTACGGCTTCGGCAGGTGTAACATCCGCCAGCTGATCCGCCTGCCAGCCCCGGAACGGGCCGCCAGATGCGGTTAACAGGATTTTGCTGATCCCATGCGGAGCAAAATGGCCGTCGTAGCGTTCCGGCATCGACTGGAATATCGCATTGTGTTCACTATCAATAGGCAGTAATTCGGCACCACCGTCACGAATGGCGTCCATAAACAGCGGGCCAGCCATGACCAGTGCTTCCTTGTTGGCCAACAGTACCCGTTTGCCAGCCTGTGCCGCAGCCAGGGATGGCAATAAACCCGCAGCCCCTACAATCGCAGCCATCACCATATCGGTCTCTTCGTGAGCCGCCACCCAGGACAGGGCTTCGGCACCAGACAATACGGTTGTCGGGTGATCTTGCGGTAACAGACAACGCACCGCGTCAGCGCCAGCATCATCTTTCATCACGGCGTATTGCGGCACGTGCTGTAATACTTGCTCGGCCAGTTTTTCGGCACGCGTGGCGGCCGTCAAAGCAAATACCCGGTAACGTTCCGGGTGACGAGCAATCACGTCCAGGGTGCTGCAGCCAATTGATCCCGTTGCGCCCAATACCGTCACTGCATGGGTCATCAGGCAAATCCCCAATTAAGTACATGAAGGCATAAGGCAAACACAGGAACGGCCGCTGCCATACTGTCGATCCGGTCCAGTACACCGCCGTGTCCGGGGAGTAATGACGAGCTATCCTTGATTCCCCGGTGGCGTTTCATCATGCTTTCCACCAGGTCGCCGAGTACCGAGACAACGGTGGTGATCACGGCGATCAGCATCAGTTGCCAGTAATCATCCTGGGACATCGGCCGAAGCCAGTAATCCAGCCCCAGACCAAACAGAATCGCGACCATCGCAGAGGTCGCCAATCCCCCCCAGAACCCGGCCCAGGATTTCCCCGGGCTGACATTAGGCGCCAGCTTGGAGTTACCCCAGCGTTTGCCAGAGAAATAGGCACCGGTATCAGCTCCCCAGACAATCAGCATCACAAACACAATCAATAACGAGCTGTGGGGTTGTACTTTGAGGTGCATAAAGCCGACCCACATGGGCACCAGTACACACAGTCCCAGTGCGCCCCGTATCGGGCGTGATGTCCACCAACTGGTACCACCGGGGTAGCGACGCACCAGAGCAAAGGCAACCGTCCACCACAAGGCCCCCACCGCGAGGTAATACACCAGCAAATCGGGATGAATCCGGAGCAAACGAGCACTGGCGTACAGGCAGACAAACACCATCAAGGCGTAAGCGACCCGCCCCCAACGGCGTTCATAACCTGCAATATTGGCCCATTCCCAGGCTCCCAGAGTCGCAATTGCGGCAATAAAAATGGCGAATTGCTTCAGCGGCAGGAAAAATATGCCGATGATCATCAGGGGAGCAAGCACCATCGCGGTGATTACACGCTGTTTAAACACGGCTGGCGGTTTCCTTCAGCTGGTCATCGGTTCGGCCAAAGCGACGGGTGCGATCGGCAAAGGATGCAAGCGCCTGGCGATATTCTTGTTCTTTGAAATCCGGCCAATACACCGGTGAGAAATACAGTTCGCTGTACGCACACTGCCATAACATAAAATTGCTGATACGTTGTTCGCCCCCGGTACGGATCAATAAATCCGGAGCAGGATAGTCACTCAGCCAGGTGTACTGGTGGACGGTATCTTCGTTGATGTCCGCCGGGTCCAGACGCCCTTGCTGAACTTCAATTGCGATTTTCTGGCAGGCCTGGGCAATATCCCACTGGCCGCCATAGTTGGCAGCAATCACCACCACCATGCCGGTATTGTTAGCGGTCAGCGCTTCGGCATTGGCAATCAGGGTCTGGATACGCTCCGAGAAAGCACTTTTGTCCCCCATCACCACCAGCCGCAACTTGTTACGATGCAGGCGTTTGACTTCCCGTTCCAGGGCAACGGTAAAAAGCTGCATCAGAGCCGACACTTCAACCGCCGGGCGACGCCAGTTTTCACTGGAAAAGGCAAATAGGGTCAACACCTCAACACCAGCCCGTGCAGACACTTCAACGGCCTGGCGCACAGCATCAACCCCCGCCTTGTGACCAGCGATACCGGGTAAATAACGTGCTTTGGCCCAGCGATTATTGCCATCCATAATCATGGCAACATGACGGGGAACGCGGCCAACGGCCGCGCTTTTATCATCGATACTGGTAGACATGAAGAGTAATCAGACCTGCATCAGATCTTTTTCTTTCTGCGCCAGATGCGCGTCAACTTCGGCGATATACTTGTCGGTCAGTTTTTGGATCTGATCTTCGCCGCCGCGCTCTTCGTCTTCAGAAATCATTTTTTCTTTCAGCAGCTCTTTGATACTGCCGTTGGCATCACGTCGGATATTACGAACAGAGACGCGGCCTTTTTCGGCTTCGGAACGAGCCTGCTTGATAAAGTCCCGACGGGTTTCTTCCGTCAGCATTGGCATCGCCAGGCGAATGGTGTCGCCTGAAGTATTGGGGTTCAGGCCCAGATCCGACTTGAGAATGGCCCGTTCAATAACACTGACCATGTTCTTTTCCCACGGATTGATCGCCAGGGTACGGCCATCTTCAACAATGACGTTGGCTGCCTGGGCAATGGGCGTATCAGTGCCGTAATAGTCTACGGTAATGTTATCGAGAATGGATGGATTGGCACGGCCAGTCCGTACGCGCTTGAAAGCATCCAGCAACGAAGACACACTTTTACCCATGCGTTCTTCAGCGTCTTTCTTAATCTCTTCGATCATGTTCACTTTTCCTCGCTTACAATCAATGTGCCATCATCACCGCCAGTGACCAGACGGGCAAGCACACCAACTTCATTCATATCGTATACCCGTAGCGGCATCGCGTGATCACGCGCCAGGCATATAGCAGTCAGATCCATCACGCCCAGTTGTTTCTCAAGCACTTCCTGATAGGTCAGGGTATCGTACTTGACCGCACTCGGGTCTTTCTTCGGATCAGCAGTATACACGCCATCCACGTTGGTGGCTTTCATTACCACGTCGGCGTTGATTTCAATGCCGCGCAAGCAGGCAGCGGAGTCCGTAGTAAAAAACGGGTTGCCTGTACCGGCGGCAAAAATAACCACATCGCCGATATCCAGCGCCCGGATAGCACTGCGTCGATCATAATGATCAACCACACCACTCATCGGGATTGCTGACATAACACGTGTTGTAATATTGGCGCGTTCCAGTGCATCGCGCATGGCCAGTGCATTCATCACCGTCGCCAGCATGCCCATATGATCACCGGCAACACGATCCAGACCGGATTCACTCAGCTTCTTGCCACGGAACAGGTTGCCACCACCAATAACCAGACCAACCTGAACACCAATACCTTTCAGCTGCCCTATTTCCAGCGCCATACGATCAAGCACTTTGGGATCAATGCCGAAATCCAGCTCACCCATCAGGGCCTCGCCGCTCAGCTTTAACAAGATACGTTTGTATTTAGGACTCTGCTGCTTAGCCATGACCGACTCCATTAGCGTGTATTGGACACAAATATGCCGGGCGACCCCGGCATATTCAGGTTGGGACAATCCCTGATGTGTTGCCCCGGTTTTGTATCAGCCTTTCAGCTGTGCAGCAACCTCTGCAGCAAAGTCTACTTTTTCGACTTCGATACCTTCACCAACTTCCATACGGATGAAAGAGGTGACTTCAGCGCCAGCTTCTTTAGCCAGCTGACCAACAGTCTGATCAGGGTTCTTGACGAATGGCTGATCCAGCAAGCTGTTTTCTTTCAGGAATTTCTTGATACGACCAACCATCATTTTTTCGACGATTGCGTCTGGCTTGCCAGCCATATCTGGCTGAGCCTTGATAATTTCTTCTTCTTTTGCCAATACGTCTGCCGGCATATCGTCACCACGGATAACGCGTGGGTTGGAAGCGGTAACGTGCATAGCGATATCTTTGGCGACTTCTTCGCTACCACCGGTCAAGGCAACAACACAGCCCACTTTACCATTGGAGTGCAGGTAGGCACCGACAACACCGGATTCAATCACGACCGGGCGACGAACAGTGATGTTTTCACCGATTTTCTGAACCAGCGCCATACGCGCTTCTTCCAGATCGCCTTCCATCAGTTTGGCCACATCGGTTTCACGAGTGTCTGCCAGCTTGGCAAGAACCAGATCAGCAAATGCATTAAAATTGGCATCGCCAGCAGCGAAGTCAGTTTCAGAGTTCACTTCTACAACAAACGCAACACCGTCTTGAACCTGAATACGCAATTTGCCTTCGGCAGCAGTACGGTCAGCTTTCTTGGCCGCTTTCAGACCAGAGTTTTTACGCAGGTCTTCAATTGCTTTATCAATATCACCGTCATTGGCAGTCAGCGCTTTTTTGCACTCCATCATGCCCAAACCAGTACGTTCACGCAGTTCTTTAACCAGAGCGGCCGATACGTTCGCCATAATCCCAATCCTCTTTTGTTAACTTGTCTTCAATTTTTTTGCTTAAAAAAAGGGGGCGCGCCCCCTTTTTTACCGACCAGAGCTGTCAGTTATTCAGCAGGTGTTTCTGCTGCAGGCGCTTCTTCAGCCGCCACTTCAACAAACTCATTGGCAGCCGGGCTATTTTGCTGCTTGCCTTCCAGTACTGCGTCTGCAACAGCAGAAGCGTAAATCTGGATGGCACGAATAGCATCGTCATTGCCAGGGATTACGAAGTCGATACCGTCCGGGTTAGAGTTGGTATCAACAATACCAACAACCGGGATACCCAGTTTATTGGCTTCTTGAATCGCAATACGCTCGTGATCCACGTCGATCACAAATACCATATCAGGCAGGCCGCCCATTTCCTTGATACCACCAATGGAACGTTCCAGCTTGTCCATTTCACGGCTACGCATCAGAGCTTCTTTTTTGGTCAGCTGCTCAAAGGTACCATCGGCTTGTTGCGTTTCGAGGTCACGCAAACGACGGATCGACTGACGAATGGTTTTGTAGTTGGTCAACATGCCACCCAACCAGCGATGTGCCACAAATGGCATGCTGGCGCGTTCGGCCTGTTCCTTGATGATTTTACCTGCAGCGCGCTTGGTACCAACAAACAGAATCTTGTTGTTACGGGCAGCAATGCCTTCGATTTTGGCCAGAGCCGCATTCATCGCCGGAACCGTGTGCTCCAGGTTGATGATATGAATCTTGTTACGTGCACCAAAAATGTAACGACCCATTTTTGGATTCCAGTAACGAGTCTGGTGACCAAAGTGAACACCTGCTTTCAGCAGGTCACGCATATTTACTTGTGCCATTTCAAATACCTTATATATATCGTTGGGTTAAGCCTCCACGTACCCAATGAGTCGACTGCATAACCGAAGTTTGCAGCACCCCGACACATCGTTGCGGCACGTGTGTGATTTAGTTGTTGATCCAAAGTCAATTGCTTGCTTTGTTCAACGGTGCTTACAGCGCGCGCTTTATACCACTTTGCGACCTGTGAAGCCAGAGCCATGGCGTCCTCCGTCACGAACAATTACATTTAATGATTGTTCAACACTGCCGCCACAACCGATACAATGGCAGCATCTACAAGCGGAATTCTGTGCCTCTACATGACTGTTACCATTAAAACGACTGAAGAAATAGAAAAAATGCGTGTTGCCGGACGCCTGGCAGCTGACGTTCTGGAAATGATTGCGCCTCACGTTGTCCCCGGCGTCTCGACCGGCAAACTGGACACCCTCTGTCATGACTATATTGTCAATGAACAACAAGCCATTCCTGCGCCGCTGAACTACCATGGTTTTCCCAAGTCGATCTGTACGTCTATCAACCAGGTGATTTGTCATGGCATTCCTTCCGATGACAAAATCCTGAAAAAAGGCGATATCATCAATCTCGATATCACCGTTATCAAAGACGGCTATCACGGCGATACCAGCCAGATGTTTTTTGTGGGTGAGCCAACACCGGCCCTCAAGCGTCTGGTCGAAATCACCCAGGAATGCCTTTATCTTGGTATTGATATGGTACGCCCTGGCGTCCAACTGGGAGATATTGGCGCCGCAATCCAGAAACACGCCGAGGCCAATCATTATTCGGTTGTCCGTGAATACTGCGGCCACGGCATTGGCCAAACCTTCCACGAAGACCCACAGGTCTTACACTACGGCAAACCCGGCACCGGCATGGCACTGGAGGAAGGCATGACCTTTACCATTGAGCCCATGATCAACCTTGGCACTCGTTTCAACAAACAGCTAAAAGATGGCTGGACAGTCGTCACCAAGGACCGCAAACCTTCCGCCCAGTGGGAGCACACATTGTTGGTCACCGCTACCGGAGTGGAAGTATTGACGGCACGTACAGGTGAAAAATACCGGGCTGACGCATGAGCCCGGAGTTACCTGAGCTGAAGCTCGCAGACCATCCCGCCCTGCTGGCCCAACTGGCAGACAGCCCCAGCCCGATTCCGGTTATTCGCAACATCCTGAAACAGACCCAGCAACACGCGGATGACTATTTCCGCGCCACTCTGGATGCTGAAACCCCGGTACGGTTTCGTTCAGCACAAATGGATGCCCTGCTAGACTGCTTGTGGCAGCACACAGGCCTGCAGAATGACGACCTGGCTCTGGTAGCCGTCGGTGGTTATGGCCGTGGTGAACTGCACCCCTACTCGGATATCGACCTGCTGTTGCTCTGTCGCGATGAAGCCGCCATCACCACCAGCTCGGAACAGTTACAAGGGTTTATTACCCTGCTTTGGGACCTGAAACTGGAAGTCGGCCACAGCGTCAGAACACTGGAAGATTGTCGTAACGAAGCCGCCAATGATCTCACGATTATTACCAATATGCTGGAGAGCCGGATCATCTCTGGTGCTCCCTCTCTGTTCGCCGATCTGAAAGCCATTGTCGACAGCCCAGATATGTGGCCAGCGGCAACGTTTTTCAAAGAAAAATGGCAAGAACTGGAAGCACGCCACGACAAGCACAACGACTCCGAATACAACCTCGAACCCAATGTCAAAAACTCACCGGGTGCCCTGAGAGACATCCAGACCGTCAGCTGGGTGACCACCCGCCATTTTGGTGATGGCAGCCTCCAGTCACTGGAGAGCCGGGGATTTCTGACCAAGTTTGAATTCACACGCCTGGCAGGCAGCATGAAATTCCTCTGGCAGGTACGTTACGCCCTGCATATGCTGGCTGGTCGCGAAGAGGATCGCCTGCTGTTTAACCTGCAACGGCAAATAGCCAGTCTGCTTGGTTTTGAAGACGACAACGAGCACCTCGGTGTCGAACGCTTCATGACCCGCTTTTATCGCAACCAGCTCTCCACCACCGAGTTATGCGACCTGCTGTTGCTGCACTTCAACGAAGATTTCATGAAAAGCCACGAAGGGGTCAAGCCCGTCCCGGTCAATGAACATTTTGTTTTGTTTAACGGCTATTTACAGCTGACCGACCCACAACTGTTTGCGCGTGAACCAGCCTGGCTCCTGAAAGTCTTCGTCTTGTGTGCCAACACCCCCGACCTGAAAGGCGTTCACTCCGATACCATTCGGGCATTACGGGATCATCGACATCTGATCGACTATGAATTCCGCACCCATCCCGACAACAATGCCTGCTTTATCGAACTGATCTGCCACAAGAACCACGTAGTACGCGAGCTGTCCCGCATGATGCGCTACGGCATTCTGGGACGTTATATCCCTGAGTTTGGCCATATCATCGGCATGATGGAACACGACCTGCTGCATATCCATACTGTCGACGATCACAGCTTTCGGATGATTCGGATGTTACGCCAGCTGCGTTTTTCCAGCCTGCGTAACCAGTACCCACTGGCTTCCAAGCTGATTCATCGTATCCAGCGCCGCGAAGTGCTGTACCTGGCCGCACTGTTACACGACACAGGCAAGGCTCAGGAAGGTGATCATTCCAGCAACGGCGAAGTGATTGCCCTGCAGTTTTGCAGCCAGCACAACCTGCGTCCAACCGATACCCACATGGTCTGCTGGCTGGTCGCCAACCACCTCACCATGTCCCATGCGGCACAACGGCTGGACCTGAACAACCCCGACGATATTCATCAGTTTGCCCGTGAAATCGGCGATCAATACCACCTCGACATGCTGTACCTTATCACCGTCGCCGATATGATCAGCACCAATCCGAAACTCTGGACCAGCTGGCGAGCAGAACAGATGCGGGCCTTGTATTTCAATACCCAACAAGCCCTGCGCCGCGGCCTGGCCAACCCGCTCAACAAAGAAGAATATATTCGCGAAATCCAGCAAGAATCGCTGTTACAACTGGAAGCACTGGGTTTGAGCCGGGAAACGACGTTATCGATCTGGGGAGAACCCGGGGATGATTATTTTCTTCGCGAAAGCGTCGACAACATCATTTGGCATACCCTCTCCATAGCCGGTCATGGCAATAGCAGCGCGCCGCTGGTATCCATCCACCAGACCTCGGACCAGGATCGCGAAGGTGCCACCCAGATCTTTATTTACATGAAAGATCATATCGACCTGTTTGCCGTCACGACCGCAACCCTGGATCAGCTTAATCTCAACATCCAGGACGCCCGTATCATGACTTCAGAGTCAGACGACAAGGCGGTCGACACCTATATTGTACTGGATGAAAACAACCGGCTGATCGACGACCCACAACGCCTTGACGATATTCGCCAGGCACTGATCACCGCCCTCGCCAACCCGGAAGAATACTCCACCATTATCCAGCGTCGTACCCCACGACTGCTGAAGCAGTTTCCGGTAGAAACCCAGGTGACCATGAGTAACGACCCGCATATGCAGCGCACAATACTGGAAGTGGTCGCGGCTGACCGGCCAGGGTTACTTGCCCGCGTTGGAGCCATTCTCTCGGAATTTGGCGCCCAGATGCAGGGAGCCAAGATTCTGACGGAAGGGGAACGGGTATCGGATATTTTCTACATTCTGGATCAAAGCGGTGAACCGTTTTCCGATCCCGCCCTGTGCCAGCAACTGCAGCGCGCGATTGTCAAAGGGCTGGATGACCAGGTGCAGGTACAAACCGCGGTTTAATGAGTCACTGCGGCGTTATTTCTTTCGATTGATTCGATCGACAAGCCGCACCTTATTCTCAGCAGCCCTAATACCGTCAGTGTACTCTTCTCCCATGCAGCAGAAGAATAGAATGCCAGTCAGCAGCGGCCACCATGCCATGGCTTATCGGGGATGAGGCATAGCCAGCTGCTGGGACTGCCAGCAACAACCCACACGGATTCAGACGAAGACTACATCACAGTAACCATCGATACGGATACCGACCTGAGCTTGTTAAGCGGGCATCCATTACGTGAGCCAATTGTTCACTACGGGTCTTTTGTAATGAACAATCCGGAAGAAATTGAACAAGCCATTGCCGACGACCAAGACGGCCGATTAGGTCAACAACCCTGCCTGACCGCCGGCTCGAAAAACAGGCCATCAGGCATCAGTTACGATAATAACCGATCTATTCGGTTGGTTTTTTACGGTGCAAAGGAGCAAAACCTTCGCCGTCCGTAACGTTACTCTTGCGCGTCGCCGGGCGTCCTCCCGTCGGACGCTTTGCTCCGGCAGCCGCAGGCCGCGATGGACGTGGCCCGGTTCTGCCAGGTTTGCCATCACGCCCCTTGATTCCATCCTTGCCTTTGCTCTTCGGCTTGCGCTTGCCCGCCGTCGCCGCCTTACCGGATGCCTTGAGTTTTTTCGGGCCTTTATAAACCGCCACCAGACCTTCGATCTTGCGCGGTTCCATCACGACCTGAATATAACTTTCAATCGCCGCCTTGAGATTCCATTCATAGGGCGAAATCAGGCTGATCGCCAGGCCGGATTTACCTGCCCGACCGGTACGACCGATACGGTGTACGTATTCATCACCCTTGCGGGCCAGATCGTAGTTGATCACCAGATCCATACCTTCAACGTCCAGACCACGCGCCGCAACGTCTGTCGCCACCAGAATATTACGCTTGCCTTCCCGCAACATCTGCATGACATATTTACGTTCATCCTGGGTCATTTCACCGTGCAGCATGGCCACACCATTACGATGACGACGAACAAATTCTGACAGCCGTTCCACCTCGGTGCGCTTGTTCACAAACACCAGGGCTTTCTCGTATGTTTCATTGGCCAGCAGCCAGGCAATCAAACGGTCTTTATGGGCGTTATCGTCCGCCAGAATCCGTTGCTGGGTAATCAGGCCATGTTGTTCCTGAATCGTATGGGTGGTGATTTCTTCCGGTTCTTTCAGCAAGTTAGCAGCAATGCGGCCAACCCCTTCATGACGTAAAGTTGCCGACAACAGCAGGGTTTGACGCTCGTTCTTACAGGCGCGCCGGATAATATCCATATCTTCGGCAAAACCCATATCCAGCATACGGTCAGCTTCATCCAGAATCAGATATTCCAGATCGTCCAACTCACAGGTACCGCGTTTCAGGTGATCAACCAGTCGCCCGGGCGTTGCAACAATCAACTCCGGGTTTTTACGCAGCAAAGCGGCCTGATACTGGAATTCTTCACCGCCGCATAACTGGCCAACACTCAGCGTCGTCAGATCACAAAAGTGCTGACAGACCTTGGTCACCTGAGTGGCCAGCTCTCGGGTCGGACACATAATCAGTGCCCGAGTGGCCGAATTGGGCGCATCCCGCTCCAGTAACCCTTGCATCACCGGCAACAGATAGGCCAGCGTTTTACCACTGCCCGTTTCAGCGCATACCTGAATATCCTTGCCAGCCAATGCTAACGGCAAGACTGCCCGTTGTACCTCCGTTGGAGTTGCCAATGACAATTTTTCCAGGCCAAGCGCCAAGCGGGGATTCAGAGAATAATCAGTAAACACGTATACGCCTCACAATAATATTACGGCAATTATAACAGCCGGATGACAGAGACACTCTGAATTAAACGCGCTGTCAGTACATCTATTTTCTTCAGACTAAAGGGGGCATCTATTTAATCCGGTGCTCACTCTGGGCTACCGGATGGTTTCGAATCACGAAGCCGACTTGCAGGCCTG
>NZ_JAUYWA010000010.1 GCF_030689025.1 Oceanobacter sp. 1_MG-2023
GTTTTACCATGGTCAACGTGACCAATAGTACCTACGTTTACGTGGGGTTTGGAACGTTCAAACGTTGCCTTAGCCATGACCTTCTCTCTCTTACGTGGTAGTAGATTTCAGACCGTCAGATACACAAAAAGGCAGGCATTAGCCTACCTTTCTGCAATTTAATCAATGGTGCTGATACCCAGAATCGAACTGGGGACCTCATCCTTACCAAGGATGCGCTCTACCGCCTGAGCTATATCAGCAAATTTTGTAACCTGGAGCGGGTAGCGGGAATCGAACCCGCATCATCAGCTTGGAAGGCTGAGGTTCTACCATTGTACCATACCCGCGAACCTTCAGGCCGAAGCCGGGACTGTAGGCCTCGCTCCTGTCAAATCATCGACATAGCGCTGATTCTGAATTTGGTGGTGGGGGCTGGATTCGAACCAGCGAAGCTTTCGCGTCAGATTTACAGTCTGATCCCTTTGGCCGCTCGGGAACCCCACCGAAGTGGCGCGTAATATATGACTGGAACCGATAACTGTCAACACTTTTTGTTATTTATATCCATTTTTTTGTCTTCTCCGGTTATGACACCCGGATGGACGTCTCTACTGGCACTGGCTCATTTGCCAGCTGACCGCTTTATCGTCTGCCATGATACGTTGTCGTAACCGCTCGCCCATCTCATCACTGACAGGGATTTCCAACCAGAACTCTTCTACAACATCCAACACTTCACGCAGGGCAACCGGAATATTGTATTGCTTGACCCGTTCCACCAGCCTTTCTGCAGACTCCCGTTGCCGGAACAATCCCAATGACACCCCTTCAGACAACTCACCCTTGGTAATGATGTAGCTGTCGATACCACGCCGCTGTAACTCTTTCAGGATCCGCATCGCCGCATCCCGGCTTGCCCGGGGCGGTACGTGCACCCAAAACTCACGAGGTTCCCCGCCCGGCAACTCGGTTCTGCTGGTCCGTCCATTCATGCCGAGCGCAGCCGCACGGGCTTTTGCATGGCGCGCACTCAACTCATCCTTATAAGGGCCAAGAACAAAGCAGTGCCTGTTGCTCCTGGTCTCCTGACTACGGATGTCTTTCGCCTTCGGCAGAGTCACCGCGGCTTCAGAAATCAATGTCAGCCGCTGTCCCGAGGCTATTTCAAGACCAGTGGTTGTCTTAACCGGCACCGACTCCTGCTGCCAGAACACAGCCAGAGCTAGCAAGTTACCTGTCACCAGGCAGAAAAATATCCAGCGCATAGGGTATCCAGTCCGTCAAAGATAAGCTCAGGCCAGTAAGGAACGTCGAGTGCGACGGCCAGCCATTCTCCATCACCACCGGTAAAAAAGGGGATATACCCCTCATAGTCTTCCAGCACATTACGCACAAAAGCAACCTGCTGGCGCCGCACCCCGGCGGTGACGCATTGCACCGTATCACGACCGGGTTGCAGTTGTTCGCTGGCCATTTCATCCAGGTACGGGCGTACCCGTTCGGTATTCTGCCAGAGCATCTGTTGCGCCAATGTGAGCCCCGGCACAATAAACCCGCCTTCATGCTGATTGTCTGACAACAGAAAATCAACCGTCATCGCAGTCCCGGCATCAACGACCAGTACATCAGCATCGCTGTGCTTGCGAGCACCCAGCATCGCCAGCCAACGATCAACGCCCAGGCGCTCAGGGTTGGGGTAACAATGCTGGAAATCCGTATAGTCCAGTAGTGGGTGAGACAACCACACCAGTCGATCGGCAAATTGCTGCTGCAGCTGCTGATGCAGTCCGGGGTTATCATGCACACTGGCCACCAGCGCACGTCCAACCGCAGGCCATTGCTGGGCAGCCACGTCCGCATGGGCGCAACCACCACGATGAACAACACCACCGTCGCCCTGATAACGCCACTTTATACGGGTATTCCCCGCATCAATTAACAGGACGGACACTCAATTCTCCTGCAATAACCACTTCAATACCGCGGGTGGTTTGCAACAGCAATTCCCCTTTGCGATTCACACCTTTTACGACACCATAACGTGGCTCGGCCAATCCGCTCAAAACAACCTCCTTGCGGTAAAAGACATCCCGTTCAGCCCAATACGCCATCCAGGGACCAAAGCCATCGCGCTGGAATTCATCCACCGCCCAGTTCAGTTGTTGTAACAGCACCGCGGCAACCGTATTGCGTGACAGACCTGGTTGATAATGTCGCAAGGCGGTCCAGGGCTGTTCGATACGCTCCGCATCCTGCGGGTTCAGCGCCAGATTAAGACCAATACCAATAACAATCTGACAAAAACCAGGCTGTGTCTGACAACCTTCCAACAGAATACCAGCTACTTTTTTATCCTCGATATACACGTCGTTCGGCCATTTCAGCCCAGCCCCTTCAATACCCAGCGCCAGCAGTGCTTTCTCGAGGGCAATGGCCACCATCAGGCTCAAGCCTTCCTGTTCAGCCAAGGTACCTGGCAGCGTCACCAGAAAAGACAGGTAGATATTTTTTCCAAACGGGCTGACCCAGTGGCGACCGCGTCGACCGCGTCCCTGATGCTGCTTCTCTGCCAGAACCGCATAACGCTTGCCCAAATGATCCGGCGCCCGCTGATACAACCAGCTGTTGGTGGAATCCACATCCAGCAAGATATCCAGCCGATCCAGCCGATCTGACATCTGCTGCTCGATACTGGCCTGATCGAGCAGCTCGATGGCATCCTGCAGCCGATAACCTTTACCTTTAACAGAAGAATAGGGAATATCCAGCTCATCCAGCTTTTTCATCTGCTTCCATATGGCGGCTCGACTGACCCCCAATATCTGCCCCAAGTCGTCCCCGGAATGAAAACGACCATCGGACAGTAACGCCAGTAACTGACTGAGCATTGGCACAACTCCCGCTAAATAACCGGGCGACTATAGCAGAAGGTTCGCGGCGCCAGAACGTCAAGCCTCATCGGGAAACAAGACAGTCAGCCGGAAACAGAAAGACAGCCAGGCATCGGTGAGACAACAACAATCGCATCCCTCCGTTACCACACACATTCAGAACAGGATAAACGGCCCTGACAACGCACTGTGGGAACCACGGAAAAGCTATTCGATATCAGCCAGGCCCTGATTAAAATGGATTTCGATTGCGTGCTGGATATCGCTCACGGTAGGAGGTTTTTCCGTGTGAACCAGGACGATAATCGACTGCGCCTGGACGTGTTCATCTCCATCCGGGTGGGTAAATACCTCCCCTTCCTTTGAGACAAACGCCAACGGGGTACCGAGATTATTTTGTACCACCGCATTCACTACATCAGCCCAACGTTCTCCCTCCAGCCAAACGGGATAACGCACGGCATGATCATCCTCATGAGTGAACATATCTTCAATAATCCGCTCAACGCCGGGGGCCACCATCGCCCGGACAATAATTTCCGGATATGAACGAATGGGTCGTAACAATGCCTTGATCTTCAAGTCCCGCAAACGCGCCCGATTGGCGTCGTCCACAACTTCGGCAATCACCCGCGGCCCCAGATGGCGCTCATACAGACGATAGCAGACATCAAAAGAATAGCTGTCGCTATCCGGAGAATATTCATCCCGCGACAGCACCACAATATGCCGTGCCCGCTCAACACCGGCCCGGGCCAAATCTTCCGGACGACTGGCCAACCCGGTCACATGCACCACCCCCAGCCGCCGTAAACTGTCAGGCAGACCATTGGCAAAGTCCTGATTCAACAGCATGATCGGCGTATCCGTATACTCGCCACTTTCCCGTATCTGGCTGACCATCCTCAAGAAATAGGCTTCATAATTGTACTTCGGTGAATTGATGATCAAAATGTGGTCAGCCATATTCCAGTCCCAGTGTCCGGTGCGGATACGTTCCCGCCGCGCCATTCGAAAATCGACATAATCACTGATCAGGAAAGTCATCAGTGTGATGCCGCAGCCATACATCAGCACAATCGTCATCAGCTGCCCCAACGGGGTTTGTGCCGACACATCCCCATAACCCACCGTCGCCAGCGTGGTCAGCGTCAACCACACCGCCTGCCAGGGGGTCATGGACTCCAGCCACATCATCGCTAACGCATGAACACCCACAAACAACAGCAAGGTTGATGCGGTACGCGTCATTGAACGAAAAATATTCGACTCAGTCTGATACACCGCATGACGAACACGCTGATGCTGACGGATAAAGCGGGAAACAGGATTCATCGCCGTATCATAAACGCAAACCTCAACCGACGGCATCAATAAACCGACGGTCGAACACCGGGTCAGTCACACCAGAACCAGCAGCGGCAGAGAGCCGCGGCCCATCGTCCGTTGTCGCTGTCATTTGTTACACTGCGGCCTCTTTGACATAACACGAGATACACAATGGGATACCACATTTACGGCATCGGTAACGCACTGGTCGATAAGGAATTTGAGGTGGATGACGCCTTTTTTGCCAAAGCGGGCATAGAAAAAGGCCTGATGACCCTGATTGACGAAACGCAACTGACCGGGCTGCTCGGGCAACTGACCGACACCTATGGACTGAAAAAACGTGCCTGTGGAGGGAGTGCTGCCAACACCATTATAGGAGCCAGCTATTTCGGTGCCAAAACCTACTACACCTGTAATGTCGCCAACGACGAATCAGGGGATTTTTATGTCACCGACCTCAAGGCAGCTGGCGTAGACACCAATCTGGGCGACGATCGTGAAACCGGCACCACCGGCAAATGCCTGGTTATGGTTACCCCGGATGCCGAACGCACCATGAATACCTTCCTCGGTATTACCTCAGACCTGCACGCCCGACATATCAACGAAACCGCCATCGCCAGTTCCGAGTACGTTTATATAGAAGGCTACCTGGTGACAGGAGATACCTCGCGGGCAGCCGCCGTTCAAGTACGCGAACTGGCGCGCCAACATGGCGTCAAGGTCGCCATGACCTGCTCTGACCCAGCCATGGTGCAATACTTTCGTGACGGTATTCTGGAAATCATGGGCGACGGTGTTGATCTGCTGTTCTGCAATGAGCAGGAAGCCCAACTGCTAACAGAAACCAGCCATCTGGATGACGCCATTACGGCTTTAAAAACCAAGGCCCACACCTTTGCGGTTACCTGTGGCAAAGACGGTGCCCTGGCCTGGGATGGCGAACAACTGCACCGCATTGCGCCACACAGCGTCACCGCCGTCGACACCAACGGTGCCGGAGATATGTTTGCCGGAGCTTTCCTCTATGCATTGACCCATGGCCATGACTTTGCGGCTGCCGGCCGCTTGGCATCCGCGGCATCAGCACAGGTTGTCAGCCAGTTTGGACCGCGCCTTGAAGCGGCACAGCACGAACCCTTAAAAGCATCACTGACTCAATAATCCGCCAAAGACCCAGGCTCCGGGGATCATTATGTTGTTTGCCTGGCAATCCTGTTGCCCTGCACGCTCCCCGGATTCCACCTGCACGGCAGCACGATGCCCCACCATCTGGTTATTTTTTGTACAATCTGACAGTGCCCGCCCACTCATCATGCCTGAACGTATTTTTCTTCAACTTACACCCAAAGTTATCCACAAAATCTGTGGATAATCTGTCATGTTATTTTCATTTTTACCGGAGCCTATAAGCGATATCAGTAATAATCACTCAGATTATATGATAACCAACTGATTCTCTTGCTGCTAAAAGCTATTCAAAATCCAATAAAAAAATAAATAACACCTTGTTTTTAAACAAAAAAATAAAAAACCAACAGATTAAAAGACAACACGGTTAATCCATATCATCGTCCCTCATTAGCTGACAAAAAGCATGCCATATCAAAAATTTTATACACAAGATCTGTGGATAAACATTGATTAAGTTGAGGATCAAAGCCTTATAACTCTGTATATATAACAGAGGATATCTATTTAATCCGGTGCTCACTCTTGGCCACCGGATGGTTTCGAATCACGAAGCCGACTTGCAGGCCTGACGGGTCAAGTCAAACGTCGGCGACACCGCGTCGAGATCATCCGGCAGCCCCGAAGGGCGCGGGTTGCCGCCGTGCAGGAGTAAATAGATGTCCCCGACAGTCAGAGACGGCTTGAGCAGTCAACAGCAGGATTTGTTGGAAAAGCTACAAAGCAGCAAAGATCTACCGATTAAGCTTGTCTGGTTTCCGACACATACCGACACAAAATAAAAAAAACCAGAAAATTCATAACGTTACAGCTCCGACAAACTGGCACAACGCCTGCAAAACCCCGGTATGAGCAACAGCCGTTAATGATATCGAAAATGATCAACGGCAAGTGCCTATTTACCGTCCCAAAAGGAGAACACGCATGGCCAAAATAGGGCTGTTTTTCGGCAGCAACACAGGCAAGACCCGTAAGGTTGCCAAAATGATCAAAAAGAAATTCGACGACGACATCATGGCCGCGCCGCTCAACGTCAACAGAGCCGAGCCTGATGCCTTTGCCAGCTACGAATATCTGCTGATCGGCACTCCGACTCTGGGCGACGGCGAATTGCCAGGCCTGTCATCAGACTGCGATGCAGAAAGCTGGGAAGAATTTTTACCCAAAATCGAAGATATGGATTTCAGCGGCAAAACCATAGCCATCTATGGCCTGGGTGATCAGGTGGGTTACCCGGATGAGTTTCTGGACGCCATGGGAGAGCTGTACGAGTTTTTCACCGAGCGTGGTGCCAAATTCGTTGGCAGCTGGCCAACCGATGGCTATGAATTTGAACAGTCCGCCGCCTTGTTGGACGATAAATTTGTTGGTCTGGCGCTCGACCTCGACAACCAGACCGGACTGACCGAAGAACGCCTGAATGCCTGGTTAGGCCAGATTGCCCCTGAATTTGGCTTGCCGCTGTAAATTTGCTTTTCCTTCCTCAAAGCCTTGCATGGCCAGTAATCCCCACTGGCCGTGCCTTTTTTTAGTCCTGATCAAACCTTTCAAGCCTTGCTTCTGACCCTTGCGGCCAACAAGCGGTAACTGGTTATCCCCAAACCATAAAAAAAGGCCGCCAGAGGCGACCCAAAAAACAAAACAGCAGCTCCCGTCAAATCATCAAACGCTTTGGGATGCTGCGGATAGAGCTTCAGATTTATCTGCAACGTCAACGGTTGCCGTCGGTGTCGGTAAAGGCTCCTGTACCACTTCACCATCACCATATTCTTCCCGCACGCTGAGTTGCGCCGACTCCTCTTCTCCCGACACCTGAACAGTGCACGAAGCCAGATTAGTACGGGATGGCAAGTCAAACATGGTCGACAGCAGCATGGATTCCATCATTCCTCGCAATCCCCTGGCTCCCGTCCCCCGCTTCACGGCTTCCTTGGCAATAAAGGTCAGCGACTCTTCAGTAAAGTCCAATCCGACATTCTGGAAGGCAAACAGCTGGCGGTACTGCTTGGTCAGGGCATTTCTGGGTTCGGTCAAAATCCGTTTCAGGCTGTCGACATCCAGATCCTGCAAAAAGGTAATCACCGGGAAACGGCCGATAAATTCAGGAATCAGGCCAAATTGCAGCAAGTCATCCGGCTGCAAAGCCACCAATAACTGCTCATTACTGATTGCTGAGGCGGTATTGATCGGGGCACTGAAACCAATCCCGGACTTGGGTGGCTGCAACCGCTTGCTGATCAGCTCTGTCAGTCCTGGGAAAGCCCCACCAACAATAAACAGAATATTCTGCGTATTCAGCACCACTTCCTCGCCCCCTTCCCTGCGGCCGGATTTGGAAATGCGAACTTCACTGCCTTCAACCATTTTCAGTAATGCTTGTTGCACACCTTCCCCGGATACGTCCCGGGCACTGGCACCACCACTGCCGCGGCTGGCAATCTTGTCGATTTCATCGATATAGACAATGCCCCATTGGGCTTGCTGGACATCCCCTTCGGCAGCTTCCAGCAGGCGCTTGAGCAGGCTGTCAACATCTTCACCGACATAACCGGCCTGGGTCAGAGTAGTGGCGTCACCGATCACAAAAGGCACACCAATAATCCGTGCCAGGGTTTTGACCAGCAAGGTTTTACCGGTACCAGATGGCCCGGCCAGCAGGATATTGGATTTTTCCAGCTCGACCATATCGCTGCCACCGTTAACCGGTATTCTGGCTTCGGCCTGGCTGTCCTGGAACTTCAAACGCAGATAGTGGTTATAGACGGCGACCGATAGCGTTTTTTTCGCTTCATCCTGACCGATAATGTATTCGTCCAGAAAATCCTTGATCGCCAGTGGCGTTTTTAATTCCGGCTCGGACGGATTCTGGGTACGACGCCCCCAACTGCTAACAACCTGATAGGCCAGCTTGACGCATTGCTCACAAATATGACCGTCGTTACCGGCTATCAGGGGAACTTGAGGGGATTTTTCGATCCCGCAAAATGAACATGTAGGCTGTGCGGAGCTTGGGCTGTCTGCCATGGTGACCTCCTGGATCAGTGCGCCACGCCGATAGTCTCCGGCGCAGCAGGTAATCGACTCAGACGCTGGCGGCGCGCTGTTTCAGCCAGAGCTTCTGGGTACGCTTGTTCTGACGCTGTTGCAATTCCTCTTGCAGACGAGGCAATACCTCATCCAGAGGCATCAGGGTGGCCGGGTGGATTTTTTCACACCACAATAAATGCCAGCCCAATTCGCTTTCAATCGGACCTCGCAGCTCGTCTTCCGACATCGAAAACAAGGCCTTGTCCAGCTCAGGGAACAGGGTGCCGGCACGAACCTCCCCCAACAAACCGCCATTCAGGCTGGTCGGACACTCGGAGTGTTTCAGTGCCTGCTCGGCAAAACGCTTGGGCGAACGCTTCACCCGACGCGTGATCTCCTCCAGACGCTGGTAAGCCGCGTTGCGTTCGTTCTCGGCAAAGCCTTCGTTCACGGTAATCAGAATATGTCGGGCGGTACGGATTTCGGGCTTGGCAAAACGTTCTGGATGCAGGTAATAAAACAAGGTCGCTTCGGTCGCATCAACATGCACTCCCCGGCTACCCACCAACTCCATCACCGCTTCGACCGTTAACTCCCGCAACAGACCGTCACGCAAGTCATCAGTCCCCAGCCCGTTATGCTCCAATGCTTCTTCAAATTGCGCATCGGACTCATACCGTTGGCGAATCTGATCCAGAGCCGCGTCCAGTTGAGAGGTCGGAACACTCACCTGTGCCGCTTCCGGGCTGGCCAGTATCAACTGTTCCAACGCCAGCTCATTACTGGCGATACGTTGTAATTTGCGCGCCTGCTCAGGCGTGAGCTCATGAGGTGAACAACCGAATTGCTCGCCAGCAATCCGCAGCTCACGGTAACCATTCAGTGGTCTGTCCTCATGCTCGACAGATCGGGCCAGTGCACTCATGCTGCTCCCCCTGCTATTTGTGAATCCTCATGCTCCACCGGCGGACGATCATCATCCGGAGCTTCAAGTGCCGCTTCTGGAACCTGAAAGGTACGACCGTGAAAACGAGCGTGATAAAACAACTTGCCGTCTTCACGGATCACCCGGGATATTTCTCCCAGATCCCCTGGCTGAACCACCTCCTCACCCTGACTCGACATCGACACAGTTGCCACCACCGCATCCCGGAACTCAAAACGGTTGCTGATCCAGTACGCATCCGCCGGGATCAACTCTTCCTCGCGGCAGCCAACCGTGCAGCCAGTATCCAGAAAGTGCACCCGATAGATCAGCTGGTCTTGCAAGTAGGTGCCGACGTCGTAAACACAACCAATGGCACCTCGCTGAATCAGCAGCTCCCCGACGTCCTTGCCGGGGTAAGTACCATCGTTACGGACGTTGCGAATCAGCCTTACTTCATCGCCATACTCATAGGCAGGTTTCACAGGCTCCTCCTTTTGCTTGAATTACAGCAGGCTATCCAATGGTACAAAGCCGGTTTGTGGCTCGTGCATACGGAACACTTTGAATACCTTTTCGGTCAGGGCATCAGATTCCACAAAATCGGAATAAGCACGTTCAAGCAGTGCCCGATAGACAGAGCGCAAGGCTTCGTCATTACCCAGATGTGTTGCCATGGAGTCTTCACTCTGACTCAGGTAGTCGTGATAACGCTGCATGATATGCAGCCGGTTCACATGAACCACAGCCGGATCAAAAGGTACGCCGAAATACTCCAGAAAGTCCTCCGCCGACACCAATTCATCCAATGCGTCTTCCAGGCTCAATTCGTCTTGCAGTTCCATAGCGTTACCCCTCTGTTAGGTCGCTGTTAGATAGCTCTCGTCATCAATCACGTTATTCATCACGTCTTGTCAGCTCATCGTCGGGTCGTCGTCGCACAATGGCCGGACACCCGCCGATGGTCGCAGCAAGTCAGTCGCTTGCTGTCCGTTCTTCTCTATTCTTATGATACTGCCGGGGTGACTGGCTGGTTATTGACCACCACGGCCGGGCCAATCGATTGCAGTAACGATCGGGCACCCAACCGGTCGCTGGTATCAAACTCCACCACCTTGTTCAGCATCCGTATCCCTTCGGCCATATCACCCAGCCGCAGTGTCAGATAGGCGGCTCCTTTCAAGGCCAGCAGGTAAAAGCGCACCCGGGTAAAAGATTCCAGCACCCCCCGTTTCAAATCGTCGGAGGTGAGCTTTTCCCAATGGTCCGGAAAGCCGATTCCAGGGGCAATCTCAGCCATCACTTCATGGGCGACGGCAATCGCTTCAGGCAAACGATGCTGGTAGTAATAAAACCGGTACAGGCCAACCAGAACCGTCATATGAGCAGGAGCCCGGGCATAGGCTTTTAACAAGTAGCCTTCTGCATCCCCATCGCCGTATGCATATGCTGCCCGGTTCATGAGCTCTTCAACTTCCGCGGTCAGCGGCTCGTCGAAATACATCATCTGGCCTTTGAAATCCTGCAAGTCCATGCTGCTTACCTCACCGTCCCCAATGACTGCCGGGCCTTGATCACCTGTCCACCAGGGCAGTCCTGTTCACAAATCTGATTATCTGTCTCGCAATGGCTGTAGCGCTCTTCGGCATCCCGGCTATCAAGGCGGGATTCCAACAGGTCAATCCGGCTTAACAAACAGCTGATCGCTTTACCAACAGGGTCTGGTATCAAATGATGGTCCAGATCGATGCCATAAGGGTTGAGCAAGCCCGCTTCGCGCAGTTTGACTACCTTGCCTGGAATCCCTACCACGGTGCATTGTTCAGGAACGTCCTCGACCACAACGGAATTGGCCCCAACCCGACTGCCGCTACCGACAGTAATATTGCCGAGAATCTTGGCTCCGGCTCCTACCATCACGCCATCTCCCAAGGTTGGATGACGCTTGCCCTTGTTCCAGCTGGTGCCTCCCAGCGTCACGCCGTGATAAAGCGTGACATCGTCACCAACGACGGCGGTTTCGCCGATCACCACACAAGCGCCGTGGTCGATAAAAAAACGGGCGCCGATTGTCGCTCCAGGATGAATATCCACATTACTGAGCAAGCGGGCAAAACAGGACAGCCAGCGGGCAGCGTAACACCAGCCCCGCAGCCATAACCGGTGCGAGATACGGTGAAAAATCAGCGCGTGTACACCAGGATATGTGGTCAACACTTCGAAGGTCGTGCGGGCTGCCGGATCTCGTTCAAACACGCTGGCAATGTCTTCACGCCATTGCGACCACAACGATTGGCGAGCCGTTAGCTGGCGACTGGATGTAGCTGACATACGTTCATCTCCTCTGTCGGGCCATTGGCGCTATGGCCATGGCCCATGACTGGCTCCAACGCAAGATACAAGTCCACCAACTGGCTGGCCGATGGCACCTGCTTGGAACGAGTGACCCAAATGCGAAGCTGTTGCAGTAACACCGGAACCTGCCAACTCAGCAGCTCGATACCAATGTCCTGGTAGGCCCGGATCAGCCCGTGTTTACCGGAATGCTTGCCCAGTACCATCTGGTGCTGGCGGCCCAGCTCCAGAGGATCAAGGCCCTGATAATTCAGTGGATCCTTGATCAGACCATCAACATGAATACCGGCTTCATGAGTGAAGACGCCTGCCCCCACAATGCTTTTGTTCCAGCTGACGCTACGTCCTGAAGCCTGTTCAACCAGGGCAGACAAGCCGGGCATCAACAGGGTATTCACGCCGGTTTCAAGCTGGTGCAAGTGCTTCAGCGCCAGGACACACTCTTCCAGCGGTGCATTCCCTGCCCGTTCACCCAGACCATTCACCGTTGTATTGATATGAGTGGCTCCACCCATCACCGCCGCCAAGGTATTGGCGGTGGCCAGGCCGTAGTCGTCGTGGGCGTGCATCTCCAGCTCCAGGTCAGTACGACGACGCAGAGTGCGCATGCTGTCGAGTACCGAGAATGGCTGCATGATGCCAACCGTATCGGCAAACCGCAGACGCCGGGCACCGGCATTGGCGGCGATATCGGCCAGACGGGCAACAAAGTCAGCATCGGCTCTGGAGGCATCTTCACACCCCAGGCAGACTTCGAAACCGGCATCACCGGCGGTGGCTACCAGACGCTCGACCTGGCCTTCGACCCAGCGCCGGTCGCGACCCAGTTTGTGGGTAATCTGTTGATCCGATACCGGAATCGACAAATCCACCATATCCACATCCAGACCCCGTACCGCATCCAGATCCTGATCAAACAAACGGCACCAGGCCAACAGGCGCGACGACAGCCCCAGCTCGGCAATGGCTTGCATCACCTCTCGTTCTTCATCTCCCATCGCCGGAATGCCGATTTCCAGCTCCGGCACACCCATCGCCGACAGATGACTGGCAATGGCCAGTTTTTCATCTGCGGTAAAGGCAACGCCGGCGCTTTGCTCGCCATCACGTAACGTGGTGTCATCAATAACAATGGCAGGAAGTTCTGTGGTCATGGTCGCGCTCCTGTGCTCAGTCAAACTCAGGCGTAAACAGGCGCAAAGGCTTGTTCAGGGTTTTCCACCGGACCGTTTTCATCCCAATAAGGTGACAGCTTGCGCAACTTGGCGACAATCGGTGGCACAGCTTCGATCACCCGTTCAATTTCTTCCGGAGTGTTATAACGGCTGAGAGAGAAACGCACCGTGCCATGAGCTGCGGTATAAGGAATGCCCATCGCCTTCATCACATGGGATGGTTCCAACGAACCAGAGGTACAGGCAGAACCAGACGACGCCGCAATACCAGCCTTGTTCATCAGCAACAGGATGGCTTCGCCTTCGATGTATTCAAAAGCAATATTCAGCGTATTTGGCAGACGGTTGGAGGGATCTCCGGTCACAAAGGAATGCGGCACAGCGGCAAGGATGCCGGCCTGCAAACGGTCACGCAGCTTGGCCACTTCGGTATTTTCATACTCCATGTGCTCCATCGCCAGGTCACAGGCTTTGCCCAGCCCAACGATTCCCACTGTGTTTTCGGTGCCGGCACGACGACCACGCTCCTGATGGCCACCCCGCAGCAGTGGACGAAAACGTACACCACGGCGCAGATACAACACGCCTACGCCTTTGGGCGCGTGCAACTTGTGCCCGGACAACGACAGCATATGGATGCAGGTATCCTGCAGGTTCATGGGGATCTTGCCCACGGCCTGCACCGCATCGGTATGGAACAACACACCGGCGGCATCAGCCAGCTCGGCCATTTCCAGTACCGGGAAAATGGTACCGGTTTCGTTATTGGCCCACATCACGGAGACAATGGCGACCTGGTCTGTCAGCAGCTTTTTGTACTCTTCCAGATCCAGTCGGCCCTTGTCATCGACGGCCAGCTTGTGGACGGTGTAACCCTCGGTGGCGAGGTAATCGCACAGGTTCAGTACCGCAGGATGTTCCACCACCGTAGTGATGATTTCCTTGCGTTCCGGCTGGGCTTTCAGTGCCGACAGGATAGCGGTGGAGTCCGATTCAGAGCCACAGGAAGTGAAGATGATTTCCGAATCGTGCTCTGCCCCCAGAATGTTCTGTACACTTTTGCGGGCAGCCTTGAGGGCAAATCCAACCTTGTTGCCAAAACTGTGCATGGAGGACGGATTACCAAACTGCTCACTGAAATACGGCATCACCGCATCAACCACTTCGGGATCGCACATGGTAGTGGCGTTATTGTCGAGGTAAATATCAGCCATGATCAGACTCCTGCAATTTCAACGGGACGTTCGGTGTGAGGGATAACCTTGATAAATTCACCCAGTTCTTCGATCAGCTTCTGTTGCACGCCACCCAGTGTCATGGCGGCCATCTGGCACCCGGAACAGGCTCCGACCAGCTTGACGTAAACGTTTTTGCCTTCCACATCCAGCAGCTCGACATCACCGCCATCGGCCTGCAAGGCCGGGCGTAATCCTTCCAGGACTTGCTGGATTTTCAGGATACGTTGCACCGTGCTTAACTTGGCGGGCGGCGTTGGCTCGGCCTTTGTTTCTGCCAGATTCACAAAGCCTTCTTTTTTACCGATTGCACCTGGCGCAAAGGTTTCACCACGAGCAGCCAACTCTTCGGAGAGAATATTCTCGATGCCTTCGTGACAAGAGGAGCAACCACCACCAGCTTTGGTGTAGTTTGTGACTTCTTCCACGGTGCTGAGGTTATTGGCCTTGATGGTGTCACGGATCATCACGTCATCGATCGCAAAGCATTTGCAGATCAATGCACCTTCTTCATGATCATCGGTCCAGACTTCGCCACGATAATTGGCCACTGCCGCCTGCAAGGCTTCACGCCCCATCACGGAACAGTGCATTTTTTCCGGAGGCAGGCCGTCGAGGAAATCCGCGATATCCTGATTGCTGATTTCCAGCGCCTGATCCAGGGTCTTGCCTTTCACCATTTCGGTCAGGGCAGAAGAAGAGGCGATGGCGGAGCCACAACCGAAGGTCTGGAACCCGGCGTCCAGAATAATCTCGGTATCGGGTTCAACTTTCAGTGTCAGGCGCAGGGCGTCACCACAGCTGATGGAACCGACGTCACCAACCGCATTGGCCTCAGTGACCGATCCGGCGTTTTTAGGGTTGTAGAAGTGTTCTTTAACGGTTTCAGAGTAATCCCACATAATTCTGCTCCTGGTATCGATGCCGGATTGCGGCGAGTCTGGATCGGATATAAATCAGCGATTGCATTCAGGCGCTGAATGATTTGCCACAACCACAACTGTTGGATGCATTCGGGTTTTCAAACTTGAAGCCACTGCCTTCAAAGCCGTCGACAAAATCCACCGTCACGCCCTCCAGCAGCGCTGCACTGTTTTCATCAACCAGTACGGTAAGGCCGGAAAAATCCAGTACCTCATCCCCTTGGGTAACGTTCTCTTCCAGCTTCATGCCATATTGAAAGCCGGAACAGCCGCCACCTTCGACCTTGATGCGCAGACCCGCCATCGGGGCCTCGCTGGACTGCATAAAACGGCGAACTGCGGAAATTGCACTATCGGTCATTGTGATCATGATGTTGCCTCCTGTGGCTACGGCCGCTCCCGGCAAATGACTGGAGCCGGCTGGAAAGGGTTGCCTGAAGAGAAAGTGCAATCGATATGCCACGCCAAATACGTATAAAAAAATGTTTATAATTCAGTCAGTTAAAGACAATGTCGGGAATGAAACGATGTAGCGAACACAACGCAGGCAAGGCTTTGTCGTAGTTACTACAAGCGCTTGTGTTGGGTTTATACGACAAGCGAAAGCGAACCTTTGCCAGACCTCGCGCCTGGCAACTGGCGTATATCCCGGCACAAGATAGCCACCAGGAAGTTGCGCAATCGGGCAAGAGGAATGATGAATAATCAAAAATGGCAGGGATGTATCAGGAAGGGAGAATGGAAGCAGGGAACAAGGGCCAGTGAGTGCTTTCCTGGCCACTTGTTTTATAACGTTCTGAGCATTGCTCAGGGCACCGGGATCAGTCGTAATTCAGTCTTGAGCGTGCTCGCTTGCCCCCAGGCCGTCACCGCTTCGACAAACCAGGCCGGTTTGTCTGGATGAACACACAACACATCGTATTCTGCGAACAATTGATCATCTGGCAGTAACTGCACCGTTCCCTGATTCATCCCCAAGGGGGTTTTCCAGTAACATTGCAGCGACTCACTCTGATCAAACGGATCGATGCGGATCTCGGCAGCATCAAACGCCGCCGTAATACCCGGACAATGCTCAGCCAGGCCGATCTTGCCCAGTTCCGCCAGTAACGCCTGCTGAACGGCGTTGATGCGAGCCTTTTCCTCGACCAGGCGCTCGGCCGCTGTCCCGGAGACAGCGTCGTGCTGTAACGAGCTGGCCAGCAGGCTCACTGCCATACCTCATCCGGGGCAACCTTGTCGAGCCATGGCTCGCCACCGATCAAGTGTTGGTCGATGATCTGGTCAATATCCTCCAGGGCAACCTGTATATAAAGTGTACCGCCCGGGTACACCAATACATTGGCTCCAGCCCGGCATGGTCCCAGGCAGCCTGTCGCGACCAGCGACACTTTGCTGAACAAGCCTTTGGCAATCAGGCGTTCAGAAAAAGCCTGCATCAAGGGCGCAGCGCCTTTTTCTCCACAACTGGAACGGGGATGCCCCGCTGGGCGCTGCTGACCACAAACAAAGACATGATATTCTGGTTTTGGCATGACGATTACCCCGCTAGTGCTTCATGTGTGTGACAGCTTTTTGGACAAACACGAGCGCAGGAGACACAGCCAATACAGTCATCTGCATTGGCAATAGTCATTACCTTCATCTCGTCATCATCATCGTAAAAGTCGTCGTCATCCTCTTCGGCATCGACCACATCCGCACGATCAACAAGATCAAATACATCTCGTGGGCATACCTTGTAACAACGGCCACAGCCGATGCAGGTCATCGGGTCCAGTGCCGTGACAAATTCAGGCGTCCACTCTTCTCCGCCTCGCGTGCGGCCAACGATAGTGTCAGTCATGGCCGATCTCCTCTCTCTGGTTATAAGTGCTAATCACGGTTGCTTTGTTGTGCCGGGTTCCCCCAACACCATGACGACTCCTGACATGACAACAAGACGAGACGAGCTCTTGCTGGCCCATTACTCGACTGATGGATCCGGGACGGTTAGCCCGACAGCCAGGAAAGTCCGGTTATTCCAGCGCTATGCTTCAGGCCGTTTCGGCCGCTTTGGTTTTTGTTTCATATTCCGCCTGAGCTGCTTTCCAGGCCTCACAGGCCGCGATCGCTTCCTCGGCCAGGGCTGGCAAGGTCTGGTACTCAGTCCAGAAAGTGTCTTCAACCACGTCGTGTATTTTTGACGCTATTTCAGTCGCCATACGTTTTTTGGCGCTCACGTTCTTTTTCAGTGCCTTGATCTCTTCGGGAGTCATAAACCGGCCTCCATTTATCCAATACGTTCATCGGGCCACGCTCGGCCGTGACCCGGCCTCGTTACATTTCGGCAACATCCCGATGATTGTTAATCATTGAGACGGCCTTGCCGCTGACCTTTTCGATCTCGGCAATCATTTTTTCAAGCGAATCAAAACCGAAGCGGTGCACATCACGCAGGGTTTTATCCAGTACCACCAGCTTGCCCACAATGATCATGGCGCGACCAAAACCTTCGTGAGTAATATTGATAACAGGGACAGCCATTAATCCGGCTTCCTGTTCAATGGTTGTCGCCAGGGCGTTGTAATACGCCTTGATGCGTGACACGGTGGTTTCGTCCGGATCACCCACTACCGGGATTTCGCGGCGGCGTTCCTTGGTCAGGATCATGGGGTCCAGCACTTTGTCGTCACTCCAGGTGTCGTAAGTGCCGTAGCTGTCCATGGCGCGCAATTGCACTACAACCTGACGCACCAGCGGGTTGGCCAGCTGCTCGTGATCAGCATCAATGACTGTGTCGTTCATGGTGTTTCTCCTGAGGATGAAATAGTAGCGGGCGAATTATTCGCTCCAGCCTTCCGATTCCATGGTGTCAAAACGGTTGGGGTTAAGGTGTTGCTGACTACGAATCGCTTTGGCCAGCCAGGCTGATGGCCCTTCTCGCAGCTCCTGCTGCAAGTTGATCAGCATCTCGCTGATTTCGGTGCCGTCGCTGACCTTGACCGGTTGAATGCCCAGCACCAGTAGCTGCCGCACCGCCGATGCGCCACACGCCCGGCAATACACCGCAACACACCCCCGGAGCATCTCCAGTTTTTCAGCCAGCTTGTCTTCATTGCCATCCTGTTTCAGGTCGCCAAACTCACTAACCTCGAGCAAATAGGCATTCTCGGGGTTCACGCCATAAATCGAAAAGGCATGCGCTGAGCCAAAATGCTGATCAACCGTTATCTGGTCTGATGTTGCAAAGGCAACTTTCAACAGTGTGCCGTCTTCGTTGTCATCCACCACTGCCAGTTTGCGAGTAATACTCATGCATCTGTCCTCTTTACTGATCAGCGACTCAATGAGACGAGACATCACCAGGGTATGACCCGGCTGGTACAGCATCGTGTTTTTGCGAATAACGGGAATGATATGGCTCCAGCTCGTGATGCTGACTCAAGACAAGATTAGCCAGATCAAACAGCGCCTGGCTGGTACCGCGATAACCAAACCAGCAGCGCTGAAAGCCTCCCACCACGTCGTATTGGGGAAAGCCAATCCGGAACAGCGGGATACCCAGTCGCTCGGCACTCTCGGCACCATGACTGTTGGTGAGCAGAAGCTGTGCCCCGGACGCGGCAGCAGCCATTTCCAGGTCTTCCAGATCACCAACTTGCACAGGTACATCGTGCAAGGTTTTCAAGGCCGGTCCCTGAGTCGGTACTACGGCGGTCACTACCTCAGCTCCCATGCCTTGTAGCAGACGCGTGAAACCGGTCAGCATGTCCGGGTCGGAGGCTATCGCCACCCGTGACAGTCCCAGCATAAAATGGGTATCCAGCATGGCATCCTGCAGCTGTTTGCGCTGACGCACCCAGCGTTCAGGTACTGGCCGGCCGCTGAGTTGCGACAAGGTGTGGAACCACTGATCGACGCTTTCCAGCCCCATCAAATGACCAAAACAATGTGTCGGTACTGCCGTGTGTTTTTCCAGCCATTGGGCACAGCTGTGCAAGCTTTCGCCAACAGCCAGTGTGGCCAGACTTTCACCAGCCGTAGCGATATCAGCAACAGTGACCCCACCGGTAGTGACCGGGCTGAAAGGCTCATCGGCCAGATGGCCATCCAGAGAGCCGGACAAATCCGGAATCAATAGCGGCCGTAATCCAAAGCTTTCGATACTCTCGGCGACAAATTCCAGGTCGGTTGGTGACAAATTGGCACCACAAAGGACATTGATCTGTTTGTGACGCAAACCGGCACGCGGTGCCTCGGGGTCGACTTCAGGCACCAGGGTTTGCAGTATCCCTTTAACGGTAAGCGCAAAACCACTTTCAAAAGATCCACTGAAGTCGGGGGTATTCACCGCGGTCACGGCCGTGCCAACAAACTGGGGGTACTGTTTCCGGAATTCCCCGACGGCGCGCTTGATATCAGCTCCCTGGGTTTCTGCCAGGCCGGTTGTCACCAGGCCAATCAATGCGGGGGCACTTTTTTCGCAGATCACTTTTAGCGCTTCGACAATATTGTCGTCGGCCCCCATTACCGAGCTGACCTGATCCATGGCGGTAGTTTGTAGTGGCACCGGCTCGCGAAAGTGGCGCACAAAAAATACCTTGGCAAATGCGGTACAGCCTTGGGAGCCGTGCATCAGCGGCACCGCGCGTGCAACACCCAATACCGCCAGTGCCCCACCAACCGTCTGACTGGTTTTCAGTGGGCTGACCGACAGCGCTTTTTTACGCTTTTTAATCACGCCAGACTGGCCTGGTGCCATCTTGACAATATTATTCATAATCCTGCCCCCGCTTCCTGTACCGATAACAGATCACCCTGGCTGGCAGTAGCTTCCCACGGTGCTGGCCGACGAACCGATTGCCACACCGGGCTTTCTATCGTTAGCGCCAACTGCCGTACCAGCTCCAGCATGCCGTCATAGCCGGCATAGCCAAATTCACGCTCCTGGTTGATATCCAGAAACGGGATACGGGCTTTCAGGGCGGTATACATATTGCGACCACCGGCAATCAGAATATCGGCCTGATAATCCCGCACAGTGGTCAACAGGGCTTTGGGGTTGCCCTCATCCAGCATTTTGACGTCATCCCCCATCAACTCACGGATGCGGGCCTTATCTTCTTCAGTGGATTTTTTGGTACCGGTAGCGACCACTTTCATACCCAGATCCTGCAGTGCTGAAATAACAGACCAGGATTTCACTCCGCCGGTGTAGAGCAGCACACGCTTGCCGTCCAGCCGTTGACGCCAAGGTTCCAGTGCTTTACGGATGCGCTGCTCTTCCCGTTCGATCAGGGCTTCTGTGCGTTGGCTCAAGTCGTCATCACCGATACACCGTGCAAAATCACGCAAGGCCTGTGAGGTATCGGTAATGCCGTAAAAGCTACCTTCAAACCAGGGGGTACCAAAACGTTCCTGAAGCTTGCGCGCCACGTTCAGCATCGCCTTTGAACACACCATCATGTTGACTTCGGCACGATGCATGGTCTGCACTTCATGGAAACGGGCATCACCGGACAAGGTACACAGCACTCGGATACCCAGCTCGTCCAGCAACGGCAAGACGTACCAGAACTCACCGGCAATGTTGTATTCGCCAATCAGATTAACGTCGTGCACCTTGATACCGGGACGCTGTACCGACTCCGGTAATGGTTCAGGCTCACGATGCCCGATCACATATTTGACCATGGCATCACCAGCGATGCGGTTCCCCAGATTCTTGGTGCCGTAAAAACCAGCGGCATCAACAGGAATCACCGGTACTCCCCAACGGGCCTCGGCCGTTTTGCAAACGGCATCGACATCATCACCAATCAGAGCCGGTACACAGGTGTTGTACACAAATACGGCAGGTGGGTTGTAATCTTCGACAGCCTGTTTGATGGAGTGAAACAGACGTTTTTCACCACGTCCCATGATCACGTCCTGCTCGGTCAGATCGGTGGTCATGCCGATGCGATACAGGGTGGGGCCACTGGAACGGGTACCCCGGTTATCCCAGGAGCTACCGGCACACGCGATTGGGCCATGCACCACATGAGCGACATCGGCAATTGGCAGCAGGGCAATCTGGGCACCATCAAATGCACAACCGCCGTCTGTAGCACCGGGCTTGGGCTTGGCACATCCAGACTTTTCCTTCTTGTTGTGTTCACAAGCTGGCTCGTCCATCAACTCGGCAATGTCTTTGGCTTTCATGCTTTGCCCTCATCTGCGCATCGGTGTCTTTAGCGTTCCAAAAAACCAGCTGCAAACCAGAGGCCACCACCTAACTTATTGATTTAAATGGATTAATTAGCAAGCCACGATGTAGCAAACACAACAAGACAAAACGATTGGAGGGGATATGACAATGACAGGCAGGCAACCGTAAGCGTGTCACCGGCGGTAGTCGTTCACCTACCAAGGACATCGGAGCGCCAAAGTAACGTTCTGGGACATGTGCACAGGGGCAGTGTTTCAGAGGCAATGTTTCAGGGCCATGTGATACAAGGTATGGAATTACCATCGTCATCAAACATGGAATCAGGAAGGGATATTACGGTGGATAATAAAAACAATGGGCAGCGAATATATCCGCTGCCCACTTATATCAAGATTCTTTCCAGGATTTTACAGTATCAATACCGTACTCTGCGATCCATTGATCCAACAGACGAGGATTACGTTTGATTTTGTCAACGCTCTCATCAGTGTTTGGATTACGATAAGTACCAACTTCCAGTTTTGGCTTCGCTTGAACCACTTTCTTTTCTCGTTTGCTACCACGCGCTGCAGCACGCTCAAAATGTTTGAGCAGGCTATTGTAGATAGCTAATGGTGATTCCTCGCGAGACATTTCCAGAATCCATTTCTCAATTTGTTCTGAACGGGCAATATATAGCTCAGACTCAGACAAATCATTTTGCTCGCACAAACGCTTGATCTCGACATCGAATGCCTCCAGACCCTTGAGTTTCTTCTCGTGCTCTTTTTTCATCTGCTCAAGTTCAACAATTTTTTGTTGATGCAGCTGAATTTTCTTATCGATATCGTTATCCAGAATGCTCACATTCACCTCGGCTATGGTATGGCAACACATAGAAAATCGCCCGAATGACCCTGAAAATCATAATCTGGCATGTGCATTGGTACATTCTATGTGTTTTGGTTAGTGTTAACGCCAGTATAGACCCGCCACTGTCAGAACTCTACACCGAATATGTAATAAAATATCCTATTTAATCCAGACGACCAGCCTATTTATTTTATTATTAGTTCCCGCTTAGAAAATATCGAATGAGTTTATTGACGCCAGAAAAGTTCCACCCATATTGGCAGATAATACGAGCCGCTGAATTGATCCAACAACAGCAAACCATGCAAACAGCACTTGCCCATCAAAATGATACACATTATCATTTTTCTCCTTGAGCTTCGTTCGGACGGAAAATTCTATGACCATGACACTGGATCAGGTAGGTATGGGTGAACATGTACGAGTAACCGGATTCGCCGCGACAGAAGCCCAGTTCCGCCGCAAACTACTGGCACTGGGTGTTGTTCCTGGCGCCGAGATTGAAGTCCGCCGTGTCGCCCCTCTTGGTGACCCCGTTCAGATCCTGCTTCGTGGCACATCGGTAAGCCTGCGTAAACAAGAGGCGAGCATTCTTTTGGTGGAGAGTATTACGTGAAACCTGCTGTAATCGGCCTGATTGGCAACCCTAACTGCGGTAAAACGACCCTGTTCAACCAGCTGACCGGGGCGCGTCAAAAAGTAGGCAACTGGCCAGGGGTCACGGTTGAACGCAAGGAAGGTATCGTACTGATTCGCGAGCAGTATCAAACGCTGGTTGACCTGCCTGGTACTTACGCACTCGACTGCCAGGATGACGACCTGTCCCTTGATGAACAAATCGCCCGTGATTTTGTCATCGGCGGCGAATCCGATCTGGTTATCAATATTCTTGATGGCTCGAATCTGGAACGTAATCTTTACCTGACGTCCCAATTACTTGATATGGGTGTCCCCATTGTCTGCGCCGTCAATATGCTCGACGTCGCCGAACGGGAAGGCATACATGTCGATACCCAGCAACTCTCGACATTATTGGGCGTACCAGTGGTGCCGATTATTGCATCTACCGGCGATGGTATTGAAGAATTACGCCGTGTAATCGGCCATGCACTCCAGCATGCGGCCGTGCCAACCCCCATGTGGAAAGTCTCTGGTGAGATCCAGACGGCTCTGGATGAGCTGATCGAAGTGTCCGGACAAACCCTGTCAAACCCCCGCTGGATGGCTGCCCAGGCGCTGGAAAGTGATTTTCACGCCAGCGCCAATATCGGAGAAGCCTATCGGGATGCCTTTGTGCAACGGGCGACCGACTGGCGTCAGCGTATTGAAAAGCAACAGGGCCAGCCCATTGATGTCCTGATCGCCAATTCCCGTTTTGAATCTATCCGGCGTTTAACCCACCAGGTCATCAGCCTGCATCACACCGGACAATCCTTAACGGAACGTATCGACAACTGGGTAGTAAACCGTTTTCTTGGTATCCCTTTCTTTCTCGGTGTCATGTATTTGATGTTTACTTTCGCCATTAATTTTGGCGGTGCCTTTATTGACTTTTTTGACATGGCATCCTCTGCCATTTTTGTTGAAGGCAGTCGCTATCTGCTGCATGCCATATCGGCTCCGGAATGGCTTATCACCCTGATCTCCGACGGCCTTGGTGGCGGCATCCAGCTGGTTGCCACCTTTATTCCGATTATCGGCGGCTTATACCTGTTTTTATCCATTATTGAAGACTCAGGCTATATGGCGCGGGCCGCCTTTGTTATGGATCGTCTGATGCGTGCGGTTGGGCTGCCCGGAAAATCGTTTGTACCGCTTATCGTTGGCTTCGGCTGTAACGTGCCATCCGTAATGGCAGCCCGAACAATGGATACCCATAAAGATCGTTTATTGACCATTGCCATGGCTCCCTTTATGTCATGTGGTGCCCGACTGTCGGTATTCGCCCTGTTCGCCGCGGCCTTTTTTGCTGACAACGGTGCCACAATGGTGTTTTCGCTTTATATATTAGGTATCGCCATGGCCCTGATTACCGGGCTGGCCTTGAAGAACACTCTGTTCAAACCGGAATTAACCCCGTTTGTTATGGAACTGCCGGCCTACCATATCCCGACAGCCAAAGGTGTATTGATTAAAACCTGGGAGCGCCTGAAGTCTTTTTCAATGCGAGCCGGTAAAACCATTATTATTGTTGTTACTGTACTGAGCTTTCTCAACTCCATCGGTACGGACGGTTCCTTCGGCAATCAGAATAACGAAAAATCGGTATTGTCTGGCATTGCCCGGGTAGCTACTCCGGTATTGTCGCCCATGGGAGTTCAGCAGGATAACTGGCCTGCAACCGTTGGTATCATTACCGGTATTTTTGCCAAGGAAGCCGTCGTTGGTACGCTGGACGCCCTGTATACCCCGGACATCGAAGAAGATGATCGTCCGTACTATTTACCAGGGTTATTACTGGAATCCCTGCAAACCATTCCTGCCAACCTGGCTGACGTTGCCAACAACCTGCTCGACCCCCTGGGACTGAATCTGATCGGGGCCGACCAGGCTGAAGAACAAGGTGTACACTCCGGTACCTTCAGCGCGATGGAAGTGCTGTTTGGTAGCCAGCTGGCTGCTTTCTCTTATCTGGTCTTTGTCTTGCTGTACACACCTTGTGTTGCCACTCTGGGCGCCATGGTGCGGGAGGCCGGTATCAAGTGGATGCTGTTTGTTGCAGGCTGGAGTACCGGCCTGGCGTACACTGCCGCTGTTCTGGTGTACCAGATTGGTAGCAGCCCCAGCCACCCTCTCAGCTCCGCTCTCTGGTCGCTCGGCTGTTTGGGCTTTATTGCCGGTTGTTTAATGCTGATGCGGCGGCACGGCAAACGCCGCGACGCGCTGTTGATTCCCATTGTCCAAATCAACTGAGCCTGGTTATCTGAATGCTCAGCCGGGTCTGACCCGGCTGAGCAGCTCGCCCAATCCGGCATAGTCCTTGCCGCCCAGACGGCTTAATGGATCCAGGGCTTCAGCATTGATTTGCTGCCTCTGTTTGACGGTCTCCAGCACCGCCTCATCGGCGTAAAGCTGATCTACTTGCAAAAACACCAGATGCTGTGGTCCCGGCCCCAGATCAACTTGTTGCTGGTAATGACAGGCGAAAGCCAGGGGAACATCGGCCAGCCTCGGCAAACCGCCAGCAACAAATCCAGTCACCGCCAACCCCAACTGATCGACCTCACTGTCTCCCAGAGCCAATGTTGCGGAACTGGCATTCACGGCATCCAGATCAGCAACACGGGGAATATGCACCACGCACTCGCCTGTTCTGCGCAAGTTTTCATAGCTGTCTTTTTCCACCCCTGTCGGCTTTTGTCCCATCGAAACCACCAGGGTTGGCGGGTTCGAGCAAACCGGCGCAAAAAAAGAATACGGTGCCAGGTTCAGGCTACCGGAAGGATTGCGGGTCATTACCCAAGCGATAGGACGCGGCAGTATCGCCTGGGTCATTAAAAAATAGCGTTGTGATGCTTCTATCCCGGCAAAATCAATAATCATGTCAGATCCACTCTGGTCGCAGCGATAAGGTAAATACAACAGAACAATGAGCCATAAGCCCGGCAGCAAACCGCTGCCGGACGGGTTTACACCGGCAGAATGGCACCTTGCAACACGTCTGTCACCAAGACCCATACCAGGATTCCTGATATGGTCGCGACTTCTGAATCAGCGTTACTCAGGTACACAGCATGCTGTCATTACAAAGTGTCTTTCCTCTCCTTGCTATCGCCGTCAGCTGGCTGGCCTGGAGCGACCCACAACCGTTACTGGGCTGGAGCGGCGCAGTGATTCCCTTACTGATGTTTATTATGTTTTGTATGGGGCTAACGCTGAGAGTGCAGGATTTCCGCCGTATCTTGCGCAAGCCGGAACCCGTTGCCATGGGGGTCACCCTGCAGTATTTACTGATGCCGCTACTGGGCTGGTTACTGGTGCATCTATTGGCCCTGCCAGCAGAGGTTGCACTGGGAGTGATTCTGGTAGGAGTCTGCGCTGGCGGCACCGCCTCCAATGTCATGACGTACCTGGCCGGTGGTGACGTTGCCCTGTCGGTCAGCATGACACTGCTGTCGACCCTATGGGGAGTAGTGCTCACCCCCTGGTTGCTGGTTTTCTATGCCGCAGAGAGTGTCAGCATCGATATTCTGGCGATTCTGCTCACCATGGCCAAAATCGTTATTTTACCCATTGTCGCCGGGATTGCTGTCAGCCATTACCTGCCGGAACTCCGTCAGGCCGTCAATAAACACCTGGCCAATGCTGCGACCATTGCCATCCTCGCGATTATTGCCATTGTGGTTGCCCTTAATGCCGATGAAATCGCCACCGTAGGCGTCATGACCTTACTGGCGGTGATGCTACACAACCTGCTGGGCACAGCGCTGGGTTATGGACTGGCGCGCTGGCGCGGGTTTACCGAAGTCGAATGCCGCACCATAGCAATCGAGGTCGGCATGCAAAATTCCGGGCTGGGGGCGGCACTGGCACTGCAGTTCTTTACCCCACTGGCTGCTTTGCCCGCCGCTCTGTTCAGCGTTTGGCATAACATCAGTGGTGCCTTGCTGGCGTCGTTCTGGAGCTGGCAGACCCGTCGCCGGATTCGCCAGCTACAATCGGCCAAACGCTGTCACTCCGACTGATAGCGTAAGACCTTGAGCCCTGCCGTTTCATCCACCTCAATAAAGGCGGACGGATTCGGCAAGCGCTCGATATAGCGCCACTCCGGGCATTCATCAGCCACTTGCTGACGCAAGAACGCTTCCCCCAGTTCCGGGGCATTCAGACACAGCAGCAACTCGGCAGAAGGGGCGAGCATTTCCCGCAAACGACGTAATAACCTGGGATAGTCCTTGCGAATATCGACACTGCCTTTCTGGAAGGTCGGAGGATCGGCGATGACCAGATCGTATGGGCCATGTTTTTTCAGGCGTCCGAATGAGCGAAAAATATCCACGCCTTCAAATACCACTCCCCCAAGATCATGACCGTTGAGGCGATGATTCTCTCGGCCAATCGCCAACGCCCGGCGACTCATATCAACATTCACCACTCGCTGCGCCCCTCCGGCGACGGCAGCCACTGAAAAACCGCAGGTATAGGCAAACAGATTCAATACCCGTTTGCCCGCGCTGTGCTCCATGACCCAACGACGGCCATTGGCCATATCCAGAAACAGGCCGGTATTCTGGAACTGGCCAAAACTGAGTTCATAACGCAAGCCATGCTCAGTCACCTCCAGACGGGAAGGCAATTCACCCACCACCGCCTCCATCGGTGCCATAGGACGACAGCGGTACTGTATCCCGATGACTTCGGCCTGGGGCAGAGTGGCGATCAGCCAACGTGACAACTGCTCGATCCAGCCGTCTGCCGGCTCCCGATAGACAGTCACCAGCAGCAGAGGAGCATACCAATCGATATTGATGTGTTCGAAACCGGGTTCACTATGACCCCGGCCATGAAACAAGCGCTGGGCTTCTTTTGATACTGGCAAACGAAAATCAGGAATCATAAAGGCTGTTTTATCCGGATCGATCCATTTAAGCGGTCACGGCAACAAGGCCAAAAGCCTGTCGTGTAACCCCAGAGAGGCAGCGACCAAGGCATGATAAACAAGACATTTCTGCTGCAATTCTGGCAATTATCTTGCTAAAAAGACAATAATCCAAGGCAATTTGAGCCAATCAGATTCCTCTGATAGACAATCTCTCAATTCAGGCTCAATTCATGGCCAACTATTTTGCATCAGTCCTTGGTCAGCAGAACTTACTGAGCTACTATGACGGTGAGCTTGTCGTTTCAAGCTCTATTGGCGAGTGCTCCAAATTCACCCAATGTGTGCAGGATACTGGTCGATATCGGCATTGATTGCTCACCGGATGAACGGCCAGTAGCGCAGTGCCAGCAAAATCGCATTAAATTGGCTTTGGCCAACATCAATTTCAGGAAATACAAATGGCAGATCAAGTTCAGGGCACTGTTAAGTGGTTCAACGATGAGAAAGGATTCGGCTTTATTGAGCAAGAATCTGGTAAAGATGTTTTTGTTCACTACAGTGCTATCAACGGTGCAGGCCGTAAGTCACTGCAGGAAGGCCAAAAAGTGACCATGGAAGTAACCATGGGTCAAAAAGGTCCTCAGGCTGAAAACGTCAACCCTCTGTAACATCCTGGGCCGTTCTACGGCCATGGCCCTGTTATCTGTTTGGTCACCCTTTGTGTTTTCACCAGGCGTGTCACCCTTCAAGATTCGCTGGCCAAAAGTCCGCTGAAGCCTCTGGCTTCAGCAGACCCCTCTTTTCTATCTCGCATACCACGCTCTCCAGCCATTCTCAGTGACGCATTGTCCCCATGATTGACCAAGGCGAACTGTTCGACATTCCCAATCCGTGCCGCGGCATCTGTACGGTGAATAACAAGGGATACTGCAAGGGTTGCCTACGCAGCCGACAGGAACGTTTCCACTGGAATGACTTCACCCATTTTCAAAAACAGCTGATTATCAATCTATGCGAACGCCGCCGTCTGAAATTAACAGCAGGACGAGCACGACCGGTCGATGCAACGCAGCCAGAAGAGACTCCGCAAAAGGATCTGTTTGCCAGCGCCAGCAGCGCGACAAATTTGTATCAGGATGATACACACACAATACCGACTCCCGCCGTAGAGGCTGAGACTCCACCACTGGAGCGCGCCTCCAGAACCACACCGCAGCAAGCCAGTCAGATTGGGCTGTTTGATGGCCAGAAGCCATCTGCTACGGAATAAACAGCACCGGCGCCTTATCTGACCCGGATTCAGCCCGGCAAGCGCAGGGCTTCAAATCGAGCCATCCAGTCCAGAGTCGTCGAGGTTGCCCGACTGGGTCGATACTCCGCCCCAACCCAGCCGTCATAATGACTGTTCTCGATCGCAGCAAATACTTCATCAAATTTGACACGCCCGGTACCAGGCTCCTGCCTGCCAGGCATATCGGCAAACTGAATATGACCAATCTTGTGGCCATGACGACGGATAAAGCCAGCCACATCCACCCCCATACGCGACATATGGTAAATATCGAACTGGGCCTTGATGTTGGGGTGCTTCAGTTCCACCATAATGGCCAGCATTTCCCGCCCGGTGCAGACCAGAAAATCGGGCATATCAAAACGGTTAATCGCTTCAAATGTCGTGGTAATACCAAATGGAGCAAAGCTGTCGGCGGTTACCTGCATATTGCGGAGAAAGGTCGCCATATATTCATCGCGACGCTCAGGATGGCGACAGCGCCCTGGCAACACATTCACGGTAGGAATTTTCAAGGCTCGGGCATACGACAGGCATTCAACAACCGCTGCTGCGTATTCTGCTGTTTTGCCCGGCACACAGGCCAGGCCTTCGCCGCCCTTCAACAGATCGCCAGCCGACACATTGATCAGTACACATTCAAGGTCGTTGTCACTTAACTGGCGCTTGAGATCAGCGATCGGATAGTCATACGGAAACTGGATTTCAACCGCTCGGAAGCCATCCCGACGAGCTGCGGTAAACCGTTTCATAAAGGGTAATTCTGTATATAAAGTGGATAAATTAGCGCTTGTCTTCACCTGACAATATCTCCATATACAAGTGAATCAATGTAGCAGGATCTTGCTCTCCAAACCCTCTACCTGCGTGTTGGCGTAATAATTCAACGCCCAGCCCTGCCATCGGCACGGCGCTACCCAACGACTGCGCCAGATCACTGGCCATATTCATATCCTTGAGTAAAGTGTTGACCCGCCATTTGATATTGTCAAAATCGCGGACTGCCATTTTCGGGCCCGTCAGTTGCAGTGGTGTCGTATCCGCAAAGCCCCCCTGTAAAGCCTGCGGCAATAACGATGTTTGTACGCCGGCCTGCTCTGCCAGGGCAAAAACCTCCGCCATCACCAGCACATTGCAGCTGACCAGCATCTGGTTGCAAATCTTGGCAACCTGCCCGGTACCGGTTGCTCCCATATGGGTCAGTTGCCGCGACAGCACAGCCAGGACAGGCCGCAGTTGATCTATAACGGCTCCATCACCACCGGCCATCATTGCCAATGTGCCCTGCTCGGCACCAGCAACACCACCGGATACCGGAGCATCAACCCAATTCATACCACAGCAAGAGCTGAGTTCTGTGGCCATTTCCCGGGTTGCTTGTGGTGCAATACTGGAAAAATCCACCAACACCTGACCTTGACGTCCGGTGGCAGTCACCCCCTGGGGGCCAAAAACAATATCACGAACGGCACTGGTATTGGTGACACAGACCATTAACACATCACATTGTTGTGTCAGTTCTGCTACCGATGTCGCTTGCTGGGCACCTGCTGCTACCACTGTCGCCATTTTTTCAGGCGTTCGGTTCCAGACCCGTACGGAATAGCCAGCCTGTAGCAGCCGTAACACCATAGGGGTACCCATGAGACCCAGCCCGACAAATCCGATCTTCACTGCCTCATCCTCGAAAAATAACCATCAATACTATCAAAGACTTATCGAGTTTAAACCCGCTTCCAACGGATTATTATCAGCAGACTTGATCTGAAAACAGTGTCGGTCAAAGGACCCTTTTCAACATTCTTGACAGCCGTCGGATCGACCCGCACTCAACAATCACAAGCCGGAACAATCAACCTCTTTGTTCATCCGGCATACTCACGCTACCGCCTGATCCACAGGCCATTCAGCCGTGTGTCATGTGCTTGTACCTGCTGCATGTTACAGTCTATCGGTACCTGATTCGAAGTGATCTTCCATACCGCAGGCGGCGCCTGGATGACCAGCACCGAACCACTGCTGACAGAGCGCCACCCGCTCTTCTGCCGGGCGCTGCAAATCTGCAGCAGCTAATGCATCAATAACTTTCAAGCGAGGCAATAGCCCGGCACCATTCGCCAGCTGTATCGCCAGCCCCGGACGCGCGTTTAGCTCCAGTAATAACGGGCCATGCTGGCGATCGATAACAATATCGGCACCGAGATAACCCAACCCGGTCATGTCATAACAACGGGCGGCCAGTACCAGCAGATCTTGCCATTGGGGAATAAACAGCTCTGACAGCTTCTCCTGGGTATCCGGATGTTGCATCATAGGCAGGCCATTCTGTACTCCATGTAACGCCTGTCCATTTGCCAGCCCAAGACCGACACCGACGGCACCCTGGTGCAGGTTGGCCTTGCCATCCGAGGCTCGGGTCGCCAATCGGGTCATCGCCATCACCGGATAACCACGACAGACAATCACCCGGACATCCGGTACCCCTTCATAGGAAAACCGTTGCAAGGAGTCATCAAACTGGATGCAACGCTCAATAATGGCGACATCCGGTGATCCGCCCAGACTGTGGAGGCCGGCAAGAATGTTGGAGGCATGGCGCTTGAGCTCACTCAGCATAATCGGACTGCCATTGGCCCGCACCCAATAATCCCCCTCACAGCTCTGAACAACCACAATTCCTTTACCGCCAGAGCCTTTGGCCGGTTTGATCACAAAAGCCGGGATTCCGGATAACTGCTGCCCCAATGTCTCGACTTCATGTTGTGACTGAATCGTGCCAATCAACTCTGGTACCGCAATGCCCGCCTGCTCTGCCAGGCGCTTGGTTTTTAATTTGTTATCCACCAGTGGGTACAACGTACGTGGATTATAACGGCTGATATACAAACGATTACGGGCATTCATGCCCAGAACCCCTGCCTGATGCAATTGCAACGGCAGCATCAAGCGTCGCCGCAGTGCCTGCCAAAGCGGCCGAAACGCCAGCTTACTCATGGCGCAGCGCCACAAAACGACGTAACTCCAACAGGCGATAGCCAGTGTAGGTGCCCAGCATCAATACCAGTGCCAGAATCACCAACTGCACACCAATATAGTTAAACGTCAGGTGGCGTATCAGCGGGTCACTCATTGCCCAATAGGCAACAACCGCGGTCAGCAAGCTGCCTCCGCCTTGACGCATCACTTCTCTGCCGCCTTCTTCTTCCCACAGAATCGACATCCGCTCAATCGTCCACGACAGGATAATCATCGGGAAGAAAGTGATTTTTAAACCTTCGGTCAGACCCAACTTGTAAGATGCCACACTGAACAAGCCGATAATGGCAATCACCGTAATAATCACCGCCGATATACGCGCCACCAGTAGCAGGTTAAGGCGCGACAGGTAACTGCGAATCACCAGTCCGGTAGCCACCACCAGCAGGAATCCCACCAGCCCGGTAACCAATGAGGTCTGAATAAAGGCCACCGCAATCAGTACCGGCATAAAAGTACCCGAAGTACGGATGCCCACCAGAATGCGCAACAGACACACCACTAACGCCCCTATCGGCAACAGCAGAATGGTCTTGAACATGGCCTGCTCTTCTACCGGCAGACTGTGTATGGAAAAATTCAGTAACTCGTGCTGATCCGACAACCGGTTGGCCACACTGGCAAAGGTCGACTCCTCGCGCCGAATCATGGCAAAACGCACCTGCGAATCATAACCACCCGACACTTCCAGCACCGGTTCCCCGCGCTGCTCCCACAGCAGCAGCGGCGCATTCCGATCAAACAAGGCCGGGTTGCGGGCCTGTAAGGGGATATCAAACACCTGGCTGCGGTTGTCTTGCCAGACCCGAATATAAGGCAACAGCTGCTGTTGTCGACGACCGTCCTGCAAGCGCAGGCCATATACCAGCCGTGCTGGCACACCCGCCTTGTTGAGCATGTCCACCAGCAACTGCGGCAGGCTCTGATCAAATTCACTGATCAACAACTCCACATGCTGGGCACGAGGTTCCGCTGCAAAAGCTTTCAGTAACTCTCGCGCCAGACTGAAATTATCCGCTGACGTCCGATGTGCCAGCGCCAGCAATTGCCCCACGGCACTGGCGTAAGGTTCCGGCCAGCTGCTTTCCGTTACCGCCGGTGCTGGCTCTGGCATCAATTCGTAAGCATCACTTTCCAGCACATCCGCACGATAGAACAAGGTCTGCCGCCCGCTGGCGGTACGCTTGGTCCACTCGGCAACCGGATTGCCCCCATCGATAAAATTCAAGCCATAACCGGGAGAGGCACCACTTTCACGCAGCAGCATAAATCCGGGCTGATTGGACGGCCGAGCCAGAACAGCCCGCACCGGATCACCGTCAGTACTGAGCTCAACCCGGGCTTCAACCGACCAGACCACTTGTGATTTCCCTGGTAGCAGGGGCACGTCATACACCCAGTGACGATGAAGAATCTGTGCAATTCCTGCACTTAACAGCAGCAGTATCAATGCAATATAAGGCCAGCGAGATCCGTTCATTGCTCTTCACTCACAACAGGTATCTGCAAATCGGGCTGATATTTACCCAATAGAAATTTTTTCCCAACATCAATCAAGGTGACATCTTGCAGAAATGATCGCCCCAGCAAAATCGGATATGTCATTTGCGAGCGATCAGCCAATGAGAATTCAGCTTTTTGCTGTAGTTGTTGCCCCAGGTGCACCGTCAACTCCACCACCGGCCGCCGATCCAGATCGGCATTTGACGCCTGCCGGATCAACACGTTGCGTACCAGTTTGGCTTCGATCTTCCAGGGTTCCGATTCATCATCGTGTTGTAGCAGAAATCGCACCCAGGGCTGACCGTTACGTTCAAAGCGGGTGATATTGCGAGCACTCAGTGACGACGTCGCCGCACCACTGTCAACGCGGGCACGATAATGATGCCCTGGCGGAGTGAGATAAATCCATTCGGTGGCGCCGACGACCAGCTTATCAGTATGGGTATCAGTTGTGGTCTCAGCACCAGTGGTTGGACAGCTGACCGGAGCCGGGTTAGCGGCGGTCAGGCGCCGCACCTGCCGCTGTAATGCCTTCAGCTGGGCCTGTTGCTCCTGCTGCCCGGCCAGCACCGGATCCAGCTCAGGGCAGCTCAAGTCAATATCCGGATTATGTCGAGCAACCACCTCTTCAATCGCCGCCATGTTAACGGCTCGATGCTCAGGCCCCGGCCAATGACTGCAAGCGGACAAGAGCCCACCGATCATCGCTATCAACCCTACCCGCCTGACCCAGCTGGACATACAGAACTACTCCACCGCACAAAAATCCAGTATTGAACCATAAAGGCGGATAAAGTTGCGTTCTACTGTTACCCAGACTGTCATAAATAACCGTTGGCCCACCCGCTGGCCAGTATCACACGCGCGGTACGGTTTTTATTTCACAAAATATTTGCCTCAGAACATCGAGCTCATCGGCACCGAACACCAGTTACCCCGGGCACAAATGGCATCCACCCATAAGCGCTGCATCACCCGGCTACTGCTGCGGCCTCGGGGGGCCAGTGCTTCCATTTCATGCAATTGAGCCATGGCCGGATAGATCACCGGATTGTTCAGGATCTCCGGCTCCACAAAACGATTAGCCGATGCCATCGCGGTGGGATATTCCAGATAGTTGGAATTCTTTGCAGCGATGTTACCTCGCATCAGGAAACGGATCAGTTGGTACGCCAACTCTGGCGAATTGGCGTTGGTCGGAATCGCCATCACATCAATCCATAACGCCGCCCCCTCCCGGGGAATAAAATACGACAAATCGGCATTGCCCGCTGCCGCTGTCAGCAAATCACCGGAATACCCCACAGCCACACAGATCTTGCCGCTGGCCAGGTCATCCAGATACTGGGTTGTGTGTAAATAGCTGACCTCACCCAACGAATCTTTCAGCAATTGACCAGCCTGCTGCAGCTGCTCTTTACTCAGACTGTTGACGGAATACCCCAGATACGACAGCGCTGCCGCAAAAATCTCATCCCGCTCATTCAGCAACCCGATACCACACTGGGCCACTTTTTGCCGCACATCCGGATCAAACAGCAAGGCCCAGGAATTTTCATAATCAGCCAGGCCCAGCTCCGCCAGCGCCTTGCGGTTCACGCCCAATCCGGTCGTCCCCCACATATACGGCACGCCGTTCAAGACACCGTCATCCTGCTGGCTGTAGTCACTCAGAATATCCGGACGCAATGAATCCCAGTCCGGCAGCTGCTGAGTCATCAGAGGCCGAACCAGCGACTTGCTAGCCAGCGTGTTCATGATACGGCTGGGTGGGAAAATCAGATCAAATTGCTGACGATCATCAAAATACAAGGTAGCGAACTTATCCAGACTGTCGAACTCGACGTAATCTATCTCGATATTGAATTCTTTCTCAAAAGCTTCCAATACACCCGGTTCAATATAATCACTCCAGTTCAACACCCGTAACACTGGTGTTTCTTCCTGGGCCTGTACAGCCAATCCGCCCAATGACAAAGCGCACACCAACAGCCAACCGGCCAATCTCGCTAGCATCATGATTTTTATTCCATGGTTCATCGTTTTTACCGGTGCTGGCATAGCACCAAGAGATGGAACAGAGAGAGGATCAAGCGGTGTGATTACAACACCACAGCACTTGACCTCTATCCACCCGGAGCCAAGTGTTGTGGCTCAGGCAGGTAAAAAGACATACCCCCTAGAGGGTAGATACTTCCCCTGGCCAGAAAAGGCCGGGGACAGGAAGCCGCCAAGCCGCAAGCCGTTGGCTGCCAGAGAGCCAACTTGCGCTGCAACAGGGTTTTTAACTGGTCAAATAAATACGTGGGACACGTCGGGTAACACCCGTAAACAGGTGATAGGAAATGGTATCGCAATGAGCGGCCACTTCATTGGCATCCAGCTGAGAGCCCCATAGTTCAACGGCATTACCTACCGCCGCACCGTCCACATCGGTCAAATCAACGGTCATCATATCCATCGACACCCGACCCAGAAGACGCGTGCGCTGACCGTTCACGATCACCGGCGTCCCCTCTTCTGCCTGACGTGGATACCCATCAGCATAACCCATCGCAATCGTCCCGATCCGGGTTGGTTTGGTTGCCACAAAACGACTGCCGTAGCCGACACTGTCGCCATTCTGAACCCAGCGGGTCGCAATCACCTCGGTAACCAGCGACATCGCAGGCTGTAACTGCAACGCAGTCTGGTTATCAAAATCCAATGGTGAAGCACCATAAAGAATGATACCTGGCCGCTGCCACTGCTTGTGCGCCATCGGGTGCACCATCAGTGCCGCCGAATTGGCCACACTCATATCCAGACCCAGCGCCTGAGCAACTTCAGTCAGACCCGTCAATTGAGTCGGTACATCAATACCGGGGGTGACCCGGGTATCGGCATTGGCAAAGTGGGTCATCAATGTGACCTGCCCCACCTGGGGCAAGGCCAACAGCTGCCGACTCACATCAGCCACCTCATCCAGCGCAAACCCCAGGCGATGCATGCCGGTATCTACCTTCAACCAGATATGCAGCGGTTCAGCGACACGAGTCGCTGCCAGCGCCTGGATCTGGTCGTACCGATGAACTGCGGTCCAGAAATTCTGTTCGGCGATCACCGGTAATTCGTCATTGCTGAAAAAACCTTCCAGCAACAAGACCGGCTGAGTAATTCCCGCCGCACGCAGTTCCAGCGCCTCCTCAATACAGGCCACCGCAAACGCCGGAGCGTAAGGAGCCAGTGCCTGAGCCACCGGGACAGCGCCATGACCATAGGCATCCGCCTTGACCACTGCCAACGCCTGACCGGCGGGATGTAATGAACACGCCAACTGGTAGTTGGCAATAATATGATCCAGACGAATCCGGGCCTGCGCAGGACGAGACATGTATAACTACTCCACAGTGACGATCAGCGGCTGGTTACAGCGCCAGAATCGCCTCAACTTCAATATCAGCTGCTTTTGGCAGCGCCTTTACGGCATACGCCGCACGAGCGGGATATGGCTCATCAAAATAACGCGCCATCACTTCATTCACTTGCGGGAAGAAATCCATATCCGACAGCAAAATGGTCAGCTTGGCGGCATCATTCAAAGAACCACCAGCCGCTTCAGCTACCGCTTTCAGGTTCTCGAACACCCGTACAGCCTGAGCTTCAAACGACTCGGTCACCATTTCCATGGTGGCAGGGTCCAGCGGAATCTGACCGGACATGTACAGCGTATCGCCCACCTGAACGGCTTGTGAGTAAGTGCCGATGGCAGCCGGAGCCTGATTGGTTGCAATAATCTTCTTGTTGCTCATAAAAACCTCATTATTCATTGAACGTCGCCTGATCGAACATCCGGCGACCAGGACAAATAGTACTGCCATAAAGCCACCGGCCGCAGTAAAAACAAGGTAACGGCCGTTAACTTGCTTGCTGCAGACCGGCGCCAGAGCCAGCTCGGAAATACCCGCTCAGAGCGCGACTAGAGATAGCGATGGACTGACAAGCCTTCGGTGCTGATATCAGGATCACGCTCATTCACAATATCGGCCAACAAACGTGCCGAGCCTTGTGACATGGTCCAGCCCAGGGTGCCATGACCGGTATTCAGATACAGATTATTAAACGGCGTTTTACCGATAATCGGCACACTGTCTGGTGTCATTGGCCGCAGACCACACCAGAACTCGGCCTTCTCCAGATCCCCGGCCCCTGGAAACAGATCGCTGACAACAAAATCCGCAGCCTTGCGACGGCTTTCTTTCAGGCTCAGGTCGAAGGAGGCAATCTCAGCCGTACCACCAACCCGGATACGCTCATCAAAACGAGTCACCGCCACCTTGTACTCTTCATCCATCACCGTGGATTGGGGAGCCTTGCTTTCATCCAGCAATGGCAGTGTCAGTGAGTAGCCCTTGATCGGATAGATCGGTAACTTGATGCCTAATGGATTCATCAGCATCGGAGAATAACTGCCCATCGCAACCACATACTTATCAGCGGTCAAACGTCCTTTGGAAGTCACGACGCCATGGATTTCACCACCAGACGCTTCCAGTCCCTTGACCTCGGTATCCATCATGAAAATCACCCCGAGGTCACGGCAAGCCGCCGCCAGCCCCTGGGTAAACTTGCGACAGTCACCGGTACCGTCGTTCGGGAACATCAAGCCACCAACAAACTTCTGGGAAACATTCGCCAGCGCCGGTTCATGCTGGATACAAGTCGCATGATCAATCACCTGGTGCTCCACACCGCACTCACGCAGGGACTCAAGGTCGGCACCGATGGAATCCATTTTTTCCTGATCCCGGAACAGCTCAACCGTGCCCTGATGGCGCTGGTCGTAATGGATCGGGCGGTCCTGCTGCAACTGATCAAAACAAATGCGGCTGTACTCCGTGATACGCAGCATACGATTCTTGTTAATGCGATAAGCATCTTCACCACACTGGCCGAGCATCTTCAGCATCCAGGCCGAGGTGCTGACATTAAATGCCGATGGACTGACCATAATCGGTGCCAGATCCTGCATCATCCATTTAACCGCCTTAAAAGGGATACCCGGTGCTGCCCATGGGTTGCAATAGCCATAAGACAACATGCCGGCATTACCGTAACTGGTTTCATCTGCCACACCAGAGCGGCGTTCCACCACCGTCACCTCATGCCCAGACTTGGCCAGATACCAGGCAGACGAGACGCCCAACACACCCGCGCCCAACACCAGAATTTTCATAACGACTGCCCCCACAAGATCACTGCATCACAAAGTCCGGTGCGTTATTCCGCGCTGCGATAGCAACACCGACAGGAAAACATCACCGCGTTTAATGGTGAAATTCTAGCGATAAAATCATAGAAAAAGCCTTTAATATTTACTCAAATACAGTATATTTCACTGGAAATTAAAGACTATTCAGAAGATAACCCTGAATAAATAACATTCATGACAATCTGATTTCAGGGAGATCAGCCCGATGGCAGCCACCAGTGATTACAAGCGCAAACCACTCGACAGGCTCGACCGCCGCATTCTGCAAGAACTGCAAAAAGAAGGCCGCATCAGCTACGTTGACCTGGCCGAACGAGTCAGTCTCAGCTCCACTCCCTGTATCGAGCGCGTCAAACGCCTGGAGAAAGACGGTTATATCGAGGGTTATTACGCCCGGCTGAACCCGGCGCTAATGGGTTACGGCATGCTGGTCTTTGTCGAAATTTCATTGTCTTACCAGTCACCAGACGCCTTCCAGCGCTTTAACCAGGCCGTCGATACCCTGCCTTACTTACTCGAATGTCATCTTGTCTCCGGCGACGCCGACTACCTGATCAAGGCACGTATCAATGACATGTCCGAATACCGAGCCTTACTCGGCGATATGTTACTGACCCTTCCCGGCGTAAAAAACTCCAGAAGTTACATTGTTATGGAAGAAGTCAAAGAAACAGCCCAATTACCGGTACAACTGCAACAAAGCTGATTCTGGTTGTGCCCCGTGCCAACAACCCCACACAGTTGCTACCGACAGACCCGTTTTTACCCGCTACGCAGGATGGTTTGGGATGGATATTCGCAGAGAAAAAAGTCGAAAAAAGTTAAGAAATGCACTGGCAGAGCTACTCAAGAAGCGGCCTCTGGAACAGATCAGCATTGAACAAATTGCCGACAAGGCCGGTGTCACTCGCCCGACCTTTTATTCCAATTATCAAAATCGCCAGGACATTATCATTGAACATATTGAACAGTGGCTGGCGCAGCGCGAGCAACTGTTCCAGAACTTTCTCGAAGATGAAGGCACCCCGGAACCGGATCGCCTGGTGGACTTTATCCAGCATCTGCTGGAAACCCTTTGCCCGGACGATACCCTGCTACAACTGGCATTGTCCGGCCGGGCCGGAGAGCAGGCCCTGCAACGGATCCTGAACCAGAACACCGATTTCTTCCGCCGCGGGGCCAGTCGCAGCTTCAACGAACCACCCAGCGAAGATGATATCCTGCTGATTTCTACCTTCTATGGCTCCGCCACCATCGGCATTATTTCCGGCATTATCTCCGGTAACATCCGCCAGCAACCAGCCGAACTGGCGCAGCAACTGGCAGATATGATCTACAACGGTATTGGCCATCGCCTGCTCTAGAACTGGCCGACAACCTGGGCGGTACAGGCACTAGCCTTCTCGCACCACCATCACACTGCACTTGGCATGACGCACCACACGCTCAGCATTCGAACCGATACTATAACGACCCTGACCGGGTTTCTGCGCCATCATCACAATAATATCGGCATAGCGGCTACCCGCTTCCTCAAGAATCTTTTGATGCACCACACCACGACGAACCCGACTGCTGTAATGCAGGGTTGCTGGCATCAAATTACGCAGCAAGGCCAGCAACTTGTCTTCGTTATCACGTTGGCGCAACGAGTTAAATTGCTGGTCCGGGTACAGCACCACCACGTTATTGTCTTTGCTGTCATCGATATACAGAAAAATAAAATCCACATGAGGATTGTCACTGGTCAGTTCTCTTGCCGCCTCAATCAACAACGGCAGTTCCTGCGGATAGGCAAGATCCACAGGAATCAATACTTTGTAAAACATAAGCCCTTCTTCCTAATCCATAAACCCTGTCAGGGGCCACAACACAACCGGTAACATCATGCGGCCACACAACACTGACAGGCCAAGTAAACGATATAACGGTGTATTAACAACCATGTTGATATCCGCTGGCATCATGCCTTGCCGTCAGAACAGAAGCATTCAAGGTATCCAATCTGTGACATCAACAGCGGTGGACTGTACTCTCATCAGTCTGTAGACGTTACTGAATAGCGAATAATCCACATTGCCAGATTCCGTAACACCAGCGTTGCAGGCTTGCTTGCCACCGTAACAAGACCTGACGACACAATGCATCAAACCCACCATGATAATGATGTAAATACGCCTGACATTCTGCTGCCAGGTACCGTACTGACCATACCGACGCAGAGGCACACTTTTGTAATGGCCATCAAACACGCCCTGGGCCAGCTGGGGGATTATGAAATCAGACAACTCAAGGTATTCAAGGCCGTTGCCGACTGCGGCGGCTTCAGTGCTGCCGAAACCCTCCTGAATATCAGCCGCCCAACCATCAGCATTCACATTGCCAATCTGGAATCACGACTGAATCTGATCTTGTGTCGCCGGGGGCGAGGGGGATTCGCCCTGACCAAAGAAGGCGAAGTGATCTACCAGCAAACACAACAACTACTCGATGCGCTGGAAGGCTTCCGCAACACCATCAACAACCTCAGTTCGACGCCATCGGGCAAGTTGCGTGTGGCACTGAGTGATTCTTTTGCCAACGACCCTCGCTGCCAGTTCACCGCCATCATCAACCACTACGCCCACCAGGCACCCGCGGTCGAAGTAACGGTGGACGTCTCACATATGATCGAGATGGAACGCAAGGTACTCAACGATGAACTGGATCTGGCCTTTATTCCCTATCACCGGCAACTGGAAGGGCTGGATTATATCCACTTGTTCAGCGACCGCTGCTACCTCTACTGCGGCGCCAGCCACCCGCTGTTTCATCAGGATGACAGCCATATCAGTAACACACAGATCAACGCCATTCCGCTGGTTCATGCCGGACTGCAACCCCATGAAGAGGTGTATCAACAAATCGCTGCCATGAACCTTGCCGCGGTTTCCTATCATTACGAAACCCGCGTCGCCCTGATACGGTCCGGTATCTATGCGTCGTTTCTACCCGAAAATATTGCCGCCCCCTACGTACAAGACCGGCAACTACGCGCCATATGCCCACAGACCCGGCATTATTCCCTCGGCGCAGCCGTGATCAGCAAACGCACCAGCCAGCCGAACCGCGCACGCACTCTGTTTATCCAGACAGTGCAATCCTTGCATCAACAGGGTAAACCGGATGCGCCCTACTGAGTTTGAAATTCACAGTCTGGGTGATGCGCAGAACCAGTTATGACTCATCGACGCAAGGTTTCAGAAGGCAATTCACCAATATGCTGGCGATAATGCTGTGCAAAACGCCCAAGGTTAGAAAAACCATAATGAATCACCACCTCCGTCACATTCCTTGCCGTTCGAGGCCGGTTACTTAACTCCCGAAACACACCTTCGATTTTAAGTAAGCGAATCAACTCTCCGGGGGTACAATCCAAGGAAGACCGTAGGCGGTTATACAAAGTCTTAACACTGACCTTGCAGGCCACTGCCAGAGCAGGAATATCTGCATCTTCATGCAGCCTGGTCAGCACTTCACGACGTAACTGAGCCACCACAGTATCACTCAACGGCAGCGTCGTAATCATCTCGCAGCCCAGCCCATGATACAGCTGCAGTATCAATCCATGACAAACTTGTAGCTGATGAAAACGGATGTGTTCACGGAAGAAGTCTATTGGCCGCAACGGCTGCGTCATAACTTGTATCCATTGCTCCAGTTCTGGAGCTTGACTGACCGACAACTCCCGCCGCAATTCATTGTTCAACCAACTTCCCGCAATTGCCGTCCCGCGAAGCTCAGCCAACGGTACGACCAAAATACTGAAACTACCTTCATCATCAGCTAGCAGTGCGTTATAGCTACCTGAATGTAGCAGCAGCACCTCACCAGCATGCAATCGATAGAGAGTATTGCCGTACCGTAATTTATGACACCCTTTGTGACTGATAACTATCTGAATCATCTCTGCCGGAACTTCCCAATCACAAGACAATTCCACAGCCTGAAACGTCATCAGAACATGGCCCCCAAAATACTCAACGACCACCATATCCCTGGACGGCGGCTGACTATTATTAGAAGGAACAGCATCCCCTCTCAGCACCGCAACAGCAGTCTGAAGATAAACATCATTCTGGTATGAATGCCGTCTTTCATTTCTCAAAATACCGGGGATCGGCTGGCCCTGTTGTGAATCTGTCAAAACGTATGCCATTGTAATCCAACCCTTTTAGAGAGGAACGATCAGTACTGGCCGAACACTGTGCTCCATCACCTTGGCAGCAGTTGAACCCAACAGTTTTTTGCCGAGTCCATGACGAGTCCCCATGACGATCACACTGGCCTTAATTTCATCCGCTACACGAAGAATTTCTTGCCACGCACGCCCCTCTTCGACACGAGCAACCAACTGGTCCACTTGCAGCTGCTCGTCTATCTCCAGTTCCGCAGCGCAAAAATCCTCCACCCGCGCCAGAATCTGCTCCCGCACCGCAACAAGGCTGTCATCATGCAGGTCCTGCAACAACGGATCTTGAGCCATGAGCTGCTGCGCCAGACGGTCAGCCTGACGGCTCGGCGATTCGATCACATGCAGGTAGGTAATGTGCGATTGGTAATGGCCACACAAGCTGACTGCCGCGCGAAATGCCGGGCGCGAACCCCCCTGCAAATCAGATGCGTACAAAATACGTTTAACACCAGAGAGCATAAGACACCTCCTGTTGGATGATCAGGGTAAACGACATCAGCGATACAGCCATTCCGGCAACAGCATGGCGATCGCTGGAATAAAGACAATCAGTGCCAGACGCACAATGTCGGCACACCAGAAGGGTGTCACCCCTTTGAAAATGGTCGCCGGATTCACATTACGCAGCACCGCACTGAGCACAAACACATTCATCCCTACAGGAGGCGTGATCAGACTGATTTCGGTGACCACTACCACCACAATACCGAACCACACCAGATCAAAACCCATGCTTTGCACCAGCGGGAAAAAAATCGGCACAGTCAGCAACATCATTGACAAGCTTTCAAACACCATTCCAAGCACAATATAAATACCCAGAATCACCAGAATCACTCCCATCGGACTCATATCCAACGCCGAGACAAAGGTCAGCAAATCGGCGGGCAAACCGGCACGGTTGATAAAATCGGAAAAAATCAAAGCCCCGATCAGCACCATAAACAACATGGCGCTGGTACGTCCGGTATCCGTGAGAGCCAAAAACAGTGAGCCGAACGACAGACTGCGACGCATCAAGGCAATAATAAAAGCACCGCCAGCACCAATCCCTGCCGCTTCAGTCGGCGTAAACACGCCGAGGTAAATGCCTCCCATCACCAGCGTAAACAGAATCACCACACCCCAGACCCCTTTCATCACCTCCAGCCGCTGTTTCCAATCCAGTTTGTCACCGCAAGGACCCGCTTCCGGAGTACGCCACACCACAAACTTGACTGCCCCGAGGTACAACAGAATACCCAACATACCAGGCAGAAAACCGGCGGCGAACAGCTCACGGATACTGGTTTCAGTCAGCAAGCCATAAATCACCAAAATCACACTAGGCGGTATCAGAATCCCCAACGTGCCACCGGCAGCGATTGAAGCCGTTGCCAGAGAATCGGCATAGCCGTACTTGCGCATCGGGGGCATGGCCACTTTGGCCATAGTCGCCGAGGTTGCCAGAGATGAACCGCAAATCGCCGAGAAACCACCGCAAGCCACCACGGTGGCCATCGACAAGCCACCACGGTGATGACCTAGAAAAGCATTGGAAGCGCGATATAACGCTTGCGACAGACCGGAGCTGGTTACCAGATTGCCCATCAGAATAAATAACGGTATGACCGACAGACTGTATTCCTGCGCTGTATCAATAACCCGGTTGGATGCCATCGCCAAAGCACTGGTCCAGCGAAACTCCAGCAGGTTATCAAACCCAAGTCCTTGTAAATAAGCGAAACCGAAAAAGCCGACCACCCCCATGGCAAAGGCGATAGGAATACGTACAACAATAATCAACAGCAATAATATAAAAAAGCCAACCAGCGCGACAATCATATGGGAGTTCCAATATAGAAAGTGGTAAAAATAATTTCAGTTCATCACTCGTCATTAAATATTCGATATATTCCATAGCTGACCATGGCAATGGCACAGATATAGCTCATCACTGAGATATACTGAACAATATAACCAACCGGCATTTGCAAATACTCGGTGACAACTTCGCGCCGTAACGAACGCTCAGCGGTAAACATCATGCGCCCAGCCACGGCATAAAAAGCCCCAGAGACCAGCAGAGCAGATAACAACCCCAACGCCTTGACCAGTCGATGGTTCATATAACGATCCAACAGATCGACAACGACATGACCTCCGCGCCAGGTAATAACCGGCATTTCGGCAAACACCACCACCGCCAGTGCCAGCTCGGTGATCTCCACTGTGCCATCGACCGCGTTGTTTAAAAAATAGCGTCCGATCACATCGGCACACGTCAGTAGCATCAGCGCCATCAGCACGGCAGCAGCAACACACTCAAGGGAGAAGGCCAGCCACCTAGCTGGTCCCTTCTCCTCGTAGTGTTCTGATATCCAATCAGAAAACACCATCTGCTATTTCGCTCTATGGTAATTACGGGCAGTATTTCTCAACTCAGCCAAGGCCGCCTCCGCGTCAACCTTGCGGTCAGCAACAGAGTCTATCCAGAGCTTATCCATACCGGTAATCAGCGTATTGAATTGACGCGACAGCAGCTGCGCAGCTCCGACTTCGTTGATTTCTACCTTGTCGGCCTTGGCAGTGATAAAGCCTTCCCCGTCACCTTCTTCCCAGGCCGCACCAGCCATCCGGGACAATTTCTCACCCGATACCGACATAATGGCCTTACGGTCACGTTCGCTCAGGCTATCGAGAAAATCCGGGTTGATGAACATGGAAAAGCTGCCCATGTACATGCCTTCCGGAAAAATCGTGATGTACTTGGTGACTTCGCTCAGACGTAGGCTTTTTTGCTGTGCCATCGGCATAAAGATGCCATCGATCACTCCCTGCTGCAGCATTTCGTAAGCTTTGGTGGCGGGTGCAGACACAGGAGTTACTTTCATTTTTTCTGATAATTCAGTCTGGATCCCCCCTCCTACACGAATTTTCTTGCCTTCCAGGTCAGCCAACGAGGTGACACGAAAATTCGACTGAATAGTGCCCTGGCCATGGGTAAACATCCCCAAGACCTCTAGACCTTCAAATTCATTCGCGGCGCGGAAATATTTGTCGTACACACGCCAAAGCGCCACTGAGGCAGCTTCAGCACCGACACCTAGCCCTGGCTGTTCCACAATTTGTGGCAGTTTAAAACGGCCCGGTACGTACCCGTGATAACTGAAGCTGGCATCAACCACGCCATCTTCCACCAGCTGAAACATGGTTTTCGGATGACCTAAACCGTACTCGAGTTTAACTCTAACCCGCCCTTCAGTGGCTTCTTCCACCCATTTGGCCCAGGTCGGCCAAACAATGGCATTCTGATTGTCGGTTGGTGGCAACCAGGTACCAACCCGTAATTCGGTGGCAGAATGGCTGACGGCGGAGCTCATCAATGCCGCAATTGCCACACCGGCTGCCGCCATTTTTTTAATACTGATCATGTCATTTTCACCCTTGCTTTTAGATTTATTTTATTTTGTCTCGTTATCAAACTGCGATAAAAAGCCAAATGGGCACTACTTTATTTCGGCATTAACTCATCAGGCTAAAATACCGATTTATTAACATTATCAACGCCAGAAAAATAATATTTTTATACTTCACACTCCCTTATTATATGGAAATAAAATCGTTTACCGGGGTTAATTGCCGACACCCAGTTTTTTCACCAGTGTCAGAATGTCATAGCTGGCCACCAGCCCACCCTGCTGATTGGTCACCTGAACATCCCACGCCACAACCCCCTGAGGGTCACCCTTCGGACTTTCCTTGCCCTGATCGATTTTGCGTTTACAAGTCAGCCGCGCCTGAATCGTGTCACCAATACCGACCGGATTCACAAACCGCAGGTTATCCAGGCCGTAGTTGGCCAGCACCGGGCCAACGCCGGGGGATACAAACAGACCGGCGGCGGCCGATAACACAAAATAACCATGCGCGATACGTTGTTCGAACTGCGAATCCCGTGCTGCCAGTTCATCGAAGTGCATATAAAAATGATCACCAGATAAACAACCGAAGTTGACGATATCGGCTTCGGTCACTGTACGTCGGTGCGTCAGCAACGACTCACCAATTTTCAATTCTTCAAAATGACGGCGAAACGGGTGTACTTCGGTCTCATAGGTTTGGCCACCGCGCACGTACTCTCCGGTTACGGCAGTCAACATTGTGGGCGACCCCTGCACCGCCGTACGCTGCAAATAATGCTTTACTGCCCGGATTCCTCCTAGTTCCTCGCCACCACCGGCACGACCAGGGCCGCCGTGCTTCAACATGGGCAGTGGTGATCCGTGGCCTGTCGATTCCGTAGCGGCTTCAGCATCGAGAATATGAACACGACCATGCCAGCTGGCGAGGGCGGGTACGATCCGGGCAGCCAGCTCCGGGCTTCGGGTAATCACTGACGACACCAGCGAACCCTTGCCACGAGCCGCCAGCTCAATCGCGTGGTCAATATCCCGATATGGCATCAGTGTACTGACCGGGCCAAACGCTTCAATATCATGAGCGCCACCCTCTGCATCGGGATCGCGGCACAACAGCAGGGTTGGCTCAAAGAAAGCTCCATCACTGGCACCTTCACCAAGCGGAGCGAAATCGGCCGCACCTCCATATACCCGTTCGCAGCTGGTCATCAAGGCTTCGACCTGATGACGCACGTCGCGCTGCTGGTCATGGGAAGCCAACGCTCCCATTCGTACTCCCTCAATCGCCGGATCACCGACGCGGGTTTTGGCCAACCTGGAGATCAGTTTTTCTGTCACTGCATCCACCTTGTCCGCAGGCACCAACACCCGGCGAATGGCGGTACATTTTTGCCCTGCCTTGGTGGTCATTTCACGGACAACTTCTTTTACAAACAGATCAAATTCAGCGTCGTCCGGCATTACATCCGGCGCTAGAATGGCGCAATTGAGGGAGTCGGCTTCGGCATTAAACATCACCGAGTTAGCAACCAGATTAGGCGTTACCCTCAACTTGGCCGCTGTTGCGGCTGACCCGGTGAACGTCACAATATCCTGCCCACCCAGACGATCCAGCAAGTCGCCGGTGCGACCGATCACCAACTGCAAGCTGCCTTCCGGTAACAAGCCCGACTGCTGCATCAGCCTTACAGCCGCTTCGGTGACATAGCTGGTAGAGGAACCCGGCTTGACAATACAGGGCATTCCGGCGAGGAAGTTGGGCGCAAATTTTTCCAACATGCCCCACACAGGGAAATTGAAGGCGTTGATATGCACCGCAACCCCCCGACGTGGCACCAGAATGTGACCACCCGCAAAGGCTCCTGTTGGCCCCAGCGGTATCACATCGCCTTCCGGGATCAGGTTACCAGAAGGCAATTCCCGTCGGCCCAGACTGGCGTAGGCAAACAGGGTGCCAGCGCCACCTTCAATATCAACCCAACTGTCGGCGCGAGTGGCACCACTATGGGCAGAAATGGCGTAGAGGGCTTCCTTGTGTTCGATCAGGTACTTGCCCAGCGCCCGCAAACAGGCTGCACGGCTCTGGAAATCCATCGCCAGCAGTGATTGCTGACCTGCACAACGAGCAAAGTCCAATGACTGCTCAAAATCAATGGTCTCTGCATGGGTGTGATACACCGGCTTGCCATTGACAGCGCTGGTCAGCGGGCTGGCCGCAGTCGCACCAATCCATTGGCCCGCAATAAAACTTTGTAACGTCGGTAACTGATTCATGTCGACTCCTGGAAGCTCCGGTTAAAACAGGTGATAGAAAGTGTTCAGTCATTCTTAGACTTCGTCGAAATCCAGTACCACCCTGCGACTGAGCGGGTACGACTGACACGACAATACATAACCAGCCTTTACCTCGTACTCTTCCAGGCCAACACTGACATCCATATCGACTTCACCCTCAATGACCTTACATTTGCAGGTTGAGCACACCCCTGCCTTACAGGAAAACGGCAACTCGGCGCCGTGCTCATTACCTGCTTCCAGCAAGTTGGTGGTGTTCTGGGCCAAGTCGAAGATTTTACTGTGACCATCACGAATCACCGTAATCTCACTGATGCCAGTGCCGCTGGCGGCAGCATCTGCCCGCTGTTCGCGCTTGCGCTCATTACCGACGCTGGCAAACAGTTCAAAATGGATTTTATCGGCAGCCAGACCACACTCTTTTAGGGTATCGCGCACGGTTTCTGTCATTGCTTCCGGACCACAGATAAAAGCGGCATCCAGTGTTCTGGTATCAATCCATCGACTAAACAGAGTACGGCACTTATCAGCGTCAATATGGCCGTTATACAGATCAATATCCTGCTGCTCCCGGCTAAACACGTAGATCAGGTTTAACCGCCCCATCCAAGTGTTTTTCAGGTTTTCCAGCGCTTCACGGAACATCGCCGAAGAACTGGAGCGATTGCCATAAATCACAGTGACTGTGCTATGGGGCTCCACCTCCAGCGTGCTTTTTACAATCGATAGAATCGGCGTAATGCCACTACCTGCCGCTACCAGCAGGTAGTGTCCTGCACGTTCAGGATTCAGCTCGGTATAGAAGCTGCCCATTGGTGGCATCACCTGTAGCTGGGCACCCGACTGCAACTGCTCGTTGGCAAAAGTAGAAAACAGGCCGCCAGGGACTTTTTTAACAGCAACACGGAGTTCCCCATCGTTAACACCGGTACAAATCGAATAGGAACGGCGCACGTCTTCACCTTCAATCTCAGTGCGCAAGGTCAGGTACTGGCCCTGGGTAAAGCGATAGGTGTCGGCCAGCTCAGCAGGTACGGCAAAGGCCAGTGATACTGAATCTCGTGTTTCGCGACGCAAATCGGAAACGGTTAACGAGTGAAATTGACTCATTGTCTCTCTCCAGAGCCACCGTCTTATTGGCAGTGACTCAGCTCAAATACATTTGAAATAATCGAACGGTTCCAGGCAGTCCAGGCAGCGATAAAGGGCCTTGCACGCCGTTGATCCGAATTCGCTGACACGTTCGGTGTGGACACTGCCACACTGGGGACAAGCAATCTCCGATGCCGTGGCCAACAAACTCAGCTTGTTGGCACTGCCTACCGGTGGCGCAACCCCATAGGCGCGCAAATTTTCTCGCCCAGCGGCAGTAATCCAGTCAGTAGTCCAGGCTGGATCCAGCTGCTGCTTCAGTACCGGTTGGTGAAATCCTGCAGTAGTCAGGGCTTCTTCAATCAGGGTTTCGATAAATTCAGTCGCCGGGCAACCGGAGTAGGTGGGCGTGACGATCACCTGCAAGTGCCCCGCTGACCAGCGTACGTCGCGCACAATGCCGAGATCGACGACATTGATCACCGGCACCTCAGGATCCATCACGTCGGCCAGTACGGACCAGGCTCGCTCAATGTCCTCAGGGCTACCAGCGCGCCCCTGTCGATCACTGCCAATCAGCTCAATTACCGCCGCCGACAACGGAGGCAACTCACCAGACGGCATCAGGGTACGCTCGTTGCAGGGACTGCATTTCAGCCAGCAATACGCCCAAACACTCGGTATGCATGCCTTCACGGCCACTCAGATAAAACGAAGGCGCGGCTGGCGGCACGGTTAGCGTCGCCTGCTCAAGCACCTGACTGACGGTTGCCAGCCATTGCTCTGCGATCAATTCCGGAGCAGCTATCACTCCAGCAGCTGCCAACCGATTTTCTACTTCGTCCCCAGCCATCAACTCAACGGTAAAACGCCAAACCACATCCAGTGCCTTGACCATCCGGTCGTGGCTTTCCTCGGTGCCATCGCCAAGGCGCTGTACCCAGTCGGAGGAACGGCGCAAATGGTAGGTCACCTCCTTCAGAGCCTTCGCGGCAATCGTCGCAACACGTTTGTCGGACGAGGCTTTTAATGCCGTCAGTACGTGGTAGTGCCAAGCGTCGTAAAAGAACTGCTTCAACATCGTGACAGCAAAATCGCCGTTTGGCTGCTCGACCAGCAAGAGGTTGCGATAGGCACGCTCATCGCGACAGAAAGCCAGTTGATCGGCAGAACGACCGTCATCCAGCCGTTCTGCCGTGAACTCCAGCCAGTTGCGAGCCTGCCCAAACAGGTCGAGACCCACGTTCATCAATGCCATTTCTTCTTCCAGTGCCGGTGCCCGTCCGCACCATTCACACAGGCGTTGCCCCTGCACTACAGCGCTGTCACCGAGGCGCAGCAAGTATTCGCTCAGATCGTCATATTGGTTCATGGCAGTGCCTCACATGTGGCCGACTTCATCGGGCAGCTTGTAGAAGCTGGCATGGCGATAAACCTTGTCATCGGATGGATCGAACAAAGCTTCTTTTTCGTCGGTCGCCGACGCTGTGATCATATTGGAAGGCACAATCCACAGGCTGACTCCTTCGCTGCGACGGGTATACAAATCGCGGGCGTTTTCCAGCGCCATGTCGGTATCTGCCGCATGAACGCTGCCAACATGCTTATGGTTCAAGCCGTGTTTGCTGCGCACGAACACTTCAAAAAGAGTCCACTCAGACATAGTTTTAATCTCCGGTATCAATCAGGCAGCTGCCCGTTGTTTTTTCTTATTAGCGTGTGCAACCGCTGCCTGGCGAACCCAGGTACCGTCGCTGATGGCATTCCGGCGAGTTTCAAGGCGTTCACGGTTACAGGGGCCATTGCCTTTGATGACGTCAAAAAATTCCCCCCACTGAATCTCACCGAAATCGTAGTGGCCTCGCTCTGCATTCCACTTGAGGTCGGGATCGGGGGCGCTACAGCCGAGAATTTCCAGCTGTGGCACGGTCTGGTCGATAAAGCGCTGACGCAATTCATCGTTGGTGTGACGTTTGATTTTCCAGGCCATGGATTGCGCACTGTTGGGTGAGTCAGCATCGCTGGGGCCAAACATCATCAAGGCTGGCCACCACAGACGATTGATAGCGTCTTGCACCATTGCTTTCTGGGCGTCATTTCCCTGTTGCATCATAGTCAGCAGCATTTCGTAACCCTGACGCTGGTGAAAACTTTCTTCCTTGCAAATACGGATCATGGCGCGGGAATACGGGCCGTAAGACGTGCGCTGCAACACCACCTGGTTCACGATGGCAGCACCGTCGACCAACCAACCAACAGCACCCATATCCGCCCAGTTCAAAGTCGGATAATTGAAGATAGAGGAATATTTGGCCCGGCCACTGTGCAATTTTTCAACTTCTTCATCACGATCGGCACCGAGGGTCTCCATCGCACTGTACAGATACAGTCCATGACCCGCTTCATCCTGAATTTTCGCCATCAGCTGCAGTTTGCGCTTGAAGGTCGGGGCACGAGTGACCCAGTTCCCTTCTGGCAACATGCCGACAATTTCCGAGTGGGCATGCTGGGACACCTGACGAATCAGGGTCTTGCGATAGGCGTCTGGCATCCAGTTTTTGGGCTCAATCTTGATTTCCGCATCAACCTTTTCCTGAAAGGCGCGCTCTTCCGGGGACATGTCGTCCAGAGCTTTGACTTGCTTGACCCCTGTCTCAACCATTTGTGCGTACATGAATATCTCCGGTAGTACTGGGCAGCCGCTGCTGCCGTTGATTCCAATAATGATACTAAAAACTAATTTAAATAAAATATTTCGTATCACTTAAAGAGCAAAACTATCCGATCCCAGGGACATTGGCCTGGATTGACCAACCCGCGACAGGAAGCCCTGGCCAAACAGCGCCCTGTTCGTTAGCCCTGTCGCCGTTTGTCGAACACCCGCTGAGCCTTTCCCTCTGATCGGGCAATAGTGCCTATACCACGTACATCAACAGCCACACTGATACCCACTGATGACTTCACGTGGTGCTTCAGTTCCTGCACCAAACGCTGGGTCTGTGCCTCATCCAGATAGTGGAATTCTGGCCGCAGCTCTACGTGCACTTCCATGCTATCCATGTTTCCTTTGCGATACAGGTGTATCGCATAAGTTTCTGAAAACTGTGGAACTTTAACCACCTCTTCTTCGATCTGAGTGGGAAAGACGTTAACACCACGAATAATCATCATGTCATCGCTACGACCGGTAATCTTGTCGATCCGGCGCATCCGGCGAGCACTGCCAGGCAACAATCGGGTCAGATCTCGGGTGCGATAGCGAATCATCGGCAAGGCTTCCTTGCTAAGGGTGGTAAACACCAGCTCGCCCATCTCACCATCCGCTAGAACTGCACCGGTGGCCGGGTTAATAATCTCCGGATAGAAGTGATCTTCCCAAACGGTCGGACCATCTTTGGTTTCCGCACACTCCATCGCCACGCCGGGCCCCATGATTTCCGACAGGCCATAGATATCCAGCGCCTGAATGCCCAGCCGCTGCTCCACTGAACGACGTAGCTCATCAGTCCATGGCTCCGCACCAAAAATACCCAACCGCAAGGACAGATCATCTGGAGTAATGCCCTGACGCTCCATTTCATCGGCGATATTGAGCATATAGGAAGGGGTAACCATGATAATGTCAGGCTGGAAGTCACGAATCAGGCGCACCTGTTTTTCAGTCTGGCCACCAGACATTGGAATCACACTACAACCCAGGCGTTCAGCTCCGTAATGCGCGCCCAGTCCACCGGTAAACAATCCATAACCATAAGAGATATGCACCTTGTCACCACGATGACCACCTGCCGCCCGAATGGAACGAGCAACGATGTTGGCCCAGGTATCAATGTCATTCTGGGTATATCCCACCACCGTCGGCTTGCCAGTGGTGCCACTGGAGGCGTGCAAGCGCACGATGTCATCCATCGAGGTCGCGAACATGCCATACGGGTAGTTGTCACGCAGGTCGGCTTTGGTGGTAAAAGGCAGCTTGGCCAAATCATCCAGCGACTGAATGTCTTCCGGGTGAATACCGGCCGCATCAAAACGCTGGCGATACAGCGGCACGTTATGGTAAGCGTGACCAATACTCCATTTCAGCCGCTGCAGCTGATGGGCACGTAACTCATCTATGCTGGCAGTTTCCATCGGATCGAGCTGATCCTGCTTGAACTGGTCTCGAATATTCATGCTGAGTCTCTCTATCTATCTTTTATTGTTGTTTTGATAAGGTAATGAAACCCACTCAGGGGTTCTGCAGCATCCAACTGGGCGCCGACTGTTTTCTTTTTTATATTTTCCGACTAGCCAAAGGCCGCCAGGCCAGTGCCGACTATCCGGTCAGCTCAGTCATTTGTTAGCTCAATCACCATGGCAATCCCTTGGCCAACACCGATACACATGGTACAGAGAGCATAGCGACCACCGATACGTTGCAATTGATACATTGCGGTCATTACCAGACGAGCACCACTGGCTCCCAGCGGATGACCGAGCGCTATGGCACCGCCGTTCGGATTAACGCGAGTCGAATCATCCGCCAGGCCCAGCTCACGCAGTACCGCCAGGCCTTGAGAGGCGAACGCTTCGTTGAGTTCGATCACATCCATCTGTGCCAGCGACAGACCTGCTTTAGCCAACACTTTTCGGGTTGCCAGTGCCGGGCCAAAACCCATAATGCGTGGTTCCAGGCCAGCGGTAGCCATCGCCACAACACGCGCTTTGGGTATCAGGCCGTTTTTCTCTGCAGCAGCTCTGGAAGCAATCAATAGCGCGCAGGCACCGTCGTTCACACCGGATGCGTTACCAGCTGTAACCGAACCACCCTCACGGAAGGGCGCTTTCAACTTGGCCAGCCCTTCCAATGTCGTGGATGCTCGCGGATGCTCATCGGTATCCACCACAATATCCTCACCCTTGCGTTGCGGGATCACCACCGGGCAAATTTCTTCGTTGAACAAGCCAGCGTCCATAGCAGCGGCCGTTTTCTGCTGACTGCGGTAGGCAAAAAGATCCTGATCTGCACGGGATATATTAAAATCTTCAGCGACGTTTTCGGCGGTTTCCGGCATTGATTCCACACCATATTGCGCTTTTATTTTCTGATTGATAAAACGCCAGCCAATGGTGGTGTCGTACAACCCGTTCGCTGTGCGACTAAAAGCGGATTCGGCCTTGCCCATCACAAAAGGGGCACGAGACATGGATTCACAACCACCCGCGATCATCAGTTCAGTTTCTCCAGACTTGATCGCCCGCGCTGCAAGACCAATAGCATCCATACCAGAGCCGCAGAGGCGGTTGACTGTCGTGCCCGGCACCGAGACTGGCAAACCGGCCAGCAATGCCGACATGCGCGCAACGTTGCGGTTGTCTTCACCAGCCTGGTTGGCATTGCCATAAATCACATCATCAACCGAAGCCCAATCGACATCGGGGTTACGCGCCATCAGCGCCTTCAGCGGAATAGCACCCAAATCATCGGTACGCACCGGAGCCAGAGCGCCGCCGTAACGGCCAAAAGGGGTGCGGATGGCGTCGCAAATATAGGCATCAATCATTGTTATTCTCCTGGGTGTTGGTGGCTTGAATATGAGTTTTCGGCTCCAGAATCTGGCCACGCACCCGGTAGGATTTGCCATGAAACAAGGCAATCAGATGACCATCCTGATTATGAATTTCGACATCGTAGTTGCCGGTCCGACCACTGCGGCTGCGCTCAACCGCCGTTGCCGTCAGCACATCTCCACCGCGCCCCGGCGCAACATAATCGATGGCGCAACCGATCGCGACAGTGGGCTCGTTGTAGGTATTGCAGGCGAAAGCGAACGCAGAGTCCGCCAGCGTAAACAGATAACCACCGTGACAAGTCTGATGACCCTGCAACATAAAATCAGCCACTGTCATCGCTACCGTGGATTGGCCCGGTGACGATCGCAGCAGCTCGATGCCCAGATGTTGTGTCGCGCGATCACGGCGATACAACTCGTTGGCACAAGCCACCGCCAGTTCCTCGGCACTCATCGCTTGCAGGTGCGGTTGATCAGTCATGGAAACGACCTCCTTGCAGTGCCAGACGACGAATCAACAAGGAAGGACGATAACGATCATCGCCGTAAGCCGCCTGCAAATGAGTCAACAGCTGGTCGACTCTGGCAAGGCCGATCTGATCGGCCCACCGCAACGGCCCACGAGGATAATTCACCCCAAAACACATGGCGGTATCGACGCCGATTGCATCACCAACCCCCTGCAATACGGCATCCGCACCTTCATTCGCCAACATGCAAACCGTTCGCATCACCGCCAACCCCGGCACATCGGTCAGCTCACTGACCTGAATCCCGGCCTGAGCCAAGCAGTCCACGACTTGCTGAACTGCGTCTGTCGATGTGTTGTGAGCACGGCTAATGGCCAGTCTGGATGCCTGGTTGTAGTCCAGCGCCAAATCAATCAGCACCAAGTTAGTGAGACCCTCTTCCAGCGCCCGCTGACATGCCAGTCGACCGTCAGTCAAAGCGACGGTGGCGGTTCCGATGCGCAACACCCCGGCATCGGATGCAGACTCCTGATCCACCGTGATACCCGCTTGTGCCAGCCGTTGCACCAATACCGACAGCAAACCGACATCACCAAGTGCCACACATCCGGATGGAGTATCAGAACTGACCGGCACGGTAAGGGCTAACGGTTTCTCAGCAGCCTCACCGTAGTGATAAAAACCGCGACGGGCCTTTCGGCCCAGATAGCCAGCATCGACCAGCTCTTTCTGGATCAGTGAGGGCTGGAAACGGAAGTCGCCGTAATAGGCAGTAAAAACAGAGCAGGTCACCGCATAGTTAACGTCATGACCGATCAGGTCGGTCAGTTCAAACGCTCCCATACGAAAACCGCCAGCGTCGCGCATCAAGGCATCCAACGTGGCACAATCACCGGCCTGCTCCTGCAGCAGACGCAGACTTTCAGCATAAAACGGACGCGCCACTCGATTCACAATAAAGCCCGGTGTGGAGAGGGTATGCACCGGCTTTTTGCCCCAGTTCAGGGCAGTGTCGTACACAGTGCTGGCGACATTGGAATCCGTTGCCAGGCCAGACACCACCTCCACCAGCTTCATGATCGGAGCTGGATTAAAGAAGTGCATACCGATGATACGGCCAGGATACCGGCAGTCGGCGGCCAGACTGGTGATGGATAACGACGAAGTATTGCTGGCCAGAATGCAATCGCAGGAGCAAACGTCTTCCAGTGTTGCCAATACGCTGCGCTTGACGTCGAGGTTTTCAACAATGGCCTCGATCACCAGCTTGGCATCCGCCAATGCTTCAATGTCATCAACCGGAGTGATACGAGACAGTACCGCATCACGCTGTTCAGCCGTGAGTTTGCCACGAGCAACCAACTTATTCAGCTGAGCAGCCATCGTATCAATGGCATGGGCAGCAGCACCTTCGCGATTGTCATACAGTTTCACCGGGTGACCGGCCTGGGCCGCGACCTGAGCGATACCCGCTCCCATCGCACCGGCACCAATGACGGCAACCAGAGTGTCGATACTCAATGTATGGGTCTGTTCTGGCATCATTCAGCGCCCCTTGAATTCAGGTGTGCGTTTTTCCATAAAGGCTTTTACGCCTTCGCGGTAGTCGGCAGTACGACCGGCCAAACGCTGTAGATCTCTCTCCAGCGTCATCTGCTCCTCGAAGCTGTTGCTGACGCTGCGATTCAAGGCACGCTTGATCAGCGCCAAACCTTGCGTCGGTTGAATCGCTAATTGCTTCGCCAGCATCAGTGCTTCGTTACGCAGGGCTTCGTCATCCACCACGCGGTAGATCATGCCCCAGTCATACGCTTGCTCAGCCGTAACAGGCGTTCCCAGCAAGGCCATTTGTTTAGCACGGGCCAGGCCGACCAAGCGTGGCAGAAACCAGCTACCACCAGAATCCGGCACCAGACCAATTTTGCAGAACGCCTGAATAAACTTGGCGGAGCGGGCCGCCAGTACCAGGTCACACGCCAAAGGAATATTCGCACCAGCACCGGCTGCGACGCCGTTGACAGCACAGATCACAGGCATCGGCAAGTCTTGCAGGGTCTTGATCAATGGGTTGTAAAAGCGTTCGATCGACAACCCCAGATCCGGTGAATCAGCATTAGGGTCAACATTGCGGTCAGATAAATCCTGGCCGGCACAAAAACCGCGGCCCTCTGCCGTCAACAGCAAGGCGCGGACCTCCGGATTGCCGACAGTCGCTTTCAGGGCCTCTTTGACTTCAAGGTGCATGGCTTCGTTAAAGCTATTCAACGCTTTGGGACGGTTCAAACTGAGGATGGCAACGCCGTCCTCAACGGAATACAGAATATGCTCGAAATTCATAGGCATATTGCTCCTGGAGATCAGAATGGGTTGCCAGCACTACTGGCCGTTAAATTCCGGTTTGCGCTTTTCCTGGAAGGCGGCAATACCCTCATTGCGGTCGGCGGTGCCAGCCAGCACAGTAAAAGCATGGCGCTCGAAACGGAGGCCTGAGGCGAGATCGGTATCCATACCTTTGAGCACCGACTCTTTGGCCAGGCGCACTGCCAGTGGTGCCTTACAGGCAATACTGGCAGCAACAGCCAATGCCCGCTCAACCGTCAATTCAGGTTGGGTAATCTCACTGACCAGACCGGATTGCTGGGCTTGTCGGGCGGTGATCGGCGAACCAGTCAGTATCATCTGCATCGCCATCGACTTGCCCACCGCCCGCAACAATCGCTGCGTACCCCCGGCACCAGGCATAATGCCAAGGTTGATTTCCGGTTGTCCGAAGCGCGCGTCTGTGCCGGCAAGAATAATATCGGCGTGCATCGCCAACTCGCAGCCACCGCCCAAACAAAAGCCATTCACGGCGGCAACCAGCGGCTTGGGGAAACGGCTAATCCGCTGCCAGTGCTGCTGGCGAGGGTCATTCAGAATACCGACCAAATCCCGCTCGGCCATTTCCTTGATATCGGCTCCGGCCGCAAAGGCCTTGCGGTTACCGGTGAGAACCAGCACTCGAATGTCGTCCGTGATTTCTGCCAGATCCATGACCGCTGACAACTCACCCAGCATGGCGGTGGTCAGGGAATTGAGTGCCTCAGGGCGATTCAGCTCAATCAGCTGAACTCCTGCACTGACCTTATGCACGACCAGTGTCGCGTAGCGTTTTGTCATCTGAGTAACCTGTCCGATTTTGTTTTTATAGCGTTTCGGCAATGACTTAAGGAGCAGACGTTTTCGTTCCAATTCGCTCCAGAACCCTGACAGCGTCAGCCTTGAAGCAAGGAGCGGATTTGTTTGGCCTGCATCAATACCTATCAATGCTGCCCAAAATTAAGATACAAAACAATTTTTTATTTTTTATTTTATGTATCGAATTTAGATTTTACATGGAAAAACCCTCTGAAAAATCAATAGACGCGAGCATTTTTCGATTAAAAACCAATATTTTTCAAATAGATAGAAAATAAAATGGATTCAAATACATCATTTCAAGACAATCCAAACAACACCAACAGATGCCGTTTCAATCAACAACGACCTATGATTTGATACAGTAAATAACAAATAATAGATATTTTAGTGTCTTTAAAACAAAAATACTCATTAATGGAGTTGTTATGTCGCCTGATGCCATGACGAACTGCCAGACCACGCTCTGGTTTTCCCGCTACTCGCCCCTGCTGGATCAGGCCATCAAGGCGATTCATCAGCGCGGTTACTGGGCTCCTTTCCCGGAACATCCCAAAGCGTACCCGGCGGAATCACTGGCCAGCGCGGCAGCAGAATTCCAGACCTTGCTCGGACAGCCGTTCAAGCTGCAAGGAGTAGAGGAGATTGGACGAGCGGGCCAGGAGCAATCCCCCTACGGCTTCGCCCTTGGTATCCACTATCCGCAGTACGACCCAGATACGTTACTGGCAACCCAGCAATCACTGATTGGTGGCTGGCGCGATGCCGGGCCACACGCCAGGGTGGCGGTCGCTATGGAAGCCATTCACCGGTTAAATACACTCAGTCCGCTAATGGCTCAGGCGGTACAACACACCACTGGACAATCCGCCAATATGGCATTCCAGGCCGGTGGCCCCCACGCCCAGGACAGGGCTGTAGAAGCCGTTGCCTATAGCTGGGATGCCATGATGGAGATACCACAATCCGTCTTATGGCAAAAACCCATGGGCAAACGTGGTCAACTCTCATTGACTAAACATTGGCATATCGTGCCTCGGGGAATATCACTCAGCATCGCCTGTTGCACCTTCCCGACCTGGAATACCTACCCCGGATTGTTTGCCAGTCTGGTGACGGGCAATCCGGTAGTCATAAAACCCCACCCGGATTCGATTCTGCCGCTGGCACTGACCGTCAGAGTACTGCAAGAGGTGCTTACCGAAGCCGGATACGATCCGCGCCTGGTAATGCTCGCGGTCGACACTCGAGCAGCCCCACTGGCGGCCCGACTGGCAACCGATCCACGGGTGCGGCTGATTGATTTCACCGGCTCAAGCCACTTTGGCAACTGGCTGGAACAGCATGCTCACCAGGCGGAAGTGTTTACCGAAAAAGCCGGGCTCAACACCGTGATTATTGACAGCATGACGGACATCACTGCAGTTGCTGGCAATCTCGGTTTCTCACTCAGTCTCTACTCTGGGCAAATGTGCACCTCTCCCCAAGTCATTTATATTCCTGCCAGCGGCGTGACGGCAGAAGACGAATGCTGGTCATTTGAGCAGGTAGCGGATGCATTGGTCAGCAGTATTACCCAATGGATCGCCGATCCGGCACAGGCGTGCGGCTTCCTCGGCGCAATTCAAAGTGAAGACACCTTGGTCAGAATTCAGCAATGCCGGGAAGCGATCACAGGACGGGGCAGCGTATTACTCGATAGCAAAAGCCTGATTCATCCAGATTTTCCCGCAGCTCGCGTACAAACGCCACTGCTGCTCGCTCTGGCAAGCCAGGATCAGGACCTGTATGGCAAAGAACAGTTTGGCCCGATTGCGTATCTGGTTCGTACCCGCGACACCGCAGAATCCCTGTCACTGGCACGCCAGACCTTGTCAGCTCAAGGCGCGATTGCACTGGCTATCTACACCACCCGCGACGATGTGCTGGCGCAGGCAGAAAATCTGGCTCAGGACGTCGCAGTCTCGTTATCCATCAACCTGGATGGCAGTTTTTATATGAACCAGTCCGCCACATTCAGTGATTTTCATGGCTCTGGTGGCAACCCGGCAGCCAACACTTCTCTCACCGACAGAGGGTTTGTCAGTCGTCGCTTTGTCGTGATACAAAGCCGTCGTCCAGCGACCGCCGCCACTGACTGATCAGGAGAACTTTATATGCCTTGTTACAAAATCGATGGCGTGACACCAGTGGTTCATCCCAGTGCCTATGTCCACCCAACTGCCGTACTGATTGGCGATGTGATCATCGGAGCACAATGCTACATTGGCCCGGCCGCCAGTCTGCGTGGTGATTTCGGCCGCATCGTTATGGAAGACGGTGCCAACATCCAGGATACCTGTGTGGTACATGGTTTCCCGCAAAGCAGCACGATTATTCGCCGCCATGGCCATATCGGTCACGGCGCAGTGCTTCACGGTTGCATTATCGGTGAAGATACCCTGATTGGCATGAATGCCGTCGTGATGGATGGTGCCGATATCGGTGCCGAATCAATCGTCTCAGCCTCCTCCTTCATCAAAAACCGTTTTACCTGCCCTCCGCGTTCCATGGTGATGGGCACGCCTGGGGTTATCAAACGTCAAGTCACGGATGATGAATTACACTGGAAACAGCTCGGCACGCAACAATATATCGAGCTGTCACGCCGCTGTTTGGAAAGCCTGGTAGAGTGCTCGCCACTCAATGCCGAAGAGCCAGGTCGCCAAGGGGTCGTTGATACCGGCCACCGGCCAAAAATATAACCCTGCCCATTCGCTACTGTTCAGTTGGATAATAGATGCCAACCTTCCGGGCTGGTAATCTTGACTGCTGTCGCGCTACTACCATGAAGTCAGTCACTGCAAAACCCAGACAGGCTATGTAGAATTTTCCAGATGCCAAGCTGTAAACATGACTCCAGGATACCAGCTCATAGACCGTTCTCAATTATTGTCTCCTCATACCCGCTGCTACTCGGAAACACCTTTTCAGACCCTGTTAAACTGCCAATTGGTGCCCTCGATCTTCGACCGGAATTTCTTGAATATGAAGTCATTGAACACACTGGATGCGGTGATAAAGCGCTTCCAGAGCCAAACACCTATGCGTGCAACCTCACTGGTAATCACGATTTATGGCGATGCGATTGAACCACACGGAGGGACGGTCTGGCTGGGTAGCCTGATCAAACTGCTAGAGCCTATCGGGATCAACGAACGCCTGATGCGTACCACTATTTTTCGTCTAACCCAGGACGGCTGGCTAATGAGTGACAAGGTGGGCCGGCGTAGCTACTACAGCCTGACTGATCCAGGCCGACGCAAGTTCAAAAAAGCGTTTCGCCGCGTATACAGTTCAAAGTCCGCCGCCTGGGACGGCTCTTGGTCACTGATTCTCACTCAGCAGCTCAGCCCTGAGCAGCGCAAGCAATTGCTGGATGAACTTGAATGGCAAGGATTTGGTGTGTTGTCACCTGGTTTGCTAGGCAGCCCCAGAGCTAACTCTGCGGAAGTCAACTCCGCGCTTTCGCTGCTGGAACTCAGCGACAAGGTCGTGCTGTTTGAAACCTCTGCCAAGGAAGAGCTGCTAACAGGGAAACCAATCCGGATGCTGGTACGCGACAGCTGGGGCCTGCCTGAGCTAGGAGCCCGCTATCAAGACTTTATCGATCTGTTCAGGCCAATGTGGCAGGAGTTGAACGACAATAAGGAACGAGATCAACAGGCCTGTTTTTTGGCGCGCATACTGCTGATTCATGAATACCGCAAACTGGTATTGCGAGACCCTCTGTTACCAGAAGAACTGCTGCCCGGCGACTGGGAAGGCCGCGCCGCCAGACAGCTGTGCCGCAACATTTACCGCAGCCTGACTCCCCATGCAGAGCAATGGATCGCTGAACAACTGGAAACCGCTGAAGGGCCATTGCCAGCAGCATCGGCTTCTTTTTATCAGCGTTTTGATGGCCTGAAGCCGCAGACACCAAGGCTGATGACCACCTAGTTGGCCCTGCCAAAGAATAAATACAGCAGCCAACTTGAACACCTAAAACTACCCATCAGGATATATACCTCTGGCATGCTGTAGCCCGCACAATAGGGTCTGTTTTTATGATCCGGAGACTGTGCCATGAGCGAGAACCTGACAAGCCCGACCTGCTGTGCCGACTGGACCGCCAAAGCCAGCGAGATCACAATCCCGGCGTACGCCTGGGTCAATGGCAAACCAGCGGCCGCGCTCAGCGGCGCGACTCAGCCCTGTTTCAACCCGGCGACCGGTACCATACTGGCCGAGCTGCCGGATAACGCCCCGGAAGATGCCGATGCCGCCGTTCGCATCGCTCGCCAAGCCTTTAACAGTGGCACCTGGTCTGCCATGGCTCCCAGCGATCGCAAACGCATCATGGTGCGTTGGGCGGACTTGATTGAACAGCACCGGGAAGAAATCGCGCTGCTGGAAACCCTCGATGTCGGCAAACCCATCAGCGACACCCTGAACATAGATGTACCCGGCGCGGTAAATACCATCCGCTGGACAGCAGAAGCCATCGACAAGGTATACGGAGAAATCGCCCCTACCGCGCCTGGCACTCTGGCGCTGGTACAGCGTTTACCTCTGGGAGTAGTGCTGGCGATTGTGCCGTGGAATTTCCCGCTCTCGACCACCGCCTGGAAACTGGCCCCGGCATTGGCTGCCGGCAACTCGGTGATTCTCAAACCCGACCCCAAAACCCCGCTGACAGCCCTGAAACTGGCGCAACTGGCGACGGAAGCCGGTTTGCCCGACGGCGTACTCAATGTATTGCCCGGCGATGGCATCAACCTTGGCAAACACCTGTCCTTGCATCCGGATATCGATGGCCAGACATTCACCGGCAGCACCGCCGTTGGCAAACTACTGATGCAGTACGCTGGCCAAAGCAACCTGAAACGCACCTTTCTGGAATTGGGCGGCAAAAGCGCCAACATCGTCTTTGCCGATGCCGACCTCGACAAAGCCGCGTTATGGGCTGCCGTCGCCGGATTTTACAACTGCGGCCAGACCTGCACCGCCGGGACACGCTTGCTGATTCAGCAATCGATCTACGATGACTTTATCGAACGGATGATGGCACACAGCCAGTGCTGGACTCCGGGCAACCCCCTCGACCCCGACACCCGCATGGGTGCCGTCATCGACCAGAACCAGATCAACACCATCCAGCAATACATTCAGATTGGCCAGCAAGAAGGCGCACGGCTGGTACTGGGAGGCGAGTCCGCCACCAACACCGGCCTGGGTGGCTGCTTCCATCAAGCGACCCTGTTTGCCGATGTCGACAACCGCATGACCATTGCCCAGGAAGAAATCTTTGGCCCAGTGGTATCGGCTATCCCCTTTAGCGATGCCGCTGACGCCATCCGTATAGCCAACGACTCCCGCTATGGTCTGGCCGGTGCCGTCTGGAGTCAGAACATCAGCACCGCGCTCACGGTTGCCAACGGTGTCCGTACCGGCACCATGGGAGTGAACAACTACTTTGGTGGCGATATTACCGTGCCCTTCGGTGGCTTTGGTGAATCCGGCAATGGCCGCGATAAATCCCTGCACGCCCTGAATGACTACAGCGAACTAAAAACCACCTGGATCGAGTATTGATGCTTATCGCGATCACGTTTGGCTGAGCGCCGATAACCGTACTCTCGATAATCGTACTCTCCATAACATCCCTCCTGTGGCATACAGAGCCTGTATGACATGCGAGGGGCCATCCAGGCTCGCTACTTCATATAACCCAGCAGCCTGGCGGCATTTTCTTTCATGATCAGCGGCCGCACTTCTTCCTTGATATCAAGCTTCTCAAAATCCCGAATCCAGCGATCAGGCGTAATAACCGGCCAATCGGAGCCAAACAGCATCTTGTGCTTCAGGATACTGTTGGCGTATTGAACAAAGATGGGCTGAAAATACTTCGGCGACCAACCCGACATATCAATGTACACATTCGGCTTATGAGTCGCGACAGATAACTGCTCGTCCAGCCAGGGGAATGCCGGATGCGCTGCCACAATGGGCATATCCGGAAAATCCGCCGCCACATCATCCAGCAACATCGGGTTGGAGTACTTCAGCCGCATATTCATACCACCACGAGCACCGGCTCCGACCCCGGTCTGACCGGTGTGAAACAGCGCTACGGCACCTTCTTCCGCAATGGCTTCATACAGCACATAGGCCGAACGGTCGTTAGGGTAAAAACCCTGCATCGTGGGATGAAATTTAAACCCCTTCACACCAAACTCACGCACCAGTCGGCGAGCCTCCCGTGCTCCCATACGGCCCTTGGCCGGGTCGATTGATGCAAAAGGTATCAGGATATCGCTGTTTTCCGCACAAATCGCCGCGACTTCTTCATTGTCGTAACGCTTGAAGCCAGTCTCACGCTCAGCATCCACCGGAAAAATCACCGCTGCGATTTTTTTATCACGGTAATAATCAGCCGTATCCTGCACCGTTGGCATCATATTGTGGCCAGCCGGATTCTTGAAATACTTGGCGAAGTCTTCCTGAAACTGATAGTAGCCATCATCCCGGTCACAGCTGCAGGGCTCTTCTGCATGGGTATGGAAGTCGATAGCAATAATGTCGTCGATGTTCATCATGGTGTCCCCTGTTATCCAATCTCGGGTGATATTGTTGTTATATGCACCGGTAGCGCGGTTACAGCGAAGCCAGGTTCGGCTTCGCTGTAACCTGCCAGATACTCTACACACTCAACAACAGAAGAACCACAACTGTTTAACACACAAACAATTATTTTCTACTACGAAAAAAGCCGTCAGCAACGGTATGGTCACTTTCAATACGCCGGAAAACCCTGCTCCTGCACAGCCCAAGTCAGCCTGAACCCTCGGCCGCCATCGGCTTTTTGGTGGCTGTCGAGAGCCTTAGACCATCGCGGATATTGAACCCCATCAAGGTCAGGTTCACGGCTCCGGCCAACAGCTCCAGCGCCTGTACGGTATAGAAAGTGCTACCAAAATCCCCTGCCGCAGCCAGTGAGCGCAAGTAAATCGCTGCTGGGATCAGGATAAAAACACCATTCAGTGCCACAAACCGCATGCGCTTTTTCTTGCGGCCAATCAGTCCACTGCTGCGGGTTCCAGCCAGTTTGGCCCCACTGATACCAGTCACAGCCATCGCCAGTACCAGTAACCAGATCGCATAAAAAATGGCATTTTTAACCTGATAAATAAGATCCGGATCGCCGATCAGCTCGACCACAATCGTGCTGCCCCAAAAAGTAACGATCAGAGCCATGGCCAGTCTGGCAAACCAGATATGTGCTTGTTGAAGTTTCATAATCACCTCACCATAAAGAACGATATTTGCGATGGCAGGAACGACAGGCCGATGATATCTGGTCCAGCGCATCCTCATTGGATACCTCTGCCACTGCCGCAGCAGCGATGTCTCGATACGCCATTTGCCAGCTCATCATATCCCGCTCGAATGCATCCCAATGCCGCCACACCGCTTTCCGGCTTCTACCCTCTCCCGAGGACTCTGGCGGGAACAGCGTCAGTAACCGCTGTATCTGTTGATCCAGCTTCAGCGCCGTGGTTTCGACCTCAGACCAGTGCTCGTCATCCACTGATTGCTCCAGATAATCCGTCTGCTCTTCAATCTCTTCAAACAGTTGCTGGCGCTGCTCCACCGCAGGGTGCTCGGCATAAGTAGCAGCAGATGCAGCCAGCAATAACAATACGATCAGGTGTTTCATAAGTGAGTCCTCGTGGTTTGCCTATGACGTGACTTATGGTATTTTGCAAATGCAACTATTGCAATAGCAACTGTTAGAACAGGAACTACCAGGGAGGTCATCCTTTATGCGAATCTGGGATTTGCCCGTGCGTCTCTATCATTGGTTACAGGCGGGCCTGGTCATCACCTTGCTGATCACCGGCTGGACTGGCAGAGGCTCAGCCGGGCTGCACCAACTGGCTGGCTACGCCTTATTGATCTTGTGGCTCTGGCGAGTCCAATGGGGTTTATGGGGTAGCAGCAACACACGTTTCGGCCAGTTAATCAGCACCATTCAACGCTTGCCTGGCTACCTGCAAGGACGAGCCAGCAGCATACCGGGGCACAACCCTCTGGGTGCCATCATGGTGCTGGCCTTACTGCTGTTACTGGCTGGCCAGATAATTTCTGGGCTGGTCGGCTCAGAGCTATTCAACGCCGACGCCAGCAGAACCGCCGCTCGCTGGGCGATATTCATCCACACACAATTGGCGATACTGATCACCATTGCCGTGAGTTTGCATGTGCTGGCTGTGTGCTGGCATGAATACAAAGGTGAACGCCTGACTCAGGCAATGATCACCGGCATCCGCGATATCCGTGGACAACCACCGCGTTTGCAGAGCAAGCGCCTTGCCGCCGGGTTACTATTCATCAGTATCAGTATGTCCGTTGGCTACCTGGCCATTTCGATGAGAGTGTTTATATGACAAGTTATGCAGAAGACCTGATCCTGCCCAGACACAACAGCCTGGGCTGGCTAATCGCCGTTTTGGGCAAACAACTGGCCGAGGATCTGGATCAACGGTTAAAAACCATGGGACTCAATATTGGTGTATGGCCCACTCTGTTTGCCCTGTGGGAAGAAGAAGGCCTGACCCAGACTGAACTGGCCGAACGTTGCATGACCGCGCACTACACCACCACCCGCACCCTCGATACCCTGGAAAAAATGGCATTGGTTGAACGTCGCCCGCACCCGACCAGCCGCCGGGCCTTGCAAATTTACCTCACCCAACAAGGCAAGGAACTCCGCCACTCGGTACTGCAACAGGCCATTGCCTGCAACAAACAGTATCTGGACCGGCTCAGCCAGGAAGAAGCACAAACACTGATCCAATTGCTCAACAAAGCCGCAGGCATGCGATAGCCCACAGTCGATCTCCCCAGCGGCCAATACACAACCACCGGCCACAAAAAAGCCCCTGGTGAGTGATCACCAGAGGCCTGGGTTTGCTTTATGTTTCCGGCGCTACATCTGGATACCGCCGTTTAAAGCAACTGACTGCGATTAACGCATAAACAGCATTTCGCTGTATTTCGGTAATGGCCAAATGTCGTCGGCAACCAGAGTTTCCAACGTATCCGCAAAGCCACGGACTTCCAGCATCAGGCCACAAATCGTATCAGCACAGAACTTCATGTGCGCTTCGGTAGAGTCGAAGTCATGAGTTGCCATGGCGGTTTCCAGCTTGGCCACGGCAGCCATCATGCCATTAAGGTTTTCGCCGACAGTCGTCGCCAAAGAAGCATCCAGTGCAATCGACAGCTCAGCGGCCCCGGCAATCGCATCCGTCAGGCTCGACAGGTAGCTGACTGCGGCTGGATAAATAATGGTAGTCGCCATATTGACCACCAGTTTGGCTTCCACCTCAATCGACAGCACGTACTGCTCGGCATACACCTCATAGCGGCTTTCCAGCTCGACAGGGGTCAGCACACCGGTTGAATCAAACAGATCGATCACCGTCTGATCCAGGAAGGCAGGCAAGGCGTCAGCCGTGGTCGGGATGTTTTTCAGACCACGCTCTTCAACCGCCATGGTATGCCATTCGCTGGAATAACCATCACCACCGAAGATGACATTGCTGTGCAGCTCCATCAGCTCTTTCAGCACAATAATAACGGCTTCGGTCTTGTCACTGGTGGTTTCCAGTGCCGTTTCCAGTTTGGTCGCAATCCAGCCCAAGGAATCCGCCAGCATGGTGTTCATCGCCACCAGAGGTCCGGAGACCGACTGTGAAGAACCCACCGCACGGAATTCAAAACGGTTACCGGTAAAGGCAAACGGTGAGGTACGGTTACGGTCACCGGGATCACGCTCAAACTTGAGGATTTGATCCAGACCCAAATCCATCAAACCGCCATCGGCGGTTTCATTGATCGCGCCGTCCTTGATATCCATGAACAGTTTTTCCAACTGATCACCCAGATAAACCGACAGGATCGCCGGAGGCGCTTCGTTCGCACCCAGACGATGGTCGTTGGCTGCCGACGCAATCGCAGCACGCAGCAACGGGCCATAAACGTGAACACCACGAATCACCGCACCACAGAACAGCAGGAAGTTGAGATTTTTGTCCGGCGTATCACCCGGGTCCAGCAGGTTACCCTGCGTGGCGTTACCCACCGACCAGTTAACGTGCTTACCGGAACCATTCACCCCGGCAAACGGTTTTTCATGCAGCAAACACATAAAGCCATGTTGCTTGGCAGTCAGTTTCATCAACGTCATCAGCAGTTGCTGGTGATCGGATGCGACGTTAGCCGCTTCAAAATACGGTGCAATCTCGAACTGGCCAGGAGCCACTTCGTTATGGTGCGTTTTGGCCGGAATACCAAGGCGATACAGCTTGTCCTCAAAATCCTGCATAAACACCTGAACACGCTCAGGAATGGCACCAAAATAATGGTCATCAAACTCCTGACCCTTGGCCGATGGCGCACCAAACAGGGTACGACCCGCCAACAGCAAATCCGGACGAGCCGCCGCCAGTGCAGAGTCCACCAGGAAGTATTCTTGCTCCGCACCACAGCTGGAGTTCAGCGTCGCGATTTCGGCTTCGCCCATCAGCGCCAGAACTTTTTGTCCGGCCTTGTTCATGGCAGCGTTGGAGCGTAACAGCGGAATTTTTTTATCCAGCGCTTCACCGGTCCACGACATAAAGACACTCGGGATCATCAGCGTCGCGCCGTTGTCCGTGTGCATGATGTAAGCAGGGCTGGTCGGATCCCAGGCGGTATAACCACGGGCCGCATTGGTCATCCGCAAGCTGCCGTTAGGGAATGAGGAGCCATCCGGCTCACCCTTGATCAGCAGGCTACCGGTAAACTCGGTGATCGCCCCGCCATCAGAATTGGTAACAATAAAGCCATCGTGCTTCTCAGCCGTGGCATTGGTCATTGGGTAGAAAATATGGGAGAAAAACTTCACCCCTTTACCAATGGCCCAGTCTTTCATCGCAGCCGCGACAACATCAGCGGTGGCAGGATCGAGTGCCGCACCGGTCTGCACGGTTTTTTTCATCGCCTTGAAGGCATTTTTGGACAGGACTTCTTCCATCGTCGCCATATTAAAGACGTCGGTTGCCCAGATACGGCTCAACGGCTCAGGCTTTTCCACAGCAGCAGGCTGACGATTCACAATGTCACTGATCGCCATCAGACGCGTCTGGTTTCCACTCATATTATTCTCCTGGGTTCCAATTATCATTAGGGGACATCTATTTAATCCGGTGCTCACTCTGGGCTACCGGATGGTTTCGAATCACGAAGCCGACTTGCAGGCCTGACGGGTCAAGTCAAACGTCGGCGACACCGAGTCGAGATCATCCGGCAGCCCCCGAAGGGCGCGGGTTGCCGCCGTCCAGTGCGGTGTTGACGAATTTGAAAAGGACTCGTCATTTCGCTGCATTCGTCGCCTTGCCCTGAACAACGGCACCACTCGCGCAGAGCCGTGCAGGATTAAATAGATGTCCCCATTAGTGCTTCGCTAGCACGTTGATAGTCAAAAAATCACCAGGTAGTGGGCTTCCAACACATCAAGGAGCGTAACGACTCAAACTCGGCATTAAAAAAGCGGGCCTGCAATATCACTGCAATAATTGATCCAGACAAACCAGAAACGCCAACCGCCACAAAACAAAGCATGGCCAGACAGTCCGCGCCCGGTTATAGGGAGAAGTGTGAACTAATACATAGAAAACGAGCTAAAAGAGTGCAAAGAAAGGTCACGAAAATGAGCCACACCCCCGGATGGATGGCCAGCCCCAGCCAATAACCGTCGCCCGGCAGCACCGGGCGACCCGCAGATCAGAGCGCCAGCGCGGCATCGATTGCCGCTTGCAGAACCGGCGAATTCACCGTCATATCCGGAGCAAAACGACCGATCACCGTACCGTCTTTACCGATCAGGAATTTTTCAAAATTCCACATCACATCGCTGTCATCGTCCGACAACAGATTCATACCGGCCAGCTTGTCCCTGAAGCCACTCCCCTCTTCGGTCGTACGCTGTGGCTGGGCAGCAATCAACTGCTGATACAAGGGATGACGGCCCTCACCGTTCACCTCAACCTTGCTGAACATCGGAAACGACACGCCATAAGTCAGCGAACAGAACGACTTCACCTCTGCTTCGCTACCCGGCTCCTGACCCAGAAACTGGTTACACGGAAACCCCAGAATCTCCAGACCACTGGCGTGCTTCGCCTGATACAAGGCCTCCAGCTGCTCGTACTGCGGCGTCAGACCACACTTGGACGCGACATTCACCACCAACAATACCTTACCGGCATAGTCAGACAGCGATTGAGAAACACCATCAATGGTGTTTACCGTGGTGTCGTAAATCGTACTCATAATCTATCTCCAGAAGCAGTGCGTTTCAGCCATCCATCAAGACAGCCAGACTCTCACCGTCAGCATAGCAGCCTCAAGGATAAACAGACGCTCCGTTCGTGACCGGTTTCGTCCGTGGCCGTTTTGCAGCAAACAGCCCCCGGCACAGACGGCACAGACAACAAAAGCTTTTAACCATCATCAGGCTGACTTTGCTGCGGCAACGGGGCAAAGTACTCAGGTAAGAAATAACAGGTGCTTTGGCAACCATATGCTGTTTAAAAATCAGTCAACTTTTGCAAATGCGGTGGTTTTTGCAACCACCTTGGCAAGCCATTGTTTTATAATAATTTTTTACAAGGAGGGGTAGAAAACCAACCCTGAATTAAAAGGGATTAAGAGCACCCACACCGCCGTTGCGGACAGCCATAGCGAGCGTCTCTACGGTCGTGCGGAGGATTCCGGGGCAAGCCCGGAATGACGCGGATCGCCGCTACGGGGACAACCCCGGACGGCGTCCCTGCGGCTGTTTATTGTTGCAGCTGTTTTATTGTTGCTGCAACACAGCCACCAGCCAGCCTGCGATCACTGGGGAATCCAGGCAAGCGTCGGGTTGACGAACGCTGATCAGTCCTTGTTCGGTGTCTTGCAGCGGGATGCCTTTGCCTCCCCGGTCGGTGAGCAGGGCGTCTTCAAAGTCGAGGGTGAATTCCGGGTGCGGTTGCAGGCTGACGATGCGGTTGTTGAAGTAGCCCAGAACGGCATAGCGGCAGAAGTCGGAATGCGCCAGTACGGTGGCACTGGCGGGCAGAATGGTCACCTGGTCCTGATGCACGGCGTTGATGCTGAGTGTTTGTGGTGCGTGCCCGGTGGCTTGTTCGAGCTGTTGGGCAAAGCCGTTGTCGAGCTGGTAGGTGTTGACTCCGAGACCCCAGCCGCCGTGGTATCTTTCGACCTTGCCGCCAAGTGCTTCGGCAATCAGTTGGTGACCAAAACAAATCCCGACTAACGGTCGTTCGGAATCAGCAATCTGGCGGACAAAATCCTTGAGCTGGACAATCCAGTCCAGTTCTTCGTAAACGCTGTGTCTGGAGCCGGTAATTACCCAGCCGTCGCAGTCGTTTGCCGCCGCCGGGAAGTCGCCCCGGCTGACGCTGTAAACGGTGTATTCAAAGCCGGGGTTATGGGGTTGGAACAGGCGCTGAAACATATCGGCGTAGCTGCCGTATTGGTCGATGAGGGTATCCGGGGTGAGCCCGGTGACCAGAATACCGATTTTCATAAAGTGCTCGTTGTTAACGGTCATAGGGTACGCATAACGCACCGTGATGCGTTATGCGGCTGCCGGTTGGCGGCAGGTATTACGGCTTGGGCCGCTTTCGCATTTGTAACATGGCCACGACAACGCCCACGGCAACAATCAGGATCATCAGGGTGGCCAGGGCGTTGACTTCCGGGGTCACACCCAGGCGTACCTTGGAGAAGATGACCATCGGCAAGGTGCTGTCCCCAGGCCCGGAGACAAAGCTGGCGATCACCAGGTCGTCGAGCGACAGGGTAAACGACAGCAGCCAGCCTGATAAGATCGCCGGTGCAATTAATGGCAGGGTCACCAGAAAAAACAGCGAGGAGGGTTTGGCGCCCAGGTCCATTGCGGCTTCTTCCAGCGAGGTATCAAAGTCTGCCATGCGGGCTTGCACCACCACCGCCACATAGGCCATGCAGAAGGTGGTATGGGCCAGAATAATGGTCAGGGTGCCCCGTCCGGCAGGCCAGCCAAACAGGTCTTCCATGGCGACAAACAGCAGCAGTAACGATAGGCCGGTAATCACTTCGGGCATGATCAGTGGCGCCGAGATCCAGCCCGACAGCAGCATTTTGCCGCGAAAGCGCCCCATCCGGCTGAGAGCAAAACCAGCCATGGTGCCGAATACCACTGCCAGCGAGGCGGAGATAAACGCAATTTTGATACTGAGCCAGGCGGCGCTGAGAATCTGCTCGTTCTGGAACAGTTCGCCATACCACTTGAACGACCAGCCGCCCCAAACGGTCACCAGTTTGGATTTGTTAAAGCTGTAGATGATCAGTGAAATTATCGGCACGTAGAGAAACAGGAACCCCAGTGCCGAGGAGGTATATAAAAACCAGGAACGACGTTGCACGGCCATTATTCAGCCTCCTTGCGGTTGCGCAGCAGCATAATGGGTAGCACCAGTACCACCAGCATCACGGTGGCAACGGCGGAGGCCATGGGCCAGTCGCGGTTGAGTGAGAATTCATCCCACAGTACCCGGCCAATCATCAGGGTATCGGAGCCACCCAGCAATGCGGGGATCACGTATTCCCCCACCGCGGGAATAAATACCAGGGTGCAGCCTGCCAGAATGCCCGGCATGGCCAGCGGAATGGTCACCAGAAAGAAACTCTGGAACGGCCGACAGCCCAGGTCTTCAGCGGCTTCCAGTAATGACATGTCCATTTTTTCCAGCGCGGTATACAGCGGCAAGATCATAAACGGCAGGTAGGTGTAAACGATGCCAATGTAGACGGCAAAATCGGTTTGCAGCATCTGGATCGGTTCGCTGACGATGCCGAGGTTAATCAGGATATCGTTAACCAGGCCGTTTTTTTTCAGCAATCCGACCCAGGCGTAAACCCGCAGCAGGAATGATGTCCAGAAAGGCAAAATAACCAGCGCCAGCAAGATGGTGCGGGTGCGGGATTCGCTACGGGCAATCAGGTAAGCCATCGGGAAGCCGATGATCAGTGCCAGCAAGGTCGAGACGCCAGCAATGCGGATCGAACTCAGGTACGCCTCCAGATAAAAGGAGTCTTCCCACAAAAACAGGTAGTTGCCGAGGTTCAGCTTGATATTGAGCAGCGCGTCTTCCAGCTCGATCAGGGCGGTATACGGCGGAATGGCAATGGCGGTTTCAGACAGTGAGATCTTGAACACCACCAGAAACGGCACAAAAAAGAACACCGCCAGCCATACAAACGGCATCGAGATCACCAGCTGGCGACCCCAGTTAATCCGTTTTAGTGGCAGCTTGTGCAACACCCGTTGCAACCGCGAGTGGGCAGCGGTATAGCCGTTGGCTTGACTCATAAAAGGTATCCTCTCTCAGCTGGTCAGTACGACGGCGCTGTCCACATCCCAGTACAGATGCACCCGTTCATTCCAGGTAAAGCGGGCACCACTGTCGCGGGAGATATTGGGCTGGGTAACGCGGAGTTCTTTACCGCTGTCGAGGCGCACACGGAAGACCGACAGGCTGCCCATATAGGCGATGTCTTCGATCACCCCGGAGCAGGTGTTGTCGGTCTGTGCTGGCGGCTCATGGCTGATCAGCATTTTTTCGGGCCGAATGGCAACACACACTTCCTGGTTGGGGGCGCAGCTGATGCCGTGGTTGAGGTAGACCGGTGGTTCAAAATCATTGCAGCGGATACGCACCCGGTCTGGCTCGTCTTCGGTCACGCGTCCATCCAGCAGGTTGACCGAGCCAATAAAGCGGGCCACAAACCGGCTGTTGGGGTATTCATAAATATCGTGGGGTTCGCCCACCTGAACGATATTGCCCTGGTTCATCACGCCGATGCGGGTTGCCAGGGTCATGGCTTCTTCCTGGTCGTGGGTCACCACCACAAAGGTGACGCCCAGTTCTTCCTGGATGTTGATCAGTTCAAACTGGGTTTCTTCGCGCAGTTTTTTATCCAGCGCTCCCAGCGGTTCATCCAGCAGCAGCAGCTTGGGGCGTTTGACCAGCGAGCGCGCCAGCGCTACCCGTTGACGCTGACCACCAGACAGTTGATGCGGTTTGCGCTTGCCCAGATGGCCCAGCTGTACCATGTCGAGCATATCGGCAACACGACGTTTGATGTCGACATCGGCCAGCCGCTGGCGCTTGAGGCCAAAGGCAATGTTCTTTTCTACTGTCAGGTGCGGAAACAGTGCATACGACTGGAACATCATATTAACCGGACGGTTCCAGGGCTGAATGCCGGCCATATCCACATCGTCTATCAGGATGCGGCCCTGGGTCGGCTGTTCAAATCCGGCCAGCATCCGCAGCAGGGTGCTTTTGCCGGAGCCAGAACCACCCAGTAAACAAAACAGCTCGCGCTTGTAGATTTTCAGGCTGATGTTATCCACAGCGGTAAAGTCATCAAATGTTTTGGTGACTCCATCAAAAAACACAAACGGTCGGGCATCCGGATCACGCCATAAATCGGGAGCTGGCGCGGTAAGCGGATTCTTATTCGAAACGGGAGATTTTGCGCTTGTCATAACCTGGCTACCAGTGAGATGGGGGGACAGTCCCCCCTCAGGAATGGTAACACCGCCGGGCGTTCTGCCCGACTGATGCGACGATCAATTAACGGCCGGTTTTTACATTTGACCAGGCGCGGTTCAGTATGCGATCAAATTTGGCGCTGTGGGCTTGCTGGGTAAACAGCTTGGCTTTTACTTCGGCACTGGGGTAGATCCCCGGGTTGCCGATCACGTCTTCGTTCAACAATGGCTCGGCGGCGGTGTTGGGTACGGCGTAATACACATAGTTGGAGATACCAGCGGCTGTTTTTGGCTCCAGAACGAAGTTGATAAACTGGTAAGCCGCGTCTTTATGGGGTGCATCGGCAGGAATGGCCATCAGGTCAAACCATACCAGCGTGCCTTCTTTTGGAATCGCATAGGTCACTTCTACGCCCTGCCCGGCTTCTTCAGCACGGCTCTGGGATTGCAGAATATCGCCGTTGTAACCCAGGGCTACGCAGATTTCACCATTGGCCAGATCAGAAATGTACTGGCTGGAGTGGAAGTAGCGGTAGTTGTCACGGTTGGCTTTCATCAGGGCTTCGGCTTTGCCGAGGTCGCTTTTGCTTTCTGAGTTAGGATCAAGACCGGCGTAGTTGAGGGCAATCGACATCACTTCTGCCGGGGAGTCCAGAATGCCAATACCACAGTCTTGCAGTTTGGCAGAGATTTTGGGGTCAAAGATCAGGTCGAGGGTATCGGCGGGCATATCACCCAGTCGCGCCTTGATCATTTCCACGTTGTAACCCAGTCCAATGGTGCCCCAGGCCCATGGCACGCTGTGGGCATTGTTGGCGTCGTGACGGGCGACTTTTTCCAGCAAAGTGCTGTCGAGGTTGCCGTAGTTACTCAGTTTGCTGCTGTCGATGGTGGTGTAGATACCAGCCTGGATCTGACGCTCCAGAAACGCTCCGGTTGGAATCACCAAATCATAACCGCTGCTGCCGGTCATCAACTTGGCCTCCAGTACTTCGTTGGAGTCGTAAACGTCGTAGTTCACCTTGATGCCGGTTTTCTGTTCAAACTCAGACACCGCTTCCGGGTAAATGTAGTCCGACCAGTTATAGATATTCAATTCCTTGTTATCAGCGGCCAATACGCTGGATGCGGCCGTCAGCGCACATACAGAGGCCATCAGAGCAGACAGTTTGAGCATACGTTTCTCCAGAAATAAGACGTTATCGATCAAGCTTGATCGTCACGCTACGGATGCCGCTCAGGCATTCCCATACCCCCCAGGGGCTATATCCCCCAGATGCCGGGCGCAGGCCAGTAAAATCAAGCGTTGCAGCCACATGAATGGCTCACCACAGGTACAAGCCGACCGACAATGTTCACATTATGGACAACGTGTCCGCAGCCCGGCTGGTTGGCAGGTTATCGCGCTTGGGCAATCTTGATAGCGACCGTCAATCGATCAGGGAAAACAGGCTGGCGGCGACCGGCAAGTCGCGGCAGTGAAATGGAGGAAAACAGGTGTAAAAAACGGCGCTGCAAACAGCTACAAGAACAAGAACAAGAACAAGAACAAGAACAAGAACAGAAAAACAAAGCCGCCTTGCAGCGGCCGCACAACAGCAGCGCATAAAACAAAGCCGGCTACCGGCGAGTTAAATGCCGCTCTTGATGTTTGTCCAGGTGCTCTCCAGCACACGATTGAACTTGTCACTATGGGCTCTCAGAGAAAACAGGTTGGATTTCAAGCTCGAGACCGGATACACCCCTTCGTTACTGCTCACGTCCTTATCCAGAAAAGGGGCTGCCGCTCGATTGGGGACCGCGTAATAAACATGGTTGGAAATGCGCGCAGCCGTTTCTGGCTGCAGAATAAAGTCGATAAACTGGTAAGCCGCTTCCTTGTTTGCGGCATCCGCCGGAATAGCCATCAGATCAAACCAGATCGCGGTGCCTTCCTGAGGAATTTCATACGCCACGTTAACCCCGTTACCCGCTTCTTCGGCATTGATTTGGGATTGCAGAATATCGCCGTTGTAACCCAGTGCCAGACAGATATCGCCGTTAGCGAGATCTTCTGTGTATTGGGAAGCATGGATATAACGGTAGTTGTCCCGATTGGCCAGTAGCATCTGTTCTACTTTTTTCAGGTGCCGGGTACTTTCGGAGTCCGGCATAATGCCTTTGTAGTTCAGGGCGATGGCGATCACGTCGGAGGGCGAGTCCAGTACACCAATGCCACAGTCTTTCAGCTTGGCGGTGATGGCGGGGTTGAAGATCAGATCCAGGGTATTGGTGGGCATATCCCCCAGCCGCTCGCGGATCATATCGACGTTGTAGCCTAACCCGATGGTGCCCCAGGCCCAGGGGACTCCGTGGGTATTACCTTCATCGTAGGATGAGACCTTGGCCAATAGCACCCGATCGAGGTTGTTGTAATTATCCAGCTTGCTCCGGTCGATTGGCGCATGTAGCCCGGCCTGGATTTGCCGCTCCAGAAAGAGACCAGACGGTACCACAAGGTCATAACCGCTGTTGCCTGCCTTGAGCACGTCATCCAGAGTCTGGTCGGTTTCGTAAACGTCGTAATTCACTTTGATACCGGTTTGCTGCTCGAATTCAGCAACCGCTTCCGGGTAGATATAATCATCCCAGTTATAGATATTCAGCTCCTTGTCTGCGCCCCAGGCGCTGGATGCTATGGTCAGTGCACATATGGATGCTGCCAACTTTCGCATACGTTCCTCCTTGATACGTCGATTAAGCGGCGGACTGTATATCAGGCTGGCGGCACAAACAGGCTGCTATAAATCAAGAAAAGCCCAATCGGTGGGCAGAATAAATCCTTCCCTGATGGGCAAAACGGGGCAAAACGGGGCAAAACGGGGCAAAACGGGGCAATGGACGTGGTGTTATGGTAATCGGTGTTGTGGGAATAGGTGTTATGGGAGTCGCCCCGTCAATCACGCAATGGTGACTGACGAGAACGACTGACCCAAAACGGCGGGGGCGACAGCGGAAAGCCGGCAGAGCCGGTCGGGAATACGCCGCCCCTACAACAGGCCCAGGTAAGACTCATATTCAATATCAGAAATACGGCTGTTCAGTTCCGTAATTTCCTGACGCTTGATGGCACAAAACACATCTACAAATTCGTCTCCCAGGTACTCCCGTATCACCGCACTCTTGTCCAGTGCCTTGATGGCGTCATCCCAGCGATACGGCAAGCGGGTGGACTCATCAGAATCGGCATAGGCATCACCTTCCATGGGTTCCGGCGGGGTCAGCTTGTTGTTCAAGCCATACAAAGCGCCGGCCAAAACAGCCGCCAGCACCAGATACGGGTTGGCATCCGCACCGGATACCCGATGCTCCAGACGCCGTGCTTCCGGGTCGCCTTCCGGTACTCGAACTGCGGTGGTGCGGTTTTCATAACCCCAGCACGCAAAAACCGGCGCATGCGAGCCATCCTGAAAGCGGCGATAGGAGTTCAGGTGCGGCGCGAACATCAGCATTGAGCTGGGCATCAATTGCAGCAGACCGGCAATCGCCTGGGTCAGCATCTCGGTGCCTTCTTCGCCACCGTTGTCGAACAGGTTATTGCCGTCTTTATCGAGCAGGCTGAAATGCACATGGAAGCCGTTGCCTGAGTGTTCCGCGTATGGCTTGGCCATAAAGGTCGAGGTGTAACCGTGCTTGCGGGCAATCCCCTTGACCAGGCGTTTGAACCAGATCGACTGATCCCCGGCGTTAAGCGGGTCGGACACGTGTTTGAGGTTGATCTCAAACTGGCCCGGCCCCAGCTCGGAAATAATGGTATCGGCCAGTACGCCCTGCACATCACAGGCGGCACGGACTTCGGCAAAAAACGATTCCAGACCATCCACATCTTCGATCGAATAGGCATCGGTGGTATTTAGGCGACGGCCATGACCCCGGTCCAGCACCGGCGGCCGCGGACGCTGTACTTCTTCCGAGTCACCATCCATCAGATAAAATTCCAGCTCCGTTGCCATCACCGGATACCAGCCCTGCTCATGGAAACGGTCGACGATATTTTTTAATACCTGACGCGGATCGACATTAAACGGCGAGTAATCCGGGTTCATCATCATCGCTTGTAGTTGATGACGCTCCTGACCGGCCCAGGGCACCGGAGTCGGTTTTTCTTGCACCGGCACACAGATGCCATCGTTATCACCGGTTTCAAAAACCAGTCCGTTATCTGGCACATCGCCGCCCCAGAAATCGACACCGATAACAGAGCGTGGCAGCTTGACGCCCTCTTCATAAACTTTTTCCAGCGAGCTGCCTAACAGGCGTTTGCCTCGCAGGTTGCCGTTCAGATCGACGATAAAAAGATCAAAATCATTTTGCATGGAACACCTGGTCATGAAGGAGCACAAGAAAAGGAGGGGCCATAAACACTCTGGCTGACACGCCCGTGTTGTGCTTGAATGTCTGAATTGTGATCACATATTCGATGACAGGCAAGTAAAAAACACCGGTATAACCAGCAGAAAGAGCGCTATCAGCATGGATAAACACACCCCGATTGATCTCACCCTAACTGAGCGCCACAGCGCTGTAACTATCACCCAGTGGGTATACAGCACTCTGCGGCAAGCGGTATTACTGGGCAAAATACCACCAGGACGGGCACTGACAATTCGGGAACTGGCCACATTGCTGGATGTTTCGCCGATGCCAATCCGGGAGGCCCTGCGGCAATTGTCTGCCGAAGGCGCACTGGAGATTCAGGGAAACCGGCGCGTGATGGTGCCCAAAATGACGGCGATGAAATTTGCCGAACTGGTCGAAGCCCGCATCTGCCTTGAAACCCACAGTGCCGTCCGCGCCATGCCCTATATCGACGAAGCACGCTTGGCACAACTCGAAGACCTCGATCACCGCATCGACATCGCCACCGAGCACGGCAACGGCCACGATGTGACCCGTTACAACCAGGAGTTTCACCGCCTGCTGTACACCGCCAACCCGCATCAGGTGACCCAGTCGCTGATCGAAAGCCTGTGGCTGCAACTTGCGCCCTTTATGCAGGTAGCCATCGAAAACCTCGACGATTATTACCAGGTCGATCGCCACAAGGAAGCCATCAGCGCCATTCGTGAGCGCGACTCCCTGGCCCTGCAAATGGCCATCAGCGCCGATATTCGTGACGGCTGCGCCTTTGCTTCATCGCCGGAGCAGCTGCAACAACTGCTGGGTTAGGGGCCGCCGACGGACACTTGTTACGGCTTGTTTGCCCGGTAATGTTAATTCCCTCACAGATCATGGCCAGCCCGGTATCACCCGGCACGCTGACAGACAATCTGGACGATTGGTCATTTCAGGCCAGTGCTTTTGTGCAGCCCTTGACCAAATCATTTTGTGATCACAAAATTGTGATCACATTTTAAAACACGGTCAGCGCCATGAAACACGATTCCACTACTGCTTCCGCCAGCCACTCATCCTTGCAGCAAACCGATGCCCGCTTCCATCTGCATCCGTTCAGCAACGCCACCCGCCTCAATAACAAGGGCGCACGGGTGATCACACACGCCGATGGTGTGTACATCTGGGATGATCAGGGCAACAAGATTCTGGATGGAATGGCAGGTCTGTGGTGTGTGAACCTGGGCTATGGCCGTGAAGAACTGGCCGCGGTCGCCGAACAACAAATGCGCACGCTGCCGTATTACAACACCTTCTTCCAGACCACACATGGCCCGGTGGCCCAGCTGGCAGAAGCCATCGCCAGTGTGACGCCCGGCGACCTCAACCGGATCTTTTTTGCCAGTTCAGGCTCGGAAGCCATTGATACCCTAATGCGGCTGACCCGCCACTACTGGGCCATCAAGGGCAAACCATGGCGTAATATTCTGATCAGCCGTGACAACGCTTACCACGGCAGCACCATCGGCGGCACCAGCCTCGGCGGCATGAGCGGCATGCACCAACAGGGTGGCCCGCTGGTACCGAACATCGAGCGCATCCGACAGCCTTACTGGTATGGCGAAGGCGGTGATCAAAGCGAAGAGGCATTTGGTCTGACGGCTGCACGAGCGCTGGAAGAAAAAATCCTCGCCGTTGGCCCCGACAACGTTGCCGCGTTTGTAGCGGAACCAATCCAGGGAGCCGGTGGCGTGATCGTGCCACCCGCCAGCTACTGGCCAGAAATCCAGCGTATTTGCCGCCAGTACGACATTCTGCTGGCAGTGGATGAAGTCATTTGTGGTTTTGGACGTACCGGCAACTGGTTCGGCAGCGATACCTTCAATATCCAGCCCGACATTATTTCGATGGCCAAGGGTTTGTCCTCGGGCTATCTGCCCATCGCCGCCGTGGCGGTCGGGGATCGCATCAGCAACGCCCTGATGGAGCACGATAACGACTTTAACCACGGCTTTACCTATTCCGGTCATCCGGTGGCCGCCGCCGTGGCGCTGAAAACCATCGAAATAATGAAAACCGAAGGCATTGTTGAGCAGGTACGCGACAGCACCGGCCCCTACTTCCAGAAAGCCCTGCGTGAAAGCCTCGCCGACCACCCGTTAGTGGGCCAGATTGATGGCGTTGGTCTGGTAGCCGGTATCGCTCTGGTGCAGGACAAAGCCACAAAAACCCTGTTCCCGTCCAGCCTCGACATCGGCATGATCTGCCGCGACCACTGTTTTGCCAATGGCTTGATCATGCGCGCCGTCGGCAGCCGTATGGTGTTGTCACCGCCGCTGATCATCAGCAAAACCGAGATCAACGAGCTGTGCCAGAAAATCCGTACCTGCCTCGACCTGACCCTCACCAGCGCCCAACAAGCCGGAGCACTCTGATGGCCGATATCATCGCAACCAAAGCCTTGGCCAGTCTGGTCGACCATATTCGCCTGACCAGTTTTCCGAAAGAACTGGCCGATTACCTGGCGACGCTGGCGCATTTCGACACCTGCCTGATGCTGGTGTTTGTTCCCGGTGCCAAGCCAACGCTGGTATACACCGAGACCAGCGAACCCAGCCCGGCGCTGGAAACCTACCTGCATCACAGTTACCTGCTCGACCCGCTCTACAGTGCCTTGCAGAACAACGCCAGCAGCAGCCAGATTACCGGTCTGAGCCGCCTCAGCAGCATCGCACCGGACTCCTTCACCCAGACGGAATACTTCCACAACTGCTATCAGGAATTTGATCTGGTCGACGAGATCAACCTGGTGATCGAGCTGGCAGAAAGCAGCTACTTCACCCTGTCTCTTGGTCGCAAATCCAGCCTCGGCAGCATCACCCGCGCAGAAATGAACCGGCTACAGGAACACTGCGCCATGATCAGCGCGCTGATTCGCCAGTTCTGGCTTTCCAACGCCGACGAATACTTGCCCAACGGCAAAAGTCGCAGCACCCTGACCCAGGCCCTGCGCACCTTCGGCCAGGGCGTACTGACCCGCCGCGAACAAGAGATTACCGCGCTGATTCTGCAAGGCCACAGCTCCCAATCCATCGCCGACCTGCTTAATATCTGTGTCGGTACCGTCAAGGTGCATCGCAAAAATATCCACGGCCGCCTGAATACCTCACAACAAAGCGAGATTTTCACGCTGTTCCTTAATCACCTCAGTGAGATGGATATGCGCATCGTCGCCTGAGAGGATAGGCCTTGCCCGTAGGAACCGCCTCCGTCCGTATCCGCAAACCTATTTCAGGCACAAAAAAACCGGCAGAGCCGGTTTTTTAAATTTACAGCAATCAGGCCATACAGGGCCTCAAGCCAGCGTCGCCAACGCCTCAGTCAGCGCCGCAGACAATTCCGCATTGCTCAGCTCACCTTTCTCAACATCAAAGTTATCGTAGAACGACGGTACCGACAATTGCGCTTTCACGTCCATGGCGAAATACGGCGCAGACCCCACCGCTGCCGCCAATACACTCTGCGCACCCCCGGGGCCTGGGGACGTTGCCATCACACACACTGGCTTGTTCTGATAAACCTTTTGGTCGATGCGGGAAGCCCAATCAAACACGTTTTTATACGCCACACTGAATGAACCATTAAACTCACCAAACGAGATCAGCACGGCATCGGCTTCGCCGACTTTCTTGAAAAACGTCTGAGCCGGTTCAGGAATGCCAGACTCCTGTTCACGGTCAACACTGTAAATCGGCATCTCGAAGTCATTCAGATCGAGGATTTCCAACTCAGCACCAGTGGTCTGTTGCAGCTGCTTGGCCGCATGAGTGACCAGCTGCTTGTTAATGGACTGACGGCTGTTAGTAGCGGCAAACGCTAATATTTTCATGCGGTGGCTCCTTTAAGGTGAAGATTGATTGAGAAGGTTGATTGATGAGGTATACCTTACATTAGCCACACAGATTGATTAATAGAGCTTTTGTGGAGTTATTGTTTCCATATGACTATCAATAAGCCATTATTCACGCCGTCAAAAGCCAACACGTCGTGAGCGAGAAAAGGAGACAGCATGACCTACAACGCCCATCTGCTGGACGGCATCATCATCTTCGCCGAAGTAGTCAGTGCTGGCAGCTTCACCCGCGCCGCCGACAACACCGGGCACTCCACCTCCTATATCAGCAAAGAAATCGCCCGGCTTGAAGAACGTCTCGGCACCCGCCTGCTCAACCGCACCACCCGCTCACAGCACTTGACCGCCGAAGGCCGACTCTACTACCAGCAATGCCAGCAAATCATCGCAGACGTCAGCAATGCTCAAAATGCCCTGATGGGTCAGCAACAACAACCGGCCGGCACCCTCAAGGTCAGCTGCCCGGTCAGCTTTGGCATGGCCCAGATGCGCGGCATATTCTCCGACTTTTTGCAGCATTACCCGCAGGTCGGCCTCGAAATCGACTTCAACAACCTCAAGGTCGACATCGTCGCAGACGGCTTCGACGTTGTGATACGAGCCACCCCGCAACTGGAAGACTCCAGCCTCATCAGCCGTCGCGTCATGCGCTCACGGGCCGTGACACTCGCCGCCCCGTCCTATTTGCAACAATACGGAACCCCGCAACGGCCGGAAGAACTCGCCGAACATCACTGCATCACCTACAGCGGTTTGAAAACACCGCGCCTCTGGCACTATCGCAACCAATACGGCAAAGATATCCAAGTCGAAGTGAATAGCCGGGTCAGCAGCAACAGCTCGGAAATGGAAATTTCCCTCTGCCTTGCTGGCCACGGCATCGTCTGTATGCCCTCATTCCTATTTACCAACGAAATCAGCAGTGGCCGACTCATCGAACTGTTTACCGACTACCAACCGATGGTGATTGATATCTACCTGATCTATCCCAGCCGCAAACACATGTCCGCCAAAGTACGCTGCTTTATCGATTTTGTTGCCGGGCGACTGGCACAACGCACCGGGATATAAACCTGGCGCTGCGTCCAACCTTTCCTCTCCAGTCTCAAACCAGTCTTGATTACTCGTTTTGATAGCTTGTTTTGAAGGTCCTACTTAGTCGCTTCCTGCCCCTGGAATTCAGGTATCATCGGAATGTCGGTCAGGATGTACAGCAACAGGGAGACTACCCGTGGCAACAGATTTTTTGGATGCTCATCGGCGCCATTGGCAAGATGCAGAACTGTTATTCCAGCATCAACGCTGGGCCAATGCCGATCATCTTTACGGGTTTTCAGCAGAGTGTGGGCTGAAAAAACTAATGCAGGCGTTTGGTATGGATTGGGATAGCACTAGAGACCAACCTCAAAAACCAAAAGACAGAAAACATGCCGACGGTATATGGAATCGATACAATACCTATCAGAGTGGGCATGTGTATGGCTTAGGATTCGAGCTCCCTGACGGTAACCCATTCGATAACTGGCACGCTTCTCAGCGTTATTCACACAGAGACGATATTAAACAAAGCCAGATTATCAGCCACAAATCTGGCGCAAACAACGTTTGCCAACTGATCAAAAAAGCGCAACTGGATGGACTTCTATGATCACCTTTGATCAGATCAATTATATCCTCTCCGATATTTTTACCCGTTATCAATCATTAGTGACAGCACTTGGCACCGTGCTGATTAACCGGGATCTGAACGGTCGTGTGCGCCTGATTCTGTCAGCAACCGTCGAAGCCAATACCGAACTGACGGACCAGCTGCAATCATTGCTTGAAGATGTGAATGAACAACTGGCGCCACATGCATGGCCAGCATCACGACTGGTGCTGTTCGAAGACGATCTGGAGGCTATCAAACAGGGATCTCCAGCTTTCGCACTGCCAGACTATCCAAACGTATTTGTTGTGGATCGACTCGCCACCGAAACCGACTGGCAAACCATCGAAGCCGAATCCGCCACACCTCGGGTTGTGTTCTTCTCCATCAAAGGTGGCGTTGGACGTTCTTCGGCTCTGGCTGCTACGGCTTGGTCTCTGGCGCAGAGCGGCAAACGGGTATTGGTGCTCGACCTTGACCTGGAATCCCCTGGATTATCAACGGCTATTTTGCCGGAAGAGAAACAACCCAAGTACGGCATTACCGACTGGTTGGTTGAAGACCTGGTCGATAACGGCGATAACGTTATGCAAGACATGATCGCCAGCAGTGATTTATCCCATGATGGGGAGATTCTGGTCGTGCCAGCCCATGGCACAAATCCCGGTGAATATATTTCCAAGCTGGGCCGGGTCTGGATGCCCAAACTGCAGGCCGACGGCAGCCGCGAAAGCTGGTCGCAACGTCTGCAGCGGCTGATCCTACAACTCGAAAACAAGTATCAGCCCGATATTGTGTTGATCGACTCCCGCGCCGGTATCGACGAAGTCGCTTCCAGCTGTATTACCGATCTGGGCGCCAGATTGATCCTGCTGTTTGCGATTGACGGCAGTCAGACCTGGAGCGGTTATAACATTCTGTTCAAACACTGGCAGCGAGCTGGGGTTATCCAGAAAATTCGCGAACGCCTGCAAATAGTTTCGGGGCTAACCCCGGATACCGATACCGCCCACTATCTGGAACAGCTGCGAGAGAATGCCTGGAATATATTCACTGACACCCAATACGACGCGATCACCGCGGGAGAAATCATCGGTGATCGATGGAATTTTGAAGAGTCCGATGACACCGCTCCGCACTCCCCCTGGGCAGTACACTGGCACCGCAGTTTTACCGGATTACAATCGTTGCATGGACGACTCTTCGAAATTGATACAAAACAGGTCGATATGATTTTTGGACAGGTGATCAACGGGATTGCCGATTTATCGGAGCAAGATCTACGTGACTGATTCTTCACAACTGCGGCAAGCCATCCTCTCTGCAGCACTGGAAACCAGTAATGATGGTCGAGAACCCTCCTTTGGCACCTTGTATATTCCATTGTCTCATCAGAAGGCCTTACGACTGGAAGCCAGTGTTGTGGTCGGAGGACGAGGTGTTGGCAAATCCTTCTGGACCGCAGCTCTGCGCGATCCGAAATTACGCACCACCATTGGTGCGGTCTTGCCCGAACTGGACATTGAACTGTTTATTGGCCATTCCGAAAAGCAGGATGATCCGGCTTACCCGACCGAAGATGAATTTACCCAGCTTCTACATCTTGGTTATCCAACACTGGATATTTGGAAAGCGGTTATCCATCGCTGGATTGCAGTTCAAAACCAGACCCAAATTCCAGATCAAACCTGGCCCGATACGCTGGAATGGCAAAAAAACAGCCCGCACGAATCGGCGGCTTTGATGCGTCAGCCGCGGACATGGAAAGGACTGATTCTGTTTGATGCGCTGGACCGAACCAGCCGTGACTGGCAAAAAATGGACGCTATTGTACGTGGCCTGCTACAAGCTATTCTTTGGTTAAAATCGTTCAACGGACTTTATGGCAAGGTATTCCTGCGCGAAGACCAAGCCGAACGTACCGTCTTCAACTTCCCGGACGCCTCCAAACTGAAAGCCACCAAAGCCGACCTCAACTGGGCCCGTCATGATTTACATGGCCTGTTATGGCAGCGCCTGATTAACGCACCCGAAAATTCAGGCCAACTGTTACGCGACCAGCTTTCACTGTCATCGTATAAACAAGTGGATGGCCTCTACGTTTTAAACGAAAAGATGAAACGTGATACCGAGCAACAACGCGATGCTTTTATATCTCTGGCAGGCCCCTGGATGGGTAGAGATTCAAGACGCGGCGTTCCGTACACCTGGTCCGTCAGCCATTTGGCCGACGGCCGTGGCCAGACATCGCCGCGCTCCTTTTTGGCGGCCATCAAAGAAGCAACCGACAAGACTCAAGAGCGCTATCCGTCTCATCCTCTGGCACTGCACTACGAAAGCATCAAGCTTGGTATCCAAAAAGCATCGGGGATTCGGGTGTCTGAACTGGAAGAAGACTACCCATGGATATCCGATGTGATGGCGCCCCTGCGAGGCCTTACCCTACCTTGTGAATTCAGCGTTTTTGAACCACGCTGGCAAGACCATTTTCCACAAGGGCCATCGTCAATCTCTTCAGAACGTTTACCTGCGCAACACTCCGAAAAAGGCTGGCAAGGCATCGTCGAAGACCTCAAAAGGTTAGGTGTTATGGAAATCAAAAAAGACGGCCGTATCGATATGCCCGACCTTTACCGGGTTGGTTTTGGCCTGGGTCGCCGGGGTGGAGTCAAACCGCAAAATAAATAGTACTGGTCCACAGGCGGTAAACGGATGCTCGAAAACCCGGACCTCGTCAGCTACCGGTTTTTTTACATTATGAACGTCCGGCCATCCGCTGCTATTTTCCCATACACTTTCGCGGCACCAGCAAGGACCTGGCTAAACCGCTTGCTGTTTCTCTTTGCGAATTTCACACTCCCGATATTCATATACCAATCCGGTAGCCGTACCAAACCGGCCAATCAGGAGGCTGTCCGCCCAATACCTGCCTCGTAACCGTGCCATCCGGCATCAGCTGGTCGAAAGATCGTATCAGGGAAGCTGATTTCCACAGACAACAACGAAAGGAGACTCAAATCATGGATAACCGCATTATCCGCTCCCGCAAACCGCGTAAATGCCCAACGTGTGGCTTTACTCCGGTCGGGGCTATTCTCTACGGTTTTCCAATGTACGACGAACAAATGCAGGCTGACATACATGCAGGGAAGGTGATTATCGGCGGTTGCGAAATGCCGACAATCAATCAAGCTGGAGAATGGGACAGCCCGTACTGGCAATGCAGCCAGTGTGGCTGCGAGATATACAAACGGGAACATTTGCCACCGTTACCCGACAAGTAACCCAGGCACATTGACCAAGCACATTGACCACACATACTGACATCAAACATTGATGACAGCACCCAATGCACTGCCACTCACCGCCGCCAGGCACTGCGCTGTGATCCGCTTTATTGACGGGATAAAGTCATGAATCGCGAACAAACACTCACCACTTTACGTAACCGCAAACACGAACTTCAGGATTACGTTGGGGTACGGGAACTGTCTCGGTTTGGTTCAACCGCTCGCGTCACCAACACCGACAATAGATAATGAGACTGTCTGGATTAATTATTCTTGGGGGTAATCCTTCGGCAACTATTCCAAAGAAACCCACGGTTAAAACTGCTAACGTACGCCATTGAACGCATAACAGGAGCACAGGGTGAAAATCGAGTCTCTGTCGATCAAAAACTTCCGCGTATTCCAGTCAGTGAAAATCACGAAGATGCCGGGCCTCTGTGTCTTTGTCGGAGCGAACGGCACAGGCAAAAGCACCCTGTTCGATGTATTTGGCTTTCTCAAGGATGCTCTGGCTGGCAACGTCCGTACTGCCTTGCAAAAACGGGGTGGTTTTCATGAAGTGGTTACCCGTGGTCATGACCATGAAGCCATCGAAATCTCGGTACAGTTTCGACTACTGATCAACGACGTAGAACGTCTGGTGACCTACCGGCTGGAAATTTGTCTCGACAATAATCGCCCTGTCATTACCAGCGAAATACTCAGATACAAACGTGGCAAATATGGCTCTCCCTACCACTTTATCGACTTCCAGAAGGGTAAGGGTTACGCCATTGTTAACGAGGACGATTTTAATAAAGAAGACTCAGAACTGGAGCGAGAAGAACAAACCCTGGACAGCCCGGATATTCTGGCCATCAAGGGGCTGGGCCAATTCCAGCGTTTCAAGGCAGCCAGTGCCTTCCGGCAGCTGATCGAACATTGGCATGTGTCTGACTTTCACATCAGTGAGGCGCGCCCGTCGCAGGATGCCGGTTATGCCGAACATCTGTCGGTCAGAGGCGATAACACCGCGCTGGTAGCCCAGTATCTGTACGAACAACACCCGGATATCTTTAGCCAGGTACTGGCAAAGATGAAACAACGGGTTCCTGGTATCAAAGACGTCAGGGCGATCGAAACGGATGATGGCCGTATTCTGCTCAAATTTCAGGATGGCTCATTCAAAGACCCGTTTATTTCTCGTTATGTCTCTGATGGCACTATCAAGATGTTCGCGTACCTTCTGTTGCTTCATGACCCGGCCCCTCATCCACTACTCTGTGTCGAAGAACCCGAGAACCAACTGTATCCCAGCTTGATGCCCGAACTGGCGGAAGAATTCCGTCTTTATGCCGAACGCGGAGGACAGGTTCTGGTGTCCAGCCACTCCCCCGATATGCTCAACAGTATTCAGTTATCAGAAATTTTCTGGCTGAAAAAAGAGCAAGGACTGACGATCATTCAACGCGCCTCTGACAATCCGTTGCTGGTCAGCCTGGCGGCTGCCGGAGACCTGCCCGGTGCACTCTGGAAACAAGGACTGTTTGATGGAGTAGACCCTTGATATGACCATGCTGGTGTTTCTGCTGGAAGAGCCTTCGGCCAAAAAAGTACTTGATGAAATACTGCCCAAGCTCCTTCCCACAGAGGTGACTTTTATCTGTATACCTCATGAAGGGAAGACCGATCTGGAGCAATCCATTCCCAATAAACTACGAGGCTGGAACGTCCCGAATAGCTGGTTCATTGTCGTAAGAGACAAGGACCAAGGGGACTGCATTACGCTCAAACAACGACTGAAACAACTCTGCACCGACAATGGACGACCTGAAACCTTGGTACGTATCGTGGTTCACGAACTGGAAAGCTGGTTTCTGGGAGACCTTGCAGCAGTCGCCCATGCTTTTAACCAACCGACACTGGCCAAAAAACAAAACAGCAAGAAGTTTCGCAACCCGGATGCTCTTGCAAACGCCCAGCAGGAACTGAAAAAGCTGATCAAGGGTTACCAGAAAAACTCCGGTGCTCGGGACATCGCTCCCCACTTATCCCTGACCGATAACCAGTCCGAAAGCTATCGGCAATTTCTGAGCGGTGTCACTCGTTATCTGTATGAATGCCGCGCAGCAGACCACCAAGCGGACAGGAAGAAGCCATGAGCTTTCCTGAACAAAAGATCATTGCTCTGGCGCAACAGCACCCCGAAGTACAGGTTGTGTGGCTCTACGGATCACACGCCAAAGGCAATGCAGGTACATACTCGGACATTGATCTGGCAGTCGCATTCGACCCTGTGCACTTGGCCAACAAGCTGGAAACCCGTTTGCGACCGGAGCTGTTAGCGGACGACTGGCGGCAGCAATTGGGGTTGTCAGAAAACGGACTGTCGATATTGGACATTAATCAATCGCCCATTCCTCTTGCTTATTCGGTGATATCTGCGAATCGGGTACTCTGGAGCGCCGACAAAGGGCGGCAATTACAAGAAGAAGCCCGGATCATGTCGATGATGGAGCTGGACTACCAAAGTTTCTCCACGACCCACAACAGAGGCATCCATGACAGATAGCGCTTACCTGTATGCCATGAAACAGCGTCTTGTGTCTGATACAAACAGGTGATGCCCTGCCTCCAACTGCTCTATTTCTTCCACCAATCCACCGCTGAAACTGGAACACCTCACAACACCTCACAACACCTCACAACACCATCACAACGCCAGCCCGAACTCTCCCACGGTTTGATCCAGCCCGGTCACCCAATCCCGAATAAAGCTGCGTACTTTCTGGCTGTCGGGCCGTTCGCTGTCTTGCTGTCGAGACCAGAGGGCGATATCCCGTCGGGCGCTGGTTTGATCTTCTATCTGGATCAGTTGCTGCGGGGCGATTTCTCCGGTCATCAGTGCCAGCCGGGCGGGTAGCCGCACCAGCATATCGGTGGTGTTGAGCAGGTGTATCACCGAGCGAATCCCACCGGTAAAGGCAATACGAGCAGCTTGTTGTGCTGCCGGGTCTTCGACCCCGGACAGGAATCCGGCGCTGGCACCCGCAATCAGCCAGCGCTGCTGCGCCACCATATCGAGGGAAACCGGTTGCTGTGAACCCAGCAAGGGCGACTGCTTGCCAACAAAGACGCCGGAGCGGTCGCGGAACACCACTTGCCGTTGCAGCGCCTCCTGACGATCACAAGCGTGTGCCACCGACAAGTGTGCCGGGGCCAGCAGAAAGTCCAGCTCACCGTTTTGCAGCCATTCAATCTGGGTAGCAGCAGACCCCACCCGGCAATGGAATACATAACGGCTCTGGCTTAAAAAGCTGCTGGTCATCTCGGCGACGGTGGCGTATTCCCACAGAGGATCAATGCCGATGGTGAACTGGTTGTCGTAACCGCTGTGCCACTGGCGAATGATTTCATCGCCCTGTTCGGTGTCGGCCAGTATCCGTTCACCAAGGTGTGCCAGCCGGGCACCGATGTCAGTCGGCACCATGCCGTAGCGGGTGCGCGTCAGCACCGGTGCGCCGACGCGCATTTCCAATTGCTGCAGCGCACGGCTCAGGGTTGGCTGGGTAATAAACAATTGTTCAGCAGCTGCACTGATCGACCCTTGTTTTACAACCATTGCCAGTTGTTTCAGCAGGTTAGGATTCATATATGTATTTTCTTTGTATCTGAATATAAAAACCAATTTTTCCTGATAACTGGCCACAGGTACAGTGTGATGGCTGATTTATAAAAATAATTCATCACACCTCATCACACCATCCACGACCTGGCTGGGCAACGGCTCAGCCCTGCTGTAGGAGTACCTTATGCAATTTCACCTTAACGGCTTTAACCCTGGCGATCCTCGTTTTGCTGATCCCATGGATGCTGTCGTCGCGCCGCCGCTCAAGCGCCCATTGCCGGAATATGTCGATGTGCTGATTGTCGGTTGTGGCCCTGCGGGTCTGAATCTGGCGGCGCAGCTGTCGCAGTTTGGCGATATTTCGGTCGCCATCGTTGAGCAGAAAGACGACCGTCTGCTGGTCGGTCAGGCCGATGGCATTGCCTGTCGTACTCTGGAAATGTTCCAGGCCTACGGCTTTGCTGATCAGGTTATTCAGGAAGCCTGCCAGATCAGCGAAGCGGCATTCTGGAAGCCGGATGCCAATCACCCCGAGCAGATTATCCGCAGTGGCAAGGTGCAGGATGTGGCTGACGATCTGTCCGAGATGCCGCACCTGATCATTAACCAGGCCCGTATTCACGATATGTTTCTGGAGGTAATGCGCCAAGGCCCGGGCAAGGTGGAGCCGCACTACCAGCGTAAATTGCTGGGACTGGAGGTCGACCCGGAAGGCGGCGAGTATCCGGTTACGGTCAAGCTGGAGCGCGGTGTTAACTACTCCCAGTACAGCCAGGAAATCGAGACCGTTAAAGCCAGGTATGTCGTCGGTTGTGATGGTGCCCGTTCCAGCGTGCGCAATGCGATTGGTCAGGAGCTGGTCGGTGATGCTCTCAACCAGGCCTGGGGCGTGATGGATGTGCTGTTGAATACCGATTTCCCGGATATTCGCCTGAAATCGCTGATCCACTCCAACAACGAAGGCAATATGCTGATCATCCCGCGTGAGGGTGGTTACATGGCCCGCTTGTACATCGAGCTGGACAAACTCAAGGAGAATGAGCGTGTCGCTCGTAACGAGATGACTGCCGACGTACTGATTGCCGGTGCCAATCGCATCATGCAACCGTACACCATTGATGTGAAAGAAGTGGCCTGGTGGAGTGTGTATGAGATTGGTCAGCGCATCACCACCGCCTTTGATGATTCAACTCCCGAGCGTCCGGCACGGGTTTTTCTGGCCGGTGATGCCTGCCACACCCACAGCCCGAAAGCCGGTCAGGGATTGAATACATCGGTTATGGATACCTGGAACCTGGGCTGGAAACTGGCTCACGTACTGACCGGGCTGGCCGAAGAGGATCTGCTAAAAACCTATTCTGCCGAACGACGTGAGTACGGTCAGGCGCTGATCGATTTCGACCGCGAGTTCTCACGCATGTTCAGTGCCAGACCGAAGTCGGCCGAGTACCCGGAGGGGGTCGATCCCGCCGGATTCCAGCGCTATTTCCAGCTCTTTGGCCAATACACGGCCGGGGTTTCCATTCAGTACAAGCCATCCGTCCTGGTGTCTGACGACCGCTATCAGTACCTCGCCAGTGGCCTCACGGTAGGGAAACGTTTTCACTCTGCGCCGGTTATCCGTCAGGGCGACGCCAAACCGGTACAGCTGGGCCACTGTCATACCGCCAATGGCGCTTATCGGATTTATGCCTTTGGCGGCAGTGCAGACGCCATGTCGGATCAGTGTGGCGTCAACGCCTTGTGTGACTTTCTCGCCAACGATCCCCGTTCACCGTTATTGCGTCATACCCCGGCAGGAGCTGATAGGGATACGGTCATTGATGTCCGTGCGGTGTTTAACCAGCCACATCAGACTCTGGAAACCGGCAGCATACACCCGGTGCTGGCACCACAAAAAGGCAAGTACGGCCTGCGTGACTACGAGAAAGTTTTCTGTGCCGATCACCGCCCGGAGTCGTCTGGTGGTGGCCAGAATATCTACGACCTGCGCGGTATTCATAAAGCACAGGGTTGCCTTGTGATCGTGCGGCCAGATCAGTACGTTGCCGATGTGCTGCCACTGGATGACTATACCCGCCTGACAGCCTTGTTTGAGGGCCTGTTGAAGTTGCAGTAAACCAGCACGACTCACCGGAGCTGATACCGGTGAGTTTATCGACGCCGTCGTGTTTCAGCGCGCCACCCGTCGCAGCTGGTTGGTCATCACAAACACCGCGGTTCCCAGTACCACGCCCCAGAATGCCGAGCCGATACCATAAATACTGATACCGGATGCGGTGGTCATAAAGGCCACCATAGAGGCTTCCAGGTGCTCTTTGTCATCCAGCATCCCCGCGAGGCTGCCACTGATGGCTCCCAGCAAGGCCAGTCCGGCAATAATGGCAATCATCTCCGTTGGAAAGCTGGTAAAAAACAGCACCACACTGCCAGCAAACAAACCCGCCAACAGATAAAAAAAGCCGCTGGCAATACCAGCAATATAACGCTTGTCCGATTCCGGGTGAGCATCCGCACTGGTACACATGGAAGCGGTAATGGCCGCCACAACGGTCGTAATGCCGCCAAACAGGGCAATAGGAATCGAGGTCAACGACAAGACGGTAATGACCGGTCGGGTCGAGACCGTATAACCGGCCGATTTGAGAATGGTAAACCCCGGTAAGAACTGCCCGGTCAGGCTGACGATCATCAGCGGTAACGCCAGGCTCAAAGTCGAGCTGATCGTCCACTCCGGCATAATCAGGGTCGGGGTCGCCATTTCCCAGCGCAGCGAACTGAGATCGGCATCCAGCACGGTAAACGACAAACCAAAGCCAAGCACAACCAGCAGCACCAGAAAATAGCTGCGGCTAAAAAACTTGAACATCACAAACGCCAGCACCATCACCACCGCCACAACCGGTGTCGACTCCAGCGTACGGAATGCCCCCAAACCAAAATCAAACAGAATACCCGCCATCATGGCGCTCGCCACTCCGCGCGGAATCAGATGCACCACCCGGTCAAACAAACCACTGATGCCAATCAGCAGCAGGATCACCGCCGCCGTGATATAGGCACCAATCGCTTCGTTTAACGACAACTCAGGGAACAGCGTCACCAGTAATACCGCCCCCGGTGACGACCAGGCCGTGATCACAGGTACCCGCAGCCAGGCGCTCAGACAGATCCCGGTGATGCCAGCGCCAAACGACAAGGCCCACACCCAGGAAGTCATCATCGCATGAGAAACACCGGCCTGTTCAGCCGCCTGAAATACAATCGCCAGTGGCCCGGAGAACGACACCAGCACCACCATAAATCCCGCAATCAACGCGGACGCAGAGACATCTTTGATCATCGAGCCTGTTCCTGATAAATCATTCAAATTGGGCGACACCCTTCACTTCCAGAAAATACCCGGGCGCACCACATAAAGAGGCCGCACCAATTGCCGTCCAGGCAACCAGGATACCGTCCAGATAGCGGTCACGTACTTGCATAAATAACGGCAGGTCACGCATATCGGTGTGAAAGCTGGTCATTTCGACCAGGTCGCCAAACGAACCACCCGCCGATTCTAACACCCGCTTCATATTCTCGAACACCATAACAAACTGGGCTTCTTTATCTACCACCAGCTGGCGTTGGGAATCCCGGCCAATCTGGCCGGAGATATACAGTGTCTTGCCGACCAGAACACCCGGTGCATAACCGATGTCATCGCGAATAAATTCCATGCCTGCTGGCACAATGGCTTGTGATTGAAGAGTCGTCATAGCAGTACCTGTATACATCATGGTGATGGATGGTCAGTCGAATGGTTACCGGTAAAAAGCAACCAGAGAACAGGCTAGCCGGGCGAGATGCCCGGCCACTATCCATATCACTTCAATTTGTATCCAGTCACTGCAGAGCGGCAGGAAAACAGCAGGCGGGGAGCCTGCTAGCCCAGCTCCAGTACTTGCTGGCCCGGCAAAATCAGATCCCGATCATGGCTGTTGGCAATCACCAGCTGGTGTTGCCAGTGATCGGCCAGGTTGGCAAAGACCTGCTGGGCCAGATCAACGTCCATTCCGGCTCCCGGCTCATCCAGCAGAATAATCCGCGGCTGCTGCAACACCAGTCGTGCCAGCCCCAGCCGTTTGCATTCACCGCCCGATGCTTGCCACTCACCGTCGCCAAGCCAGGTATCCAGCCCCTGCGGCAGCTGCATGGCCCACTCGTCCAACTGCACCAGAGCCAATGCCGCCAGAATATCGTCATCGCTGTGCGGGTGGTTCAGACACACGTTGTCACGCAGACTGGCACGCAAGATATCGATACGCTGTGGCATCAAGCCTATCCCTTCAGGGCTGTCCAGCGACAGCCGAATGGCACCGGCCGAAGCCTGCAACTGACCAGCCAGCAAGGCAATCAGCGTGCTTTTGCCACAGCCACTGGGGCCATAAATCCAATGCCAGCGAGTGCGCCCCGCCTGCGTTTCAAAACGATGGCTGAAACCATCAAACACCGCCGCTGGCTGGCCAGGGTAGCGATAGTGCAACTGCTCCAGCACCACGGCCAGATCCTCCCGGTCGCCGACGAACTCACGGCCATCGACAGCAACATGATCACTGGCGGCCAGTTGATCAAGCCGTTGTAATGCTTTCATACCCAGCTGCCAGGCTGCCACCACCGGGCCAGCCGTCAACAACACTTCGCCGCTCCCCAGCGTCAGCAACAGCAACATAAACAGGTTGGCTCCGGCCAGTTCACCCGCTTGATAGGCAACAAATCCTTGCCAGAAAATCACCACCACCAGCGCCACCAGTCCAGCCTCAGCCAGCAGCAGCAGTGTATGCTGGCGAGACACCGCCCGTACTTCCTGACGATCGGCGTCACCGGCCTGTTCGACCAGTTGCTCCCCGGCCGCCTGTAAACGGCCATGCAGCGTCAGCGTGCGCATATTACTGAGCAAGGCACTGGAGCGTCGCCATTGCTCTGACCGCAGCTGATGGCTGCCATCCTGCGCCTGCAACACTGCCCGGCTGTACAGTAACGGCATCACCAGTACCACCAGTACCAACAGAGGGATGGCCCAGGGCACCACGGCAGGCAATACCAGCGCCAGGGTCAACAGATAGCCCAATACCGTCGCCACATTCACCACCGCCGGTAATACCGCCGACAGATAGATGGACTCGATATGCTGCACGTCTTGTAGCAAGCGGCTGGTTGATTCATGCCGGTCCAGCTGGATTTCCTGCCACTGCCGCCGACCAATCAGCCGGAACAGATCCCCTCGCAAGCGGGATATAATCCGGAAGGTCGCTTCATGACTGGCCAGCCGTTCACCATAACGCCCCAGAGTTCGTGAGATCGACAGGCCGCGAACCATGGCCGCCGGGGTAAAATAATTAAACTGATGCGCCGCCACAGCATTCAGCCCTGCCATGGCCGCGGCACTGATAAACCAACCCGAGACGGCCAGCAAGGCAACCCCGGAAAATGCCGTCAGCACCGCCAGAAAAATCCCCAGCAGAGCCAGCTTTTGCTCAGCCGCCAGCTGGCGAAAATAATGTTGTGACAAGGACTTCATAACAAGGCCTCCGCTGCTGCCGCTTTGGTCAGCGAGATCTCCAGATCAAACAACTCACGCTCCCCCGGGCGATGACTGGCCATTACCAGCATGCCGCCATCCGCCGCAAAAACCGCCAGCTGCTGCATAAATTCAGCCGCGGTATCCTGATCGAGGTTGGCTGTTGGTTCATCCAGCAACAACAAGGCAGGCCGATGCAGAAACACCCGCGCCAAGGCAATCCGCTGGGCCTGGCCACCCGACAGATAACCGCCGCTGTCGCTGATAAGGTAATCCAGCTGACCCGGCAAGGCCGCTACCAGCACATCGACACGCGCATTGCTCAAGGCTGCCCACAGCGCCTCATCGCTGAACGTGCGCCCCAGGGTCAGGTTCTCGCGAATGGTGGCAAAGAGCAGTTCCGGCTTTTGCGACAGATAACCAATCTGCTGAAACCAATCCGCCTGACGATACACAGAGGCCGGTTGGCCATTGATACACAACGCCCCGGCCAGCACTGGCCGCAAGCCCGCCAGCGTATCCAGCAAGGTGGTTTTACCCGACCCGGAAGGGCCGTTTAACAAGACTTTCTGGCCTGGGTGCAGCTCCAGATCAACCGGCCCATGCACCGGTTTGTCGAGCTCACCACTTTGCACACCACGCAGCTGCAACGACGTCAGTGCCGCCACCTCATGGGGTTGGCTGTCTACCGCCAGTTGGCGATGCCAGCTATCCAGTTGCAGCAGGTGTTCGGCAACACTGACCGCATCCGAACGGTCGTGATACAAGGCTCCCATACGCCGTAATGGCTGGTAGAACTCCGGTGCCAGCATCAATAAAAAGATACCGTCAAACAGACCATACCCGGCCGCGTAACTGCCAACATCGTATTTATCGAGAAAGAACAGCCCCAGATACAGCGCCACAATCGCCACACTGATGGCACTGAAAAACTCCAGTACCGTGCCCGACAAAAATGCCAGCTTCAGCACCTGCATGGTCGATTTGCGATAATCTTCCGACTGTTCAAACAGCCGATCGCCTTCCTGCTCTACCGCACCTGCCAGTTGTAATGCCTGCAGATTCTTCAGGCGGTCGGCCAACAAGTCCCCGAGGCGGTTGAGCTGCTGCAAATTGGCGCGGCTGACATCGGCAGCTTTGGAACCCACCAGCACCATAAACAAGGGCACCAGAGGAGCGGTCAGTAACAGAATCACAGGCACCAGCCAGCTGACAAACGCCGACGCCAGCAGAATCACCAGCGGCATCAGACCGGCCAGCCGCTGCTGCGGTATAAAATCGGCAAAATAACCCCGTTGTTTGTCGATTTCGGTGGTCAGCAAATTGCTGACTTCCGCAGCGTTAAAGTGAGGAAACAAACGAATATTGAGGCCAAAACAGCGTTGTAAGGCAAATTGTCGCAGCGCCGCCCGAATCCGCAAACTGGCGCGATTACCCAGCAACCCTTGACCCCAGACCGCCAGTGCCCGCAATAACAGAATCGCCGCCAACTGCAGCCAGTCCTGTAATGACGGCAATACCGATGAAGGCTGGTACACCGCCCGATCCAGCAAGGTCGCCACCTGCCAGGCCAAGGCAATGGTCATCGCCACCTGTAACAACCCCAGCAGGGTTGAAAAAGCGTTATAAAAGCGGGCTTTGCGGCCAAAATATTTAAGTAACGCCGCCGCAGTGGCAAATTCCGGCGTCTGGTCTGGCGATTTCATCATGGCGGGGCCTGTGCAGAAGTCGAGGCTATATAAACGGCGAGACATACTATCAGAACCCATGGCAGGAAACTGTAAGCACGGACTGAAGAATACTGTTTCAGATTCGCCGTTAGCACTCTGACCAATACCGCCACCCGGCTCCTCTCACTACCCGCTCACTACCCGCTGCGGATATCCATGGTTCTAACCGGGCTGATGTCTGGGCTTATATCCGCGCACCAACCACTTGCTCGATCAACCACTGCAAGGCCGGGTCCTGTACGTGCAGCGGATGTTGGATCAGGGTCATGTCCCAATGCGGCATATCCGCTGGCCCATCCACCGTACGTACCGGCAACCAGTCACTAAACAGTTCGGCCATACGACGCGGCAGGGTTAATAAGGCCCGGCGTTCGGCAACCAGACGGGCGGCGGCAAGATAATTGATCATTTGAGCCAGGCGCTGACGCTGACGTTGCTGGCCAGCCAGCCAGCGGTCGATGCCATTGGTGCTGGTATCGGTCTGGTCCAGCATCACCACATGAGGAAAATCCAGGTACTGATCAAGGGTGAGCTGGTCGGGAATATCATCGAAGCGTGTGCCCGCCAGGCAGACCAGTTGTTCGGTCAGCCAGGGCTGCCGTAACAGGTGCGGGGGAATGCTGAGATTTTCATCCAGACCAATGACCAGATCCACCGAGCCATTTTCCAGCCGCTCCAGCGAGGCGTGCGGGCCAATCATTTCCAGGTCAAAGATAACCCCGGGGGCTTGCTGTTGCAGCGTCGGCATCATGTCTGGCAATACCACCGCTTCAAAGTAGTCCGTGGCAGCAATGGTAAATACCCGCTGGCTATGGGCCGGTTCAAATTGTTTCGGCGGTGCCAGCGTCAGCTCCAGTTGCTTCAGAATGGCTTTGACTTCGGGCAGCATCGCCAGCGCCCGAGGCGTGGCCTGCAAGCCACTGCCACAACGTACCAGCAAGGGATCGTTGAGTTGCTGACGCAGCCGATTGAGGGCATGACTGGTGGCCGACTGACTCAAAAACAGCCGTTCCGATGCCCGCGAGACATGGCATTCGCTGATCAGGGCATCAAATACCTGCAACAGGTTAAGGTCAAAATGTCTTAGTGGTGACGTGGTATCCGACATATTCAGAGTCTCCGCCAATTATGCACAGCGTGCATTATGTCAGGAATATTATTCATTTCTCTAATAATTTGGCGACGCTTATTCTGCGCTTCATACCGTATCGAGACACAGGTAACACCCTGATCTCAGCTTCTGACAACCCAATGAATGACTGGAATATTCATGTACCCGACGTCTGCTTCCCATAATCCGCTGGCTACCTCCTCTGCCAATGCCGACCTGCCGCTCTACGGGGCGTTAGGTATGACCTTTATGCAGTGCCCGTTGATGACAGATATCCGCACCTCCCTCGCCGATGTCATTGTCGCGGGAGTGCCATTTGATATGGCTACGTCTGGTCGTCCCGGTGCCCGTTTCGGGCCTCAGGGAGTGCGTCAGGCATCGGCCAATCTGATTTGGGAAGGCAAGCGTTGGCCATGGACTTTTGCGCTGGATGACGTGTTAAAACTGGAGGATGCCGGGAACCTTGCGTTCCGCCATGGTGAACCACAGACGCTGGTCGACAACCTCGAAGCCTTTGCTGCTGCTTTGGTACAAGCCGGGAAAAAGACACTGTTTTTGGGTGGCGATCACTTTGTCACCCTGCCGATCCTGCGGGCCCAGGCAAAGCAACACGGGCCGCTGGCACTGATTCATTTTGATGCTCATACCGACACCTATGACGGCGGCAGCCAATACGATCACGGCACCCTGTTTCACCATGCCGTCGTGGAGGGACTGGTGGATACAGAACACTCGATCCAGCTGGGAATTCGTACCGCGTATGAATCAGACGGACACCCGTTCGAAGTTATTGACGCCGCAGAACTGAATGACCTTGGCCCGGCCGCGACACTGATGCGTATTCGTCAGCGAGTGGCAGGACGGCCGGTTTATATCAGTTTTGATATCGATGCCCTCGACCCGGCATTTGCCCCAGGTACCGGCACACCAGTATCCGCGGGTCTGACAATGGATGGGGCACTAAAAATCATCCGGGGCCTGGCTGGAATGGATATACGTGGCATGGATGTGGTGGAAGTAGCACCTGCTTACGACCATGCAGAAATCACCTCGCTGGCAGGAGCAACCCTGGCGCTGGACATGCTGTACGCCGTTGCCGCAGGAAAAATGCAAGCCGGGTTACCGGCAGCATAGACGGCAGAACCGTCCAGGGACGATGCAATCACAACCCGGTCAGCGTTGAATCCCAATGCCCTTGCTGATCCGGGTTGCTGCTCACGGGATTCCTTCCTTCTTGCATAGAACCCGGAAGGTGTTGGATAACCTCCCAAAAGCCTGAAAACAGATACTCGTGGATAAATAACCCTGGCATTTTGTTATGTTCAATACAAATGAACGTTCATTTATATTGAACACCTGTGAGTAAAGCGAACGAAACGGGATTTACTGCAACTCTGCGCGGATCAACTGCCCAGGCAAGCCCGAATAGCGGCGGAATTGCGGGCAGTCAATTCTGATGAGCTCTGTAATACCGGAATGGCTCTTTGCTTACCCCGGCAAGCAGTCCTGCCTATTTATTGGGAAAAGGAGCTCAATACCGATCGGATAGCCAACCTGATCAATAAGATTGGTGCTGAACGGATTCTGGCTGCGGAATATATCCCTGCAGGAATCGCCACTCAGCTGGGGCACCGTAAACACTAAATTTGACCCAAACCAAAAAGGCCAAGCGTGGGGAATCACTCTTAAATTGTTTGTTAGGTAAATTATTTCGACCAAAACTCATTAGCCACAAACTCATGATGCTTCAAAGCACTCTGACTATCAAAATGAGCTTTAGTAAACAAAGAGTATAACGAAAATATGATGTCATGTGACTGCTCAACAATGTCAGCAGCATCAGAATAGACCAAACCAAAATCTGCAGCGTCAAATACTCTTCTACCCGTGGTTTCCGTTGATTGAAACTGTTTATGGGAAATCATTTTGTTACGAGCATTATTTACTCGAATGCCAAGTTCTGAACTAGTGAGAGTTTGATATTTTCCAATCGCGACTTCAATTAATTCATCAAAGGCACGCATTTTTCTAGTTGCTTCTTCCACTCGAAAATACTCAACAGACTCATCTGAAACTGAGCCGTTTACAGAGTAGACTTGCAAATCCTTTGAATCTGAAAACCATTTTTTAAGTTGGCTTTTAAAATTGGTGTCTTCTAGGGCTTTCATAACATTATGTACACTAGCCACTTTGGGCTGTGTATCAAACATAATTGCACGCATCTCTGACAGAACATGCATGTACAGTGAAAAACGAAGAGTATTTGCACCACTGGCAGCGTAAGACCCATCCCATCTTTTTAGGTGCTCTGAATCACCGATAAGGTGAGAAAGTAAATTTTGATTCTGGTCTGCTAAAAAGTAGGCATTCACAACACTCGAAAGCATCATTGCATTCTTACCAATTCTTTTAATTATTACACTCATACTTCCCCAATTTATCTGACGCCTCATTCAGAGGCAAAAATTAGTTGGCTATAATGTTGAGGAACGAAAACAGCCAACTGTATTTTTTTCCTTTGCAATGACTTGTTAGGCATTTGTATCTCGGTTAGCCACAGAATCCATTTTTTGTTTGAATTTCTTTCTTAACTCAAGTGACTCGGAAGACTTGAGTTTTTCAATATAATCAGCAAAGTCTTTCTTTAATGCTTCGTGAACAGCATTTCTATTTAGCACTTCCATACCTTCAATTCGTTCATACATATCACCGAAAGACCACACTAAGGCAGAACTTTGAATTTCTGCTTGATGTAGGATTCCACAGCGAAACTCTTTATAAAAATTTTCACGTTGTTCTTTCGTATGGAAATATTCACAAAAGTAAGGACTTGTTTTAAGAAACCTCACGAAAACTTTTTTTGATTTTCCATCAGTTGATTCCAATCCTTCTTTAAAAGCCTGGAGAGTTTCGATTAATAATAAATCTATTGCTAAAACAGTAAAACCAAAGCGCTTTTCGGAATTTTTTAATTTTTTTCAAATTCAATAAGTTTATCTACAGGTTCTAAATACCTAGATGATAATCTCGAATAAAGAACACCAATAGCTTTCTGCCAATCATCTTCGTTACTTTCTAAATCAAGTGACTTCCACTGCTTTGCAGTAAAATTAGGTGCAATATCCAAGTACGACTCCTTGAATGCCTAACGCCTCACTCACCAGAATTTTGGGAGCGAAGCGAGTAAAATTTCCGAGTGCAGTGACTTGTTAGCATGCTACCGAACACGTTTAGAGTTAGTTAAGTAATCGCTACCAGACAACGGCCCTTTATATATATCTTCTAATAAAAAGTGCAGCACTTCTTTGAGTTCTTTCTTGTCACTTGGCAATGTTATTTTGCCATTATTTACAATGACTGAAATGTCAGGAAAATTGGCAGAAGCTGTGGATATTTGCGTAACAGTATAGCTGTCTAATACCCCCGAACTCTTAATAGAGTGCGCCATCTTTCTTACTTGCGTATCGGCTTCTGAGATAAAACTTTCAAGATCAGCAATTTCCAATGAAGCATGTTGCGACATCTGAGTTAAGTCTTCGTCAGTTGCTTCTCGATAAAACCCTGATAGATCGAAAACCATTCGAGCATTGTGAAAGCTTTTAAATTTTGTTCTATTGCCTTCAATAATTGCTACCAACTTATTATCAATAGTAAAGATATCATCAGTAGTTTTTACAAACGTATTGCCAGTTTGCATCTTTATTAGAGGGAGTTGATTTAGCGAAAGAGCCTGTCTTGAGGAAAACTTTTGAACAAACACTTTGGTTTGACCGTTTGTAGTTATGCCTGTAAATATTGCCTTTATCGGCTCATTTGAAAAGTTGGAAATATTCACATCAGTAAAAGATAATGCATTTGCATTGATTGCATTTTTCATCAACGTTGATTCACTAATATCATCAATGATGAGGACTTCATTCTCGCCTGGCTTCCAGTCACCATTAAAATCCACTTCAGTATCTACTCCCTGCTCAAATAATACTCGCTGATCTTCAAATATTTGAATTAGCTCTGACTGAAGTGGACTATTTACCCTAATTCGTTTAATTTGACAGCTGCCGCTATCGTCCTTAATAAACGCGAAAAAATTCTGTTGTGCTGTCATTTTATTCCTCTACATCGATAACTATATATTCTGTTAACTGAGCCACTGTTAAAGGTTGGCTAGCATGCCTAAGTTCTTTTTTTGTGATAAGTACGTAAGTTACACCCTCCGGTGTGCCTACTTTATAAAAGTGCCATTTCATGATGCCTAGAAGAGGATTGAAGTGATAGCTATATCCAGTGCTGGTTATCATGGCAAATATTAATAATGTTGGAACCCAGACTATCCAGTTTAGCGCAGTGAAACTTGCAGTAAAAAGCGGAAGTAAATATAAAAGAAGAAAGCCCATATTTTCACGATCAGCAGCTTCAACAGTCGCTACAGAAAAATTGAAGCGCTCTAAGTTCTTCTTGGCATAGCGAAGCATCCAGATGCAAACCAGTACTAGAAATAATGAAGCTGCAATAGCCAAGCCAGCAAATGTTTTTTCTCCATCAAACCAAGCCACCCACGCATAAGTAAAGCCTACAGGGGCTATTGCTGTGCTAGTAAGTGAAATTTTGGAAAGTGTGCTTAACACATTATTTCCTTTGCTCGAAATTATGATTGAATTCGATTTGCATGCTAACAGTTTCTTTGTGCGCATGCGCGGTTTCTGGGCAAGCCGGTTCCTGGGAAATCACCGTAACTACTTGAATGATAGGAAGTAAAATCCATTTCCAGATCAGTCCATTCTGTGAAAGCGAGCATGCGCATTAACTCATTGGTGCCTTGTGCATTAATCTGTCAACCTGCGCAACAACTTTCCGTATATCAATGCCTTGACGATAACAACGTCCGGGAAAGCGCGCAAGGCTTCTGAAAAAGCGCGCATTGATTTGGGCAATCTTTCAATTATACTGGATATACATACATATCAGATCAAGGAGTGATGAATCTGCTCGACCAGCTGCCGTTCGCTGCGAATACTGAAGAGGATTTGCAGCAGCAAGGCTCTCAATAAAGGCTCCGGAGGAATGGATTCCTGCCCACGCTCGGAATAGGTCAGGCTGAGTTTCCAGTCGATGTGGGTGAGTGCCTGATCGAATAGGGTTTTGATGGATCGTAAAGGGTGATCGTGTGGAACCCGTTCATCCAGTTTGATGGTGGTTTACCGAAGCCAGTAGGCATCAGGGATAAAATCAACAGCCTGCCAGAGCCCCTTTCCCCCCTTTCCCCCCTTTCCGCCCTTTCCCCTCTTTTTACTCCTTCACTCCCTCATCCATCACTTGCCAGCTTCCCTCTGTCTTTAACTGCTCCATTTCCCTGCTCCATTTCCCTGCGCCAGCCACCAGCCATTGGCTTAAATCATCTCTGTGCACAAAACGGATAAACCTTATCCGGCTCTGGATAGTTCGTTTTTCGTCAGGCTTTTAACCTGATCATAAATACGGAGGGTCCATTGATGAACGAGCAACTGATAACAAAAATCCAGGGCATGATGGAAGAAGACAAGGAGCAAGGTCTGTTCCGCTGTCGCCGTGACATGTTTACCGATCCGGAGCTGTTTGAGCTGGAGATGAAGCATATCTTCGAAGGCAACTGGATCTATCTGGCCCACGAAAGCCAGATTGCTGAAAATAACGATTTTTTCACCACTTATATGGGCCGCCAGCCGGTATTTATTGCCCGTAACAAGGAAGGTGAGCTGAACTGTTTTATCAATGCCTGCTCCCACCGGGGCGCGGTGTTGTGCCGTACCAAAAAGGGCAACAAGTCGGTATTGACCTGTCCTTTCCATGGCTGGAGCTTTAATAACTCCGGCAAGCTGCTGAAAGTAAAAGATCCGAAAGAAGCCGGTTACCCGGATTCTTTCAACTGCGATGGTTCCCACGATCTGGCCAAGGTCGCCCGTTTCGAATCCTATCGTGGCTTTCTGTTTGGCTCGCTGCGAGACGACGTCAAACCACTGACCGAACACCTGGGCGAAGCAGCCAAGATTATCGATATGATCGTCGATCAGTCACCGCAAGGTCTGGAAGTGGTCAAGGGTGCCTCCAGCTATATCTACGATGGCAACTGGAAGGTTCAGGCTGAAAACGGTGCCGATGGTTACCATGTCTCGTCCGTGCACTGGAACTATGTAGCCACCACCGCCCGCCGCAAAAACGGCATGTCGGATGACGACGTCAAAGCCATGGATGCGTCGACCTGGAACAAGCAGAAAGGCGGCTTCTACGCCTTTGAACAAGGCCATATCCTGCTGTGGATGCAATGGCCGAATCCGCAAGACCGCCCACTCTATGAACGCCGCGACGAGCTGGTTTCTCAATATGGTGAAGCCAAGGCCGACTGGATGATCGGCAACCTGCGTAACCTGTGTTTGTACCCGAACGTGTTCCTGATGGATCAGTTCAGTTCGCAGATTCGTCATTTCCGGCCGATCTCGGTCGACAAGACCGAAGTCACCATCTATTGCATCGCCCCTAAAGGCGAGAGCGCCGACGCCCGTACCCATCGCATTCGCCAGTATGAAGATTTCTTCAACGCATCAGGCATGGCAACGCCGGATGACCTGGAAGAATTCCGCGCCTGTCAGGAAGGCTTCAAGGCCGGTGGCCTGCCCTGGAACGATATGTGCCGGGGTGCCACTCACTGGATTGACGGCCCGGACGACGCTGCCAAGGCCATCGACCTCAAACCAGTGATGAGTGGTGCCAAATCGGAAGATGAAGGCCTGTATACCATTCAGCACCGTTACTGGGTGGATTACCTGTCTGCCTGTGTCGATAAAACCGGTTCTGATAAAGCCAACGGCTAAGGAGCAAGACCATGAGCTTTGATTACCAACAGATTCTGAATTTTCTCTACTCCGAAGCCCGGGCGCTGGATGACAAACAGTGGGACCAGTGGCTGGAACACTACGACCCGGAAGCCGAATTCTGGATTCCCAGCTGGGATGACGATGGCGAGCTGGTGACCGATCCCCAGGCCCACGTCTCGCTGATGTATTACCGCCGTCGCGATGGCCTTGAAGACCGGGTGTTCCGTATCAAGACCGAACGCTCCAGCGCCTCCAGTTTGCCGGAGCCGCGCACCAGCCATAACACCAGCAATGTTGAAATTGTTGCCGACCATGGTGACCGCTGCGAGATCCGCTACAACTGGTGCACCCACAGCATGCGTTACCACACCGTGGATTCTTATTTCGGCAACGCCTTTGTCACGCTGATCAAGACCGAAGCCGGCCTGAAGATCCTGCAGAAAACCGTTGTGATCAAGAATGACTACATTCATCACGTCGTCGACATCTATCACGTGTAAGACGCTGGCCGGTGCGCTGCCACATAACAACAAAAGCCCTCAACAAAGGCTGGAGATACCGCTATGCCCAAAGTAGCCCTCAATTTTGAAGACGGAGTTACCCGTTTTATCGACGCCATGGCGGGCGAAACCGTGGCCGATGCCGCCTACCGCTCGCAAATCAATATTCCGATGGACTGCCGAGACGGTGCCTGCGGTACCTGCAAATGCCAATGGGAATCCGGCCAGTTCGAGATGGACGATTACATAGACGACGCCCTGTCCGAGCAGGAAGCAGAAGCAGGCAAGGTGCTTACCTGTTGCATGGTGGCAGAAACGGATTGCGTGATTAACGTCCCGGCGCTGTCATCCCTGTGTGTACAGACTCAGATGGCGGATATTCATGCCGAGGTGGTCGAGCTTGACCGGCTGTCACCTTCTACCCTCAGCTTTACCCTGGCCAGTGATCAGGTTCGTGCCCTGCATTTTTTGCCGGGGCAATACGTCAATCTGCAAGTACCTGGCACCGATCAGAGCCGGGCTTATTCGTTCAGCTCACTGGTGCAGGCAGACAGCGGCGCAGTGTCGTTTCTGGTGCGGGTGGTACCGGACGGTTTGATGAGCCACTGGCTGACCCACGATGCCAAGCCGGGCGATAACATGACCTTGCGCGGCCCGTTCGGCAGCTTCTACCTGCGGGATGTCAAACGTCCGCTGTTGATGCTGGCGGGCGGTACCGGTCTGGCGCCGTTTCTGGCGATGCTGGAAAAACTCGAACGCGATGGCTGCCCGCAACCCGTACATCTGATTTACGGCGTTACCAACGACAGCGATCTGGTTGAACTGGACACTCTGGAAGGCTTGGCAGCCCGCATCGACAATTTCAGTTTTACCGCCTGTGCCGCCAACCCGGAGGCAGAGTACCCGGTAAAAGGGTTTGTAACCCATCATATGAACGACGCCGTATTACACCACGGCGACCTCGATATTTACCTCTGCGGGCCACCCCCCATGGTCGACGCCGTCAACGGTTTTATCACCGACAAAGGCATCCAGCCGGTGAATTTCTATTACGAGAAATTTGCTTCCAGTTGATCCGCGCCCGTTTGTGGCGGTGTGTCTGGCACATCGCCCCGCTTCAGGAGAACACCTTTTATGCGTCCCTCTCGTTTTGAAAATAAAGTTGTTATTGTCACCGGTGCCGCTCAGGGTATTGGCCGGACGGTGGCGGAATCCCTGGCGGCGGAAGGCGCAATACTGGCGCTGATCGATCTGTCGCCCATCGTCGAAGAAGTGGTTGCAGCCTGTCTTGCCGCAGGCTCACCCAACACCATTCACCGGCTCGCCAATCTGGAGCAGTTCAAAAGTGCCAACGACGCCATTCGTTCGGTCATTGCGGAGCTGGGCCGGGTCGATGTGCTGGTGAATAACGTTGGTGGCACCATCTGGGCCAAACCCTATGAAGCCTACAAGCCGACCCAGATTGAAAAAGAAATCCGCCGCTCGTTATTCCCGACCTTGTGGGGCTGTCATGCGGTGCTCGATACCATGCAGGCGCAACGCAGCGGCACCATTGTGAATGTGTCGTCCATTGCCACCCGAAGCCGTAATCGCGTGCCGTATGCGGCTGCCAAGGGCGGCGTCAATGCCATCACGGCCTGCCTGGCATTCGAGAACGCCGAATATGGCATCCGCGTCAACGCCACCGCACCGGGCGGTACTGATGCAGCCCCACGCCGGATTCCCCGCAACACCAACAAGCAAAGCAAACAGGAAGCTATCTGGTATCAGCAGATTGTCGACCAGACCGTCGACTCGACCCTGATGAAACGTTATTCCACCTTGCAGGAGCAAGCCGATGCGATTCTGTTTCTGGCGTCGGATGAGTCGTCTTACCTGACCGGTTCGGTGATTCCGGTTGGTGGTGGTGATTTGGGCTAGGCCGGTGGCCAGCTTGTGCCCGCCAGGGCTGTGACGGTGCGGTGGATACACGCGGAAAGGTTGTCCTGTTTTAATGCGTCTCGTACTGAACCTGATGCCAGTTATCTGTCTATACTGGAGCAGTACACCATCACGTATTCAACAGGGGGAGCACATGATCAATCGTCGCATAATGCTGCGCCTCTGTGTCTGTATTGCTCTGCTCGGTACGTTAGGGGCACTCAATCTGCTGGATACCCGGGGCGAGCACAACGTCCTCTGGAGTAACCAGCTCACCTTCAGCGATCTGCCAGCCCTGCTGGATCATGATAACGATCGCCACTATTTCAGCGTCGCTTCCCCTTTTCAACTGCTCACTCTGGTCCTGACTGCCGTCTTGTTCTTTGCCCCGCTCTCGGGTTATCGGACACGTCAGCGCGACAGCCTCCGGGCGCGCGGCCCTCCTTCATTCTGATTCCCAGGCTCCCGTACGGGTTGGCCTGGACAACGCCTGACGTTTTTGTACCCAACAATCAGAATTTGGCCTGACTGGGACGCCGCTGTGCGCCACAGGCCGTGGAGTATTTCTTATGAGCAAATTGACCCTGCATTCCGTCCAGAGCATTGATGATCTGGCCTTCCCGGAAAAACCGGTGTGTATCTCCATGAATAGCCCTGCCAAGACGGTTTTTACCGATTTTATCGACCATGAGCCCATGGTGGTTGATGCCTCGATGACTGCCCTTGAAGCCCGCAACATGATGATCAAAACCCATGTACGCCTGAAGCTGGTGGTGGATGAACACAATCAGTTTCTGGGCGTTATTGGAGCAGAGCATCTATCCGATCAGTACGTTCTGTTGCAAGCAGCCAATACCGGCTTGCGCAGCTTGAAAGAAGTGCTGGTGGCGGAGCTGATGGTGCGCAAAAAAGATCTGGTGGCGCTGGATTATGCCGAGCTGGATAAGTCGACGATTGGGAATGTGGTGAATTTCCTGCAAGACAATCACCAGCAACATTGTTTGGTGATTGATCAAGACAATCACACTATTCGTGGGTTGTTTTCCGCCAGCGATATCTCTCGCAAGCTGCGACTGCCGATTGATATTCATGAGCAGTCCAGCTTTGCCCGGGTATTTTCAGCGGTATCGTGATATTACGCCCCAGGGATGGGGCTGATCAGATCGCCAGCGTTCTCTCTGTTACTGAATCCCCCTTCTATACTCCGGCTCCTATACTCCGGCTACTTGCACTGGCGCACTGGCTGATTACTATGCCAGCCATATCGAGACCACCAACCACCAACCACCAACCACCAACCGCAAGCCACCAGCCACCAGCCACCAGCCATCAACCATCAACCATCAGCCATCAGCCACCAGCCATCAGGGCCATTGACGCCAATTCTCCCTGGCTAAACAGGCTTGTTGAACAGAATGGTTATTGTTGTCGATTACGGATCAATTCATACCGGGAACATCTATTGATAGCATTAAGCTTCATACTGTATGGTCGCGTCTCTGTTTCTCCAGCCGGTTGATAACAACCATCGGTGGGAACAGCGTGTTTTCGCCAGCTACTTGATCCGGCACCCTTCTTCCTGAATCCAGCCTGCGTTTTTTATGCTGCACGAGCGGTCGGTGACGAGGTCGCCCTATAACACCGGCCATCGTCCGGATGTCGAGCAGCTCTCGGCGTTCTATCTGAATTTATTGCCAACGCTCGTGGTTATCCAACCGGCGTGGTACGTTTTTTGTCTTTCCGGAGAATTATGTCTGCTATGACGGCTCGCCTGACCCCTGGCTTCTTGTTAATGCTTTCAGCGTTAACAGCGCTGGCGCCTTTGGGCACTGATATCTATTTATCCGCAGTACCGGTGATCGCCAGTGAGTTCAGTAAATCACTGCACGAGGTTGAACTGTCGGTCAGTGTTTTTCTGATGGGTTTCAGCCTTGGGCAACTGCTGGGTGGGCCGTTGTCGGATCGTTATGGTCGTCGCACCATGGTGATTACCGGGCTGGCCATTTTTGCTGTCGGTGCCGGCGGTATCCTGCTGTCGCAATCGCTGGATGAAATGTTGGTCTTCCGGGCCGTGCAGGCCCTCGGCGGTGGACTCGCCGTCGTCAACAGCACCGCGATTATTCGCGACCTTGCCAGTGGCCGTGAAGGTGCTTCGGCCATGATCCGGGTCATTCAGGTCATGATGGTTGCGCCGCTGATTGCGCCGCTGCTGGGTATGTTTATTCTGAAACTGCTGGGCTGGCATGCCATTTTCGGCTTTTTGCTGGTGTATGCCCTGCTGTTGATTGCGCTGTTTTATTACCGCTTGCCGGAAACCCGCAAAGTCCGTACCGGAGGTAATCCGCTGCGTAACTACTGGCAGGTGCTGGGTGATCCGCGGGTCTGGGGGTTTATCGCCTCAACCTGTGGCGCATACGCTGGCATGCTGTCGTTTGTCACCTCATCCCCGGGTATTTTTATGGGCTATTTTGGTTTGACTGAAACCGTTTATCCCCTCGTATTTGGCTGTGTGGTGTTCACCATGCTGTCGATGAGCAAGGTCAATCTGCACTTGTTGAAGCGGCTTGATCCACCGGTGCTGATTGGTATCGGACAGAAAATCCAGATCACCATGGCGCTGCTGATGATCGGCTATGTGTTCCTGTTCGACCAACTGTCGGTCTGGCTGTTAACCCTGATGCTGATGCTGTATGTCGGCAGTCATGGCTTTGTGGTCGCCAATGCAACCTCGTCCATCACCGAATTTTTCCCTCACCTTGCCGGTACCGCCACAGCGCTGGTGGGTGCCATGGGTTTTGCCAGTGGGGGGATTGCCGGGTCGGTGGTCAGCAGCTTCTCGGACGGCTCACCCAAGGCGATGATTTGCATGATGCTGGCGGCGGCGTTGTTCGGCTTTACCGTGCGTACCCTGGCGTCACCCAAAACATCGGTTGCCGGATAATCACCGCATCAAGCCCCAGACGAGACCCTGAAGCGGACTACGCACCAGGGTCGCAGCCGTTATCTGTCTTGCCGGCTTATTCCGTTGGCTTATCGGCAAGAGGCGGAGTTACAAACGGGTATTGCCCATCCCAGTCGCGATAGTTGAACACCTGGCCCGCCTTGCGCACATGGGCCAGTTCAGCCAGATCCAGGTCGGCATAACACCAGCCCGGCTGGTTGGTGGCTAAGCGGGTGATGATGCCGTCATCCGGAAAACCATAATCCACCGGTGAGTAAATACCGGCAGCACCGTAGTTCACATCAATTGCCGGAGACCAGGCCGCCTCACCCACCGTGGGGGACTGCAACACAAAGCACTGGTTTTCCAACGCCCGTGCCCGACAGCTCAACTGTACCCGGTGGTACCCTGCCAGTGTATCGGTGCAGGAAGGCACCAGAATCAGATCGGCCCCCTGGGCCACTTGCTGATGGGCAAACAGCGGGAATTCACTGTCGTAACAGATATTGATCGCCAGTCGGCCAAAGGGTGTATCAAAAACACGCAACTCATCCCCTGCCGAGATGCCCCATTGCTCGCGTTCAAAACGGGTCATTTGCAGCTTGTCCTGCCAGTGCACTTCACCCGAGGGGTAACACAGATAACAGCGGTTAACGTATTGTTCCCAGCCCGCCACCGTTGCCAGCCCGACCGGGAAGGTGCCAGCAGCGATCACCACCTGGTGTTGCTTTGCCAGCCGCACAAATTCGGCCACAAATGGCACTCGTAGCCCTTGCAGCTCGATCAGTTGCTGCTTCAGTGACTGGTACACCGCCGGAGGAAACAGCGAGGTCAGTTCCAGCGATACATATTCTGGCAGCAGCAGTACTTTCGCACCGTCCTCGGCGGCTTCTGCCACCAAAGCCGATATTTTTTTTTGCCAGTCGGCAAAACTGGCCAGAAAGCCAACCTCGTAGGCGGCGGTTGCAACGCGCAAGGTAGTCGCAGTGTTTGTAGTCACAGTGATTTCATCCAGAACATCATGGGGTGGGCACTGGCGGCATCCTGATCAATATCCTGCCAGTCGTAATGCGTTATCAGATCCGGGCATGGCCGGTAGCCAAAGTGCTGCCAGACCTTATCCAGCGGCCGATAGTCGGCCGGTTTCAGCGGATGCTGCGGTGGTCGTACCACGGCGCAAAAACACAGGGCATCAAAGCAGCCCTGACTCCGTGCGTGCTTTTCCCGTCCGGCAAAAAACCCGCGATAGATTCCTTGACCACGGTAAGCGGGTAACAACACCGATTCAGCACAATAAAACAGCCGGGAGGTATTCATACCGGCCCGTTCAAACGGCTGTCGGAAGGCAGCGTCTTCATAACCCATGGGGATGCCGGTTGAAGCACCAACAACCTGTTGACCCGGCGGCAAGCAATCATCAATGGCCAGGATCGCCATCGCCGCACCAGAACCGGTATAGGTCTGCAGATACTGCCGCTCGTATGCAGCAGACCCTTGGTACAGATAGGGATATTCCCGAAATACTTGTATGCGTAATCGTGCCAGATCGTCAATCCAGGCTTGCAGCTCAACGCCGCTGACGTACAACAGGGAAACGGACATGCCACCCTCTTCGTCTGTTTTGTGAGTCTGTTCAGTATCGATAACGAGAGCGCTACCCGGCTTTACAGCCATCGCCCTTCGCGGTGATGTCCAGACTGACAAAGCCGTTGGTGCATATCAATTAAAAGGTCTTTTTCATCCGCGTGCCATGACGCAAGTCCGTTCCTTTCCGCAACGATGGGATGAACATCAGGTATTGTCGTGAGAGTCCGGCTGACACAGACGGGCGAGCATATCGATCAGCAGGTCTTTTTCACCGGCTTCCAGTCGCGCTTCCAGCGCACGTTCCTGTTCTTTCACCCGGTTTTCAATGGTCTGATAAAAACGTTCGCCGTGTTCGGTCAGATAAAGTGCATAGGAACGGCGATCATTCAGGGATGGACGGCGCTCGACCAGATCCATTTTTTCCAGTTTGTCGACCGCTGCTACCATGGCCGAACGATCATTACCCAATGCCTGGGCAATGGCAGTCTGGGTGCGGCCAGGATTACGCGTTACCAGCACCAGTACCCCAAACAGGCCGGGGCTGATACCCAGATCGGTGCAGGCTTCCGCAAAGCGGTTAAAAAAAACCAGCTGGGTGCGACGCAGGCGATAGCCAATCAGATCGTGCAAAATACCAAAATCGAGAGAATCAGAAGATGAGCCAGAAGTTGCCATAAGATGCCTGGTGTCGGAACAGCCCAAAGGCTGCGGAGTAAAAAATAATCACAGCCGCCAGTATAGCAAACAACAATTGTTCTCCGGGCAATTGTTGTTTGTTAAACCGTTCTCAAACCACACATCATTTACCCGAAACTGACGGCTGCCCCTGCCCCTATCCCTACCCTAAAGAGTGTGGATAGTCGAGCCGCCGGTCACAGTACCGGCAAACACTCAGGAACCGGTTTGCTGCTGGTACTTGGTAATCAGCGCGTTGGCTTTGTTGTACAGGGCCTGGCCATTCAGGCCATCGTCCGTCATATCGTTAATCCAGGCATCCGTCACCGGTTGCATCTGTTTTTTCCAGTGGGCGGCTTCCGATGCCGGCAAGGTATAGAAATGATTTCCCCCTGCAGCCGTAATGTCATACCCGGCCTGTTCGGACTGGTCAAACAAGCTGCCGATATGGCGAGACAGCTCTATTCCTGCGTTATTATCGATGACTTTTTTCAGCTCGGCAGGCAGTTTGGCATAGGTTTTTTTGTTCATACTGAACACAAAAAACTGGGTATACAGGCCACGATCACCACTGACCAGCGTATGGTTATTGGTCAATTGGTTGATTTTCATCGGGACAACCACTTCGAACGGCAAGGCGGCCACATCAAGAATACCTTTCGACAGGGCACTCGACATTTGTGTCACTGGCATAAAGACCGGTGCCGCGCCCATGATATCGAACGCTTCCGCCATGGCTTTGTTCGGCGCACGTAGTTTCAAGCCTTTGACGTCCGCCGAGGTTTTCAGCAGCTCTCCCCGGGAATGCAAGGAGCCGGGGGCATGGGTGTGCAGCGCCAGTACGTGTACATCACTCAGCTCGTCCTGCATTTCTTCTTCGCCATATTCTTGCAGCGCCATACTGGTGGCTTCGGCACTGGCTGCCATAAAGGGCAATTCAAACACACTGGCTTTCGGGAAACGGCCCGGTGTATAGCCTCCCACCGTCCAGGAAATATCCACCACCCCTTTACGGACCTGATCGAGTAGCTGCGGCGGTTTACCACCCAGTTGCATCGCCGGGAAGACGTCGATCTTGATACGTCCTCCAGATTCTTTCATCACCTTGTCGGCCCATGGTTGCAGAATTTTTTTATGAGCCATCGCCATGGGTGGCAGAAAATGATGCAGCTTGAAGGTGTATTCCGGTTCTGCCGCCTGGGCATGGAAAGCTGTCGTCAGACTGCCCAGCGTCACACCCAGTGCAACCAGCAGGTTTTTGATTTTCATGATTCATACCTTTTTATTTTTATTGGTTCGTTCAAGGCTGGCCGACACAGGCCTGTCACCTTGCGTCAATGAGTTTGTCCCGACAAATTGTTTATGTCAACAACAGTTGATTTCATACCCATTAATGACCAAGCGTGTTTTTCGCCTCTCTGACATCACCTGTTGATATGACGAAGTTATGGGTTGCAAATTGTTGTATGTATAAACTATATTTAAAAACAACAAATATCCGAATGACTGGTTTCAGCGGATAACTAACAACAATAACGCCGGAGAGGCCCGCTCATGAGTAACTATCAACACCTGACGTTCCGTGTCGACAACCATATTGGCCATCTGACCCTGAACCGCCCAAACAAAAAGAACGCCATCAACGATGCCCTGTGCCTGGAGATCGAACAGGTCTTTATCAATATGCCCAAGGACGTCAGCGTCGTACTGTTCTCAGGCAACGGCCCGGAGTTCTGCTCCGGCCTCGACCTGTCGGAACATACCGCCCGAGAACCATTTGAAGTGGTTGTGCATTCGCGCATGTGGCACCGCGTCTTCAGCCATATCAGCAACAGCGGTATTCCGATTGTGGCGGCGCTGCATGGTGCCGTGATTGGTGGTGGTCTGGAGTTGGCGATTTGTGCCCACGTCCGGGTCTCCGACGAGACAACCTTCTACCGCTTGCCCGAAGGTCGCCACGGTATTTTTGTTGGTGGTGGCGCTTCTGTTCGGGTGGCGCAGACCATTGGCCATGGCCGCATGACCGAGATGATGCTGACGGGTCGCACACTCTCAGCCAGCGACGGGGAACGTCTGGGGCTGGCTCATTATGTTGTGCCGCAGGGCAGCGCCCTGGCAAAAGCCCAGGAATTGGCCGCCACCATCGCCAGTAATTCCCGTCTTTCCAACTGGGCAATGGCTTCCGGTCTGGCTCGTATCAACAATATGGCCAGCGACGACGGCCTGTTTACCGAATCGTTGCTGACCGGCATGACCCAGACCAGTGGCGAGGTCAAAGAACGGATCGACGCCTTTCTTAATCGCAAAAAATCATCCTGACACCCGTTCGATTGTTTATGAACCCGAGTCGTTGCATCCAATTTTGTGAAGAAGGAGTGATCCATGAATCTTGCCAATAAACATTGTCTGGTCACCGGTGCCGGTTCTGGCCTCGGTGAAGCCGTTGCCCGCCGTCTGCTGAGCCAGGGCGCTCGCGTGACATTGGTCGATATCAATGCCGAAACCGGTAATCGACTGGCCACCCGGCTGGCGTCGGACTTCCCGGGCAGCAGCCTGTTTTGTCACTGCGATATTACTGCAGAAGACGCCGTAGCCAGCGCCATTCATCAAGGTATTGAGCGCTTCGGCAGCCTCTTCGGACTGGTTAACTGCGCTGGTATTCCAGGGGCTGAGCGCGTTATCGGCCGCGAAGGGCCTCACCGGCTGTCCTCTTTCCAGAGAGCACTGAATATTAACCTGCTCGGCACCTTCAATATGATTCGCCTGTGTGCCGACCAGATGCAACACAACGAACAGGACGCCACCGGTGAACGTGGCGTCATTATCAATACCGCGTCTGTCGCCGCTTTTGATGGCCAGATTGGCCAGGCCGGTTATGCCGCTTCCAAGGCCGGAGTGGTCGCCATGACGCTACCGATTGCCCGGGAACTGGCCCGCTTCGGTATTCGGGTAATGACCATTGCCCCGGGATTGTTCAAAACCCCCATGATGGCGGTACTACCCGACGAGGTGCAGCAATCCCTCGGCGCTGCAGTCCCCTTTCCAGCACGACTGGGGGAGCCGGACGAGTTTGCCCAACTGGTGCAGCAGATTTTTGAAAACTGCATGCTGAATGGCGAAACCATCCGTCTGGATGGCGCGATCCGCATGGCGGCCAAATAGGGAGAGTGGCAATGAGTGAATATCTGGCACCCTTAAAAGACATGCAGTTTACCCTCGAACTGGTACGCCAGCACACAGGTCTGGACCAGATCGAGGTACTGGCTGAGATGACCCCTGATTTCGCCAATACAATTCTGGCCGAAGCCGCCAAATTTGCCACTGGGGTACTGTCACCCCTCAATCAGGTGGGCGACCAGCAAGGCTGCCGCTTCGACAATGGCACCGTCATCACCCCACCGGGCTGGCAACAAGCTTACCAACAGTTCTGCGATAACGGCTGGATGGGGCTGGCCATGACAGAAGCCGCGGGAGGGCAGGCACTGCCCCGGTTTATCGCCCAGCCAGTAAACGAGATGTGGCTATCGGCCAATCTGGCTTTTGTGATGTTCCACGCCCTCAACCAGGGTGGCAGCGATATCCTGCGGCATTTTGGCAGCGCCACACAACAACAGCGTTATCTCGAACCCCTCGCCAGTGGCCAGTGGACCATCGCCATGGCGCTGACCGAACCGGGTGCTGGTTCCGACCTGGCTGCGACCACCACCAAAGCCACACCGCTGGCGGATGGCAACTATCGCATCAAGGGGCAGAAGATTTTTATCACCTATGGTGAGCACGACATGGCCGCCAATATCATCCATCTGGTGCTGGCCCGTACCCCGGATGCACCGGCAGGCAGTCGCGGTATTTCCCTGTTTGCGGTACCGAAATACCGTATCGAAGCTGATGGCTCACTGGGTGCACACAATGATGTGGTCTGTAGCGGCATTGAACACAAGATGGGTCTGCACGGCAGCCCCACCTGTTCGATAAGTTATGGCGACCACGACGACTGTATTGGCGAGCTGATCGGCGCTGAAAACCAAGGCCTGATGGCCATGTTTGTACTGATGAACGAAGCCCGTCTCAGCACCGGCATGCAAGGGGTCGGGTTTGGTGAGCTCAGTTACCAGCACGCCCTGCGTTACGCCCAGGAGCGCAGTCAGGGCAGTCACTTCCAGAACGGCACCCGGGTCACCATCAACCAGCACCCGGATGTGCAGCGTATGCTGCTGACGATGCGCAGCCAGACCATGGGTCTGCGAGCACTGGGGTATCTACTGGCAGCCTGGATTGATCTGGCTGAACACAGCAGCGATGAGCAGCAACGCCAGCAACTGCGGGGGCAAATTGCCCTGCTGACGCCGGTCTTCAAAGCCTTTGGCACCGAACAGGGCAACCAGATGAGCTACACCTGTTTGCAGGTATTTGGTGGCATGGGTTTTGTTGAAGAAACCGGTATTGCCCAGTTTATGCGCGACGCCCGCATCATCACCATTTACGAAGGCACCACCGGCATTCAGGCACGCGACCTGCTATTCCGCAAAATACTGGCCGATAAGGGAACCGCCTTGCGGTGCCTGCTACGGCATATCCACCAGGATGCTGATCGACTGGCGACGCCATTGGCTGAATTACAGAGCAATCTGATTCATTCCGTCGCGGCGATGCAGAACCAGCTAGAAGCCCTGCTCGACAGCGCCAACAAGACAAGTGAGCAGACTCGATTACATGCCGGGTCTGTGCCTTTGCTCGACGCACTGGGAATACTCTGCGTTGGCTGGCAGCTGGCTTTACTGGCCGATCAGGCCTGTATACGAGGCGACAGTGATGCCGACTATCATCGCAACCTGATCGCCCAGGCCCGCTTCTATTTTGCCCATGAGATGCCCCGTATCCAGGCGCTCTTAGCCACAGTAGCTGATGCCGATAACGGCCTGAAAGATTTCGACTTTAACGCCGCCGGATAAACCCGGCAGCCAGCATGACCAACCAATAACAACTCACACTCGATGCAAATAATCATAAAAAGTGCATCATGGAGCCTCAACATGCTTGCTGATTTTCATCCTGTCCATGTCGTGACCCATCGGGTCGATGTTGAACACCGCGAAGATGGCAGTCGCATTATCCGTTCGGTCGGAGAGCTGTGCGACTATCCGGAACGAATTACCGACCGCCTGGACTACTGGGCAACACAGACCCCGGAGCGGCCGTTTGTCAGCCAGCGCCCCCAGGCCGGTACCGACCACCAGCACTGGCAAACCCTTAACTATGCCGACACCCGCCGCCGCGTACGGGCCATCGCCCAATGGTTACTGGATCTGCGCATCGACGGCGAACCCCTGAGTCAGGAGCGGCCGATTGTGATTCTGTCGGGCAACAGCAGCGAACACCTGCTGCTGGCACTGGCTGCCATGTACGTCGGTATTCCCTATGCTCCTGTTTCTACGGCCTACTCCACCATTTCTACCGATTTTGGCAAGCTGCGCCATATCGTCGAAACCCTGACCCCGGGACTGGTATTTGCCGACAACCTCGGACCATACCGTGATGCCATTGATGCCGTATTACCCGGTTTGCCCGTGGTCGCGGTTGTATCTGCCCACGGCAACGACGGTCTGGAAGGAGTACTGACCCCATTTGATACCCTGATCAACACCACAGTGACCGCTGCCGTCGATCAGGCCAACCGGGCCGTCAGTGCCAGCAGTATCGCCAAATTTCTTTTTACCTCCGGCTCCACGGGCATGCCCAAAGGCGTTATCAACACTCATAAAATGCTCTGCGCCAACCAGGCCATGCTCGCCAGTGTACTGGCCTTTGTACAACAGCAACCGCCGGTGGTGGTCGACTGGCTGCCCTGGAACCACACCTTTGGCGGCAACCACAACGTCGGCCTGGTGCTGTTCAACGGTGGTTCACTGTATATCGACCAGGGCAAACCTGTCCCCAAAGCCATGCCAGTCACGCTCGACAATCTGCGCGATATTTCGCCGACGGTGTATTTTAACGTGCCCAAAGGCTTTGAATTGCTGGCCCAGGGGCTGAAAGACAATCCCGATGTCGCCGCCAACTTTTACCGCCACCTGAACGTCATGTACTTCGCCGGTGCTGGTCTGGCCCAGCATGTATGGGATGCACTGGATGAACTGGCGATTCAGCATACGGGTAGAAAAGTCCCGATGCTGACGGGCCTTGGCTCAACCGAAACCGGCCCGGCGGCGTTGTTCGCTTCAATAGAAGAGTGCGCTTCCGGTGTGGTTGGTGTACCCGCGCCGGGTACCGACATCAAACTGGTGCCCAATGGCGGCAAGCTTGAAGCACGTATTCGTGGCCTCAGTATTACTCCGGGCTACTGGCGCGATGCGGAGAAAACCGCCACCGCTTACGATGAAGAAGGCTTTTACTGTCTCGGTGATGCCCTCAAGTTTATTGATGAACAACAGCCCGATCGGGGATTTTACTTCGATGGTCGAGTGTCGGAAGACTTCAAACTGGATACCGGCACCTGGGTCAGCGTCGGCAGTCTGCGACCGTTTGTAATCCACCATTGCGCCCCCTACGTGCAAGACCTGGTGATTGCGGGCCGCGACCGGGGCTATATTTCGATACTGGTCTTCCCCGACCTGTCGCAACTGCATCAGCTAACGGAACTGCCCGCCGACGCCAGCGCCAGCGAGCTGGTATCACACCCCCGCACCCGCGAGGTCTTCGGACGCCTGCTCACTGAAATGGCTGCCTCGTCAACCGGCAGCTCCAACCGGATTCAGCGCTTGGTCATTGAAGCCCGGCCACCACAGCTGGATGCCCATGAAATTACCGACAAAGGCTCCATCAATCAAAATGCGGTATTAACCAATCGTGCCGATACCGTTGCCGAGCTGTACGCGGCAGAGCCTGCCGCCCATATCATCTGTCTGTCCTGACTCGGTTAGCTCCCATAACCCGTGCCGCCAGCAAATTACACCAGCGGCACGGCCATTGCGGCTGCGCCCAAAATTTGCCTGGCTGCTGAGCCAGGAGCCAGGCTGATACAGAGATACAGAGATACAGAGATACAGAGATACAGAGATACAGAGATACAGAGATACAGAGATACAGAGATAC
>NZ_JAUYWA010000011.1 GCF_030689025.1 Oceanobacter sp. 1_MG-2023
TGGTTGCGGGAGCAGGATTCGAACCTACGACCTTCGGGTTATGAGCCCGACGAGCTACCAGACTGCTCCATCCCGCGACATCATCTTACTACTTTTGTTGCTACTCTGACCTAAACCGCACACTGAATAAATGGTTGCGGGAGCAGGATTCGAACCTACGACCTTCGGGTTATGAGCCCGACGAGCTACCAGACTGCTCCATCCCGCGTCAGAGGTTGCATATAATACGGAGAGCCTCCCTGTCTGTCAAGGCTTATCAACAAAGAAGACAGGATCTGCTGCGCAAAGCCAGATAGCGATGAAAAAGCGCTCTACAGGGGTGGTCTGAAGCCGGTGGCGGTGATACGTTACCTGTAACAAAAATAACAACAATGACATTACTTATGAGTGCATATCTTACTCCGACATTGACGTCGGCCGCGTTGCATCCTTTGTTCCAGCTCATGCGTGAGCGGGGCCTGAACCCTGACGAGCTTCCTGAGCTGGCCAAGGACTGGGGTAGCAGCCAACTACAATTTCCTGTGCCTGTGTTTGATCGTATCGTCGAACAGGCTGGCCAATTCCTGAAGACACCGGCCATCGGTGTGATGATGGGTAGTCGGCTGGATTGGCGACGCTTCCGGTTACTGGCGTATCTATTGAGTGAATGCCGTACGGGCCGTGATGCGCTGTCACAGTTGCGACGTTATTACCCACTGATCAGCGATAGCCATTCTCCCGATGTGTTTATCGGGCAGCAGGCCGTCAAGGTAGTGTTTTATGTCAGTGAGGGGAGCGCGCAAGCGCGTCAGACCCGAGCGGAGCTGGTCGCGGCCGGTATTCATGATGTCGGTTCCCGACTGGGTAACGGCTTCTACAATATTACGGGTATTGGTTTTCAGCAGCAGCCTCCTCAGTACCGGGATCAACTCGATCGTTATTTTGGTGTGCCGGTTCGTTATGGCGAAAGCTGCAACTGGATCAGTTTCTCCAGCGACTATCTCGACAAGTCGATGAAAAAAGCCATGCCGTTCCTGGAAGCCATGCTCGAGGGAGCGGAAGTCCCCTGGCGCTCGGAAGACACGGAACGCCCTTTCAGTCGCAAGTTACGCCATATTCTTTATTACTGGCCCACCTGTCTGCCAATGACCAAGGAGGCGGTGGCTGATTTATTGGGCACCAGCGCCAGGACATTGACTCGGCGACTACAAGAAGAAGGCAGCCAGTTCTCGGAATTAAGCAAGCATTGCCGGTTGGTACGCGCTGCGGCGGCGTTAAAACGTACCAGTAAAGATGTGCAGCAGCTGGCTAATGAACTGGGGTTCTCTGATCGTCGTGGATTCGAGCGGGCTTTCAAGCAGTGGACTGGGCAAACACCGGCTGCGTTTCGGCGTCAATGGCGTAACCAGGCGGTTGCTGCCGTTTCCAGCCTGTCGCCGCTGGAATCCAATATCGGCTTCTACTAGCGCTATCTCGCAACCGGTTGATCCTGCCCGGTTGGTTGCTGTTTTGTTGAACGAAAAACAGTAACCAACCGGAGACTATCGTCAGGTATATCGGCTATCTGCAACAGGAGATAACAGCGGTCTGTTCAGCCTCTGTTTATTGTATAAGTTCCTGCAGCTCCGTCATGCGGTCACGAACCAGTGCCTTGTCGGCAGCATCAACCGATTCCATTTCATCGATCATTGTCAATGTTCCCCGAAGCATCGATTCCATGGCGTTAAGTTGCTCTGCTGGCATATTACCGCTGCTGCGCATTTGCTGTACTTGAGCCAATTGCTGCTGTACCTGGGCACGGCTTCCTCCTTGCTCGTTCATATCGACCGCCAGCATGCCCAGGCTGATTTCGGTGGTAATCCGGGTCCATTGTTCAACGCTGTCAAATCCGGCGGCGGATAGTTGCTGGCTGAATTCACCATACAATCCCGATGTTTTCAGGCTGTTGATACCTTCCTGGAACATCGCGGCCATGCCGTCTGTCATTGCCGCATTCCCTTGTGGCATCGCATCTTCGTGTTGATCCAGCCAGACCTGTACTGTTGGCATGGATTTAATCCACACATCCAGTTCCGTGGCGGTCAAGGCCCACGCCGGGGATGCTGCCAGCATGGCAGTCAGTGTGATAACTCGACGCATATAATAATCTCCGTTGCTATATTCTGAAGCGATATTCTGGGGTGATCATGCCGCGAGGTTATCACAGCTGGGTCAGGGAGCGACGGGCATAGCGTGGATTTCTATCAAAACCTGCTGATCAAAATCACCGATGGCCGGCAAGGTGGCAAAGTGTCCGCGATCCAGCGCGGCAGAGGCAGGGCAAGCTGTCGCAGCAAGCGTTGCATTGGCTGACTGGCTGTCAGATATCGCTTGCCAGGCATTAACAGGCTCTGCCGTCAGCCCCGCTGGAATGCAATCGTTCAGGCGATTGGGCAATCCGTGGCTGCTGGGGTCATACAACAGATCACCAGCCAGGTACAAATCAAAGCCATCCCAATCATGCTCGTTCACCGAATCCAGAACCACTCCGTTCAACCGGGCATTGTGTTGTGCAGCCAGGGTCGCCAACGGGTCAATATCACAGACGGCCACTCGACTGGCTCCCTGTCGCGCAGCCTGAATCGCCGCTATACCGCTGCCACACCCGACATCCAACACCCGCTTGCCGGCCACCAGCTGCGGGTGCCTGGCCAAATAGCTGGACATGGCGCGCCCTCCTGCCCAGGCAAATGCCCAATACGGCATATACCGCCACAGAGCCGCTACTTCCTGACTATTGAACAGTCGTCCCTGCTGGATAGCCAGCAACCAGAGCTGTATGCCATGTTCCAGCGTAACCGGTTCCAGGCCGGCATTGGACCAAACGTCGTGCTGTTGCAGTCCGGCCAACAAGTCCGCCGGGGGATAATGCATCACACTGGTCATGTGCCACCGCCATAACGCGTCTGGGCAGCGGAGACTTTTTTAAGATAGTTACGGGATTCCTGACTGGGATGACTGGATAGAATGGTGCGATACACTTGGCTGGCCGACATGGCGTTAATGCGGGCAACGGCTTTTTCACGGTCACTGTGGAAGGTTTTATACAGGTTCCCTGCCCCTCCGTTGTAGGAGGCAATCATACAATACAGTTGTTTTTCGGTACCCGGGATATCGCGTAAATAACGATCCCGCAAAATCGACAGATAGGCAGTACCAATATCGATATTCTGTTCTGGACGCAGCAGGACATCACGACCAGGGCTGCCACTGCGCTGGTAGATTTTTTCATATACGTCCTTGCCTGCCGTCCGACTCATTACCTGCATCAGGCCATAAGCACCGGATGGCGACACGGCGAACGGGTTAAAACTGCTTTCGGTTTCAATAATGGCCAGAATCAGTGGCGCCGGTACGCTGTAACGAATCGCGGCCTGTTGCACCAGAGTGCCATATTGCTGGGCGCTGACCTGTTGAAATTCCTGCACCATCGGAATCGAGACCCAGTAACGATTGCTTTCTTGTTGTAATTGGTTAGCCACCAGGTATTCGGCATAACGTCGGGCACGCCAAGAATATTCAATCAGCTGGCCATCGTGATCTTTTACCTTGCCGGCCAGAAACGGCGTTCCGGTCAGGCCAAAGTCGGCAGCAGTGCGCAGATCCACCGCTGCCGGGTCCGCCGGGGTCAGCAAGGTCGCTTCGATAGCGTGTGTCAGCGCTTGCAGTGGTGTTTTACTGCCACGGTTTTCGATATGGATGGTCCCGGCATCAAAGTCGATACGTACCTGGGTATGGTAATTATCCAGATATTTCACCAGTGACCGCACTCCGGAAACAGCCAGGTCTCTTCCCCAGACCTTATTGGCCCGATCCGGAAAGAACATAAACTCCAGAATCACCGACTGTACATCGTCCGACAGCTCAGCGAAGTTTTCCGGTAGCTCGGCATCCGCCAGAGCCAAGCACCCCGTCAGTGGAATGCCCAGCAGTAAATAACGGCATTGGCTCCATCGCCACGATCGCGGTCTGAACACCTTGTTCAACAAGGCCAGAACCGGCAATAAAAGACCTTCACCACAGTATATCCTTATCCAGAAAAGTCCGTAGTGTAGCCGCCTGCTTTCTGGCTGTCAGCGTCTGGCCTGACGACGGATGGCATTGGTGGAGAAATCACTTTCATTCAAACCGGTATCAAAAAAGCGAAAGCTGCGCGGCCGCTCGTTATCCAGCCCTTCGGTGTAATAGCGTCCGGATGGAAAATCATAGGTGACTTCGAGCGTGGTCATCATCAAGGGCATATCGTAGTAGTTGATCAAATGCCCTTCCGTCATCTGTATCAGTGCTCCGTGCTGATCGTATTCTTCGGCATACACAATCGACCACGAATCTTCATCGAGATAATAACGGCGCTTGCTATAACGGTGACTGAAGCCAACCCGCAAGTTGGCCTCGATCACCCACACCCGATGCAACTCATAACGCAGCAAGGCCGGATTCAGGTGATGTTTGGCCAGAATATCGTCCAGCGCCAGATCCCCTTGGTGTACCCGATAGGCATTGTATGGAATATAGATTTCCTGTTTGCCCTGCAAATCCCAGTCGTAATAATCGGGAGCACCGTTAAACATATCAACCTGGTCAATGGTGCGTAACGACTGACTGTTGGGGTCCGGTGTGTCGTATGCCAAATCCGGTGTCCGGCGTAACCGTCGAGCACCCGGTGTATACACCCACGACTTGCGCCGCGCTCGCATCTGATCCAGGGTTTCATGGACCAGGGTCAGGCTGCCGGCCTGATGCGCTGGTGCCAGTGTTTTTCGTGTTAACAGAAAGATTTTGTTTTCCAGTTCGGATGATTTTATGTCCGCCTCGCTGTATTTGAAGTAATAGTTGTACTCCCGCAAGGTGTCCATTCGCTGACCGTTGGTGGTGATCAAGGAGCTGACTGCTTCGTAGGAGACCGTCTGCCCCCGAAATCTCAGGGTGTGATTCCAGAGTACTTCCAGGCCATTGGCTGGAATCGGAAACGGCGAACTCATCACCGCGCCGGTAACCCCCGAGCCATACGGTAATAACTGTGCCGTGGCGGCATTGGACTGGATGGCATCATAAACAGAATCAGGGTACGACGCTGAACGGTGGCTGGGGTAGACATTCAAATACATATCCGGGTAACGCTGCAGCAGCTGACGCTGTCCTTCGGTCAGCTGGTCCTGATAAGCACCGAGGTTGCCAGCATCAATCCGCAACAGCGGCTTCTCGCCGGCATAAGGGTCGGGATGAAAACCGGTTTCCCACGGCCCTTGATCTTGTGGCAAGCCGCCCGTCCAGGCCGGAATGGTACTGCCATTACCTGCGCGCTCCGCCCCCAGGGGCGTCAGGTCCTGCTGTAATCGTTTAATATCACTATCCGGCAACTCTGCCCAGGATGGCATTGCCATACCCAGCAACCACACAAGCATACTTATTATTTTCATGTTTTTATTTACCTGGCAGCCGCGCGTCTGATGAACCAGTCACTCTGCTGTTGTTGTTATTACTGTTATTGTTATTGTTATTCCATCGCTATCGATAATGAGGCCACTCCCCACCAATGATCAATTTCACCTTACAAAAGGCAACATTTTGATCATGAATAAGAAACTGAGAGCCCATCAATCTCATACTTTAGAGTGACATTAATACGAATGCCTTTTGAAAAATAAAAAAATATAACTTTTAGGTTATATGGAAAGATCCGTAGAGCGCCTGAATATCTGACCAATACGGGCAGCCTGTACGGCACGCACGGTGGCGGGAGTAACGCGCTTGAGGCGTGCAAGAGCAACGCCGATTAATGGTAAAAAAACCGGTGAATTGGTCGCGCTGGCAACCACTGCCGGAGCCATATCCGGTGCATCGGTTTCCAGTAACCAGGCGTCCAGTGGCAGCTGCTGCACAGTGCGGCGCAACCGATGGGCATTGGGCCGTAATAACAGCCCACCCAGCCCCAACCGAAAACCCAGATCAAGATACTGCCGGGCCTGCTGTTCACTGCCACTAAAGGCATGGATAACACCCCCCTGGTCAAACCGGGTTTGTCGCAGTGCCAGAATGATCTCATCATGCGCACCAACACCATGCAGGATCACCGGCAGTCGATATTGTTGCGCCAGCTGTAGCTGGGCATCAAACAACCGCCGCTGACGCAGGCGTACCGCCGGGTCCATCTGCCGAACCCGGTGCAAACCAAACTCCCCCACCGCGACACAGTCCGATGTCACCAATGCATGCTCCAGCCAGTCCAGATCGTCCATCGTGTGCTGATCAATAAAAAAAGGATGCAGACCCAGGGCAAACCACCAAGGCCGCCCTTGGCAAAACGACGCCAGTTGTTTGCCTTGCTCACAGCTAATCCCTGGCACGATCAGGCCCGTCAGCCCCAGACTTTCACAGTGCTGCCACACCGCCTGACGGTTTTGCGCAAAGACCTGGAAGTCAAAGTGGCAATGACTGTCAAACCAGCCTGACAGAACAGGAGAGACAGGGCCATCTGTCGCCGCGGGCTTATTCATACATAGCGGTATTCATCGATTGTCTACCTTGGGCCTTGGTGGCCGTTGTCAAATTTATGACAAGTCGTCCCTGTTTTCGTCAGAATATTACCCTAAACAGCATAACAATCGCCCCAAATGCCTGCCTGACCACGCCACCCGTCGCTACCATGACGATTTTGGGGGCATAATAATAAAAACAGGGATGGCGCTCTTTTTGCTTCGATATTCAATACTGCCAATTTATCCGACACTGATTATCCGACACAGGAAGGTGAGCAATGATGCTAACGCCTCACGAGCTCAGAAGTATTATTCATCCAACGCTGGACTATATGGGTTGTTATTCTGTTGCCACAGAAGAGCAACTGGTTGCTCTGGCACAAGCACAATGCCGCCGCCCGCTCAATAACCACGACAGCACTTCTCTGTACCCGATTGATAACGATCTGCACCAGCAAATCTGGGATCAGTACCTGGCATTCAATCCTGATCAGGCCAGCCTGATTCGGGGACTGGCGTCGCAGCGACAGTTTCTGATTGACCCCCACCACGAATTAAAAACCAACCTCAGTTATGCCACCGCCATTGCCTGGGCTGTTTTTATCGCTTATCCACAAATACTGGCAAACGGCCTGGAGCGGAAAAGTGCCTGTTAAAATGCCAGCTGCTCTTTTACTGCATCCCACAGAGCCTGGTAATTACGCGCCAAGGGCACATTAGGCTGGCAGACGACAATCGGGCTGCGTAATTCCAGCATCCGTTCAGCACTGGCAGAATGACCGATAAAAACCGGCAATAACTCTTTGATGGTTGGTGCAACTTCCGAGGCCCATTGCACATGCGCTCGCTTGCGGCGATCAATCAGGGTGACAAATGGCAGCCATTGTTTACTTTTGACCCAGCTGAGATGCTGTTTTGACTGTTCATAGGCCCGAATGGACAGTAACGATGGTTCGATCGGCACCAGAATTTTATCCACCGCCTGTAACACCCCTTCAATTTGCGGTGACAGTATCGGTGGGCAGTCAATCACCACCAGCTCGTAATCTTCTCCCAACATATCGATAGCATCACTGGTGATATCTCTGGCGGTACGTTTGTCGGCGACACTTTGGTGAAATTTGCGCAAAGAGATATCCGCAGCCAAAACGTCCAGACGGTCATACTGCGTCGGGTAAATATAACGGCCGATCGGCTTGCCTTCACTCCAGACCTTGTCTTGCTTGCGATCAGTCTCAACGCCCAGAATCCAGGTGGCGGCCCCTTGCGGGTCAAGATCCCAAAGCAGAGTGCGAACGGAGTTGCTGGCGGCCAGAGCGGCCAGGTTAACGGCGGTAGTAGTTTTCCCCACCCCGCCTTTCAGCTGAAATACAGCAATAGCACGCACGAAACGCTCATCCCTTGATAATATTAACGGTCAGTCTAACACGTGATTCTTACGATATATCCCACCAAAATGCTCTATCAGCACGGCCACTCATCACACCCATGCTGAGATCAGACCAGTCTGGATCTCATCGCCATTTAACCGTGAAAAACCGTGCCAGAAAACATCTTTCTGACCCGGCTTGCTGACACGGTTTTCACACCACCCAGGCACCAGGCTCTCGAACGATAGTTAGATAAGTGATCAGGCGGTAGTTCCCTTGAAAGCCACCCCACAGCCTCCCGATCCACAATAACCGCCAGGGTTCTTGGCCAGATACTGCTGATGATAACTTTCAGCCATATAATAACGAATGCCTGTCCGAATTTCGGTTGTAATCTCTGGCTTGCCTGCTGCCGTCAGACATTGCTGATACTGCTCCCGGCTCTGCTCTGCCACCGTCAGGGCTGCGGCATCGGGCAGATAAATCCCGGAGCGATACTGGGTACCGATATCATTGCCCTGACGCATCCCCTGACACGGGTCATGACTTTCCCAGAACACCGTCAACAGCTGTTGTAGCGATAGTTGCTGCGCGTCATACCAGATACGCACCAGCTCATTGTGACCAGTCAAACCGCTGCAGACTTCGTCGTAGGTCGGATTAGGGGTATGACCGCCACCATACCCGACCGAGGTAGAATACACCCCGGGCAGCGACCAGAACGCCCGTTCGGCACCCCAGAAGCAACCCATACCAACCATCAGCTCTGATAACCCTGCCGGGCGCTCTCCGGCAATCACATGACCATTCACAAAGTGATGGCTGCTGGTTGGCAAAGGCTCGGAGCGGCCCGGCAAGGCCTCTTCCGCAGAAGGAATGGACATATGTTTTGGACGCCACATAATCAGTCTCCAGTAACGGTAATCGTATTCAGACAGAGGAATTTTCTACAGGCATCCTATGACAACCTATCCGAATCAGCTATCCCTCTGTTTTCACGGCGTTGGCAGCGGCGGCCATCTGGCTCTGGGCAGCGCCGCCGCCACTCTGGAACATCAGGGCCAACCCTTGTTATTAATCGACTGTGGTCCAGGGACACTGGCACAGGTCCAGCAGCGCTATCAGGCCTTGCCGACAGCTATTTTCATGACCCATGCGCATATGGATCATATTGCCGATCTGGAAATATTGACGGTACGGGCGAAGCTGCAACAGGTCGCCCCCATTCCGCTGTTTGTGCCTCTCAGTGTCATTCCGGTACTGCATCAGCGGCTGGCAACGTATCCGGGCACGATGGCCGAAGGTGGCCATAACTTCTGGCAGTCGTTCCAGTTATTACCAGTCAGCGACCGGTTTGAATACGCTGGCATGACCTTCCACTGTTATCCGACCCGGCATCACTCTCCCGGCTCATCCTTTGCGTTGCACCTGCCCGGACAGTTTTTTTACAGTGGCGACACCCGGCCCATCCCTGAAATTCTCAATCACCAGTTAAGCGGCAATGAAGTGGTATTTCACGATTGTGGCCTGATTTCCAATCCATCCCATACCGGTCTCGATGATCTGGCAAAAGAATACCCCGAGGCCTTGCGCCGTCAGCTGGTGCTGTATCACTACGCCAATACAGACGCTGGCCAGCAGCTGAGCGCCGCCGGATATCGGGTTGCCACAGTCGACGCCTGTTTTACCCTGGGTAACGGCACTCAAACCCGTGCAGTACAATCAGCAGCACACCAACCAGCAGAGCAGATCAACCACCGCCGTGAATAACAGCCACCCGGAACTCAACCGGCAGCTACAGCAAATGTTGCCGGATGCCTATGTTTGTCGCCAAACCCTGAGTGCCTGTCCAGAGCTGCAACTCTGGCTGGCAGCACCAGAATGTATCAATCGGCCGTTTGCTGCCGACGAACAATTACGTATTGCCGCACACCCGGCCTATTGGGCGGTGTGTTGGCCTGGCGGTCTGGCGATGGCCCGTTATCTGCTGGATCATCCAGCCATGGTTAAGGGCAAAACCGTACTTGATATTGGTTGTGGTTCCGGCTTGGTGGCCATTGCTGCCGCCTATGCGGGAGCCAAACAGGTGATTGCCTGCGATCTCGATCCACAGGCCCTGATCGCCTGTCGCGCCAATATGGCGTTAAATCCGCTGGCACAACAGCAGACCGAACTGGCGTTATGCAGCGACTTTCTCCAGCTCGGCCAGATCGACCTGGTACTGGCCGCCGACCTGCTGTACGACCAGCATAACCATGGCTTGCTGGATAAATTCATAGCGATCAGCCAGCAGGTCTGGCTGGCAGAATCACGACAGCCCGATATCCAGCACCCGGCATTTCACTATCTGGGCCGACACTGTTACCCCACCGAACCGGAAACCGGGCCCAACGATCCTTACGCCACTTCCCTGCTGTATCACTCCCTGCCAACCTGCCAGCCATAAAAAACCCCTGATACCGGGCGGTATCAGGGGTTTGGTTTTATCACCAGGTCGCTATCTGGCCCAAACTAGCCCAGATCATCAACACTCTCCAGCGTCAGTTCTGAACCAGCCAGCACCTGCATACGTTTACCTGTGGTTACGTTGTAGCTTGAGCTGGCGATGGTATCAACAAACACCCAGTCACAGCTGGCCTTTTCTGCGGTAAAGGTCACCAGAATAAAGCCCCGCTGACCGGCATTCAGATACTCAAGGTCATCAATCAAGGTAGTAATCGCCGACTCAAAACTAGCCTGCAAAGCCTCATCCGAACCAAATCCGGCATACAACTCCAGCCCTGGCGAAGTCACCGATGGTGTGGCAAATTCGACACCAATCGTGGTGCCTGACTGAGTCAGCTGGCTGGCCCAGGCATTGTGGGTATCACCCGCCAGTGTCACCAGATTCACATCACGGGACTGGCCGCTGATCTGGGCATACAGCGTTTGACGCGCAACTTCGTAACCATCCCAGGCATCCAGATTATACGGTGCTGTGGTGGCCAATGCGGTGGCGACGTCGTCATCAATATCCATCCCCAGACTTTGCATGTATTTGGCGGTGGCATAGGTTTCCAGCATGGTCGCCAGTGCCAACTGGTCTTCAACGGTTGTCAGTGAGCTCATCGCCAGCAAGATATCTGCCGGGATGTACATTTTCCCCATCAAAACCTGCTGACCCAATACATCCCAGGTGGCACCCGAGGTAGCCAGGCTGTTGCCAAACCAGGCTGTTTGTTCATCCCCCAGCAAGGTACGGGAAGTGTCTGACATGTCCGTCATGAACGCTGTGGTATCCAGCCCGGTAGAAGTGACGTAATCGGCGTAATCCAGTTGCTTGCTACGGGCCAGAATACGGGTATCCAGCATGTGCAGGCGTACCAGATCGCCAAAATCAAACGCCCGATAGATATGGGCGTTATCGGAACCGGTACGAATCGGCAACCATTCATGATAGGCCTGCTCGGCAGCATCACGACGCTCACTGAATGAGCCTTCGGTCGTTTCATCATGATTCTCGGCACCGTCGATATAGGTGTCGTTGGCCAACTCATGATCATCCCAGACGCAAATAAACGGCTTGGCGGCATGGGCAGCCTGCAGGTTGGCATCCACATGGTATTGCGCGTAACGCTGGCGATATTGTGCCAATGTGGTGATTTCTGCCGTTGGCTCCGGTTGGCGGCCTTCGGCATCTTCAGTGGGGTATTCGTTGGAGCCGTATTCGTACAGGTAATCACCCAGATGGATCACGGCATCGGCATCGCTGTTGGCGATTTCCCGATAAACGTTAAACAGGCCGGCCGGAAAGTTGGAACAGGAACACACCGCCAGTTTGACGCTGTCGATACTGCCTTCCGGCAGGGTTTTGGTCTGACCGATGGTTGAAGTTTCACCATCCTTGCCAGCAAATTGATAATAATAGCCAGTGCCTGCCGACAACCCTGTTACGTCCACTTTAACCGTATAGTCACGGGAAGCATCGGTATACACAGTGCCGGATGCCACCACATCGGTCATGGCAGCGTCAGTCGCCACGACATAACCCACTTCGGCTTCCGCGTCGGCATCCGCGAGTTCGTCCGGCGTTACCCGGGTCCAGATAATCACGGCATCCACCAAAGGATCGCCCGACGCCACGCCGTGGCCAAAGACAAATACGGTCAGGTTGCGGCTGGAATCATCGTCGTCGTCATCATCGGCAAAACAGCCGGTAATCACAGCGGGTACACTCACCGCGCTGGCCGTGCCAGCCACAGATTGCAAAAAGCGACGACGGCTCAAATCGGGAGTACGTGACATACTTGGACCTCAACATAACGAGAGGGCGTAATTGCCCCATCAATGACTTAAAAGGCCATAATCGTAAATATTTGTTAAGAACTTAAGACAGAAAGCCTCCTGAGGTAAATCTTTATCAAGAACTACTGGCGGCATGAGTTTTCCGTGCTGGCCTGCACGGCACGCGTCCATTAAACTCAACGGCCTTTTTTACCGGCCGGGGCCAGATCGGAATGCTAGATAAGAATTCGTTGTCACAACTGCAATCTCTCAAACAGGAAATACACGACAGTGTTCCCAGATTTGAGGGAAAGGTTCGAGCGACTGGCGGACGCTTCGGCTTCGTAGTCACGGACGATAACCAGCAGTTCTACATGTCACCGGAAGAGATGGAAAAGGTGCTTCCAGGCGACAGGGTTGCTTTTCGTGTTGAGGAAGTGGATACCAAAAAGACGCAAGCCATTATCGAAAGCCTGATCAGCACAGAGCTGAGCGACTTTTGTGGGACTTATGTGATCAAGGGTAAAGGCCACTTTATCCAGCCCGATCACCAGGCACTGAACCGATGGATTTTTGTACCACCCAAAGCTCGCCAGAATGCCGAAGAAGGCATGTTGGTCAAGGCGCATCTGTCACAGCACCCTTACCCCGCAGGCCGGGCTCAAGCAGAAATTGATACCGTGATTGGCAGCAGCCAGGATGCCGGTATCGAAGCCCGCTACATGTGTCAGAAATGGAATCTGGCCACTGAGTTCAGCGAAACCGAACTGCAACAGGCTCATGAGCTGGCAGCCGCCGGCATTGATGCCCTCAGCACCGATCGCGCCGACCTGACAGAACTGCCGCTGGTCACGATCGACTCCGCCAGCACCCGCGATCTTGACGATGCCCTCTGTGCGACCGTTACCGATACCGGCTGGACCCTGCACATTGCCATTGCTGATCCGGCAGCGGTTATTCAGCCGGGTACTCCTCTTGACCTGATGGCACGCGATCGTGCGACCTCGGCCTATTTCGCCAATCTGGTGATTCCGATGTTGCCGGCAGCATTGTCCGAACAACTCTGCTCACTGCAACCTGGCGTCAAACGCCTTGCTCTGGTGGCCGAAGTCGCGGTTGATCAGGCTGGTGCCTCCACCCTGACCCGCTTGTCTCAGGCGCTGGTGTCCAGCCAGGCCAAGCTGTCTTACCAGCAAGTCGGTGAATTTATGGCGGATGGCAGCCTCGGTGATATCGATGCCGCTCTGCAGCCGTCATTGGATGCCTTGAAAGATTGTGCCCAGGCACTGGCCAGCCAACGCAAAAACGCCTGTCTGGTGATGGAAGACCGCCCAGACTATCGCCTGATACTGGACGAAAACGGCAAGGTCAAAGACATCGTGCGTCAGGAACGTAACGACGCCCAACGTCTGGTCGAAGAATGCATGCTGGTCTGTAATCGCCTGTGCGCCGATTGGCTGCAGCAACATAACAGCGGTATTTTTATTGAGCACGCCGGTATTCGTACCGAACGTATCGGGGATGTCACCACCCTGCTCAAGGAACAGTTGGGGCTGGAAAAGAAACCCAAAATCAAATCGCTGGAAGACTACGTCAGCCTGATGAAACAAGCGGCAGGCGGTGATGATGGCCTGAATATCAAGCAGATCATCAGTCGCCAGCTTGAGCGCAGTAATCTGACCACCGAAGACAAGCCGCATATGGGCCTGGGCTTCCCCCGCTACACCACCATGACGTCACCGTTGCGCAAATACAACGATCTGTTGGTACACCGTATGATTGCGGCAATTCTGACAGAGCAACCCGTCCCTGCCGTCGACGCTCCTTTACTGAGTGCGATTCAGGACAAGCAAGCCAAGGCACGGGTGGCCGCCAATCAGACGGAATCCTGGCTCAAGCTGCAATGGTTAAAAACGTTTCCGGCTGATGCCCAGTTTGATGCGGTCATTCAATACGCGACTGCCAATAACATCATGGTGCGTTTTGAAGACTCCGGGGTGGAAGGACAGATTGATCGTCGTAAAGTGAAGGGCAACTGGGCATTCGACAGCAAAACCCTGTCACACAGCAACGGCGAACAAACGCTGGCCATTGGTCAGACTGTCCGGGTCAGTGTGCAAACACTGGAACCGGATAGCCGCGAGCTGAAGCTGGCATTGCAGCCATAACCCATAACCTCCACTGGTATTACAACGGCATTACAACGCCGGAAACAGCCAGAGGAAGCACTTGTCAGAAAGTGCAGCAAGAATAGTAAGAGTAAGTAAGTAACTAGAAAGAGAAACAGGTAGTCAGAAAAAACAGCAGAGCCGGTCAGTCTGACCGGCTCTGCTGACACCCAGTCAGTTCACCTGGGTTTTGATGGTCAACATCTGGACTTCACTGTCACGATGATCCACCGGTGAGCGCTCATCCTGCCAATCTCCTGGCTGAGCAGTCGGTTGTCCGGTACGGGACACCCGCGCAATCAATGTCAGCTGTTCAAAATCACTGATCGTTATACCCGGAGCCATGGCCTGGGCATCGGTCAGGGTCACTTGTGTGGGCAAATCCGCCACCGTCAAACGTTGTACCGCCAGAGGTAAAGGAGGGCCAGTCACCGCCCGCGCCAGCACAAACACCAGATCATCCGGCTTGACCGCCGCTCTGGCTTCAGCACTGATATCAACCGCCACTGTCAGCCCAACCCGCTCCAGCCAAGCCAGATCGACGATAATATCCTGTGTCGCCAACTGTTCTGCAGCCCGACGTATACCTTGTGCCAGTACCTGGGATTCCGGCCCTTCTGGCAATCCCTGCCACAAGGCTTTCCAGTGATTGATCGCCCGCTCATGCTTGCCCAGCTCAAACGCCAGAATACCTGCCATGCCCAGAGCCTGACGGCTTTGGGGATTAAGCGACAAGGCTTCATCCAGCAAGGCATAGGTCGCTTCGTCGGCTTGTTGGTCGGCAGCAAAGAACTTTGCCTCGGCCATCAATGTCAGGGTCGCAGCACGATCACTGACAGCGTCCTCTGGCAAGGCTTCCAGAATCTCGCCAAAGGCATCAACGGCCTGTTGGTATTCACCGCTGGCGTTAAGCAAGCGGGCGTTCAGATAAGCCCACTCCAGATTATCCGGATCATGGTCCGCTTCTGCCGCCAGGCGCTGCATCAACTGCTGGCGCTCCGGCATGGTCAGCTCAACCTGTTCGCCCTTGTTCAGCAAAGCACTGGCTCGCAGGGCATTATCCGCCCCCCAGATGCTGTACAGCATGACCGACGCCAGCAAGGCCACCACAACCATGCTTCCCAGCATGATCCAGCTGCCAGAGGTCTTGTCGGCACGACTGGTATGCCCGTCGGCGCTGGCCAGAAATTCACGGTCCAGCTCCAGCTGCAAGGCAGCCTGCTCGGCATCGTTCAGCTCGCTGGATTTCAGCTCATCGGTACGTTCCTGGTACAGGCGCAGATTTTCTTCACTCTGCTGATTGGTTTCCGGTCTGAACCACACAGGGCGATACAGCAAGGCCACCAGGGGCAGCAGCAGGATCAACAACATCCAGATCATGAGTTATTCGCCTTTTGGTCGTTCGATGAATCCGCCGAGACTGCGGCTTTTAATTGTTCCAGTTGCTGACGTTCTTCTGCCGTCAATGGAGCCGGAGCAGCTTTCTGATTACGCCGCATTTGTCGCAAGATCAGCAGTCCCAGCAAAAAGGCCAGCAAGGGGCCAAACCAGAGTACATAGGTCTCTGCTCTCACCGGAGGTTTGTAATGGACAAAATCGCCGTAACGGGCGACCAGATAATCAATAATCTGCTCATCCGTCTGGCCGTTATTCATCAGCTCATAAACCTTGTCACGCATGTCTCCGGCCACTGGGGCATTGGAATCCGCCAGGTTCTGGTTCTGGCACTTGGGACAGCGCAGCTCTTCTGCCAGATGCTGAAAACGGGCAATATCATCAGGATCATCAAACGGGTATTTATAGCCATTCACCACCGCGTGGGCAGAGACCGCTCCCAACAGCAGCAGCAAGCCGGCCAGCCAGTGGCGATATTCATAACGCATCATGGCAAGCTCTCAAATTCAGGTTCAAGAGTCGACCAAACCCGGGCATTCAAATCACCGACGTGACGACCACGAATAATCCCGCGACTGTCCAGTAGAAATGTCTCCGGTGCGCCATAAACCCCCAGTTCCAGGCCCAACTGGCCATTGGTATCCGACAGGTTCCAGCGATAAGGATTGCCGTAGGACGCCAGCCATTGAATCGCCTTGCGCTCTTCGTCTTTATAGTTGATGCCGTAAATGCGTATGCCTTCCGCAGCCAGCAAATTAAGGAAAGAATGCTCTGCTTTACAGGTCGGGCACCAAGTAGCCCAGACATTCACCAGCGCACGTTTGCCCAGCAAGTCATCGCGGGTTACCACTTCTCCGGTTTCCAGCGATACCATTTCAAATTCCGGAAATGGTTGCCCGACCAGCGGCGAAGGCAAAACATCCTTGTCTTTACGGTCAATGGTGAGAAAAAACAGCCCCGCCAAGATGGTAAAGCCAACCAGAGGGACAAACAGAATAAACCGGTTCATGCAGTTGCCTCCGCGATTGCAGATGGAGAAGGTGCCGACCGCCGTGGTTGGCGATAACGTTTATCAAACATGGCCATCAGCCCGCCCAGCGCCATAAAGATGGTTCCCAGCCAGACCCAACGCATAAAGGGTTTGACCTGAATCCTCATCCCCCAGGCACCGTTTTCCAGTGGCTCACCCATGGATACGTACAGGTCACGGAACAGCGTGACATCGATGGCGGCTTCGGTCATGACCGAACCCCGCGCCGTGTAGCGGCGTTTTTCCGGCATCAGCTCGCCGATTAGCCGATCGTTGTCGTAGACCCGGAAACGGATGGCATCGGCGTGGTAGTTAGGGCCGCGAATCTGCCCCGCCTCGACAAATTCAAAGCGGTAATCCCCCAGTGTATGACTGTCACCGACCGACATCCGGACTGACTCTTCCTGGCTGTAATTGGCCACCATGGTCACACCGACCACCGTCACGGCAACACCGATGTGCGCCAGAATCATGCCGTTAAAACTGAGACTCAACGATGGAATCCGCTGCAACTGGCCCCGGCATTTTTTCCAGACATCCAGCAGGCTGGCCAGTATCAACCAGCTGGCAATACCGATCCCCAGAATAACCTGGCCATTCAGCTCCCCAGAAACAATCAAGGGGGTGGCGATACCCAGCACAGGAGCGGCCACTGCCGCCAGGCCCAGTTCCCGCCCCAGACGCTTGGTCTGATCCGTCTTCCAGCGCGATACCGCACCGATACCGATAATCAGTGTCAACATGACGCTCACCGGTACAAACATCACGTTAAACCAACTCGCTCCGACGGAGATCTTGCCCATGCCAAGGAAATCAATCAGCAACGGGTACAGGGTGCCCAGCAGAATGGCAAAGGCCGCCACCAGCAACAGCAGATTGTTCATCAACAAAAAGCTTTCGCGGGATAACCAGTCGTAACGCCCAACCGACGCCACCGTGGGCGCCTTGAGTGCATAAATCAGCAGCGAGCCACCCACGCAGATACCCAGCAATGCCAGTACAAACACCCCTCGTTCCGGGTCAGAAGCAAACGCATGTACAGAGGTCAGTACGCCGGAACGTACCAGGAAGGTTCCCAGCAGACTGAGGGAGAACGCAATGATCGCCAGTAACACGGTCCAGCTTTTGAACAGGCCGCGTTTTTCTGTCACCGCCAGTGAGTGCATCAGCGCAGTCGCCACCAGCCAGGGCATCAGTGACGCATTTTCAACCGGGTCCCAGAACCACCAGCCACCCCAGCCCAGTTCGTAATAAGCCCACCAGCTGCCCAAGGCGATACCGATGGTCAGAAAAATCCACGCAGCTGTTGTCCATGGACGAGACCAGCGTGCCCAGGCGGCATCCAGACGCCCACCCAACAACGCCGCCACAGCGAACGAAAACACCACGGACAGGCCAACGTAACCCATATACAAGGTCGGTGGATGCACGATCAAACCAAAATCCTGCAGCAGCGGATTCAAATCACCGCCTTCTGACGGTACCGAAGGCAAGGTGCGGGCAAACGGATTGGAGGTTTCCAGCGTAAACAGAATAAAACCAGTCGAGATCAGCCCCATAATACCCAGCACCCGCGCCAGCATATCCAGCGGCAACGAACGACTGAACAAGGCAACCGCTACGCCCCAGCAACCCAATAAAGCCACCCACAGTAATAACGAGCCTTCGTGGGCACCCCACACCGCGCTGATTTTAAACGGCGTCGGCAAGGCGCTATTACTGTTGGTAGCGACATAAGTCACCGAGAAATCATCCACCACAAAACACCAGGCCAACACCACCAGGCTGACCAGCAAAAACAGCGCCTGGGCTGCCGCCAGTGGCCGGGCGTAGGCCATCATCAGCGTATTATTGCGATGTACCCCCCACAACGGCACGACGGTTTGGAATACCGCCACCACAAACGCCATGATCAGCGCCAGTTGGCCAAACTCCGGAATCGACGACAAGGCGCCGTAAGCTTCGGTCAACATTAATAGGCTCCGTCATTTTTGATCGATTCGGAAATTGAGTAACTGCTCGATGTTGCCGATGCACCCTGCATGGCCTGTTTGCCATCTTCGTGTGCCTGCTCCAGAGCATCCTGCACTTCCGGTGGCATGTAGTTTTCATCGTGCTTGGCCAATACTTCGGATGCCTGTATCACGCCATGCTCATCCAGCTTGCCCAGTGCCACAATACCCTGTCCCTCACGGAACAGGTCGGGCAGGATACCTTCGTAATGAATCGGCACCGTGGCGGCACCATCCGTGACCTGGAACGTAACCGCCAGCCCTTCTTCATCGCGCTGTACGCTACCGTCAACCACCAGACCACCGGCACGAATGGTGCGCCCTACCGGCACTTCACCATTGGCAATCTGGGTCGGAGTCTGGAACAGGTTGATGTTCTGGCTAAGGGAATACATCAACAGCCCCACCGCAACGCCAAAGCCGATCACCAAAAACAGAATCAGCTTCAGCCGTTTCTTCCGTTGTGGATGCATGTCAGTTTTTCTCCTCGTTAACTACGGTTCGGTCAGCGGCCGCTTGTCCGCGACGATCACGGCGTACACGTTGCCCTTGTTCCCGAATCAAACGACGGCGCTGCCACATTGGCAGCACCAGATTGGCAATAATTACCAGCGCACTCAGGCCGTAAGACAGCCATACATACAAACCATGACGTCCCATGGCGAGAAATTCGCCGACACTGTGAAATTCCATTAGCGACCTCCACCCAGCATTTCCGGCAACGCCTGAACCCAGCTGCGCTTGCGTTCATGCCAGAGAATTTCATTACGGGTGCGTAAAATCACCAGCAAGGCAAACAGTACATACGTTGTCAGAATCATGATCAGCAACGGCAATAACATATCCGGGTGCATGCTCGGTTTTTCTGTCAACTTCAAGGTCGCTGGCTGGTGCAAGGTATTCCACCACTCCACCGAATACTTGATGATGGGAATATTCACCAGCCCAACCAGCGCCAGAATCGCCGCGCCCTTATGGCTGGCTTCTTCCGACTCAATCGCCCGCTGTAATGCCATCACGCCAAAATACAGGAACAGCAGCAACAACATCGAAGTCAGACGTGCATCCCATACCCACCAGGTCCCCCAGGTCGGTTTACCCCAGATCGCGCCGGTCAACAGGGCAATCAGGCAAAAACTGGCACCAATCGGCGCAATCGCCCGCGCCACCCAGGCCGCCATTTTCATTTTCCAGATCAGGAACACCGCGCCGGCAACCGCCATCATGATGAACGCACTCTGGGCCACCAACGCCGCCGGCACATGAATATAAATAATGCGAAAGCTGTTGCCCTGCTGATAATCAGCCGGTGCATACAGCAAGCCAAGCACCAGCCCAACCACGCAGCCCACCACAGACAGCAAAGCCAACCAAAAGATCCATTTTGATGTCAGTTCATAAAACCATTTGGGCGAACCCAGGCGGTGATACAGCCGTACAATCCACTGCCACATAAAATCCCCGATCAAAAACGTGCGCCTAGCGCGATAAATTCAGTTTCAGTGCCGCTGCCGAAGCGAAGGGCGTCAAACACACAGACAGCGCCAACATGGCGCCCAGAAAACCGATCTGGCCATTGTATGCCATCCCCAGTCCGGCGTGATAAACCGCACTGGCAGCAAAGATCAACACCGGTACATACATAGGTAAAATCAATAGACTCAATAGCAATCCACCACTGCGCACCCCGGCCGTCAACGCCGCCCCCACAGATCCCAGCAGGCTCAGAATCGGCGTTCCGACCGCCAGGCTCAGTAACATACCGATGTAAGCGTCATCAGGCAGCGCCATCATTAATCCCAGCACCGGGGCCATTAATGTCAGAGGCAAACCGCTGCATAGCCAATGCACCAGGGCCTTGGCCAACGCCAGCATATAGAGAGATTCCCCCGATGCCAGCCATTGTTCCAATGTGCCGTCTTCAACATCGGCTTTATACAAAGCATCCAGTGACAGCAGCGTCGCCAGTAAAGCACCGACCCAGATCACCCCACCGGCGATCCGGGACAAGAATTCAGGGTCCGGGTCCACCGCCAGTGGGAACATCGCCACCACCATCAGAAAAAACATCAACGGATTAAGCCACTCGCCAGGATTACGCCCAGCCAACAGCAGATCCCGCTTGATCGTTGCCATCACCAGGCTCATAAGAGTCCTCCGCCCAAGGCCAGTTCACCCAGATCCAGACGCTTGAGTGACGGAATATTCTGCAACGCATGGTGACTGGTAATAATGACCGCACCGTTGCGGGCAACATGCTGTTGAATGCGGGCTTCCAACCAGGCCACCCCAGCAACATCCAGAGCGGTAAAGGGTTCATCCAGAATCCATAGCGGCGCGGGCACAATCGCCAACCGCGACAAACCGACACGGCGCTGCTGCCCGGCCGAAAGCTGATTACAGGGCGTTTCTTCATAACCGCCCAGCTCAACATCTTCCAGTGCTTGCCACAGATCATCATCGGTAATCACCGACGCGGATTCCGTGGACATCCATGGACTGACCAGCCAGCGCAGATTTTCCAGCGGTGTCAGCGCACGCTTGAGCGCCGCCAGATGGCCGAGATACAAGCGCTGGCTGGCGTAATCGGCAAACACCTGGGTCAATGGCTCGCCATGCCAGAGCAGATCGCCGTCAAAATCCCGGTTCAGTCCGACCAGCAATCGTAACAGGGTGGTTTTCCCGGCACCGTTTGGCCCCGCCAGTTGCAGCAAGTCACCATTCTTGACGGTCAGGTTCAAACGCTCGAATAACACCCGGTCATCACGCTCGCAGTACAACTCACTCGCACTCAGGGACACACTGTTATCGGTATAACGATTTGCCATTCAAACCCCGGAAATTGCCATTGCGCATAAAAGCGGGCGCATTATATACAAAAACCCTGTGGACTGTGGCTTGACCCGGATGGGTCCTTCGACCAATTTGCTTCATTCATGAGACGCACGCCAGACCTGGAGCAATATCACCCCTACTTTGCCATCAGGTGGAGGATCTCTCCCGACGCAGGCACCCGGCATCACTCAGGTTAGAGGTATGGAACCCGGGCAGGAAAAGCGTGATGCCTCAGAGCTGATCTATCGCAAGAAAGGCACCAAACGAAGAAAGGCAACAAATTAAAACCCGGGATGAAGATGCCCATTGGCGTTGATGAAGCTATGAGCCTGACCCACCGCCGCGAATGTTCACAACCTGGCACCTGCTGAAAAGCGGCGCCATGGTGATGAACATTGCAGATCAGGGTTGCCAATTTACTGGGAATTATGGGCTGTATCGGGTTGTTTTAGATTGCTGGTTTGGCATAAAGACAGGCAATCGATGGGCTTTTTCAGAGCTTCCTTAAATTGATTGTTATGAGTACGACTCAAAGGGTTTGAGGTCTATACCTTCAATATCGCAAACCGCCTTAATAGTTGGATTTGAGCAAAGACGCTTTAAATAAGCAGCCAGATGCTCAAATTCAAGAGGGGATTTTTCCAGTGGCAACGACCATTCCGCAAGCATAAACAAAAAATAATCACATGCTGTTAGCGTCCCACCAAGCAAGTATTCATTGCCCTCTAGCTGGTCGTTGATAATGGATAAGGCGTCTGCAACCCTGTCGCCCTGGGCCGCTACAACATTTGGAATGGTAGCTTCATCATTGGTATGGCGATGAGGATAATAGTGAACCATAAGTTCAGCTTGCAGCGTATTATTAAGAAACGCGAGCCACTGATAAAACAAGGGGCGGTTCGGATCACCTGGAGATGGCATCAAATCTGATTCAGGGTGTAATTCACAGATGTGAATGCAAATGGCCGGACTTTCAAAAACGGGCTGCTCATTAACAACCAGAGTCGGAATTCGCCCTACAGGGTTGAGCCTGAGATAATCTTCAGATTTTTGAGCATTTGACGTCTTATCGACCAACAACAACTCATAATCTGCTTTTAAGTGATGAAGTAAAAAATGAGGAGCCAGGCTCGCATTGTTTGGGTAGTAATAAAGTTTGAACAAAATAAATTCCTGATCACCAAAAGTACAGACATTCATAACGAGCCTGTAGAAAAACCTGATTTCAGGTAGTCTTTCCCGCCACCTGCTCGTTCTCTGTTGTTTATTTCCGATTGCCCGTTTTAACCCACAATCGCTTGTTAATTCTGTATTTCAGGTTTTGCTGCCTGTAAGCCAGACCGTCAGATAACCGACGACAGCTGGCTCTGATAATGATTAATACAGAACAACAAACACCCGTGCCAACTATACAGCTATAGCACGGCTATATGAACTTCAATTGCATCGGCACTGGGGTAATATTCAAAGTCAGTTGAATAAACCCTTTTATATTCAGAACCAGGGTTGGAAAAATATTCCCAAATTTCCGTCCATGCATCAATAGCTATTTGAGGCATATTTCCCTTATGAGAAAACACCAAATATTTGGCCGCTGGAATAACTCTCTGCTTTAAACTCACATCAGGCGGCAGTGATTGACCATCAAAACCGGCAAGCACCGTAAATTCTCCAGTATGGTCAGACTCATAATCGGAATATACACCGTATACTCTTTCACCATTTTTATAATCGACTGGCACAGCTTCATCAAATGCTTGCCATAAAGCAGGAATTTTACCTTTATCAGGACTCATTTCCGCTGCGTTATCGGTTCTGACCTCTAACCCATGAATAACCTTGCTTGCAACATGTCTCAACTCCACCACAACGCTCCTTTAGTTACACAGCCAGCTTGTAGAAAAACCTGACTTCAGCCAGGTTTTATCATGCTTTTCATGCTTGCGTTAATACGGTCTTCGCCCTGCCGCTTTGCTCTTGCTGGCAGGGCTGACCGTATTTTGCCAGTTCTTCTACGTTGTGCACCAGGCAATAAAGCTGCCATTGCTCCGGTCAGGCCAAGCCTCAGACGAGATCAACAACCCGCACCTTGACCGCTTCCACCAGCCAGTCGGTATGGGTTCGCACCATATCTTCCGGGATCAGGTCCACCCCTTCCAGCAGCTGTGGCAGGGCCTGGTATTGATAACAGTCGACCAAACCATGAATCGCTGTCAGGAAGTACAGCGTCACTCGCTGACGCTCGACGTCCGTCCGCTGTGCCAGGCCGTCAATGGCGTCCGTCAATAACATCTGGGCCTGGTGTTGCCATTCGTCCAGTAGCCGCGCCAGCTGCCGGGTGACACCCCCATCGTCGTCCCCTGTCGAACCCGGACGAATCCGTGGCGGCTGAAACATCAGTTGGTAATAACCAGCATAGTCTCTGGCGAAACAGGTCAGTTGATGGGCCAGACGATGCAGCGAATCCACTGCATCCTGGCTATCCATCAGCGCCAGTCGTGTATTCTGGAACAGCATTTCAAAACCCCGGCGACGGATATGCAGCAGCAAGGATTCCTTACTGGGGAAGTAGTTATAAATATTGCTGGCTGTCATCCCTAACTCAGCCGCCAATTTACGCATGGAGAGATAATGAAAACCGACATCGGCCATGATGGAAGCAGCACTATCCATAATGCGCTCACGTTGATGAGCGATTTCTTCCGCTGAAAATGGCTTCTTGGGCATGACGACTCCTGGTCGTTACTATAAAAAGGACGGGCGGGTTCAAGCTTATACCCGAGTACCAAACACATCAGGTTAACGACTACCAACATCAAATCAAGTCAGGCTAACTAGCGAAACGTCGTATTGGCATGCTTGGGGCCATTAATCTGACTCTGCATGGCTAGGCGGGGCAGCGATGAAACAGATGCTCCGGCAAGCATAACGACCTGACTCCGTTCTTCTATTGATACAAGGCAATTCAAGCGCTTGCCAACTTATTTATCATTCGTTCATGTAACAGTTTACTGCACTGCCTTGGGTCAGGCTGTTGGGCTGATGATGCGACAGCATGCCACACCGGTGCTTGCCAGCCAGTCACACACCCGATGACCACCCTCCCTGCAGACCGCCAGCCATCACGAGGTAACTTCAGCATGAATCACACCGTCTCCTGGGATCCCCTGCTGATCCAGCGCTACAATCGCCCGGGGCCACGCTATACCTCCTATCCGACGGCTGTGGAGTTCTTGCCGCTCGAAAACGACACTCTCGAACGTGAAGCCTATGCCAGGCGTGATCCACAGCGGCCGCTGTCCCTGTACCTGCATATCCCCTTCTGTCGTCACGTTTGCTACTACTGTGGTTGCAACAAGATTGTGACCAAGGACATGAGCCGGGCAGCCCCTTACCTCGACTATCTCAAGGCAGAAATCCGCCGTAAACATGCGCTGCTGGCCAGCGCGAATAACGGTCGCCTGGCCCCTGTCGAACAGCTGCATCTGGGCGGTGGCACGCCCACCTTTCTCAGTGATGAGCAACTGCAGGATCTGGTGACTTTCCTGCGTGACACATTCGAGTTCAGTGATGCTGAAGACGCGGACTATTCCATCGAGATCGACCCGCGCGAACTGCGCCCCGGTACCCTGACGCTGTTGCGCCAACTGGGCTTTAATCGCCTCAGTTATGGGGTGCAGGATTTACAGCCCGACGTCCAGCAAGCGGTTAACCGCCTGCAACCTGAAGCCATGATCCGGTCGGTTATGTCGGAAGCACGGGCACTGGGTTTCCGCTCCATCAATATTGATCTGATCTATGGTCTGCCACACCAAACCCGTGACAGCTTTGACCAGACGCTGGACACCATGATCGAGTTAAACCCGGATCGTTTGTCCGTGTTCAATTACGCTCATTTACCTGAACGCTTCAAACCACAGCGTCGCATCAATGCCGACGATCTGCCATCCGCTCAGGAAAAGCTGACCATTCTCGGGCACTGCATCCAGCGCCTGACTGCCGCTGGCTATCACTATATCGGTATGGATCACTTTGCCCGCCCGAATGACGAGCTGGCATTGGCTCAGGCCAATGGTAGCTTGCACCGCAACTTCCAGGGTTACACCACTCATGGTGACTGTGACCTGCTGGGTTTTGGTGTCTCTTCCATCAGTCAGATTGGCGATTATTACCTGCAAAACCAGGTACGTATGGATGACTACTGCGCCGCCCTCGACAACCAGCAATTGCCATCCAGCAAATGCTGCCAGGTCACCCGCGATGACCAGATCCGCCGTCGGGTTATCAGCGAATTACTCTGTCACCTGCGGGTCGACTTCAGCGCCATCGACGCCGAATTCAACATTAACAGCCATGATTATCTGCTGTCTTCGCTGCAACGCCTGGAGCCCATGGTGAACGATGGTCTGGTCAGTATTAGCGCCGATGGTGTATCCATTCGTGACAAAGGCCAGCTATTGGTGCGTAATGCCTGCATGGCATTTGACGAGTATATTTACCAACATGAGCAACAACGCTTCTCCAAAGCGATCTGAATCCCGCTGGCGACAAAACTATCAGGCCAGGCCCCGGTGGCAACGCTGGGGACTGGAACTGTTATTGATGGTGGTGGTGATGACCTTGCTCAGCCAATGGCTCGGCCGTCACCTGCTCGACCGGAATACCCCGTTCCCCGACATTTACCTGTCTGACCTGCACGGGCAACCCGTACCGTTCCCGGATACCACCCAGCCACCCCAGACCACGCTGGTGTATTTGTTTGCGCCCTGGTGCAGTGTTTGCCGGGTCAGTATGCCGACCCTGCCATGGGTCGAAAGCGACAATATTCGTATTATTGCCATCGCTCTGGATTGGCGCCAAAAGTCAGAAGTGACCGATATGGTCCAATCCGTTGGTTACGCCGGCACCACGCTGCTGGGTGATCCGGCAACGGCCAAAAAGTTGAATATTCAAGGATATCCCAGTTATTACGTTATCGATAAAAACGGCGCCGTCCGTTTTGCCGATCAAGGGCTGAGCACCTTGCCAGGCCTCTGGTTACGGACTCGTCTGGCTGACTGGTAAGCCCCTCTGGCTGATATTCCGCGCCTGCCAAGGAACTCCGGCCTCGTTACTCCTTCAAAGTCTGCATTCTGACCCATACGCCGATTCCGTCGTGCATAACGTCTCCGTTGCCTCTGTCCAACCTCTAAGGCGTCTCAGTTTTGAAATATTTTTGTCATAAATGATTCACGAATGGCATGACTCCCAATACCATCACACCCCTTGGAACGAATGTCGGATATGTCACCCAAATGTCATACCCAAGCCGTAAATTTGGCCGGATTAACTCAACCATCAGGTGTCACTATGCAGCAAGCCACTGCCTCCCAGATAGCCATCAGCAGCGACTCCCCCCTCGTGGCCCGAGTTACCCAGGACCCCGCTGAAATCCGTCAGGCACTGGCGCTGCGCTACCGAGTGTTTGCCGAAGGAATGGGAGCCAATATCGATAGTGGTGAAGCGGGTATCGACCGTGACCATTTTGACGATATTTGCCTGCACCTGATTGTGAAAGATGTCAATAACGACCGGGTGGTGGGTTACAGTCGTATCCTCACCAACGAGTTGGCAGAGCAGGCGGGCGGGTTCTACTCCGCCACCGAATTTGACCTCAGCAACATCGTCAAACCCGGTTACCGTTATATGGAAATTGGCCGTACCTGTGTTGATCCTGATTTTCGCAGCGGTGCGGTGATTGGCTTGTTATGGTCAGGGATTGCCCAGTTTATGTCGGCTCACCAGATTGATTACCTGATGGGCTGTGCCAGTATCTCGCTTAATGACGGTTATGCACGTGCCATCGCCATCATCAATTACCTGCGAGACAAGCATTTCTCGGCAGCCGATGCCCGCGCCGAACCCCGCGTCCATATGCCCAGCATCGACGTTGAGATGGATGGTGCCAGGCTGGTGCCACCGCTGTTAAAGGCGTATTTGCGTATTGGTGTCAAAGTTTGTGGCGAACCCTGTCTGGATAAAGACTTTAATGTCGCCGATGCCCTGATTTTGCTGAGCCGCGACAACATCAACCAACGTTACCTGCGCCACTTCACCAAAACCGACGGTCAGAGCTGATCGCGGCTCGTCATCAAGCGGCAGACTAGCGGGGTAACGCAGCTGCCTGATGGCGGGCACGACCAGTGTTTTTGGCCTGGTACAAAGCCTTGTCAGCGACCTCAATGGCCATGGTAACCGGGTCACTCATCATGGGTTGAAACCAGCCACTGCCAATACTGATACTGAGCCATGGCCCTGCGGGTGATCCTTTATTCTCCAGCCGTAAGGCAGCCACCGATGCCAGCATTCGCTGCGCAACAATCGCGACCCCTTCCGGCTCGATCAACGGCAGTACAATAGAAAATTCTTCACCACCGTAGCGGGCAACCAGATCGTGGGAACGATTGACGCTGTCGTCCAGTGCCCTGGCCACCTGACGCAAGGCCTCATCCCCTTGTACATGGCCGTATCGATCGTTAAACGCCTTGAAGGCATCCACATCCACCATCATCACCGCCAGATTACTTTGCTGTCGTTGCGCCCGACGCCACTCCGCCAGTAAAAACTCATCAAACCGCCGCCGATTGGCAATTCCGGTTAACCCATCAGTCATGGACAGGGCTTTCAACTGCCGTATACGCTGATACTGTCGCTCCAGTACGCCCAGCCGGGCGGCTACCAGCGGTACCTGTAACGGTTGCTTGAGATAAAGTGCAGCACCAGCATCCAGTGCCATAATTTCCTGATCAACACTCGCTGCGCCTACCGCGACCACTTCCATATACCGGTACAAGGGGTCTTCGGCCCGCTGTGCCATAAAAGCAGCGAAGTCCAGTCCCGGCAGATCCATCGCCAGAATCAACAACGAGGGGTAACGCCCAAATTGCAGCAAACACGCTTCCAGCTGCGCCAGTGAGTTCAAAGACATCACATCACTGGTAGCGGGCAATACAGACGCCAGCAGGGTCTGATCAGACGGGCTGGCAGAGGCGATCAAAACAGTCAGGGATTTATTCATATTCAGAGACACCGGGGGCTGTGAATCAATACTGACAATGAGTCACCATAAAGGACAAACCAGACACACTGCGACATAAAAATAGCAGAAATGAGCACTACCGTTACTGTGCCGAATCAGAAAGCCTGATCCATCGGTTATTTTTTGAGGTCAAACCCCATCCTCATATACACTGCAAACCAATCATTGTGACCAAGGAGCAACACATGTCGCGACCAACGACTTCACGGACCTCTCTGCCTTTACTGCCACTGAGTGTACTGGCCACCACGGTGGCACTGGTACTGACGGGCTGTGACCAACCCGCTGAGCCGGCTGCACCAGAGCCAGTACAGCCGCAAGAGCAAGCACAAGAACAAACACAGCCACAAGAACCGGCACCAACACCGGAAGCACAGCCCGAGTCAGCGGCATCCGAAGCGGCGCCAGAATCCGAAATGCCAACGGTCGAAGTCGCTCCGCAAACCGTCAAGGCCGTTCAGTCACCGGCTGAGCCAGAACATACCGGCACGGTTACCTTGCCTGACTTTGCCAGCTACACCGACGTCAAACAGAAAAAAGAAGCCTTTTTTGGCTACATGCTGAAGCTGGTCAAGCACGCCAATGCCAACGTCCTCAAAGAACGAGACATCATCAAACAATGGGATGGTAACAGCGCTGCAAGCCCGGCTATCAGCGCTCTGGTTGAGAAATACCGGGTCGACGACACACTGTCGACCAGCGACCAGAAAGCCAGCCTGCTAAAACGCGTCCAGGTTATTCCACCGTCACTGGTACTGGCACAAGGGGCCAATGAGAGCGCCTGGGGCACCTCTCGTTTTGCTCGTCAGGGTAATAACTTTTTTGGCCAATGGTGTTTCTCCAAAGGCTGCGGCATTGTGCCGAGCCAGCGTAATGATGGCGCTGGTCATGAAGTGGCCAAATTTGATGATCCGCTGGAATCCGTCGAAAGCTATATCCGCAACCTGAACAGCCATCCGACCTATCAGAAATTGCGTGATTTGCGTAATACCGAAATGGCGACCCAAGGTTATCCGACCGGCATCAATCTGGCCGGTGGTCTGGAAGGCTATTCCGAACGCGGCCACGAGTACATCAAGGAAATCCGCAGCATGATCAGCTTTAACAAGATTGATCAGCTCGACCCGGATGTCCAGACCGACCTCAAGGCCAACACACAGGAAGACTGATGTGAGTGTGACTGAACGTCATTTCAGTCAACGCTATGATGCAGCTCCACTCAAGCTGGAGCTGTATCAGCGTAGCTGGCTGGGTCAATGGCAAGCCCCCCATCATGCCATGGCACTGGAAATCACCCTGGGAGGCGTATCGATTCTGTCGCCCCTGAAACTTCGCATCGGACAACACCTGCTGATATCGCTGGGCAACCGCCACCACAGCTTGCAGCAAGTAACCGCAGAGGTGATTCAAAAATCCCCTCAAGGACGTGACTTTCTCTATGGCCTGAAATTCGATTTCAGTAGACAATCGGACAATTCACGCCAAAGTGCTGAGACCCTTCTCAAACTTATCCTGAATAACCTGACTCATTGACTGGCAATGGGTTGTTACCGGCACCGGAAGCCACTTTCCCGGCTTGACCCACACAAACCGGTAGGGTTTTATGCAGCTCGATATTGAATTCCGACTTTCCATAACGATAGCGAAAAAAGCTCATATCATATGACCGCACTTCTGACCGGACTGGCTGCCAGCCTGTTGCTGATCATCAATACCCTGTTTTGGGCACCCTTATTGATCGTCCTGGCCCTGCTGAAATTGCTGCTGCCCATTCCGGCACTGCGATCCGTGATCAGCCCCCTGATCGATGGCTGTGCCAACCGCTGGATTTCTGGCAACTCCCTTTGGATGAAACTGACCCAGGCAATGGACTGGCACATAGAACGGCCATCACAGCTCGATTCTGATGGCTGGTACTTTGTTGTCAGCAATCACCAGAGTTGGGTAGATATCCTGGTGCTACAACATTGTTTGAACGGCCGTATTCCGCTGCTCAAGTTTTTTCTCAAGCAAGAGCTGATCTGGGTACCGATTATGGGAGTCGTCTGGTGGGCTCTCGATTTTCCATTCATGAAACGCTACAGCAAGGCTTATCTGGCCCGCCATCCAGAAAAACGCGGTCAGGACCTGGAAACCACGCGCCGCTCCTGCGAAAAATTCCAGCACCTTCCCACCAGCGTGATGAATTTTCTTGAAGGCACCCGTTTTTGCCCGGACAAACAGCAACAACAACGCTCACCCTACCGCCACCTGCTGCAACCTCGCGCTGGCGGCATGGCGTTTGCCATGAATATTATGGGAGACAATTTCCATTCTCTGATTGATGTCACCATTCATTATCCTGATGGCGTACCCACATTCTGGTCATTTCTCAGTGGCAAGATGCGACGCTGCCAGGTCATTATCCGCCAGATCCCCATCCCGGCCGGGCTGTCCAGCGGTGACTACCAGAACGACATAGACTTCCGTAACCGCTTTCAGCAATGGGTACATGAATTGTGGCTCGACAAGGATGACACGCTGGAATACCTGTCTCATCGCCCACCAAACGCCTCTGACTAATCACCCACACCATTACCCAGGCCATCACCGGGAAGACCGGTAAAATGAACGTTTCCCATGTCTGACGGACAGACCTGGTCACGGTACAGCAGCAGAACTGCGCGTCAAAACCGCGAACAGCCATTGCCAGACAAACCCATCGGCACCTATGCTGCGGTCACCGCTACTGAATGAACAAGGAGCTTATGCAATGAATGTGTTTGAAGATGTCAGTCAATCGATCGGTAACACCCCGTTGGTACGTATTCGTACCCTGACCGATCACCCGCACGTATACGCCAAACTGGAAAGCCGCAACCCGGCCCAGTCCGTCAAATGTCGTATTGGTGCCAACATGATCTGGCAAGCCGAAAAAGACGGCACTCTGAAACCCGGTATGGAAATCGTTGAGCCAACCAGTGGTAATACCGGGATTGCACTGGCTTATGTCGGTGCTGCCCGGGGCTACAAGGTCACGCTGACCATGCCGGAAACCATGAGCATGGAACGTCGCAAAGTCATGATGGCACTGGGTGCCAATCTGGTACTGACCGAAGGTCCAAAAGGGATGCAAGGTGCCGTCGACAAGGCTGCCGAACTGCTGGCCGAAGCACCAGAAAACCGCATCATGCTGCAACAGTTCAATAACCCGGCCAACCCGGCGATTCATGAACAAACCACCGGCCCGGAAATCTGGCGTGACACTGATGGTGAAGTGGATGTTGTGGTGGCGGGTGTTGGTACTGGCGGTACCATTTCCGGTATCTCCCGCTACCTCAAAAGCCAGAAAGCCATTACCTCGGTAGCGGTGGAACCTTCGGCTTCTGCCATTATTGCCCAGAAGCTGAAAGGGGAAGACCTGACCCCTGGCCCACATAAAATCCAGGGAATTGGCGCCAACTTTATTCCAGGCAATCTGGACCTGGATATCCTCGACCGGGTTGAAGCCGTCGATAATGACGAAGCCATGGCCATGGCCCACAAACTGATGTCGGGAGAAGGGATTCTGGCCGGTATTTCCTGTGGTGCCGCCATGGTCGCAGCCTTGCGCCTGGCCGCTGAAGACGCGTTTAAAGACAAGAAAATTGTGGTAATCCTGCCTGACTCCGGTGAGCGTTATCTGACCTCGCCCCTGTTTGATGGCTTCTTCGACAAGTAAGCCGTCGTAGCAAGAGGAGCACAGCCATGGTTGCCATGGCTGCTCCTCTACTCCCGCCACACCCACACCAGCCACACCACCGACACCGACAGCCAGTTGTTTTTCTTTGGGCCTTACAACAGACTATGGATTCCGCCATTTCGTCTTTTCAAGGATCTGAATTGTGACACCTGTTTCTTCTCCAACTCTACTGATCGCCATCGCGGCTCTGACTGCGACTCCTGCCGTGCTCGCCGATGACCTGTCCTTCGGTCTCGGGTTGGGAACCCCATACGGAGGCAGTCTGGGAACAAATCTCTCCTATCAGCTCCACGACCATATCGATACATTGGCGGCTCTGGGTCTTAACCAGGATGGAGCAGGATGGGAAGTCGGGGCACGCGTCTATCCTTCCACGGCTTTTTCGAATCATCGTGACTGGCGTCTGAGTGTGCTCTACGGTACCAATACGGTGCTGGAGATCAGTACCTGCAATGGCTACTACTGCAAAAGCGATTATGAATCCTTTAATGGCCTGACGCTGGGTATCGGCTGGGGTACCCGCGCCGGTTATCAGGGCTGGGGCATAGACTTGCTGTATATCACCAGCAGCGCCGCTGATGACCGGATTGATGAACTGCAGAATAGAGGGTATTACCTCGACGACACGCCTCGCATCGACCTGTCTTCGGGCTATCAGTGGGATTTTTGATTACTGGCTGCGTTATTTGGAAATCACGCTCTCGATCCGGAACATGATCACCGGCGTGGTTTCGTAATCCTTGTCCCGCTCCCACACCAGTTCCGGAGCCAGTTCGGCAAAGACCCAGTCCTGATAAATCTGGCGGCGATACCGGACACTGACGCTGTAATTATAGAAACTGGCGCTGGCTTCTGTATCACCACTGGCACCGGCAACGTAACCCAGCGCGGCACGCTGGCTGAGTTCGTGATACAAGCCACCACTGTAAGACAGCTTGAAGTAATCATCGTTAAGCAAATAACTGGCTTTGGCATTCACCCGAAACAATTTTTCGATATTGAGTGGGTAGTTCATCTGTACGCTGGTGTATTCGCCCCAGCCTTCGCTGGCAAAATACGAAAAGTTCTGGGTCGCTTTCATTTCCCATTCAGCAAAGTAGCTGTAACGCCTGGCCCGGAGACGGACAAACGGGTCCGGGGGTAATCCCCAGCGGATACCGGCATCAATATTGGTTTTCCAGCGCTCGCTCTCCTGCAGAATAAACCGCAAGGCAGCCGAATAATTATTGTTTTCGATACTTTCCAGCGGGTCCGCTTCCCGCGCTTCTTCTTCTTCCGATTCCAGCAACAGGTTCAGCCGTTCACTGATGTGTGGCAGCTCCAGATTGACACTGATACCAAATTTGTAATCCACCGGATCGCCCAGCTCCCGGCGAGTATAAAGCGACAGTTTGGCCCGGCTGCCCTTGACGTCATCGTCAAAAATATCTTCACTGAAAAAGGTATCAACAAAAAAGCTGTCCAGACCGCCCGACAAATTGTCCAGATGGTTGGCCAGCCATTCCCGTGAGCGCTCCACCATCTCCCCTGAAATCAGGGTTTCTGACTCATAAGAGGGCTCGACGGTATCCGTTTCTTCCACTTGCAAGGCTTCCTGGCCAGCGCGGAGATAAGGCTCCGTTGTAAGTGCCTGCGCCGGTACAAGCTGCAGGCTGAGAGCGGCAATGGTAATACTCCCGGCCCAGCTGGCCCGGTCAGACCGGGTCATGATGAATAAGCACCTCGGCACGGGGGAAACGCGCCAGAATCGCCGCCTCGACCTGATCACCAATGGCATGGGCACGGTTCAGTGTCTGGTCGCCATCCATATCCAGATGAAATTGGATAAACTGCACGGCACCGGCCTGACGGGTTTTCATATCATGAAAACCACGCACGCCATCAACGCCCTTGATCAACTGATGCAACTCCGTCTCTTCTGCTTCTGGCATGGCCTGATCCATCAGCACCACCAGCGCCTCCTGGATGATTTCATACACACTGCGCACCAGTACCAGCGCAATCACCAGCGCAATCACCGGGTCGAGCCAATACTGGCCAAACCAGGCCCCAAGCAGCGCAACCACGACCGCCAGACTGGTGAGAATATCGCCGTAATAATGAGCGGAATCCGCTTTTACTGCGAGCGAGCCAGTCTTGCGGACGACCCAGCGTTGATACAGCACCAGCGCCGTGGTCAGTGCGGTCGAAAACAACATCACGCCGATGCTTTCACCCAACGCCTTGAGCGGCTGAGGGTCCAGCAGACGATCGGTGACGTGCAGCAATAACGCGACCACCGACCCCAGAATAAAGGCCGACTGCACCAGTGCTGCCAGACCTTCGGCCTTGCTGTGACCAAAGGGATGCTCATCATCCGCAGGCATCAGGGCATAACGGATGGCAAAAAAATTCACCACAGAAGCGGCGATATCCATCAGGGAGTCCAGCAGCGACGACAGCACACTGGTCGAGTCACTGACGCTCCAGGCACCGAGTTTGGCCACCAGCAGTATCACCGCTGTGGCAATGGAGGCCATGGCCGCACGTCGGATCAGTATGGCATCGGGTTGTAGAGACATAAGTACCAGCCTTTAACATGATCGGCTGATTATGCCAGAGAAGCAGGCCCGGTCGAGGCCTGCTCGCAAATTAGCCACTCAGGCACATGGCCGGTCAGCTGGGCTGTGACGGTCCATCGCCGGCGCCAATATCCAGAATAACCCGATGACCATCCGCTTCGGCATGGTTGTGATAGTCCCAGTTCAATCGCTTCGTCAATTGCCGGGTCAGCTGCAATCCCAGCCCGAAGCCCTGGTCATATTGACCGCTGTCAGCGGCATTCTGGCTGGCGAGCAAGGTATTTTCGCCCGGCATTGTGCTGTCGTAGTTATTCACCACAATCCGGCTGCCTTGCTGATAAATTTCCACGCGGCCTTCCCAGGTGTGCTGGAAGGCATTGCGAATAATATTCCCCAGCACAATCCGCAGCGGAGTTTCCGGCAGACGGGTCTGCCAGTCGGTATCGGTTTCCACCACCAGTTCGATCGTTTTGTTGTTCAGCAAAAAGGTCAGCTCATCCACCAGTTGCAGCAACAGGTCGCTAGGCGCAATCTGTCGCACCGGCAAACTGGCGATATCATCCCGGCTCAGCCACAACAGGGTTTCGGTCAACTGGGCCATGGTGATACCCGCCCGTTCCAGCCGCGCCACCGTGGCCAGCACCCGCGTGTCGTCCAGCGGCGTGTGGCGTTCCGTCAGTCGTCGCAACAGCTCGGTGTTATTACGCACCACGGCAATCGGTGTGCGTAATTCATGGCTGGCATGGCGTAAAAACGCCTGTTCGCGATTCAGCGTCTGCTGCACGCTGGTCAAACTGCCATGCATCAGGCTGGCCAGTTCATTCAGCTCCGAATAACCAAAATCCGGCACCGGTTGTGCCAGCTCGCTGGCATCCAGCTCTCGTGTCCAGTCCAGCAAACGCCCTGCCGGACGCGATAAAAAACGGAACAATAACACTGCGATCGTCACGATCAGCACCAGGGTTGATGCCAAAATCCAATGCAGCCGTCGACGGCTGCTGTCAATCTGGGTGCTGACCAGTTCCGACCGGGTGGAGTGTTCCAGGGTTCGGCTGATGTACCAGTCCCGCCCGTCATTTTCCCGGCCCAGCCGATAACGCATCACAAAGTGCATATTGGGGTGCTCGTCACCCTGTTCGGCAATACGGCGCTTGTACAGTACACCCGCCGTCTTGGGTGCCTGTTCAAATACCCGCTGTATCACCGCGGGCTGTTGTGCCCAGTCCGGCGCAATATAAAAATCGGCGTATTCGCCAGCATCAGGAGGATGGGTAGCAGAGGTCAGTTTCTTTAGCGTGTGTTCCATATCCTGCACCATCACCACATCCATGCCGCGGATCATATACTGCACACTGAGCATCGAATAACCCACCGTCAGCAGTAACCCCAATAGAAGGAAGGCCAGAATCAACAACCACTTCAGACTGATACGCATCAGGACGATGGCTCGTTACTGACATCCGGCACGCGCAGCGCAATCCCCTGCCCCGCCAGGGTATGCATCAGGTTCACGTCGGCCTGCCCATCCACAGACTTGCGCAGATTAAACAGATGTACTTTAAGACTGTTGCTGTCCGGGGCTTCGTCGCCCCAGACCGCTTGTGCCAGTTGACGCCGGCTGACCACCGCAGGGGAGGCCCGCAGCAGGGTTTCCAGCAAGATCCAGCCAGTGGGCGACAGATGAATTTCGCGTTCTCCCCGTGTCACCACACGACTGCTCAGATCCATCACCAAATCACCACAATCCAGCCGCATCACCTGGCCACTACGACGGCGAGCCAATGCCTTTACCCGCATCACCAGCTCGCTCATTTCAAACGGCTTGACCAGATAGTCGTCGGTGCCAGCCTGAAAGCCATCCCGCTTATCAGTGAGCTGGTCACGGGCCGTCAACATCAGGATCGGCGTATCGTTGCCCAACTGCCGTAATCGCTGGCAAATACTGATGCCATCCAGCCGGGGCAGGTTCAGATCCAGCAGCAACACGCGATACTCATTGTCTGCCATCAGCGTCAGCCCGGCCACACCATTGCTGGCGTGATCGCACTGGATATCTTCCAGCAACAGGTAATCAACCAGAGTGGCCGCCAGGTCGAGATCATCCTCGACCAGTAACACGCTCAGCACGGCTTGTCTCCTGTGGCAGGGGCAGCATCCTTATCGTCAGACTGCCATCCGAGCCGTTGCCGCAGGGCCGCCAGCAGATCAATCACATCATGCTGCACCGCCAACAAGGCTGGAATCAGAATCAGCGTAATCACGGTAGCAAACAAAATACCGTAACCCAACGACACCGCCGCCGGAATCAGGAACTGCGCCTGACGGTCGGTTTCCCCCAGCAACGGCGCCAGACCCGCAAAGGTCGTCACCGAGGTGAGCAATACCGCCCGCAAACGATCCCGGCAGGCCAGACTGATCGCGCTGTTGAAATGCGCCGCATCCGGCTTCAGCTCATTAAAGCGGGACACCAGCAACAGGCTGTCATTCACCACAACCCCACTCAGGGCGATAATGCCAAAAAACGACTGAATGGTGAGCGACAGGCCGGTCATCCAGTGCCCCAGAATCGCTCCCATAATGCCAAATGGAATCGCCACCATAATAATCAGCGGCTGAAAATACGACTGCAGCGGCACGGCCAGCAAAATGTAAATCACCAGCATGGCCACAATAAACAGCGCCGTCATGCTCGACTGGGTGGTGGCCTGCTCTTCTGCCTCACCGGCAAAATGTATATCCAGCCCCGGATACTGTTTTTCCAGCTGTGGGGCAACATCACGCTTCAGCAAGCTGACCAGCTCCGTCGCCGACAGAATATCCTTGTCGACATCAGCGGTCAGGTAGACCGCCCGCTTGCCATCAATACGCGTAATGGTATCGCGGGAATAGCCATAGCTAATGGTCGCCACAGCCGCCAGCGGTACCACGGTGCCATCGTCCGTCCGTACCCGGGCACTCAGTACATCGGCTGGATTCTGACGATCCGTCAACGGATAACGTACCGTCACTTCAATTTCATCACTGCCACGCTGGTAACGTTGCACCACCTGGCCACTGAAAGCCTGCAGTATCTGCTGCGCCAGCATCGAAGTGGTCAGGCCCAGAGCCTCACCCTGGGCATTCAGCGACAGGCTGACTTGTGGCTGGGTCGGGTCCAGATTGTCTTCGACGCCACTGACACCGGGAATCGCCGCCAGACTGGTACGAAACGCAACACCGGCCCCTTCCAGCACATCATCGGCACTGGCGCGCAATTCCACCCGCAATGCGGATATCGACTCGCGACGGCTCTGGATACGCAGGGTTTTGACCCCTTCCGGCATCCCGGCCAAGGCCTTCCATTGACGAGTAAACTCGGTGATCCGGTACGGCGCATCGGCAGCCAGTTCAATCGTCAGGGAGCCGGACTGGTCAGCACTGGACATCACTTGCAGATTGGCAATCCCGCCGCCCCCCAGCCGCTGGTCAATCTCATAAGCCTGCTGCTCCAGCGTCAGCAAATGGCTGTGGGTCAGGCCGTAGCTGGCATCCTGCTCCATCGACAGCGAGGCCCGCACGGTATCGCCTTCCACATCCGGGAAAAAGCTGACCCGCACCGCTCCGGTAAACGGCATCCCCACCACCAGCACAAACAAGGCCGCAAATACCACCAGTACGGCATAACGCTGCGCCAGCGCGGTATCAATCAATGGGCGATACAGGCGCTCGCTAAACCACTGCAACCCGGAGTCACAGCCGTGCTGAACCCGGCCCCAGGCGCGAGCCAACAGATGACGGCGTGGCCGTTTGTGGGTATTCAGATGCGCCAAATGCGCTGGCAAGATCAGCTTCGACTCCACCAGCGACAGCAACAGACAGATGGTGACGACGCCGGCAAACTGGCTGTAGACCTGCCCCAGGCGACCTTCGATATGGGATAACGAATAAAATGCCGCCACCGTGGTAAATACCCCGAACATGGTCGGAATAGCCACTCGCATGGTACCGGCGATGGTATTTTTCATGGTATCGCCGTGCCGACTTCGCTCGGTATAGACACTTTCTCCCACCACCACCGCATCATCGACCACGATCCCCAGTGCCATGATAAAACCGAAGGTGGTAAACGAATTCAGCGACATCCCGGCCCAGCCATCACCCATAAAGTACATGGTGCCGAAGAAAATAAACGGCAGCCCCATGGCAACCCAAAAGGCAACACTGACGTTCAAAAACAGCGCCAGCAGTACAAACACCATCAACACACCAGTCACGGCGTTTTTGACCAGCAAGGCCAACCGGCTGTTGATCGATTCACTGCGGTCATACCAGGTTTCCAACTGCACCGAGTCTGGAATGCGGCCACTTTGCTGCCACTCTTCCACCACCGCACGGGCGGCGATCACCGAGTCGGAAATATCATCCTGCCCCGTCGTAATCACCTGCAAGGCAATACTGTTCTGCCCCTGAAAGCGCGATAACACCACCGTGTCTTCATCATAGGTATCCCGTACCCGAGCCACATCGCCCAATAACAGCTGACGACCACTGTCGAGGCTGATCAGCGGCAATTGCTCAAAATCGGTAACATCGTAAGCCTGCTCCGAGGCTTGTAATTGCAAATACAGGTTCTTGCTTTTTAATACGGCGGTCATGCTGGTGGCCGAGCCGGAATTGACCGCATCTTCCACATCCGACAAGCTCAAGCCATAGGCTTGCAAGCGCCCCTCATCGATTTCGATCACCATTTGCGGATCACGCCAACCCGACTTCGACACACTGCTGATCTCAGTACGCGCCAACAAATCGGATTTCAGTTCGGTACCCAGTTGCTGCAAGGTGTGGCGATCCACATCCCCATAAAATTGCAGCCAGAGCGCATGTTCTTCCCGCTGCGCCTTGGCAATCACCGGATTTTTGGCATCGGCCGGAAAAGTCGAAATACTGTCGACTTCGGCCCGCACATCCCGCAACAGGGTATCCAGGTCGTAATCCGATTTACGCTCAACGGTCACGCTGACGCTGCTGCCGGTGGACGTTGAGGTAACGCTATCGATACCGATCACGCCTTCCAGCGCTTCTTCGATCTTGATCGCAACCCCTTCCTCAGACTGTACCGCCGAACCACTGCTGTAGCTCACGGACACAGTGACTTCATTCGGTTCCAGACTGGGGAACGCCTCCTTGCGCAGCTCAGTGACCTGCAACACCCCGAGAATAATCACCAACCCCAGCAACAAGTTGGCCGCCACCGGATTACAGGCAAACCAGCCGATAATCCCTCCTGACGATGGCTTGCTGAGGTTACTCATACGTTGTTTCCTCGGTCTGGGCGTCGACAATTCCGGTCTTGCCCAGCGTCAACACAACCGGCTTGACCAGGCTTTTTTCGACATAACTCGACAGGGGTTGCACCACCACCTTATGCGTTCCACTCAACCCTTCCGGCACAGAGGTATAAATAAAGTTGGCATCGCTGAACAGGGTATCCGCGACGTATTTTTCCAACAGATCGCGGTCATTCACCAGCCAGATTTCGCCACGCTGGCTCAAGGCCGAAGCCGGTAATTTCCATAACTGATCAACCGATTTACCCAGTAGCGAGACCTTCACAAACAATCCGGGTTGTAACATCGGTTGTTGATCCAGAGGCTTTTCTACCGCCACAATCAAGGCGCGCTGACGCGTCTCTTCGTCCATATGCTGCTCGGCCCGCAGCACCACCCCTTGCCACTGCCCATCGGACTCCACCGACGTCAGCGTTACCGGCCATTGACCATCCAGCAACGTCTCTATACCAGGCAGCATGGCCCATTCCTGTTCCGACAAGGCCACCGACACCTCAACCCGGTCGGTACTGTACAAGGTCGCAATATCACCACCGGCACTGACGTATTCTCCCGGGCTGACCAGACGCTCAACAACCAGGGCATCAAACGGGGCTGTGATTCGAGTCCAGGACAGTTGTTTGCGCGCTGAGCGTAATGCCGCCTCGGCATTTTTTAACGCAGCTTCCGCGGCGGCCAGTTGTGGCTCACGCAGCAACAAGGGTGAGTCCGGTTCACCAGACAGGCCAGCAGCTTGCCATTCATCCAGTGCCTGCTCGACTTCGCGCTGCTCTTCCAGCAACGCCAGCCGGGCATCGGCAACGTCCTGTTCTGCTTCCGCCACCTCAGCCTGATAGCTGCTGTTTTCCAGAGTCGCCAGCACCGCCCCCTGGGCGACCCGGCGGCCGCTGTCGAACAGATCCGTTATACGCTCAATATTACCGGCGACCCGGGCAGTCAGGCTTAACTGAAAATGTGCCTCGGCAGATCCATAACCCGATAACTCCGCCTGATACGCAGCGGCAGTCACCTCCACCACTCGAACAGACGCGGCCACCACGGCTTCTTCAGCAGGCCGACCAGCCGCCCCGCCTTGCTGGCCGCCAGCTGCCGGAGCACCCCCTTTCCCGGCAGCCTGCCCGGGCATTGGGCGGCTATTTTGCTGCGCCATCTGGTATTGGTTCCAGGCCACAACAGCAGCTAAAAAGACGACAGCAAGGCCGAGCCAGATCAGTTTGCGCCAGCCAGTGTGAGTCGAAATGGACGGGTTAGCGCTCATATCAGAGGGTCTCCGCAGATAAGTCAGATGAAGATGCAGGTAAGGATTCGGATACCGCTTGGGCAGGTGATGCGGTGAGGTTCTCCAGGGTTACGGTACCCGGTAATCCCAGTGCCAAACCCAGCGTAATGCGGTTGCTCAAGCGTTGATAAGTCAATGTATTCAGAGTGTCTTCCAGGCTGTAACGGGACTGTTGTACCGATAACAGATCGAGCATATCCACCAGGCCGGAACGATAGCGCCGCACGTAACGTGTTTCATTGGCGCGGGCGCTCTCTAACGCACGTTGAATCGCCTCTTGCTGCCGCGCCAGGGTAGCCTCCTGATCGAGAGCATTCTCGACCTCTACGACCGCTGTCAGTAGCGTTTCACGGTAGGACTGGGCCGCCACCGCAGCATTCAATTCAGCAGTACGAGCCGCCGCTTTTAACTCCCCACCCCGAAACAAAGGCGCGGTAAGCTGTCCCAGCAAACTCCAGACCGGATCTGTCAACAAAGAAGAGGACGGCGACGTCGCGGTATCCGACAGAGCCGCAGAAATGCTCAGGGAAGGCAACATATCCTTATAGGCAACCTGGGTACGCAAATCGGCGGCTTGCAGCGCCTGCCAGGCAGCCTGCAAATCCGGCCGACGCGCCAGCGTCTGCTCCGGCAGCTCCACCAAAGGCAATAACACCGCAGGATAATCTGCCGGAATCGGTACTTCCGCGTCATCCTCGGCGGTATCCGTTACACGTCCCAGCAAGGTGCGCAGACTGCGTTTGGCCGCCGCTAACTGGTAGTAGTTATCCGCCTGGGTCGACTCGGCACTGGCCAATGAGGAACGGGCACTGTCGAGGTCATCCAGATCGCCCACCCCCCGACGATAACGCTGGATAATGGCGTCTTCATTTTTGCGCAGCGAATCCAGCAATAACGCCTGCACCTGAATGGCGTTGTTCAGCTGGATCAGTTGCAACCAGGACGACATCACCTCCGCCACCTGTGTGTCTCGGGCCGACTGGTATAACGCCAGCTGCTCGGCCACATCCGCCGCCGCCGCCGAGCTGCTATCGGCAAGCCTGGCCCATAAATCCAGCTCCCAGCTGACCGATAGCTCAGTGGTAAAGCTGTTGCCATCGTCTTCGCTACGACTGCCAGACAAGGACAGATCGGCTTCCGGTAATTGATTGGCTTCCACACCAAGCTGGCTGCTACGCAAAACCTGCAACGTCAGCCAGGTTTGCTGCAATCCGGGATTGGCGGCCAGGCTTTGTTTGACCAGTTGGGTTAACTGCTCGTCTGGCAATAGCGCCAGCAGACTGTTGGACTCGACCGCTTCCTCCCCTGCCACAGAAGTCACGGGAGTGGCTTGCCACTGCTGAACGCTGGCCTGTTCATCCATCAAGGTTTGCTGTACCGCTTGCTGCTCGCCAGACAAACTGGCACACCCCGCCAGTAACATGACAGGTAGCAGCCGGGCTGTTCGTGGAATCAGGGGCAACGGGAATGCCGGAAAAGGCATAAAAGATACTCCGCGGGAATCTGGTCGGCCATGCTAGAGCAGCCAAGGTTAAGGTGGGGTTAAGAGAAGGTTAAGAGCAAATCCAGCGCGATTCAATCAGCGGCGGACTGGAGGTAAGCTGTGGAGGTGAGAGTCGCCTTATCAAGTGTCCGGGGTTATTGAACTACTACATTTGGGGCGCAGCGTAGGCGTGTCCGACAACAGCCGCTTGTTATATCAGCTCTCTGGTAGCTCAAGTTGTCTCTCACTTCTCCAAACTCGAATGAGCACAACGTCGGTTTCTTGTCTCAGGTAGACAACTCGAAATGGCGAATGGATTAACTCTCGAATATGGTTCAAACCAAACTCGGGGACAATCCGGCCAGCATCAGGGTGTCGCACAGCATTTCAGCTTGCTCCAGAATGGCGGTCACATACCCATCACCGATATGCGGCACGCTCTCTTCGATGTAGTGTTCTTGAATAGCTTGCAAATCCTCAAGAGCAGACTGTGCGACGCGCAGTTCCATTTAGTTAATGCCCAGGGTTTTCTTCGCATCAGCTAGAGAAACAGTATTGCCCTCGCGAACTGTAGTGGTCTACTAATCCCGGACACGGTGTTAAGTTTTTCTTCTGCTGCGAGAGAGCTGATACCACCATTCGCCGTATATGGCCGCTGCAGGTTGTAATAGCCCATAAAAAAGCCCGCATAGTATGCGGGCAAGCAAGTGGTTGATCGCCGAGCAACCAGTGAACGTCAGCGTCCCAGTTTTTTTACCGAGACACCGCCAATACCAAAATGCTGTTTGGGCATTTCGCTAATCAATACCCGCACACTCTCTCGCGGTGCATCCAACGCCCGAACCGCCGCTTCGGTCAGTTCAACAATCAACTGTTCTTTCATCTCATCCGGGCGACCTTCGATAATACTGACTTGAATAATCGGCATAATGATTCCTTCGTTGTGGCGGTATTGTCGGCATCAACAAGTACGTTGTCTTGTTGGTGCCGTTTTGGGTTTTACAGTTTGATGCAGATGTTTTTCAGTTCGGTATAAAACTCCAGACCGTGAACGCCGCCTTCCCGACCAATACCTGACTGTTTGGCACCACCAAAGGCGGTACGCAAGTCACGCAGGAACCAGGAGTTGACCCAGACGATACCGGCTTCCATCTGTTCTGCTACCCGGATGGCTTGCGAGGTATTTTCAGTCCAGATCGCGGCGGCCAGGCCGTATACGGTATCGTTAGCCAGTTCGATCACTTCTTCTTCGGTATCGAAGGGGCGGATATGACAGCAAGGGCCAAAAATTTCTTCACGTACCACTCGGGCATCGTCTGGCAAGCCAGTCCAGATGGTCGGTTCAATCCAGGCACCGTCGTTCATTGCTGCGCCCATATCCGGGATACCGCCACCAATTTCTACGGTCGCGCCTTCTTCCTTGGCCAGGTTGTAGTAGTAAGCAACCTTGTCGCGATGTTCCAGGCTAACCAGCGGGCCGAAGTTGGCTTGCTTGTCTTCCGGGCGACCCAGCTTGAGTTTGGCGACTTCTTCTTTCATACGGGTCAGGAACTGGTCATACACTGACCGTTCGACGTACACCCGTTCGGTGCCCAGGCACACCTGACCGCAGTTGACGAAGGCGGAACGCATGGTGCCTTCGACGGCTTTTTCGATATCACAATCGGCAAAAACGATACCGGCATTTTTGCCGCCACATTCCAGCGAGATATTACGCAGGCCACAGGCGGCGGCTTTCATAATGATTTCGCCGGTGCGGGTTTCGCCGGTAAAGGTAATGGCATCAACCAGCGGATGGGTGGTGAGGAATTCACCCGCGGAGTTTGGCCCCAGGCCATGAACCACGTTAAAGACACCGGCAGGAACGCCACATTCGTTCATGACTTCACCCAGCAAGGTGGTGGTGGCCGGGGTTTCTTCTGATGGTTTGACCACCACGGTATTACCGCACGCCAGTGCCGGGCCTACTTTCCAGGTCATCAGCAACAGGGGCAGGTTCCAGGGGGAGATAACGGCAATCACGCCCTTGGGGGTGCGGTGGCCCATATTGATGGCGCCTTTGCCATCGGGGGTATCCAGATGAAAATTTTCGGTCGGATGGTTGGCCAGGGTTTCGGAGAAGGCCTTGAAGTTGGCGGCTCCTCGCGGAATGTCGATATGGCTGGCAATGCTGTGGGGCTTGCCGGTATCCAGACATTCGGCTTGCAGGAATTCATCAAAGCGTTCGTTGATGCGATCGGCTACCTTGTTCAGCAGCTCGATACGTTGTGCCTGGGTGTATTTGCCCCATGGCCCCTTGAGTGCTTTTTTGGCCGCTTTAACGGCGGCGTCTACTTCTTCTTTTCCGGCTTCGTGCACCAGGCCAATCAGGCTGTTATCAACCGGATTACGATTTTCAAATGTCCGGTTGCTCAGAGATGCAACATATTCACCATTAATAAAGTGTCGAAACTCTTTCATATATCACCTGTTTGATCATGTATTTGCGCAGCAAGCAGCGTCATTACGCCGTTCAGAATCACGGTTTATTGTTATTGGGTTGCTGTGCCAGCCGTGGATTTCCATAGCTTCAGTATATGGCTGGCCCATGGGGTTAAAACCGATATTTTCGAGAGTTGATCATCCCGATTACGGGATTCAGTGCGGATGGCAGCATGCTGTTAGCCCGGCCTGCAGGCCCTTTCCTTCTCTTTCCTTTCCTTCAATCACCTCTCTGACCGGCGCTCTCCCAGCCATGAGAACCAGAACCAGCCATGAGAACCCATGAAAACCAGCAGCACCGGCCAGGGAGCCGGTCGGCGAGGGATAACACAATTACCTTCGCCCCGGGGGATTACGATTTGGGCAACAACATTGGCTTTATAGCCGACCACAATTACCTTCGCCCCGGGGGATTACCCTGCAGGGCGTAGATTGACGGCATGCTGGGCTGCCTTGGCGATAATAAAATCAATAAAGGCGCGGGTTTTGACCGGCATGTTCTGACGATGAGGAAAGACGATATTCACTTCGCGGTCTTCCATGCGCCAGTCTGGCAATAACTGGATCAGGTCGCCATTTTCCAACCCTTCGCGGGCGATATAACAAGGCAAACAGGCCGCTCCGACGCCTTCCAGCACCGCATCCAGGGCAAACTGGATTTCATCGGTACGCAGGGTGGGTTTCGGGACAAAGGTTTCGGCTTCACCAGCGGCATTAAAGAAGCGCCAGACCGGGTTACGCTTGAGCGCTACCAGTGGCATTCGTGACAATGCCTGTGGCCGTTGCGGGCTGTCGAATTGCGCCATAAAGGCGGGCGTTGCGCAGATCAGGTTGCTGGAACGGAACAGCGACCGAGATACCCATTCGTTCAGTGTCACATTACCCATGCGGAAGGCGATATCAATGCTGTTTTTAACCAGGTCGACATTCTCGTTACTGAGGAACATTTCCACGGTAATACGGGGGTTTTCTTTCATAAAATCGAATACCCACTGTTTGACGTAATAATGTCCGAGACTGACTGGTGCGGTGATTTTGATATCACCCGACATCGAGGACAGTTCGCTATTAACGTTTTCCAGTCGGGTTTCCAGGTCTTGTACGGTATCCACAACACTCTGATAAAAACGCTGGCCGGATTCTGTCAGACCAAAGGTTTTGGCGCTGCGATGGATCAGTTTGTAACCCAGTTCGGCTTCAAACGACTGGATACGACGACTCAGAGTGGAGGTAGGAACATTCAAATAACGCGACGCGGCCACGATACTGCCTTTATCGACCACCTTCACAAAGAAATACAAATCCTGATAATTCATTGAGCACCCATATATGACATTCTGAATTCCCGAGCATAATAAAAAACAACACCTGACCTCGTTTTCTATTCGCGCTAGCATTTTAATATTCTTATTATTGGAGTAGTTATGGAACCCCATAGCGATACAGACAGCCCGGTTACGGTTGTTATTTCCCGCCGTGTTATTCCCGGCAAGGAATCCGAGTTCGAACAACTCAGCGCCGATATGACCCTCGCCGCTTCACGCTTCGAAGGCTATCTCGGTACCAACCTGTTCCGACCAGCCAGTAGCGACGACCCAGAGTACCGGATCATCTTCCGCTTTACCTCCCATGCTGCACTGAATGTCTGGGAAGCATCCACCCAACGGGCGCAACTACTCGGCTCGATTGAGGCTCTGCTGTCATCTCCGACCCAGCGGGAGATCACCTACGGCATCGCCAACTGGTTTGATTTGCCAGGGCAACCTGCCGCCAATCCACAGACACCACCGGCCAAATACAAGATGACGATTGTCAGCTGGATGGCTCTGTATCCGATTGTCACGCTGGTGTTCTTTCTGTTTGGTGAACCCCTCGCCCAGATCCCGCTGATATTCCGCACCCTGCTGGTGACGGCGGTGGTCATGGTCCTGATGTCTTATGTGGCCATGCCCCGGATGACACGCTGGTTCGGATTCTGGTTATTCCCCAAACGTCGGCCATAACCGACGCTGACACACTGGCTGATGCACTGTCAGGATATCGCCTTGTTTCCCTGGTACCGATCAACAAAACAGACGTAACACCACAACAGCGTGTGGTGCCACGTTTTACTGCTGATCAGGTAGTAACGGTCAAGAAGCGTTCGTTCAGAACACGATCATGATAGAAAATCGCCTTGCCCAGTTGATCCGCAGTCCAGGTAACCGGCTCGTGGTCCGGATAGTGGTAGTTACCGTTGGCAAACACTTCGGTGCGATTGCCGGAAGGGTCAAAGAAATAGATCGTACGACCGTTAGTCAGCCCGTGGCGGGTTGGGCCAATATCGATCGGGGTATCGGTCATGGAGATCAGGTCCGCAGCACGCAGCACGTCTTCCCAGGTTTCCAGATAATAAGACGAGTGATGGAACTGGCCTGGCTCGGGGTTTTCAATAAAGGCTATATCATGCGCCTTCATGCCACAGCTCAGAAACGCAGCGATCAGGGTTTTGTCTTCATCCGGTGCCACGACCTGCTCAGCCATACCAAAGCCCAGCACTTCCTCGAACAGTTTTGCCGTGGCTGGAACATCCGGGCCATACAGCAGGCAATGGTCAAACCGCACCACGCCCATACCACTCAGACCACGAGGCCAGGCTTCCGGGTTGATATTGGAAATGCCCCATTTGCCGGTTTGTTCCTTGGTAGCAAACAATTCGAAGGAATGACCGGTTGGCACCACAAAACGTACCCTGCGGCCACAGTCTTGCAGGTCGTCAGCGGCAATATCTTCAACTTCCACGCCATACTCGACCAGTCGTCCGCGCAGCAGATCAAGCATTGCTTCGGACACTACCTTGAAACCAAAAAAATCCATCCCCGCTTCGTCTGCTTCCCGCAGCACCACTGAATACTTGTCTACTTCTGACCAGGCTTTCAGATAAACACGTCCCTGATCATCACGGCCGGTTTCAATCAATCCCATCAAGTCACAATAGTGCTTCAGGGCATCTGCCATATCGAGAACCCGAATCTGGACATGTCCAGGACGCATTACACCGTATTTCATAGCTATTTCCTGTTTTATTGTTATTTGTTTTCGATCAAACAGCGGATTCCACCGGTATTGAATTTGGTGGCACCAGCAAGAAATGTGTTAAGCCTGTTCATCCGGTTGGTGGATATGAAGAACAAACACATAACCGACCTGACTGTTATCTCATCACATAACAGGTAAGAGCAATGGCCATGCCAGCGCATCAAACTGGACTTTGTGTCCGAACTGAAAATTCAAGCCATTGTTTTTAAACGATTTTTTAGACACGACCTGCTCGTTAAACCACGTTTCAGCCCAACAGCGGGACGACCAGATCCCGTTTGTAGTTAATGATATGGTGATTGTGATCTATGCAATTGACTATATGATCAAGCAGATTACTGCTTACAAAAAGATAATAACAATGAGCCAAGCCGCCATGAGCCATCGCACACCGTTACCCACTCCCAGCGATGATGACCTGATTCATCAACTGCGCTTCGACCCGGATAGTGGCCATATCTGGCTGCACGAAAATCGCATGCTGCTGACCCATGCCGCAGTGTTTGGCCAGTTACGCAAGGATCTGATTGATATTCTTGGCTGGGAGCGGGCCAAGGGGGTGCTGATGCGTTTTGGTTATGCCTCTGGCCGCCTTGATGCCGAGCTGGCCAAACGCTTGCGCCCCGATCTCAGTACCCAGGATTCTTTTGTTGTCGGGCCACAGCTGCACAAGCTGGAAGGCAAGGTCAAAGTGACGCCGATCCGGCTGGAATTTGATATGGCCAGCGGTGCCTATTACGGCGAATTTGACTGGCACCACTCCTGGGAAGCAGAGCAGCACCTGCAGGAGATTGGCCCCAGCAAAGAAGCCGTGTGCTGGACTCTGCTCGGCTATGCCAGTGGCTACACCAGTTACTATATGGGACGACAGATTCTGTTCAAGGAAACCCAGTGCTGCGCCTGTGGTGACAGTCATTGCGTTAATATCGGCCGCCCGGCCCATGAATGGCCCGACCGCGAAGCACTGGAGAAATACCTCCGCCCCAGTCCATTAATCGACGAACTGGAGCTGCTGCAGCACGAATACACCGAATTAAAAAGCCGCTACGAAGCCCAGGCTCAGGCTGACTGGACACCCTTTTCCGCTGTCGGCAACTCCCCGGCCTTCAAACAGGCCTGCGATATGATCAGCCGGGCGGCGGCCAGCAAGGTAAGCGTGCTGTTGCTGGGTGAAACCGGTGTCGGCAAGGAAGTCCAGGCGCGTAATATCCATCGCCTCAGTGACCGGGCCGAGCAGCCTTTTGTCGCCGTCAACTGCGCCTGCATCCCACCGGACCTGATTGAATCCGAGTTATTCGGGGTTGAAAAGGGAGCCTTCACCGGAGCGCACCAGTCACGCAAAGGCAAGTTTGAACGGGCGGACTATGGCACCATTTTTCTTGATGAAGTGGCTGAACTGACGCCCCGCGCACAAGCCACGCTGCTGCGAGTCCTGCAAGAAGGTGAACTGGAACGGGTGGGCGATACCATGACCCGTAAAATAGACGTACGTGTCGTAGCCGCCACCAACGAAGATTTACAACAGGCCGTCCAGGGTGGACGCTTTCGGGCAGATCTGTTCTTCCGTCTGAATGTGCTGCCGATCCGTATCCCACCCTTGCGTGAGCGCAGGGAGGATATTCCGCTGCTGGTCGAGCATTTTCTCGACCGCTACCAGCGCGAATACAACAAGAAAATCATCGGCCTGACTGACCGCGCCATGTCGATGCTGGCCGACTACAGCTGGCCAGGTAACGTCCGCGAACTGGAAAACATGATCGAACGCGGTGTTATCCTGACGGACAACCACCGAGTGATCGAGCTGGAGCATCTGTTTCCATCACTGACGGAGCCGACACACCCGCTTAATATCATTAATCACCAGGGGAAAATCACCTCCCCGGAAGGTGACGCGAGCAACCTGATACCGGGATTATCGACCGACCAGCTGGCTGACATTCTTATCTCATCCGGTACCAGTCTGGATGAGCTGGAAACCCTGATGATCGACAAGGCGCTGAAAAACAGCGAGGGCGTCGTTACTGAAGCAGCAAAACAGCTGGGGCTGACACGCCCGGCACTGGCCTACCGCATGAAAAAACGCCAATAAAGTTCGAGAGCCAGCTGGGCTGGCATCTCGGCCCGGTCGCTATCAGCCCAACTGCTAGAACTGCTAGCGACCCAACTGCTACCGATCGGCCACTAGCGACCGAAGGTCAATTCCATATCTTCGGCAATGGCACGAGGATCAACCGACTGGCCATCCAGGGTTTTGACTCCTTGCAACCAGGCGCTGACCTGACCCGGGTTGCTGTGCATCCACATCCGCACGGCACGATCCACCGGTACAAATTCATTGCTGGTTTTTTGCATGATTTCTTCTTCCAGCGCGGCCTTGAATTTCAGATTGCTGAAGAATTGGGCCAGGTTAGGACATTCTTGCTCCAACCCTTTGCGGATACTGGTGTTTACCGTGGCCTTGCCGTAATCCGGGCCAAAGTAGTCATCCCCACCGCTGAGATAGCGAATGGCAAACTGCTGGTTCATTGGATGCGGCTTCCAGCCCATAAAGACAATCCACTCGCCCTTGCGGACGCGGCCATTCACCTGGGCCATCATCAGTCGTTCTGACGTTTCGATCAGATCAAAATCTTTCAGGCCAAAGGCATCGGCATTAATCATGTCGTGAATGGCTTCGTTACCACTGCTGCCTTTTTCCAGACCGTAAATACGCCCTCCAAATTTGTCGTGAAAACGGGCGATATCGGCAAAGTCACGCACACCCTGGTTATATACGTATTCAGGGACAGCCAGGGTCCATAGGGCTTCATCCAGATTGGCGGTCAGGGTGCTGACCTCTTGCTGACCATAATAGGGAGCGGCCACTTCGACCATGGCCGGTGTCCAATACCCCATGAATACATCGATATTACGCTGCTTCATCTGGTTAAAGACTTCCGGGGTCGCAGGCTGCATGCTCAGCTCTACCCGATAACCCAGTTTTTCCAGCAGTGACTGGGCAATGCCGTTCACCACATGCAAGTCAGTCCAGTCCACCACACCAATTCGTACGGTTTCGCACTGTTTTTCGGTCACCGCTTCTACATGGCCAGTCAATGCCAGCAGCCATACCAACGCACAACGGGAAATAACTTTCATCCATTACCTCTTAATCAAACAATTCAAACCATGAAAATCAAACAGCACCTGAGCTTCAGCACATCCTGTATCAATATCGCCACTGCACTCATTGGTTCGTGGCAGAAAGCTTATTGACAAGTTTGCAATTAACCGTCAGCAAATCATCATCAGTCTACAAACAACCATAGATATCGACATTGCCCCGTTAGAGTCACCTCTAAAGGGGTATTTCATGACAATCAGGGGTGACAAATGCGTGGTTATCGGCTAGCCAGGCACGTTTTGAGGATAGTTCATAAAAAACAAGGAGAGAGATTTATGCAGATATTGTGAATTGGTTCACACGGAACGAAGCCTGATGACACGCAGAGGAAGACCGTTCACGCTATTTACCAGGGTCAGACGAATCAGGAAAACCGGACAAACCGGCAAAGAGTCTCAACTGGGCATCCGCTCACCTAGAGACCGGAGCTGAGCACCCAGCTGATGGTGAAGAGCGACACCATCGAGGTCCAGATAATGGTGGTAGAGGTTTCCTGCACAAAAATATTGTACTTTTGTGCCAATACAAAACTGCCCGCCCCTGTTGGGGTGCTGGCCATCAGGATTGCCACACTGGTCCAGAGCGGCGACAACGAAAAGACATAACTGGCCAAAAACCAGGTCAGCAAGGGTTGCCCCAGCAGTTTCAGTAATGCCGTCGTTGAAATGGCAGAAATATCCCCGAACAGGGGTTTGCCAACCAGAAACAACCCCAGCGAAAACAACGCACACGGCCCCGCGGCATCCCCCAACATATCGCAGAAGTTAAACACCATGGAAGGCAATTCCACTGGCAACATGGCATACAGAATGCCCGCCAGTGGCGACAGTAACATCGGGTTTTTACACACGGCTTTACCAATATCCATGGTAATTTGCGCCGGGCTGGCCGCCACCTTGTTATCCAGTTCAATCATGATGATGGCAATGGTCACGGTTAACAGTGACCCGACCACCACATACAGGATCACCGGCACACTGGCGGCATCTCCAAAACTCGCAAACGCCAGCGGAATTCCGAGGTAACCGGTGTTGCCATAGGCCGCATTCAGCCCCAGCAAGGCGCTGCTATCCAGCCGTTTACCCAGCAGATATTTCGCCATCAAGACCCCTACCGCCATGGTCAGAATGGCGCTGATCGCAATCAGGATCAGGTAGTCCAGATTCAGCAGCTCGGCCGGATCAACCACCACCATGGCCTTGAACAGCAGGCATGGCATGGCAAACCAGAAGACAAAATCATTCAGGACCTTGGCCGCATCACCACCACAGATTCTGAATTTTCCGGCCAGAAAACCAACCAGAATAATCAGAAAGATCGGAAAAACCGTGTCGATCAAAATGGACATACCACCCCCAAAGTCCCTCCTTTATGGAGGGCCTGCAGTATAAGTAGAAACGATTGTCGGATACCAGACGGCTATTGGTAGCACTCGGTATCAGGGCACGATCCGTTCAGTCTGTTTGACGGCGGCGACCTGTCGAGCTGCTCTTGCGAGATTTGCCGGTGCCTGCCCGACGCTGCTGGGGACGACGGGATTTACCCTTGACCGGGCTATGGCTTGGTAGCCCACTGAACGCCTGGGTATTCAGCTGGCAAGCCTGGCCGACCAGGTTGTGCAGCTGCTCCAGCAAGGGCTGCATAAAGCCGTCATATTTCAGCGCTCGTTCGCTGATATCGTTAAGCTGACGCTCCCAGTGCGCGGTCATATCCGGCACTGTGGTGCTTTCTGGCAAGGTATTGATCAGCGCACACCCTAGTGGCGTCGCCAGGATACTTTTGCCTTCGCGGTGTAAAAAACCGCGTTTGAACAGCAGTTCGATAATGCTGGCCCGGGTGGCTTCGGTGCCGAGGCCGTCGGTGTCCTTGAGGATTTTTCTCAGCTGCCGGTCTTTGACAAAACGGTTGATGCCCGTCATCGCCGCCAACAAGCTGGCATCGGAAAAATGCGCCGGGGGCTGGGTGTGTTTTTCATCAACCCTTGGCTCGCCACTCCAGACCAGCTGACCCGGAGATAACGCCGGTAATGGCTGCGATTGTGAGTCTGGCCTGTCTGCAGCGGGCCGCTGTTTGCCGGGTGGCATGGCGGCTTTCCAGCCAGGTTCCAGGTTCTCGCGTTCGTTGGCGACAAACCGGCCCCCGGCAATTTCCAGTTCGATCCGGCGATCCGCGTAGCGATATGGGGGATAAAACTGCAGCAGATACTGCCGTGCAATCAGGCTGTAGAGCTGTTTTTCCGTCAGCGTCAGACGATCTGCTCCGGTGTTTTTTTCGGTCGGAATAATGGCGTGGTGGGCTTCGACCTTGCGGTCGTTCCAGGCTTTCGAGCGTAGCCCCAGATTGGCTCCCTGCACCACGCTGGCCAGCTCGGGCTGATGTTGCCCAATCGCCTGAATCACCGCTTCCCGGCGACTGTAGTGATCCATCGGCAAGTAACGGCAATCGGAACGAGGATAGGTGATCAGCTGATATTTTTCGTACAACGACTGGCAGCCGTCGAGCACGTGTTTGGCGCTCAGGCCAAAGGCTTTGGCAGCATCGATCTGCAGGGCCGACAAGTTGTAAGGCAAGGGCGCGGCTTGCTGTTTTTCCTTGCGATCCGTCGCAGTAACCCGCGCTTCCTGTTGCCGGATACGGGTGGCGACGTTATTGGCCAGCCGGGGATTCAGTACCCGGCCTTCTTCGTCCTGATGACTGGCACAGGCATCACTGGGTTGCCAGCTGGCATAAAAGCACAGTGGCTGGTCGGCCTGCAGATGAATCGCCGCACAGACTTCATAAAAGGGCCGGGAGACAAATTGCCGGATTTCTTCATCCCGTCGTACCACCAGACCAAGAATCGGGGTTTGCACCCGACCGACCGACAGTACTTGTTTTAACCCTCCTTGCTGCCCCTTGAGCGTACAGGCCCGCGTCAGGTTGATGCCATACAGCCAGTCCGCCCGGCTGCGCGCCAGGGCCGAGGTCGACAGCGGTATAAACTCCTGGTTGGAGCGCAGTTGCGTCAGCGCCCGGCTTACGGCCTTGGGGTTGAGATCACTGACCAGCAAACGTTGCATGTTCTGGCGCTTGGCACTCGGAACATTCAGGTAGCTGATCACTTCATCCACCAGCAGTTGTCCTTCGCGGTCCGGGTCACCGGCGTGCACCAGCTGACTGGCTTCTTTTACCAGTTTGCGTAGCACCGTCAGTTGTTTGCGGGTCTGGCTTTTGGGTTGCAGTTGCCAGCTGTCAGGTACAATTGGCAAGACATCCAGCCGCCACTGTTTGAAGGCCGGGTTGTAGGCTTCAGGCTCGGCCTGTTCGAGCAAATGGCCGATACACCAGCTGACCACATCGCCATTGGCAGCGCGCACAAAGCCTTCACCTTTTTGGTGAGGCTTGGGCAGTACCGCCGCAATGGCGCGACCAAGGGAAGGTTTTTCAGCAATAAACAGGCGCATGGAATGTCTGTATAACTGGGATTTTGTACAGTATATCCAGACTGGGAACAAAAGAAACCGTCAGTACCAGGCGCTATCGCTGAACTGGCGGTATCTATGAGTTGGCAAAGAATGGCGCAACCAGCAGCAACCAGCAGCGTTCCGGGCCTGTGCCCTGACTAGCCACAGGCCCACCGGGCAATCAGATACCCCAGTTCACATCATCGTCGTCATCGGTACAGTTACTACGGAAAGACGACAGGCTTGATCGACTGCATTCCAGATCGGTCACCACAATATCAATACCATCGTAATAACCTTCGATCAGCATCCAGTCATCATCGTCAATGGCATCGTTCAGATCACTACACTGACTGAAGCTGCTGCAATCCAGATCCGGGGCGCTGTCGTACAGGTCGATGGAACCGCCACTGCTTTCGGACAGTTCACTGCCACGCACAATCATCTTGAAATCGTAGCTGCTGCCGATGCGGTCATCCGGGCTGCTGTCATCCTCATCCAGTTCAACAGCGGTAATGCTGCCGCCATCACTGGTGGTCACCACCACATCAATATAAGGACGCTCACCCCATACCGGAGTAAAACCGTCGATATCGTCTTCCAGTTGCAGCAGCTCGTATTCATCAGAGCTGTTTACCTTGTACAGCAGACACATGGCGGCATCGGCCAGACCACAGTCACTCTGGAACCAACCGATATACCAGGAGGCATCGCTGTCACCTTCGCACGTGCTGTCAAAGTCGTCTTCGGCGGCAGAGCACAGCACGTATTCCAGCGCAATGGTGCCTTCATCGTCGACACTGAACTCCAGCTGGGTTACATAGCTGTTGGCCACCGCAGCGGTCAGGTCATCACAGGCTTCGTTACAGGCAAAGTCGATCTCGCTGGCCAGCTCCCAGGTGGCGTCATCCAGTTCATACAGAATGCCAACGTCGGTGTATAACGATATGGAGAAGGTATCTTCGCTGTCATCAACCGCTTCGGTAGAAATAATGCTGTTGAAAACATAACTGCTGGGGTCGCCATCATCATCAAACGAGACGGTGACGTAGACTTCGTAACGGTTGCCCCAGACGAAGTCATCAAAGCCGCTGAACGATTCCTCGACAACTTCCCAGCTGTCGCTGCTGTCTTCCCGAATGCGGAAGCAAAGCGAGGTGCTATCGGAGTCGCATTGCTCTTTGTAATAATCAACCAGCCGGGTTTCTACCTGGTCATCCCAGGTTCGCCCCAGCTCCAGGCAGCCTGACAGTGCCAGGGCCATCAGCGGCAATATCAACCGTATTATCCAACGCATAGGTTCAAATTCTCTGTCATCGGGTCAGTAACCAACGGAACAACCCGTTCAGTCAGGTTAGAGCGCCCCCCGTTACGCCGAGGTCTTAACCATCAACCATCGGCCATATTTTGTTGCAGCAGAATCGGCATGGCGTAACCAGTCAGAACCTGCTTTTGTACGTCTTGTGCTTCGCCTTCAATCCGTTGCCACAAGGTATCCTGGATCTGGCGACTGCTGTCACCGGCCCGGGCCTGCAGATAGCAGGAAAAACGCTGCTGTAACAGGCGCACGGCGGCATGATGCACGGGCAGGATTTCGGTCATATCCCGGATCTGGCGATCAATCGCGGCCGCCATGGTTTCGGCACTGGCAAGATCGTCGTCACTCAGCGGTTGGCCAAAATCCACATGGATCGTGCCTTTCTGGCCCACGATACCGGTCAACAAACTACGGGTATCTTCCCCTTCTTCCTTGCTGTAACTGCCGTATTTCGCCCGAGCCACCAGCTCTCTGGCTTTCATCAGATCACAGGGGTCCCACTCGTATTGAATACACACAGGCACCGGACGCAAGGCCGACAGGGTCTCGGCAAAGGTTTCTTTATGTTCCCGGCCGTTTAATGCCAGCATTTTCAGTACCGCTTTGTCGGTCAGGTCGACGCCGTTTTTGGCGCGGCCTTCCCGCTGGGCAATCCAGACCGATTCACGCTGTGCCAGCGAATAGCGAATATAGCCCGACAATTGCTGCAGTGCCGTCAGCTTTTCGCGTTTATTGGTAATGTTTCGTCGAACAATGAAGGATTTATTAAGCCGCATCACGTCGGCAATATCCGGATGGCTGAGCAAGTTATCACCAATCGCAATGCGACTGGTTGGCCAGCCGGCCTGATACAACGAGTAGTTGATCAGCGTTGGGTCCATGGCAATATCGCGATGATTGGAAATCCAGAGATGCCCCTGATCCGGAGACATGCTATCCAGCCCCCGTACCACAACGTCGGTGGTGGTTTTGGCCAGTAACCGCTCGACCCAGCCTTCCATCCACATCTGGAAGTCGTGCACGGTATTCACATTCGCCAACTGGCGATCCAGCAGGTAGCGCGCCACTGGCAGCAGCCACTCCCGCAACCAGTGCGGCAACATAGGCAGGCGGTATTTCAACAGCGCCCGGTGCAAGGTGTCGGATTGACTCACTCGCTCAAGTACAGCGGCAACTTCATCATCCTGGTAGGGGCGGATATCAGCGTAACGATCAGGCATTGGCTTATCTGGATTCAACAATGAAAGGCGCGGGGATGATGCCTGAACAAAGTGTTTCTGTTAAGGCACATTGCCGGATGTGGTACCGTTAAGCCCATAAAATTTCAGCTCAGTACACCGTACTGACGATTTTTGAGGAGATACCCGATGATTGAGCAGTGGCAACCGGCTTCCAGCCAAACCGGCACACCGGATTCCGACACGCTGCAGCAATTGCTTGCGGCTCTACCCACAGCCCAGGAAGCCACGGTCATTAACAGCGATCAACTGGACGCCGGGGCGCTGAAAACCGTGCAATCCTGGATCAAGCTGGATGAGGCGGCCTGGCAAGCGGCCCTGACGGCAATGGACACCGATCAGTTACTGCCACTGGCGGCTTTTTTTGCCAGCGCTGAACAACAATTGGAAGGCTGGCACTGCGGCAGCAGCAACCCGGCGATCTGGATCTTCCGTTATCTGAAAAAACAGGGTACCCCCGCCAGCAGGGAACAGGTCCGGGCGATCAAGGCTCTGACGGATAACCGCTATATCCCTCACGGCAGCGCACTCTGATACCAGGTCAGCCAACGCAGCCGGAGCAAGCCCCCGGAAGTACAAACCGGCGTTATGAATCCGGCGTTACCGCTGCCGGCCCCAGGTCGTTGTTCGACAGTGCCAGGAACATGGGCAACTCCCGGCGCAGATCTTCCAGCCGGACGGGCTTGGCCAGATAACCATTCATACCGGCGGCTTCGCACTCTTCTTTCCGGTCAACCATCACATCAGCAGACAACGCCACAATCAGTACCGCCGGAAGCTGCTGTTGCTGCTCACGCTGGCGAATTTCGCGACAGGCGGCGAGGCCGTCCAATACCGGCATATGACAGTCCATCAGGATCAGATCGAACTCTCCGCTGGCGCTTTTTTCCACGGCTTCGCGGCCATTGTTGGCCAATGTGACAACGCAGCCGAGGTGTATCAGCATCTGGGAGGCGACCTTTTGGTTGACGCCATTGTCTTCTGCCAACAGTACCCGACAGTTTTTCAGCAGGGTGTTTTCTTCAGCAATCGCGATCCCCGTTCCCTGATAACGATTGGTGCGGGTAATCATCAATTGTGGTCGGGCGGGCTGCTGTAACAAACGTCCCAACAAATCACGCAGGTTGCTCTGGCTGATTGGCCAGTCCCAGTGCGCGCCCACACCTTGCGCCAGCAGTTCATCACGCCCCGTGGTCAGTACATCCATGGAGGACAGGGCCAATCGTATCGGTGTGTCGGCCAGCAGTTGACGCAGATAATCGTCACCTTCTTGCCAGGTGCGGTAGGCCATCACCAGAATGGTGGGTTGTGTTTCCTCCAGGGCAAGCAGCAAATCCGAGACCCGGTCAAACTCCCGGTACACCATGCCCAGTTGACGAGCAATGGACATCAGCAAGGTACGGTTCACTTGCAGCTCATCACAGACCCACAGGGTTTGTTCACCCAACAACGGAATCGCACCGTCGTTTTCCAGCGCTGTTACAGCGACCGGCAAGGTCACGTCGAACCAGAAATTGGAACCGACACCAGGGGTGCTGACGACCCCGACATGCCCACCCATCAGTTGGGCCAGCCGCCGACAGATGCTTAACCCCAGCCCGGTACCACCGGCTTCAACTGAAATACGGCCATGCACAAAGCTGTATTCCTCAAACAGAGCCACCACTTTGCTGGCGCTAATACCAATACCGGAATCCTCAACCGAAAATCTCAGCTGCACTTCACTCACCATGTTGCGGACTTTGACCACCCGCAGCAATACATGGCCGGACTCGGTGAATTTGATGGCGTTATTAAGATAATTCATCAGTACCTGACGAATCCGTACCGGATCGCCGATCAACTGCGAGGGCAGTTTTTCATCCACAAACGATTGCATCACCAGCTGTTTTTCCTGTGCCCGGCAAGACACCATCTCCAACAGGCTTTGTACCAATTCCGGCAGGTCGAATACTTCAGCTTCAATGCTGAGCTTGCCCGCATCGATTTTCGAAATATCGAGAATATCATTGATAATGGCCAGCAAATGCTCGGATGAGCTTTGGATAACCCGTTGAAATCCGCGCTGTTCTTCGTCGAGGTGGGTCTGTTCCATCAACGACACCATCCCCAGCAGGCCGGTCATCGGGGTGCGGATCTCGTGGCTCATATTGGCGAGGAAACGGCTCTTGGCCAGGTTGGAACGGTCGGCATAATCGCGGCTTTTCTCCAGCGACTGCCGTTGCCGGACCAGGTCTGATATATCATGAAAATACACCAGGGCTTCATCATCGTTTTGTGGATCGGCGGCTGTCTGTAGCTGCCAGCAATAAACCGTCCCCGAGGCTGATAGTACTTCCATCGTCATCTCTGCGCCGCTGGCATGTTTGTCCAGCACCTTGCGCAGAATCGCCAGCCAGGCTTCCCGATCGGACAAGGGAAGCCAGTTGGTCAATTTTTTACCGCGACTCAAGGTTTGTCCAGCCAGAGTCCGGTTGGCCTCCAGCACGACGCCATCGGCATCGACGCGCACCAGCACATTGGGGGATTGCACCCACCACTGTTGCAGTTGTTGATTACACTGGGTCAGGTCATCCAGCTGTTGGTGCATACGGCTTTTTGCTCGCAGCAGCAACACCACCGCCAGTACCAACAGAACCAGGATGACCCATAATGCGATGTTGTTTTCTGAAAAAATATCTGCCATAGCCACCTTATTGAGCTATTGAGCCCTCCTTGCAAGCAGAACCAGCCCTTATCCGGTACACCCTGGGCTAGCATGAAGAGTCATTCATATTCAGCAACTCAACGAAACGCTTCTGCTCTGTTGGCCAACACAGTCGGTGCCAGCCGTCATGGCTGTCATTCTCTGTGATATTGGCCCCTGCCACTATACACAATACTGCTTGCGACACGTTTTCGCGGCGAATCCTATCGACAGCAGCTATCCATACTTCACTGGAAAGCACCATAGCAGCCGGTATCTGCTCTGCATAGCAATAGCCAAACTGCATCGCATCAACAGCCACCTGTGGATCCCATCCCGCCCGCCGGGCGGCTGAAGCCAGTTCCGCCGCCATCACTTCCGATTCTGCCAGGATCAGCAAGCCGCGGCTTTGATCCTGCAACTCATTCGGCACAGGCATCTCGTTACTCTGCAAAAACCGGACAAACCCGGCCACAGGAACACGATTATCACCTCGTCCCGGCAATTTGTAAGCCTCCAGATGACCGCGCTCGATCCAGCGGATAACCGTTCTGAAGTTGACGCCACAATATTTCGCCACTTCACCGGTCGTCAGTACCTGTTTTCCTCTCACAACATCACCCAACCAATAAATACATTGGTTTCAGTATAGATAGCCTTTGGCCATTGCAAGACTGAAACAGTATGCTGTCGCCAAGGCACCGGAGCGTGATAGTAGAAAGTGCACTCTTACACGATCAGCCCCAGGAAAGGAATAACGATGACGTTCAAGGTATTATTGGTTGGTAACGCAGCCGGTATTTTGCACTCAATTTCCAGATTACTACTCAGTGAACACATCGCAGTACAGACCACAACCGGTACAGCAGAAGCGCTTGATTATCTGGCCAGCTACCCAGTACACGTACTGATTATTGATTCCCAGACACCAGAGCTGGATGAACTGTCACTGTGCCAGCAAGCACGGCAGATCAGCCCTGGCAGCTATCGCATCCTGCTGACCAACCAACTGGATTCAGCGCGGCTGCGACAGGCACGCCAGCAAGGTGCCATCCATAAACTGATTGCCACACCCTGGAATAACCTGGTTCTGATACGTGATATTATCGAGGGTGCGCGACAGGCCAACCTGATGCAGCAGGCTCATTCTCTGCAGTCCGCCCTCAATACCCAGCAGCCCGTATTACTGACAGATCGCAACTGGGTTATTCGCCTTGCCAACCAACCAATCTGTGATGCCCTGCAGGTAAACGAAGAGCAACTGCTCGGCCGCAACCTGTTTACTGGCACGATAAGCCACATGCCGGTCGCTCTGGAAGCAGAGATCACCCGTCAAACCGAAGCCAACCAAACCTGGCTGGGTTACTTTAACCTGATAGTCCAGCAACGTCGTATCCAGCCCACCTGGATGGCGATAACCTCGATCAGTGATGACTTCCGGCTCTGTATCTGCAGCCTGCTCGATAGCGTGACCGAACGACACACCAATCCCGACAGCGACACCCAGCGTTATGCCGGTCTGCACCAGCTGAATCAGATGGAGAGCTATCTGACCCAGTCCGATGGCATCACCTGTATCCTGCTGATCAGTTTCGATCCGGATCAGGTCTTTGATACTGGCTTGAGCCGCCTCTGTTACGAGCGCATTGCCGAAGCCACTACCTCACCGTCACCGATCTTCCAGCCAGCACATCATCTGTTTCTGGTTCCTGTTATCGCCGACCCTGCCAACCCCTGTACCCAGGGCCTGTGCCAAGCCATCGCCCAGGGGTTCCGCCAGCCGCTGTCGCATCAAGGGCAAGCCGTCATGCTCAGCCCCGACATTAATTGCAGCTGGGGACAATCAACACAACACACACCGGACGCAGCAACATCACTCAAACATATCCGCCAGCATCTGGGGCTGGAAGGCCCCGACACCCCGTCCCTCGAACAGGTACAACCGTACAAATCGGCTCTGTCCGCCACGACCTTGCCAACGCAACAGCGCCAGCAAAGTGATTTTCACGCTACCCCTATATTCGATTCCCAAGGCGCACTCGCCGGACTGGAGCTGCTGCCCGAATATATGGCCAAGCCCGATCTGTGTCACCGCTGGCTGGAAGATATGCACATCACCTGGCAGCAACATTTCCTCCAGCCGATGTACGTTATTCTCCGTGTCGCCGACCTTACCGATCACTGCAGGCAACACCTGACCAGCTGCCTGGCCGCATGGCCCCAGCAGGCCGGAAAGCCAGCCCCGGTCTGGTGTATTGTTCTGCCATGGACGCCAGAAGAGCCAACCCCCAGGCTGGAGGAGGCATTGCGGCAACTGGATATACAGCTGATATTCGAAATCACGGACCCTCAACATCAACAACGCCTGCCTGGCTATCAGAGCCTATCGGCCATGGATGTGGACGGTTTCAGCCTGCCTCCCTGCATGATCTCCCATGCCCGCCAGGCGTTACATCAAGGCCAGCCCTTACTGCAGCGGCTGCAGCAGGATGGCCTCATTATCTATGCCCATGGCATCGACTCGACCGAAGCACTGGCGGCAGCACATCAAAGCGGTATCGACTGGATGAGTGGTGATGCCCTGTCACGTAAAGTGAACGCCGCCCAACTGTACTGGTTTGCCATCAATGACTGATTTCTCATGTATGATGAGCGGCTAATCGGAGGAACCCCTGTGAACAAAGACCAAGCCTATCACCAGATTGCTCTGGCCTGCCTGAAATCCCTGCGCAACACCAGCGCCAGCAGCTCGGATGCCATCTCCGAGCTATACGGCACCATTGATGCTGCTTTCCAGCAACAATTTGCTCTGGTACTAACGGAACTGGAAGACAGCCGCGCGCGTCTTAACCGCATTAGTGAGCTAGATCCCGGCACCAGCACATTGGGCGATGCCCAGGCGATTGCCCAAAGCCGGGGCACATCACACTGACCACGGGCCTGAAGTCAGACTTCAGGCAACTCACCCAGATTGACCGCGACTTGTAGTAGGAGCAGGTATGTTATCGCCCCGTTACTGGATTTTTATTGTTATTGTTCTGGCCGCCATCGGATATTCCATGCTCAAACCCGCTTCTGCTCCACCGTCTGCCGTCGTCTCTGACTGCAATGACGCCACTCCCTGGAACTGCCGGGAAGACGGGGACACCAGTCCTATTGTCAGCCCGTCAGACCCGTTCAAGTATGAATACGTCCAGCTCGACAATGGCCTGCGTGTCCTGCTGGTATCCACGCCCGGTACCGACAAGGCCGCCGCCGCCATGACCGTCGCCACTGGCAGTGGTGACGACCCTGACGGTCGCGAAGGTCTGGCGCATTTCCTGGAGCACATGCTGTTCCTGGGCACCGAGCCTTACCCGGAAGCGGGGGAATACCAGGCCTTTATCAGCCGCCACGGTGGCAGCCACAATGCCTTCACCGCTCACCAGCAAACCACCTACTTTTTCTCTATCGACAACGACGCCATGAGTGGTGCGCTGGATCGTTTTGCGCCATTTTTTATCTCCCCAAGCTTTGACGAAGCCTATGTCGATCGTGAGAAAAACGCCGTTCATGCCGAATACAGCGCCAAGATAAAAGACGATTTCCGCCGTATTTTCTCGGCTGAAAAACAGGCCATGAACCCGGCCCACCCTTATGCTGGTTTTGCGACCGGCAATCTCGACACCCTGTCAGATCGCCCTGACCGCAAAATTCGTGATGACCTGATCGAGTTTTACCAACAGCATTACAGCGCCGATCAGATGACCCTGGTACTGGCAGGCAACTACCCGCTACAACAGCTGCAGGACTGGGCCAAAAACCACTTCAGCGCCGTCCCCAAGCGCGATATCCAGCTCGCCGACTCACGGCCGCCGATGTTTGTACCGGAACAGTTACCGCTCGACGTCAATATCGAGCCGGTGAAAGAAATCCGCCGGTTACAATTTACCTTCCCGATGCCAGAAACCCAGTCGCTGTATCAATACAAACCGCTGCAGCTACTGTCCAACCTGATTGGCCATGAAGGCGAAGGCAGCATCCTCGCCTTATTGAAAGAAAAAGGCTGGGCTGAAGGCCTCAGTGCCGGACGCTCCATCAGCACCCGGTTTGAATCCAACCTGGTCGTCCAGATTGAGCTGACCCGCAGCGGCCTGCTGCATGTCGACAACATCACGCAAATACTCGAACACTACGTTGACCTGCTGAAAGCGCAGCCGATTCCTGCCTACCTGATGACCGAACAGCAGCAACTGAGCGAAATGTCATTCCGCTTCCAGCAACATGGCCGCCTGTCAGACTACGCCGTACGCCTGAGCAGCAATCTGCAGGTTTACCCACCCGAACAAGTGATCCATGGTGATTATTTATGGTGGCCTATCGCGCAACCCGAACTTGCTCCTTTCCTCGATGCACTGAACATGGATAACGTCTTGCGTACCCTGATTGCCCCTGGCGTTACCACCGAGATGGTCGACCCCTGGTACAACACCCCGATGCGTATTCGTCCATCCAACTATCGCGCAACCGACGTCGCGACCGATGGTCTTGAGCAGCTTCACCTGCCAGCGCCCAACCCCTTTATCCCGCAAGACTTCAGCCTCAACAGCGAGGCAGAACAAACCGTACCCGAAATACTGATCGACCAGCCCGGACAACAGCTCTGGTATTACCCGGAACACGAGTTCCTGCAACCACGCAGCCGCATTACCCTGGAGCTGCAACACGCCGATATCGCCACCCCACGCGGCATGGTATTGGCCCAGCTGTATACCCGCGCCGTGAATGAAGCCCTGAACACCTACAGTTACCCGGCACATCTGGCCGGACTGAGCTATGGCCTCAGTGCCAACACTCGCGGTCTGCAACTGATGCTGTCCGGCTACCAGGATAAACTGCCCGAGCTGCTCAAACGGGTACTCGAAGGCATGCAACAGGTCAATATCAGCGATGACCAGTTCCAGCGCTATCAAGCCTCGCTGCAGCGTAATCTGGAAAACCAGCTCAAGGCCAAGCCCTACGAACGCGGCATCGCCGAGCTGAAACGCCAGATTTACTCCCCCAGCTTTAACGAACAGCAACTGCTGGCTGAACTGGGCTCCGTCAGTCGCGCCGATGTCGCAGCCTTCGCCAACGCCCTGAAAGGCCAGACCGCCACCCGTATGTACATCCACGGCAGCATGAGCAAGGCCGATGCCGAAGCCGTCGCCCACCAGGTAGCCGAAGTCTACCCGGCCAATCCGGAGCAACAGTCCGAGCTGTCCGTACTCAAGCTCCCGGCGGGTAAATTCCAGCAGTCGCTCGATCTCGATCACAAAGACAAGGTCATGGTGCTGTACCTGCAGGGACAAGACACCAGCGATCACAACCGTGCCCGCATCGCCCTGCTCGGCCAGATGATCAGCGCCCCGTATTACCAGTACATGCGTACCGAACAGCAGCTGGGTTACATCGTCTTTGCCACCGTTTATCCACAGCGCAGCGTGCCCGGGCTGGTCTTTATTGTACAATCACCGGAGCACTCCCCCAGCGACCTGCTCAGCCACAGCCAGACCTTCTGGAACAGCTATCAAGACTCGCTGGCCAATATGAGTGATGATGAATTTGCCGACTTCAAAGACGGCCTGATCAACCTGTTGCTGCAACCGGCTCGCAACATGAGCGAAAAAGCCGACCTGTTCTGGCGTGATATTGACCTGCAGCGCACCGGTTTTGATACCAGCCGCGCCATTGCCAGAGAAGTCGAATCCCTGACACTGGCAGAAATCCAGGCGCTGTATCAGCGCCTGATTTTACAGGCCGAGGTTCCTTGGTTACTGTTTACCCAGGGCGACCCTGTGCCAGACTGGCAACCCATCAACCGCCTGCCGCGTGAGCAAATGACACCGTTTGAACTGCCGCGCTAACCGGTACACCACACGAGGCCTGGCCATTCTGGCCAGCGCCCGGGGGAGAACATCATGAAAACCTGGCAAAATCTGGACGAACTGACTCTGACCAACCATTACGCCGACCTGCCGGCATCCTGGTATCACGCCATCGAACCAACTCCCTTGCCGAACCCCCGCATTATCAGCGTTAACTCGATGGTCGCCGAACAACTTCAGATCAACCCCTGCAGCCTCGACCCACAAGCGCTGGCAGACTGGCTCGGTGGCCACACCTTGCCACCAGGCGCCAAACCACTGGCCATGAAATACAGCGGCCATCAGTTTGGCGTCTACAACCCGCAACTGGGTGATGGCCGCGGTCTACTGCTGGGCGAACTGCCCGTCGATGGCGACTACTGGGACCTCCATCTCAAGGGTGCCGGGCAAACCCGCTACTCCCGCATGGGCGATGGCCGGGCGGTCTTACGCTCCAGCCTGCGGGAATACCTGATTGGCGAAGCACTCACACACCTCGGCATCCCCTCTACCCGGGCCTTGGCGGTCTGTGTCAGCAGCCAGAAGATCCAGCGCGAACGGGTCGAACTGGCGGCAACAATCTTACGGGTCAGCCGTTGCCATATCCGTTTTGGTCACTTCGAACACCTGTATTACACCCGCCAGTTTGATGGCCTGAAACAACTGGCCGACTATTGCCTCGCCCGGTATTACCCCGACTGCCAATCGGCCGAAAACCCTTACCTGGCCATGTTTCTGCAAATCAGCCAACGCAGCGCCGAGATGGTCGCCGGTTGGCAAGCCTATGGTTTTTTGCACGGCGTAATGAATACCGACAATATGTCGATTCTGGGCGAAACCTTTGATCACGGCCCTTTTGCGTTTATCGATCGCTGGCAAGAAAACGCCGTCTATAACCACACCGACCAGGAAGGCCGTTACGCCTTCGACCAGCAGCCCGGTATTATCCAATGGAACCTGTCTGCACTGGGGCAGGCACTGACACCACTGGTGCCAATCGACGACCTGAAAGACGCACTGGAACAGTTCACTGGTTATTATGAAACAGCCTATCGGCAACGCATGTCTGCCCGCCTCGGACTGGCGACCCCCCAGCCAGGGGATGACGAGCTGATTCAACGCTGGCGCAACCTGCTGGCCCAGCATCAGGCTGATTACAACCCGCTCTACCGGGCCTTGTCAGAAGCCCAGCAAGATGACGAAGGCCAACCCGGCCTGAACCATCTCGACCTCGCCCCCTGGCAAATCATGCTCAACGACTGGCTGCCGCAATACCGCCAACGGCTGCAACAGGAAAGCCGCCATGCCGCCGACCGGCGCGGCGCCATGCTGGCCGTTAACCCGGCCTATACCCTGCGGACCCATGTTGCCCAGCACCTGATCGATCGTGCTGAAGAAGGGGATTACCAGCCACTCAATGACTGGCTCGCCATTTTGCAGAACCCGTTTGATGAACACCCTGGTTTTGAGCAATGGCGTCGTGCCCCGGACACCAAAGGACTGGTGATGTTGAGCTGCTCGTCGTAAAGCGCAACCAGTGGTGAGTGGTAATAGCGCTAGGCCGTGATGCTGCTGGGCCGTGCTGACCCAGCCAATCAGACGACGATCACCTTAAAAACCGGCGCATTAAAAAACGTGTAAAAGAACCTATAAAAAGACGAATAAAAGGACAGCGGGATTTAAAGGATTAGGAGTTATCCACCCTGTTGTTTTGTTATACCATAACAAAACAACAGGAGAGCCAACCCATGAAACCACACCTACATTATGCCGCCGGGATACTGCTGACCACCGCCTGGCTGACGCACGCGGCCCCCGCCCACCAACATGGCGTCGCGACCCTGCAAGTCGCCCTGTCCGACACCAGGCTGCAAGTTGAATTACATTCACCCTTGATGAACCTCGCCGGATTTGAAGGTCGCGCCAATACCGAAGAGCAGCGCCAGGCTCTGGCTAACGTCAAGCAGCGTTTTACTTCGGAAATGATTCAGGCTCCTCAGTGCCAGTTGCAACAGGCGTCGTTTGATTGGCCGGACCATGATGAGCATGACCATGACGAACATGACCATGACGAACATGACCACGACGAACATGACCACGACGAACATGACCACGATGAGCATGACCATGACGAACATGACCACGACGAACATGACCACGACGAGCATGACCACGACGAACACGGCCATAGCGATCTGACCGTCGTCTGGGACTTCCAATGCCCCTCAACCGGAGCCATCACCCTGGACTCCCAACTGATCACCACTTTCCCTGGTATCGAAACACTGCAATTATTATGGATAACCGAACAGCAACAAGGCGCAGACAGCTTCGATAGCGACCAACCCATCCTGCTGCCACGGCCCTGAATCCGGCTACCTGCCTGATCATCAGCTGACGCCATCGTCCTCGGTGGCTCTGGTGTCAGCTCTGCTCCTCACCCTGAAAATTACCAGCCATCAAGCGAGCAAGCCGCTGGAATTCAGCCCTCTCTGAGGGCTGAAGACCTTTGGTCATGCGCTGCACAATGCATTCATCCATACGATTGAGCTCCTCCACAACCGCAACCCCTCTCTCGGTCGTCAGCAGATACTGACTGCGTTTGTCATTGGGGTTGGGCGCTTTACTGATCAGCTCTTGATCTATCAGAGCATTAATCAGCCGCGTTACCTGAGCCTTGTCCCGCCCCAGAAAGCTGGCAATATCAATCGCTGTGCAAGGCTGTTTTCTGTCAATAATCTTGATCACCCGGAGGTGCATCGGTGTGACTTCCAGATCGAGTTGTTCCGCCTGCTGGTGCAGCTGGCGTTTTACAGCGAGCATCAGATGAAAAAAACTCTCCAATAAATATTCTTCCGACAAATGTTCTTCTGACACCAGAAAACTCCTGACAAGCAGCTAAAAAGTAGTTGACAAAATCAACCAAAAACCAATATGGTTGCTATTATCAACTACATTGAAACCGGCTTCAAGCCAGGAGACCACCATGAATACACGAACGGCACCCGACTCTCTGGCAGCAGCACCTGAAAAAACGCTCCTGCTGTACAAGATACTGACAGTCCTGGCCATCATGAGTGTGATTGGCGGCTCACTGACAGCAGTCATGACCTATATGAACGTCGGTTATTCCGATGACTTTCTGGCCGCCTGGCAAGGGGCTTTTCTCTCAGCGCTGGTCATTATGCCAGTAGGTATTCTGCTGATGGGCTTGGTCAGCAAGCTGATTGGGCTATGGCTGCCCAACAAGACGGAATTAACACGCAACCTGCTCGCCGGAAGCATCATGGCCTGCCTGATGGAATCCATCCTGGCCTTCAGTACTGCTGTCAATACGACTGGTTTTGCGGATAACGAAGCATTGCTGCATGGCTGGCTCGACGGTTTTCTCGCCGCCCTGCCTTTGGGGCTGGTATTGATGTTGATGATGTCGCTGACGATCAAACCCAAACTTGAACGCTTTCTGAAAAGCTAGATCTGGCATCCGACCCGGCCACAAGCCCTGAACCATCAGGGCTGCCATCGACAACCACAATTCAACTCTTGTTTATTCATCTGTTCATCGGAATCATGACCATGAAAGCAGCGCACCAGTACCGTATACGCATTGATCACATCAGCCCGGACGGTTCAGACACCGCCGGACAAGCATTCGAATTTACCTTTGCCAGCCATGATGAGTTATTGACGATTATCGACACACTGCAGCACCGATCCGATATCAGCCCGCAACAAGCAGCGCCTTTGGGGCTGGGCATCAAGCTGTTTGGCAGCGTCATGATGAAACATCGCTCCGAGCCGCTGTTTGCCGACCTCTGGCCGCACTTTTCAGGCTTTATGAAAAATCTGAAAAAGTAACCACGCTAGTCATAATACAACTCGCGCTTTTCCAACTGGAGAGAATAGGCCGACTGGCCCAGACCATTGACGTTTTGCTCCAGGAACAGAACACCTTCCAGCCAGACCGGGTCGTAAATCGATTCCAGCACAAATCCGTCTTCCACCTCGACATGGACAATCTGGTTCGGTGGTGGGGGTGGGACATGAATACAGGCACCAAAAAACGGTACCAGGAAAAATTCGATCACCCGTTGTTGGTCATCAAAATTGATCGGCACAATAAAACCCGGTATCCGTACCCTGACACCATTCAACTCTGCACGCGTGCGGGTCGACTCCAGTGCCGCCTGATAACGCTGCATCTGGGCGGCATCTTCCAGTGAGGTGTCGCTGGTAATCTGGCTGGCCAGTCCGCTTGCCATATCATCTGCCGCCGATCCTTCCACAATACCGTCGAGTATCGCCGGGCGATCCATCAAGGCTGCCAAATCATCCTCGGGCAGCAGATCGATCCACTCCACTTCGCGGAGCTCCTGGCTAACGGCTTGCACCACGGGTGTTGCAGAAGCGGGAGATGAATCAGAGCACCCAGCCATAAAGAGCAGTAATAGCAAACTGCCGGATAACAAACCTGTATTCATAGTCAGTACTCAGTACTCTGAAGAATTAATGCTCTTTGCTTGTTACTATATAACAAACCACAAACCCCAGAGAAACCTATGCTGGCAATTGAGTTACGGGACGTTGAATTCCACTACCCATCCGCCCCGCCAGAGCATGCTTTACACATTCCCCATTGGCAGGTTGATCATGGCCAACGACTGTTTTTGCACGGTCGTTCTGGCAGCGGTAAAACCACGCTATTGCGTCTGTTAACCGGCATGATGTTACCGCAACAAGGCCAGATACGCATCCTGGGAGAAGACATCCAGACCATGTCGGCTTCGCAGCGGGACAGTTTCCGGGCACGCCATATTGGCCAGATTTCGCAGCAGTTTTATCTGCTGCCGTATTTGTCCGTTGCTGACAATATTCGCCTGGCGGCGGTACTGGCCAAAAAATCCAGCGCCGCGCTGGATAACAACATTTACCAGTTGCTAGAAAAACTGGACATGCCCGCCAACCTGTTCCATCAGACCGCAGGCCGTCTCAGTCAAGGTCAACAACAACGGGTGGCCATAGCCCGCGCCTTGATCAACCAGCCACCGCTGCTGTTTGCCGATGAACCCACCTCGGCGCTGGATGAAGATTCTGCCGCTGCTTTTATTCGCTTGTTGCTGCAAAACCTGACCCCCGACACCACCCTGATCATGATCAGCCACGACCACCGACAGGCCGACTGGTTTGATCAATCGGTTGCCTTGCAGGATCTTACTGTCGTTAGAGAGGATATTTGAGATGTTATGGCGTATTGCTCGCTTGAGCCTCTGGCATCGGCGCATCACCATCGGCCTGATTGTGTTGGCACTGACCCTGGCGTTTGCCGTCTTGCTGGCGGTAGAACATATTCGCCACGAGGTGCGCGATACCTTTACCGGCACCGTCTCCGGGGTGGATCTGATCGTGGGTGCCCGTACCGGCTCCAGCAACCTGCTGCTGTACTCCCTGTTTGGTATCGGCAGCCCGACCCGCAACATGAGCTGGGACAGTGTTGAAACAATCCGGCAACAGCCTGCGGTTGATTGGGTCGTGCCCTTGTCGATGGGAGATTCTCATCGAGGCTTTCGCGTACTGGCCACCAGCAGTGACTTTTTCACACACTTTCATTATGGCCAGAAACACCCGCTACAGTGGCAGCACGGGCAAGGCTTTGCCACGGCCAGCGATGTGGTCATTGGCTCATCGGTGGCGCAACAACTGGGCTATGACCTCGGCGACAGTCTGGTGCTGGCTCATGGCCAGGGGCGAACCAGTTTCAGCCGCCATACCGACCATCCGTTTACCATTACCGGGGTGCTGCAACCCACCGGCACTCCCATTGACCAGACCTTGCTGATTGGCCTTGATGCCATGGACCTGATTCATGGTGGCAAACCGGGCGCACACCCTGAGTCCATCAGCGCCCTGCTGGTTGGCCTCAACAGCCGCATCCAGACCTTTACCTTGCAACGCCAGATCAACGAATTTGACGACGAAGCCCTGCTGGCTATTTTGCCTGGCGTCGAATTGTCCTTGCTGTGGGAAAACCTGGGCTGGATCGAAACCAGCCTGAGGTCGATTGCCGCGCTGGTGTTGCTGTCGTCCATGCTGGGCATGATTACCCTGCTGCTGGTGTCAATCCAGCAACGGCAACAGGAGCTTGGCACGCTACGTTCACTGGGGGCTGGCCCCTGGTTCGTATTTGCGCTGATTGAAATCGAAGTATTGCTGATTACCGCCAGCGCCTTGCTGTTGGCATTGCTGACAACCCAGCTGGGCCTGCTGGCCGCTGGTCAATGGCTGGCTCATATCACAGGTATCCAGCTGACCTTGCTGAAAATCGATGCCCGGTTACTGGGCTGGCTGGGATTGTTGCTGCTGATTTCCCTGCTCGCGGCAGTGATACCGGCCTGGCTTGCCAGTCGTCGTTCCTTGCTGCAACAGTTACACAGTGAGTCGCATTAACAGAGGAAACGGATAATTCTCCGGGCGGTTGGTGGCAGGTCATCACCGCCCGTGTCCATCGAACAACCTGACCATCTGTATCCACAAACCGCCACCCACAAACCGGTATTCGCAAACCACTATTCATGCCAGCCAAGTACTTGCCTGAACATAATACAATGCTGGTATCTTCGTCTTGCGTGGCTATTTCTGGCACCTATCTATCGAACCAAGCCGCGGCGTTATTACAAACCATATCATGGACACCAAGATGCACATCAAACACCCGTTAGTTATTGTTTTTTCACTGGCCAGCCTGAGTGGCTGCGCTACCGCAGACACCTATTCCGGCTCCGGCACTGTCATTCAGGGCGCAGCCACGGTCGAGCAGAACAACCTGTTTAGCTGCGAACGAGGCCATTCACGCCTGTCTCCGGTTGGTATCAAGTCCAGCGGTCAAAAACAGTTCGTTGTGCCCGCCGAAGTCCAGTATGACGAGCGCTACTTTGCTGCCGATCTTTATAATGAATGTTCCGGCGTCACACCGCGTTCATTGGCCGAGCTGTCCGTTGAGGATGTGGCCGTTGTCAGCATTGATCCGGACGGCGAGGTCGTGACCGGTTATATTTTTGCCGACAACTATTTTGAACTCTATGTGAATGGCCAACTGGTGGCGGTTGATCCGGTGCCCTTTACCCCCTTTAACGCCAATATCGTTCGCTTCAAGGTCAGCAAACCCTATGAGCTTGCGATCAAGCTGGTCGATTGGGAAGAACATGCCGGACTCGGCAGTGAGAGCAATCGTGGCAAACCCTTTCATCCCGGGGATGGCGGATTTATTGCCAGCTTTTCCGATGGTACCCTCACCGGCCCCGACTGGTATGCCCAGACTTACTACACAGCACCGGTTTTTGATCTGAGCTGCCTTGAAGAGATCGGCTCCCGCCGTGTATCAGAACGCTGCAGCACCGCTAGCAGGGATAACGCCCGTGGCGCCTATTCTGTCCACTGGGATATCCCAACCGATTGGCAAACCAGCCAGGAATATCGGACATGGCCCACGGCAACCACCTATTCCGAAGACGAAATAGGGGTAAACAACAAAAAAGCCTATATGAATTTCCGCGAGAAATTTGGCGCAGCGGGAGCCAGCTTTATCTGGTCTGACAATGTCGTGCTGGATAACCTGGTGCTGTTGCGGCATCGCGTCGAGTAAGCACCCGGTTGCCCCTACATTGCCACCAGGCCCCCAATCAACCCCTGCTTCCGCAGGGGTTAACGCTCAGGCAGCGGCAAAATCGATACTGAAAAACAACCGGCTATCGCCTTCGCTCACCACGGGAGAGCGGTGGATCAGACCTCGTCCTTCGTTACCTTCCCAGCCTTCACCCTTGAGCAGCGCCATATCGCCGCACGACAACTGCTGGATCGCTTCGGGTATCTGGCATGGGTCGCGGGGATTACCTCCCAATGCCTGCCGGTCAGCGCCGTATTCGGCCAGCCATTCCGTACCCGGGCCATACAAGCTGGCTACCAAGCGCGCTGGCACATGGTCGACATGGAAGCGGGGGCACATGGCCTGCTGCAACGACACCAGACGAATATACATCGCCGGAGGCTCAAACAGCGCCGCAAAAATGCCAATATGCTGGCTCAACCAGCGGGCCAGTACATCGGCGTGCTGCAAGGTGGTCGGCAAGCTGCTGTTCAGCCCTTGCACCAGCTCCGCTTCGGTACCCGATAACGCCAGCCGGAAACCCGGCTGGGTCAGTGCCAGATACTGACAATCCGCTCGTAACTGTTGTCGCTCCAGCTCAGAAAAACCTTCATGTGCCGACTCAGGCAGAATGGCGATATTGATGTCCGGTTCATACAGGCGCTGCAGTTCGACAATATGGCCCACGGTCAGGCTGCGCAGCAGCGGTGTTTCGGTTTCCGGGGTTCTGTCTGCCACTATCATCCGCCAAACTCCCACTCAGGAAAGGGATCATCCATCAGGCTCCACAGCTGTCGACCGGCGGCCAGCTCCTCATCGTTCAACAAACAGGCATCCAGCTCGGCTCGTACTGTTTCTTCTGCCATTCCCTGACCAATAAACACCAGCTCCTGACGCATATCACCAAACGGTTCAACCCAGTATTCACTGATAAAATCCAGAAACTCCTCATCCTCTGGCCAGTCTTGCTGCGGGATTGATTTCCAGAAACGCCCGGCACCGCCGTGATGGGCAATGCCCCCGGCCTGGCTCCACTGACCGGCAAACTCAGGCCGGCTGGCCAACCAGAAATAACCTTTTGAACGCACCAGACGGCCCTGTCGAGCAGTCCAGTCCTGATGCAAAAAATCATAAAACTTGCGCGGGTGAAACGGCCGTCTGGCCCGATAGGCAAACGAGGCGATGCCGTATTCTTCGGTTTCCGGCACATGTTCGCCACGTAATTCCTTGAGCCAGCCCGGAGCCTGACTGGCCTGGTCAAAATCAAAAGCGCCGGTACCCAATACTGCTTCCAGAGGCACCTGGCCATGCTGGATCGGAATCTTGTCCGCCTCTGGATTCAGTGCGTCCAGAATGCCAAGCAGACGCTGTAATTGCTCGCCATCAACCAGATCGGTTTTGCTGATCAGGATACGGTTACAGAATTCGACCTGATCCACTAACAGATCGGCCACGTTACGCTCATCGTCTTCACCGAGCGATTCGCCACTTTCCTGCAAACCTTTGGCAGCATCGTAGTCTTGCAGGAAGTTCACCGCATCGACCACCGTTACCAGGGTATCGAGACGCGCCACATCAGCCAGCGAACGGCCGTCTTCATCGGCAAAGGTAAAGGTCTCAGCCACCGGTAACGGCTCGGAAATACCCGTGGATTCAATCAGCAGATAATCAAAGCGGCCTTCTTCCGCCAGCTTGCGAATTTCAATCAGCAGGTCTTCGCGCAGCGTGCAGCAAATGCAGCCATTGCTCATTTCGACCAGCTTTTCTTCAGCGCGATTCAGGCTCACTTGCTGGCCTACCGCCATGGCATCGATATTGATTTCACTCATATCGTTGACGATCACGGCAACGCGTAAATTATCGCGATTATTCAAAATATGATTCAGCACCGTCGTTTTACCGGCCCCCAGAAAACCGGACAACAAGGTGACCGGTAACGGCTCAAAGTGCTTTGCAGACATAGTGGTGTTCCTCTTCATCAGGCAAGAGAACGCCCGCCGACCGCTAAATTTGCTGTCAGTTCTTGACGCTTCCCGCCTTTGTTATGTTATAACAACGCAAAATTTAAACAACCAAGGACTTCAATCCATGTTTGCTCAGCGGAATCGCAAGATACTTTTTCTGGCTATCACCAGTGCGCTGCTCAGTGCCTGTGGCAGCTCGGATGACAGCTCATCCAGTTCAGATGACCACGACCACAGCGATGAATACGGCCAGCGTCTGGTCATGGCTGAACAGACCAGCCAGGATATTTCCGTATATGATCGGGATGAAGCCAGCGTCAGTTTGGTTGGTCAGGCAGCGGCCACAGCCGGACAACTGTTAAAATCCGATGATGGCCTGAGCGCTGCTCTGGTTACGGCTTCTGGCGTGCAATTTATCAGCAGTGGTCTGGACACTGAGCCAGAAACTGACCCCGTCTTTCTGGATGCCCTGACCGTCACGCAAGATGACCCACAAATGGTCATGACAGAAAACCACTTTGCCCTGCTGCAAGACGGCGTTACCGAATTCTACCCGGCTGAAGACCTGACAAGCGCCAACGGCCCGGAAGAAGACTTTACTCTGGTTGATATTACCCAGACCTTTCCGGCACTGATTCTGGATGAAGGCGAAAGCCTGTATGCCGCCTTCTATAACGATCAGGTGCACCTTTACAGCGACGGCGAGATACTGAGCAGCCATACCTGTACATCACCTTCTGCCGCCATGCAGAACGACGAACTGGTATTGATCCAGTGTGATGAAGCCTTGCGTTACGTGGTCGTGGACGAAGACGATAGCGACGTCCATACCGCCTACAGCGGCACTACCTTCACCGGCGAAACCGTCAGCGGCTGGAACAGCGGTGGTGACTATATCTTGCTGTACAGCACCGATAGCAACACCGTTTCGATGGTTTATCCTCACGGCGACCACACCCACAGCAGCGATCCCGAGTTCAGCCTGGAAGAAGGCCAGAACATTTGTGCTGCTGCCCTCAACGACGAAGCAACTGCCGTTATCGCGGTATATGACGACGCCACTGCCGAAGTGCTTGACCTGAGTGATAGCGGTCTGGACCCAGCCAGTATCAGCCTCAGCGAAGTCGATAGCGCCAGCTTCAGCTGCGATGATATACAATTGGCTGCTGGCAGCTCGGCCTTCATGATCACCGATAACAGCGGCGGTCATCTGTACACGGTTGACTCCCATGACGGTGGTGCCTGGCATTTACATGGCAGTGCACTGGCACTCTCCAGCGGCATTGCAATCCAGTCTACCGTGATGCTGGAAGCGGATGACGACGACGAAGATGATGACGACGACGACCATGACCATTAACAGGCGAGGCACCACCGGAAACGGTGGCGCCTCGGCAGATACCTCTGCCAACCCTCCCCTGACCCGCAAGCGGTCGGGGGGTGTATTACCACGGCCAATGGCAACCGCCATTGGCTTGCCATTACTAATACTCGCCACCCTGTCCCACGCAGAGACGACAAGCGCCGATACAGGCGCTTCAGACAACACAGAAAGCAACCAGGAAGACTGGCTCGACCTCGAAGAAATTCGCGTCACCGCCCCGGAACAAACCCCATCCGAAGCCGCCACCCAGGTTCTCGATCAACAGTCGATTCAGGGTAACCGCAGCCAGTCACTGGGGGCCTTGCTGGAGTCCATGCCCGGCGTCAGCAACGCCTCGTTTGGCCAGGGCGTTGCCCGTCCGGTCGTACGCGGATTATCCGGCAACCGGGTACAAATCCTGACCAATGGCGCAGACAGCGCGGATCTCTCCGCCATGAGTTCCGACCATGCCCCAATGGCCGACCTCGCCGCTGCAAACCAGGTTGAGCTAGTGCGAGGCCCGGCTGCTTTTCGCTTCGGCAGCGGTATCCTTGGCGGCATTGTTAACGTCCAGGACCAGCGTATTCACGACACCGAACTGGATGGCATCAACGGTGAAGTCACTCTGGGATATTCCAGCAATGATCAGGGCTGGACTCGTATTGCCCGGCTTGATGCCGGTAATGGCCAGACCATTGTGCATATCGATGGCTTTGACCGTGAAGGCAATAATTATCATGCAGGTGCGAATGGCGCACAGAGCGGCGACCGCACTGGCGAAATTCTCAACAGCGACACCAGCAGCCAGGGCATGGCACTGGGCCTGAGCCGGATCTTCGACAATTACGGCTACATTGGTCTCAGCATCAGCAACCTCAGCAGCGACTACGCTGTCCCTAACGAAGACAACGATGACACTCGGGTCGCTCCCGACCAGACGCGCTACGACCTGCGCGCAGAACTCCCCCTCAATAGCAGTTGGGCCGAGGCCTGGCGATTACAACTGGGCTGGAGTGATTACGAACACGATGAATTGACAGACGACCTGGTGGTCGGCTTGTTTATTCAGGAATTCCGGGAATGGCGCACCGAACTGGACTACCAGACCGAGTCAGGCTGGGTCGGCACCCTGGGTATCGGCAGCAACCAGCGTAATTTTGAACTGTGCCATGACCATTCCGGTTGCGAACAGATTGCCGACCACAGTGATGAAGATTGGGATGGCACCCAAGGGTCTGACTTCACTCTCTACGAAGGCTATGAATTTGCCCACGACACGCCCATGCCGGCGACCGTCAATCGCGATATCATCGGTTTCTGGCATGCCGACCAGCAGCTGATCTTTGGCCAACTGTCTCTCGGTGGCCGTATTGAACAACGCCAGATTGAGGCAGATGAAACCGTTATCAGTGCCAGCTTCCGCCAGGATGAGTCGTATTACAAAACCCGTCAGTACACACCCGTGTCACTGTCTGCCAGCCTCACTTACGACCTGAACGACGTCAGCCAGATGATTGCCACGCTCTCACGCCTGCAGCGGGCACCCACCACCGACGAGCTGTACTGGAATGGTGACCATCATGCCACTTTCTCCTTTCAGCTGGATAACCCCGACCTCAAGCTGGAAACCGCCCGGGCGCTGGATATCAGCTGGCAAAGTTACCCCGATGCCGACGCCAGCCAATGGCGTATCAGTGGTTACTTTTACGACTATCAGGACTACATCTATAACGACCTGAAAGAGTTTACCGACCCTTACCACGGCAACCGGGTGTACCGTCATGAACAGACCGATGCCCGCCTGGCCGGTGTCGATGCCACCTGGGTACACCCGATCAACGAGCAATGGGGGCTGGATATGGGAGCTTCCCTGACCCGCGGCTGGCTGGTGCAATCTGGCGACGACCTGCCACGTATGCCAGCAGACAACCTGATGCTGGCCATCAATCACCAGCACAACACCACCCGGCTACGAGCTGAAGTGTTCTACCACGCTCGTCAGACACGCGTCACCGCGGCAGAAACCATCAGCCCGGACTGGTATCAGCTGAATCTCTCCGCACAGACAGAAATCCGGTTTGCCAACCAAACGTTGCGACTGGATGCCCAACTGCGCAACCTCACCGACCAATACGGCGAACAGCACACCTCCTATCTCAAGGAGTACGCTCCCGTCATGGGACGTAACCTGTTGCTGGAACTGCAATGGCCCTTTGGTAATGGCTAACATGAGAGAGGGTAAATACGAGAGTGGATGATTAAAACAGGGCGTGGAGACACGCCCTGCCAACTGCCCGGCTGTTACCCGGCTGTTGGACTGTTGAATGCTGGCATCGAAACCCTGGATCCTGTTGGCTAATCGGTCTTGACCGCTGACAACGGCTCCGGCCGACGCCATAACCAGATCAGCACCAGCGCCATACTGGTATCTGCCAGAACAATAATCCAGATCGGCAGATGCAGCAGACACATCACCAACGCCGATAAGAACATACTGACCGTCGCTGCATACTTGGCAGAACGAGGCATAGAGCCACCATCCCGCCAGTTACGTATCAATGGCCCGGTCAGATGATGCGACTCCAGCCAGGCTGAAAACCGGGCAGAACTGCGCGCGGCCGCCCAGGCCGCGATCAGAACAAATACCGTAGTCGGCAACCCCGGTACAAACACCCCGATAACGCCCAGCGCCAGACTGGCAACAGCCAGCATCATCAACAGCAAACGCAATGGCGCTGTTACCATGGTGTGTTTTGGGTCAGGCCGGGATGCCATACGCGTTACGCAATTCAACGGCAAAATAGGTAAACGCTGCCTGAGCCGCTTCCCCTAACTGACGTTCTTCTTCTTCGCTCATCGGTAGCTCATTCACCAGTGCAGTAAAGGCTTTCCAATGCCTGGCGCGGCCTTCTGGTGATGCCGCCAGATGGCGAGCACCAAACTCATCCGATAACCCCAAAGACTCCGATGCCTTCTTGCGCAACACCGCCGCCCCCAACGTCGACCCCTCCGACACAAACAACCAGCCCAACACCTGAGCCGTCGTCAGATCATCGGCATTCATCACATCGGCCTGTGGGACTTCCTGCCCCAGATCCTTCAAGTCCGCCGCCGCGGCTGGCAGACGGCTGCGGTCTTCCAAATCAGGGAGCAGTGATTTCAGCGTCGGATTACGGTACAAATCCGCAATCTTCTGCTGAAACTGATACTGAACACTGACCCAGATAGCAAAGTTTTCGCGGGTAGCAAATGGATTGCCCTCAGCCACCAACCGGTGCAGCTGCTGATGCTGGGCATCGGTAAGTACTTCAAGTTGCTTGGTGCGGCTACGTTCCGCCGTACTGGTGTTTGTCATGCTGTTCTCCTTACGCTGTTTGAGGGCCTTGGCTTGTCTGATCTCATCTGATTTGTCGGCCAATAGAATGGCCACTGGTAGCCCAGAGTGAGCACCGGATTAAATAGATGTCCCCAAGTATTTATGCTGCATGGCAACATTTTTGCCACGCTGTACTTACCAAGACGTACAAGTCTGGGGAAAGGGCAAAAAAAACGCTGACAATGTGACGCAGACAGACAGGGAGTTCTCGCCGCCAAGCCATTCATTCTGCCCAAACTCAGAATCATGCTTGAAATAATCATCTTCTTATAGATAATGAGAACAATTATCATCAAGTATTTTCTGATGCGAGGCCGGGAATGCAGAGTACGACAAGCGAACGTGAAGCACTGAGCCTGCTGTACACCGACCATCACCATTGGCTGCGCAACTGGCTAAACCAGAGAATGGGCAGCTCCGAACGGGCTGCCGACCTCGCTCACGACACCTTTATCCGGGTACTGCTGAACCACTCACAGCTCCACTCCTTGCGCGAGCCCAGAGCGTACCTGAAAACCATCGCCAGCCGATTGCTGATCGATGACAGTCGTAAACGCCGGGTAGAACAAGCCTGGATCGAAGCCTGGACAGAATTCAATCAGGAAGATGCCTGCAGTTGCTCCGCCGAAACCCAGGCCGAAGTGACCGAACTACTCACCGCCCTGGTCCGCATGCTGGAAGGGTTGCCAGAAAAAGTACGTAATGCGTTTATCTGGAGCCGCCTGGAAGGGCTGACGTACGCCGATATAGCACAACGCCTGAACGTCTCCCACAGTAGCGTCAAACAGTACATCGCCAGTGCCATGCTGCACTGTTACGACCTGCTGGAAAACTGAGCCAACCCATATGGCAAGATCAGAACCCGCGTCAATCAATCGCAAGATTCTTCATCAGGCGGCACTGTGGCATGCCACTCTGGGCGATGAACAGGTCACCTCCAAACAACGCCAGGACTTTGAACGCTGGCGTCAACAAAGCATACGCCACGAACAGGCTTTCGATCGGATGGCCAGCGTCTGGCAACAGCTGGACCATATTGAAGAAGACTTGCGTCTGCCCGCCGCCAAAGCATTACAACAAGCAACCCGGACAAAGCGTTCCACATTGCCTCTGGTCGCCATGGTGACGCTATCAGCCTGCTGGATCAGTCTCAGCAGCGAACTATCCGGGCTATTCTCGGATTATCACACCAGCCACGGCCAGCGACAGCAAATCACACTCAACGATGGCAGCGAGATCATCCTTAACACCGACTCGGCCATTGACGTCGACTTTACGAACCAGCAACGCCTCATTCATCTGAAACAGGGCGAGCTGTATATCACCGTTGCTGCCGATGTCAGCCGCCCGTTTGTGATCCAGACCGAGCACGCCACAGCCACTGCACTCGGCACCCAATACGCCGTTCGGGTACGCCGTCAGACAACCGAGGTGGTCGTGACCGAATCCAAGGTCAACGTCTGCCCGGAACAGACGTCCCCCTGTGTAGTGACCCATCAAAACGAAGCCACCAGCGCGGATAACCAACAGGTCGCCACACCTCATACGGTCGATGCAGACCTCCACACCGCCTGGACCAGCGGCAAGCTGGTGGTCGACAACTGGCCTCTCTCCAGACTGCTGGCAGAAATATCGCGTTATTACCCCGGCCCCTTGCTGTATAGCGACACGGCGCTGCAATCCATCCAGGTCTCCGGCGTCTTTATCCTTGATGCCCCCGAACAAATCCTCACCCATCTGGAGCACAGCTTGCCAATCCGGGTTAACCGGGCTGGCAAATTCTTTGCCATGGTACGGCCACGTAATCACTGACCAACCGGCGGGCACTGCCGTACCGGCCTTATCCTCGTATCGCCATTCTGCGTCATTGAGTTGTTCAATCCCTCTGTGCCAGCCCTGATAGGCCGCCCTGGCTGAACACCTATAAAACACCCGTTAGTCACTCGAAATTTACCGACCGCAAAAACATTCAATTTTTTCTGCCCGATTTTTATGGTGGTGCGTCTTATAGCACAAACGCAAACAAGAATACTTCGCACCTATGAAAAACAACCTTACCAACAGCAACGCCACAACCTTGCTGGCCATCTGTCTGTTACTGCCTGCAGTAGCCCCGGTACAGGCAGAAAGCCAGATCACAGGCCAGACACAAGAACAGACAGGTCAGAACTACCAGATCCCGGCTGGCTCCCTGACCTCCGTCCTGAATCGCTTTGCGCTCGAAGCCGGGGTGTCGGTACTGTTTGATCCCGCTATCACGAAAAACCGAACCAGTACCGGCCTGCAAGGGGAATACCGCATCGGAGAAGGTTTTTCCTTGTTACTGCGCGGCACCGGCCTGTCTTTCCGGATAGAAAACAACGGCCAACAAGTAACCGTCTATGATCCGGCTGCCTCTCTTATCGAAGCACCTGTCGGCACCCTGATGCTGGACACCATGCAGGTGGTTGCCCAGTCGGGTTCCCGCTCCCAGATTTATGAACGCGCCGACGGCACCAGCATCATCGGCCGCACCGAGATGGACCGCACCGGCCCGCGCCATGCCAGTGAAATTTTGCAATCTACCGCTGGGGTCTACACCGCCACCAATGAACAGAACCCCAGCGTTTCAGTGAATATTCGAGGCCTGAAAGACTTTGGCCGCGTCAATATGAACATCGACGGCATGCGCCAGAACTTCCAACGCAGCGGCCATGGCCAGCGTAACGGCGAAATGTTTTTTGATACCGAGTTTTTAAGCGAAGTTGAAGTGCAAAAAGGCGCTTACGCCGGAGCCGGTGGCGCCGGCGCCAGCGGTGGGGTTGCCACCTTCAAAACCCTGGAAGCCGACGACATTATTGCCACAGATAAAACCTCTGGCGGCCGCTTGCGGCTGGCCAGTGGCGTTGGTAAATGGGCCAATGGCCAGAACCCGTCCGGCTCTTTGGTATTGGCATTCCGGCCCACAGATCGTACTGATGTGCTGATTGGCTACAGCCGCAAAGACTCCGATCAATACGAACCGGGTACACAAGGAGATGCGGTTTATTGGGGACAAAACGACTATTACATTAATACTGGCATTGTGAATGGCACCGGCCAGGAAATGGAATCCTGGATTGCCAAAGCGAACTGGCACATTACCGATGATCTGATACTGAAAGCCAGTGCGATCAGTACCACCACCCGCTACGGCGAAAGCTCAGCCATTGATACCGATCAGGCCAGCACCTACAAGGAATACCAGAAATACTGCGATACCGACTCCGACTACTACGGCCAATATCCGGATTTTTGTGCCTCCTACAGCTACGACAGCGAAGGCATTTACCCTATCACCAGCACCAATGATACCGACACCCAGAGTTATGCGCTTGATCTCTACTACAACCCTGACTCCCACTGGATCAATGCCCAGGCCAAGCTGTATCAGGTATCCACTCATAATATCAGTCAAGACAGCGACGACAGCTACAGCGTTACCACACACACCGACACGCTGGGCGGGTTGCTGAGCAACCGCTCTGAATGGTCATCGGGCCATACCCATCTGATGCTGGACTACGGCATTGAGGTTTTTCAGGATCGCAACCGGCCGGATGCCGACTCCGAAGTACTGAGTGATAACGACGTGGATTTACTCGCCGGCAGCACACCGGAGGGCAAACGTCAGCTCACCGGCCTTTGGCTCAGCAGCAACTGGCAATACCGACGTCTGACTCTAACACCCGCCATTCGCTGGGAAACCTATCGACTGTGGGGTAACACCGGTTTTTATGACTCCGATGCGCGCGCTGATTCAGAAATCTATGGTGAGCAGTTATGGCAGTACGCCGATATAGATGTTGATCGCAGTGATAACCGCTGGTTACCCAGTCTGGGACTGGCCTACGACCTGATACAAGACCCATCCAATCAATTACAACTGTTTGCCAGTGGCGGTCTTTCATGGCGGCCACCACAAATCACCGAAACCCTGACCGCGAGCACCCAGCCCAGCCATGTGACCGCGGTGAATACCTACCCCAACTGGATGCTGGAACCAGAAGAAACCCGCAGCTGGGAGTTAGGCTTTAACTGGCAGCTAACCAGCCAGAAAAACCCGCAAAACACCCTGAGCGTCAAGCTGCTGCACTATTACAACCGCACAGAAAATTACATTATTTATGGGACAGGGACAGCAACACCAGGCTTTGTGGGCACGCCTTTTTATGCCTATAGCTCGATGTACGTCAATGCACTCAATGACCTGATTTACGAAGGCGAAGAGTTACAGCTGGATTTTACTTTTTATAATTTTTACGGCGGCCTCAACCTCACACGTACCGAACGTGGCTACACCCGTTTCAATGATCATGAAGATTGGGGATTACTCTATAACGCCTGGGCTCTGGGCGGCCCGGATGGCGAAGACCCGTCAAGTTATTGCCCTGATTATGTCAACGAAGACTGCATCGCTGCCGGCACTCTGTATTTCCCACCAGAACCGGAATGGACCGGCAAGATAACGCTCGGTGCTCGTTTGCTTGATAACACACTGGATATCGGTATGACTCTGACAGGGGCTACCCAGACCGGGCAATACGGCTCCCTCTGGGGAACTCTGGATGGAACAGAAGACGTTGCCGGAGAAAAAATCGGCTTGCGCCCTTACACCGTTCTGGATGCCTACGGCAGCTATCAGCTCAGCGAAGCACTGCAACTGGGCTTTAATCTGAAAAACATCACCGACCGGGAATATATCCAGGCCATGGGCGACGGCATGGTACTCACCTATGCACCGGGCCGAACCCTTACCGCCAACTTACAGTGGGGCTTCTGATGATCCGGCATGCATTGGATATCACCCCAACACTTAACGCTATTGCCATCAGGGTGGCGCGGCAACGCCACCCTGAAGCAACCACGGCCTTGATCCCGTCAAGGCCACCCTCTGGTCATCTCGTACAACACCGGAAAGCAGCGTTTACCTATCACATACAGGCTCTGATTCTACCGGATTTTACGGATACGACCACTTGTAAACTCAACCTGATCATGGAGATTTCAATATGAGTTTAACCATTACTTACGACAGTAACTTTTCCAGCTACGACGGCCTGCAGGACTACTTTACTTATTACGAAACCACCTACAGCGAGACCACACACGCCGCCAATATGACCTTTGCTGACGGCCCTGGCAGCGACCTGGATATTGGTGACGAAACTTACAGTGAGTCTTACTACTACACCCAAGTGATCGGTAGTGACCTGGCCAACACCATGACTTCTGAAAGTGATGTCAGTTTTCTGATTGCAGGTGAAACCGTCACTCTGGAAGACAGCAGCGGTACCACTTACTCTTCCGATGACATGATTTACACCGGTGGCACCTCACCATCCCACACTCTGGCCGGTGCAATCGATACTCTGACCTTCGGTGATGGTGCTTACAGTAGCGGTAGTCTGGCCTCTGATTTGTTCGCCATTGATGGCCTGTACGAAGCCATTGGCAACGGCATGTTGGATAACGACAGTGATGGTGCTTACGACGAAATTATTGATCGTAACTCTGCTACTGACGACAACGATGTGCACGATCTGATTAATGGTCTGATGAGCGGTGATACCAGTACGCTGGAAACCATCCTTAACGCCAATGACATTACTCACAACGGAACCAGCGTTGCCGATACGTTTGATGCCTTTAGCGGTCAAGATGAGTTTGTCCTGAGCGGGGGTGATGACCTTGTTAATGCCGGTTTCCAAGTCGGTTCCGGCGGGGATGTCATCAATATTGATGGAATCAACAGCTTTGCAGATGCGGCCGCTGCTGTTACCGCGGTTGATTACAGCACGGGTAATGCCGTGCTCACCTACTATGAAGGGTTTATTGCACATACAGTTGAAATCACAGGTGTTTCATCTGGCCTAACTACAGACAACTTTGTTGTTTAATTAACCTTTGGGGCTGCCTTTTTAAGGCGGCCCTTTTTTATTTTCTGGAGAAAAGTATGTTTTCGAATCGTTTAATCAGCACGTTGCTATTAACGGGAGTCAGTTTCAGTTTGCAAGCCGCTCCGTCGGTTGAGAGAATTTATTCCACCGATCAAACGGATATTGTACTCACCAAGTTTATTTACGGTTCTGACGGTCGTCTTTACGGCAAATATATCGATGGATCTTCATCTCCATCTGTTCTCTCTATTTTATCGATGGAACCCGATGGCAGTGACCCGCAATTGGATGAAGTCGACTTTTACTATGAAGCCACTACTTTGGTCAGTAATCATCGCGGGCAGATTTTTTTAGGGCACAGTGCAGAAACTCGCTGCCCAGAGATTCTTCGAGAAATACAAGGGAGTAGTGAGATTACCGGCCGGGTTTATGGTTCCATTACTAAATATACCCCTTGGGCTGAGGAGGCTTCGGAAAGAATGGTGGATATGACAACCAATCTGGGTGCGGCCATTTGTCCAACCGGCAATATGGTGTTGGATAACGACGATAATCTCTACTTTATCAGTAAGGCTGAAGGCGATACAGAAATTGAGGCTGTTAACCGTATTTACCGTTTAAGTGCCGAAGGCGAATTAGAAGTTATCAAAGAATTTGTTGTGGACGCAGAAGGCGACAATGAAGAGCAAGCGCTCGAAGAAGGTTATGATCCCGTCATTTTATTTATCAATGCCGATGGCCAGACGATTTACGGCATAAATACCGAGGGGGGCAATAAAAGTTTTGAAAGCGGTGGCACCACTTTTAGAGTTGGAACCATTTTTAAAATCGATACCGCCAATAATTATGACTATTCGGTACTACGCCAAGCTTATATTCTGGAAGACCCAGGTTTAGACTCTGAAGCATGGTTAACCACCACTAACGATAAACTTTATTATATTACCGATGGCCATCCGGCAGTAGATGGTGGTGATGGAATACTCAATAGCCTGGATTTATCTTCCGGGGATGCCGACACCATTGATGCTTCTTGGTTCAAGGTAGTCGATTTTAATGGCACTTCCTCGCCCATGGGTAATTCACCGCGTACTTTGCAATTGGGCATGGATGGAATGATTTACGGCGTCACTAGTAAGGGCGGAAGCAATGTAACAACAAATGCCAACGGTGAGGGAACCTTATATAGGCTCGACCCCGTAACCGACATATTTGAAACCTTATATGAGTTCAGTTCTGACAATGATGTAAAAGCCTTTCCGGTCGGTCTTAGCCCTGTCAGCCCAGACGGTAACTTTTTTGGTTCAACTACAGCTTCAAGCAGTACGGTGTTTAAAGTCGATACCGATATTATCCCAACGTCTCCAGTTATCACCGCCTTTTGGACAGAAACCCCTGAATTGACTTGGGAGTCGGGGGCTTTGCAGGCCACTTTGAACTGGAATGTCACGAATCCATCCGGGGAACTCAGCGACGTAACTTGTAGCGCCAGCGGCGACTGGGACGAGGCCATCTCTGAGCTGACAGATGCCAGCCAAACAGTGGTTATCGCTAACGAAGGCACCAACGAATTTGTCCTGACCTGTGATAACGGTACAGAACAATCCAGCCAAACCCTCAGAGTGCTGGCCTCCGGTCTACCGGATCCAGTATCCATTATTGATTTTCGTTCAGATTTGTACGAAGTCGAACAAGGTGAAACCTTTACCATCAATTGGCAAACCGAAAATGCCGCCAGCTGTGACACTAACTGGGGCACATTGGATACCGAGCAAGCTGTCAGCGGCTCTAAAGAAATTACAGGAGTACCCGGCGAGTATACGTATGAGCTGACCTGTACCGGTCTGGGTGGCGATGAAGTATCGGCAACGCCTTTAGATATAACTGTCGAAACCAGTGAATCCGTTGATGCCGGCTCCTCCTCCGGCGGTGCTTTTAACCCTCTTCTGCTGCTACCCGCAGCCTTGCTGTTGTTCCGTCGCCGTCGGGTGACGTCGGCCAGTTAATCCATGGATAGCCTCTGCTCCGGTTTCCGGGGTACAGCGATCACTCATAACGACCATAACCACCATTAAAATAACCATCTTTAACAACTACCTTTAATCTCTATCTCAGTCGGCGCAGTTACCCAGCGCCGGCTGGATAAAAAGCCTGAATCCCGGAGTCTGTTATGAAACCTGAAGCGGCTGCCTCAGCCAATACTTCCCCACTGCGTGAGGCGTTGTTGGGCTGCAAGTCGGTGTTTATGTCGGTGGCGGCCTTCAGTGCCGTGATCAACTTACTGATGCTGGCCCCGGCTATTTATATGTTGCAGGTGTACGATCGGGTGATCAGTTCGCAAAACAGTATGACGCTGTTGATGCTCAGTCTGATCTTGCTGGGCTTGTATCTGTTAATGGCAGCGCTGGAGTTTATTCGTAGTCGGGTGCTGGTGCGGCTGGGCACAAAGTTGGATATTCAGCTCAGTCAACAGGTGTATTCGTCGTCTTTTATTGCCAGTTTGCGCAAGGGCGGCTTTAACGCCAACCAGTCGTTGGGTGATCTTAACGGTATTCGTCAGTTTTTGACCGGCAGCCCCTTGCTGGCGTTTTTTGATGCGCCCTGGGTGCCGGTGTATCTGGCGGTAATCTATATGTTTGATGTCTGGTTGGGTTTGTTTGCAACGGTGGGCAGCCTGGTGTTGATCGGGTTGGCGATACTGAATGAAAAACTCACCCAAAAACCCTTGCAGGCAGCCAATCAGTCGTCAATCAAATCCGGTTATCAGGCGGACTCGGTATTGCGTAATGCCGAGGTGATTGAGGCCATGGGCATGTTGCCAGCGTTGCGGCAGCGCTGGTTTCAGTTACACCAACAGTTTTTGGATCATCACCGAATTGCCAGTGAAAAAGCCGGTTCGGTGGCGGCGGCCAGTCGTGGTATCCGTATTACCTTACAGTCGATGATTCTGGGGTTGGCTGCGTTGCTGGTGATCTCGGGTGAGATCAGTGCCGGGATGATGATTGCCGCTTCTATTTTAATGGGTCGTGCTCTGGCTCCGGTGGATGCGGTTATTGGCGCCTGGAAGCAATGGACCACAGCGCGGCAGTCTTATCATCGGCTGTCGGAGTTGCTGCAGGCCTGCCCTCCTCCTGTAACAACATTATCTCTGCCCGCCCCTTCTGGTGAATTGAGTATTGAACATCTCAGTGCTGCAATACCGGGCACACGGCAAGTGGTGTTATCACGACTGAATTTCCAGTTGCCATCCGGCAGTGTGCTCGGCGTATTGGGGCCGTCTGGCTCTGGCAAGTCGACATTGGCGCGGCTGTTGGTTGGGGTATGGCCTGCGGCATCTGGCAAAGTCCGTCTTGATGGAGCGGATATTTTTCGCTGGAACAAAGCGGAGCTTGGCCCTTCGCTGGGGTATCTGCCGCAGGATGTCGAGCTGTTTGCCGGTTCCATCAGCGATAATATTGCCCGCTTTGGTGAGGTCGATGCCGAGCAGGTGGTCGCGGCGGCCAAGCTGGCGGGTATCCATGAGCTGATTCTGCAAAAACCCGACGGTTACGAGACCCTGTTGGGAGAAAATGGCCGGGGATTATCCGGCGGTCAACGCCAGCGGGTCGGGCTGGCTCGGGCCTTGTACCGCAACCCGGCGTTACTGGTGCTGGATGAACCGGACGCCAGCCTGGATGACGCTGGCGAACAGGCCCTCAAGCAGGCAATCATTAGCCAACAACACAGGGGCGGTACGGTGGTGGTGATTACTCACCGTCCGGCGCTGGTGTCGTCCTGCTCCCATTTGTTGGTATTGGCGGATGGCCAGATGCGCGCCTTTGGGCCAAGGGAGCAGGTGTTGTCGGGGGCGGCGAAGAAGATCAAGCCAACGCCGGAGGTTTATCACTCGCCAACAGTGTCGTTCAGCACAGCAGCCCCATCGTCGGCCCCAGAATCACCTTCAACGCCTTCGTCTTCTTCAAAATCCCACTCCACAGAGGCCAGCGGACAATGACCGTAACCACATTGCCATATGCTCACACCCTGCGCGCAGCCAACACAGAGACGACCATTCCCTACCAGAGTCAGCGCTATGTACGCGCCGGCTGGCTGTTGATTATTGCCGGTGTACTGGGGTTTCTTGGCTGGGCCTCATTGACACCACTGGACAAGGGCGTTCCGGTCAATGGTCAGCTGATCGTCGAAGGGCAGCGCAAGAGTCTGTTTCATCCGGATGGCGGTCAGATTGAGCGTATTCTGGTACGCGACGGCGACCAGGTCCACGCAGGGCAGGTATTGATCCGTCTGAATCCGACCCGGGCCGAGGCGCATCTGCGTGAAGTGCAGATTCAGTACGACAATGCCCTGGCCTTGCTGACTCGTCTGAAAGCGGAACGCGATGGGCAAGCAAACATTGAGTTTCCGGCGGACTTGATGGAGCGGGCCACCGATGCCGTACACAGCCAGCAACGGTTGTTCCAGGCCCGGCAGCGCTCACTGGCACAAGCCTTACAAAGCTACGATGAAATCATCACCGGCATGGATTACCAACTGAAAGGTCTGAGCGACAGCAATAGCAGCCGCCGCCGTCAGCGTGCCACGCTGGATGAGCAACTAGCGGGAATGAAAGCACTGGAAAAATCCGGTTATGTCTCCCGGGTACGCTTGCTGGAAATGGAGCGCCTGCACGCCGAAACCGACAGTAAACTGGCCGAGAATATCGGTCAGCTAGGGCAATTGCAGCAACAGCTGCAAGAGTTAGCCATCCGCCAATCGTCGCATCAGCAATCCTTTCTCGAACAGGTACACGAAGCCTATGCCGAGGCTGAACTCAATCTGTTATCTCTGGCGCAAAAGCTGCGCTCAGCCCAATACAGCCTGGAGCAAACCCGGGTATTGGCCCCTGTCGATGGCGTGGCCATGGGGCTGAGTGTATTTACCGAAGGCGGCTTTATCAATCCGGGCAGTCATCTGCTCGATGTGGTGCCTGCCAGTGGCACCCTGGTCGTTGAAGCCCAGGTACCAGTGCACCTGATCGATAAAGTCGAACCCGGTTTACCTGTTCGGATTCTGTTTCCTGCGGCCAACCAGAACCGTACGCCCGATATCATGGGCACGGTTGCAACCGTCGCCGCCGACCGCTCGGAAGATGATCAGACCGGCCTGCCCTACTATGCCGTGCTGGTCCGTATTGGCCCGGATGGTTATCAACAATTAGAGGATTTCACCCCAAGACCGGGTATGTCGGTCAGTCTGTTTATTCGTACCGGTGAACGCACACTGATGAATTATTTACTCAAGCCACTGCAAGACCGGGCCAATAGCGCACTGGCAGAGGAGTAGTCTTGCCACGGGCATCCAACCCCACGGACAAAGCCAGGCTCGATGCTCAATGCTCAATGCTCGATGCTCGATGCTCGATGCTCAATGCTCAATGCTCAATGCTCAATGCTCGATGGTGCACGGCGCGCAAGATTACGCCGTAGCAGCACCATTAAAATGTTTACCCAGCATGGCGTGATAGAAGTTATGGTCGGTCAGTACCCCCACCAGTTTGCCATGTTCAGCCAGCACCACGGGTTGCTCGGTAGCGTAACGGATTTCGATCGCCCGTCGCATGGAAATATCTGGCGTTGTCATTGCCATGGTGCCCAGTGGTGGCATATCCGTGTTGGCCTCGATGCCGCATTGTTGCATGGGGACCGGTTTGCCGTGGCGATGGGCTGTTTTGCCATCGGACGCCAGCCAGATGTCTTTTTCGCTGCACACCAGGGTGTCGTTCCCTTGCCGCGTCAGCTCATCCGCTGCGGTCATCAGAGACCGGCCAGCCAGGACATTCAATGGGTTGGTATGGGCAACAAAGTCTTCCACATAGGCGGTGGCCGGGTTCATTACAATGTCTTCCGGTGCACCCTGCTGAATAATCCGGGCTGATTCCATAATGACGATATTGGTGCCAATTTTTAACGCTTCGTCCAGGTCATGGGACACAAACAGAATGGTCTTGTTGAGGCTGCGCTGCAGCACCAGCAGTTCATCCTGTAGTTGCGCCCGAATCAGTGGGTCGAGTGCAGAGAATGGCTCGTCCATCAACAGAATATCGCTGTCCATGGCAAATGCCCGAGCCAGGCCAACCCTCTGTTGCATGCCTCCGGATAGCTCCGCCGGTAATGCATCCTTCCAGTCGGTCAGACCGACCATGTCGAGTTTTTCCATGGCTTTCTGATGGCGCTCGGCCTTGCCTTGCCCCATCAGTTCGAGACCATAAGCAACGTTGTCGAGCACCGATAACCAGGGCATCAGGGCAAATTTCTGGAATACCATCGATACCCGTTCGGCCCGCAGCCGCCGCAAGGTATTGGCGTCACAGCTGCCGACATCAACCTGGCCGTCGCCATCCTTGACCAGTACCTGACCACGAGAGATCGGGTTAAGGCCATTCACCGCCCGCAACAGGCTGGACTTGCCGGAGCCAGACAACCCCATCAAGACACAGATCTCCCCTTGCTTGACCTTGATGCTGGCGTTATGCACGCCCACCACACTGCCGGTGGATTCGATGATCTGCTGGCGGGTTTTACCCTGATCCAGCAATGCCAGCGCGGGGGCGACCGTGTCGCCAAAAACAACATCAAGATTTCTGATAGAAATGGCGTTCATGGTTATACCTCTGCCTTGCCCGGCGCTTTGAAAATACGATCGAGAATAATAGCCACCAGCACGATGGCGATACCGGCTTCAAAGCCTTGCGAAATATTCACCGTGTTGAGTGCCCGGATCACCGGTTTGCCCAAACCATCGGCACCGACCAGCGCGGCCACCACCACCATGGATAACGACAGCATGATGCACTGGGTCACACCGGCCATAATGCTGGGCAGCGCAGCAGGCAGCTCGACTTTCCACAATAATTGCCGGGGCGTGGCACCAAAGGCCTTGCCCGCTTCAATCAGTTCTTCCGGGACGTTACGAATGCCGAGGTAGGTCAGCCGGATCGGGGCGGCAATGGCAAACACAATGGTCGAGATCAGGCCGGGCACCACGCCAAGGCCAAACAGCACCAGGGTCGGGATCAGGTATACGAAGGTTGGGACGGTCTGCATCAGGTCGAGCACCGGCCGCAAATAGTTGTACACCTTGGGTTTGTGACCGGCATAGATGCCTACGGGGACACCGGTCAGAATACAAATCGTGGTGGCGGTGACGACCAGCACAAAGGTCTCGATCATCTCGGCCCAATAACCAAGGTTGATAATCAGCAGCATCGAGGCGACAACAAACAGCACCAGCCGGATGCTGCGGTGCAGAAACCAGGCCATGGCTGCTGTCGCAATAATCGGTACAGCCGGGTGAAACCATTGGAACAGAGTCACCAGCGAGGTGATCACCCATTCCAGAGAAATGGACACCAGGTCAAAAAACCAGGCTCCGTGGTCGGTCAGCCAGTCGACGAATGTTTCCATCCATGCGCCCAGCGGCAATTTGTTATCGGACAGCCAGTTCATATCAAGCCTCTGTTTGTTCTGTTTTTTTTTGATCTGGTCATTCTGATCGTTAGCGGAAATCTCTGGAGAAGTCTGCGTTATCACTGGCTCAGGCTACGGCTCTGATGCGGTCAGAACCACAACCAGATCGGCGATAACACAGACTTGTCGAGAGACTCCAAACCAGAGCGGTGTTGGCCGCACCTGGTTCGGGATGGTCAGCCAACCGGTTATTGATGGTTGGTCAGGTTGGCCGTTATCCGACCGGGAGGCGGTCTACTTTTTCAGGTAGGCCTGTACCGCTGGCAGCGCATCCGCACCGCTGTTGGTTTTCACTCCGGCCAGCCACTGGGTCAATACGCCCGGGTTGGCTTTCAGCCAGTTGGTCGCTGCGACTTCCGGCTTTTTGCCATCGTTCAGGATCGCGCCCATGATTTCGTTTTCCAGCGGCAGGGTGAAAGTCAGGTTGGTCAGCAGCTTGCCAACGTTCGGGCAGCTTTCCAGATAGCCCTGGCTGACGTTGGTATGCACATTGGCACCGCCGTAGTTGGGGCCAAAGAAGTCATCACCACCGTCGAGGTACATCATGTCAACGCTGGCGTTCATTGGGTGTGGAGCCCAACCAAGGAAGGCAATCCATTTGTCACGACGGACGGCGCGCTTCACTTGCGACAACATGCCGGCTTCGCTCGATTCCACCAGAGTAAAGTCTTTCAGGCCAAAGGCGTTCTGGTCGATCATGTCCTGAATCAGGCGGTTGCCATCATTACCCGGCTCGATACCGTAAATCCTGTCATCAAACTTATCGGCAAATTTCACCAGGTCGTCAAAGCTTTTGACACCGGCGTCGTAGGCGTATTTCGGCACGGCCAGGGTGTATTTGGCACCGGTCAGGTTGGGGCCAAGATCTTGCACGCTGTTGTTTTTCAGGTAAGGCTCGATATCGGCCTGCATGGTCGGCATCCAGTTACCCAGGAACACATCAATGTCCTTGTTGGCAAGGGACTTGTAAGTCACCGGCACCGACAGCAACTGGGTTTTGGTATCGTAGCCCATGCCTTGCAGCACCACCGAGGCAACAGCGGTGGTGGCGGTGATATCGGTCCAGCCGACATCCGCAAAACGGACGGTGTCGCACTGGTCAGCGCTGGCGGCTCCGGCGTGCATCAGCAGGCTCAGGGCGATGGTGGATACGGTAAACGATGTTGCAGTCTTCATGACTTGTCCTCAGTGGTTGAATATCAGTTACGGCTCATCACCAGGCCGGGGCCTGGCGGTGCAGATACATCAGTGACGTTGGGCGTTATGCAGCATCTTCGCTGCCGGTGGAGTTGGCCAGCGCACGCTTGGGCGTACCGCTGCGCTGTTGGGTTGGCCAGTCGGGGTCTATCCAGACAGGGACATCCGCCGCGGTGGCAGCGCCCTTGCCCAGAATCAGATCGGCGGCCTTTTCTGCCACCATGATGGTCGGGGCATTCAGGTTGCCATTGGTAATGGTCGGGAAGATGGAAGAATCCACTACCCGCAGGCTGTCGATGCCCCGCACCCGGCAAGCGCTGTCCAGCACCGCCATCGGGTCGTCGTCTGCCCCGATCTTGCAGGTACAGGACGGGTGATAGGCGCTCTCGACATTGGCCCGAACCCAGGCGTCAATCTCGGCATCGGTCTGAACCGCCGCACCGGGCTGGATTTCATCCCCCCGATACGCGTCCAGCGCCGGTTGCAGAATGATTTCGCGGGTCAGGCGAATGGTGTCGCGCCAGTCCTGCCGGTCTTGTTCGGTGCCGATGTAATTAAAGAAAATCGATGGTTTGGCGTGAGGGTCGGCAGAAGTAATCCAGACCTTGCCGCGGCTGGCCGGTTTATTCGGCCCGACGTGCACCTGGAAGCCATGACCATCGAAGGCTGCCTGACCGTCGTAACGCATCGCCGCAGGCAAGAAGTGATATTGAATATTGGGCCATTCCACTCCCGCCCGGGAGCGAATAAAGGCGCAGCTTTCGAAGTGGTTGGTGGCGCCCAGACCATTTTTGAACAGCAGCCAGCGAGCACCGATCAACCCCTTGTTAAACAGGTCGAGTTTGCCGTTCAGGGTGATTGGCTGGTGGCAGTAAAACTGGAAATAGACTTCCAGATGGTCTTGCAGGTTTTCACCCACTCCCGGCAGCTCGTGTTGCACGCTGACGCCAGCCTTGGCCAGGACATCCCTGGGGCCAATCCCGGACAATTGCAGCAACTGTGGTGAACCGATGGAGCCTGCCGCCAGAATCACTTCCCGGCGGGCAGTGTGCTGTTCGACCTTGCCGTTGCTTTCAAACTGGATGCCAGTAGCTTCCAGCGTCGGGCCATCGCCGTTCAACAACACCTTGTGTACCATCACACCGGTTTTCAGCGTCAGGTTGGGACGCGATAGCGCCTCCCGCAAATAGGCATTGGAAGTCGAGGCCCGCACACCGTCTTTGACGGTCATATGCATTGGCCCAAAGCCTTCCTGCTGATAACCGTTGTAGTCCGGAGTGTATGGATAGCCGGCGTCTTTACCGGCGTCGATAAAGGCTTGATACAGCGGGTTCAGGCTCATGTTGTTGCCGTTGTTGGTGCCGACCGGGCCATGACCACCACGGTATTCGCTCTCGCCACCCATCCAGCACTCGGCCTTTTTGAAATACGGCAAGCAGTGCTGGTAATCCCACCCTTCTGCGCCGTGGGCTTGCCATTCGTCAAAGTCTCGGGCATGGCCACGGACGTACACCATGCCATTAATGGATGATCCGCCACCCAGCACCTTGCCGCGCGGGCAATGTAATACCCGGTTGTCGATGCCCGGCTCTGGCAGGGTTTCAAACTGCCAGGCGTATTTTTCGGTATTCATCGGGTACGACAGCGCGGTCGGCATCTGGATAAATATGCTTTTGTCGCTGCCACCGGCTTCCAGTAACAACACCTTGTACTCGCCGCTGACGCTCAGGCGATTGGCCAGCACACAACCGGCACTGCCGGCGCCGACAATAATAAAATCGTATTGACCACTCATGCGTAAGGACTCTCGACATCTCCCAGCTCAATAAACACGCTTTTGGTCTGGGTATAGTGATTCAGGGTTTCCACCCCGTTTTCTCGGCCAATGCCCGACAACTTGTAACCACCCACGGGCATTTCGGCCGGTGAAGCGCCCCAACTGTTGATCCAGCAAATACCGGCTTCCATTGCCGCAATCACCCGATGGGCACGAGAGAAATCACGGGTAAAGACCCCGGCAGCCAGACCGAAGTCCGTTGCGTTGGCACGGCGGATCACCTCCGCTTCATCGCTGAAACGCAGCACCGACATCACCGGGCCAAAGATCTCATCTTTCACGTTAGGCATATCGTCGTGGCAATCGGCAAAGACGGTCGGCTGCACAAAAGCCCCTTTGGCACAGTCGCCGGTCATGGCCCGTTCACCACCAATCACCAGACGGGCACCCGCCTCTTTGGCGGCGTCGATATATCCCAGTACCTTGTGCATATGGTCGATACTGATCAGCGCCCCGACCTGGGTAGCTGGATCGCTGGGGTCGCCCATGGTCAGCCTGGCGGTGCGTTCTTGCAGCTGGCTGAGGAAAGCGTCGTAAATGGCATCGTGCACAAACACCCGGGTGCCGTTGGTGCAGACTTCGCCCTGGGTGTAAAAATTGGCAATCATTGCCGCCGATACCGCGTTGGTCAGATCGGCGTCATCAAAAATGATCAGTGGTGATTTGCCACCCAGCTCCATGGTGACGTCTTTCAGTGTGGTGGCACTGGCAGCCATCACTTTTTTGCCGGTACCGCACTCGCCGGTAAACGACACCTTGGCAATATCAGCGTGATGAGTCAGCGCTTCCCCGACCCGGTAGTCCCCTTGCACGACGTTAAAAACGCCATCCGGCACACCGGCTTCGGTGTAGATCTCGGCCAGCTTCATCGCCGTCAGCGGCGTTTCTTCCGAGGGTTTGAACACCATGGCGTTACCGGCTGCCAGCGCCGGAGCGGATTTCCACATGGCGATCTGGATCGGGTAATTCCAGGCACCGATGCCAGCCACGACACCCAATGGTTCGCGGCGGGTATAGAAAAAGTTGCTGCCGCCCAGATCTTGCTGCTCGCCCTGAATCGACGGTGCCAGGCCCGCAAAATATTCCACCACATCGGCACCGGTGACGATGTCGACGCAGTTGGCTTCCTGAATCGGCTTGCCAGTGTCCAGTACTTCCAGCATGGCCAGCTCGTCGTTACGCTGGCGCAGAATCTCAACCGCCTTGCGCAAAATACGGCTGCGTTCCATCCCGGTCATGGCCGACCAGACCTTGAAACCGGCCTGGGCAGAAACCACAGCCCGGTCGACGTCGGCACTGGAGGCCTGCTGGATCAGTGCAATGGTTTCGCCGGTTGCCGGGTTACAGGTCGCAAATGTTTCACCAGAAGTGGCGTCCTGATACTGGCCGTGAATGTACAGAGTGTGGGTTTGCATGGAGTTACCTTCTAGTTCTGAATAGGGGTCGTCGGTCGGGCCGGGGCATCATCAGCATCGACGCTCGCCAGTTGCTGGCCGATGTAATCACTGATCAGTTTTTTCGCCATCCCGACATCAATGCCTTCCGGCCGTAATGCGCCACGCAGCCAGATACCATCGATCAGCGCCGCGATGGTCTGGGCGGTCTGCCAGGCCTGATGCCGGGGCATCACCTGTTTCAACTCAAACATCAGATACGACAGCAAGCGCTTTTCGTTGACCCGCTGTAACCGGAACAGCGCCGGTACGTGCATCGATTGCGACCAGAACGCCAGCCAGGTTTTTACCACCCGTGGGTCCGTCTGCGACTTGTCGAAGTTACCGCAGACAATGGCATCCAGACGGCCACGGACATCATCACGTGCCACCTGATCCAGCTGCTTGCGGACACTGCTCGATAGTTGTTTCAGCACCGACCGCATGGTCGCCTCTAGCAAATTATCCTTGCCGCCAAAGTGGTGGTTGATAATGGCCGGCGATACCCCTGCCTTGCCGCTGATAATTACTACGCTGGCTTTGTGTAAACCCACTTCGTTGATTGAATCCATGGTGGCCTCAATCAATTGTGGTCTACGTATTTCTGCTACTCCCAACTTCGGCATAGGAAGTCCTCTACTGGCCAGAATCTTTTTTGTTAAATGGTCGTTTAAACAAAATGTAACGGCTTCAGCGCTGATGTCAACTGAAGAGGCGCAGATAATCCACACTGTCAGGTATAAAGGCAGGCGGTTCGTGAATGGATTGTTGGCGTGGAAAACCCCATAGGGCAACGGTTTGCAGGGAGATTTTTAGTTAGGACTCTAACTAAAATGATGAAAAAACAAACAGGTTATTAAACGGCGTCTGCCATGATCTGGCGCTGTGTTCGAACAATCACAGAGGGCGTCCGTCCGGGTCGCTACTGCCTGAGCCTGGTCTCTTCGGTATTGTAAAATCCCGAATCTGGTACTCTGCCGATCCTGCCCCAGTGGTAGCATCGTCACTCTTTGGATGCTGTCTTGGCGGCTGCATTCATGCATTCCGATTTCCTGATAAAAAGGTCACGCCATGAACCCGATCAATTGCCAACAAGCTCGCCAGATGCTCGATGATGCGGTTAAACAAGCCGAGGATATGGGATTGAATGTCTGTATTTCGGTCGTCGACAGCGGTGCCAACCAGGTTGCTTTCCTGCGGATGGACAAGGCCTTTCTGGGGTCAACTGAAGTCAGTCAGCGCAAGGCCAGAACAGCGGTTTTATTTCAGTGCCCGACCGATGTGTTTGGTCAGGTTATCGAGCAAGAGAAGCTGCTCGGCATGGATCAGATCGATGGTGGCCTGATGGCATTCGGGGGTGGTTTGCCTATTCTGGTGAATGGCGAACTGATTGGAGCGGTAGGCGTTTCAGGCGCGACGGCCAAGCAGGACAAGGCTATTGCGACAACGGCCATAACCGCTCTGTTGGCGCAGCTGGCGTCGTAAACGCCAGCAATCCGCTCGCTCTGTCAGCCGCGCAGATGCTCAAACACATCGTCGACCAGTTCATCGAGATGGCATTCACCCGGACGGGCACGCGCATAAGAACGTAACCCCATCAGCTGAACCTGCAGATAACGTGCTTGCCGCTCTGGATCAGCAGTCGCTGCGGTCTCTCCGCTTGCTCGCGCCTGAGTCAGTACCTCGGCAAAGGCGGCTTCCATTTCGGCCAGCCAGTATTTGGCTTCTGCCAGTAAATCGGCGTTGTCATCGGTCAGTTCGGTGATGGTTTTCACCAGCATACACATACTGCTGGGAGTCGATGCCGGATCACTGCATACCGCGCCTTTAACAAAGGCTTTTAATCCGGCCAGCGGCGATCCCGCCTGCTCCACACTGGTACGCAGCCGCGCTTTACTCATCGCGGCATAGTGGCCCAGCACTTCCTTGAACAAGCCTTCTTTACTGCCGAAGCTGGCGTAAATACTGCCAGGACGCATATCCATGGCCTGCTGGATATTACGCATGGAGGTAGCGTGAAACCCTTTTGCCCAAAACAGTTGTGTGGCGTTGTGGATCGCCTCTTGGCGATCATGCTTGGCGTGAGACACCCTTGAATTCTCTTTTTGTAACGATCGTTCAATTCTACCTTGAACAAACGTTCAAATCCAGCTAGAGTGATTCCAATGATTAATAAATAACCGCGACAATCGCGGGCCTCTGGAGCAAACATGCAATCCTTTACTCTGCACACCCTGGAATCCGCCCCGGCCGAAAGCAAGCCGCTGCTGGAAAAATCGTTACGAGCCTTTGGCTCTATTCCGGGTCTGCACGCCGTGATGGCCGAATCGCCAGAAACACTGGAAGCCTACCAACAGCTGCACCAATTATTTACGCAAACCTCATTTGATGCTGAAGAACTCACCGTCGTCTGGCAAACCATCAATGTTGAACACCAGTGCCATTACTGCGTACCGGCTCACACTGCCATTGCCAATATGATGAAGGTTGATCCTGAGCTGACCGAAGCACTCCGTAATGGTACGGCCATGCCAACCGCCAAACTGCAAGCGCTGCATGACACCACACTGGCGATGCTGCGTGGTCGCGGTAACCTTGCCGATGCCGAACTGGATACTTTTTATGCTGCAGGCTATGGCCCCAAACAAGTCCTGGAGATCACGCTGGGCATGGCGCAAAAAGTAATGAGCAACTACATCAATCACTTCGCCAAAACACCAGCGGATGAACGCTTTCAACAATTTGCCTGGAGCCCGAAATGATCAAGTTTTACTACCACCCAACCCCAAACCCAACCAAGGTGGCCCTGTTTCTGGAAGAAACCGGTATGCCTTACGAACTAATCCCGGTGGACACCCTCAAGGGTGAGCAACACCGCCCGGAATACCGCGCCATTAACCCCAATGGCAAGACGCCAGCGATTGAAGACGACGGCGTACGGGTGTTCGACTCCAACGCCATCCTGCTCTATTTGTCAGAAAAAAGTGGTCAACTGGGAGGCACACCAGCCACCCGTGCCGAGTTGCTGTCCTGGCTGATGTTTGTGGCTACCGGGCTAGGGCCTTACTCTGGTCAATCAGTGCATTTTCGTCGTGCCGCCCCAGAGCCGATTCCTTACGCCCTCAATCGTTACTGGCGTGAAGCCCGCCGTCATTATTCAGTGCTGAATACCCATCTGGCGAGCCGTACCTTTATCGTCGGTGAGCAATACAGCATCGCAGACATTGCCGCCTGGGGCTGGATCGACAAGGCTACCGTGGTACTGGGTGATGATGGTGCTCTGAGTGAATTTCCGCACCTAAAGGCCTGGTTTGACCGTATCAACAGCCGTCCAGCCGTCGAACGCGCCCGCACCATTGGCCAGCACGCCGAATTCCAGAGTGAGTTGGATGACGCTGCCCGTCGCGCCCTGTTCCCGCAAAATTACCCGGAAGTCGATGCGGCGGAATAAACCGCCACGATCAGCACGGCAGCAGTCCCTTTGCGGGGTACTGCTGTCTCGAACAGTAGAACAGCAGTTAGATAAACCGCGTCCGCGGCTTGCTCAGGCCTCAAGCGGTATCAGATGAATATCACTCTGGGCAAAAATACGACACGCCAACACAATACTCTGCTCTTCATCCCGTGGCGTAATATGCGCCCGACTCATCTTTTTGCTGAGATAAGTGCCACTGGTCACCTTGACGCGGCATTTACCACAGCCACCGCCCTTGCAGCCAACCGGCACCGGGGAATTCTCTGCCCAGCCCATACTGGCCAGTACATTGTTTTGTGAGTTGGTTTCAAAGCATCGTGATTCATTCATCACGCGAACCTGATAACAGGCACGATCTGGCGATACAACAGTCTGCTGATTATTCATGGTCACACTTCTTTTTATTGTTAACCGATGACCTTTCATATTACGTAGGTAGCCCAAAAAATCGCCCATATATTGGCGTCAATTCCGGGAAATAGGATTCTTGTTTACGGGATCAATGATCAGCAGAGCAAACCAACCAGAACCGTCAGAAAGTCTGGGAGGCAACGCAGGGGGTACACATCTCCCTGGTGTAATACCGTCAATTATTCAGCCTGTGTGATCGGCCCTTGCTGCTATTCCATGTCATGTTCATCGATATGCCTTTCCCATCGCAATCCATTGTCAGAAGGGATCAAAGAGGCACTTTTTTCTGTTTTTCAAGGCTGACCAGTGTCAACAACAGAAAAGCATCTTGACTCTTCATGGTGCTTTTCAGGCTCCCGTCCTGTGTCCCGGGACAAGGGACAGCTGGATCATAGTAAATGGGTGATTACAATAATTGCCATATGCGCCCGTAGCGGCTTTTGATTTTGTGCCCAGCCACCTTAGGCAGAGACAGAGAAGCACCAATAAATACAGGCAGAAAAGAAGCGTGTTATCGCCAATAAACACGAGACCCCAACACAGAGAGAAATGAGCACGGTAAAAACCTACCCTGTTCTATATGCGATGCGCGGGTGGTTATTCATAGAAATGCCAGGGAAATAAAACAGGCGTTTCAGAAAGCCGAGAGAGGTTCACAATTGAGGGGAGTCACGGTGTTGTGTCCGTTGATATTCACGGGTTCATATACTTTGTCGGCTGCCGCTGGATTGCACAGGATGTGCCCTGCCAGAGGACATACCCAGTCGACCCAGGCAATCAAGGCCAGACTGGATAATCTCGCGCAGAGCAATAAGCATACTGCTCTGCGCGATCACCAGACCGTTACTGAACAGACGTCAGTTCAGGGTAATAAGTCGGTGCTTGACGTGGCTGTGCCACTTCCTGGTAAGAGTAAGCGATGCTGATCAGCGTTGCTTCATCAAACTCTCGGGCCAGAATTTCGAAACCCACAGGCTGTGCTGGGCTAACGCCGTCGTCTTCATCCGCCATACCAGCAGGCATGGACAAGGCAGGGAAGCCAGAGAACGGGCTCAGACGGTTCGCACTACCAGCACTTGGGCTGCTACCCAGATCACCGGCCAGGCTTTGCAGGGTTGGGTACAACAGCACGTCGTACGGCTCTGCACCTTCACCAGCAGCGGTATTGTCCAGGGCTTCCAGAATACGGGGACGCACAAACGTTGGGCGATCAACCGTGTTCAGAAGGTATGTTTCATCAGTGCTCAGATCCACATCAAGGTTGTTACGTGATGCGATGGTTCTGGTGTTACGCTCCAGGTAGCCGGCGCTGTCCTGGAAGTCCTGATAGGTACGCAAGTGTCCGTCCAGGTTACTCGACCAGCTATGCAGGTAGGTTTCCATATCGCGGGCGAACTCATACGACGACATACTGCGGTATTTGCTCAGAATCTCGTCCATATCCGGGATCACGACGTCTTCAACCGTGGCACCTGCCGCTTCCATTGCCGCCAGTGCTTCGTTCAGCTTGGCCTGTACGATCGCATTATCACCTTCATTATCACCAAACAGACCACGTACCACACCGATACGAGCACCGTTCAGTGCATCAGCATCAAGGAACGCGGTGTAGCTTTCCGGAACGCCTGTTACTTCTTGATAAGAGGCTTCATCAGCCACCAGTGCGCCATCAATATCGAAGACTTCGCGCTGACCTGAATGTGAAGACTCATCAAAACCAACCAATACGTCCATCGCAACGGCACAGTCTTCAACCGTCCGGCACATTGGGCCGCCGGTATCCTGCCAGGCAGCCAGAGGCATGATGCCGTCCTGACTTACCAGTCTCATGCTGGGACGAATACCAACCAGTCCACCGAGGCTGGACGGAACACGGATGGAACCACCGGTATCAGTACCCAGGCCAAAAACGGCCAGGCTAGCGGCGATACTTGCGCCGGTACCAGTAGAAGAACCGCCCGCACCTTTGGTCTGGTCATAAGCATTCTTGACCAGACCACGCACGGAGCTTTCACCACGGAAGCCAAATGCCAGCTCATCCATGTTCGCTTTACCCAGGATAATGGCACCGGCGTCACGCAGTTTTTCGATGGTGTAGGCATCGCGGCTCGGCTGGTTGTACTGGAATGCAGTTGCACCACCAGACGTGTACATATCCGAGGTGTTGTAGTTATCTTTTGGCAGCACCGGGATACAGTACAGCGGCTGATCATCGAGATCAGCGTCGGTACCGTAATTCTGGTCAAATTCAATGGCTCGGCCAATGGCATTCGGATTGGTCAGCACAACAGAGTTGAGCTCTGTGCCACCCACCACCGTGTCATAGGTGTTAATGCGATCCAGATAACCGCTGACAATTTGCTCGCAGCTCATCTGTCCAGATGTAATGGCGCTATGAACGCTGGCGATCGTTGCTTCAGAAAAGTTGAAATCCTCAGCGGCGGCGGCAGGAGAATCGTTATCGGAAGAGGAACTTCCGCAGCCAGAAAGCAGCAACATGGTTGCGGTTACTGCGGTAATACTGAGTACCTGTTTGGAGGCTTGCATATTTTTACCTTGGTTTGAAAATTTTGAAGAAATTTTCCCGGTTAATTTGTCAAGTCAGATCAGCTTCCGTTGTTGATCGTAAACATGCGTAAGCACACATCGCGCCACATCTTGAAACTTATTGACAAAAAACATAGGTAAGCAGCCATAACACCATGATCTATGTCATGGTCATTCATAAATCTAATACTAAAGTTTCAAATATAGTCCTGAAAAATATAAAAACGCCCATTTATAGAGCAATAAAATAAACCAACTGCTCTATTTTAAGGAAAATGATCCACCCGAAAGCCTCCGCTCTGTCTGATCCTCAGTGATCCTCTGTCTGCGGTACCGGCTGCTCAACAGCAAGACGGCGCTATCTGGCAGCACTCAAAATCAATAAAACCAAACACCCGTTAGCAAAGCGCTGCCGCGGCTTATAAATAAAGATCCAGTGGTATGCCTGGTCTGCCAGCACTCATTGATCATTCTTATTTTGACTCTCCAAATCAAATAAGAATAATTCTCATATTGTTTACTTTTAGATGCGAATGAGTTTCAATCATAAATGTTACTTTATAACTTTAAGGAGCAATGCCATGAAACCAGGGATTCATCCAACCTATGATTACGTTGTGTTTCGAGACACCAGCTGCGGCGCAACGTTTTTGACCCGATCAACCTGCACATCCACCGAAACCATTGAGTGGGAAGATGGTAAAACCTACCCACTGATTAACATTGAAGTGTCCAGTGCCTCCCATCCGGTGTACACCGGAGAGCAACGGAAAACGAATAAAGAAGGCCGTATTGCCCGCTTTAACCAACGCTTTGCGGGTATGAAAACCCGGCTGGGCAAATCCTGAACCGGAGGCTGATACATGCAGGTATTAAGCTCACTCAAGACTGCGAAACTACGCCATCCAGACTGCCAGATCGTCAGACGCCGTGGTCGTTGTTATGTGATTTGTAAAAGCAATCCCCGCTTCAAGGCTCGCCAGGGCGGAGTCAAAAAGAAATAATTCAGACGACAGCATACAAACAAGGGCACTCAGCAATGGCCAGGAGTGCCTTTGTACCCCCGGCATCACTGCCGATATTCCCTTGCAGATGGCCGGAACAGCCAGTGCCCGCAGCATGATCAAAGCACCGCATCCAGCACATAGACATAGACATCGCATGACGCGCCATTGCGGCACAGGATCACCAGCCCTTCAGACTTGCCCAATCCCATCAGGAAGGAGCCGTGACCTGCAGAATATCGGAGCGGCTGGCAGCGTATTTCATCACGATTTGTCGTTGTTTGAGCTTGGCCTTGAAGCGGGCTAGATCCGCCAGAGGAATGGCAGCCGCCGTTGGAATATCCGCCGTCATAGGATCAACCGGCCGGCCGTTGATATGAAACTCAAAATGCAAATGGGGACCAGTGCTGCGGCCGGTATTCCCCGACAAAGCAATTTTCTCGCCGCGCTGCACCTGATCGCCTTTTCGCACCAGAATTTTCTGCAGATGCAGATAGCGCGTTGTGTACGCACCACCATGATCAATATCGATGTATTTGCCCGCGTATCGATGATTACCGATACGCCGCACCGTACCATCCCCGGTACTGACGATCACAGTCCCCGGCGGAGTCGCCAGATCAACCCCGTTATGCGGCGACCGCCGCCCGGTAATCGGGTGCAATCGGTTTGGACTAAAAGCAGAACTGACCCGATAAGGTTTCCGGGTCGGCCAGCGCATAAAGGCCGGTGTTACGCTTTCACCCTTGTCATTGTAGTAATTGCCATCCTCGAACAGAAAAGCGGTGTAGGTTTGATCGCCACGCACCAATGAAATGGCCTCCAGACGAGTATGGCCGGTGCTCTGGTTACTGGTGACCTCATGCCCGACAATGACCGAAAACGTATCCCCCTTGCGCAAGTCCTTGCGGAAATTCAACCGGTTCCCCAATAACTGATCAATCAGCAGGATTTGGGCCTTCGTCAGTCCGGCGCGAAGCGCGGATGTATACAAACTGCCATCCACAACGCCCCGGAGCACTTCAACCACCCAGCGGGTATCTGCGGTGAATGCCTGATATTCAAAAGAGCCATCGGGTTGTTTGACATAAGTGACCTTGCGAGCCGCATCCAAACGCAGTGTGAGTGCTGAAAACCGGCCCTGGGGATCGTATACCAACGCAAGCTCGGTGCCTGGGGTCAGTGTCTCCAACGACAAATACGCCTCATCCGCCTCCATAATGTAATGCAAGTCAGTCACTGACACCTGGTTGGCACTGAACATTTCGCTCAGTGTATCCCCGGCCTGAACCCGAATGACCCGTATACGATCGACAGCCTCCTCGGCTGACGGCGTCTGTGAGGTTTGTTTCTTATCGTTATTGGCCGCCATGGGCAGATCAGCGGAGTGGTGATCAGGAGCAGGCAGCTGTGCCTGAGCAGGTGCCTGATTGGCGAACACGCTGACCAGCATGACAATGGCCACAGATCTGATTGTCCCCACTACCGTGGGGGTGTGGTCAAACACGGCCACCGGTAATCCTTGTCGTATCGGGCAGCTCATCCAGAATGCCCGGATGAGCTGTTTGACCTTGCAGCACAAAGCGCCGGAACCGCCAACTAACGACCGTAAGATTCCCAAAAAACAACACCCCTTGTTGATGATCGTCGCGGCCGTTTTCTGTTTGCGCGCCACTCTCGCCACACTCGCCACTATTGAGCCGCTATTCACTCTCTTGACCACTCTTTACCCTCTCTTCGGTTTCCTGGGGCGACGTGCCAGCACTCAGCACTCATCCCCCGCCCTCACAAATATTTCCCTGGAGCATATTCCCAATCGCCAAAATGTTATATTATAACATTTAATAATAATCAAAACGGCCAAACCAATGTCTCCATCCAACAGGAAAACCAAACCGTGGATCAAAAAACTGCTCTGGTCATTAGTGCACATTCTGCCGATTTCGTATGGCGCGCTGGCGGCGCCATTGCCAGCCATGTTCAGCAAGGTTGGCGAGTAAAGATCATCTGTCTGTCATATGGAGAGCGTGGTGAATCCGCCAAGCTGTGGCGACAACCCGGCATGACGCTGGAGGCCGTTAAAGAAGCTCGACAGGAAGAAGCACAACAGGCCGCCGATATTCTGGGGGCCGAGGTAGAATTCTGGGATATCGGCGATTACCCGATGCGTGTTTCCGACGAAACGCTGCTCCGCCTGGTCGATACCTATCGCGCGTTACAACCGGAATTTGTGCTCTCGCACTCAGAAAAAGACCCCTACAACTTCGACCATCCCCTGGCCATGCACGTGGCTCAGGAAGCCCGCATTATCGCTCAGGCTGAAGGCCACAACCCCGGTCAGCAAGTCATTGGCGCGCCCACCATGTACTCCTTCGAACCACACCAAACAGAACAGTGTGACTGGAAGCCAAATACCTTCCTCGATATTACCGACGCATGGGAAACAAAGCGTAAAGCCATTGAGTGCATGCAGGGGCAGGAACATCTCTGGGCCTACTACACACGTGTTGCCCAGCAGCGTGGCGTACAGGCCAAGCGTAATGTTGGTATTACCAGCAAGCGCACGATCACCTATGCCGAAGCGTACCAGCGACTCACGCCGACGGTGTCTGAAACCCTCTGATCCGCACTGGCGGGAGCTTGCTCCCGCCGTACCACTTATTGAGCGCCACCAACTCGTGGGGCTGACTATTCGGAATGTTTCCATGAACGCAATGCTTCCAGATATCTCTGTCACCGATACAGCTCCCCTGTCCGGGCCACTGCAATGGGTGGGTATGCAAGGAATCGACCTGCCGATCACCATTGCTGAAGCGGATTACCGGCGCGAACTGCACGCCCGTGCCGACGCCCAGGTGAACTTGCCCAATCCCCATATCAAGGGGATTCATATGTCACGCCTGTATCACTTGCTGGCGCAAATCAGCAACGGCGAACCACTGACAGCCACCGCTTTACACACCGTATTAACCGCCATGATCGACAGCCATCACGACTGCGGCAGCAACAATGCCCGGGTGCTGTTGCAGTTTGAGTTACTGGTATTACGCCCGGCACTGCACTCCCAGCATCTGTCTGGCTGGAAATCGTACCCTGTCTCCCTGGAAGCCCGGTTACAGAACGACCAGTTCCGCCTGACCGCAGAAATCCGCATTGGTTATTCGTCCACCTGCCCCTGTTCCGCGGCCTTGTCGCGGCAACTGGTTGAGCAAGGCTTTATCGATACCTTTGGCCACCAGCAACACATTGACCTGACAACCGCCGCCAGCTGGATTCGTGCCAACGCCACGCTGGCCACCCCCCACAGCCAACGCAGTGAAGCCATCATCAAGGTCGAGCTGCCGATGGATTCTGCCGACCTTGGCTTACTGGCATTGGTGGATCAGGTAGAAAAAGCAGTAGGAACACCACTACAAACCGCCGTAAAACGCGTGGATGAACAGGCATTTGCCGAACTGAACGGCCAGAACCTGATGTTTGTCGAGGATGCCGCCCGCGCCATTCAGGCAGCACTGGCAGACCATTATCAGCGCCCCAGAGTACAGGTTCGCCACCTTGAAAGCCTCCATCCCCATGATGCCGTCGCCTGGTCGGATGACAGCATCGCTACCGGAATGCCAGCGTCGTTATGAAGATCAGCGTTGCCAAAATACTGATTGGCCTGGTGAAGGGCTACCAGATGTGGATCAGCCCCTTGCTCGGTCACAACTGCCGCTTCTATCCCAGTTGCTCGCAATACGCCGTTGAAGCGATTCAGCTGCATGGTGGCTGGCGTGGCAGCTGGCTGGCCCTGCGACGACTGGGCCGCTGTCATCCGTTCCATCCTGGAGGTTTTGATCCGGTGCCCGGCGTCCCTGACCCAGAGCCGAAATCCCTCTCAGGCCCAGAGACTCCAAAAGATGAGACTCAAAGAGACCGCCATGATTCGTAAAAACCCCCAGGGGGACTTGCCGCAAGTTCACCCCAGTGCGTTTGTCGACCCGACGGCTATTTTATGTGGGCCAGTGATTGTCGAAGAAAACGTCTTTATTGGCCCCTACGCCGTTATTCGCGCAGACGAACGTAATGCCGACGGTGGCATCGAGCCGATTGTGATTGGAGCCCACTCCAATATTCAGGATGGTGTGGTGATTCACTCCAAATCCGGTGCCGCCGTCCGTATCGGCCAACACACCTCGATTGCCCACCGGGCCATTGTCCACGGCCCCTGCGTGGTAAAGGACCGTGTCTTTATCGGCTTCAACAGCGTGCTGTTCAACTGCCAGATCAATAACGGCTGTGTGATCCGCTACAACGCGGTGGTCGACGGCTGCGAGCTGCCCGAAGACTTTTATGTGCCATCCACTGCCCGTATCGATGCCCACACCGACCTGGATAGCATGCCCAGAGTATCCGCCGACAGCAGTGAATTTTCCGAAGATGTTGCCCGTACCAACAACGATCTGGTCGCGGGCTACAAACATATCCAGAACGAGTTTTGAACCATGATTTTACCCCCCGCCATCGCCAATGAGGATTCCGCAATCAACGCCAACGAGGTACACATCACCCTGCCCGACGGCAATATCCTGCCCTTCACTCAGGCACCCACCCTGCTGGATGTCGCCAACGCCATCAGCCCACAGTTTGCCAAACAGGTGGTGGCCGGGTGCATCAATGGCGAAGCCCACGACCTCAGCGACCGGATCACCGACAACGCCGCCGTTACACTGACCAGGGCCAGCGACGACGACGGGATCGATATTATCCGCCACTCCTGCGCCCACCTGCTGGGGCATGCGCTCAAGCAGTTATTCCCAACCGCCCAAATGGTGATTGGGCCTGTGATCCGCAACGGCTTTTATTACGATATTGCCTACGAACGGACTTTCACACCGGACGATATCAACGCCATCGAAACGCGTATGAAAGCGCTGATCAACACACACTACGATGTGATCAAGCGCATGACTCCCCGCGCCGAAGCCATACAGCAGTTCCGCGACCGTAACGAGGAATACAAGCTGCGGCTGATCGACGATCTCCCGGAAGTCGACGAACTGGGGCTGTATTTCCATCAGGAATACCTCGATATGTGCCGTGGCCCTCATGTGCCCAACACCCGCTTTCTCAAGCATTTCAAGCTCACCGGCGTCTCCGGCGCCTACTGGCGGGGGGATGCCAACAACGAACAGCTGCAACGTATTTACGGCACCGCCTGGGCCACCAAACAGCAACTGAAAGATCACCTCACCCGGCTGGAAGAAGCCGAAAAGCGCGATCATCGGCGGCTCGGCAAGGAACTCGACCTGTTCCACTTTCAGGAAGACGCCCCCGGCGCCGTATTCTGGCACCCGAAAGGCTGGACCCTGTTTCAGCAACTGATCGATTACATGCGCCGCCGCCAACAACAGGCCGGTTACACCGAAGTGAACACCCCGGACATGATGGACCGCAGCCTGTGGGAAATTTCCGGCCACTGGCAAAACTACCGCGACCATATGTTCAGCACCGAAACCGAAGACGGTCGCCATCTGGCCCTGAAGCCCATGAACTGCCCTGGCAGTGTGCTGCTGTTTCATCACGGCCTGAAAAGCTATCGCGACTTGCCCATCCGTATGGGAGAGTTTGGCAAGGTGCACCGCTACGAGCCGTCCGGTGCCCTGCACGGCCTGCTGCGGGTACGCCACTTCACCCAGGACGACGCCCATATCTACTGCACACCGCAACAGCTGAACGCGGAATGCCAGACAGTGATTGCCCTGACTCTGGATATCTATCGCCAGTTCGGTTTTGACGATATCCGCATCAAGCTGTCGACCCGGCCCGACAACCGCATTGGCCACGACGAGACCTGGGATTTGCTGGAGCAGTCCCTGATCGACGCCCTGCAACAACAAGGCATGGAGTACCAGCTCAACCCCGGCGAAGGCGCCTTCTACGGCCCGAAACTGGAATTTGTACTGCGCGATGCCATCGGCCGCGACTGGCAATGTGGCACGCTGCAAGTCGATATGAACCTGCCCGAACGTTTTGACGTCAGCTACATCAACGAAGCCGGAGAACGCGAACGGCCAGTGATGCTGCACCGGGCACTGTTCGGCTCACTGGAACGTTTTACCGGAATTCTGCTGGAGCATCACAGCGGCAAGCTGCCGATCTGGCTATCACCCGTTCAGGCTGTGGTGATGTCCATTGCCGAAGCCCAGAACCACTATGCCAGCCAGCTGGCCGAGCTGCTGAACCTGCACGGTATCCGCACCGACAGCGACACCCGTAATGAAAAAATCGGCTACAAGATACGCCAGCAAACGCTGCAGCGCATACCTTACCTGCTGATTGCCGGCAAACAGGAAATCGCCGACGGCACCATCACCCTCCGCGATCGCCACGGCAAACAACTCGGCACCTATCCCCTTGCGGACGCCGTCGAGTTCCTGCAAGAAATGGTCATCGCACCGGACTTTACCCGCTCCGAACAACGCCGCCAGACCTTGCTGCAACAGCTGAACAAGCAGCAGGCCAAAACATGAACCAGCATGCCGATTTACTGCTCCGTGGTGGCACACTGCTGACACCGAACGGCCGTCAGATAGCGGATATCGCCTGCCGTCAGGGCCGTATTGTAGCGCTGGGAGATCTGCGTCAGTGGAGCAGTGATCAGCACCTGAACCTGACCGGATTACACGTATTGCCCGGCGTCATCGACAGCCAGGTACACTTCCGCCAACCCGGCCTCGAGCACAAGGAAACCATCGAAGCCGGTTCCCGCGGTGCTGTACTCGGTGGCGTCACCGCCTTTTTTGAAATGCCCAACACCCACCCGCTGACACTCAGTGGTGCCGACCTGCAAGCCAAACTCGACATCGCCGCCAACAGCAGCTGGTGTGACTACGCCTTTTACATCGGCGGCTCTGCCAGCAATCGCAATGAGATGCTGGCGCTGGAACAGCTGCCCGGCAGTGCCGGCATCAAGGTATTTATGGGCAGCTCCTTCGGCGATCTGCTGACCGACAACGACGACGTTCTGCGACAACTGCTCAGCCACGGCCAACGTCGACTGGCAGTGCATGCTGAAGATCAGGCCCGCCTGATAGCACGCAAACAACAGTTGGGAGACAACCATTCGGTACACCTGCACCCCCATTGGCGGGATGAACAAAGCGCCCTGCTGGCCACCCAAAAAGTCGTCCTCATGGCCGAACAGGCCGGGCGCAGACTCCATCTGTTGCATGTTTCAAGCGCAGCAGAAATGGCCTTTCTGGCGCACCATAAACGCCTGGTGGCGGTCGAGGTCACACCTCATCACCTCACCCTTGCGGCACCAGACTGCTACGAGCAACTGGGCACACTGGCACAAATGAACCCACCGGTACGCGACCAGCGCCATCAGGATGCCCTGTGGGCAGCGATCAACAACGGCCTGGTCGATGTGATTGGCAGTGACCACGCACCTCACACCCTGGCAGAAAAACAGCACCCCTGGCCGGACTCACCCAGCGGCATGACCGGCGTACAAACCCTGTTACCCATCATGCTCGACCATGTCCATGCCGGCCGCCTGAGCCTGCAACGGCTGGTCGACCTCACCAGCGCCGGCCCGGCACGGGTATTCGGCATCGCGGGCAAAGGCCGCCTGGCCGTCGGCTACGATGCCGATTTCAGCATCGTCGACCTGCAAGCCCAACGCACCATCCGCAACCCATGGATCGCCAGCATCAGTGGCTGGACACCTTACGACGGTCGCCAGGTAACCGGCTGGCCCATACACACCGTCGTCCGTGGTCATGTGGTGGTGCAGGACGAAACCCTGATGACCCGTCCAGCAGCCCAAACCATAAAATTTACCGAATCCTTTTTTGCGGAGCCATCCTGATGACCTCTAACCCCCAAGACACCAGCTCCACAAACCAGTTTGCCCCTCGCACCAGCATCGAACAGGTGGAAGAGAGCAACCAGCTGGCACCAAAGTTCGATGACCAAGGCCTGATTGCCTGCATCACCACCGACGCCGCCAGCGGTGACGTACTGATGCTGGGATATATGAACGCCGCAGCGCTCAAGCTCACCATCGCCACCGGAGAAGCCCACTACTGGAGCCGCTCCCGCCAGGTGCTCTGGCACAAAGGCGCGACCAGTGGCCTGACACAACAGGTAGAAGAAATGCGCATCGACGACGACCAGGACGCCGTCTGGATCAAGGTTCGAGTGGCCGGAAATGGAGCCAGCTGCCACGTGGGTTATCGCAGTTGCTTCTATCGCAACATCGCCGTCGCCCAACAATCAGCAACAAGCGATTCACTCACCTTTAATGAATCAGACAAGGTTTTTGACCCGGAACACATCTACCCCGGCATACCCAACCCGACCCAACTGTAACCCCCGCTCAGGGACAGGATAAAAAACACACAACAAGCGTGAGGGTAGCGGTCAAATCTTCCGGGCGGTATTCTGTGATCCAATTTTGCTTCAAGGCTCCGGATAGATGCGTGCCTTGGTAGTAACGACTCTCGTCAATGGGCTATCGATATGGATTTCAGTTCTCTGCTCGGCACTCTTGCTCGGTCTTCGGTGCTGGCAGCTACCCCTTCCTTCGACCTTCCCCTATGACCGACTACCCGACCCATCGTTATTACGAGCAACACGTACAGGATGTTTTTACCCGCTATGAGTCGGTAAGCAGTCCCATGCTGGCTTACTTCCCGATGGCTTTTCTGCCCGGCAGTCGAGTACTGGATGTTGGCTGTGGCTCAGGCCGCGACCTGAAGGCATTACTGGCCCAGGGTTACGATGCTTATGGCGTTGAGCCGGTGGATGGATTGCGATCTCAGGCAGTGGCACTGTGCCCGTCACTATCAACACGTATTCACGCCGGATATTTACCGGAAGTCCGCTCGGATAAACCATTCGATGGTGTGTTGTGCAGTGCCGTCTTGATGCACGTCCCCGTCGGCGAACAGCTTGAAGCTTTCGTCAACCTGCGCACCTTACTGAAAGTCGGCGGCCGCTTACTACTGGCGCTCCCCTCTCCCAGAGCAGATCTTGATCCACAACACCGAGATCCGGGCGGACGTCTGTTCCTGCCATTGGAAGCCGATCGTGTCCGTCTGATTGCAGAGCAGTTAGGGCTGGTTTTCCTGGGCCAGTTTACCAATGACGATGCCCTGGGCCGCAGTGATATGCAGTGGCATGTCATGCTGTTTGAAAAATCATCCGAACGTAACCGGCCTCTGGATCGTATAGAAGCAGTACTCAAACACGACAAGAAAGTCGCCAGTTATAAATTGGCCTTGTTACGCGCCTTCTGTGATATGTCTGATCGTGATGCCAGTGCCGTCTCCTGGCTGTCGAGTGGTTTTATCGGCATGCCGGTGCGGGCCTTGGCAGAGTGCTGGCTACGTTATTACTGGCCTCTGATCGCCTCGCCAGTGCATATCCCCCAAAGCAATAATGATCACCCCGGCAGTACTCGACCACCGGCTTTCCGCACTGCTCTGGGCCATCTGATCCAGCTTTGCCAAACCAATTACGGCACAGATCCGACCGTCACCTACAGCCTGTTTATCCTGGGTTGGAAAAAAGACAACCTGCCAGTCCCCATCGTGAAACAGCTGAATAAAACACTCGCGATCATGGCTCGCACCCTGATCGACGGGCCAGTCCGCCATGCCGCCCAAGGGGATATGTTCTGCTACGACAAAACCCGCAAGCTGGTATTGCTGGAAGTCGATCTATGGCGAGAATTCTGCCTGTCGGGCTACTGGATACGAGACTCCCTCCTGCTACGCTGGTCGGAACTGTGTGAAAGCTTTGCAAAACGCAGTGATCCAACTATCCATCGCGGCGTGGTACTGCCTCTGCTGGTACAAGATGAAGATCCCAAGAGAGAACAAGGCCTGGCCCGTCGTCTGTATGCAGAAGCAACAGATCTGACCTGTGTCTGGAGCGATACTCCTCTCAATATGAGTCGTATGGATGTGGACCATGTGCTGCCCTTCTCACTCTGGCACAACAACGATTTATGGAACCTGCTGCCGTCTGACGAAAAGGTCAACAATGCCAAGAGAGACAAGATTCCTGCGCCGGAATTTTTACGCCGCCGTCACGAGATCATTATCGACACCTGGCGCTTTGCCAATCAAATCGAACCCAAAGTCTTTCAATATGAAGTCCAACGCACGTTAGGTGAGTTCCACGTATCCCGCTGGGAACTCGATTTGTTCCAACACTTGTCTGAACGAGCCGCCCAAGCGATCTACCAGCGAGGAGAAGAACCCTGGCAATGGCAAGGCTGAATGGCGGGCGGGCCGCCCGCGCTCCCAGATGTACAAGGAACAACCGCCGCGCTCTCGGTATGTTATGAATAAACCCCCGCGCTCCCAGGTGTACGCAGCGCTCCCGGTGTTAACACTATGCCGCTCATCAAATCATGGGAGCGCGGACGGCCCGTCCGCTTTATCCTATGGAACGTCCCGGGCCAGAATGGAATGGCACACGCGGACTATGGTAAAAAGCCGTTCGAGGGCTGAGTAAATGGACGCGGCTAAAAATGCAGCGCCCCTTGTCCGGGAGCGCGGACGGCTCGTCCGCATCACAACTATCTGGCTGTCGGTACCTGGTTCGGCAGCGTCTTCAAGGCAGGAAGCCATGAGCAATCACACGCAGAAAGGAATTCACAGCCGAGGCTATTTACCTCATATCGACAGCGCTGAGTTTCAGGTCATTACCTACCGTCTTAACGATGCCTTACCGAAGGCTGTCATCGACCGGCTCAGGGATTTGCCGGACACTCAACGACGGCAACACACCGAGCAAGCCATGGATGCCGGTTACGGTCATTGCTGGCTATCCCCGAGGTTGCTGCATTGGTGGTGGAGAATTGGTTCTACTTTCATGGGACGCGCTATCAGCTGATTGCCTGGGTGATGCCCAATCATGTGCATCTGCTGATACGGGTATTGAACGGTGAGTCGCTATCTCGCATCGTGCATAGCTGGAAGTCTTATACTGGCAAGAAGATCTCGGCGTTGCTGGCGGGTTCGCCGCCATCGATATGGCAACCGGATTATTGGGATCGATATATACGCAACGAAGCGCATTTTCAGCGGGCAATTGAGTATATCCATCAGAATCCGGTGAAAGCGGGGTTGGTGAAAAACGCGGAGGATTGGCGTTGGAGCAGTGCTTATGCCAGTGCTAATGCGGGCGGGCCGCCCGCGCTCCCGAGTATACTATGAAGCAATCGCGGTAGTGTTCAAAATTCTGTGTCACCTCTATAGTTTACCCTCTACAGGGAGTGACACATCATGTCTGATAAATACGA
>NZ_JAUYWA010000012.1 GCF_030689025.1 Oceanobacter sp. 1_MG-2023
ACCACAGCCAGATAGCTCCATCGCTGACCGCTCCAGATGTAAGTGATGTCGCCACACCAGATCCGATCGGGCTGCTCTACTGCAAACTCACGATCCAGGTGGTTGGGAATATCCGGCCGTTCAACGGTGGCCTGCTTGTAAGCGTGGTTGATGTCCGGAATCATTGAGCCACTACATTAGGCAGCGCCGAGCAGCCCAGAGGTAGTGATATTGATCAGGATTGTGCATGGTGTCTGGAGAGAATAATACCACCGCTATACCACGCTCAAGCGGTGCTTCCCGCTGCCATCAGTTGCCAAATACTGTCAGAAATAAAAACAAAAAAGCCCATGAAAACATGGGCTTAAATGTATTTTTTGCCAGTTATACTACCAGCCAGAGACTAACGGGTGATTATTCCCACTCGATCGTCGCTGGTGGCTTGCTCGACACGTCGTAGGTCACGCGGGAGACGTGTTCTATTTCGTTGATAATGCGGTTGGATACTTTTTCCAGCAGTTCGTAGGGCAAGTGCGCCCAACGGGCGGTCATAAAGTCGATGGTTTCGACGGCACGCAGGGCAATCACCCATTCGTAACGACGCTGGTCGCCCACGACGCCAACGGACTTTTGCGGAATAAATACCGCGAAGGCCTGGCTGGTTTTATGGTACCAGTCGAAGTTATGCAGTTCTTCAATAAAGATGGCATCGGCTTCGCGCAGGATATCGGCGTATTCTTTTTTCACTTCGCCCAGAATACGAACACCCAGGCCCGGCCCCGGGAATGGATGGCGGTAAACCATGTCGTATGGCAGACCGAGTTCCAGGCCGATTTTGCGCACTTCGTCTTTGAACAGTTCCCGTAATGGCTCAACCAGTGCCATTTTCATATCGTCTGGCAGGCCGCCAACGTTATGGTGGGATTTGATCACGTGGGCCTTGCCGGTTTTGGAGGCGGCGGATTCAATCACGTCCGGGTAGATGGTGCCTTGCGCCAAGAAGTGAACGTCCTTGAGCTTGGTGGCTTCGGCGTCAAAAACGTCGATAAAGTTGCCGCCAATAACCTTGCGTTTGGCTTCCGGGTCAGAGACCCCAGCCAGCGCTCCCAGGAACAGCGCTTCTGCATCGGCACGAATGACTTTAACGCCCATGTTGTTGGCGAACATTTCCATCACCATGTCGCCTTCGTTCTTGCGCAACAGGCCGTTGTCGACAAATACACAGGTGAGCTGGTCGCCGATTGCCTTGTGCAGCAAAGCCGCCACCACCGAGGAGTCAACACCACCAGACAGGCCGAGCAATACTTTTTGCTCACCTACCTGGGCGCGGACTTTTTCGATCTGGTCTTCGATGATTTTTGCCGGTGTCCAGAGTACTTCGCAGCCGCAGATATCCAGAATAAAACGTTCCAGAATGCGTTGGCCTTGCAGGCTGTGGGTCACTTCCGGGTGGAACTGGACGCCATAAAAATGCTTGTCGGCCAGGTACATACCGGCAATGGGGCATGATGGCGTCGAGGCCATCAGCTCAAAACCTTCCGGCATGGCGGATACCTTGTCGCCGTGACTCATCCAGACGTCGAGCAGCGATTGGCCGTCGTCGGTGATGTGATCCCGAATATCGTGGAACAGTTGACCATTCCCTTCCACCTGAATCTGGGCGTAGCCAAATTCACGAATGCTGGAACCTTGAACCTGACCACCCAACTGCTCGGCCATGGTTTGCATGCCGTAGCAGATACCCAGCACGGGTACGCCCAGGGTAAAGACACACTCCGGCGCTCGTGGTGATCCGGCCTCGGTAACGGACTCCGGGCCACCGGCCAGAATAATACCGCTTGGGTTGTATGCCAGAATTTCGGCTTCGTCCATGTCAAAGGCACGAATTTCCGAGAACACACCGATTTCGCGCACACGACGGGCGATCAGTTGGGTGTATTGGGAGCCAAAATCCAGAATCAGAATTTTCTGGGCGTGGATATCTTGAGACATAGGGTATCCATGAAAACCGGGCCTTGGCCCTGGGTGAATGTTCAGTTCAATGTAAAATGCAAAAAGGGGACGTTAATCCCCTCTCTTTTAATCCATATAATCCGTAGCGCTTGCCCCCTGTGGGGTGGCTCCTCCCGGGCTTGCGCGCATAGCAACCGCACACAAGCCAGAGAGATACACGAATCAGTCACCAAGGCGGTAGTTAGGCGCTTCTTTGGTAATCTGTACATCGTGCACGTGGGATTCTTTCATGCCCGCGCCGGTGATCTGTACAAACTGGGGTTTGGTGCGCATATCGTCGATGGTCGCGCATCCGGTATAACCCATGGCGGCACGTACACCACCCATCAGCTGGTGAACCACATTTGACAGCGGGCCTTTGACGGCAATACGCCCTTCAATACCTTCAGGCACCAGCTTGTCGACGCCTTCTTTCTTGTCCTGGAAGTAGCGGTCGGAAGAGCCCTGGGTCTGACCCATGGCACCCAGTGACCCCATGCCACGGTAAGACTTGTAGGCACGACCCTGGAACAGTTCCACTTCGCCGGGGGCTTCGTCGGTACCGGCCAGCATGGAACCCACCATAATCACGGATGCACCGGCAACCAGTGCCTTGGCGATATCACCCGAAAAGCGTACACCACCGTCAGCAATCACCGGAACGCCGTATTGTTCCATCGCTTCAGCCACGTTGGCTACGGCGCTGATTTGCGGTACACCCACACCGGCAACGATACGGGTGGTACAGATAGAACCGGGGCCAATACCGACTTTAACGCCATCGGCACCGGCTTCTGCCAGCGCAATCGCGGCGTCAGCTGTGGCGATGTTGCCGCCAATTACCTGCACATTCGGGTATTTTTCCTTGATCATACGAACGCGGTCGATAACGCCAGTACCGTTCACGTTGGAGGTATGACCGTGGGCGGTATCCACAACGATGACATCAACACCGGCTGCGGCCAGGGCATCAACGCGTTCGTCGGTACCGGCACCGGTACCAACTGCGGCACCGACCAGCAAGCGGCCCTGATCATCCTTGGCGGCGTTCGGAGAGGCTTTGGCCTTGTCGATGTCCTTGACGGTCATCAAACCCACCAGCTTGCCGGCTTCGTCCAGTACCAGGACTTTTTCAATACGGTGCTTGTGCAGCAGATCCTGAACGGTCGCTGGGCTGGTGCCTTCAAGTACGGTGATCAGTTTTTCTTTCGGGGTCATCACGGAAGCAACGGTGGCTTCCAGATTTTTTTCAAAGCGTACATCACGACGGGTCACAATACCCACCAGCTCGCCATTATCGACCACTGGCATACCGGAAATATTGAGTTGGTCGGCCAGCGCCAGTACACCACTGATGGTGGTTGAGCTGGTTACGGTAATCGGGTCTTTGACGACGCCACTTTCGTATTTTTTAACCTTGCGAACCTCGGCGGCCTGTTCTTCTGGCGTCAGGTTCTTGTGGATGATGCCCAGGCCACCTTCTTGGGCGATGGCGATGGCGAGACGGCCTTCGGTGACGGTATCCATTGCGGAAGAAATCAGTGGAATTTTCAGCTCAATACCACGGGTCAAACGAGTTTTCAGAGAAACCTGATTGGGTAGAACTTCAGAATAACCGGGAACCAATAGCACATCATCAAAAGTGAGTGCTTCCTGAGCGATTCGCAACATAGAGAGCCTTCCAGAATGGGGAAATTTGGGAGGTTACCCGAAGTCAAACGCGGTGACGGAAAGCCTAGATCGCTGGCCTGATCCGCCGGGAATATCACGTTTTTAAGCGACCCCGGAGAAACTTAGGCGCGGCATTGTACCCGGAAAGTCTTACTTCGACAACGCCGGACAGGAAAGTCCTGAGAGGAATTCCAGAGTCTGCTGGCGTACTTCCGGCTGGGCAAAAGCAGCGACATGGGGGCCGCTGGCTTCTATCCAGCAGGCAGGGCCAGTCAAATCGGAATACAGTATTTTACCCTGCCCGATACGGATGACCTGATCCTCCGGGCTATGGATCACCAGTACCGGCACCGAAATCGCGGCGGCATAGGCATCGGGGTCCCAGTCGGATGGCAACAACCAGGTGGCAGGCATCAGGGCCCAGCCGATCCAGCTGCGTGAGAACATATCTCTGGCTACCTCAGCGTAGCGGGCCGGTGGCGCTTCCAGCACCAGGGCATCAATGCCATAACGCGCGGCGGAGTCGGCAACAAAAGGTACCGCCAGGCCGGCACCGATACTTTGCCCCATTACCACCAAAGGCCGTTCAGGAAAACGTTGCTGCAACCACGCCGCGGCTGCGTGAAGGTCCTGCAGCACATCCGGCAATAACGGCTGCCCCTGCGAAGCACCAAAACCCCGATAATCCAGCGCCAACAAGCCAACCCCTTGTGCGGGTAACCAGGCAACACTGAGCAGGTGGGAGCTGATATTTTCTGCGTTACCGTGTAAATACAGCACCACGGGTAGCGGCTCCTCGGTGTCGGTGTGTGCGGTCTCTGCAGACAATCCGGGGATTACGGAGCCAGTGCCGTGAGCCTTTTGCCCCGGCAGCCACCAGGCATGCAGCAAGGTGCCATCGGCGGCAGTCAGCTCAACATCGTCATACGCCAGCCCCAGGGCGGCGGGTGTTCGAACCCAGACCTGCTGCGGGTGAAAATACAGGCGCGTCAGCGAAGCACAGCCCGTCATCAATACCAGCAAGCCGATCGTACCAGCCATCACAAAACCGCCACGCCACCAACGGCGTAATGCCATCACAACCAGATCCTCACTTTTACGCCATCCAAACCCAAGACATCACAACCAGGCTGTTCACAACCAAGACACACAACCAAGACATCCACACCATCAAAACCGCCATTGGTTGGCCACATGACCCGGACCGCCTCAGAAATACCGCCTCAGAAATACCAGTTCAGGCCAAGCGACCATTGCTCAACCCACTCATGTTCAACGCGGTGGGTACTGGCTGTTAACCGGAGTTGTCCGGAATCCAGAATCGTGCGCCCCAACTGCCCTTGCCACTGCTGCAGGTCCAGTTGTTCCCCGGCAATACCCGGTGTCCATTGTCCCGACAGCTGCCATTGCCATAACGCTCCTTGATACAGCCAGCCCGCCACTGGCCCCGCCGAGAGGTTCCAACCGGCATCACCCAGTTGTTGCCCGGCCATCAGTCGGGTTTCCAGCAGGGTATAAATACGCCCCATGCCATTGGGAGACAGTGGGCTTTGCCCCAGCCCCCAGGTGTAGCCAAACACAGTATTCAGATAGCCATGACCGGCCCCGGCACGGCCGTCAAGGTCGGGCAAACGATCGTAGCCCGCATCCACTCCCCAGGAGAGTGGCTTTAACAACTCCCCTCGACTGGCCAGAGACAAGACCTTGACCGCCGACAATTGCTGTACCCGGGCACTGGTATCCGGCTGGTGACGCAGCGTCAGGTGTAACATCTGGATTTCAGAACCAGGGACAAAACCTTTCGCCCGATCCATCACATCGTGGTACGCCGGACGCAAGGACAGGTCGGTAAACCGTTTATCGTCCACCACCCCCATCGCCACACCAACCCGGGTCGAGCCATGGCCAAGGTCATCACGGGTCGGTGCTCGCACTGGTAGTGGAAAGGCACTGCCGCTGGTCTGGTTCAATTGACTGCGCGCTTTCAGAATGGCCAGAGTCTGCCGCCGTAATACCGGGCTGGCCTGTTTCTTTTTCACCGAGAGATAACGGGCATAGGTAAACGCAAGTTCAAGCACTTGTGCTTGTTGCTGATCATCCAGGTTATTGGGTAACTGCGCCGGTGATAGTTGACCGGCGACCAGTTGCAACGCCAGTTGAACCTGCGCTGGTGAGCTTTGGTATTCCATATTTTCCAGCTCGGCAGCAGCCGATGGCCGAAACACATGTCCGGCGATCAGGTCGGCGGAGTCCAGCGCCCGAATGGTTTCGACCGGAATGGCAGTTAACACAAAGTCATCAGCCAAGTCTGAACGCTCCGTGGCGGCATCGATCATCGCCAGCACCCGGTAGGAGCAATTTTCATCAAAGAAGAAATAATCAAACCCGGTATCTTTCAGCTCCCAGACATGGCGAACAAACTGGTCCACTTCTGTGGGCGTCAGTGCCAGTGGATACTCCCAGACATTACGATATTCCATATGCTGGTATTCACGGGTTTTGACATGGTACGGCATGACCGAAACCACGCCGGGATAGCCTCCGGTCAGCCCCTTATAGCTGAACACCAGTTCGTTATCATCTGGGTTGGCGTTGGCGGCAAAATTCACGCTGTAGGCCAATAACTTGCTCGACGCCGGGTCCTTGCGATCCATACGTATCAAGGTATGGCCATACATGGAAGATGGCGAATTGATATGCGCCGCCGGAAAGACCAGGGTCAGGGAATAAGCATCCAGTGTGGCACGCCAATCCTCAAATGCCGGGCAAGGCTGATCTTGCCAGTCGTATTCTGGCAACTGTTGTTGCAACCAATGATAACGGGCCGGGAAACGGCATTGTGCAGAAATATCCGGGCCGAGACCCCGTTGTAAAAATGCCTGCACATCGGCCTTGAGCTCTTTGCGCAGCCCTTCTTCTCCTTCCAGATGACCATCCGGGTGAGCCAGATAAAAATCCGGCGAATCATTCTGGGCCATCCAGCGAAAACTGAACGGGTGATAGCGATAATGCAGCAAGTGCCGCCACTGAGGCGCGTCGGCCAGTGCATCCAGACGCTGTGATTCTGGTGCGGTCAATGGCTGTAGCATGGAGTCAGGCGGAGATGCCAACAGCATGTCAGGCTCAGGGGTGTCGGCTTGCGCCGGAACCAGGCCCAGACAACCGGCAACCGCACACACAATAAAGGCAAGCAAGCGCCGCGACGGTTCGGTCAGAGGGATACCGCTGCTGCAGCCGGGGTAACTATTCATTCACAATGTGCTCACTGATCAAGCCCATCAGATATCCCTCCTGTCGGGATACCCAACCAGCAACCTATCAATCTTTAGGGGACATCTCTATGTGCGTCCATATCTGCAGATCGAAATCGATAACGTAAATAAAGGACACAAAAAAGTGCGCCTTGGCGCACTTTTTCCAGATCACTGTTCAGCAATCTGTTACCTCTGAGCGATCAGATCAGCCCAGGTATTTTTGCAAGCTGGCATCCGCAGCCATCGCAGCGGTCATGGCTTCCAGCGCGGTAGCAGAAGTCGCATTTTCGTTGAACATGGCGTCAAAATCGGCTTGCAGTGCAGCAGCAAAAGTGGCGCGATCAGACAGATCAACACCCACCACTTCGGCCAGCGCATTCAAGGTTTCGCCTTCACCAACGGCAACATCAGCAGCCAGCTGATCCATATTGTCGTCGATAAATGCCTGGGTCAGTCCCTGGGACAGAGGACCATGAGCCGCCTCACAACCCAAGGTGCCAGAGGTCATGCCAAAAGTCTGGTTACCAGAAGTACCGTTAGTCGTGGCTGCCAGTACATGTTCATGCCATTCATTGGCATCGGGGAAAATAACTGCCGTACCCAAGCCACAACCAGCTGGGCCATTCGCAGCCAGTGCAAATGAAGATGATGCTGTCAGAATGGCAATTGCCGCAATTTTTTTCATAGTTTGTATCCTTGAACCGGGTCAATTCATTACGACAACCAGCGTTTTGTTATGTACTCGCTGCCGCACTCCATGGGGGACATTAATATGCCTTATCCACCTCATTTATGGTACCAACAACTGAAACCCGATGTACGCCCTCACTCTCATTTCCGCTGATGCAGCCAAAAAACAGTTGTACCACAGATGAACAATCACCACACAAAACCATCCCCTCTTCTGGTCAAAGCCCGGCGGCTATGGCAGCCTCTGCACAAACCCTGTTCGAGATCACCATGCCCTCACCCACCCCGCCCGCCGTGTTTACGGTCAGTCAACTGAATGAACGCGCCAAGCAACTGCTGGAAATATCCTTTGCCAATGTACGGGTAGAAGGAGAGTTGTCGAGCCTTGCCCGCCCGTCATCCGGCCATTGGTATTTCAGCCTGAAGGATCGCGGTGCCCAGGTGCGTTGTGCCATGTTTCGCTCTCGCACTGCGCAGTTAACTTTCTCGCCCAAGGAAGGTGATCAGGTTGAAATTCGCGCCAAGGTCAGTCTGTACACTGCCCGGGGGGATTACCAGCTGATTGTCGAGAGCATGAAACCGGCCGGAGAAGGGGCATTGCTACTGGCTTTCCAGCAGCAAAAACAACGACTGGCCGCCGCAGGGCTCTTTAATCAGGAGCACAAGCAGCCGATACCCAAAGCCCGCCGCCTGGCCATTATCACGTCATCCACCGGTGCCGCTCTGCACGATATTCTGACGGTGTTACAACGCCGTAATCCGTCCATTGAAGTGGATGTCTACCCGGCTCTGGTACAGGGACAGGACGCGCCAGCACAGCTGGTATCTGCCCTTGAACGCGCCAACCGGGATCAGCGTGTGGATGTGATTATTCTTGGCCGTGGTGGTGGCTCACTGGAAGATCTCTGGTGTTTTAACGATGAAGCGCTGGTGCGGGCGGTGTTTACCTCGCGCTTGCCCGTGATCAGTGCTGTTGGTCACGAGGTGGATTTTACCCTCTGTGATTTTGTTGCCGACCTGCGCGCACCAACGCCATCCGCAGCCGCAGAGCTGGTCAGCGACGATCAGTCCAGTCGTTATCAGCAACTGGCTCAGCTGTTACAGCGTCTGCTACGGAGCCAGCGCCAGTCCTTACTGACCGCCAGCCAGCAACTGCAGCATCTGCAACAGCGGTTACGTCACCCAGCCCGGCAACTGGAACAAAACGCCCAGCAGCTCGACCAACTGGAGCAGCGGTTAATGGCGTCCTGGAAGCAGCAACAACAGCACCGCCAATGGCACATCCAGCAATGGCATCAGCGGCTGCAGCACCAACATCCACAAACCACGCTGGCAGCGTTGGGCAGTCAGAACGACCAGTTGGGTATTCGCCTGCGCCACGCCATGCAACGTCTGTTGCAGCAGCGCCAGCAACAGTTGGGTAGTCAGGCGCAGCTGCTCAACAATCTTAGCCCGCTCAATGTATTGGGCCGGGGTTATGCCTTGTGCCAGACCCCCGGTGGTGATGTGATTCGTGATGCCCAACAGCATCAGGCCGGGGAGCGGGTTCATGCACGACTGGCCCAAGGCTGGCTGGAGTGTGAGATCATCACCCCGCACCCGGACACCGACGGAACGAGCACCTGAGCCAACCATAGACATCGCGTACACAACGACAACGCCCGCAGATCCAGCGGCAGATACAGACAAGCAAGAGAAGGAAACAGCAATGATGCAGGATTCCAACACAAGCCGCCCAGCCACAACGACTTCCGGCAGCCTCTCAAACAGCCAGCCAGCCACTCGACGGAACACCACGCTAGCCAAATCCGCCCGTCTGCTATTCGCCACCATGGCGGGACTGTGCCTGACGCTACCGGTCAGCGCCGATACACAGCAACAGCCACCCAAACAACCACTGCCCAAGCAACAACTGGTGCCTGGTGGTGTCGCCCTGTTCGACCTTGGCAACAGCGCCACTCCCCCCAAAGTAGAGGTCGGCGGTCGTCCAGTGATGACCATTAATAGCGGCGACGGCGACAACCATCACTGGACCGCCGTCGTCGGCATTGACCTGAAATCATCGCCAGGTCAACGCACCTTGACGATTAACGGCCAAAAACAAACCTTCGACGTTACCCCCCACAGCTACGCCGAACAGTGGTTAACGGTAAAAAACAAACACGTCAATCCCAGTCAGCCCGCGCTGGAACGTATCCGTGCCGAAAGCCGTAAGATGAAAAGTGTCTTTACGTCCTTCACTCCGGTTTCCGGCCAGCAAGCAACGGCTCCGTGGCAACCGATGATCTGGCCGGTAACAGGGCCAATTTCCAGCCCCTTTGGTTTACAACGCTTTTTTAATGGCCAACGCCGCAATCCGCACAGCGGGCTGGATATTGCCGCCGCCACCGGCACCGAGATCATTGCCCCGGCGCAAGCCACCGTGGTGCAAACCGGGGATTATTATTTCAACGGCAATACCGTGTTGCTGGATCACGGCCAAGGGCTGATTTCGATGTTTTGCCACTTGAGCCGTATTGATGTGCAGCCGGGAGACCAGCTGGAGGTAGGCGATCACGTTGGTCTGGTGGGCGCAACCGGGCGAGTTACCGGGCCACACCTGCACTGGACGCTCAGCCTGAACAACGCCCGGATAGATCCCATGCTGTTCCTGGAACCCAAACCGGAAGCTGCCAGCGAGACCGTTCAGCCCTGACGCCAGCCCGCCAGACTAATCCTCTGGCTGGCAATGGCGAATCAGACCTTCCTGGGCGATCGAGGCCACCAGCTTGCCATCGGCAGAAAACACCTGCCCGCGACAGAACCCCCGGCCACCGGAAGCCGTGGGGCTGTCGATGCTGTACAGCAGCCAGTCATCCATCCGGAACCGCCGATGAAACCAGATGCTGTGATCCAGGCTGGCAACCTGCATTTCTTTCTGGAATACCGTTACCCCATGGGGCAACAAAGCCGTTGTGATCAGATTGAAGTCACTGGCGTAGGCCAGCAAGGTCGTGTGATGACGAATGCTGTCGTCCATGGTGTCATCACTGCGCATCCACACCGTTTTGTGTGGTGGCCGTACTTCTGGCGAGAAAATATTAACCGGATCGACAACCCGCATCTCAACCGGCTTGTCGGCGGTATAAATCGGTCGTAAACGCTCCGGGAAACAATCCCGCCACTGCCGCGCCAGCTCCACCTGCGACGCAATGCCTTCCGGGCCTTCGGCGGCAGGTTTCGCGACCTGATGCTCCAACCCGGCCTCCGGGCGCTGAAACGAGCATGTCATGGTCATCACCGCTTTGCCCAGCTGGCTGACCAGCACTTGCCGGTTGGCAAAACTGCGGCCATCCCGCAGCACCGAGACTTCAAATTCCAGGCTGTCCTTGACATTGCCGGGACGTAAAAAATAGGAGTGCAGGGAATGGGGTAGCCAATCGCGATGAATATCACCTGGCAAGGTTTGGGTTGCCGCAGATAATGCCTGACCCAGAACCTGTCCACCGAACAGGTTTTTAAAGCCAAGATCCTGACAGCGACCTCGAAAACGGTTCACTCCAATTGGCTCCAGGTCGAGTAAACCAATCAACTCATCCAGAACATCACTCATGCCGGGTTCCTTTTATAATTATAATCAATCGCCTGATGATATCAGCGGCCAGCGTTCCAGGAAAAATAACCGGGCAATGACCGCCAGGTTATTTTTCTTTTCAAGCTTCAGTGCAGTACGCTTGTTGTACTTTGCCAGCGCCGTATAATGCCCGGCTTTTTTCATTTACCTTTTTTATTCCTCCGCGGAGCTTACCCGCTTTTATGTCAGATCTGTACCAACCCGGCGTTACGCCAGCGCACTACCCGCAACTACTGGAACAAAAGTGCCAAACCCTGACGCAACGACTGTCTGAATTTGATCCCCCGGCACTGGAAGTGTTTGCCAGCCGGGTAACGCACTTTCGCTTGCGGGCCGAATTTCGTCTTTGGCACAGTGGCGACCGCTGTTTTTACGCCATGTTTGACCCGGAAGACCGCAAAAAACCGCTGGAAGTGCTCGATTTCCCCATTGCCTCAGAACAGATCAACGATCTGATGCAGCGCTTGCTGGCCGAGTTGCAAGACAACCAGCCACTGCGACGCAAACTGTTTCAGGTTGAGTTTCTCACCACCCTCAGTGGCGATGCCTTGATCACGCTGATTTACCACAAAAAACTCGATGCCGACTGGGAAGTGGCAGCCCGCGCCCTGATGGCGCGTATGAATGTCGCCATTATTGGCCGTTCGCGCAAACAGAAAGTTGTACTGGAACGCGACTATGTTACCGAGCAGCTGAGCGTCGATGGCCAGACCTATCGTTATCGCCAGATTGAAGGCGGCTTTACCCAGCCCAATGGTGAGATGAACCAGAAAATGCTCAGCTGGGCGCGTCGCTGTTCCGCAGGAATTGGCGGGGATCTGCTTGAGCTTTATTGCGGTAACGGCAATTTCTCCATCGCTCTGGCCAACTGTTTTGATCGGGTTATGGCCACTGAAATTTCCAAAACCTCCGTGGCTGCAGCCCAGGTCAATATTGCCGATAACCAGATCGACAACCTGATTATCGCCCGCCTCGCCAGCGAGGATTTTGTCCAGGCTTTACGCGGTGAAAAGCAGTTTGAACGGCTGAAAGACGTCGATCTCAGCAGCTATGATTTCCGCACCGTGCTGGTCGATCCGCCCCGGGCCGGACTCGACGACGAATCCGTCAAGCAGGTGCAGGACTACGACAATATCATCTATATTTCCTGTAACCCGGAAACCCTGCAAGCCAACCTGCGACTGTTATCACAAACCCATACCATTCAGCGCTGCGCACTGTTTGACCAGTTCCCCTATACCCATCATATTGAGACCGGTGTGTTACTCACCCGGAGACCTGTCTGATGGTTGATCCCTGGAAAAACGCCCGCAGTGGCAAACTCGGTTCCCGCTCTTCTGCCCGCACCCGGCGCAGCGAGACACATCCGCAAAAAACCACGGCTAACAATACTGACACCTCTGCTGATTCCAGCCCTGCCGGCAACGCCGCCCGGTCGCATCAGTCCATCACGGATACACCACAGGCAGCCACCATGACCGACTCAACCCCAACCAGCAGTGAATTTGCAGCCCTGAATTTACCCGCAGAACAAATCGATAATCTGCGCACCATGGGTTACACCGCCATGACGGCTATCCAGCAACTGGCCTTGCCGCTGGCGCTGGACGGTAAGGATCTGATTGCCCAGGCCAAAACCGGCTCAGGTAAAACCGCCAGCTTCGCCATTCCACTGCTGACCAAGATCAATCCGCGCTTTTTTGGCGTACAGGGTTTGATTATGTGCCCGACCCGCGAACTGGCATCCCAGGTAGCCACCGAGATCCGCCAGCTGGCCCGTTATCTGGCCAATATCAAGGTCGTGGTATTAAGTGGCGGTGTATCCATTGGCCCACAAATCGGCTCACTGGAGCACGGCGCTCATATTGTTGTCGGCACACCGGGACGCCTGAAAGATCACCTGCGCAAAAACACACTGGACATCAGTCAGGTACACACTCTGGTACTGGACGAAGCCGATCGCATGTTAGATATGGGATTCAGCGACGATATCCAGCACATCATTGGCCACACTCCGGAAGACCGCCAGACGTTGTTGTTCTCCGCCACCTACCCGAACAACATCCAGAAACTGAGCGCTCAATACCAGCAGTCGCCAGAGATCATCAAGGTTGAATCCACTCACACCAGCAACAGCATTGATCAGCGCCTGGTCTTGTGTGATCGCCACCAGCGCCCGGCCGCTCTTGATCGGGTGTTAGCGCACTTTGATATTCAACAAGCAGTGGTGTTCTGCAACACCAAGCAAAGCACCGAAGAAATCGCCCAGCAGCTGAAATCACTGGGCTTTATTGCCCGGGCGATCAACGGCGACCTGGAACAACGCGACCGCGATGCCATTTTGACCCAGTTCAAGCAAGGCTCTGCCAACTTCCTTGTTGCTACCGACGTCGCAGCACGGGGTCTGGATGTTGACGACTTGCCAGCCGTGATTAACGTCGAGGTACCACGCGAGCTGGAAGTCTATACCCACCGTATTGGTCGCACCGGTCGGGCTGGCAAGGAAGGGATTGCCATCACCCTGATCGGCGACAGCGAAGATAACAAACGCAAGGCGCTTAACAACCAGCAAGGTATTGATATTCCTTGTATGGCTGTTGAGGAACTCAGCATCGATACCCCAATCCCGGTGCTGCCGGAATTTGCCACCCTGTGTATTGCCGCCGGGCGCAAACACAAAATGCGCCCCGGCGATGTGCTGGGAGCACTCACCGCACCCGGTGGCATCCAGGGCAAGCAGGTTGGCAAAATCCACGTGCTGGACATGGTGTCTTACGTTGCCGTTGAACGAACCGCCGCCCGACAAGCTGTTGAGGTCTTGAACCAGGGCCGGGTCAAGGGCAAAACCATCAAGGCCAGAAAGCTCTAAGGGATTGTAGTCGTCCAATGATTCCGGGCACTTGATAAGGGACTACACTAGTGCCAACAACGAGGTGTCCGGGGTATTCAACCAGAACACCGATATCAAGCAACAGATTCTTACCTCAACAGGTCAGAATCCAGCTTCATTCTTATTGGGATGGTAACGCAAGGCGGGATAACTGCTTTCGTCCAACTGGTACAGCGTCCGGATAGACGCCGGGTTAATCACTTCTGGTGGCGGCCCCTGCTGCAGGATTTTTCCTTGATGCAACAACACCGCCCTCCCCGGCAACCCCAGAGCATGATCCGGGTAGTGGGTGGTTTTTATAATGCTGTAGCCGTCGGCGGCGAGATCTTTTAGCAGGGAAAGCAAACGCCACTGGTTACCAAAGTCCAGGCCGTTCACCGGTTCGTCCATCAGGATCACCGTCGTTTGCTGCGCCAGCGCCCGGGCGAGAAAACAGAGCTGTTGCTGACCACCAGAGAGTTCGGTACAGGTTTTATTGGCCAGGTCGGAGATCCCCAAACGCTGCATAGCCTCATCAATTGCCGCGTCATCATCTTTGCCAGGTTGATGATAAAAGCCGTGGTGAGGAATACGCCCCATCGCGACCAGGTCCCGTACCCGGTATGGGAAAGGTAGCTGTCCCGCCTGAGGAACATAAGCAATCAGCCGGGAAATATCCCGCCGCGTCCACTCCTGCACTCGCTTGCCAAGCAAGTAAACATCGCCTTGAGTCGGCTGCAACAACCCTTGCAACAGTTTCAGCAAGGTGCTTTTACCGCAGCCATTGGCGCCCAACAAGGACACCACTTCTCCAGTGCCAATATGAAAACTGATGTCATTCAGAATTGTCTGCTGAGGTTGGTGCGGGTAACGGAACGTCAGGTGACTAACCGTCATCACAATATCGTTCATGTATTCCACCCTTTACGAACATTACGCAACACCAACAGAAACACAGGCAGTCCGATCAGTTCGGTCACAACACCAATAGGGAGTTCCGCCGCCATCAGGCTTCTGGCTAACACGTCGGCGAACAGCATGAAAATGGCGCCAACCAGGGCGCTGGCCGGTATCAGCTGGCGATTTAATGGCCCGACCAGCAAGCGGGCAATATGAGGGGCCAGTAAGCCAACCCAGCCGATCATACCCACCAGCGAGACCGTTAATGCCGATGCTAGCGTTGCCAGCAGAATCAGCATCAGCCGTACCCGACTGACCGACAACCCCAGCGCCGTTGCACTATCGTCTCCCAGGGTCAGTATATCCAGCACCCTCCCCTGTAACGTCAAACCAATAATCGCTGCCAGCATCAGTGGTGCATACAGGGCCAGATCATCCATATTGGCTAACCCCAGCGACCCCATCAGCCAATAGATAATGGCTGGCAACTGCTCATAAGGATCGGCAGCGTATTTTACCAATGCCAGCAGGCCGGCAAACAAGGCGCCGGTAAAAATACCGCCCAGCACCAGCATAATGGTCGAGGCATTACCAAACATGCGGCCAATTCCCAGCGCCACTACCACGGCTAACAGGCCGCCAGCGATGGCCCCCAGCTGTACCATCCACCAGGCTGGCGCCAAGACCATCATCAAGGCAGCACCGAATGAAGATCCTGCGAGTACTCCCAATAATCCGGGAGAAACCAGAGGGTTAATAAACACCGCCTGATAGGTTGAGCCAGAAACGGCCAGCGCAGCCCCCACCAAAGCCGCAGTTAGCAACCGGGGCAAGCGAATCTCCATCAGCAAGGTTTCCAGCAACTCGTAGCGATTGCTATCCATTGTCTGCCAGCCAATATGGGCCATAAAAAACTGTACAATATCCTGTATTTCCAGTGCATAACGGCCTGAAACCAAGGACAGTAGAATGGCGGCTGACAGTAGTCCGACCAATAGCATCCAGCGGCCAGACAGGTAATCTGGCCAGTGGTATGACAGTCGCCCGGAGGCTTTTAATAACCAGTCCGTCATTGCTCTAGGCGGCCAAACGCCGCCAGGTTGGCCAGCAGACTGGCCTGGGCATCTGCCAGCCGATAACGCGATAACGGTTCCATACGTGTGCGGCGGTTCACCATACGTAAAGAAAATGCCTCCATCCAACGCCAATAGGTGTCCCGCCAGTGCGATGGAAAGTCCACATCATCAAAGCTGCGCAATAATTCCAGCAACCAGACATCACGTGCGGCTTCATCAATACTGACAGGGAAATGTCGCTCACGCATACGCACCTCTCCATGCCGTTCGGTAAAATCAACCGGCCCCCCGGCCCCTTCCAGAATAAAGGCCACACTTTTGGCGACCGTAGCGGCAAAGGCATGTGGTTGCTGTGGAAACAAGGTACCGATCACGCTGAGCTGAAGCCGTTGGTGATGCCGCTCAACCAAGCCGGTCAGAGCCTCGGCCCCGACCTCGTTATACAATGCGCTGGAGGGCAATGGCACCGCTGGAAAAGCTTCTGTCTCTTTACGATTCATCCAGCGCTCCTGCGGTTCGGCTTGCAGCTGGGAGCCACTGCAAAAGCAGTCTATTTGTTTGGCATCCGCTGGTATCCGGTTCAATTCGTCGATATCACGCTTGCTCATTACTCATCTCCTTTGATTGCCTGGTCGCTATCCAGCAAGATTGCCAGCTGCTGATCGGTCAGATCCACACCCAGAAACAGCTGGTAAAAATGACGGGTTTCTTCTTTCAGGTTGAATGGAAACTGTTGTGGATAAAACGCATTCGCCAGCCACTGGATACCTAACGCCCGCATAAAAGACGGTGGCCGATCCAGCCAGTTCATGGGTAAATGCGGCACAGTCAGTACCCGTTGATTGAGGAAGGCTGAAAGCCGCTGCCAGCGTTTATCGGCAGCTGCCCTACGAGTAAACATAGAGTCCTGGGCGACGATATACTGCGGATTCCAAAGCATGACCTGCTCCATATCCACTCGCTCCTGCCCCATCATGGTTTTCGGCTGACAACGATAAAGGTTGTACCCGTGAGCCAGGTTGATTGCTTCAGTATGGAAGGAGGTATGACAATCGGTAGCCAGGCCGTCGGCTGTTTCGGCGTAATACACGGTCACCCGTTGTTTATTGCCAATACCAGCCAACCCGCTGCTAACCCGTTGCAAGGACTGGCGGATATAGGCAGCCAGTTGCTTGCCCCGTTCAGCCCGCCCAACCAAAGACCCGACATACTCAAATGCGGCTATCCAGTCTTCCAGCGTATCCAGCTTGACGTACACAATCGGAATGCCGGTGGTGCGAAACGGCTTTTCAATCACATCACTGCCTGGGGACATAAACCGGTTTAACCAAACCAGTGCCACATCCGGCTGCAATTGCAGCAAGGTTTCAGGGTTAACCTGGCGGCCATGCCCCATGGAACTGCCAATAATCGGCAGGGTCGACATCCGAGGATCAACAAAGCCATCGCTGGCCGGAGAAAAAGGAATATTCAACGCCAGTACCAACTCAGGATCGAGTGCGTAAAGCAGAGCAGTCAAGGGAGGAGCGGCCCCGAGTGGGCGATGTATATGATCAGGCAAGATGACTTCTCTGCCAGCCATATCGGTTGTCATCGACGTTGTCTTGGCCGCGACCACAGACTGATGAGCAGACAGTAACATCACCCCCAAGAGGATATGCAGCAGCCAGCTATTACATCTTCCGGTTTTTTCCCACAACACGTTCACTTTGGTTACCTTTATAGGAATACTTCAATAGTAATAACTTAAGAAGCAAAACAGGTACCATCTGTATAAATTTATAATACATTGATTTCTATAGATTTTTATAAATCAAACGTGACCGCTCATGTCGCAAAACAGACACCATGTCGTTATATATACAAACTACCTAACGAAGTAACAAACCTGATAAAAACAGCCTCCGTTGCAGATCCGGCAATCACAACAGTGGCCTGAGTAGAGATAATCCATCAACACTGATCAAAAACAGCAGCGCCCGCTTGAGACGAAGCTCAAGCGGGCGCTGTCATGCCAGACCAATGGCAGGGATTATTCAGAAAGGTGTTACCGGGTCGTGCCTAGTGGTCATGACCACATTCATGATCGGTATTATCGAAATCGATGGCCATAAAGATCGCGCTTTGTGGGAAGTCGGCCGGGTAGCACATAAAATACTGGGTCGCTTCATCGACCGGCCACCAGCAAGAAGCAGCACGCGGAATATCGGCCAGTTCAACGCGTTCGATGCAGTAATGAAGACCAAGACCAGCCACTTCAGGGAATTCTTGTTCGAAGCTGGCCGGGAACCCATCGATCGCTGTATCGGTTTTATCTTCCAGGCTCAGTGCCTTGAGTTTCTCTTCCCACTCTTTTGCCTGAGTGCATTCGACAAAAAAATCAGCCAGGTAACGTGTATGGTATTTTTTGGTGATACGGGCATTTGCCATGTAAATATCCTGTTGAAGCGGTTGTTGTAGCGGTGTGTATAACGAATGTCACCAGGGTAAAGGCTGGCCATTGGAGTGCCAGAAACCACCACTGTTGCTTATTGTCAGTTCATCGATGCGAGCAACCAGCCCTTCGGCTGCTTGCTGCGGAGAAATATCACCCGCAAAGTTCACCATGCGGGTTTGGACAAAGCCGGGATGTAATTGTGCCACGGCAATACCGCGAGGTCTGAGATCTTCTGCCAGGCTTTTGCCGAACGCGTTTAATGCAGCCTTGGATGCTCGATAGCCGTAGTAACCACCGGAACCATTATCTGCCATAGATCCCATGCGGCTGGTGATATTGGCAATTTTACTGCCCTCACACATCAGCGGCAGCAAGGTGTGTACGAGCCGCAGCGGTGCCAGGGTATTCACTTCAAACTGGCGACTGATCTGCTCGAAGTCCAGCTGATCCAGAGTGTCGTTGGCAAAGATACCGGCATTATTGACCAGTAGATCGAGCGGTCCATCCAACAGCTCCGCCACGATCGTTTGCAACCCCTGGACAGCCTCGGCATCGGTCATATCGATACCGGTAATAATCTGGTCTGCCAGTGTATCCAATGCTTCCGAAGACTCACGACAAACCGCCATAACGCAGTCTCCACGACTGGAAAAATGACGTACCAGTTCTAGCCCAATACCCCGGTTGGCCCCGGTAATCAGTACATTCGCCATTCCTCTCTCCTGTCTGGTCGGTTGATATGAACAATCCGCGCCATACTAACCAAGGGCCGTGACAGGATGCAATGACTATGGTGTTTTCCTGGCGATCACCTCTGATCAGGCAGGCGTCAGTTCAAGCATCAACGCCTGCATACGCTGGTGCTGCATTCTGAGCGCATATTCCAGCTCCTGGTAGCGCGTACGAATCGCCGCCTTTTCCCAGCGACAAGCCAGAGACTGACGCGTACTGGAGTAACGCTCCCCTTGCAGGTTGGTCCAGTCGTTCAGCATGGATTTAAACTGGGCATATTCATTTTCCAGCACCGCACTCCAGCGCTGGTAATCGGCTTCTTTAAGCTGCCGCAAAGCCAGCTCTTCCTTCGCTCGCTTGAACTGCATCTGAACCTTGGCGCGCTGGATTTTAAAATCAGATACGGTTTTCAGATTAGAGGCCAGGCCAACCCATGAGCAGGCCTTGATAAACCATTTGGTTGGGTCCCAGTGGTACCAGCGAATACCATTGCGGTAGTCATTCTGGAAAATATGATGGTAATTGTGATAGCCCTCACCATGGGTCAGAAAGGCAAAAAACGGATTATCGCGTGCAGTATTTTCATCGGTATAAGGCTGGCTACCCCATTTATGAGCAATGGAATTAATAAAAAAAGTAACGTGATGGGTCGTAAACAAACGCAGCAAACCCGCCAGCAACAACATGCCCCAGACATCCCCGAACATCCATCCCAGCGCAGCAGGCAGACCCACGTTCATGGCCAATACAATCCAGACGTAGTATTTGTCTTGCCACATCACAATGGGGTCTTTCAGCAGGTTTTTGACGTTGGCGTAGTCAGTTTTGCCTGACGGCCATTCTCGCAGCATCCAGCCGATATGGGAAAACCACAACCCCCGCTTGGCGGAGTATGGATCATGCTCGACATCATCAACATAACGGTGGTGCTTGCGGTGGCCAGAACACCATTCCAACACGGTATTCTGCAGGGCAGAAGCTCCCCACAAGACGTACCACAGCCGCAACACCCAGTGTGCTTCATAGGCATTGTGCGACCAGAGACGATGATAGCCACCGGTAATCGCCATCCCTGTCAGCCAGGTGATCACAATATAGGTAACCCAGGCCGAGGTCTCATAACCATAGGTGAAGCCATACCAGGGCACCAGGGTCAAGACGCCCAGCGTGCTGGCTGCAAACATGATGGTCGGAACCCAGTAGATAGGCGGCTTGTTATTGTTCTGATTATTTTCACTCTGCTCGCTGGCAGATGGTGCTTGATCGTTTGACAGCATAATACCCTTTCTAGTGACGGTCGGTGCAGTAACAAACACACCTCTAGTATTTATACTAAACCACGATTGTGTCATTCGACATGCGACATGAGTGAAATAGACTGAAATAGGGTTAAAAATGCCCCATTGTCACAATACCTTCCTGATGAGCCCGAGTTTCACTACCTTTCTATCGCCAGAAAACCGGGTAGCCCTCTTTGCGCTCAAATAACAGGCAAAAAAAGCCGCGCTGTCAGCGCGGCTTTCAGGAACAACTCAGTGATCAGCCACCGAAGTCATCCAGCATGATGTTCTCAGGCTCAACACCCAGAGAAAGCAACATGTTGATTACAGACTGGTTCATGATTGGAGGCCCACACATATAGTACTCACAATCTTCTGGCGCAGCGTGATCCTTGAGGTACTGTTCATACAGTACGTTATGGATAAAGCCGGTCAGACCGTCCCAGTTATCTTCTGGCTGTGGATCAGACATTGCCACGTGCCATTCGAAGTTTTCATTCTCTTCAGCCAGCTTGTCGTACTCTTCCTGATAGAACAGTTCGCGTAATGAACGCGCACCGTACCAGAAGCTGATCTTGCGCTTGGAGTGCAAACGCTTGAGCTGATCGAAGATATGCGAACGCATCGGTGCCATACCGGCACCACCACCGATAAAGACCATTTCCGCATCGGTATCACGAGCAAAGAACTCACCAAATGGACCGTATACCGTCACCTTGTCACCTGGTTTCAGGTTAAAGACGAAGGTCGACATAATACCTGGCTGAATACCCTGGGATCCTGGTGGTGGCGTTGCAATACGAATATTGAACTTCACCAAACCTTTTTCTTCAGGATAGTTAGCCATGGAATAGGCACGAATGGTGGTTTCCTTGTTAACAGCCTTGATGTCGAAGAAACCAAAACGCTCCCAGTCACCGCGATACTGCTCTTCAATATCGAAGTCAGAGAAGTTGATTTCATACGGAGGACATTCCAGCTGCACGTAACCACCAGCACGGAAGTCAACGTTTTCGCCCTCAGGCAAAGCCAGTGTCAGCTCCTTGATAAAGGTTGCCATGTTCGGGTTGGAAACAACGGTCGTTTCCCACTTTTTCACCCCAAACACTTCTTCCGGAACTTCAACCACCATATCTTGCTTGACTGGTGTCTGACAGGATAACCGCCATCCTTCACGGGCCTCACCCTTGGTGAAGTGAGAGGCTTCGGTAGGTAGCATTTCACCGCCACCTTCCGTTACCTTGCACTTGCACTGGGCACAGGTACCACCGCCGCCACAAGCAGACGACAGAAAGATATTATTAGCGGCCAGAGTTTGCAGCAGCTTGCCACCGGCTTCGGTTTTTACTTCCCGCTCGCCGTTGATCATGATGGTTACATCACCCGAGCTAACCAGCCGGGAGCGAGCGCCTAGAATGATGAACACCAGTGACAATACAATCACGGTGAACATCACTACGCCCAGAATAATTTCAATATCCAAAACTTCGTCTCCTTACAGTGATACGCCAGAGAAGGACATGAAGCCAAGAGACATCAGACCTACAGTCATAAAGGTAATACCCAGACCTTGCAGACCTGCTGGCACATCGCTGTACTTCAGTTTTTCACGAATGCCTGCCAAAGCAGCAATGGCCAACGCCCAACCCACACCGGCACCAATACCGAATACGGTACTTTCACCAAAGTTGTAGTCACGTTCCACCATGAACAAGGCAGCACCCATAATGGCGCAGTTCACCGTGATCAGCGGCAGGAATACACCCAGCGCGTTATATAAAGCCGGTACATACTTATCCAGCACCATTTCCAGGATCTGGACCATGGCGGCAATAACACCGATATAGGTCAGCAGGCCCAGGAAGCTCAGATCAACCGCAGCAAAATCGTTGGAGATCCAGGTCAACGCACCTTCTTTAAGCAAGTAGGTATAAATCAGGTTGTTGACCGGTGTGGTAATACCCAGCACCACGATAACCGCAACACCCAGACCAATCGCCGTTTGAATTTTCTTGGAGATTGCCAGGAAGGTACACATTCCGAGGAAGAACGACAGCGCCATGTTCTCCACAAAGACGGACTTAACGAACAGACTGATATAGTGTTCCATTAGTGACCTCCTGAGTGTTCAGTGTTAGGCAGGATTTTGAAATCTGGTGCTTCGACCTGTTCGGTCTTCACAGTACGCAGAATCCAGATGAAACCACCGATAATAAAGAAGGCAGACGGTGGCAGCAGCAGCAAACCGTTGGACTGATACCAGCCACCATCCTGAATCAATGGCAGGATCTCGAAACCAAACAATTTGCCAGAGCCAAACAACTCACGCACGGTCGCAACAGAAACCAGAACCACGGAGTAGCCAAGACCATTACCGATACCGTCAAAGAAGCTCAGCACCGGGCCATTTTTCATGGCAAAGGCTTCTGCGCGTCCCATCACGATACAGTTGGTAATGATCAGACCAACAAACACCGACAACTGCTTGCTGACTTCATAGGCATACGCCTTGAGGATCTGATCCACCACGATAACCAGTGACGCAATAATAATCATCTGTACGATGATTCGAATATTGTTTGGAATATGATTACGGATCAGCGCGATACCAAAGTTGGAACACGCCGTTACCGAAGTCAGCGCCAGACACATAACCAGTGTTACGTTCAGGCTGGTCGTTACTGCCAATGCAGAACAAATACCCAGAATCTGAACTGCAATCGGGTTTGCGCTGAAAAGCGGTTCGGTAAGAACTTTTTTCAGATCAGACATATTACGCCCCCTGTCCTTTCAGTTTGTTCAGCAATTCGCCAAAGCCTTTGCCACCAACCCAGAAACGTACCAGATTGCTGACACCACGGCTGGTCAAGGTAGCACCAGACAAGCCATCAACCTGATAAGGGTTACCGGCTTCTGCACCACCTTTTACGACACTGATTGCGACATTGCCTTGATCATTAAAGACTTTTTTGCCCACCCACAGTGCTTTCCACTTGGGATTATCGACTTCACCACCCAGTCCCGGGGTCTCAGCATGAGAATAGAAACCCAGGCCAACGATGGTATCCATGTCGCCTTCCAGCGCCAGGAAGCCATACAAGGTAGACCACAGACCATAGCCGTGAACCGGCAGGATAATCTTCTCGATATGATCGCTACCGCCGACAATAAAGACCGCCGCGTATTTTTCCAGACGCTTGATGCTGGCTTCATCTTCTTCAGAAGACAAGGCACGAGACAGCGCAGGCGTCTTGGACGATTTTTTCTGATCGAAGTTTTCGACCGTCAAACCGGCATCACGGATTTCCTGGAGTTCAGCATCCGTCGCAAAACGTCCTGCTTCCAGATTAACAATACGGGTAGAAATCTGTGTGAACTGATCAGCTACCGGCTGGCCTTCGACATACAAATCAGCAGCCTGTAATACAGCGATTTTTTTATCATTGGCCTTGTTTTCATTCTGTTTGCCACGCAAACCCACTGCGGCACCGGCAACAATCACCGAGCACACCAGGCACAGCAAAATAGCAACCGTCAGAGTTTTTTGAATGCTGTCGTTATTAGCTGACACGGGCGATCCTCCGCTTGATGTTTGCCTGCACTACGAAATGGTCGATCAGTGGCGCAAACAGGTTGGCAAACAGAATGGCCAGCATCATGCCTTCAGGGAAGGCCGGGTTAACCACCCGAATCATAACCACCATAAAACCGATCAAGGCACCAAAAGCATACTTGCCGGTATCGGTCATGGAAGCGGACACTGGATCGGTAGCCATAAAGATCATACCGAACGCAAAACCACCAACGACCAGATGCCAGTACCACGGCAGGGCAAACATATAGTTGGTGTCTGAGCCAATCATATTCAGCAACAGACTGAAAACCACCATGCCGCCAAACACACCCGCGACAATACGCCACGCAGCAATATTCATCACCAGCAGTACCACACCACCCAACAGGATCGCCAGCGTACTGGTTTCACCCATGGAGCCCTGGATAGTGCCGAAGAATGCATCACTCCAGCTAACACCCGCATCAATAATAGCTTGTACGCCGCCTTCAGCCGCATTACTCAATGCTGTCGCACCGGTAAAGCCATCGGCTGCCGTCCATACCGCATTACCTGACATATTGGCCGGGTAAGCAAAAAACAGGAAAGCACGACCCGTCAGTGCCGGGTTGAGGAAGTTTTTGCCCGTACCACCGAACACTTCCTTGCCGATCACAACACCAAACGAAATGCCCAGAGCCACCTGCCACAGCGGAATGCTGGGGGGCAAGGTCAGAGCAAACAGCACGGAAGTCACAAAGAACCCTTCGTTAACTTCGTGGCGACGAATGGTGGCAAACAACACTTCCCAGAAACCGCCCACAATAAAGACCGTGGCGTAAACAGGCAGGAAATAAGCCGCGCCAAAAACAAAGTTATCCCAGAAGCTGGCCGCATCGTGAGCACCACCACCCAGCAATACAATCAGAAACTCGCGCCATCCTTCAATGACGGTACCGGCACCGGCTGCCATGGCTTCGTTCGCCTGCAAGCCAATGTTGTACATACCAAACAGCATCGCCGGAAAGGTACAGACCCATACCGTGATCATGATACGTTTGAGGTCAATGCCATCCCGTACGTGCGCCGTGTTATTGGTCACATTCGGTGGTGAAAACAGACCGGTATCAACCGCCTCATACAGCGGGTACATCTTTTCGTACTTGCCGCCCTTCTCAAACAAAGGCGCCAGGTTATCAAGCATAGTTCGCAGACCCATAATCAGCCCTCCGCCTCAATTCGAGTAAGATTTTTACGCAGGATCGGGCCGTACTCATATTTGCCTGGGCAAACAAAAGAACACAGAGCCAGATCTTCTTCATCCAGCTCCAGTGCACCCAGCGCAACGGCCGATTCCATATCTTCAACAATCAACGCTCGCAACAACTGGGTTGGCAGCATATCCAGCGGCATCACACGTTCATAAGCGCCGACAGGCACCATGGCACGTTCACTGCCGTTGGTTGAAGTCGAAAACGGAAAGCTCTTCTTCATCAGATTGGACAGGTAAATCGGCATCACAGAGAAGCGATTGGCACCTGGAGTCAGGTAATGCAGCAATGGACGCTCACGCCCTTCCCGCAGTACGCTGATCTGGTTGTGGTAGCGACCCAGAAAAGACTCAGCTCCGGCGGCAGTACGACCACCAAACACAGAACCTGAAACAATACGGTTCTCGGCATTGACCAGTTCACCAGCAGTCAACTGCTGCAAGCTGGCACCGACCAGAGTACGGATCAAACGCGGTTTTTTGACTTGTGGGCCAGCCAGCGCGACGACGCGCTCGGAAGACAACTTGCCCGTCGTAAACAGGATACCAATGGCAATCACATCCTGATAACCGATTGTCCATACGGTGCGCTGTTCACTGACAGGGTACAGAAAATGAATATGCGTGCCCGCCAATCCAGCCGGGTGAGCTCCCGCAAACTCTTCCACTGTTTCTACACCAGCGGCCGGGATATTGGCGCCCGGTGCCTTGCAGACAAACAGCTTGCCAGTTGTCAGGTTTTTCAGCACCTGCAGCCCATGCTTGAAAGCATCGGCTTGCTCGGCAATGATCAATTCCGGATTGGCTGCCAGCGGGTTGGTATCCATGGCATTGACAAAGATAGCATCAGGCGTGCTGTCCAGTGCCGGTACCCGGGAATATGGACGGGTACGCAGAGTGGTCCACAAACCGGAGTTCACCAGATTGCTCTGGACATCGGCTGCCGCCAGGGATGACAGCGCATCTACTGGATAATGATTGAAGGTTTCTTCATCAGAACCTTCGAGCTGGATAACAATCGACAAGAATTTCCGGCGATCGCCGCGGTTTACCGCCTTGATCACACCCGCAACCGGAGCGGTAAACTGCACCCCCTCGGTCTTCTTGTCTGTAAATAGGACTTGTCCCTTCTTGACCGAATCACCTTCCTGAACAGCCATTGTTGGCTTCATACCAACATAGTCCGCGCCCAGTATCGCAACTTCCGTTACGTTCTGGCCCGATGTAATGGTTTGCTCAGGAATTCCGGTGATAGGTAAGTCGAGACCTTTTTTAATTTTGATCATATGCCTCGCCTAATCACATGAGTCCGCTGCGCCAGAATCCGCAACACAAACACACGAACAGGCCACCAAAATCATCACTGAAGCTGGAAGCAGGCTCGTATTACTTGCAATTGCATTGGGAAACAAGCACTTGGATACTCGTTTGCTAAGTTTACTAAGTGAAAAATCGGCGGTTAGTATAAAGAGGCGCACCCGAATAATCTAGCGATCAAGGGTGTAGGTAGATCATGCTTTAGAGGGAACAATCTATACCAAAAAGAGGCTATTCAGTGCCAAACAGCAAGAAACAGGAGTATCAGGAAGGTAGTCATGGCAGGGAAATCAGAACGTTATCGAGAAGAAAACCGCTGCTTTCTCCTCGATAACGGCATGCATTGTACCGGCTCAGCAGCCCATTCAGAGCAGTCTTGAGCCGGTCAGCACTCAGTTTTGTACCGGTGGGTAAGTCGGGTATTCAACACCACACAACTGATGCGCGATACGGATAACCTGGCGGCTGTAGCCGTATTCGTTATCGTACCAAACGTACAGGTTGGCGTGATTGCCATTCACAATCGTCGCCTTGGCATCCACGATACCGGCATGGCTGTTACCAACAAAGTCGAGAGATACCACTTCCGGTGAGTTTACCCAGTCGATCTGACGATGCAGGTCAGAGCGCAGGGAAGCTTCACGCAAGTACTCGTTTACCTCATCAACGCTGACGTCCTTGCTCAGGTTCAACGACAGGATCGCCATGGAAACGTTAGGCGTTGGAACCCGGATCGCGTTACCGGTCAGCTTGCCTTTCAGTGCTGGCAATGCCTTGGCAACGGCCTTGGCAGCGCCTGTTTCCGTAATTACCATGTTCAGCGGTGCAGAACGGCCACGACGATCACCACTGTGGTAGTTATCGATCAGGTTCTGGTCGTTGGTATAGGAGTGAACGGTTTCAACGTGGCCGCTGACAATACCGTACTCATCGTTCATCACTTTCAGAACCGGCGTAATCGCGTTGGTGGTACAGGAAGCCGCAGACAGGATCTTGTCGGCTTCTGTGATATCACCGTTGTTAATGCCATAAACGATGTTCTTGATATCGCCTTTGCCTGGTGCAGTCAGCAGCACACGGGCAACGCCGTTACATTTCAGGTGTTGGCTCAGGCCATCTTCGTCACGCCATACACCGGTGTTATCAATCACCAGAGCGTTCTTGATGCCGTATTCCGTGTAATCAACGTCAGATGGGCTACCAGCGTAGATGATTTTAATCACGTTGCCGTTAGCGATCAGGCATTCGTTCTCTTCGTCGACAGACAGGCTGCCACGGAAAGTACCGTGTACTGAATCGCGACGCAGCAAACTGGCGCGTTTGACCAGGTCATCACCCTTGCCGCGACGAACCACAATGGCACGCAAACGCAAACCGCGGCCACCGCCGGATTTTTCAATCAGGATACGAGCCAGCAAACGACCGATACGACCAAAGCCGTACAATACGATGTCACGGTTTTCGCCATCTTCTGTGGTTTGGCCAACGGCGTCACCCAGTTCGTCAGTCACAAAGGTGCGCAGGTCGCGACCATTTGCCTCAGTGCGGAATTTTACCGCCAGACGGCCGATATCAACATGGACACGGTTGATATCCAGCTCTGCCAGAACCTGAAGAATCGGGAACGTATCGCGGACAGTGACTTCCTGTTTTTCCATGTGACGGACAAAACGATGTGCTTTCAGAATATCAATCACAGAACGATTGATGATCGCACGACCATACAGGGATGTGATCACATTATGAGTGCGGTACAAACCACCAATCAGGGGAATCATGGATTCAGCAATCGCTTCGCGTTCCATCCAATCCTGCAAGCAGGTGTCGCGCATATCTTGAGTCACAGGCAAACCTTCCATTTAATTGTTCGAGGGATCATTACGGTGCAGATTATGCACGTGCCGGCCCAAGTTCACAATCCGACCAAAAAGCAACCGACTTTGTAGAAAACCTACCTATTTTTTCGAATTTGGTGAACCAGACGACCATTGCCCCTCCCATGCCACCATCAATCAGCCAGACCGGTTCAGGCCAGTACAACCAACAATGGCGACTCAGCAAAGGCATATTCCATAGCATAGCCCCTGTTTGTCGTTATCTTGTTGTCATCGTCCTCAATACCCGAACCTGCCTGTCCCTCGCGACCAGGTCGTGGCTTTTGAAATCACCATCACAACACTCTTACCTCGATTCACATAATGACAAGTTGCACAATTAACGTAGTTAATTTCCAACAAAAACCGACCCAAACTGACAAAATACTTCCATTGCCCATTGGTTGACACAGGGTAAACAGCGGATTATTGGGCTCAAAAGGTGTCAAAATTCCTCGAATTGACACAATTCCATGACAAAACAGTCACGTGGTTACGTTCTCTCCAGGAGATACACAAGGCCCAACCGCCGATGATTTCTCAATGATTTCCCAATACCAGCCTGTCTGATCCGCATTGGCAGGGCAAAACAGCAGCCCTCTGACGGGAAACCTGTGACACCCTTCCAGCCATTGATTACACTTGACCGCCTGCCGATTCCACCCTTCGATATACGCACGGAGAACGCATGACCAGTCCGATGACTCCCGACCTGCCAACCAAAGCTGCCGAACGTCGCTTCTGGGGCAATCTTGAGGGAGCAAGCCTGGCGTTGGCCATTGCCCAGGCCGCATCATCCAATCAGGGCCTGACCCTGGTGGTATGCAACGACACCACCAACGCCTTGCAGCTGGAAGAAGATATTCGTTTTTTCGCCGCCAAACTGCCCGTGCTGTTATTTCCCGACTGGGAAACCCTGCCCTACGATGTGTTTTCTCCCCATCAGGACATCATTTCCCAACGGATCGCCACCCTCAGCCAATTGCAGGATATTCGTCAGGCCGTTCTGATTATCCCGGTCGCAACCCTGTTGCATCGTCTGCCCCCTGCCAGTTTTTACCAGGGCCAGAGTTTTGCACTGGACGTCGGCCAGCACTTTGACGTCGACAACACCCGCAAGCAGTTACAGGCCGCCGGTTATCATTGTGTTGACACCGTGTATGAACACGGCGAATTTGCTGTTCGAGGGGCCATTGTCGATATTTTCCCAATGGGCCAGGCATTACCATTCCGCATCGATATGTTTGATGACGAAATCGAGACCCTGCGAACCTTCGACCCTGAAAACCAGCGCACGCTGGATAAAGTCGACAGCATCCGCATTCTGCCCGCCCGGGAATTCCCGCTCAATGCCGCCGCCATCAAGATGTTCAAACATCGCTGGTTCGACTTTTTTGAGCACAACCCCAACGACTGCTCGGTGTATGTCGACATCGGCCAGGGCATTGCCCCGGCGGGTATCGAATACTATTTACCGCTGTTTTTTGCCGATGACCTGGGTAACTTTTTTGACCACCTGCCCCGCAATACCCTGATCATTCACGATGCCGGTATCGAACCCGGCGCCAAACATTTTCGTAATGAACTGGAGCAGCGTTACGAAAGCCGCCGCTACGACCGCACCCGCCCGATCCTGGCGCCGGGTGAGCTGTTTATCGCAACCGACCAGTTGTTCAGTCATCTCAACGATTACCCACGCATTCAATGGCATGATGCCGACCTGCCCAGCCGCGGCGGTGCCGTCCGGTTTGACACCCACCCCCTGCCCGACATCAGTATCGACTCGCGACTGGATCAACCACTGCAACGCCTGCAATCCTGGCTGCAAGCCAACGCCAACACCCGAGTGCTGTTTTGTGCCGAGTCAGCCGGTCGTCGGGAAGCCCTGAAAGAATTACTCAGCCGCATCAAAATCCGGGCCAGTGAGCACCCGGATTGGATCACTGCGACCCAGAGCAACGACCAGCTCATGCTCACCACCGCACCGCTCAGCAAAGGCGTTGTGATCGACGCCAGCCAACCTCTGGCCCTGATTACCGAAAATGAATTGTTCGGCCAGCGCATTCGTCAGACCCGCCGCCGCAACAAACAGAAAACCGATGCCGACAACACTATCCGTGACTTGTCCGAGCTGAAACCCGGCGCCCCCGTGGTACACCTCGATCACGGCATCGGCCGCTATCAAGGGCTACAGGCGTTGGATGCCGGTGGCCAGCTGAATGAATTTCTGGTGCTGGAATACGCCAACAACAGTAAATTGTACGTACCGGTGTCGTCGTTACACCTGATTTCACGCTACGGCGGAGCCGAAGACGGGGCAATTCCAATCAGCCGCCTCGGCACCGAAAAATGGGCGGCCGCCAAACGCAAGGCCGCCGAAAAAATTCGTGACACCGCCGCCGAGCTACTGGAAATCTATGCCCGCCGGGAAGCCCGCAAAGGTTTTGCTTTTAACGGCCCGGACGAAGAATACGACCGCTTTGCTGCGGGCTTCCCTTATGAAGAAACCCCGGATCAACAGACCGCCATCGACGCCGTTGTCAACGATATGTGCTCACCACGCCCCATGGATCGGCTGGTGTGTGGCGATGTAGGCTTTGGTAAAACCGAAGTGGCCATGCGAGCTGCCTTTATGGCGGTACAAAGCGGCAAGCAAGTCGCCGTACTGGTCCCTACCACGTTGCTGGCACAACAGCATTACCAGAACTTTGCCGACCGCTTTGCCGAATGGCCGGTCAAGGTCGATGTACTCTCGCGCTTCAAGTCCGCCAAGGAAACCCAACAGGCTCTTGAACGCATGCTCGATGGCAAAACCGATATCGTCGTCGGCACCCATAAGCTGCTGCAAAAAGACGTACGGTTTGAACACCTCGGGTTGTTGGTCATCGATGAAGAGCACCGCTTCGGGGTACAGCAAAAAGAACGCATCAAGGCCTTGCGCGCCAATGTCGATATTCTGACCCTGACCGCCACGCCGATCCCGCGTACATTGAATATGGCCATGGCCAGCATTCGTGACCTGTCGATCATTGCCACCCCACCGGCAAGGCGACTGAGCGTCAAAACCTTTGTGCGCCAGTACGACGAAGCCACCATCAAGGAATCCATCCTGCGGGAAATCCTCCGTGGTGGTCAGGTGTATTACCTGCACAACGAAGTCAAAAGCATCGAGAAAATCACCCGTGAACTGGACCAACTGGTGCCGGAAGCCCGGGTTGTATTTGCCCACGGCCAGATGTCGGAGCGCGAACTTGAAAGCGTGATGAGTGATTTTTACCACAAACGCTTTAATGTGCTGGTTTGCACCACGATTATTGAAACCGGCATCGACATTCCCTCAGCCAACACCATTATTATTGAACGGGCCGACAAATTCGGCCTGGCCCAGCTGCATCAGCTGCGTGGCCGGGTTGGCCGTTCACACCATCAGGCCTATGCCTATCTGCTGACACCGCCGCCCAAAGTGATGACCAAGGACGCTGAAAAACGTCTGGAAGCCATTGCTTCGGCACAAGACCTCGGTGCGGGCTTTATGCTCGCAACCCATGACCTTGAGATCCGGGGTGCCGGGGAATTATTGGGCGAAGAGCAAAGCGGCCAGATCGAAACCATCGGCTTTACCCTCTATATGGAAATGCTGGAACAAGCCGTACAGGCGATGCGCTCCGGCAAGATTCCATCTGACGACCTGACCCCGAAACAGATGGCCGATGTCAATTTGCATATTGCGGCGCTGATCCCGGACGACTACCTGCCCGACGTCAACAGCCGCCTGACGCTCTACAAACGGATTGCCAACGGCCAGAGCGATAACGAACTGAAAGAACTGCAAGTCGAAATGATCGACCGCTTTGGGCTACTGCCAGACCCGGTGAAAAACCTGTTCCGCCAAACCGCGCTGAAATTGCGGCTCAACCCGCTGGGCATTGCCAAGCTCGACGTTGGTTCCGACTCCGGTCGACTGGAATTCAGCGCCGCCACCAAAATCAACCCCTTCACGCTGGTCAAGCTGGTACAAAGCAAATCCCACAGCTACAAACTGGAAGGTGGCCACACCTTGCGTTTCTACTTCAACATGGACACTATCGATCGGCGCTTTAACGTCATCGACCAGGTGCTGACCGAACTGCAAAAGGAACTCTGACCCTTGAACCTGTTTCACTCTGCCAAAGTGGCGTTCTTTCTGAGCCTCACCACATTATTCACACTGCCCACCAGCGCGGTGGCCGCCACTCCGTTAAGCGATAACTGGTTTCAGGTCGAAATGATGCTGGTCGCCTATCGTAATAACAGCGACATCGACCAGGAATACTGGCCCAAAGTCATCCTCGACAGCCAGTCGCTCTTTGCAACGATGACACCCAAGTCCAGACGCCTTGACCCGGTCGCCAAACATTACCGTTACCGCCGGCTACAAACGCAGTTTCTCAATGCCATCAAGCTCCCGGTCAGACTACCGGATAGCCTCTGGCAACCCCTGGCACCGCTGTCCAGCCTTAAACTGAAACGGGAAGCCAACCGCATCAACCCACAGGCCGATATGGATGTGGTATGGCACCAAAGCTGGCTGGAACCCGTACAAAGCCAGGAAGGCACCATCGTCCACAAGGTCAACCTGACCGTCGGCGGAGAACCGGAAATCCAGATTACCGGCGGTTTCAGCCTCTACCTCAGCCGCTACCTGCATATTTCGACCGACTTTCATGTGCAACACCTCAGCAGCCAGATGCCCGCCGAGCCACAGTTACAGGCATTCAGCACAGCCATCAATACCGACGGCACACCGACCCCGGCCATACTGGCAAGCCAGCAGCCATTGACCATTCATGGCCTCTACCCGATACGGGCCACCGAGGTTCGTCAGAAACGCCGCATGCGCAGCAAGGAATTGCATTATATCGACCACCCGATGCTGGGCGTTGTATTGATTATTACACCGGTTGAGTTTCCAGACCTGACAGCTGGCGAATAGACTGGCGAGCACAGACGACCGCCACCAAATCATCCGTCACCCCGGGCTTGATCCCGGGGCAGAGGACACACACGAAGCTACGGCACAGACATAACCGGCGGACACCGACAGAGCCGGGAGCCGGGAGCCGGCCCTTACAGTGACAACAAGACCGCTGCCAGCAAGTCCCGAACGTTATTCATACCGCTGTCCAGCACCGCCTGAATATCAGCCATGGTAATTTCGGCATCGCTGCGACCTGCCGCCGGGTTCACCACCAGGCAGACGCTGGCGTAGGGTATGCCTAGCTCCCGTGCCAGTACCGCTTCCGGCATACTGGTCATTCCAACCAGGTCACAACCAATACGCTCGAGGTAATTCACTTCGGCGGCAGTTTCCAGTCGTGGGCCTTGGGTTACGCCAACCACGCCATAATCACTCACCGGCGCCGGTAACACCCTGGCGGCTTCAATCAGTGCCTGGCGTAATCCGGCATCAAATGGCTCGGTGAAATCAATATGGTTCAGTGGCTGATAACTGCCGTCAAAAAAGGTGCTTTCCCGTCCCCAGGTCAGATCGATCAGTTGATCCGGAATCACAATGGCCCCTGCGCCCATATCCGGGTGAATCCCCCCGACCGCATTGACGGCGAGAATGGCTTCAGCCCCCAGCTCCTGTAATGCCAACAGATTGGCACGGTAGTTCACCTTGTGTGGCGGCACCGAATGCGGATGGCCGTGCCGGGCCATAAACAGCACCTCACGCCCTTCCCAGAGACCCTCATGGACACTGCCAGACGGCGTCCCCAGGACGGTATTAATATCATGGCGAGCCGTTACCTCCGGCCCCTCCAGATGAGTCAGGCCAGTACCACCAATAATGCCAATACGCTGATAGGACATGCGAGCGCTCCTGTTAATCAAGCAAAAAAAGGGAATGCGCCCGATAGCGGACGCCAAAACAGTGTGATTTCAATCAGGATGCGGTCAATACTGCCAGCTCGGCACGAATACGTTCAAGTGACGAATCCGTTGCTGCAGTGGTGCTGGCTGTCGCTGGCAAACATCGCCAATCCGACAGATCCAGCCGTGGCCGTCCTTGTGCCAATGCCTGTTCGACATGCTGTAACACTTCCAGCTCACCAGACTGGTGATTACATACCACCAGCGCGTTGCAACCGGCAGTCATTGCCAGCTCCGCCCGCTGGCGGTAACTGCCATAACTGGCAGCACCTTCCATGGTCAGGTCATCACTGAAGATAACCCCGGAGAATGCCAGCTGTTGTCGTAACAGGGTCAACCAACGGCGGGAAAATCCAGCCGTCTGTGCGCTATCCAATGCCGGATATATGACATGTGCCGGCATCACACCCGCCATGCGCCCGGATGCAATCAGGTGCTGGAAAGGCCGCATGTCATAATCCAGCTGGGCCAGGCTGCGGTGATCAACCGGCAGCTCCCGGTGCGAGTCGGCAATCACTGCGCCATGCCCCGGAAAATGCTTGCCCACGGCTTGCATGCCAGCGGCCGCCATACCATCCACCAGCGCCGCCGCCAGCACGCTGACAACCGCCGCATGGGTGGCAAAAGCCCGATCACCAATCACCTGGGAGCAGCCGCGCTCGATATCCAGCACCGGCGCAAAACTGACGTCCACACCACATGCGGCCAACTCCGTTGCCATCAGCCAGCCAATATCGTAAGCCAGTGTTTGGGCTGCCTCCGGATCGGACTGAAACCGCTGCCCCAGCAGTGCCATCGCCGGCAAGCGGGTAAATCCTTCCCGAAAGCGCTGGACGCGGCCCCCCTCTTGATCGACAAACAGAGGCAAATCCGGCCGCAGCTGGCGAACATCGGCCGTCAGCCTCTGCAACTGTTGCGGGTTCTGGTAATTACGCCCAAACAGAATCAGGCCACTCAGAGCTTCCGACTCCAGCACCGGCCAATCTTCTTTCAGCAGTTGCGGCCCCAGCAAGTCGGCCACGACGCCAACTGCTGCGGTATCGTTCAAGACAGCTCGCGACATGGAATCCTCGAAAAACTGTGTGGCTGAATCCACACCAGTGTATCAATGCTCACCTGATCAAACAGGGCCAGCACATCCTGGTTACGCATACGAATACAACCATGGGAGCGGGCAATGCCCATCGGTTCCGAATCCGGTGTGCCGTGAATATAAATATAGCGCCGCATCGAATCCACGCGCCCCATACGATTGAAGCCTATTTCCATGCCCTGTAACCAGAGAATCCGGGTAAGAATCCAGTCCCGGGCCGGATGCCTTGTGGCCAGCTCAGTGGAGTACAGCTCTCCGGTAAAACGTCGCCCGACAAACACCGCATTCTGCGGCAGGCCTCCGCCGATACGGGCGGCAATTCGATGCCAGCCACGCGGCGTACAGCCAGAATTTTCTTGCTCACCAACCCCATTCAGGGCGGTGGATATGGGGTAGACAATACACGTTTGCGGCGTCGTCAGACGTAACTGCTGATCCGCTATCGAGATCTCGATCATGATTCCTTGTCCGTCCGGTCCATTCTTTGCCAAGGTTGCCATATCCTCGTTATTCCAGGTCTATTACATTCGGTCCGGCTGCTAGTCTTGATGAGGTGCCTGAAAGCCGGATGACAAAAAAGGCACCAGCTTGTCGATCACGCCATCGATCCCGGTACTGACACCCAGATCATGCTGCGCCATGGCGGTCAAGGATTCCACCCCGGAGAGCGTAAACACCGTTGCCCCCAGCATAAAGTGAATACGCCAGAAACGCTCTTCATCGCTCAATTCAGGAGAGGCGGCAGTAACCAGCTGCATATAACGCTCAAATACCGCGCCGTACTGGTTACGCAAGAATTTGCGCAAGTGACCCTGTTCCTGCGAGTAAGCCAACCCCAGCAAGCGCATGAAAATACCCAGCCGCCGGGCGTTGCCACCTCCGGCAGCCATGGAAGTTTCAGCCAGCAGCCGCAACAGTGCCCCCAGTTCCGGAGACTTGCCCGCCAGGCCATGTTCATAACCTCTCAAGGCCTTGCCAAGGTCGTCGCAGAACGGCGTCAGAAAGCGGGCAAAAACGGCCTGGATCAACTCTTTTTTAGAGCCGAAGTGATAATTCACCGCTGCCAGGTTGACCCCGGCTCGCGTGGTAATATTCCGCAACGAGGTTTCTGCAAAACCTCGTTCAGAAAACAGCTCCTCAGCAGAATCCAGAATACTTTTAGCGGTGTCTTTTTGAGCCATCAGAGCCATATTCCCAGCCTACAAGTTGGTTTTAAACATACGTTTAAAACAACACCCATGCAAGATGAAGACAGCTAAGTCATTCATATCCAGTGGATATTCATTCAGGAATAACAGGCAACAGCGCCTGTATTGGCAGCGGTTAAAACACTGGGAGAGGAACGAGAGGAACAACACAAGCCCGGCTGACGGCCGCCGCGGGCTTGTTTATATCAGCCCGGTACCTGTTCGGCATCCTGGGCAGCCCAGAACTGTTTCTTGCGATAAATGGTCGAGGCGCTGATATCCAGCATCGCCGCAGCCTTGGGAATATTGCCGTGATAATGGTTTATGGCCCTTTCGATAATGCGCTTTTCTTCGAGCCATAACGGCAACACCGGGGCTTCAACCGCAACCGGGGCTGTTGCTGCTGTTATTGCTGGAACCACCTCGGGTATGGTCGCAGCACGGGGAGCTGGCGCTTTTTCCTGCTGCTGGAAAAAGTCGGGCAAATGCCCCGTTTCTATTTGTCGCCCCTGGTTCAGCACCACCATATTACGCAATACATTGGCCAGTTCCCGAACGTTGCCGGGCCAGCGATAACTCATCAAGCGCTCTTCAACACCGCGACTGATACTCTGGAAGGACTTGCCTTCATCTTCGTTAAACAGCCGCAAAAACGCGTTGGCTATACGTAAAATATCCTGTCCGCGTTCCCGCAATGGTGGCATATGGACCGGAATCACATTCAGCCGATAAAACAGATCCTCACGGAAACGTCCGGCCCGGACTTCAGTCAGGGGATCGCGATTGGTGGCGCAGACAAACCGCACATCAACCGTGACTTCCTGATTGGAGCCAACCGCCTGAAACGTCCCCAACTGGATAAACCGCAGCAACTTGCTCTGCAAGGACAGCGGCATTTCGCCAATTTCATCCAGAAACAGGGTGCCGCCATGCGCACGCTGGGCCGCGCCTTCACGGTTCTGGCTGGCACCGCTGAAAGCACCCTTGATATGCCCAAAGATCTCACTTTCCATAAGCTCCAACGGAATCGCCGCGCAGTTCAGCGCGATAAACGGCTTCTTGCTGCGGGAGCTTTCCCTGTGCAGCGCTTCAGCGCACAGCTCCTTGCCGGTACCACTCTCTCCGGTAATAAACACCGTCGCCTTGCTGGATGCTGCACTTTCAATGATGCGATACACCGCCTGCATCGGAAGGGATGCTCCCACCATATTGTAGAAATGACTGCGGTCGAAGGTCTTTTCATAGGTCTCAACCAATGAGCTGAGCTGGACTGTTTTCAGTACCTGCTGCAAGGTGTGCTGCAAGCGGGTTTTATCAAACGGCTTGGTCAGAAAATCGTTGGCTCCCAGACGCATGGCATCAACCGCCACTTCCACGGTGCTGTGCGCGGTAATAATCACCACCGGCAACTGCTGATCCCGTTCACGCAGGGTTTTCAATACCTCCAGACCAGAGATATCCGGTAATTGCACATCCATAACCGCCAGCTGAAAACGATGACGATGCAGCGCATCGATGGCATCTGAGCCGGTATACACCACGGTGACGTCAAACAGATGTTCCAGATACGTCGCATAAACCATGGCCGTTGATTGACTGTCTTCGACCAATAGCAGCCTGGGCAGTGATATTGATTTGGTCATCCGTTGTCTCTCTATTCAGCCTATTCAGCAGCCATCGACTGCATGTAGTTGCGATAACATTCCAGCGTTTGCCGGACCAGTAACATCAGTTCCTGAGTCGCGCTGATTACCCGCGCAAAATCCGCTGCATTGCCATAACACAGCTGCTCCAGCTGTTGCGCTGCCTGTTGCAGCGCCAGAGCACCAAACACCGCCGAACTGCTTTTCAGGGCATGGGCCTGACTCCCCAGTTCCTGCGGGTTATTGCTCTCCAGCGCGCGATCCAGATCGTCCATCCGCCGGGTCAGCTCGGCAATAAAGCTGTTCAGCATCCGTGGTAACGCCTGCAAAGATGTTTCGGCGGCCAGCTTTTCCAGCGTTGCCTTGTGCAGCAGTCGCGCGTCCAGCTCTGCCTGCGCCGCGGCCTGACGGGCCACACTGGCAGCATGACCCGGTGCATCGTCTGGCGCTGCCTCAGGCGGTGTATCGTGCAACTGTTGATGCTGATACACCTGTCGGTTGATAACGGCCAACAGGTTTTTGGTAAAAAAGGGTTTGCTGACAAAGTCATTCATGCCGGCGGCCAGGCACCGTTGCATTTCACTTTTCTCGGCATTGGCGGTCAAAGCAACTACGGGAATATGCTGATTTGTACCGGGGCAGGCCCTGAGCCGGGCCACTGCAGCAATGCCATTCATCACCGGCATATGCAAATCCATCAGCACAATATCGTAATGACCCACTTCCAGCGCCTGCAAGGCTTCAACACCGTTACAGGCATGATCGACCTGATAACCCGACTTGGTCAGTATTCCGCCCAGTACAATCCGGTTCGCTTCGATATCTTCCACAATCAGGATACGGTTATGGCTGCCCGTCACGGTCGCAGTCTGGCTGGGCGTTGCCGCTTCATCGCAGGCTTGCCCGCGCAGCAGACGTTCAATTTTCTGATATGACAGGGGTTTGTACAGCACGCTTTCCTGTTCAGAACAGGGGACAGATTGATCCTGCCCCAATCGGGTCAGCCGCACCTTGCTTATGGACAGCTGCTGATACCAGTCGAGTTCTTGTCCTGTGGCTGGCAGTTCGGCCTCATCGATCAATACCACCTCGGTCGACGTCGGCTGGCGCTCCTGCTGGCTGGCTTTGAAGTGCGCCAGGGAAGCAAACGCCGACAGGGCAACCTCCAGCGGTTGTACACACTCTTCAATTGCCTGCTGCAACGCCTCGTTGCCGGTAACCAGAATCACGCGGCGGAATTGCAAGGGTGGCGGTGTGGCCTGCCGGATCATTTCGAAGGAACGTAGCGGCACAGTAAAACGGAATACACTGCCCAGATTCGGGGTTGAGCTGACATCCACCGTGCCTCCCATCCAGACAACCAAACGTTTGACAATCGCCAACCCCAGGCCAATGCCTCCGGCGCGGGTATCCTCACGGGCATGGACCTGCTCAAACTCATGAAAAACATCTTTCAACTGGGCTGCCGGAATACCACGACCGGTATCATGGATGGATATCGCCAGGCACGATGTCTGCCCTGTGCCTGGCACCAGGGCGATTTTAAGGCGAATCAATCCTTTGTCGGTAAACTTGATGGCGTTATCCACCAGGTTTCGAATCACCTGGATCGTATGATCAACATCAAACTCTGCCCGACAGGGCACGCCGTTTTCGATCTGGCAAAACAGCTCAACCTGATCGGTATCGAGCTTGCTTTCCAGTGTGGTGAGCAAGCAGCTGGTCATATCGGCCAGATCAACCGTTGCATAATCCGTGTGCAAGTTGCCTGCTTCAATCCGGGAAAAATCCAGAATTTCATTAATCACCGCCAGCAAGCTGCTCCCGGCAGTATCGGCAATGGTCAATAAACGCCGCTGACTGGCCGATAAGGATTCCAGCTCCAGTAACTGCAAGATCCCCATCACGGCGTTGAGTGGCGAGCGTATTTCATGACTCATATGGGACAGGAAGCGGGACTTGGCCTGACTGGCGAGTTCTGCGGTTTCTTTCGCCGCTACCAACTGGGCCTGATTGTTTTTCTGCTCGGAGATATTGCGTACAAACGCCGTAAAATAGGTGTTTTTCTGGCTCTTGAAGATAACAGAAGAGACCTCGACCGGTATACGCTCCCCGGCCCGGGTCAGCATAACGGTTTCCCGTCGAGCCCCTTGCCCATAGTACTGTTTTGCACTTAACAAGGCTTTCCGTCGCGCCAGATGGCCATCGATCAGCTCTTCTGGCACCAGGGTCTCTTCCACTTTTTTACCAATGATATCCTCACGCCGCCAGCCAAAAATCAGCTCTGCCGCGCTACTGAATTCGATGATATTACCCTGCTTGTTCAGCGTAATCATGGCATCCAGGCTGGCCTCGTAAACGGCGGATTTGATCGCATCCTCTTCTCTCGCCTGGGCCAGCTTCTCCACCATGTCGTTAAACGACTGGACGGTAACGGCCAACTCATCCCGGCCATTCACCGGTAATGGCTCGACCATTTCTCCTTTCGACAGACGCTGGGCCTGCCGGGTCAGGTGCGACAAGGTGCGGGTCAGGTAACAGCCCAGAATCCATGAAACCAGCGCAACCATAAATAATTCGGCCAATGCGATCCCGATCAGCCGCGTTTTTGATTCACTAATCAGAAAACCCAGTCCGGTTGTTGATATGCCCAGCTGTATGGTGCCCAGATAAATATCCTCTTCGAACACCTGATAGTCGACATCCAACATGCCATCGTGAATATCGCCAAAATTAAGGTCGCGCTGAAAGTTCCAGTCATGCTTTTCAGGGACACCGGCACTGGCCAGAATACCGCGCTGATCGAGTATCCTGACGTATTCAATATTGCCCTGCGCCATCAGCTGATCGACCATCTCGTTCAGAGTGGCCAGATCGGTGGCGATCAGGGCATTTTCGACCTGGGTGCCAAACAGGCCAACGGTTTCTTGCGCTCGGGTTTCCAGCGCCTGCTGATTGGACAGGGTCAGGATCTGCATGGCCTGCCACACCAGCAAGATCAGAAAGACTGCTTCAATAGCCGCGACGCCAACAATGGTTTTCAGTTTCAAGGACATCGAGTGCTACCTGTCGGAAGGTTGAATATGTAACGCCCTGACATCATTCCAGTCGGCGTATTGGGCGGCGATAAAGCCTTCCATTCCCAAAGCCTCGAGGGTGGTGTCGATACCAGGTTCATGCGGCAATTCAGTAAACGCCGCCACCAGCCGTTGACGCAGTGCCGGTGACAACCGTGGATGAGCCGCAATGGCGTGAGGGGTATAACCGGGCGAGGTCCACAAGACCCTCAGCTGGTCCTTGATTGAGGTATCCAGCAGATTAAAGGTACGGATAATGCCGCCTCCCGCCGGGTAAAACCCTGCCGCAACGGCCTGATAAACCGCATCATGAGAGCCAACATACTGGCTGCCAAAATCGATGCCTTTCAGGCCCAGACTGGCCTGCGTCAGCAAAGTGGCGGCAAAGGCTCCCACCGATGGAAATGCCAGCGTCTGCCCGTGCAGTTCGTCCAGCCGGGTCAAGGTCGACGCCTGGTTTACAACAATAATGCCCTTGATCTGCCTGTTCTGTACCCGCACCAGGGGCACATAACCCGGGTCATCGGCAAACACCGTCAGGTGATACGGACTCATATACGCAATGTCGTACAGGCCATCGCGCACACGTTGCTCAAAGGCCGGGATATTGGGTGCCGTGGCGAAGCGTATTGCCACCCCTGTCTCGTCACTGATGACGCGCAGCAAGGGCGTCCATTCCCGCAACATTCTGGTCACCGCTTGTTGCGGCACCACACCGAATGTCAGCGTTGCTATCTGTGTCTGTGTCTGTGTCTCTGCCGCTGCAGCGGTGACCACCGGAGCCTCTGAAGCCGCTGCCGTCGCCGTTAACAGGGTCATGCCGGCCGCCACTGCCATCGTTACGCCGGTCAACAGCCATATCACTCCCACGCGTAACCATTGTTTCATCATGACTTGTTGCCTCATCAAGGTTGTTTGTCCGGCAATGTCTGACCCAAAACACTCACCTACTGATTGTGTTGCTATAAACCACAAGCCAATCGTTCTCTCCGACCTGCCGTGCCCCTCGCCATCAAGGGCGCCCTTCCACACCATCGGGTGGTGTGCTGATCCAGACATCCGACGCCGCCGCTGGCAGTGTGACCCGAAACGGCGGCTCAAATGGTTCCAGAGCATTCATTGCCGGGTCATCCGCACTGGCAACCGATTCAGCTGCCCGCAAAGGCAGGGTTGGTTTGCAGGTCAGCTCAGCGGGACTCAGCAATGATTCCAGCAGCGACTCCAGCTCGGCCTGCTCCAGGGCAGACAAGGCCAGCTGGCTCAGCTGGTCTTTCAAGACAAGATACGCCAGGGTTTCGACCAACCCGGATTCGTTCAACTCCGAGGGAGTTTCACAACAAATTGTGCCCAGCCCATCACTGTCAAAAGGCGGAGCAATCAGCACGCCCAGCGTGGCAAAGGTCTGGTCGTACAAATCCCCGACCAGAGGCGCTACCTGATCAATCAGATTAAACTGGTCGGTAGTCCCCGCAGGGCACGAACAATTCAGGTCAAGACTGGTCGGGTCCAGCGGATCGGTGAGCAATGGCGTCACATTCAGCAGGCACCCGGTGTATGCCGGGACACTCATGTCTTCCACCGTCAGCTCCTCGCAGGGCAACCCGGTCACAACGCTCTGGGAGTGCCAGCGCGATTGCACGTCGTCCAGATCAAAGTCACATTGCTCCGGACTCTCCCGATACAAAAAACCCGGCAAACCATCGCTGCCTGGCCCCACCGCATAATTCGCTCCGCCTTGCAGGGCGTTCAGATAGCTGACATTACCGCTCCGGTTCAAGCGGGATGCTCCCTGGCTGTCGGTCAGTTCATCACTGACACTTTTGATACACGGATCACCCTGACAGCTGGCGCTATCGAAATACACCGCTTCCCGGCTGGAGAACCGATCATCCCGGATGCCAATCAGCACCCGCCCCAACGGATCGGTGCTACGGTCGATATAGGCCAGCAAGGGCGCTTCGTGCTCATCATAGGCCACAGGCTCTCCCAGCAGCCGGCCTTGCTGGTCCAGTACCTTGGGGGTCATGTTCTGTTGCTGCACCTTGTGTTTGAACAACGCATCACGAATTGCTACCAGCCCCACCAGAGACCCTAATATCAAAATAGTCGTAATTAGCAGTAATTCCATGGTAATCACGAATCCTTGCTGCCGTTTTGGCGATGCCTGACTCATAACGCCCTCCATCATCAGGTGTATTGAGAGTGGTAGAATCAAAGCGAAACGCCCAATTCCTGAAACAACCGGTATATTTTGTGAACAGCAGGAAAGACCACCAGCACCCCAAACACAGGAAAGGCCACCAGTAACATCGGGAACAATGACACCAGGCTGCGGCGGGCAATCAGCTTGCGCACCCATTGCTGCTGACGAGTACTCATGGACTCCGCAAACGCCCGCAGGCTTTCACACAAGGGAACCCCCATGCGACTGCCCATCTGCACCAGGGCGGCCAGCCGTTCGATTTCAAGGCAGGGCAAACGGAACCGGAGCGCATCAAAGGCATCGTCCTGCGAGACTCCCAATTCAATTTCCCGCATCACCAGCCCCAGCTCCATCACCAGCACATCATCCTTGCGATGACACACATCGATGCTGGTTTTCAGCGCCTGCGGCAAGCTCACTCCCGCCGCCAGATAGGCAGCCAGCATGTCGATAAAAAACGGCAGTCGCTGCCGTACTTCGGCAACACGCTGGCCCCGCAACAACAACAAAACCAGTAACGGCAAGCTGGTCGCCAGCATGCCCACCAGCAAGGCCAGCGGCCACACCAGACCAAACTCGTTCAGGGTCAGTAAAAACGTCAGCGGCATCAGAATCAGACTCGACGGCACAAACCAGAGTGCAACGCCATCCGGGGACAGCCCGGCTTGCCGTACCAGTTTGCGCGGGGCGATCCAGTGGTTGGTGTACAGCAGTGAATGATCGGCATCCAGCCTGGCCCTGCCTTGTAGCGGCAGCCCCCAGATCACCATCGCGCCCAGCAGGATGGTGACCAGCAGTCCCAGTAATAACGCATCAATCAGATTCATGGACGTCATAGACTTTGCCTCGCCAGGTAACGTAGCCAGAAGAACCCCAGCAGCTGGGTCAGTACCGCCAGTACCACCAGTGTTGGCCCTTTCGGATGCTCAACAATCAGGGTCAGCCAGGTTGGATCTTTCCACTGGAAAACCAGAATCAACAGGTAGGGAAACAAGCCGATAAAAACCGATGCCGACAGCAGGCTGGACAGCCCGGTGCGGATTTCGGCACGGGTATCCAGTCGCCGCTTGAGCAGGTTGCGTACCGATCGAATCAGGGTTAGCGGGTCGCCGCCGGTGTTCCAGCTGGAGTCAACTGCCGCCGTAAACGCCCGCACCCCTTCATTGGGGTAACGCTGGTTCAGCAAACTGAAGGACTGATCGGCACTGAGTCCGCCATCCAGACGATGCAGAACCCGCTGCATTTCCAGACGAAACGCCCCTTTGGATGAGTGGGCCACCGTCCGCAAACCGTCGGTGATGGGCACCCCCACCATCAGCGATGCCGACATCAATTCCATGGCTTCGTACAGTTGTTGTTCAAACCGGTTCTGTTGGAACGCCAGGCCATCTTTCATAACAATGACCGCCAGCATAACCACACCAGTGGCGGCACCGGTGGCGGCCAGATAATGCGTCGGAAACAGCGTCAGCATCGCCAGCAGTACCGCAGCAGCCACCAGAAACACACCGGTCCCCAGCAGCAGCACGCCAAAACGAATACCAAGCGTGCTCAAGCGCTGGTTCATGCGGTGCTGCCAGCGATGAAAACCGGAACGCTGTTCCGTCGCACCGATTGTCAGACAGGATTCCGACCAGGCCCGGTCACGCAGAAAGAAGAACAGCCCGCCGGAGATCAGACTGACCAGTGCCGCCAACAATACGCCCAGATAATCAATCATTGCCTCACCTCTGCTAACTCCTCGGCCCATAGGTCGATGTCGTTTCATAAGTCGTTTTATTGATCGTGGCGGACGCCGCCTGAAAGCGGATTTCCAGTTCGGTACGAGTATCCGACTGGGTCAGGGTGGCAATGCTGGCGATACGCCGATGACCATCGGCATCCCGCTGCAGATGAACGATCACATCGATCGCTGACGCGATCATTTGCTGGATCATGGCCGGAGGCATCGTCGGCAGGCTTTTCAGTGCCAGATATTCAAACCGGTTAAGCACATCTCTAGGGCTGTTGGCATGCACGGTGGTCATGCTGCCATCGTGGCCGACGTTCATGGCCTGCAGCATGTCGAACACTTCATCCCCTCGCACCTCACCGACAATGATGCGGTCTGCCCGCATCCGTAACGCCGTTTTGAGCAAGTCAGTCAGGCGGATAACACCAAGCCCTTCACCATTTCCCAGCCGGGATTCAAGCGTCACGACATGGGGGTGATCCAGCGTCAGTTCCTGGGTTTCTTCAATGGTGATAATCCGTTCGGTCAAGGGAATCTGGCCCGACAACACATTCAGCAGACTGGTCTTGCCCGCCGAAGAGCCTCCGGCAATCACCATGTTTGCGCCCTGGCAGATAGCATCCGATAAATAGGCCCACATCGCCGGGGTCATAAAGTCTCGTTCGATCAGGTCGTCCGACGTCAGCGGTGTCAGCCGGAAACGACGAATGGAGATCACCGGGCCACGGGGAGACGGCGGCGCAATCACGGCATTCAGGCGGCTGCCATCGCTCAGCCGGGCATCCACAATCGGGTTGCCCATATCAATATGCCGCCCCTGCTGGCTCAGAATCCGGTTCAGAAAGCGCAACAAATGGTCATTGCCATCAAAAGCGACACTGGTGCGCTCCAGACGGCCGTTGCGATCAACCCAGATATCGTTATAGCCGTTGATCAGAATGTCGGATATCCGTGGGTCCAGCATCAGCTCGGTAATTGGCCCCAGCCCCTGGATTTCATCGGCCACGGTGCCCAATAACTGGCTGCGCACCCCGTCCGCCAATGCACGGCCATGGCTTGCCAGCAAGTCATCCAGATGCTCTTGCAGATGTCGAATCAGGGCCACCCGATCCACCACCGAGTGTTCGGACACACCTTCCAGCCCTTCCAGCACCCGCCGATGCAGTCGGCGGCGCAGGTGGCTGTATTCTTCCGATGCCAGTGGAATCAGCGCTTCATCCATCCTCTCGGCCTGGGTCATAAGGACACCTCCATCTCCAGGCTCATTTGCAGATACTGGTAGCAAACGGGGTGGTATGACAGCCCGGTCAGACGGCCTCTGGAGGCCCGATGATCCGGCTTGATCGCCAATGCCTGGCTGTAATGGCTGCACGCCAGATCCGGATGGGATTGTGCTTCCTGTACCAGCCCTTGCAGATACTGAATGCGCCAGGCTGGAGACCCCAACCGACCGGCCTGTTCCAATAATTGCTCGGCCTGCACATAATCACCCGACACATAGCGGACGGCGGCCAGACCTTCCCTGATTTCCGGGTAATCCGGGGATTGCATCAACGCTTCTTCCAACAGGCTGCCTGCCAACCGCAAGTTGCCTTGCTCCAGTGCAATCCGGCTGCGAAGCAGACGGGCCTCCGGCCGCGGACTGGGCAGCCAGACCAGCTGATCCAGCAGTTCCTGGGCAGCATTAACATCACCAACGCGGTAGTGCATCACCGCCGCCGCCATCCGGATACGTTCATGATAAGGGTGCAGCAACACCAGCTCATCCAGCGCACGCAGGTGGCGCAAACAGTCACGGACACCCGAGCGCTGGCTTGATGGATCCACACAACCGCTACTGAAATCCTCCGATGACTGCAAGGCAGCCAACTGCCGGGTCAGGGCTTCTTCCGGGGCATAATCGGTTTGGGACTCAGGAGACATGGACGCACACCCTGTCAGCAATAATCCCACCAAGGCCAGCTTCAGAGTTGTTATAACAGGCGTTGCAGGCTTCATGGTCGTGCCTCCCCGGAGATAGAAGAATGATGATTCAACGGCATGGGGTTGACTGCCCATTGCAGCAATTCACTGCTGTCGGCAAATTCCCACAAGGCCGTCTGATGCAAAGGCTCCCGTACAATGGTCGGCGTCACCACAATCACCAGTTCACGGTCGCGATAGCTGGACACATCGGAACTGAACAGCTTGCCCAGGAATGGAATCTGCGACAGGAACGGCAACGACTGGTTACTCTCGGACTGATCCCGCGATACCAGGCCACCCAATATCAGTGGCTGGCCATCACGCAGCCGGGTTGACGTATTGATACTGCGGACATCAAAGGCCGTGGTGTCCAGTGTCGAACCGGTACTGTCGGTAATGTGCTGGGACAGCGCAGTATCCGGCGTGGAGACACTGGGGTTCAGCTGCAAGGCGATATGATCGGTCTCATCGATCACCGCACTGACAGTGAGCTCGATACCGTATGACTTGAACTCGGTACTGCTTAACAGCGCGTCACCCAGTGCACTGCTATCGGTACTTTGACCAAAGTTCGTGTAGGTCGTCCGGATTGGAACTTCCCCACCCACCTGAATGGTACCGGTGTCTCCGGACATCAAGGTGATTGTTGGTTTCGACAAGGTGCGGGAAATGCCTTCTGATTCCAGCATCGAAAACAGCGCATTTAACGACGCCTGTTGCCCGGCGATCTGCAACTGCCCGGACAAGGCCCCGTTAAAAATATTCAGCGCGGTCTCCAGACTGTCGTTGCCCAGAGCCGTCGACGTATCGGCGGCATTGGAGCTCAGACCAATGCCCGGCTGCCACTCTTTCAGACGACTGAGACTGACCTCATACATCTGCACCGAGACCCGTAACTGGGGAATGTCTTTCACCCGGATCATCGACAGCACCCGGCCACCGGCAATGGACAGTACATTGGCCCGCGACAGCTCGGCCGTTGTTGCCTGAACAATGCCCTGATTGGTGCCACCCTGGGGCGACGACACCACACGACCCGCTTCGTCGGCATAAATCTGAATCAGGCTGTTGAGCAAGATTTCATCCTCATCCGGGCGAATAAACAGACGCGACACCACCGCCAATACCCGCGACAGCTCAGCCTGTGTTTGTACTTCGCCCTCCAGCATCAAGGTATCGTCCTCGCCATTAAAACGGGCCTGCTGCCGAATGCGCCGCACCCTGACGGAATCCGTGCCGATTTCCTTCAGGGCACGGCCAATACGATCTTCAATTTTCTCCGCCTGATGACGGACACGGATCAGGTTGATCAGCGGTAACGAGTTCTGGTAGATATCGGCCAACGGCGCATCGCTCACCAACCCCTGGTTAACCAGCCCACCCTGACGCTGCAAATAACGGGATACCGCCCGCTCGGCGGTGTCTTTCTGATGCTGATAACCCACACTGCCACTGAGCAGCAAGACCTGGCGGTCCGGTGCCGCTTCGATACGAATATTGGCGTCGATATTTTTTAATGCAGTCTCCAGAAACGACAGATCGGCCGTGACACTCAACATATAGGCATGGCTGCTGCCATCCACGAACCACACCATCATGCTGGTCTTGCCGACGTCTTTGGCCAACACCAGCAATTCTTTTTCATTCAGTACATCGATCTCGGCGATCGACTCCTGCCCTACCGCAACGCGGCGCAATTCCCGGTTAAAGACAAAACGAACATGTGTCCAGCGCATCAATTCATCGATTTTTTCCGAACGCTCACCATTGGCCTGCTCAATGTAATTCAGTGGGTTGCTGGTATCGGCCATCGCAGGTAATGACACCAGTACCAAGGTCGCCAGCAGCGAAAAAAAGTATTTCATGACATAGCTCCTGGCTGCCTGAGTGAACGACAGGAATCGCCGCCCTGATACAGTTCAATCCGGCGATAATGGGAATGTTGAGGCGGATAATCGTGATAATCCCCCGTCCGCAGCGGCCGGCCCTGAATACTGATCTGGATGCGACGGATGCCGAAGGTCGACAGGTACTGGTACACCGCCAGCGCCCGCTGATAAGCCAGCTTGCGGTTATAAAGTTCATCACCACGTATATCGGTTGTCGCCAGAATCAGAATGGCTTCATCACGGTTTTTATTAAGCTTGGCCCAGGCCAGCAGGTGCTCAACTTCTGCGGCTTTTACTTCTGCCTTATCGGTATCGAATGCGTTGTAACCCAGATAAACCAGACGCTGGATATCCACCGCGGTTGCCTGTGACGGACTGGCTTCATCCGGTAAATGCACCGAGCAATAAATCATCGGCGTTGTGACCGCATCCTGATCCAGCCGGGTTTCACAGACCTGAAAGCCGTTTTCCCGGCGGCAGTCCAGCTCATGCGGTGGCGTAAACACCTGCTCACGATGCCCTGTTGCAGGTACCGTAACCGGGTAAGTAGCAGGGTAAGACGTCTCACCGGCGGCGTTGACAGGCATAATGACAGACAAGACACCCAGTCCGATCACGATCATCTGTTGAATAAAGTTCGGCACATCAACCCCCTTCTGTTGAATGTAGTCAGAGGGTGTTTGCAGGACGCATACCAACTAGAATTTTAAATTTTTACCTTAAAATTCAACAACTTATAATTATCGAAATACAACCGCACAGCGATTACTCAAATTGCATTGCAAAATGCGAAACCAGCCAGAGCGAATCGCAATATGCGGACGGGCAAGAACAGACAAGAATAGTCGCGCATAAACGGCTGGAGGCAACCCCAGGAGGGAGCACGAAGATCGAACAGCAAAGTTCGGCGCCACAGACCGTAACGAGGATAAAAACAGAGACAGAGACAGAGACAGAGACAGAGACAGAGACAGAGACAGAGACAGAGACAGAGACAGAGACAGAGACAGGATAAACTCTGATCGGCAAGGGCAAGGGCAAGGGCAAGGGCAAGGAACAAACGCCGCTGCCCACTCACCACTCAGGCAAAAACAGTAAAACCGGAGTCTGGCTCCGGCCTAGCGATGAACAATGACAGTTTTTTTCGTCAGCCCGGAATAAACATCAATCGTATGATTCTGCGGTGCTGTCGGCATCCAGACAGCCTGGGTGGCCACCTCTGCCGTCGCCGGATTATGCAGCACCAGACTGACGGTATCCGAATTATTGATCGCCGCCAGCGGATACACCTCTTCCGGCAAGATCGAAATCACCAGCGTGGTATCTCCCTGATACGACAAATGATTGCCCGATTTACCCGCACTTGCCCGCAGCGCTTTCATGGAACCGACCATACGAATATTACTGGCCGCCTTACGCACGCCCTGGGCATTCTTGACCAGCACATCAAAACGGTCTGCAGACTGTATTTGCGAAACCGGGATGGAACCGTGGCTGACGGTCAAGGTATATAAAACACGATTATCCGCCAGTCGTTCCGATAACGTCGGGATATCCGGAGCCGCAAGCTCACCAAAATAAAAAGGCATGCCCGCTTGTTTAGCCACCTTGAGCACCTTGCCGACCACCAGACTGGCATCCAGCGCCTGTCGATCCGTTTTTTCAATTTCGCGCATCGTCAGTGTGTTTTCAGTCACCAGGGTACCGGCGGTCAAGGTCTGGTTAGCCACCAGCACCGTGTGGTAATTCATCTTGTCGATCTGACGATATCCCAGCACCGCGGTCAGCAACGCTGAAATAGAAAATACCGTCAAACCAACAATGGCACTGCCGTTTAATCTGCGTTTCATGATCCATTCCTCCGTAACCACTGAACGAATAAAGGTTCTGACCCATTGGTCAGAACCTGATCAGGCGATCAAGGAGCAGTCAAGGTCCCTGCAACAGCAGCAGAACTGGCACCCAGACTGGCAGCCGTTGCACCACCTTCCAGTGCGGTGGAGGTGACGAAGGTAAACTCGGTATTGTCCCCGGCAATCACATCTGGCGCGTCGCCATAAACCGACCCTTCGACAGCGGCGGTACTTTCGCCATTCACCAGACCATTAAATGCGTAGGTCTGATCCAGGCTGCCAATGGCTTCCGCAACGTCTTCCATTTCTGCTGTCAGTGCATCGCGCATGGTCACCAGACCCACTGTCAAACCGACCACCATGGTAGTCACCAGCAGCACCAGCTCCGAGGTCATAACGAAACCACCCTGTCTGGTTTTATGCGCCGTAATTGAAGTTGTCATAATGTAATCCTCATTGCATTTTAGGTATTTTATAGGCTGTAAAAACGTTCAAGCATTTCATTGTTAACCCCTTGTTTACTCTGCTCTAGCCAGTCGTTAACCGGGGTTACATGGGTATTGCAGCCGTTGTGCCAATTTTTGAAATACCCTTTCCAGCGGCGTATCCGGCGATACAAAAACACCATATTTGCCAGCCAAATAAACATAAAAACCCTTTATTAATGCGGGTTACAGCGATGCCGGAATATTTTATAAAATATCCTGGCCTGCACCAGAAACCCTGAATATCAGCTCAATAACAAAACGTAATGCCTCTCAATACCTGACTTTGCCATGGCATGACGTTTTTTGATTCGCAAAATGAAAAGTAATTTGGGAATCAGAAACAGCCCAGTGCCGGAACCTCGCAGGCAACCGATCCGGAAAAGATCAACTACTGTGGGTTTACACAGTGTTTTTTACTGTATATATTCACATCTACTGTACAGATAAACAGATATGGAAACCCTATGATCAAGCTCACCGCCAGACAGCAGCAGGTACTCAACCTGATCAAATCCGCACTGGAAGAAACCGGTTTTCCACCCACTCGTGCAGAAATCGCCAAGGAACTGGGATTCAAATCCCCCAACGCCGCAGAAGAACATCTCAAGGCACTGGCACGCAAAGGCGCAATCGCCATCATGCCCGGTGCCTCCCGGGGTATCCGGATTATCGGCACGGAACCGGAAGGCCTGCCAGTCGTTGGCCGCGTGGCTGCCGGTGAGCCGATCCTTGCCCAGGAACATATCGAGGAATATTGCAGCTTGCCCGCCAATTTCTTCAAGCCAAGTGCCGATTATCTGCTGGAAGTACAAGGCGACAGCATGAAAAACGTCGGGATTTTTAATGGCGACCTGATTGCGGTACACAAGTGTGAAAGCGCCCGTAACGGTCAGATTGTGGTGGCCCGGGTCGAAAACGAAGTCACCGTCAAACGCCTGGAAAAAAATCGTAACAAGGTGCTGTTACACGCCGAAAACGACGCCTACCGACCGATCGAAGTCGATTTGCGTCAGCAGGAATTCAATATCGAAGGTTTGTATGTCGGAGTCATCCGCCGTAATCACTAATCAATCCGCCCAGACAAGACAGCCAGTATCGGTCAGTAGTCATTCACGAGGTTTTGTATGCGCCAACTCAGCTTGCCAGTCGATCGTCAGCCCGTATTGCCGTTTACGAGTATCAACCCGATAACAAGCAAGCCACACGCCTGTGGCAGCCTGACCGAAGTGATTGTCTCTGATGACAGCGCGATCCAGCCGATGCAGCTATTACCCATGCTGGCGCATTGTAATGCCAGTGACCGCTGGCTGATGTGGCTCAGCCCGAACCGGACGCTGAACAAACGATCACTGGCTGATATGAATCTCGACAAGGCACCGGTTATTCATATCGATCTCCAGGCAGATACCCAACAACTGTTGTGCCAACGCATTCTCAACAGTGGTAATAGTCACCTGATTATTGAATGGCAAGGGAATATCAGCCAGCGTGAACGTCGCCGCTTGCATAGTCTGGCACGGCAGAGTGGCAGCCATGTCGTACTGGTACAGGTCCGCCCAAACCTCTGACATACATATAACAGTCACGCATAAAAAACGGGTAGCCAGGCTACCCGTTTTTTCATTACCCAGCGAAGCGTTTAATGCAGCGGATAGCTGTGTTCTTCAACATCAAAGTCATCATCCACATCCATGCCCGACAGCTCGCTGACCTTACGGACACCGGCTTCCAACATCACACGTGCAACATCCATATGGTGCTCACTCAAGCTGGCTTTGGCATCCTCTGAAAAGTGGATTCGCATTAATGCATCACCGTCTTGCTCATCGGCCCGACGTAATGCAACATCCCCATTGGAAAGCTCAATAATCTCGAAAAAGCGTGCCATATATCGTCTCATAAAAAGTGACTGATCAGTCTAACACAGATGCGACAAACACACGCAGGGCAGAATTTCAGGATTCGCGCTGATTGGCTCGTTGCTCATCGATAAGCTGATGAAAGCAGGCCAGCCAACCGGACACATCCTCTCCATCCCCCGACACCGGATCGTCGGCCGTCGAGGTAATCAGGCGCGTCGCCAACATTGGCTCCACGCCTGATAGCGCTGGCCAACCCAGCTGCTCCACCGCTTGCAAAAAACGGTAAAACCAGCTGAACACGTCTTCGGACAACGCCTGCCACTGGCGCATATCACCCGTCACCAGAGACGTTTGCTGCAACAATTGTGGCAGCGATTCCACTCGGCTGTTCACACCGGCTGCCTGTGCCAACTCATTCAGATAACACCGATAAGCGGCCAGCAGCTGCAACAGCGCTGCATCATTTAACCCCTGAGTCAAAGCCTGACCCTGGTTCGCCTCCGCGGCTGCAGGTAATTGCTCCAGCAGCAGCCGGCATTGATACAGGCGCTGATTGGTCTGGCCAACCCAGTTCATGGCGGCCACGGATCAGAAGTCCAGTGTCAGGCCCAAATGCCAGCCATCACCCAACTTGTAGCGTTCATCCATATGTTCGACGCGGATACCATTATAACGATAACCAGCATAGACACGGGCGGAAGGAATCACCGCATACTGGGCACGAAAATCACTGTTGATCAGGTTTTCGGCATCACCAAAAGAGACAACCGCAGGCGCATAATAGGCGTAAGCGGCGAAACTGACATCCGGATGAGTTGGAATGGCAGCACGGAAAAAGCCACCAACACCCAGAGCTGCGCCATCGTAGTGATCACTTTCAAAAGCAAAGGCCTTGGCACCCACTCCGATATACAGATTACCGTGCGGCTTGCGCAAATCGACAACATGTACACCGGCACCCAGCATATTACCATCGTCCATATCGTGCAGGGCCGACAGGTTCATATGCAAGCCTGAGCTTGCCTGCGTACCATCATAAGCAATACGGACAGCATCATTGGCGAGACTGAGATCCAGAGCGCCACCCGCCTGGGCACTCATTGCCAGGCATGACAGTGCAGAAGCAGCCATAACCCGACGAACAGCCAGAGTCATTCCTTTCATAATTCCCCCAAAAACAGTAAACCCCGGCCAGCAGAACTGCGGCCGGGGCATCAAATAACAAGTGCGGGCATATTAGCAGTGCCCGGCAATCGGTAACATGCACAGATTACAAAAACTGACGCTAATTTGAAGCAGTTCGCCACCCGCCAACACGGGTGGCGCACGCGCTTTACTTCATCAGATCCAGCAGCAGTTTGTTCAGTTTACCTACGTATTCCGCCGGATTTTTCAACTGGCTGCCTTCGGCCAACTGCGCCTGGGCATGGATCAGACCAGCCAGTTCAGCAAAACGGTCTTCATCCTGTTCATGATCCAGACGCTCGATCAGCGGATGCGTCGGGTTGATTTCCAGCGTAATCTCCGGCTCTGGCATCGACTGACCAGCGGCTTCCAGCATGCGCCGCATATGGCCACCCATATCAAACTGGCCGACCACCAGACAGGCGGGAGAATCGGTCAACCGTGAGGTGACTCGTACATCCTTGACATCCGGCAGTACTTTTTCCAACCGCTCAGTCAGGCTTTTATGGCTTTCCTGCAGGGTTTCCTGTTGTTTCTTTTCATCTTCATCAGCGAGTTCATCAAGGTCCAGCTCACCTTTGGTGATGTCCTGGAATGACTTGCCATCAAAGGCATTCAGATGACCAATCATCCACTCATCCACACGATCGGTCAGCAACAGGACTTCGATACCTTTTTTGCGAAAATATTCGATGTGTGGGCTACCCATGGCAGCCGCGTGGGATTCGGCGGTGATGTAGTAGATTTTTGTCTGGCCTTCATGCATACGCGCGACATAATCCGCCAGGCTAACGGTCTGGGCTTCGCCTTCGCTGGTCGAAGTGGCAAAGCGGAACAAGGCGGCAATTTTTTCCTTGTTGCCATTGTCTTCCGCTGGGCCTTCTTTTAATACGTCACCAAATTCGTTCCAGAAGGTCTGGTATTTTTCGCTGTCGTTTTTCGCCAGTTTGGTCAAGGTATCGAGGATACGTTTGACCAGTGCCGAACGCATGCTGTCGACCTGCTTGTCTTGTTGCAGGATCTCACGAGAGACGTTCAGTGACAGGTCGTTGGAGTCCAGCACCCCTTTTACAAAACGCAGGTACAGCGGCAGGAACTGCTCGGCATCGTCCATAATAAAGACGCGTTGCACATACAGCTTCAGGCCCCGGGCACTGTCGCGGTTCCACATGTCGAACGGTGCCTTGGAGGGAATATACAGCAGGCTGGTGTAATCCAGTTTGCCTTCCACCCTGTTGTGCATCCAGGTCAGTGGCTCATTCCAGTCATGGGAAATATGCTTGTAGAACTCCTGATACTCTTCATCCGTCAATTCTGAACGGGAGCGGGTCCACATGGCTTTGGCCTGGTTAACCGCTTCAGGTGCCTTGCTGGCTTCGCTGTCTTCAGCCTCGTCATCGGCACTGATTTCTGGTGGCAAGAAAACCGGTACCGCAATATGGTCAGAATACTTTTTGATCAGTGAGCGCAGACGGTAGTTATCAGCAAACTCAGCTTCATCGGCTTTCAGATGCAGGATGATTTTTGTACCGCGTTCAGGCTTATCGATTGGCTCCAGCGAGAAATCGCCTTCACCGGCGGATTCCCACCGAACCCCCTGGTCCGCTGCTTCTCCGGCACGACGGGTTTCCACCACGACATTGTCGGCCACAATAAAGGCAGAGTAGAAACCGACACCAAACTGGCCGATCAGCTGGGAATCCTGTTTTTGATCACCAGTCAGGTTGCCAAGAAACTCGGCAGTACCTGATTTGGCAATGGTACCCAGATGATTGATAACATCATCCCGGTTCATACCAATGCCGTTATCGGTAATGGTCAGGGTGCGCGCATCGGCATCAAAATCGATATGCACCGCCAGTTCACTCTGGCCTTCAAACAGAGCGTCGTTTTGTAACGCTTCAAAACGCAATTTGTCGCAAGCATCCGACGCATTGGAAATCAATTCACGCAGGAAAATTTCCTTGTTGGAATACAAGGAGTGAATCATCAAATGCAACAGTTGTTTTACTTCGGTTTTAAAACCAAGCGTTTCTTTGCTAGCTACGGTCATGCCTGTCTCCTGTCTCAGTACACCCGCGGTGTACTCCGTTACCTGTATCAAAAAACCGGCGACCACTCACAATACGGGTGGTCGCTACATGTCATGGCTACAAGGTGGGGACAGCCCATCGCTTTTCAAGCCCAAAGAGACATCTATCAACGCCAGTGTCAGAAAATACCATGCCAACAGGCGATATACAGGCAGTTCAGTGCTTACAAATCGTACAGATCCGGGGTGACAGGTGTTGTGATTTCCGTATTTTCAAGGTTTCTACTCCCTCACCAAAACGCTCTCCTCGAGGCGGAAACCAGCACTGCAATTGTTGTAACCGGTCTTCCAGTCCGTCGTCATCAGCCAGTGCGGTCACAATAGCAGCAGAACGAATCCCGCTGGCAGCAACCGGCTGAATCGTCTCGGTGGTAATACCACCAATACAGGTCAGGGCAACCGCATCACTGCGTCGCACCCAACGGCTCAAGGTATCGCACCCCAGCGGAGGATACTTGAGTGTTTTGGAAAGTGGCTTGAACACCGGGCCAAAAGCAATATACGACGGCTGATAACGCAACGCGTGAAGTATTTCCCACTCGCTATGAGTACTGATCCCCAGCATCAATCCCGCTTCGGACAGGGCCACCAGGTCGGCTTCCAACAAATCTTCCTGCCCCAGATGTACCCCATCGGCCTTCAGTTCCAGTGCCAGTTGCCAGTCGTCATTGATAAACAGTGGCACACCGGCATGGCGACATAACCGAATGGCTTCCCAGGTTTCGTCACGATAGTCCGGGCCAGGGTTTTTGACCCGCCATTGCAGGCTGTCGATCCCCAGTTTCAGCAACCGCCGTAAATGTGCCAGATTATCAACCAGGCCATACAGTCCCAGGCTATGTGGTAACGCCGGGAAGGTTCGGGAAAAAAACATCCGGTCAGATGTCAATGAAGCACTGCTGGTAAGCGGTAACAGTTCCAGCCCCAGCTGGGCGAAGGCGAGCTGACGCACATCCGCGGCGTGCAGCTGATGATAGCCAGAAGCACGCTGGCTGGACGCCGCCAGGCTGGCCAGGGTATTCGCCACCGCCAGCATCACACTGTCATAACGACGTAATCCGGAAGCCAGTCCGGCAGCCAGAGCCGCAGCCAGATGACAACCGGTGCCATGGGCTGACCAGGGCAAGCGGTAATGCATCAACATAAATGACGGTGCCAGTCGCTGCTCCGGGTCCAGCGCCTGGATATCGATGCCCGCCGCGGCTTCCTGTTCGCTGTCCGGGCCGATATACCAGTCAACCAGAATATTTTCTCCCTGACGGCAGTGTTGTCCCTCATCGCTTTTCAAGTCCAGTTGCAGCGCCGTAATACCTGTCACCAGAACGGCCCCGGCACCAGCCGACAACAGGGTCTGGGCGGCCGTAAAAATCCCCTGCCGATGAATATCCGAATCACCGGTCAGCCGTAATAACTCCGTTACATTGGGCGTAATCACATCGGTCAGCTTCAATAACCCGGCGTATTCATCCAGGCAATGCCAACTGGCCAGACCGCCTCCGGTTGCCCCCAGCACCGGGTCCCAGATAATCGGAACCCCACGCTGTTTCAGCAGTTGTAGCCGTTGTAACAGCCAACGGAACAACTCCGGGTCGGGGGGAATCCAGCCCAGGCGAACCGCCTGGGGCCAGCCATCATCCTGTAATGCCACCCATTGGGCATCCAGCATTGATTGCGTCACCGGCTCAACCGCCTGTACGCCGCGGCTGCTTTGCGCGGTGATCGCAATCACCAGGGTGGCACAATCCACCCCCATGGCTTGTGCCATCGACACATCGGCCTGCATACCCGCTCCTGCCGAACAGTCAGACGCTGTAATTGACCAGATTCTGGCGCGTTCGGACGGTGCCTTGGGTGTGCCGCAATAACATTCTGAAAAAAGCGTTGTCACGCGTCGTTTACCTCCTTGAAAACGTTGTGTATTAAGAACTTGTCTGGTGCCAGAAAGGCAACCCGAGCAGCGGCGTTGACGGGCTGGCTTGCGGTCGCTCGGTCATTAACCCGGCTTCGTAGGCCATACGCCCACCGGAAACAGCCGCAGCAAACGCAGAAGCCATGGCCACTGGCTGCTCTGCCTGGGCCACGGCGGTATTCAGCAGCACGGCATCAAAGCCCAGCTCCATGGCCTGCATTGCCTGGGATGGTTTCCCCAGCCCGGCATCAATCACCATAAAGGCTTCCGGCAAACGTTGCCGCAAACGTTTCAGCCCTTCCGGATTTTGTAGACCACAGCCACTGCCAATAGGTGCCCCCCAAGGCATGATGCCAACACAACCGGCATCCAGTAAGCGCTGACACAGCACCAGATCTTCGGTGCAATACGGTAATACCTTGAAGCCCTGGGAAACCAGCTCGCGGGCGGCTTCCAGCAGCTCAAACGGATCGGGCTGGAGAGTATAGTCATCTCCCATCACTTCCAGCTTGATCCAGGATGTGGCAAACAATTCACGGGCCAGCGTTGCCATCAGAATCGCTTCTCTGGCAGTAAAACACCCGGCCGTGTTTGGTAATAACCGGGCACCCGTCCGACTGGTCGTTTCTTTCAGCAAGGCCCAGTGACCGTTATCTTCAATATTGCGAGCCGTCTGGCGACGTAATGCCACCGTCACAAAGCCGGGGCTGGCAGCGGTGATCGCTTCGGCCATCAGGTCTGGCGAAGGGTATAATGAACTGCCCAGCCACAATCGTCCGGCAATGTCCTCTTCGGCCAGTGTTACCGTCTGTTTTACTGTTGGTACGATCATGCATCACCCTCCTGTCATTGCGCCCAAGATATCAACCTGCATACCATCAACCAGTGCCAGCTCATGATATTGGCCCTGATGGATCAGGCGCTGGTCCACGGCAACCACAAAATTGCCCGCGGCAGCAGCGAACCCTTGTTGCTGCAGCAACTCATCCAACCGTAATACACTCACTTGTAACCATTCTCCGTTGAGGCATATCTTCATACTGCGGCCTCCGCTGTTGCGCTGGTCTGACGACTGGCTGCCGCTAGCGGCATCAACCCCAGCGGTACCTGATACTCTTGCTGCAAACGGTCGAGAAGCGCTGGCGACAATAAAAACCCATGGCGGTACAAACCATTCACTGCCAGCGTTCCGGCAGAGCGGGTGATTTCAGGTTCATGGTGGCTCAGTGCCGGGCGTAAATTGGAGGCCAGCTCCAGGATGCGGGCTTCTGCCAGCGCTGGTGACAAGGCATACAGGGCACTGAGCATTTCCAGCGCTGAGCGCACACTGACGGGGGATCGATCAGAGCTTTCAATTTCAGTGGCCCCCAAGATGTAGCGCCCCTGCTCCTTGGGAACCAGATACAGATGGTATTTGGGGTGCAGTAATCGTACCGGCCGCTGAATTTCAACATCCGGTGCCTCAATCCAGATTACCTCGCCCCTCACACCGCGCACTTGTGACCGCCAACGCTGGGCGCCAACACCACAGCAATCAATCCATAACACTGCCGGATAAGCTTGTTGGTTCACATACCAATGGCTGTGCGCGTCTTCAGCAACGTAATCAACCGGACTATTCAGACTGATTTTTCCACCAGCGGAAATAATGGCCCGATGTAACAAAACCAATAGACGGCGATTTTCCAGATGACCTTCCGGCATCAGCCAGAGGCCGCGCCGGAATTGCTCCGACAAGTGCGGCTCCAGCGCCTCGATTTGCTGGCGATTTTGCCAGGCAATACCCTGCTCGGCTCCAACATGATGCCGTGCAAGGCATCGCCCCATATCATCCAGCAGACCATTATCGGCGGGATGGGCCACCATCAGAGTCCCTCCCCGGCAAAAATCGATCGTTTCCCCAGTGTCGGCCGACAACGCCTGCAACAAGGTTGGCCATAGTTCCAGCGACTGCAATCCCATCCGGAAAAGATTCGGGCTACAGAGCGGCAACTCACTGTAGGGGGCCACCATGGCGGCGGCGGTATGTGCCGCGGCCCGGGGAGTTGCTGGTGCGAGGGGCTCTTCCTCACTGGCTTCAAACAGGTGTACCCGATAACCCTGACGTGCCAGTCGCCAGCCAATCAGGCTCCCGATCAAGCCAGCTCCGGCAATACAGATTTCGGCTCCGGAGGCTTTCCACGCCTCCCAGTCATACTCGCAGCGGTTATGCATTATCCAGTGCCTCGTCAACCTCGCTCATCTGATCGGTGCTACTGGCGGGATGGTAAAGCTCGCTGCCTTGCTGGCGAAATTCTTCAGCCTTGTCGGCCATCGCTTGCTGGGCTTGTTCCGCGTTAGCAGCGTCTCGTACTTCCTGGGATATTTTCATGGAGCAAAACTTGGGGCCACACATGGAACAGAAATGCGCCAGTTTATGGCCTTCTTTTGGCATGGTTTCATCGTGATAGGCCCGGGCTGTCTCCGGGTCCAGCGCCAGGTTGAACTGATCCTGCCAGCGAAATTCAAACCGTGCTTTGGACATGGCGTTATCGTGTATCTGGGCACCGGGATGTCCCTTGGCCAGATCCGCCGCATGCGCCGCGATGCGATAAGCCATCATGCCCTGTTTGACATCTTCCTTGTTGGGCAAGCCCAGATGTTCCTTGGGGGTGACATAACACAGCATGGCGCAGCCGTACCAACCGATCAGGGCGGCGCCAATGCCGGATGTAATGTGGTCGTAACCGGGCGCAATGTCGGTGGTCAGCGGTCCCAGGGTATAAAACGGCGCTTCCTGGCAGTGCTTTAATTGCTCATCCATGTTCTCCTTGATCATATGCATTGGCACATGACCAGGCCCTTCGATAAAGGTCTGCACATCGTGCTGCCAGGCAATTTTGGTCAGCTCGCCCAGGGTGTGTAACTCGGCAAACTGGGCTTCATCGTTGGCGTCTGCAATCGAACCGGGGCGCAAGCCATCTCCCAAAGAGAAACAGACATCGTAGGCTTTCATGATGTCGCAGATGTCTTCGAAGTGACTGTACAGAAAGCTTTCCTGATGATGTGCCAGGCACCACTTGGCCATAATCGAACCACCCCGGCTGACGATGCCTGTTACCCGCTTGGCGGTCAGTGGAATATGTGCCAGCCGCACCCCGGCATGGATGGTGAAATAATCCACCCCCTGCTCAGCCTGTTCGATCAAGGTATCGCGGAACAATTCCCAGGTCAGGTCTTCTGCGATGCCTCCGCATTTCTCTAACGCCTGATATAGAGGTACGGTACCAACAGGCACCGGCGAGTTACGCAGAATCCATTCACGGGTTTCATGAATGTTTTGCCCGGTCGACAAATCCATAATGGTGTCGGCTCCCCAATGGGTTGCCCATACCAGCTTTTCCACTTCATCGGCAATGGAAGAGGTAACGGCCGAGTTGCCAATATTGGCGTTGACCTTGGTACGGAAATTACGGCCAATAATCATCGGCTCGCTTTCCGGGTGATTGATATTATTCGGGATCACCGCCCGTCCTCGCGCAACCTCATCACGAACAAATTCCGGGGTAATCAAGGCAGGAATATTGGCACCCCAGCTTTGCCCCGGATGCTGCTGTGTCAGCGCATCGGCTAACGCCTGCTCGGTCAGCCCGAGGTTTTCGCGGATGGCAATGTATTCCATTTCCGGGGTGATAATCCCCTGCCTGGCATAATGCAACTGGGTGACATTGTTGCCCGGCAAGGCACGCCGTGGCTTGCGTTCGGTTTTCATACGCCACTGCTCGTAACGCAAATCCATATCGCGGGTCTGGCTGAAATATGAGCTGGACTGGGCCAGTACTTCCGTATCGGAGCGCTCGTCAATCCACGGTTGCCGCAGTGCGGACAAGCCTTTGGCAAGATCCAGATCAAGCGCCGGATCACTGTACGGGCCCGACATATCGTAAACCCGCACCGGTGGATTATGCTCGGTGTTGCCATCACTCAACTGGGTAGGCGTCAGCTCAATTTCCCGAACTCCGACCTGTATATCGTCCCGGGAGCCCTGAATATAGACCTTGCGTGAGGCCGGATAACTCAAGCGATCCAGCTGCGCCTGGGTCAGTGGCGACTCGGCATTGGCGGTATTGCCGTGTGTTTTGTCGTGTGTTTCATTGTTGGCGGAAGCCATACTTGATACCTCTCTGAATATGGAAAGGATCAGGCAGGCAGCGGTACAAGAAAGAAAAGAGGCGGGTCATGGCCGATCACGTATCAGGTTCAGCCGGGCGACTGATACCTTCATGCAGAACCCAAACATCCATCACAGTAAAAGGATGCCGGATCATACGTGACTTTTCTGTTCCCTACGCTGGCACTAACCAGATCAGGTTCAACGGGATCCGCAATTGCGATCTCAGCCTCCAATGAGGCACCCCGACAGAATGTTCGAGCAGATTAAACGCTATTTATGACGGCGACAAGCCTTCTACGCCAAAAGAAGCACTCAGCAGAAAATGTGCCCGGGCCGTGGCAATCGGTTGTTGCCGGTCACTTTGCCAGGCAGTGATAGCCACATTGGCCACTCGCACCCCTTGTCGCCAGATCTGGCAATCAACCAGGGTATCCTGATCGCGCCCGGCCCGTAGATAGTCCAGCGAGAAGTCGATCAGTTTGGGCAAACCCATGGGTTCCGCACGGATCAGCACCTGAATCGAGGCTGCCAACTCCATAAATCCACCGATCACGCCACCATGAATGGCTGGCAATAATGGATTACCAATATTGTCCGGGTTCCTGGGTAAGCGAAATAATAATTCTCCCTCTTGTTGCAATACTTCGGCACCGATAACCGCCGCATAGGGAATCGCATTCATCAAGGATTGATAGTCTCCACTGGCGCGGGCATATTGGACCTTGCTGGCAAAATCATCCTGCTGGGTGGTCGTTTGATCCGTCATCCGTTGTCTCCCTGAATACCCGTTGCCAGCGCATTGGCCGGTTGCAAATGCGTCAAGCGCATAAACGTTGCATTGCATTTGGCGATCACTTCACCATCATCGGCCTGCACCACCCGACAGTCGGCAAACACCACCGAGGCAGTGACCCGCTGCACACTGGCGTGAGCCAACAGGTTCTGACCGCTGCGAGCCGAACGCATATAATCCACCCGCAAATCCAGCGTCGGGCACAACTCAAATCCCGGCAAGGCGTTGACTACCGCGGTGCCACAGGCAGTATCCATCAGAGTCGTCAAACTGCCGCCGTGCAAGGCTCCGGTGATCGGATTACCAACCAGTTCAGGCGCATAGGGCAGCATCATGACCAGCCCGTTGGCATCCGCAGAAACCAGAGAGATACCCAGTACCTGACAATGTCGCAACACCGAGATAAAACGCGCTGCGCGTGCAAAACGCTCGGCGTCAGAAATCGGCTCGACGGTTTCATTATTGCCCATAATTCACTCGTCTCTTTTATAATTAACTTTTTGGAATAATACCCAAGATAGTCCACCACGCAAGACATCCATGCCAACCATGCCTTCAGGTCAACACCAATCGGCCCCGGCACCATCCAGCGCTGCGGTAAAACCAGTCCCCTTGCTCACTCTGACGGTTGTTGACAGGTTCGTCATATCCCTGTCACGGCCGGAATCTACCGTCAGGTTTTCGCGACAGGAGCAAGAGGATGAACTGGTGGCAACATGGAGTCGTTTATCAAATATATCCACGCAGTTTTCAGGACTCAAATAATGATGGTATTGGCGACCTGCAAGGACTGATCAGCCGCCTCGATTACCTTAATGACGGAACGCCGGATTCGCTGGGTATCGATGCTATCTGGCTCTCACCTGTCTACCCGTCACCGATGCTGGATCTTGGCTACGACATCTGTGATTACCAGGCTATTGACCCGGTATTTGGTACCCTGGCCGATTTTGACCAGCTGCTGCAACAGGCCCATCAGCGTGATATTCGTATTATTCTGGATCTGGTCGCCAACCACACATCGGATCAACACCCCTGGTTTATCGATAGCTGCCAACCTGGATCCAGCAAGGCCGACTGGTATCTCTGGCACGAGGGTAACACCCGTCCGAATAATTGGCAGGCATGCTTTGGTGGTTCTGGCTGGAGCTGGCATCCCGTCAGAAAAGCCTGGTATTTTCATTCGTTCTTGCCCCAACAGCCAGACTTGAACTGGCGTCACCCTGAGGTACAGCAAGCGATACAAGCCGTGATGGAATTCTGGCTGGCCCGCGGCGTCGATGGTTTTCGTCTCGATGTGGTCAATCTTTTTTACAAGGCCAAAGACTTGCAGAACAACCCGACAGATTGGCTCAAACCGGCACGGCCTTACGACCGTCAGAGACATATTCACGACCGGGACCAGCCAGAAATGCACGAGCTGCTCAAACAGATGCGCTCGTGGGTTGATCAGTACCCGGACCGCATGATGGTCGGAGAAATATTTATCGCCGATTCAGATGATGCCAGCCTGCCCGCCAGCTACTGCGGCAATGGTGATGAACTGCACTTGGCGTTTAATCTGGCTTTTTTGCGGGCTCCATTTTCAGCCCGAGCATTCCGTGCCGTCATTCATCAGTGGATCGACTTGCTAGGGCACGAGAACTGGCCGAATTACACCCTCAGCAACCATGATATCAAACGCCATATCAGCCGTTATGCCGCTCACTCAGACCGCACCCAGGCTGAACAACCACCTCACAAGCACAGCCTCGAACGGGCACGTCTGCTGGCGATGCTGCTGCTGACACTACGCGGTACACCCTTTTTGTATTACGGTGAAGAAATTGGCATGCCGGAACAACCGGTTTCCCTGCCCCAGCGACAAGATCCGGTGGGCAAACGTTACTGGCCCTTTCACCCTGGCCGCGACGGTTGCCGGCGGCCAATGATGTGGCAAATACCCAATACCTTTTCCAGCGCGGCCAGCTGGTTACCAGAAAGGGCGATTGAGGGTACAAGTGTCACCGACCAAAGCCATGACCCCGACAGCCTGCTGAGCTGGTATCGACACTTGATCTGGCTGCGCAAACGCACTCCGGCCTTGTACCGGGGCAAACTCAAACTTATTGGCAGTCCTGACGAAGTGCTTGCCTACGAGCGTTGTGAACAGCCACACCGTTTACTGGTATTGCTGAACTTTTCCAACCAGCCACAGCCAGTTAACCTGCACCATCATGCTGTTATGCGCTGCCTCGCCAACAGCCATGCATCCGCTGCCCCGGCATACCGGGACGGTTCGTTATTACTCGAGCCACTACAGGCACTGATACTGGAAATCAATCCGGACTTTCCGCAACGGGCCTCAGTGGCTCCATGACTAGCAGCAACACTGATCCAGTCAGACCCATGCTAACGGGGGCATCCATTTAATCCTGCACGGCTCTGCGCGAGTGTTGCCGTTGTTCAGGGCAAGGCGACGAATGCAGCGAAATGACGAGTCCTTTTCAAATTCGTCAACACCGCACTGGACGGCGGCAACCCGCGCCCTTCGGGGGCTGCCGGATGATCTCGACTCGGTGTCGCCGACTTTTGACTTGACCCGTCAGGCCTGCAAGTTGGCTTCGTGATTCGAAACCATCCGGTAGCCCAGAGTGAGCACCGGATTAAATAGATGCCCCCTAACGCTGACCGGCAAACAGCTGATCGCGATAAGCATGGGATGGATAAATACCAAAAATACGAATATCCCGAGCAAAATATTCCAGCTCATTCAAAGCCAATTGCATATTGGCCTCCTGAGGATGTCCAAGGATATCGGCATGAAATAGACTGGCTTCCATGCTGGCGCCATCCATATAACTTTCCAGCCGCAACAGGTTAATACTGTTGGTGGCGAATCCGCCTAATGCCTTGTAAAGCGACGCTGGAATATTACGGACGGTAAATAACACACTGGTGATATAGGTGATATCCGGCTGTCGTATTTCGTGCTGATGTTCCCGGGCAAACACCAGAAAACGAGTGGTATTACCCATCACATCCTGAAAGTTTTCATGCACCACTTCCAGGCCATACAAATCAGCCGCCAAGGCCGATGCAATTGCCCCTCGATGGCGATCACCACTGGCTGAGAGATCCTCGGCTTCCTGGGCGGTGTCCATGGTCGGCACCGCTTTCATCCCCAGATTCACAATACGCTGATGACACTGAGCCAGCGCCTGGGGATGCGAAGCCACCGACTCAATATCCATAAGCTGCACCCCTGGTAATGCCAGCAAACAGTGATTGACCGGCTCAAAATGCTCGGTAATTGCGCACAAGCGCGTGCGCGGAATAATTCGATAGATTTCCTCAACCCGACCTGCGGTCGAGTTTTCCAGCGGGATCATTGCCCGGTCAACCTGACCAGCACTGACCAGCTCCAGCGCGGCCTGGAAATCTTCACAAGCAACCGCTTCCCAATCCGGAAATACCCGGCTGCACGCAAGGTGAGAATAGGCACCCGCAGTCCCTTGATAAGCAACACGGCCAGCCATGACGTTCTCCTGAATTCCCACTACAGCGATAACCGCTGAATCAAGTGGTTTGCACCAACAAAAAACACAAGCACCAAAAAAGAGCGCATTATGCACCAATAAATTACAATACTTTCTGAAATAGTGAAGCCGCCAACCGACCCACTCTCGCCCCGCCAGCAAGATGTCACGCTGACCATCGGTCAGTACGGGGCTTTACTATCAACTGGAACCAAAGTTCATACATTGGCCAGTTTGACATATAGTCTGGCACGGTCTCTGCTACAAAGCATACAGCAAGCCTCTGATATATCAGCATAAACCCGCGATAGAGGCCAACCTTAATACGCGGCTTCAGCAGCGCATGACCGACTTGCGAGGACTATCATGACCACCACACTCTGGCCCGGAACACGACCTCTTGATGAACACCTCCGCACCACCTTCGCCAGTAATTATTCCGCGTTAAAGTCGTTACCAGAGCCCTGGCTGAAACAATGGCCTGATGTTTGGCTACCCGTCGCCACCTGGGTGGCGCAGCAAAAAAATGAACTGGGTGGTGTTCCGGTCATCGGCATTCATGGTGGCCAGGGCTCCGGCAAATCGACCCTGAGCCAGGCCCTGGCCAGCTTATACAAAGCCGCGCTGGGCTGGAACTGTGTCATCGTCTCCATTGACGACCTTTACCTCGGTCATGATCAGCGTCAGCAATTAGGCCAGTCAGTGCACCCATTACTGGCCACACGGGGGGTTCCCGGTACTCACGATGCCACCCTGGGTCGCCAGTTGTTTACCGATCTGAAACAACTGGAGCCTGGCCAGTGTCTGACCATTCCAGCCTTCGACAAGGTTTCGGACGATCGTTTGCCAGCATCCGATTGGCACCAGATTGTTGGCCCTGTTGACCTGATTCTGTTTGAAGGCTGGTGTGTTGGTTGTCATGCCGTCGAGGACAGCCAGCTGGATGAACCCGCCAACCAGCTCGAAGCAACGGAAGACACCGACGGCCAATGGCGCCGCTGGGTCAACCAGCGCCTGGCCGAGGACTACGCCGACTGGTTTGCCATGATGGATCGTCTGGTCATGCTGAAAGTCCCCGGCATGCAAGCCGTACTGAACTGGCGCGGCCAGCAGGAAGTTGAAAATCGCAAGCACGCCAAAGGACAACACGATCGGGGACTTGATCACGCTGGACTGGTACGATTTATCCAGCATTATCAGCGTTTGACCGAAAATGCCTTGCGTGATTTGCCTGGGCATGCTGATCTGGTACTGGAACTGAACAACCAGCACGCCGTTAACCACATCCATTGATTACTATTGCCGGGAGCGCGTCATGTCAAGCAATACCAGCCAATGCGACATTCCGACGGTACCTCTGGTCGTGATGACCGACCTTGATGGAACCCTGCTCGATCACCACAACTACAGTGCCAATGCAGCCCTGCCCGCACTGAAACGCCTGCGGGCCTTGCATATTCCTGTGCTGTTTAATACCAGCAAAACCTGTGACGAAGTCAGTGGCTTGCGCCACGAACTGGACAACCGTTATCCGTTTGTCTGTGAAAACGGCAGCGTTATCCATATCCCCAAACCCGATGCCACAGGCTTTAACAGCGAAGTGCTTGGTGTCAGCTATGTCGATATCCTCAAAGCCCTGCATCAACTGCAGCACGAAGGTTTTCATTTTCGCGGGTTTAACGATATGCCGGCCACGGAAGTGGCGGCCATGACCGGATTGTCGCAAGACAACGCCTGGCTGGCCAAAAAACGGCAAGCCTCTGAGCCACTGCTCTGGCACGACAGCGACGAAGCCCTCGAACGCTTCCGCCAGCGGCTGGCTGAGTATCAGCTGACACTCACCAAAGGTGGCCGTTTTTACCACGTCATGGGTACCACCAACAAAGCCAGCGGGCTGGATTTTTTCCGTCAGTATTACCAACACCAATGGCAGCTCACGCCACAGGTTGCCGCGCTGGGCGACGGCGAAAATGATCGCGCCATGCTGGAAGCTGCCGATTATCCGATCGTTATTCCGGGCGAAAACCAGACCCTGTCACTGCAGCATCCCTCCGCCAGAACGGCGGCCCACAAAGGGCCAGCGGGCTGGAATACTGAAATACTCACATTATTAGAACAATTATCATAAGGAGCCTGGTCATGGCTGACTTTTACCAGAATGGAACAATCACCACCCTGCACAACTTGGTTGATCGTCCACTGGAAGAAATGGAAAAAGAACTGCTGAGCTTTTCCCGCGTACGTCCGATGTCCCTGGTACTGCCTTCGCTTTACTCTGAACTTCAAGGCCCTGCTCTTGGCCATATCATTGACGAAATCAGTGAAGTCCCTTATCTCAACGAGATTGTTATTGGTCTCGATCAGGCTGATGAGTCTGAATACCAACACGCCAAAGATGAGTTTTCCCGGTTGCCGCAACACCATCGCGTGCTCTGGAATGATGGTCCACGGCTGCGCAAAATCAATTCCTTACTGGAAGAAAAAGGCCTGGCGCCCAAGGAAATGGGCAAGGGTCGCAACGTCTGGTATTGCTATGGCTATGTACTGGCATCCGGTCGTGCAGAAGCCGTTGCCCTGCATGATTGCGACATCGTCACCTACGATCGCAGCTTACTGGCCCGACTGATTTATCCGGTCGCCAACCCGGCCTTCAACTACGAATTTGCCAAAGGTTATTACGCCCGTATTGCAGACAACAAAATGAATGGCCGTGTCAGCCGACTGCTGGTTACGCCACTGATTCGAGCGCTGAAAAAAGTGCTGGGGCAAAAGGAATATCTCGATTTTCTCGACAGCTTTCGCTACCCATTGTCGGGTGAATTTTCGATGCGCGCCGACGTCCTGAATGACCTTCGGATTCCAACCGACTGGGGTCTGGAAATTGGTGTGCTGTCTGAGATGAACCGCAATTACAGCACCAATCGTCTCTGCCAGGTGGATATTTGTGACAATTATGATCACAAGCATCAACCACTGTCAGCAGAAGATTCAGCGCTGGGCCTCTCCAAAATGAGTACCGATATCTGCAAGGCTATCTTCCGCAAACTGGCCACCCAGGGCGAGGTTTTCACCAACGAAACCTTCCGCACCATCAAGGCAACCTATTTCCGGGTCGCACTGGATTTTGTTGAAACCTACTACAACGATGCTCTGATGAACGGTTTGACACTGGACCGCCACCAGGAAGAGGCCGCGGTCGAACTGTTTGCAGAGAATATTATGTCTGCCGGTGATTATTTCCTCGAAAACCCAATGGAAACTCCGTTTATCCCAAGCTGGAATCGCGTTATTTCCGCCATCCCGGATATTCTCGATCGTCTTTACGAAGCCGTTGAGGAAGATAATATCCAGTCCTGACAACACGACGTCGCTGGTGAGTCAACCACTCACCAGCGACGCTTGCTTCAACTGGTGAGCCACACGGTCTGATACGGCTTCAGAGTCAGAGTGTCTCCTAGTGGTCCGGCCTCCTCTTCCAGCAAATCTGTCATACCCAATACCAGGAACCCCAGACTCGCCAGTGGCAACGCCATTTTGCGCTCCGTGACGTTGGAGATAGCAAAAACGGTCTGGCCGCGGTCACCACAGCTGCGTTTAATAATAAACAGGTCAGAGTTGATACGAATCACCTCCTGACGGGCGTCAGGGTGGAACGCTGGCTGACGTCGACGTATCCGGATCATCTGCCGTAACCGATTAAAGATCTCGGCCTGGGGGGTTACCGGATTGTTCAGCAGCGTTTCCAGCTCGTCACAATTCCAGATACGGCGGTTGATCGAGCGCGTACGGCCGGTTTGCTCCACGTGGGCCAGATCATTTGGACTGGCGGTCAGGCTGTGAATATACACCGCCGGAATCCCCTGCATCGCCAGCATGATGGCCTGGGAACACAGGAAACGTGGCACCTGGAAGTGATCCGGGCCACGACGGGTTCCCATGCAGGCATCAAACAGGGCAATATTGATTTCGTAGGGGCTTTCCGTGCCGTCCGGATTCGCCTTCATACTGACGAAACCACCAAATTTGTGCATGCATTCAATCAGGTTTTCAACTTCATGAGCCGGCAGGATGCCCTCTACCGGACGCACGCCAATCCCGTCATGGGAGGCAGTAAAATTAAGATAGGTGCAGCCTTCCGGCAGCGGTGGAATCTTGCTGGCCCAATCAGCCAGATAGTCAGATTTTCCCCGATTCAGCGCGTGTAAGACCAACGGCGGCAAGCCAAACTGATACACCATATGCGCTTCATCCGAGTCGCCAAAATAACTGAGGTTTTCGGCAACCGGCACATTGGTTTCGGTTATCAGTACCACTTCAGGGGCTACTGCTTCGACGATATCGTGCATCAACTTGACGACTTCATGGGTCTGCGGCAAATGGATGCAGTTGGTACCCAGCTGTTTCCACAAGTAGGCAATGGCATCCAGCCGTACAAAACGGGCACCCTGCTCGACGTAAAACAGCATGATGTTCATCATCTCAACCAGCACTTTGGGGTTGGCGTAGTTGAGATCAATCTGATCTTCACTGAAGGTCGCCCAGACATGGCGAACACCCCGGTGGGTATGTACCGGCGTCAGCAAGGGTGTATTACGTGGTCGTGTTACCCCGGACACATCGGTACCGATTTCGACCTCGATAAAATAGTCACTGTAAGGTTCGCAGTTAGCGACATAATCGATAAACCACAAACTCTCTCGCGAACAATGGTTCACCACCAGGTCAGCCATCAGATCGAAGTTTTCAGCGATACTGGCAACATCTTCCCAGTTGCCCCAGTCAGGGTTGACCTGACGGTAATCGATCACGGAAAAACCATCATCCGAACTGTAGGGCGAAAATGGTAGCAGGTGTACCGCATTCAAGGTGTCTGCCACATTGTCCTTGAGAAAACGGCTGAGAGTCTGGAATGGCACCTCCCCCGCCTGCTGGATGCTGTTGCCGTAAGTGATCAGGATAACGTCTTCCTGGCTCCAGCGTTGTCCATTGGTCATTTCTCCCGGCTGGCTCTTGCGGCCTTCCAGAAACTTGAGGCACAAACGCTCCAGATCAGCCGCGGTGTCGGCTGCTACAGTGGCATCGAGATAAATCTTCTGGAGACGTCTGGTAAGCCTGGTGATCAGGTCATTTGACATATACTTTCCTGGTTAACTGTCGCAATAGACTGAATTCACTGCCATTTTTATGCCGTAATGGCACGAGCGGGGCGGAAGCCAGCCGAGAGGAAAAAGATACAGAGAGAAAAGACAATCACTCCTGCACCCCTCAAAAAATCCCGGCCGCCTCTTCCTTTCAAGGCGTTCGAAATATACTCAGCGGCACTTGGGACTGATATAACAAGGTACGAACCGGCATGGCGGCAATATTTTGCTGCTGGCCAGGATCACAGGCAGCCTCGAAGACAGCCTGTTTTTCCGCCCCTTCAAAGTGTAAGAATATATTCTGACACTGGCTTAACATCGCCCAGGTCAGGGTCATTCGGGGCAGTTCCAGCTCAGCATCAACGACTGGCGAGCTCCAGGCTGAACCACCTTCATCAAGGCATCGCTCCAATGCGGCTGACTGTGGAAACCAGGATGCCGTATGACCATCGGTTCCCATCCCCAGTACCGCTACATCCAGCCGCGAAATTTGCTCATGCAGGCTGTTTTCACAGTCCATAAAACCGGCAGTCGGCGTCAGGGCTGCATTTTTCAGGGGTAAAAAATACGCGGCAGCAGCCGGGCCTTGCAGTAAATGCGCCTTGACCAGGCCGGCATTGCTGGACGGATCACTTTCATCAACCCAGCGTTCATCCACCAATGTCACCAGAATCTGGGACCAGGGCAACGCCCGCTTGCCCAGTTCTTCAAAAAAGGCTTTCGGGGTGTTACCACCACTCACGGCCAGACAGGCTCTGCCTTTTTGCGCAACCCGCTCTTTCAGGCAAAGACTGACCGCATCGGCTAACTGTTTTGCCAGAATACTGGCGGAATCAAATCGATTGTCGCTCATACATGCACTCCTAGCTGTTTTCGATCCACAAGCGTCCATCCCTGGCCAGCAGCAAGGTCGATGCCGCCGGTCCCCAGGTGCCCGATGTATAGGGCTCAGGGCGCAGATCCACTTCTTGCCAATGCTGAATAATAGGATCTACCCAGCGCCAGGCTTCTTGCAGTTCATCATCCCGTAAAAACAGGGTCGCGTTACCACTCAAGGCATCAAACAACAGACGTTCGTAGGCTTCGGGAACCCGGGTTTTACGGTGGTTTGCCGGATTCAGACTCAGGTTCATTGGCCGTACACTCATACCCGGCCCGACCCGTTTCTCACACAACATCAACCGGACACCTTCATCCGGCTGCAAGCGGAACACCAGTTTGTTTGCCATGGTGCTCTTGTGCTGTAACGGAAAAATAGAGTGCGGGATTTCCTTGAAACTGACAACAATTTCACAGGCCCGCTCCGCCAATCGTTTGCCGGAACGTAAATAAAACGGCACGCCCGCCCAACGCCAGTTATCAATTTCGACCTTGGCAGCGATAAAGGTTTCAGTATTACTTTTTTGCTGAACACCCGGCTCGGCGCGATAAGGCGGTACGGGCTGGCCATCCGCAACACCGGCGTCGTACTGACCACGCACGACATTACGATTGATGGCCTCTCCAACAATTGGCCGGAGAGCCTTGAGCACTTTGACTTTTTCATCACGAACCGCGTCGGTTTCCAGTTTTGACGGCGGTTCCATCGCCACAATACACAGCAGCTGCAGCAAATGATTCTGGAACATGTCGCGCATGGCTCCGACTTGCTCGTAGAACTCGGCCCGTTTTTCCACCCCGATTGTCTCTGCGATCGTGATTTCAATATGATCGATATACTGATGGTTCCACTGGGATTCAAACAGTGAGTTGGCGAACCGCAAAACCAGCAGATTTTGTACGGTTTCTTTGCCCAGATAGTGATCAATCCGATAAATATGTGATTCATCGACGTATTCGGCCACTGCACGATTGATTGCCAGCGCCGATTCAAGATCGTGCCCGATCGGTTTTTCAAGCACCACATTGGTGCACGACTCAAGCAAGTTGTTTTGCTGCAGTCCTTTACAGATCGGGGTGAACAAGGCCGATCCGGTGGCCAGATAAAATACCCGGTTAGCGCTGCCCTGAACCAGTACGTCATTCAGCACCTGATAGGACGACGGATCGGTTGCATCCAGGCTGACACACAGCAGCTTGCTGGCAAAGTCATGCCAAACGGCTTCTTCGAGGTATTCCTTGGCGACATGTGTTGTCACCGCCTTACGGACCTGCTCAACGTAATCATCGTGAGTAATATCCCGGCGACTTACCGAGATGATTTTACCTTCAGGCAAGCGACCATCCCGTTGCAACAGGTAGAGTGCTGGCAACAGCTTGCGTTGGGCCAGATCGCCCATGCCCCCAAAAAGTACCAATTCAAACGGTGCGCTGATCTGCATATATCCTCCAAGCTCTGTCTGTCCAATGAAAACCAGAATCACAGCCGCTTCAGCTGATAATCAGAAAAAGCAGCGGCTGCACCAAACATATAAGCAGAGTGCCACAAGTTGATTGCAATGCGGCAACCAAGCATGAAATACCTGCCGGAAATGACCACTTCGGTCGATTCACTATCAAGACTTATTCGTTGCCAATCGTGCCGATATATTCACAACGCCTGCAATCGGGCATGGCATCTGCATCCCACCTCTCCACTGCAAACCGTGACACATCAGATCAATGCCAAGGTTATCCCGACAGACATATCGTTTACAATTGGTTACCTTTGGGACATGATCAGTGGAACATCTGTGATATGTCGCACAAATGACATATACCCGCTCTAGTGTTCACGGAAATTTTTGTTTAATTGCTAATAAGAAGGATCGAATATGGTTCGCAAGTGTTTATTCCCAGTCGCCGGCTACGGTACCCGCTTTCTTCCGGCTACCAAAGCCATGCCGAAGGAAATGCTGCCTATTGTTAACAAACCCCTGGTGCAGTACGGCGCAGAAGAAGCAAGCGAAGCTGGTATGCATTTCATGGGATTTATCACTGGTCGTGGCAAGCGGGCAATCGCTGATCACTTCGATATCAGCTATGAACTCGAGCATGAAATCCAGGGCACCAGCAAAGAAGCCCTGATTTCATCAATTCGCAATCTGATGAATGAAAATGATTTTGCTTATACCCGCCAGAATGAAATGAAAGGTCTGGGTCACGCCATTCTGACCGGTCAATACCTGATGGGTAACGAAGCCTTTGGTGTTGTACTGGCAGACGACCTCTGTATCGCCGACGAAGGCGATGAAGGCGTGTTGGCTCAAATGGTCAAGATTCATGAAAAATATGGCTGCTCTGTTGTCGCAGTCCAGGAAGTGCCAGAAGAAACCATTCACAAATATGGCGTCATTGCCGGTGAAGAAATCGAGCCTGGTGTTTACCGCGTCAGCAACATGGTTGAAAAACCAGCCAAGGAAGAAGCACCAAGCAACCTGGCAATCATTGGCCGCTATATTCTTACTCCAGACATCTTCCCTAAAATTGAAGAGACTGGCAGTGGTATCAATGGCGAAATCCAGATCACCGACGCCCTGTTGAAACAGGCCCAGGAAGGCAAGGTTATCGCCTATAAATTCCGTGGCCGCCGCTTTGACTGTGGCAGCATCGATGGTTTTGTTGAAGCAACCAACTACGTCTATCAGAATGTATTCCTGAAAGACTAAGACCGACCCGTTGTCCTGGCGAGCTTCGGCTCCGCCGGGAACAACTGAAAACGCACGAGCCAGTCATGCCTTGATAGCTCAGCGAAACTAATTTCAAAAATGGCATTGACAGCAACATAACCCATCCGTATTATACGTCTCGCTGTTGAGAAGTTCCCCGATAGCTCAGTTGGTAGAGCAGTAGACTGTTAATCTATTGGTCGCTGGTTCAAGTCCAGCTCGGGGAGCCAATTAACACTTCGGGGTATAGCGCAGTCTGGTAGCGCGCCTGGTTTGGGACCAGGATGTCGGGAGTTCGAATCTCTCTACCCCGACCAACTTTTTCAGGGTTCTCCTGGTTGGTCAAATACAGCTCATATCTGCATTATGCAATCCTTTACACTTTAAAGTGCCAGATACAACAAATGAGCCTTCTTATATTCATACTTTTCTATTAGCCTACAACGCCACATTCCAATAATTTTAATGCGATAGCGCGGTGGCAAAACATGACTCGTCTGGCCCGATCTGTACAATATCCCGTCCCTTGCCACGAGTGTGGTGCCAATACCGCTCATACCCTCCACAGCCTGATCAACAGTCAGCAGCTGACTTGCCGACACTGTGGCCACCAGTTCACCATCGATGAATTACTCAAACGCAGGGCCAAACAGACGCTGTCCGATCTGAAAGGCTATATCTCTCTGCCGGAACCAGAACCAGTCGAAGAAATAATACTGGAAGACAACCAACTCTCCTGATACCAAAAAACAGGCATAAAAAAAGCCGCCAGAAGCGACTTTTTTGACTGGCTGCCTGCTGATTACTCAGCAACAATTTCCAGCAATTCAACTTCAAATACCAGTGCAGAGTTGGCTGGTATTTTAGGGCTTGGGCTACGTGCGCCGTAAGCCAATTCAGCAGGAATGAAGAACTTGAATTTTTCACCCACTTTCATCAACTGTACGCCTTCAGTCCAACCCGGAATAACATTACCCAGCGGGAATTGAACAGGCTCGCCACGCTCAACAGAGCTGTCGAACACAGTACCGTCAATCAAAGTACCGTGATAATGAACACTGACGGTATCCGCTGCAGTCGGTTGTGCTGCATCACCATCAACAGCAGTCATCACTTCATACTGCAAGCCGCTGTCGGTGACAGTTACACCCTCTTTGGCAGCGTTCTCAGCCAGGAATTCTTCTCCTGCCTTGGCAACCGCATCACCCAGAGCTTCTTGTTTGCGCATTTGCTCTTCACGGATTTTTTCAAAAGCACCCTGAATCACCTCATCAGGAATACGCTGATCCGCTTCTGACAGCGCATCCTTGATACCTGCTGCAATGGCCTCGGCGTTCATTTCAACATCTTCCTGAGACAACTGGCGACCAATATTCAGACCCACGCCATAACTTGCCTGGTCAATGTGGTTTTCCAATTTCACAACTTCCTCCTGACCACATGCGGCCAACAACAGAGTACCCGCCAATACGACAGGTACTGATTTAATAAAACTCATGCTTGTCTCTCACGTTTATTGAAATGAATGCTGGACTGGCAACCATACAATCGAAAAGTTTCAATTATTGCATAATCGAACCACTGTAAAGATACCCAGCCGCGCTGATTACAAGAACTGCCAGACGTCGTTTCTGATATTGCAGAGGCCACATGAACCTACCGACATTCATCGATCACACGCCGCCGCCAGAACAAGACTGACGATATCGCCAGACAAACCAGAATAGCCAAACACTTGCTCATAAAAAACGAGTATTTATTACGGTTGCGAAGCCTCCCACAGCCAAGGAAGCCTGTCCAGCCTGAAAACCCCTACTCTTGCTCAAATTGCACCAGACCGGGCCATCACCAATGAACACCCACTCCAGGCTAAACCGTTGAAATAAATCGCAAATAAATATTTGACAGAAAATATTACACTGGCATAATACGCGCCACTTGATCGAGACAGCGCCTCCATCTGTTGGATCGCATCAAGAGTGCAGTGGCTATGTAGCTCAGTTGGTTAGAGCACAGCATTCATAATGCTGGGGTCGATGGTTCAAGTCCGTCCATAGCTACCACTAATTACAAAGGCCTGTCAGTTTAATACTGACGGGCCTTTTTTATGCCTCCAGCTCTCTCCCGGCTCCCGGCCTACAAGCCTTCGCCTGTGCCTGACTCGCTGGCCCCCTGATGCAAGGCATCATAATCCTTATGGCTATCCGTCTGTTGCACCTCACCATGGATAATTGGCTGGTTTCTCACACACATCAGTCCACCGCTAAACACTCTGCAGGTTCCCCGGTACACATCGCCATGGCTGTTGGTATAAGCACATTGAGCGCTTTTTTCCAACGCCTGACAGGCTTCCCAGGGCAGTTCATCCCCATGCCCTTCGTGCGCAGCCACAGGTAAAACAGAGAGCACCAGTATCAGCCCGGCCAGGTAACATACGTTAGAATGCCATCTGTTCATCGGCCAGGCCTCTCATCCATTTCGTTATCATCATCGGCGCTGGCTGTCTCTCCGGTAAAGCAGCCTATAAAGGCATTTTCACCCGGCCCGGCAGAATGGTAATGGTAACCTCGCACGTCATCAGTATGGCCACGGCACTCATCGAGATCACTGGCTTCGTTGCCCTCTTCATCCAGCATACTGTAGATCACAAAGCCGTCCATGGCATAGGCAAAGGCACCGCCATGGCCATCACTTTCAAAAGCAATCGCCGGGCAGTCGCCATCGCCATGATTGGCGCCGTGATAGTGATAGCCCGCAACCGGATTCACATGACCCACGCAGTCGTCGAATGCGGCAATGGTGTACGCACTGAGAATAACTTCAGCAGGTGCAGCAGCGGCCAGATTAACGCCATTAAACGCTACACCAACGTTTTCACCGTCGATATCGCCTGCGCTATCCCGAACGACCGGCGTGGTAGGGATCAGATATGTGCTATAAATACCTTCACCTTCAACATCACTGTAATAATCCAGATCACACTGGACGCAGTAGTTATGGTATTCCTCAGCAACATCCACAACGGCTGCTGCCTCGCACGAAGTCTGCGTATCGGTTATATTGACTTCACCACTCTCTTCGTCATATAGCAGCCAGTTATTGTCATTATAAAATTCATCCAGATTGGCAATAAATTCACCGGTCAAATCATACAGCACGCCATCGTCAAACCATTTCCCGGCATCTTCTGCTGTTGCTGTGATCACTTCCGGACAAAATGGCCCGATTTCACTACGATCCGCCGGAAAACCTTTTACCGTTATCTGATAACAGGTACTGCTCTCGTTGTTGGTCAGAGTACATTCAACCACTTCGATCGAGTCCAGAGAGGCCAGATCAAAATAAGAAGTGTCAACGTCGGCAACATCATCATCTTCGATATCAACAGAGCTGTCAGAATCGTCGGTGGTATCAACGACCTCACTGTCGTCACTGCTGCCACAGCCCGCCAGGGCCAACGTGCCGGAAAACAACAGCGGGATAATATATTCGGTTTTCATGGATTCCCTCTTTCGAAATAATGCGCTGAAATGCCAGTCTCAAGAAAGTGCATCCTATGTCATCCCTGTAATAACCACACTTGAATATACAGACTCCTGACACTTCAAGGTAAAGCTGAACACACCATCAGAAAAATAGACAATGCCAGTAATCCGCACAAGAAACCTGAATCAGAACACCGGGAAAATCATCGAATTACAGAAAACAAAAAAAATAACATGATCGATCTTTATATCATCGACATCAGATACTAATGCGTCATATTCAAACCGACGATTGCACCATAAAGCAGGTTAACGCTATTGATCAACCAATGAATAGTCCGCTACCTATGATGACCAGGCATTGGTTGTGGCATTAAAAAAGATACCGGCCGATATCAGCCGGATATAAAAGCGGCAAACAGAGCCGCTTTTATGCAGCTCTGTTGAGGGAATCAAGGGTTCAGTCGCTGGATTTTCCAGCCCCCCTGTTGCAGCACGTACTCCACCCGGTCGTGCAAACGATGCTCGCCACCTTGCCAGAATTCCATGCGTGAAGGCTGTAACCGATAACCACCCCAGTAATCTGGTAACGGAATTTCCTTGTCCTGGTATTCCACACTTAACTGGGCAAAGCGGGTTTCCAGTTCGGAGCGGCTGGCCAACGGTTGGCTCTGTTGCGATGCCCAGGCACCCAACTGGCTTTCACGTGGACGGGAGTGGAAATAGGCTTGTGCTTCTTCCCGACTCATTGGCACGACCTCTCCCTGCACCTGCACCTGACGTTCCACCGTCATCCAGAAAAAATGCAGGCTGGCTCGTGGGTTATGGGAAAACTGGCGGCCCTTGTTACTTTCATAATTGGTGAAAAAAACAAAGCCGTCATCATCGTAAGACTTGAGCAACAGGATGCGTTGCCAGGGCTGACCTTGCGCATCCACACTGGCGACCGTCATCACCGTCGGCTCTTCCGGCACAGTGGTACGGTAGTGCTCAAACCAGGCGTGAAATTGCGTCACCGGGTGCTCAGCCACTTTGGACTCGTCGAGTCGTCCTTGCGTGTATTCCTTGCGAATGTCACTGAGATCAACCATATTCTATTTACTCCGATAATGATTCAAACCGGCACTTTTAACGTGACCGTTACTATTTGTCAGATGTACCGTCAGTAGCAGTGTGTCACCCTGGCAACCACTCTGCATTGACGTGTCGCCATCAAAGCCAGCTCTGGACAAATCTGCTACCATTCTTGCCCGGTTTTGCCGGTCAGCTGAGAATACGTACTGACCTCTCACTTCGACTCACACCCAGCCAACCCAAAGAGCACCATCATGTCAGACCAGAACTACCCGACTGCATCCCTGATACGCCGCCTGGCAGCCCTGTCCTATGATGGCCTGGTATTGCTGGCGCTCTATATTGTGACTGGTTTTGTGCTGGTAGGTATTGCGACCGCTGCCAACGATGGACAACCGCCCGGGGCTTTTCCTGCCTCGGTCAACCTGTCGGTAATGTTCTGCATCAGTTTCTTTTATTTCAGCTCATCCTGGCGCCGTGGTGGCCAGAGTATTGGCATGAAAGCCTGGCGCCTCAAACTGATTACTGAAGATGCCAAGCCCGTCAAGTTGTCCCACTGCATGTTACGCACAGGCATTGGGTTTTTCTCGCTGGCGGTGTTCGGACTGGGATTTTTCTGGTCACTGCTCGATACCCGCGGCCGCAGCTGGCATGACATGGCCTCGCTGACCCGTATTGTGTTTATCCCGAAAACAGGGAAATAAGCGGAACAACAGCACCGGTTTATCCGGTGCGACGCAGCAGCAGCAGCCCCACTCCCATGCAGCCGGCGATTGGCACCACACTGGCCCACACAGGTTCAAACCCGAACACAATACTGGCAGGTGCCAATAATTCTTCCGCGTATTTGTACATCAACCCAACCAGAATGCCGGAAAAAATCCGATAACCGGGTGTGACCGCTCGCAGCGGCCCGAAGATAAAGGAAATCCCCAGTACCACCAGTGCCAGAGTCCCCAGCGGCTGAGTGACCTTGCGCCAGAATGACAACAGATAGTTATCAGCATTCAGGCCCTGCTTTTCCAGATAACGGGTATAACTGAACAGATTGGATATCGACATATCCCGAGGCTCGATCATTACCACACTGAGGCTTTGTGGCGTCAGCTCAGTTTGCCAGTCCATGCTGTCCAGTTGTAATTGACGGGTTTCGGTAGCGCTGATGGTCATATCGACCACGGTTTGCATTTGCCAGCTGGAACGTTGATAAATCGCCCGCTCGGCGGAACGGATACGCTGCAGGTTACTGTCATCGTCAAAATCAAACAGAGTGATGCCATGTAACACGCCATTGGGTTCAACCGCCGTAAAGCGCATAAAAGTATTGCCTTCCCGGTGCCAATAGCCCTTGCCCTTGTTTGAGAGCAAATCGCCCTTTCCTTGCGCCACCGCCTTTTGTGATTGCGCAATCCGCTCCAGCACCGGAATCGCATATTCAGCCAGCGCCATATTCAGCACCATCAGCAACATCATCGGCTTGATGACCGCCAGGGCAATACGCCCCACAGATACACCGGCTGCCCGCATCACCGTCAGCTCACTGTTGGCCGCCATGCCACCAAGACCAGCGAGGCAACCAATCAGACAGGCCATCGGCATATATTCATACAGGCGCCGCGGCAAGCGAATACCCATAAATTGCAGTGCATCGGCAAACTGGTATTCACCTTTCAGCTGATCCAGTTCATCCACCAGCGTAAAAATAGCGTCCAGACCCACAATGACCAGAGCCACAATCAGGGTTGCCATCAGCACATTGTGGGCAACATAACGATCGATACGATTCATAATGACCTCACCCGCCAGCGGCGCATCCATTCAGGCACCAGCAGTAACCCCAGAGCGATCATCAGATACACCAGATGCAAACTCCACAACCCGATGTTTGGGTTCAGCTGGCCTTTTTCCAGCATGCCCTTCATGGCAATCAACAAGGAGATGTACACCATAAACAGCACAATGGCCGGAAACAGCCGGGCAAACCGGCCCTGACGAGGATTCACCCGCGACAAAGGCACCGCCAGCAAGGTCATGATAGGCACCATCAGAACCATCGAGATACGCCACTGCAGCTGGGCCTGGTGTTTGGGGTCGTCGGAACCAAACAGTGCCAGGGTTGGCACCGCTTCTTTACGTAACTGGCGCCGTTCTTCCAGCTCTTCCGCAATCTTGACGCCATACAGTTCAAAATCCAGCGCCTCGAACGCCAGGCTGCCTGGTGTCCAGTCGTAACGTTTGCCATCGTGTAATTCCAGATAACGGGAGCCGGTTTCGTCACTGACATACTGGGTACCTTTTTGTGCCAGCAGCAGGCTGTTGCCATCGGTAATAAATACCCGGTTCATCTCGGTTTTATCATCCGACAACGACTCCGCATACGTCACCCGACTGCCACCTTTCATACTCTGGAAACGACCAGGGGCCAGTAACTCAAACTCCGTCAGCTGCGCCTGTTTTTCATACAGGCTTTCCATCTTTTCAGCACCGCTTGGGCTGAGATACAGGCTGAAACTGCCCACCACCAGCATCAAGACAAACGCCGGTGCCGCGGTGTACGCCAATAACCGGTTGCTTGAAAAGCCGGTTGCCGTTAGCACCGTCATTTCGCTTTCAGCGTACAGACGACCGTAAGTCAGTAAAATTGAGATAAACAGTGCCAGCGGTAAAATCATTTCGAGAAACGATGGCAGGCGTAATAGCAGTGTGAAAAACACAATATCCAGCGAGACTTCACCGGCTGCAGCGGCCGCCAGCTGACGAATCAGCCGACCACTCATCAGAATCATCAATAACACGATGGTCACTGCAAACAACGAACCAGCCAGTTCCCTGGCCAGATAACGAAATATGATCAAAAGACTAGACCTTGATTGAACCGCGGCAAAGCCGCGCACCATACCCAGAGACAGGGTGCTCTGCAACGACAGCAAAATGTATTGTTATCCGCGCCGCACTTGTATTTCAGGAATATGACGTCACATTATAGAGTGACTAACCATTCAGAACGACACGCTGCGAATCAACCCGGCCATCGTTCGCCACTCAATGTTTCCGCCAGGAGCTGACATGATTTATCAGGTATCCCAACAAACTGCCACCGAGACCCAGGCGAGCTGTATTGTGGTCACTCTCGACCAGTCAGGCAAGCTGTCTGACACAGCCTTGCAACTTGACGAAGCCAGCCAGGGCTTTATCAGCCAGCGTTTTGAACAGGGCGATATCTCCGGCAAACTGGCAGAAACACTGCTGCTACCTGCAGTTTCCGGCATTACGGCCAGCCGCGTATTATTGGTTGGTACTGGTAAAGAAACACTGAAACCCGCCAGTGCCCAAAAAGTTCTGGCAGCCATTGCCAATACCACGAACCGCATCGGCGGCGATATTGCTCTGGCACTGACGTCACTGACAACCGACGTACTGACCGAAGCCTGGCTGGCGGAACAGACCGCAATCGCCTATGCCGCCGCGCAATACCGTTTCACCGCCACCAAAAGCAGCAGCGACGCCGAAGCAAAATCACCCGACACCCTGATTTGGCTTGGTGACGATGTTTCAGCAGCCTTCAGTAAAGGGGCAGCCATTGGCACGGGGATCAGCTTTGCCAAAGAACTGGCCAATATGCCACCGAATATCTGCACACCAACCTGGCTGGCTGAAAATGCCGTCACCCTGACCCAGGACCAGGCGCTCGAAACCACCATTCTGGATGAAGACCAACTGGCAGAAATGGGCGCCGGTGCATTTGTCTCGGTATCCAAAGGCTCCACCGAGCCGGGCAAAATCATCGTTATGCAATACCGGGGGGCCGACGACCCAACCGCAGCACCGCACATGATTCTGGGCAAGGGCATTACCTTTGATACCGGTGGCATCAGCCTGAAACCCGGCCAGAAAATGGACGAGATGAAATACGATATGTGCGGCGCAGCCTCTGTGCTTGGCACCATGAAAGCCATTCTGACCCTCAAACCCAAGGTCAACGTACTGGCTATCGTGACCAGCGCAGAAAACATGCCTGCCGGTAACGCCAGCAAGCCCGGCGATGTCGTCACCAGCCTGTCCGGTAAAACCATCGAAATTCTCAACACCGACGCCGAAGGACGGCTGGTGCTGTGTGATGCCCTGACCTACGGTATCGACAATTATCAGCCCGCTTCCATCGTTGATATCGCCACCCTCACCGGTGCTTGTATGGCCGCTCTGGGCGAGGTCAACTCCGGCCTGTTCACCACAGATGAAGCCATGGCCGAGCAGCTGCAAGCCGCGGCACAGTACAGCAACGACAAGGTCTGGCGTTTGCCGCTGGAAGAAGAATATCAGGATCTGATCGACTCCAACTTTGCCGACATCGCCAACATTGGTGGCCCGCTCGCTGGCGCAACCACCGCCGCCTGTTTCCTGTCACGCTTTACGGAAGGCACCCCTTGGGCGCATCTGGATATTGCTGGCACCGCCTGGGTTGGTGGTAAAGCCAAGGGCGCTACCGGTCGCCCGGTCAGCCTGCTGGTAAACTACTTGCTGAATAAATAAATATTCAGTTCCGGGAGTGCACCTCACGGTGGGCACTCCCGGCCTGCTCAAATACCGGCCTGCCCAGCCCCCCCCCGATATATCGCCAGCAAAACTATTCTGCATGTCCCGACACCGGACTATTATCCAGCACAAAATCCACAAAGGCCTGATTGGCTTTTGACAGATAACCATCCTTACGCCAGGCCAGACACAGATCGAGCACAATGGGCGGATCAAACGACAGCGTCACCAACTCCGGATCATCTTCCGTGGCCATCCGTAACAACGTCGAAATACCAAACCCCTGTTTGACGATAGAGCGAATCAGCGGCAACAGGTTGGTTTCAAAATTAATCCGCGGCTGAATAGCCGACTCTTCGGCCAGGCGGTCAATCACCTTGCGGTGAAAGTAACCTTTACGAAACAGCACCAGATCTTCCTGCAGGAATTCCGCCGGAGTGATTGCGGTGCGACTGGCAAACGGATGATCCTTGGCCACCACAACGCGCATTTCTTCATGCATCAAGGTACGGGCTTCGATGCTGTCGGGGATTTCTTCCGCTTCGATCACCGCCAGATCCAGCTCCCCTTTTTCCAGCATTTGCTGCAACTGCCAGGCACCACCTTCGTAAACAGAAAATGTCAGGTTCGGATAACGATGCCGGAACGCCATGATAATCGGAGGAAAATGATAAGAACCCAGCATGCTCGGCGTACCTAACTGTACCGCTCCCTGTTCCAGTCCTCGCAGTTCTGCCATTTCCAGGTCGGCATCAGACATCATCTGTACGATACGCTGGGCCTGGGCGAACAAACACTCACCTTCATCGGTTAACGATATCTGGCGCTCGTGGCGGTGAAACAGGGTCAGCTGTAATTGCTGCTCCAGACGCTTGATTGCCATACTGACAGCAGGTTGAGCCACCTGCAGCCGGTCCGCAGCCCGGGTGAAGCTCTGCTGCCGTGCCACTTCATAAAAATAACTCAGCGCCTTATAGTCCATGAACCCTTCTCCTTTCTGCTTCTACTCTGTTTCAAAGTCATCATTTTTCCGTTGTTATAAATCGTCACCGGCTCAACTCATAACAATTTTTGATTTAATTCATATCAAACATATATTTTTATGATGCGATACAACCTTTTATAGTGGTTTTGCTGTTCTGCTTCTTCTTATAGCGAGACCCCTCATGATCAAAAATGGTACCGCCGCCTGGTGGCGAATCACCATCGCCTTGTGCCTTGGCTCCTTTATGGTGTTTTCCAACCTGTATGTGACCCAGCCATTGCTGCCAATGCTGGCGACAGAATTTGCCGTTACACCGCTGCAAGCGAGTTACACCCTGACGCTGTCGACGCTGACACTGGGATTGTCGTTATTGATCTATGGGCCACTATCCGATGTGATCGGCCGCAAAGGGCTGATTATTGGCAGTATGTGCGGTGTCGCCGCCACCACACTGGTGATCAGCCAGGTCACGACCTTTGAGCAGTTACTCTGGTTACGTGGCTTGCAAGGGCTGTTTCTGGGCGGTTTGCCAGCCATTGCCGTGGCCTACATGGCCGATGAATTTGAGGCCGATGCCTTGATGTCTGCCATTGGCTTATATATCGCGGCCAACTCGTTGGGGGGCATTGGTGGTCGCCTGATGGGTGGTTTTGCCGGTGAACACCTGGGCTGGGGTAACGCCTTTCTGCTCGTGGGCCTGGTTGGCTTGTGTACCTGGATGCTGGTTGCCTGGTTATTACCTCCACCGCGCCGGTTTACCCCCCGGCCGTTCAACTTGCCATCCATGGGACGGGATATCGTGTCGCATTTGCGTAATCCGCTGCTGCTGCCCGCCTTTCTGTTTGGAGGCCTGAACTTCTTTGTTTTTATCAACCAGTACAGTTTTATTACCTTTGTGCTGGAAGACGATCCCTACCAGCTGTCACCGCAGTTTCTGGGTATGTTGTTCCTGACTTACCTGAGTGGTACCTGGGGTTCGATGCTGTCTGGCAAGTTCAGCCGCCGCTATGGCCAGCCTAACTGCATGATGGTCGGCAGTGGCCTGCTGATGGTCGGCAGCCTGATTACCCTGTATCCATCGCTGCCGACGATTATTTTCGGGTTTCTGGTGAATGCCTTTGGTTTCTTCTTTGCCCATTCCAGCGCCAGCGCCTGGGTTGGTCGTACCGTCAAACACGCCAAGGCCAGCGCCAGCTCGCTGTATCTGGTGTGTTATTACCTCGGTGCCAGCACCGGCGGGGTGTACCTCAACCAGTTCTGGCAGTGGCAATACTGGTTGGGTGTTGTCCTTGGCTCTTGGTTGATTCTGGCTGTCACTCTGTCACTGGCTGCTCGCCTGAAGTACTTGCACAACCAGCAACAAGCCCGTCAGCCAGCGGTCAGTCCGGGGACTCCGCTGCAGCCCGATGGCCAGTCCGTGTCATAAGTCATTCGCTGACTCTGACAACAAGATTCGATATGATCAGAATTACTCTCCTATCGAATCCCACAGAGCGCCTATGACAATTCGAACGGCCAATCGGTCAGCCTCCGCACGTACCCGATTGACCCTCAAGCTGTTGTTATGGGTAATCGTCACCGCGAGTACAGGCTGCGCGGTATTTGCCAGCCAACAATTTGATGATGTGTTTGGCGAGTCAGCGCCCAAAACCCGCTGGGTCGATGCCGACAGCTACGAAGGCCGACACTACCACCAGCACGTCGAGCCAATACTGGAACAACGCTGTGTTCACTGTCACGCCTGTTATGACGCGCCGTGCCAGCTGAAATTGACCTCCCCTCTGGGTATTGACCGAGGTCTTCACCCAGAGCCGGTTTACGATGGCACACGCCTGTTGGCAACGGCCCCAAAACGCTTGTATCTAGATGCTCAAAGCACCACAGAATGGCGCGAGAAAGGCTTCCAGCCGGTATTGAATGAACGGCGTAATACCAGCGACGCCAATCTTCATGCCAGTGTACTGTTCCGCGCCCTTGCCTTGCGCCAGGCGCAGCCAGCTCCCGATCAGGCTGTATTACCCGACAGTTACGACTTCAAGCTGTCACGGGATCAACAGTGTCCAACCGCCGAGCAATACTCTGATTTTGCCAGCCAGTACCCAGACTGGGGCATGCCCTACGGTTTACCCGCCTTGTCCGACAGTGAGTACAAAACCCTGGCCGAGTGGATTCAACGGGGTGGCCTGCTACCACGTCCAACCCCCTTGAATGGCAATCTGCAACACCAGCTGCAGCAGTGGGAACAACGCTTCAATGCCCATGGTGACCCGGATAGCGACGACTACAAGCGGCAATCACTGATCAACCGCTATATTTATGAACATATTTATCTTTACAGCCTGTATCTGGGTGATGACAGCAGTACCCGTTTTCATCTGGTGCGCTCCCGGACCGCCCCGGGCGAACCTGTGGATATTATCGCCACCCGCCGACCTTATGATGACCCTGGCGTCGCCACCCCCTATTACCGCCTGGTGGTTGACCAGGAATCCAAAGTCGCCAAAACCCATATCCCTTTCCGCCTGAATGAGGCTCGCTGGGACACTTGGCATAAGCTGTTTTACCAACCGTCTTACACCGTCGAATCCTTACCCGGATATGATGAAAAACAAGCGTCCAATCCCTTTATCACTTTTCAGGATATTCCGACGGATAGCCGCTATCGCTTTTTACTGGAACACTCGCTGGAAACCATCATGGCCTTTATCAAGGGGCCGGTTTGCCATGGTCAGGTGGCAGTGAACGTTATTAACGAGCAGTTCTGGGTGTTCTTCGTCACCCCCGACCGCCACTACGACAGCGATGCTTCCAATTTTCTCAAGAGCCAGGCGCATCATCTCGATTTACCCGCCAAGAACAGCAGCAACAGCTTGCCTATCAGTTCCTGGATTTCCTTTTCCGACCAGCAAAAAGAATACCTCAGTGCCAAGTCCCGGTTTATGCGCCAGGAAATGCAAGACAACAATATTTTGCTGGATACACAACTGGTATGGGATGGCGACCAACAGGCTGGCATCAATAACCCCAATGCAGCCCTGACAGTAATGCGCCACTTTGATAACGCCACCGTGGTACAGGGACTGCTGGGCCAGCCGCCCAAGACCGCCTGGTTGATTGATTACCCATTACTGGAACGTATCCATTATCTATTGGTTGCCGGGTTTGATGTGTACGGCAATGTTGGGCATCAGCTGGTCACCCGGCTGTATATGGATTTTTTGCGGATGGAAGGGGAAATGAACTTTCTGCTGCTATTGCCACAGCAAGAGCGTGAGACAGTACGTCGCCATTGGTATCGCGATACCAGCACCACGATCAAGGATTATATCTTCAGTGACCTGATCCGCTTCGATGCCGACAGCACCATCGACTATCAGACCAACCAGCCCAAAACCGAGCTGTACCGTTTACTGGCCGACAGACTGTCACCGGTCTTGAACCAGAGCTATCACCTGTCATCCGGGCCACTGTCGGATTCAGCCATCACCACCCTGAACGGCCTGGAAAAATTGCAAGGCAAAGGCTTGCACCTGTTACCGGAACTCAGTCTGGTATTGATCACCCGCCAACAGCAGCCAGTGGAACTGATCAGCCTGGTGCATAACCGTGCCCATGCCAATATTTCCAGTTTACTAGCGGAAGAAAGCGCTTTACGGCCTGCAGAAGACACCCTGACCCTGGCCCGTGGTGCCGTGGGCGACTACCCCAACGTCTTGTTCAGCGTCGAAGAATCAGCCTTGCCTGAACTGGTAAAACAGATCGCTGACATGCAGGCAGCGGATGATTACAGTGCCCTGCTCGACCGCTTTGGAGTACGTCGCAGTAACCCGACATTCTGGGCGGTCAGCGATGCCATTGGCCAGCTGTATCAGCAGCAATGGCCGATCCGGGCCGGTATCCTGGATTATAATCGACTGGAAAATCGCTGAGCCATGCGGTGGTTTCCCGTTCTGCCAGACCCGACAGCCGCCGGGTCAGGCGTTCTTTCGCAATCCCGATGACACCCACAAACGCAGCACCACCCGTAACGCCCGTCGCCAGAGTGGCATCACCGACGGCCCTGACGCTTTCCAGCGCTGCAATTCTGCCACTACCCGTTGTGGGCTGCTGAAGCGGCCAGTACTGGCACTCACATAGCCGGGATAGCGTATCAAGGTAGCCGCCACCAACTCATCGAGGGAGCGTTGACGCCCCCGTCGTGGACATACCAACATATCCCGGGTCAGCCCCCAGCCCGCATAAAACGGCATGCCATGACAGATAACTTCCTTACCACGCAGCAACGCCTCAAACCCCAGCAATGATGTCATGGTATGAACCGCATCAACATGTTCCAGCATCTGAGAGGAATCGCCAGCCAGCACCAATTCATCACACCAGGCCTGATATTCACTCACGGGACGATCACTGCTGCGTAATCCGGATACCACATCCGGGTGCGGTTTATACACCAGCCAGGCGTCCGGTTCCGCAGCACGTGCTGCCTGTAATAACCCCTGATTGGTCTTGATACTCCCGGCTCCCATACGGATTGAGGCATCAGACTCCACCTGGCCCGGTACCAGGACCACCCGGCGCGGCTGGCCAGAGCAGGATCGACACGCCGGTTGCCAGTCTTGCCCGGTCAGGTTGTATTTGGAAATACGGTTGGCAACAATGGTCTTTCGCAGCTGCCGGGCCTGGGCACAATCAGCGGCTGACCACTCGTCCTGGGCCAGCATCTGCTCCAGTCGCGAAGGCCTCGACGCGTCGTAGTACATGCCAACATCATCCAGCACCCAGGACAGCGGCCGAATCAGGTCAGCCCCCAGCCCGGATGACCTTAAAAAGCCATCCTCGATCCGTACCACCCGCCCCGGCTGCCGCTCAGGTGTTTGCAGCACCGGTGGCAGTGGGCGTACTCCCCATAAGGCAACCGTCGCTTGCGCCGGTATCAGTCTGGCATCCTTGCAAAAGGTCACGTCGGTACCGTACAAAAACGCCCGTAAAATCGGTTTTTTCCAGCGCGAGAAGCCCAACGCATACACCGGCCCCAGCTGATGACTGCGCAACCATTGCTGGCGCTGGGCCGACAGGTAATCCAGGGTGTCTTCAATACTGGTTTCGGTACCCTGCTCAGGGTCCCAGTAGCGGCTGTACTCCACCAGCGTGGCGTGTACCAGCTGCTCCAGCGTGACCCCAGGCGTGATTCCAGCCGTCCCGGTTAACGACGGGTGTGCTTCCTCTGCCGACAAGGCTTGGCAGGCAGAGCGACGGCGTTCAGGGGCATCGAGTTCATCCCGGGTCAGACCCCAGCCAGCGTAAAATGGCATCCCGAAACACCGTACCGGCTTGCCCCACAGCAAGGCTTCAAAACCCATTTGCGAAGTCACCGTATACACCTTGTCAGCATTCGCTAACAGCCGTTCGGGATGACAGTTTTCCGCCACCAGTTGCACCCGGGCATCCTGCTGCAATGTAGCCAGGTCAAAGTGTCCGACCCGCGCCCGCGTGAAGGCATCCGGATGTACTTTAAGCACCACCGTGGCTTCCGGGTTTTCGCTCAGGGCGGCATCCAGCATCTGTGTAAACGAGGCAGCACTGGCCAGACCAAATGAAATAGACGCATCACCGGCGACCTGATCCACCACCAGCACAAAGGAAGCTGGCAATTCACCACGGTAATCTGGGGCGGCGTTGTATTTTGATACTCCGGCCTGTTGCCAGCGCTGGATCAGCTGGCGACTACGCCGTTGCTGGGTATCCGTCAGCGGTTGGGGGATCAGCTGTTCCAGTCGTGACGGGCCAGTCGCGTCGTAATAAATACCCAGATTATCCTGTACCAGCGACAAGGCTGGATCTTCTCGGCCTAACGAGCGTACAAAGCCATCTTCAAGCAACCACCAGGGGCGCTGCTGACGCTCACCTTGCTGTTGTGCCTTACGGCCAGAGCGTTTACGTCCCCAGCCCAATACCTCAGTCTGAGCCGCCCCGGTGCTGCCCGACACTTGCCAGAATGCCCGTACAATCGGGTTCGCCAGCAGTGCCCGAGAGCTGGAAGCAGCACGAGGTCTGGAAGCCGCAGTGGCGGAGGCAGAAGAACAAGCAGCAGAATCAACAGCAGGACGATGCGCCATGGGTATCCTTGCAATGGCAAACAATAACAACAATGGGTGATGGTAACGCGTAAAAACCACGGCACGTCACAGCAACGATCACTAAAAACAACCATCGTAATCAAACGGCCGTATCAAAGGCTGTTGCGTATGGCCACCGTATAAAAAAGGACGCCATTGGCGTCCTGTTGTGGTGTTACAAGCCAGGGGACAGCCACATTTATATCTGTTTTAACGGCAGCTTGGCACCCAGATATTTTTCCAGGTCTGGCAAGGCAAAAGCATCGTCTTCAGACACCAGACTGATGGAAATACCTTTGGCTCCGGCACGGCCTGTACGGCCGATACGGTGAACGTAGTCTTCCGAGTCTTCCGGCAAGGTGTAGTTAAACACATGGGAAACGCCGTCAACGTGAATTCCCCGGCCAGCCACATCGGTCGCAACCAGAATAGCCAGCTGGCCTTCCCGGAAACGCTCCAGTGTTTTCAAACGTTTTTGCTGGTTGACTTCACCGGACAACAAACCCGCCTTGAAACCACGTTTAAGCAGCTTTTCACACAGGTTACGGGTGTGATCACGACGGTTGGCAAAGATGATACAGCGTTCCGGGTTTTCTTCTTTCAGAAAACGTTCCAGCAACCCGAACTTGTCACTTTCCGCCACCAGATAGAAACTCTGGTCAACCCGGTCGGTCGCCACTTGTTCCGGTTCAATTTCGACTTGCAACGGATCACGAGTCCACTGGTCAATCAGGATGCGGACATCAAAATTGAATGTGGCAGAAAACAGCAGCGTCTGGCGATGATCTTTGGTCGGGGTTGCCCGCACAATACGACGGACATCCGGGATAAAGCCCATATCCAGCATACGATCGGCTTCGTCCAGCACCAGTACTTCGACCTGATCCAGAAACACGTCCTGGCTACGCATAAAGTCAATCAGACGACCGGGGGTTGCTACCAGAATATCCACCACGTCATCACGTAACTGGCGACGTTGCAGTTCGTAATCCATCCCCCCCATCACGGTGACAACATTCAGGCCACTGTGCTTTGCCAGCCCTTCTGCATCCTTGCCGATCTGCATCGCCAGTTCACGGGTTGGAGCGACAATCAGAGCCCGCGGTTCACTGGCGTAACGTTCTTCCGGAATAATGGTCAGCAAGCGGTTCAGAATCGTCAGCAAAAAAGCCGCCGATTTACCGGTACCGGTTTGTGCCTGGCCAATGGTATCGCGGCCACGTAATGACGCCGGCAGACTCTCGGCCTGAATCGGAGTGCAGTATTCAAAACCCAGATCGTAAATGGCATGCATGACTGAGTCGGGTAAATCCAGATCATGGAACCGGGTTTTGCCTTCCATTGGCTCAACCTTGAAGCTCGCAGGATCCCAGGGTGCAACGGTCGCTTTAGGTGTATGACCTTGTTTGGTTTTGCTGGTGGCGTGTTTTTTATTACTCTGACTGTCGCTACGGCTTCCGTGAGGTTGGTCGGCCCGCTGGTGTTTGTCGTGGGCCGGAGCAGCCTTGGAGTTGTTGGTAGAAGGTTTGACTGCCCGTGATGGCGCTGTTGCAGCCGTATGGGAAGAGGTGCCGGTGTCGGCTTGCTTTTTGCCAGCCACCGCCTTGATGATTTTCTTGAACAAAAGTGTCTCCAGTCAGAGTCGTTCCAGCACAAAAAGGTCGGCTGAAAATATTTCGTGGCGCTGATAATAGTCCAGTAGCGCGTTTTTTAATACTTCCGCACGTTCTGGCAAGCCGTGGTGATAGTAATGGCAGGCTTGCTGCCATACCGCCAGGGCAAATGCCTTACGCCCGGCGGCCACTTCAACCGGGTCTCCATCGAGGTTATCCGTGCTGATATAAAAACGCCGCCCACACGCTTCCGACAATAACCATTCGACCGCCTGGGGCTTGATTTCTACCTGCTCAAATTCACGCTGCTGCGCGGCACTGCGGCCATCGGGTTCGTACCAATAACCAAAATCAACCAGGCGGCGACGCTGAGCGCCCGCAATACACCAATGACTGATTTCATGCAGGGCAGAAGCATAAAAACCATGGGCAAACATAATTCTGTCGTAAGCGTATTCACTATCAGATGGCAAGTAGACAGGCTCGCTATCGCCAGCAATCAGACGGGTGTTTTGGGCAGAGAAGAACAAGTCATCAAACAGCTGGATCAAGTCCGCTGTTTTCAGCGTGTCAGAAGAACCGGTGGGCATAACCAACATCGTTAACCAAAATCAAACAGTTTGTATTATAGCAGTAATCCACCTTGTTCAGAGGGTATAAACCACGAAATCCCTTTAAACACCCCTCAATCGACCTCCACGGCGCACCTTTCTGAGGCTGCCGCACGGCCAGGGACGAACGCTGGCAGCGAGTGGTTACTTTCCCGTATGCGCAAATACGCCAGCAGCCTTGCAAAGCCGCCGTATTCGGGGAAAATGCCGCGATCCTGGCCATTCCTTTTACTTCTGTTCAGAGCTACCTGCCCCATGTCGTTTGTCAATCGCGAAACCCGCGCCCTGTTTAAACTTACCTTGCCCATTATGGCAACCCAGATGGCCCAGATCGGTATGGGAACGGTCGATACCCTGATGTCGGGCTACGTCAGTACCCAGGATTTGGCGGCAGTGGCGATTGGTACCAGTTTATGGTTGCCGGTCTGGCTGTTTCTGGCCGGGATTCTGGTGGCATTATCGCCATTGGTATCCGGCCTTAACGCTTCCAAACAACACCAACAGCTATCCAGCCTGCTGGCATCATCGGTCTGGCTGGGAGCGATTGCTGGCAGTCTGATCGGTCTGTTGCTTTATTTTGCCGCGGATATGTTGCCGCTATTGATCGATGACACGGTCACTGCCGCATTGGCGACCCGTTACCTGGTCGCTATCTCGATAGGTTTTCCGGCCGTCGGTGTTTTTCTGGCCTTCCGCTTTTATGCTGAAGCCTTGAGCCAGGCCACCCATGTTACCTGGATCATGCTCTCCGGGCTGATTGCCAACGTGCCAGTGAATGCGGTGTTTGTGTATGGCTGGCTGGGTTTTCCAGAGATGGGCAGTGTCGGCTGTGGTATTGGCAGCAGTCTGATTTTTGTCTGTATGGCGATAGCCATGGCCATCAACACCCGCAAATACCGCCTCGGTAAAGAGGCATCCCTGCTGGATCTGATGAACTCCCCGGCCTGGCATCATGTGCGTAATATCTTGCGGATTGGGGTACCGATCGGCATTGCGATCTTTTTTGAAGTCAGCCTGTTTACCGCTATTGCGCTGTTCCTCACCGATCTTGGCCCGGTAGTGGTCGCCGGGCATCAGGTGGCTCTGAACATGTCATCCATCACCTTTATGATACCGCTGAGTTTAGGCATGGCGCTCACTGTGCGTGTTGGCCACTATCTCGGCAGCGGAGATACCTTGCTGGCCCGACAGACCGCCTGGCTGGGGGTGCGGCTGAACCTGGCCATTGCCTTGTTTAATGCCACCTTGATTATTCTGCTATCAGAAACCATTGCCGGTTGGTATTCCCCCGACCCGGAAGTGGTCGCCATTGGTTCGGTATTACTGGTATACGCTGCGGTATTCCAGCTGTCTGATGCCACTCAAGTCGCGGCAGCAGGTGCCTTGCGTGGCTATCAGGATACCTTTGTGGTGATGCTGATTACCTTTGTCACGTATTGGCTGGTTGGCCTGGGCTGTGGTTACGGTCTGGCTTTTCACGGCATCCCCTTGCTGAATATCGCTCCGGCAGGAGCACCGGGTTTCTGGACTGGCCTGGTTATTGGTCTATCTGCGGCGGCACTGGCGTTATCACTCAGGCTGAAACGGGTATCCCGATTACGACCAGCGGCTCTCTGAGCCGCTTTGACCCGGTCATCGGCATACTGCCGCTGACCGGCCTGATCCCCTTCCGCTTACTCCATCCCGGCGAGTCCGCTCAGCTCAGGGACAGGGGTTGGAAATCACCTTGTGAATTCCCTCAATACGTTCAATGGTCTCGGCATCCAGCACGACATCCGCACTGGCGATATTTTCTTCCAGCTGTGGCAAGGTCGTTGCGCCAATAATATTCGAGGTTACAAAATCCTGCTGGGTTACAAAGGCCAGCGCCAATACCGCCGGTGACAATCCAATATCCGCAGCCACTTCGGCATATTGACGTACGGCTTCTTCAGCCTGGGCGCCCTGATAGCGGGAAAAACGTTCAAACAAGGTAATACGGGCATTTTCCGGCATGGCACCATTCAGGTATTTTCCGCTCAACACACCAAACGCCATGGGTGAATAAGCCAGCAAGCCGACGTTTTCACGCATGGACACTTCCGCCATGCCAATCTCATAACTGCGGTTCAGCAGATTATAAGGGTTTTGTACCGATACCGGACGCGGCCAGCCATGCTGATCAGCAATCTGGATCACCTTCATGGTGCCCCAGGCGGTTTCATTCGACAGGCCATAATGGCGAATTTTACCCTGCCGGATCAGACCAACCAGAGCTTCCAGAGTCTCTTCCAGTGCCGTGGTTTCTTCGTCGTGATCGTGTACATAGCCCAGCTTGCCAAAAAAGTTGGTACTGCGGGCGGGCCAGTGCACCTGATACAGATCGACGTAGTCGGTTTGTAAACGCTGCAGGCTGGTATCAATGGCCGCATTCACATGTTCAGGGGTCAGCTGCGGGCCATTGCGAATATGGGTCATCCAGTCCCCCGGCCCGGCGATCTTGGTCGCCAGAATCACCTGCTCGCGCTTGCCGGAGCGGGCAAACCAACTACCGATATATTGTTCGGTCCGGCCTTGTGTCTCCCCTTTTGGCGGTACCGGATACATTTCTGCGGTATCAAAAAAGTTGATGCCGGCAGCCACAGCACAGTCCATCTGGGCATGTGCTTCTGCTTCCGTGTTTTGCTCCCCCCAGGTCATGGTGCCAAGACACAACCGGGTGACATCAAGATCTGTATTGCCAAGCTTGCGTGTAAACATGAAATCCTCCTCAAAATGAGGCCCAGTATAACGGCTCCCGCCGCTTACTTGGGCCTGGAACAGACTCATGCTGTCAGTGGGTTATTGCACCGGCAAACCACCAAAGGTGACAACGGGCACCACTGCCCAGGCCTGACAGTGGAGTGATGCGCCGCTGCTTTTCGGATTTTCCGGATACAGTTATGGAATTAAGTAATTTATCCGAATAAAAAATAAAGAATAAGCTTATTACAAATAGATATATCTAGTTGATAGGGTGATGTTTGTGGAGCTGTACAACAAAGAGACCGTCCAGCAGGCGGGGATCAACAAGCCCCTGGCGGCCATATTAATGGCTGTCCTGATTACACTGATCGCAGTCACGGCTGGTGAAATCGCCGGCTTCAATGTGGTGCAAGGGTTGGGGATCGGCGCGCTGCCGATCAGTATCCTGATTGGTATGGGACTGGCGGCACTGCCCTTGACGGAACGGCTGCGCGCTATCGATAGTGCGGAATCCGTCCACCGGATAGCACAAAAAACACTGCTGCAAGCCGGTATTGTGTTGTTTGGCTTTCAGCTCAGCCTCGCCGACCTGGCCGCTGTCGGCTGGCAAGCCGTGATTGCTGACATCATCACGATCAGCGTCATACTGCCGCTGGGTATCTGGCTGGGACTTAAAATTCTCAAGCTGCCGCTCTCTCTGGCTGTATTGCTGGCCATAGGCAGCGCGGTCTGCGGAGCTGCTGCCATTCTGGCAACCGTGCCGGTGCTCGGCAAATACCTCCATGATGGCGAAAGCCAGCAGCAACAGCAGCAATCTACCGGTCTGGCCGTGACCGCCGTGGCCTTGTTTGGCACTCTGAGTGTGCTGCTTTATCCGCAAATACAACACTGGTTTGGACTCACCAATGCAGTGGCCGGGGTTTATATCGGTAGCACCATTCATGAAGTCGCTCAAACCATGGCGGCAACAGAAGCCATGAATGCCGCAACCCAACACAACGCCGTGATTGTAAAATTACTGCGCGTATTGATGCTGGCTCCAGTCTTATTATTATTGGCGCTCTGGTTACAGAAAAAAAACACACAGAATAATCCAGCCACTCAAGGTCAACCGGCCAGACACAAAATCACCGTACCCGGATTTATCCTCTACTTTGTCGCCGTGGTCGTGCTGAATACCTTGCTGCCTTATGTTGTGGGCAACGAGTGGTTACAACAGGCGCGTCATATAGCCACTCAGGCATCGATGCTGTTTTTGGCGCTGGCAATGTCTGCTCTGGGGCTGAATATCCGCTGGAAGCATCTGGTTAATGCCGGTTTCAAACCGATTATTCTGGCGGTTTGTTTATGGCTGGTGCTGGTTTTTGGTGGTGCCATCCTGTTTAGTATTAGCCAGAACCTGGCGCTGATTTAAAGGCTGAAAAACCTCTGGGCAGTCGCTATTATCCTGCATTTACCCGGATCATAAGGGAATGCAGGAGTTATAAAAAAGCCAGTCAGAGACTGGCAAAAGTTAAACATGGAATATTGGAACCTACTTTCAAAATTTTACTCATGAAATGTAATAAATCAACCCGATGAGAGTATTTTCATCACAAACAACTTATATAACAACCAGTAAATCAGTTATAAAATTTCATAATAAAAACAAAGTCAACCTGTACATTCACAAGCAGCCCAATTGACTTCTTATCAACCAAGCGCCGAAAATACTATACGAATATTCGTCATTCTTCAACATCCCCCCAGTGTCACATCAATAATTACATTAAATATAAAGCACTACAATCAGAACCATTAGACCTATAAATAAATATTTCATCCAACGGTAACATATTAAAAACACTCAAAAATCCATTAAAAACTCGAATAAATTTATTATTTATTAAGTATTAATCAAGCAAGATTCATCTATACGTCATAATACTAGGCAAGAATTATCGAATTGGCCTGCATCCCCCACCCTCTGATTCCAGTGGCTTTACAGGCAGTAAAAGTTCCAGAAACCCAGGTATCGAAATGAGTTGTTATCAGGACGTTCTCGCGCTACCAGCCCGGCTACTGCAAGAAGAAAAGCCAAGGCTGCTGCGTTTCATAAAAAACAGAGTGCCTTCCAACCAGGAACCGGAAGATATCTTTCAGGAAGCCGTAGCACGTGCACTTGGACGCTTTAAGGAAGGCCACAGCACCTCCGATCCGGTGGGCTACACCTATCGGGTCGTGATGAACATCATCAATGATTTTTACCGTAACCAAGAAGAGGTGCAGTCTCTGCAGGAGTTACCAGAAAATACAGTTGCCAGCGAAGCCCCACAACCCGAACGTGTGATTGCTGCCAAGCAGAGGTTAGAGATGTTCATGACCTGCGTTGCCAGTCTGCCGGAAGAAACCCGCAATCTCATAGTACTGCGCAAGGTGCACGGACTCACCAATGGCCAGATAGCTGCGCGCTTGGGGCTTTCCGGTAAAGTCATCGAAAAGCGCATCAACCGGGCAATGAAATCCATAGAAGGACGCATGGAACAAAATATCGAATACCGTCCATCCAGCATTCGCAACAAGGTCAAATAATGAACAGGGTAACACTACTTCCCACACTGACACATCATGAAGAAGAGCGCATCTGCCACTGGTTTTTGCACGGCGGTCTGGAACAGGCAACCGACCAGCAACGGCTGGAATTTGACCGCTGGCTGGCAGAAAATGAAGCCCGTCAGCATAAGGCTGACGCTATTTCCGGCATCTGGAACGATCCCGAATTCAGTGCCGCGCTGGCGGCCTTCGACACCAACACACTCGCCGATGAACAACCAAGCCCTCAGAGCTCTTATTCCTCAAGCTACCGTTGGCCAGCGGCCATTGCCGCCTGCTTGGTGCTGGCAACAGCCATCGTTCTGCACCTCGCACCCAATAGCAACAGCCTGCTCAAGCTCCAGACTGAGCGTTTACAAACCAGCCAGTACCCGCTCGAAGATGGATCAATTGTGGATATGAGCAGCGACACTGAGCTGCTGGTACGCTACGAACGCACCGAGCGTCACATCGATCTGACACAGGGTGAAGCAAAATTTTCCGTCGCCAAAAATCCACAACGGCCATTCACTGTCCAAACCCGCCAGGCAGCCATGAAAGCACTAGGGACCGTCTTTAACGTCGATCAGCGCGACTCAATTACAGAACTAACCGTGTTGGAAGGTCGAGTCGAGATCAGCCCGATCACTAACCAGAGTCAAAAGACCGTGTTAACAGCAGGTCAACGCATCCGTGTCAGCCAACGCGCGTTAGGCGTCATCAGTCACCTGGACACTGACGCAAGCAGTGACTGGGAACATGGTCTGCTGATCGCCGAAAACTTGCCACTAGCGGAGCTGATCATCGAACTCAACCGCTATTCCAACCGACACTGGGCAGCCGCCGACAACGTCAATGAACTGACCGTAAACGGCCGTTTCAATTTACGCGACACCAATAAAAATCTGGTGATCCTGCAGGCATTATATGGTCTTGAAAATCATCCACGAGCCGTTATAAACACCGATCTCCAGACCATTTACCTGACCCTCCCCGATATGGATCAAAAAGCGAATCAAGAGACGGATAAAAAGATGAACCAAGGCTGACCATGGGCACTGTCAATTGTGCCCTACTGATTCGCCGCTGCTGCGAATGCTGTCAGACAAATCATCGGATACCCCGTACTCAGCCAACCCTGGCTAATTATCCCGGTATCTGCCTGAGCATCTGCCTATTACTACAATCACAAGTACATGCACTCAGCAGCCAGGCAGTGACGAATCCAGCGACGTCTCCAACAGCCGAGTGCAGCAATAGCGATCAGCGCTACTTGCAGTTGGCTTCGCCCGGGTTGCAAGAAGCCACCGAGTTATTAGCCAACCGTTTTGGTTTACAACTGGTCAGTAGTGCCGACGTTGTAGCGCTACCAGTTGCAAACAACCCCACCCCGGCCTGCCGAACGCTGCCCCAGTGGCTAAGCCTGCTACTGCCCGACCACATCGGCTATCGAGTGATTGAAGACACCCTGGTGCTCTCGGCACACCTGGCACCAGCCGCACAGACAACAGCAGCAATTACAATAAAAGCGACACCAACCGCCAGCATCGACTTGCCCGATGAAATATTCGTCACTGCCGAGCTACAAGCTGGCGCTTCCCGCCGCAGTGCTCCAGAGCTGACCGGCAACCATGATTTCAAGCTTGACCGTGAGCAACTCCGCCAAACCGGAGTCCGTAATCTGCCTGCAGCGCTGGAACTGGCCTCCGGCGTCAAGATCGAAAATAACCGCTACGCCATCATTCGCGGCATGACCGGACGCTATCAGACCATTCAGATCAATCGAGGAGAGCTCCCAAGCCTGGACCCTGCCGGGCAAAATTTTCCGCTCGACTTCATCCCGCTCGGCATCCTCAACAGTATCGACCTACAAAAATCTGTGTATGCCGACGCCCCCGGTCAGGCCAGTGCTGGTATTCTCAACCTCGATACCATGCAACTGCCCGAACACGACTACGCCCAACTGGCTGCCAACTATCTCTATCGCCAGGGCAGCAACTCTAGCTCGACACTACAGGGCTACAGCAGCAGCAGCGATTGGTATGGGTTTGACGATGGCAGCCGACGCATCCCCGACTTACTACTGCACACAGCCCGTCAGGGAAGCCTGGATGACCTGAGTAACACCCAGCGCCAGCAACTGGGAGAAGCCGTGGTCGGCGACATGGGGCTTTATCAGGCCCATAGCCAAAGTAGTGGCGGCCTGGATATCAGCACAGGATTAAGCCGCCAGATCAGCAACGCTACCCTGGGTGGAACCCTATCATTCAACCTGCGGGATCACTGGCAAAACACCTGGATCCAATCCACCAGCTACAGTACAGGAACCGGGTATTCCGGCTCCTCTGCCGACTTCCATCACGAAGACTCAACCCACCAACGCAGCGAACATATTATCGACCTCAGTGCCATGGCCGCACTGGGTCTCGACATCAACGACGCGCACTACCTCGGATTCAATGTGCTTTGGCTCCACCAAAGCACCCACAGGGCCGAACTGATCGAAACCCAAGGGAAGAGCGAAAACGACATACCCAGCAACACAGCCTACCGCCGCGCCCTGATCAACTGGACTGAACGCAGCCTGTTACAGCGCCAACTATACGGCCGTCATCAATTGACCTCTGCCACCGATCTATACTGGCAAATAGCGTCAACCCAGACCAACTACGACCGCCCTCACGACCTGGACTACCGCTACTCATCCACCTCAGAAAACAGTGATTACCGACTTCAGCTCAACCCATCCACTACCAACATCGGCTGGCGCAGCATGCAACAGCAAAGCCACTCAATCAGCCTGCATCTGAACCGGATATACAGCTTTGGGATAAACAGCCACCTCCTGACCGGAGAGCTAAAATGGGGATGGGAAAGCAGCCAAAAACAGCGTCACGGCTACAACCTGCTCTACACGTACAGCGGCAGTGACGACCTGACCAGTAATAGCCAACTGATGGAACAACCTAACCCCAACGACATCCTGACCCCCGAACTCATTACCGGCGACGCCTCATCCAGTGGGTTTATACTACAAGACACCCTGCTCGATACCGACAGCAGCACCTCTCTTAGTGGTCGCTTCTATAGTGCCACCCAAATCAATCGCGCGACCTACCTGCTGAACGACCTGGATCTGAGCGAACACTGGCAACTGATCAGCGGCATCCGACGCGAGTACAACCAGATGAAAGCAGCCCTCTGGAATACCGAAGCCCACTCCGAAGAACCCTTGCAAACCGCCAGTCGCTGGTTGCCGTCCATCGCACTCGAATACCGCCCAGGCTTTCATCAACTGCGGGCCAATTACAGCCAAACCGTCGTCTGGCCACGATTCAACGAGCTACTGCCCGTGATTTACGAAGACCTGGACACCCGTACCAAAACCATTGGTAACCCAGACTTGAACAACTCTGACGTTCACAACTGGGATTTGTCATGGCAGTGGAAACCACTCGACATCCCACTACGACTGGGCAGCTCGCTCTACCTGAAACGTATTCACCACCCCATAGAAGGCACCTTCACCGACGACACAGAAGCCACCGACCAAGCCAGCTACAGCAACTACAGCTACCAAAACTCCCCCTTTGGACAAGTACAAGGCCTGGAGCTGGAAGCCGACTACCAATGGCAATGGTCAGGACAACACTTCAAGATTCAAGGCCGTTATGCCAACATCCGCTCCCATGTTCAGCAACGCGTCACCGGCCAACAAAATACCGACGAAACCGGATCAGACTCAGACGTCATCACAGAGACAACCACAAAAACATCAGACAGCCGCCCGTTACAAGGCCAACCCGCCTACATCAGCGCCCTGCGCTTGCAATACCAACCCAGCAACACACACACATTCAGCCTCGTCTACAAGCGCAGCGGCACCCAGCTCTACATCACCAGCGACCGCGACGACCTGCCTGCAGTTTACCAACAGCCCAGAAACCACCTTGACCTGAACTGGACTTATCAACTCAAACCAGCCCGCCTGACCCTCAGCATCAATAACCTCATCAACACCGCCCACCACTACCAACAAGGCGACTACCACTACCTCAGTTACCGCACCGGAAGGGAATATTGGTTAAGCCTTGATGTAGGGTTTTGACAATACTTGAAGATGGATTTTTATATCAAAGCCACGATACAAACCCGATATTCCAAAACGACATCACAAAACAAACAAACGGAAAACGGCCCCCAAAGCCGCCAGAACAAAAAATCACGACCGAATACGGCATGGCAAACCCATAGCAGCGCCAAGGCGCATGACAGCCCAAGAAACACCCCGAAACACCAAAACCACGGCTCTAATCACCATACAAACAGCGAAACACAATGCCACCAGCCCTTTGGAATCCACCTCGTCAAATGGATCCCAATCATCAGACGTTACAATGCTCTCCGGCGGCTCCAATGCCAAGATGGCGGCAGTGAACTCTGGTGCCTCCCAGATATTCACAACCTCCTCGGCCTTCAGCCAACGGCCAGGTTGACCTTGCAACCAACACTCAAAAGACTCCAGCTGTCGTTCGGTGGCTTGCTCACGCCCACCATGAATAAACCACTGGTATATACGGTATTCCTCGAAGGTTGAGACCTCACTCAACGGATCCGATGTTTTCATCGCGTTACCTTGTAACCAATATCGCAGCGAGGTCTGACACTTATCATATGTTTTTATTCCTGAATACACCCAACACCATGCACCAATCCAACAACCCAGCCAGAAAATGTACATATTCCACCAATAACCAATAGAGCCTGTGTAGATACCAGAAAGGCCCATACCTTATGGTATGGGCCTTGGCCTGTATAACCCGACTAAAATATCAGGGTTAAAGGATTAGTTGCAGGCTGGAGCAGTCCAAAAAGAAGCCACTTTGGCGAAAGAAGAGGAGCCAGAAGGCGAAAAGGTTGTTGGATCAACAACAGAGCAATCAACCGTCATCGCGCCAAAATCAGCAGAAGTGATGTTGGTAGACGAGATGGTATCGCAATCCTGAGTTGTACCCGTGGTATAACCAGTCACTACGATGTTGTTGAAGTAACCGTCAGTACCTTCTTTCAGATTGAAGAGAAAGTCGGTGTCGGCGTCAGCATTGTCACCTTTAAACTCAACGTAAGCACCTTCAACAGACGCAGTAGCCAGTGGCGTGGCTGCGTAGTTGTTGGGGTTGCCGGCCAGTTCAAAAGCGTGGTCTTCAGCACCGTTTTTGTCGCCTTGTTCGATGTAAACACGTGTGATGGAACCGTGGAAACCGTAGTCCCAATCGACGCTGTCGTCACCGTTACAAGTCAGCCAGATGTCAGAAACAGCCACATCACCACCGAAGAACTCGATACCGTCATCGTAGTTTTCGTTAACGTGGATATTATTGATGGTCGTGGCAGAAGTCACGCCGTACAGAGTCAGACCGTTGATTTCGTCACCACCATTGGCAACAGCATCAGGATCATTTACGTTAATTTCGGTACCACCTTCGGTGATCACAACATAGCTCAGAGAGCCGCTGCTGTATTTGGCATTACCTTGCTGATCCACTTTCAGAGCCAGAATTTCTTCGGCAGTCAGCCCTGTTGTGTCTTCATCAACAGGCTCGTCACCAAAACCAAAGTAGTAATTGCTAGAAATACCTTCCATCAGACAGGAATCACTAGAAGTACATTCATTGGCCACACCGTAACCGGACAGAATCACACCGCCCCATTCGCCTTCGCCGGTGAAATTTTCATCTTCACTGGAAAACACAATTGGGTTCGCCAGCGTACCAGCAGCATTCAGTTTGGCACCACGAGCGATAACCAAAGCAGCATTGTTTGCAGTAGCAATCACGTTAACGCCAGCTGGTAGTGTTCAAAATTCTGTGTCACCCCTATAGTTTACCCTCTACAGGGAGTGACACATCATGTCTGATAAATACGAAATCGACATTCAAGCCTTTGCTAAGGCCCTCCAGTCCGGTCAGGATCTCAATGGCAAAGACGGTCTGCTAACACCTCTGATCAAGCAGATCACCGAAGCTGCATTAGG
>NZ_JAUYWA010000013.1 GCF_030689025.1 Oceanobacter sp. 1_MG-2023
GAGTAGGTCATCGTCAAGCTCTTAAACGAAATACCCCGTCCTGTTATGCAGGGCGGGGTTTTTTTATGCCTGTGAGAAAGCAAGGGCGGACGCTGAGAATAAATAACCCGGGACTGAGCTGGTAAGGGATACCGATGGTTGAGTACGGGTGGGTTTTTGGATTGAAAACAGAATGAGCTATACAGTAAGGTGTCCTGTCGTGACAGGAGAATACTAACTATGACAGAAGATACTGTTTTTGGAAAAATAGCGCGCGGTGAAGCCCAGGCCAATATAGTTTATGAAGATGATCTGGTGGTCGCTTTTCGTGATCTTTACCCGGCAGCACCAACTCATATTCTGATTATTCCGCGTAAACCCATACCTCGCTTGTGTGATGCCGCAATCGAAGACAAGGCATTGCTTGGTCATATGCTGCTGACCGCAAATCAGGTCGCCGAGAGCGAGGGGTTGGGCGACAAGTTCCGTTTGGTGATTAACAATGGCGCAGATGCTAGCCAATCGGTTTTTCACTTACATATGCACGTGATTGGTGGTCGGCCGCTGACCTGGCCGCCGGGTTGAGATAACGATGAAGTTTGAATCAATACAGGCAAAACTGCACGATGGTCGTTACCTGAAGGTAGCGCAGTGGGAAGTGACTGACGGACAGTTCTGGGCCATTGCCGGCACCAATGGCAGCGGTAAAACGGCGCTGTCCTGCCTGCTGGGCGATCAGGTCAAGCTGAGCCATGGGGCGGTTGATGGGCTGCTGGATAGCGTCGCTTATGTGTCTCTCGAGGCACAGGCGGAGCTTATTGAGCATGAGCGCAAGGTCGATGAAAGCGACCTGACGGATATGGCCAGTAAAGGGACTCTGGTTCGGGATCTGATTGCGCCGGTAGAGGATGTTGCAGCGCTGGTTGATGGCTTGGGTATTCGGCATTTGCTTGATCAGGGCTTCCGGTCGTTGTCGACCGGTGAAAGCCGCAAAGTGCTGTGGGTCAGCCGGTTACGCCAACAACAGGACCTGCTGGTGCTGGATGAGCCCTATGAAGGCCTGGATGTTAACAGTCGCGCCTATATCAAACAGTGTCTGGACGATTTGGCTTCCCAAGGCCGGAGGATTGTCTGGGTTGCCAATCGGCTGGATGAACTGCCGGACTGGATCACCCACGTTGCGTTTATGCACGATGCAGAGTTGCTGGCTCAAGGGCCCCGACAAGAAGTTTTGGCGCTGCCAGAAGTAAACGCCTTGATTCACTTCGACAATGAATTACCCGAGTTACCTCCTGCGCCTGTCCCGCCGCTACAGCTTGCCGATGGCGAACCGTTGGTGTGCCTGACTCAAGGTCGCATCCAGTATGAGGAACGGGTGTTGTTTGATCAGCTGGACTGGACAATTACACCAGGGCAGCATTGGGCAGTACAGGGGCCGAATGGCTGTGGCAAAACCAGTCTGTTACAGATGCTGACGGGGGATAACCCACAGTGTTATCGCAATAACCTGCGCTTGTTTGGTATTCAGCGCGGCACCGGTGAAAGTATCTGGGATATTAAAAAGCATATCGGGCTGGTCTCGGCTTCTCTGCAGTGGCAGTACCGCGCATCGACCAATGTGATCAGTGCGTTGGTTTCCGGGCTGCACGATAGCATCGGCTTGTACAAAGCCGTACGCGATGATGACAAAAAGCTGGCATTACAATGGCTGGATATTCTGGGGCTGAAAGAGAAAGCTAACCAGAGCCTGCAACACCTGTCGTATGGTGAGCAGCGTCTGGTGCTGATTGGACGGGCCTTGATCAAGCAACCGGCGTTACTGATTCTGGATGAACCCTGTCAAGGGCTGGATGATCTGAGCCGTCATATGGTCTTGGCGTTTATCAACCGCCTGGTGGAGCAGCAGCGTATGACGATGCTGTATGTGACTCACCATGCGGATGAAATTCCGACGGAATTTTCCCATCGGTTGGTTTTTCAGCCGCAAGCAGAGGGCCGCAGCCTGATTCTGCAAGTAACGGAGGCCTGATGGTCTCCGGAGTCTATCCCCTGGTGTCAGGGGTTCCTGGGTGCGGTGGCAGTACCAGACTCCAGTGCCTGCAGGCGGTTGGTCAGCTCACGAATTTTCTTTTCCAGCGGTGCCTTGATATTGGTCGCCTGCTCGTTCGCTTTCTGTACCAATGCCAGGGTCTGGTCGAGAAAGGCCATATTGCGTAGATCGCCGGCATTCAACGCTTCTGCTAACTGGTGCAGATAACTTTCAAAGCGCAGGGCTGCTTGCTCTGCGTCATCAATATCCATGTTAATGATCTTCTCGGCTTCGCGGCCAATATAGAGTGCATGCTGTGCTGCTCGAAGTGCACGCTTACCAATCTGTTCCGATAAGGTCCGATTGGTATATTGGTCGCTGATGGTGTTGTTGGCCTCTTCCGTTAGCGTTTCTGCAAATTTGAACGTCTCCAAAGCAAAATAATCCACCCCTTCATCCTCGGCTTTTTCCAGGGTCTTTTGAGCCGGTCGCCAATGCAGTTCAAGCATGGTGTCGCGTTCCAGCTCTTGCATGTCTTCCAGTAAGTCACCGATATCGTCATCGAGGCTGTTATCACGTCCGGCTTCAATCGCTTGGGCCAATGATTTGATTTTCTCGAATTGCTTTTTATAGGCAGAGGGCAAGACCTTGTCGGCCTTGATGTCTTCCAGAACTTGTTTTTGTGCCAGTAGCACGGACAGTGTTTCGGCGACCTTGTGTTTATTGGCCATGCCGCTTTCAAACAGTGTCAATGTCCTGGCCGCAGACTCAAGTGCCTGTTGGTCATTGCCTGCCAGATCACTTTTACGGGCGGCGCTGATGGCAGTATTCATCTGTTGCCAATGCAGTGGTGAATAGAGGGCAAGATTTTCACTTCGGCCGGTGATGACTGACTCTTCAGCGGCATCGAGAGCGGTATGGGTATCACCGGTAAAGGTTTTGGCTTTACGGGCGGCGAGATCATCGAATGCATCTTCGTTTGCAATATGTTTGCTGGCACAGCCTGATACCAGTAGCAAGGCCAGCAGAACAGACAAGAAAGTACCGTGCCTGAGCGTCATATAAATATCCTCTGGTGGCAAAAACAGCGCGGCGACATCCATTGTAATGTCGCTGCGCCACCATCAATGACGCATCTGGGCGTCAATAAATCAGACTGCTTTGTGGCAAGCCGGTTCTCGATGGCTGGTATCAATCGAGTAACAATTTGTCACGTACTGCACCCTTGTCGGCACTGGTCGCAAATTTGGCATAAGCCTTGAGCGCCGTGCTGACTTTACGAGGACGCAGCTCCGCTGGCTTCCAGCCCTTGGCGTCTTGCTCGGCACGACGGCTCGCCAGTTCTGCATCATCCAACAGCACATTGATGCTGCGATTGGGGATGTCGATCAGAATAGGGTCGCCGTCCTTGAGCAGGCCAATAGCACCACCGGAAGCTGCTTCTGGTGACGCATGGCCGATCGACAGGCCAGAAGTACCACCAGAGAAGCGGCCATCAGTCAGCAGGGCACAGGCTTTGCCGAGACCTTTGGATTTCAGATAGGACGTTGGATACAGCATCTCCTGCATTCCCGGGCCACCTTTTGGACCTTCGTAACGAATGATCACCACATCACCGGCCACCACTTCGTCAGCCAGAATACCTTTGACGGCTGTGTCCTGGGATTCAAAGATCTTGGCCTTGCCGTTGAACACCAGAATCGAGTCATCCACCCCGGCTGTTTTCACGACACAGCCATCCAGAGCGATATTGCCGTACAACACGGCCAGGCCGCCTTCACGGGAATAGGCGTGTTCGAGGTTACGAATACAACCGTTGGCACGGTCACCGTCCAGGGTTGGCCAGCGCGTGCTTTGGCTAAAGGCGGTCTGGGTCGGAATCCCGGCCGGTCCGGCCTTGTAGAACTCCAGTACTTCCGGCGTTGGATTACGCATAATATCCCACTTGTCCAAGGCCTCAAGCAAGGTGCTGCTGTGCACCGTTGGCAGTTGGGAATGCAGCAGCCCAGCGCGTTCGATCTCGCCGAGAATCCCCATAATGCCACCAGCACGATGAACATCTTCGATATGGTATTTGGGCGAGTTGGGCGCCACTTTACACAGTTGTGGCACGACACGAGAGAGACGGTCGATGTCTTTCAGGTCAAAGTCCACATCCGCTTCCTGGGCTGCCGCCAGCAAGTGCAGAATGGTGTTGGTAGACCCGCCCATCACGATATCCAGGGTGATCGCATTCTCGAAAGCATCAAAACTGACGATGGAGCGTGGCAGTACGGATTCGTCATTGTCTTCGTAATAACGTTTGGCGTTTTTGACAATCAGGCGAGCGGCATCGAGAAACAGCTCTTCACGATCAGAGTGCGTTGCCAGCACGGTGCCGTTGCCAGGTAACGACAACCCGATTGCCTCAGTCAGGCAGTTCATGGAGTTGGCAGTGAACATGCCGGAACAAGAGCCACAGGTCGGGCAGGCGCTGCGTTCATATTCTGCAACGTCTGCATCTGAGGCGGTGTCATCGGCGGCAATCACCATGGCATCCACCAGATCCAGCTTGTTCTCAGACAGCTTGGTTTTGCCTGCTTCCATCGGGCCACCGGAGACAAACACAACCGGGATATTCAGCCGCAGGGCAGCCATCAGCATTCCGGGGGTGATCTTGTCGCAGTTGGAAATACACACCAGGGCATCGGCACAGTGGGCATTAACCATATATTCGACGGAATCCGCGATGATTTCACGGCTGGGCAAGCTGTACAGCATACCGTCGTGACCCATGGCGATACCGTCATCAACCGCGATGGTATTAAATTCCTTGGCGACGCCACCGGCTTTTTCTATCTCGCGGGCCACCAGCTGGCCCATATCCTTAAGATGGACATGTCCCGGGACAAACTGGGTAAAAGAGTTGGCGACGGCGATGATCGGTTTATGGAAATCGTCGTCTTTCATTCCGGTGGCGCGCCACAGGGCACGGGCACCCGCCATATTACGACCCGCAGTGGAGGTCTTGGAGCGGTACTCAGGCATGGTGTCTCTCTCTTTGTTCATAGATCCTGCCACAGAGCGGGCAGTCGGGCTGTTTTATAGTGCCTCGGGTGGCGTCAGTCGCAGCCCGGGTACGTGAAAGACCTTCAGTTTAGCAAAAGGCGGGTCACAACGCAGTGCTCTTGGTGTGCCAGAGGCGGATCGCCCGGTGCTCGACAGGAAAACAAGCGGTGGCCAAGGTCGTAAAGTTATCCCTGTTTTCTGTGGATAAATATTGGGATAACTTTGGGGTAGCCTAAGGATAACAGGCCACATCGCTGATGCTGGCTATCGACACGCTGGACTGGTCAAAAAACGCACAGTCCTGCTGGGTATTGGATTATTTCTCAAGATTTGGGATTTTTATTATAAGTCTTTGTATTTTATTCATATTTTCTGATTTGTTTGGAAGTGCTTACACATGCTGGCGGACTCGCCTTGCCTGGGGATTGATGACAGTCTCTGTCTTGTTAATGGCTGATCTGTGGATAAGAAAATCCCTTGGCAGGATAAGTCTGTGCATAACGTCAGGATAACTGCCGTTATCCTGATCGTTGGTCGACAATTGAGCCTATCCCGGAATCAAGCGCCGGACTGGGTTATTGTTTTTGGATAGCTGTCTGTTCGCCCTGTTCTGGTGTCGCGCATCTGGTGAGACGCCATGCGTGTCTCAGTGTCGATCCTGGCGCACATAGGGCTGACCGAGTGCCGCAGGCTCCATGCCTTTTTTGGAACCGGAACAAGCCGCGACCAGCAGCACCGCGATGGTGAACAGATAAGGGAGCATATTCATCAGATAGATCGGAGCCGGTATACCGATCGCCTGCAGCCGTGGCAACAGCGCTTCGATAGCACCGAACAAAAAAGCCCCGGCCAATGCCTTGAGTGGCTCCCAGCGGGCAAAGACCACCAGCGCAAGGGCGATCCAGCCACGTCCGGCCACCATGTTATCGACCCAGATGCTGCTGCTTGCCACCGACAGGTATGCCCCGGCCAAACCACAAAGGGCACCGCTGGCGGTGATAGCCAGCAGTTGCTGCACCTGCACCTGCACCCCGGCGACATCGGCGCTGGCAGGGTCTTCTCCAACAGCACGGATTTTCAGGCCTGCGCGGGTATGTTCCAGCAGAAACCAGAGTGCAAAACCGATCAGCACGGTGAGATAGACCAGAATATCCTGATGAAAGAGTAGCTGGCCGACCAGCGGCAGCTGATCCAGCCAGGGGAGATCCAGTGGTTGCAGGCCTTCAAAGCTTTTATGGACATAAGACCGCCCGACCACTCCGGCAATACCCAGCCCCACCGCCATGGTGGCAAGGCCAGCCAGAATCTGTTCGCAGCGCATCACGACCACGGCAAAGCCAAAAACCAGTGCCAGGGTCGCGCCAGCCAGGACCGCACAGAGGATACCAATCGCGGGGTTTCCCAGCGTCAGGGTCAAAACCGCCGCAGTCATGGCACCCAGAGACATATAGCCTTCGGCACCCATATTGAGGACACCAGCGCGTTCGCAGAGCACCAGTCCCATGCTGGCCAGAGCCAGGGGAATCGCAAATGCCGGTGTGCTACCGAGCCAGTGGGTGATGAACTGTTCCATAAATCTCTTGTTCTCTCAGGTGATCTGGCGTGCGGTTTGGGGTGGAGTCCGGCGCAGCAGGGATACACGGTAACTGCGGAAAAACTGCACCATCAGCAGTGTTAACAGCACGATGCCCTGTATCAGCACCACAATGGCATCCGGGATACCGTAGAACACCTTCAGCGTACTGCCAGCGTTATAAATGCCCGCCAGCGCAATAGCCGTTGGCAATATTGCCAGCGGATTAAAACGCGCCACAAAGGCGATAACGATGCCACTGAAGGTGGTATTGATACCGATGGTCTGGGTCAGGCGATGTTCGACACCGGTGACGATCAGCCCACCCGCCAACCCGGCCAGCGCCCCCGAGAGCAGAATCATCAGGGTGAGGGTCGCAGTGACCGGAATACCGGTCGCCAGAGCCGTGCGGCGATTATGGCCAATAACATCAATGTAGAAACCCGTACGGCTTTTCTGTACCAGCACTGCCATCAGCAAAGTGATGGCCAGCGCCAGATAAATACCGGAATGCAGATTGCCAAAGCCCAGACTGGCGAGCTGCTCGTTGTCATCAAAACGGGGAGAAACCGGAAAGCTGTTGACCGGATCTTTCCAGGCACCAAACAGCAGATGCTGTAACAACAGATAGGCGACGTTGGACAATAACAGGGTTACCACCAGCTCGTTGACATTGGCCTTCAGCTTTAACAGCAGTGGTACGGCGATCCAGATGGCACCGGCGAGCGCCGAAGCGATCAGCATGATGGGCAGACGCAGCGCCTCACTGCCGAAGTCGTTGTTGGCGACCAGCGTGGCCCCAATGGCACCGAGCCACAGTTGGCCTTCGATCCCGACGTTCCAGAAACGCAGGCGCATGGCCGCGAGGGCTGCCAGACCGACCATAATCAGCGGTACGGCCAGCGTCAGGGTCTGCGCCAGACCGCGAGCGCTGAAAAAGACCTGAACCACCAGGTCATCCATCAAGGTTGAAGCCGGTGCGCCAGCGGCAAGCAAAACCAATACACCGCAGCCCAGCCCAACCAGCAAACCCAGAATATAAGTCGCGGCGGAGCGCAGGGTACTGACTTGCTGTCGCCGTTCGAGCGTTAAGCGGAAATTACTCATGACCAAGGATTAGCCTCCCAATATCAGCGGCACTGGCGTCGCCGGGCAGTTCTCCGGTAATTTTACCGGCGCTGATCACACAGATACGATCAGACAGCGCCATGATTTCTTCCACATCTTCACTGACCAACAGGCAAGCAGCCCCTTGGGCGACCGCTTCACGCAGTCGCTGATGCACCGCCGCTGACGCCCGGATATCCAGGCCGCGGGTGGGCGAATGCGCCAGTAACAGCTTCATGCCGCTGTCGATCTCCCGGGCCAGCAAGACTTTCTGTGCATTGCCGCCCGACAGCAGGCCCATACGGCCGTGGGGACGCGCCCCGGCAATGTCGTGCTGTTCGATACTGGCTTTGGCTTCACGCTCCATACGGCGGCGGTTGAGCCAAAAGCGTCCGAAGCGGCCCCTGACCACCGCGGTCAGGGAGAGATTGGCGGCAATCGTCAGGTCGGATGCCAGCGCGGTTGCCATACGGTCAGCGGGAATCACCCGCAGACCCAGCTGACGGCGCTGATTGGGGGGGAACTCCAGGGCATCGGCACCATCAATCATGACGCTGCCAGCGCTGGCGGAACGAATACCGTTCAGGGTTTCAACCAGCTCGTGCTGGCCGTTGCCGCCGACACCCGCGAGGCCGAGTATTTCACCGGCCCGAACCCGCAAGCTGACATCGGTGAGTGCCGGAGCACCGTCATCCCGTTGGGCGTGCAAGTGGGCGATAGCCAGCAGGTCCGGCCCTCGAGGTTGAAGGCTGCTGGTCGTGGTGTCCGGTGTGCTGCTGGGTGCGACGCTGGATGCCGAGCTGCCCATCATCAGGCTGGCGATTTTTTCGATCGACAGTTGGGTCGTGTCCAGCCCCGCCGCAACGGTCTTGCCGCGACGCATAATGGTCACCCGGTGGCTGAAACCCACTACTTCGCGCAGCTTGTGGGTAATCAGGATAATACTGCGGCCGGATTCGGCCATGCGACGAATGGCACCGAGCATGGAGCTGGCCTCGGCGTCTGTCAGAACGGCAGTGGGTTCGTCCAGAATCAGAATACGAGCGCCGAGGGCCAACACCTTGCAGATCTCTGCACGTTGTTTTTCGGCCACCGACAGTTCGCCCACCGGACAGTCCGGGTTGAGCGTAAAGCCAACTTCCCTGGCGGTTGCCAGCAAGGCGTTGCGGGCGGCGGTGCGGGTCTTCAGGTGAGGATGGTCGTCGGCCGCCAACAACAGGTTTTCTGTTGGCGTCAGCCGATCCACCAGCCGGAAATGCTGATGTACCATGCCGATCCCATGGCGCGCACTGTCCGAGGGCTTGCCGATAATCAGCGGCAACCCCTCCAGTGTCAGGGAACCGGCATCGGCGCTGTAGACGCCGATCAGGATATTCATCAGCGTCGATTTTCCGGCGCCGTTCTCGCCGAGCAAGGCATGCACCTCGCCCTTGGCCAGATCGAACGAGACACCCTCAAGCACGCGATGGATATCAAAGCTTTTATCGATGGCGCTCAGTGTTAACAGGGGAGCCCCCTGGCTCATTGGGCGCCTCCCTGCGTACCTTTCACCAGATAATCCATGGACCAGAGTTGCTCGTCATCAAGAGAGGCGCCGCTGGCCAGCTTTTCGCTGCCATCCTGGGCCAGGATCGGGCCATCAAAAGGGGTCATCTCTCCCGCGATGATGGCGGCCCGTTGCGTGGCGATGGTTTGTTTGACCGCCGCCGGAACGCTGTCTGGCAGTGGCGTGATATCCACAACGCCTTCCGCCAAACCCGGGAATGCACCGTATTCAGACGGTTCCCAGGTGCCTGCAGCGATCGCCTCGATAGTTGGAACCAGGTATTTGTCCCAGTGGAAAGTGACCGAGGTCAGATGGCCTTTGGGGGCATTGGCGCTCATATCCAGCTGGAAGCCAATACTGTATTTGTCTGCTTTTTCCGCTTCGGTGAAAGGCGCGGCGGAAGACAGGTTATTGGCAACAACGGAGACGTTTTGCTCCAACAGGGATTTGGCCCCTTGACCTTCTTTTACCGGGTCCCACCAGGAGTTGGTGTAGAGCACCGCTACCGACGCATCTGGTTTGCTGACCTGAACCCCTCGGGTAAAGCCGTTGATATCCCAGTTGACCACGCTGACGGGGAAGCCGGCCAACATGCCCAGTTTATTGCTATCGGCCATGGCCCCGGCGGCAATACCTGCCAGATACCAGCCTTCATACGTGCGGGCATAGAAGCTTTCGAGGTTGTCGGCATTACGGGTGCCGGAGGCATTGACGAACGCTACATTGGGGTATTTTTCCGCCGCTTCCGCGATGCCATCGGAGTAACCGTAGGTAGTACCGACAATAATGTTGAATCCCCGCTGAACGTACAGATCAATGGCGTTTTTCAGGGCGCTGGCATCTTCCGGGATGCTTTCAGCCACAGCGATCGGGTAGCCCAGCTTGTCGGCGACGACTTGACGCGCATCGTCGAGCGCCTCGTTCCAACCACCATCCCGGGCAGTCGCGGCATAAATAAATGCGATTTTGGGTTCACCTTTCAGCTGAAAAGCATCAGCCTGAGCCAGATTCGGCAGCAGGCTGGCGCTGAGAAGTGTCAGGGATAGTGCTGAAGCAAAGACAGGGTTACGCATCGGTTGGATTCTCCGGTTGGGTGCGGGGTGAGCGCTGTCCTTCAGGACGGCGTCTCCGTGCTGCGATGGGCATAGGTTTCGTTAAAACGTGACTGGATGTAGTCGCTGGCCTTGATCGGTTCAAACTGGGCTGGCCAATCCGGGCGTTGACATGAAGGTAATACTTCAATCATGGCGTCGGAGTTGGTGCCGTAGAAAAACGGAATGGAGTAGCGTTGCTTGCCGGAGCGGTTAATGGCGCGGTGCAGGGTGGAGGCGAAATAGCCATTGGTCCAGCGCGCCATCAGGTCGCCGACATTGACGATAAAGGCGCCGGGGATCGGTGGCGCCTGTATCCATTCGCCAGCGCAGTTCAGTACCTGTAACGATGGTGTTTCATCGGTACAGAGAATGGTGAAACACTCGTAATCGGAATGAGGGCCGATGCCGATCTGGCGTTCATCGATGGGGCCTTCCTGGCTCGGGTAAGAGAGTACCCGCATCTGGGCCATGGGTTTGTTGCTGAGGGGGGCAAAAAAATCGGCTTTCAGATCCAGTGCCAGCGCGAAGGCAGAGAAGATTTTTTGTCCAAAATCCAGTACCGCACGCTGGTAATCGAGCAGGGCATCCTTGAAACCGGGCAGGTTTTCCGGCCATTGATTGGGGCCATAACCAAATTTGCCAGCCATAACGTCAGGGTCATCGGCAGGCAGGTCGAGGGCAATATCGAAACCTTCATGCAGGTCGCCCAGCCCTTCGGCATTGGTGTTTTCTTCCAGCAATCCGGTGTAACCGCGCAGGTTGGGCGATTGGGCAATATCGACTTTTATCTTGTCTTCCAGCGGCTGATCAAAAAACAGCTGCGCTGCCTTGAATGTCTGTGCGATTACCTGCTCAGGCACCTCATGGCCTTTGGCATAGAAAAAACCGACTTCGGTACAGGCCCGGCGCACGGCTTCACCAACAGCGGCCCAGGCCGCGCTGTCATCGGAATACATGGCGGAAAAATCAATCACCGGAATGGATGAGAAAGGCACCGCGAGGCTGTCCAGGTCGTTGTTTTTGACGGCGCGGGGGCCGTTACCCGTCATCACTGTTGCCATGATAAATTCCTGAGTTGGCTTTTGTTCGGTTTTTGGCTGTGCACTTTGTTCGCCTGAGACCCGGTTTGTTAAGTCTCTGTCAGTAGACTAGAGCAAGGGCTATACCAAGTAATAAAGGGCTTTGGCGGAAAATTTCCGCAGTGGATAATGAACACCATATGCCAGAAAGGTATGTGCAGGTTGCACTGTTTGTTCTGATTTGATGGTGGGCTGGCGGCGCAGCGTAAAGACTGGTTCCCTTACGCCGCAAAAGCCGTTTTCTGTCTGCTGTTTTTTTGCTCTCTATCAGTGCGTTGTCCGGCGATAACCGGTCGGTATTGGGCATGGTGGGGTAGCGGCCATCATGCGGACAGATACGTGTCGCTGATTACTCGCGCCGGTGTGCGTTGCATGATGATGTTGCCCTGGCGGACAGACAGCAGCACGTCACCCTGCTTGCGTAATACGCTGTAGTCATCTTCGCCATCGAGCAGGATAAAGCTGCCGGGCTTGCCGATCTCGATGCCGTAGTGCGCCTGGATATTCAGGGTGCGGGCACTGTTGTCGGTAATCAGGTCCAGTGCGGTTGCAAAATCACGATAGCCCATCATCTGACAGATATGCAGGCCAAAATCCAGACTGCGCAGCAGCTTGCCGTTACCAAGGGAATACCAGGGGTCAATAATGGAATCTTCAGCAAAACAGACGTTGATACCGGCTTCGTTCAGCTCTTTGACCCGGGTCAGGCCGCGCCGTTTGGGGTAACTGTCGAACCGGCCCTGCAAGTGAATACTTTCGGTCGGGCAGGAAATAAAATTGATGCCGGCGTTCTTGAGCAAACGGAACAGCTTGGAGCAGTAAGCGTTGTCGTAGGAGTGCATGGCGGTGGTATGGCTGGCGGTGACCCGGGGGCCGAGTTCATGCCGCAGGGCTTCATAGGCCAGTACTTCAAGAAAACGGGAATGAGGGTCATCGATCTCATCACAGTGCACATCCACCAGACGGTCGTATTTTTGCGCCAGCTTGATCACGGTTTGCATCGACTCGACACCCAGCTCGCGGGTGTATTCAAAGTGCGGAATACCGCCGACCACATCGGCACCAAATTCCAGCGCTTCCTCCATCAATCGCAGCCCATTGGGAAACGAGAGCAGGCCATCCTGAGGAAAGGCGACGACCTGGAGTTCGATCTTGTCCTTGAGTTCATCGCGCAGGGTGCACAGGGTCTTGAGTCCGACCAGGCTGGGGTCGGAGGTATCGGCATGGGTCCGTATATGTTGCACACCATTCTGGACCAGCAACTCGATGGTATCGAGCACGCGGCGGCGAATGTCGGCCTCGTTCAGCATCGGTTTGCGTTCACCCCAGCGTTCAATGCCTTCGAACAGGGTGCCGCTCTGGTTCCAGTTTGGTTCGCCAGCGGTCAGTGCCGCATCAAGGTGAATATGAGGTTCAACAAAAGGCGCGCATAACAAGGTGCCGGCGGCGTCGATGGCGTCTGCGGGGCAAGGCAGAGCAGCGCTTTGTGGCGTTATCTGGCTGAATACGCCGTCGGTGATCTCGAGGCTGTGGAGCTGGGACTTCTGTCGCAGACGGGCGTTAACGATTTTCATGGAAACCTCTTCAGAGTTCTTCAGCCTTGGGAGGCTGGGTGTCGATATTGTGATGCTGAAACAGGATCTGCTCGATCAGCAGGGCATTTTGCAAATTCAGACGCACAAAGGCGTCGCCGAGTCGATGGCCGACCAGCTGTTCAATCCGTTTCAGGCGATGTCTGAGCGTATTGCGGTGGATGCCCAGCACTTCAGCGGTCTGTTGCTGGTTGCCGAACAGGTTGAGGTACTGGGTCAGGGTTTCCTTTAGCTGCAGTGACTGATCGTTGCGGGAAAAACAAAGACTGCCCAGCTGTTGTTGGCAGAACTGGGCCAGCAGGCTGCGTTGCGGAATGGCAGCAAACAGACGGGCGATGCCGAGCTGGTCATAAAAGAACAGGCGCTGGCCGCCGTGCTGAACGGCAAATTGTACCGCCTGACGGGACTGTTCGACGGCGGAAGACAGTTGGCTGAGGCCCGGTTGCAGATCACTGGCCCCGGCGTAGAGCTGCAAGTCCGGCATCCGCTGTTGCAGCTGGTCGAGTGCCGAACTGAGGTCTTCGGCCAGGTCGCTGGCGTGGTCACGTTCGGTTGGCCAGATGGCGATCAGATCCTGTTCAAGTACCAGCACTGGCCAGTCGATACCCCGGCGTTTCAGTAGTTCGCCAAACTGCTGCTCCAGCTCATTACGCTGGTTGATCAGCTGCCAATGCTGTTCCTTGTCTTCACTGAGCAGGCGCTGGTGGAAGCCGGAAAGGCGCACGGAGACCACGGTATAGGGGCGGTTGTCGTTGAGATCCAGTTCGGCTGCCCGTAAATGAATAAGCTCCGGTGCATCGGCAAAACCGTTGATCAGCCGGGTCAGGAACAGCTTGGTGGACTGGCCGATCAGGTTGTCCTGCACAATGGCGTTGCTGATAACTTCAGTGACCAACACCATTTTCAGGGAGTAGGGTTGCTCCAGAATCGGGAAGTTGAGCGCGTTGGCCAGCTCCAGCACACCGGCCGGAATCCGGCGGATGTACTCGGGGCCTGTCAGGATCACCAGGCCAGCGACCTGATGCTCAACCGCTTCCTGCACCAGTTGCTTGAGGTTGGCTTCGCTGCGATGCAGGTTGATGCCGGTGACAAACACCAGCTCGCCCCCGCGAACCCAGGGAGCGATGGTTTCGTTTTCGGCAACATAGGGCCAGCGAACGGGCCGGTTACCGCCTTGCAGGCCCGCCCGAAAGAGAATTTCCTCCAAACCGGGCAGGCGCGAAATATCGGCGCAGGTGATGGCCATCTCAACTCTCCGTCGTTGTTGGTGCGCTGCGGAACCGGCAGTGACGCTGGTGGGCCTGTCGATCTGTGTGTTGGTCAGTCTGTTGGTCTGAGTGTCGATTGATGTAGTGATCGATCAGGGTGGACAGCTTTATGGCTGGCTCGGCGAAAGGGAGTGCCGTTGGATGTTTCTGATTGGGCACTTCGCTTAACAAGTTGTCTGGGTGTTGCATCGCCTGCTCCGTCTGGTTTTATCCATGGTCGTTTTGCCTGAGTGCAGATAAAGCAAGGCTTGTTCCAGTCTTCAGGGAGGCTTGTGGCGGTTAATGCTGGTGGTCGGTATCGGTGGCTTTCTGGTTTATATGTTGTGCAATATGCACATTAATAATAAGCGGGCAGGGAATACGGATAAGTGGGCAGGCGGTGGCTGCCCTGTGCCGGTTCATTGAATGCTTTATTGGAGGGCAGGGTGATGGGTTGGGTGAAAGGCAATGAAATGGCAAGAGAATAGCCCGGCCTGACAGGAGGATTCCCGGTTCATCAAGAGAACGGCTGTGCCCGGTTGCAGCATGGATTCTGCACAAGGTCGCAAAATCGTGAGTTTTTGAGTCTGGAGCGGGTGCGTCCTTCACCCGGAGCGCTGAATTTGCGATACTCGCCTTCCTTTCCTGTTTATCGATATCAATCTGATTCCCTGCTTATGAAACCGCAAATTGCTGAGCTGTTGTCCGCCGCCGTTGTCACCCTCAAAGATCAGGATGTGATTCCTGCCACCCATGAAGTGCGCATTCAGATCGATAATACCCGTGACAAGGCCCATGGCGATCTCGCCACCAACCTGGCTTTGACTCTGGCCAAACCGGCGGGCAAAAACCCTCGGGAACTGGCGCAGCGGCTGGTGGATGCCTTGCCTGCAACGCCCTTGATCGAAAAGGTTGAAATCGCAGGTCCTGGCTTTATCAATTTTTACCTCAGTCAGGCCTCAACCAGTCATCTGGTACGAGCAGTGCTGGAAGCGGGTGCAGACTACGGTCGTAATCGCTCGGGTGCGGGCAAAAAAGTGCAGGTGGAATTTGTCTCGGCCAACCCCACCGGGCCACTGCATATTGGTCATGGTCGTGGTGCCGCCGTCGGGGATTGTCTCTGCCGCCTGCTGGATGCCAATGGCTGGGAAGTGACCAGTGAGTTTTATTACAACGATGCCGGGCAGCAGATCAATAATCTGGCGCTGTCGGTACAGTCCCGTTGCAAGGGCCTGACCCCGGACGACGAAGGCTGGCCAGAAAACGGCTATCGCGGTGATTACATTACCGATCTGGCCGCCAGCTATATGAATGGTGACGTGGTGGAAGCCGCCGACCAGCGTTATACCGGTGCCAAGGATGCTGATGACCTGGAAGCCATTCGCCACTTCGCGGTAGCCTATCTGCGTCGTGAACAGGATCTTGATCTCAAGGCCTTTGCGGTCGACTTTGATGTCTATTTTCTCGAATCCTCGCTCTACCATGAGGGCAAGGTGAACAACACGGTTGAACGGCTGATCGACAGCGGTTACACCTACGAAGACGGTGGCGCCCTGTGGCTGAAAACCACCGAATTCGGCGATGACAAAGACCGCGTGATGCGTAAATCCGATGGGGGTTTCACCTACTTTGTCCCGGATGTGGCTTACCATCTGGATAAATGGCAGCGTGGCTTCGAGCGGGTTGTTAACGAACAGGGCGCGGATCACCACAGCACCATTACCCGTGTACGCGCCGGATTACAGGCACTGGATGTTGGTATTCCCCAAGGCTGGCCGGATTACGTGCTGCATCAGATGGTGACGGTGATGCGGGGCGGCGAAGAAGTGAAAATATCCAAGCGAGCAGGCAGTTACGTGACCCTGCGAGACCTGATCGATGAAGTTGGCCGCGATGCGACCCGTTATTTCCTGGCGGCGCGCAAGGCCGACAGTCAGTTGACCTTTGATATCGACCTCGCCCGTGAGCAGTCTTCCGATAACCCGGTGTACTATATTCAATACGCCCATGCCCGGGTTCGCTCCATTTTCCGCAAGCTGGCGGAATCGGGTCTGAGCTGGGATAGCGCCACCGGATTGGCTGCGCTGGAGCATTTGCAGCTGGATTCCGAGAAAGAACTTATCGTGAAGCTGGGACGTTTTCCAGAAGTGGTCAAAGCCGCGGGTGCCGCCAACGAACCGCATCAGGTGGCCAATTATCTCAAGGATCTGGCCGGTGATTTCCACACTTATTACAACTCTGAGAAAACACTGGTCGACGACGAAGGCTTGCGTAACGCTCGTCTGACATTGGCAGAAGCTGTACGTCAGGTGATTGCCAACGGTTTGTACCTGCTGGGTGTCAGTGCTCCGGACGTTATGTAAATCCGCTGGTGATAACGTCCGCTAACACAATTGATTGTTGCCGCTCACTATTTACCAGGATGATAGAGTTATGTCCGACAGTTCCAGCCGCATCCCCGGTTGGGTATGGATTACAACACCGACACTGGCCATTGCCTTTGTCGGATTTGTGATTTATCTCAGCACCTTGCCTGCCAGTGATGAACCCGGTGCAGCCCAGGACGATGCCCGTCAGGCGTTGCAACAAGGGATTGAACGGGCCAAGGCCAGTGTGACAGAGGCCGTCAAGGAGCAGATAGCCAGGGAGGCCGGAGAACCGGCCTACGACTTTTACCAGTTGCTGGAACAGCAAAAGGTAGAAGCGCCACAGGTGGATGCCTATGTCTCGACGCCCAAAGACGCGACGGTCAGCTACGAATACCTGCTACAGGTTGGCTCGTTCCGTTCCGGTGAGGATGCCGACGAAATGCGGGCCAATTTATTGCTGTTGGGCATGAGTGCCTACGCGGTGGAAGCCAGCGTCAATAATGGCACCTGGCATCGGGTATTTGTTGGCCCGTTCAGCAATCGCTCAAAACTGAACAAAGCGCAGGATATTCTGGTCAGTAACAACATCAGTCCTTTATTAATCAAGAAACCGCTGCCCGCAACCTCTGGAACGCAGTAACTTGCACTCCGGGTTTGCTGATGGCGATGGCGAGGAAGCCGTATGAGTCAGCAAGCCCAATCCTGCCGCTATACCTATCAGACCAGCGAAGGTTCGCATCAGGGTCATTATCTGTATTGGCCTTCAGCCCGCCCGGATGCACCACTGTTGGTGTGTGTGCATGGCCTGACGCGTAACGCTCGCGACTTCGATATTCTGGCGCAATCATTGACGGATCACTATCGTGTTATCTGCCCGGATATTGCCGGACGAGGTGATAGCGAACGGCTGCGCACGCCAGCGCTGTATGGCTATCCGCTTTATGTTGGCCAGATGCAGCAATGCCTGCAGCACCTGATGCTGAAGTACCAGGTGACCGAATTCGACTGGGTCGGCACCTCCATGGGGGGACTGATCGGCATGATGCTGGCTGCCCAACCGGTATGTCCGTTGCGCAAGCTGGTGATCAACGACGTCGGTTTTTTTATTCCCAAGGCCTCGCTGGAGCGCTTGTCGGGTTATGTCGGCAAGGGTACCGACTTTGCCGATCTGGCCGCAGTGGAAGTCTATCTGCGCGAGGTGGCGGCCACGTTTGGGCCGCTGACCGATGCACAATGGCAACATCTGGCCCGTTACAGTGTTGAATTATCCAACGGCCGTTACCGGCTGCGATACGATCCTGCCATTGCCCAGGCGTTTGTGGGGGTCACACCGGAAGACGTTGACCTGTCGGCGATCTGGCAATTGGTGCAGCTCGAGACCTTGCTGATTCGTGGTGGGGATTCTGATCTGCTGCTCCGCGAAACGGCGCAAACCATGGCCGCGCAAGCGCATGTCACGCTGGTGGAGTTTCCCGGTATTGGTCATGCACCGGCCTTGATGGCGCGGGATCAGATTCGTGCGATTCGCCATTTTCTTGGCTGTCGGTAAAAAAAGGCGTGTATCACAGACTAGCAACTACACGCAAAAGATGAAGGTCTGGTAACGAAGAATAACCAGCCCTGCAGCAAGCGGATTTATCCTGCTGCATCGACCATCAGTGAACGGGGGAACCGTATTGATGACCTATGAAGCGCATCCCTGCGTTTCATATCTGTTTGGCTTGCGGGCTGCCAATCAGAATTTTACCTTGGTACCTACGCCGATATTGTCATTGTCGGAATCGCTGTATTTACCGGCTTCCATCCAGACTTCCAGCATTGGATCAACCTGATAGCTGACCTTGGCCAGTTTGGCGGTATCAGCGGTCAGCACACCGGCACTTGGCTCTTCACGGTTCTGCCAGGATACGGCCGCAGAGAATGCCCCATCGGTGTACTTGCCGGTAATGGCCTTGACGTTAAAGTCGGCACCGGCAGTGCCCATGGCGGTGTTTTTCTCGTACACACCGGCCAGACCAAAGTTGTCCCAGTTGTAGTGAGAAGCGACGACCAGACGTTTACGGTCATCGACGCCGTTGGAAATACCAGTCAATGACTTGTCATAGACCGACAGGTTGACACCAAACATAAAGCGGTCATCACGGTAAACACCGTGGATGATTTTCAGGTCATCGGCTTCGCCGGATTCGTTGGTTGTCGAGGCGTACACCATTTTGGCAAACATATGGTTCCAGACCGGTGTTTTGTAAACCAGGCCATCTTTGGACCATTTGGTTTGCGTCCACATCCGTGAGCCATTCGGTGCGCCGGTCGGAGTGCTGTCCTGGGTGTTGACTTCGAACACGTCAACCGCGGAGTAGAACTCAGAGTAAACCCCGGACATGGCGTCACCGAAGGCAAACAGACCGTATTTTGTGATCAGGGCTGCACCGGCGTAGCGAATGAAAATAGGGTCTTCGGTTGATGTGGAGCCGTAGTATTTACTCTCGGTACCGTCGGCTTCTGCAATCGGAGCAAAATCAGCCTCAAACTGATAGGCCAGCTTCATGCCGTTGCTCAGGAAGTGCATGCCCTTGAGGCCGACGATGCCTTCGTACAGGGTCGGTGTGGCGTCGACATCCTGACCAATGAAGTTGGTATCACTGAAATCAACGACGCGTGCACTCATGGTGCCGTAGACATGGGGTGGTTTGGTGTCTGCAATGGCCTGGGTCGAAAGAGCCAGGACACAAGCGCCAGTCAGAGCAGTTAGAGTCTGTTTCATGCAGAATTTCCCTCGGGTGCCGGTTGTTTCCGTTTCATATAAGAAACGGTGTTTTGTATTTAAAATAAAACTAAGTGTCAAACGGCCTCAGGTCAATTACTGAACGAGTAAAATTGTTGAGATTGCTGCTTTTCTCATCAAAATCGGCTTTTGGGCGATTGAATGGAATAAATCGTCCTGTTTTCCGCAGGATTACCACCGCTGCGGCATATATCGGTTTGACAAGCTTTGTCTCGCTGTGAGAATTTCCAGACCCGGAGTCGTGCCGCCAGCAGGATGGCAGGTATCGAACAGTGCATACGGAGCAAACCATGAGTGAAAAATCAGAAGGCCTGGAGCGGTATGTGGTACCGGGCCTTGAACGTGGGCTGAAGCTGCTGCTGGAATTTAACCGCCAGAATACCTTGCTGACGGCACCAGAGTTGGCCAAACGGCTGGACTTGCCACGCACCACCGTTTTCCGGCTGCTGGCAACACTGGAAAGCATGGGCTTTGTGACGCGTCACGGGAATGAATACCGTTTGGGTATGGCGGTGTTACGGTTGGGCTTTGAATATCTGGCATCGCTGGAGTTGACGGAGCTGGGTCAGCCAATACTGAATCGCCTGAGTCAGGAAATAGGCTACAGTTGTAACCTGGTGGTGCGGGATGAACGCTCGATTGTGTATGTTGCCAAGGTGACGCCACCTACGATTTTGGCCAGTTCGGTCAACGTGGGGACTCGTCTGCCGGCTCATGCGACGGTGTTGGGGCGTATCCTGCTGGAAGATCTGAGTCTGGCGGAATTGCACGAGCTGTACCCAGAGGAACAGTTACCTGGCTATTCTGACAGTACACCGCGCACCGTGCCCGATTTGCATGCCATGGTGCAGCAAGACATGCAGCGCGGTTACGCGCTGAGTGAAGGGTTTTTCGAATCCAGCATTTCCACCATTGCGGCACCGGTACGGGATAGTACCGGCAAAGTGGTTGCGGCATTGGGAGCGACCATTCCTTCTGGTCATATCGATGACCAACTGCAGCCGCTGGTGAAGCTGGTGCGTAATAACGCCGATGAGCTGTCCCGCCTGCTGGGTTATACCAGGGGCCGACGAGCGCTTGAATACTGAATCAAGGATGTAGAACAGATCAGGCCTCGCAGATGCGGGGCTTTTTTTTGCCTGTTTGCCGTATGACGAGTACTCCGGGCAGGCTATGGCGCGGATATGGCAAATACCTGCTCACTATTGGTGCGAGCACCCCTTGAGTGCGCGAAATTAGTGTGTCGTCTCGACACATTGAGCTGAAATGGTTACCTGGCTACCCATCAGGAGTCTGGCCGGATAACTTGGATGCACTCGTCTTGATTATATAACTTATTGAAAACAAAGAAATTTGTACTATTTTTTAGACTGTTACCCAAGGATCTTGACGGGCTGGCATTATATCTGCATTATAATTTCATATATAAATCAATAATTCATATCTGAAACAAAGGGTACTACCAATGACCTCAACCAGCCCTGTGTATGTCGTCAATGAATCCGCAAGCGGAGAGTCCACTGTGGCGGCTGGTCCTGATAGCTCGAACCATTCAAAACGGGTTGAAATTGAGTTTCGCGGTGTCAGCAAGGCGTTTGCACAAAAAGGCCAGAAAGATGCGCCTGCAGTGGTCAAGGATCTGACCTTTTCGATTCGTAAAGGCGAAGTCGTTTCACTGATCGGGCCATCTGGCTGCGGCAAGAGCACGCTGCTGAACATGGGCAGCGGATTGTACTCAGCCACCACGGGTACCGTGATGGTTGCCGGGCAGGAAGTCAAAGGCCCGGTCAAACGGGTAGCCTTTATGCTGCAAAAAGATTTGCTGATGCCGTGGCGTACCATTCAGAAAAACGTGGAAGTCGGCATGGAAATCGCGCGGGTTCCCAAGGCCGAGCGTCAAGCTGTTGCCCAGGAAATGCTGCATAAATGCCATCTGGCCGGTTTTGAAAAACATTACCCCTTCCAGCTATCTGGCGGTATGCGTCAGCGGGCGGCATTGGCCCGTACTCTGGCGATGAAACCGGATGTACTGTTTCTGGATGAACCTTTCTCGGCGCTGGATGCCCAGACCAAAATGGTGCTGCAGCAGGATCTGGCCAACACTCTTTATAACGAACAGAAAACCGCTCTGTTTATTACCCACGATCTGGCCGAAGCCGTTGCGCTGTCGGACCGCATTCTGGTGATGAGCAGCCGTCCCGGCACCATTATCGAAGAAATCACCGTTGACCTTCCTCACCGCAACAATCCTCTCGAACGGCGCAAACTGGCGGGTACTGGTCCGTTGATCGGTCGCTTGATGGAGCTGCTGCATGTGGGTGATGAAGACGCCATGCACTGAGAGCCATAACTCTCTGAGCAATAACCCGAATACCGCAAGACACTGACCGACTGTACCCACAGGAGCATACGATGAAGCTGTTTAGCAAAAACCTCGCCAGAGTCACGATGGCCAGCGCGGCCATAATCTGGTCTGCCTTCTCTCAGGCAGAACTGAAGGAAATTACCTATTTGATGCCAGCTCCACCTACTTTGCCGGCATTTGCCCCCTGGACCCTGGCCCAATACAAGGGTTACTTCGAGAGTGAAAATCTGAAAGTGAATTTTGTCACCGCCCGTGGTGGTGTGGACGTTGCCAAACAGATTGGTACCGGTAACGCCATGGTGGGCGGGGCTATTGGTGATACGCCACTGATCGTGCGTGCCAATGGTATTCCGGTCAAGGCCGTAGCGGTATTGGGTGCAGGCAGCCTGACGGTATTGGCGACCGGTGATGATGCCGGTATCAAGAGCGTGGCTGATTTGAAAGGCAAAACTGTGACCGTGATGTCTTATTCCGACACGACTTATTACGCCTTGCTGGCGACGCTGAAAAAAGCCGGCCTCAGTAAGACCGATCTGGACATTCAGGCGGCAGGCCCTGCCGGTGTCTGGAAGCTGTTTGCAGCAGGTAAGGCGGATGCCATGGCCGGTGCGCCGGATTGGGTGGTTTCTGCTCGTGATGGCGGTCGCAGTGCCAGCCTGGTCGACGAAGCCAATATGTTCGACAGCATGGCTCAGGCCATTCTGGCCTCGGATGATGCGATCAAGAATCATCCTGACGTGGTGCAGGGCGTAGTGACTGCGACGCTGAAAGGCATGCGCGACATCATGGTCGATCCGAAGCAAGCCGCGATTGATTTTGCTGCTGCCGTGCCGTCATTCAAAGGTCGGGAAAGCTACCTTGAACGTGCCTTTATGCTGTTTAACGAGCGGGTTTACAAAAACCAGTTAATGCCTGGCCTGATTGACGAAAGCCGTTTGGCGGGTGTTGCCCGGTTCTACCTTGACGAAGGCATCGTCAAGCGTGAAGTACCGCTGCAAGACCTGTTCACCAACGAGTTCGCCAGAAACGCACGCCCTGGCAGCACGGTGACATCTCAGTCAGTCAAGCCGCACCTTCGGGCACCTGAAAAACATAACAATCTGTAATACCAACGTACACCGGGAGACCTAATCATGAATTACCGAACCATTGCTGGCAGCATCGCGATCCTGTTGGTGTTTTTGGCAAGCTGGGAGTGGGGTCCTGCGGCCATGGGTATGCCGGAATACGTGCTACCCAGCCTAAGCAATGTATGGCATGAGTTTTTCATCATGTGGCAACACAGTGAACTGCTCAAACATACCTTGATTACCGCCGCAGAAGTACTGCTCGGCTTTGGTATCGGGGCATTCCTCGGATTGGCAATCGGTGTGGCTCTGGGCTTGTCGCCAACTGCGGAAGCCATGTTGTCACCGTACATTCTGGCGCTGCAGATTGCCCCGAAAGTGGCCTTTGCTCCGCTGTTTGTGATGTGGCTGGGCTACACCATCTACCCGAAAATCCTGGTTGCCGTACTGATCGTGTTCTTCCCGGTCATGATCAATGTCTTGTCGGCGGTCCGTGCCGTTGACCCGGACATGGTCAATCTGATTCGCATCATGAACGCCAGTCGCTGGCAAATCTTCCGGCTGGTGGAATTTCCATCCGCGATGCCAGCCCTGTTCTCCGGCCTGCGTATTGCCTCCACTCTGGCGGTGATTGGCGTCACCGTTGGTGAATTGGTCGGCGGCAACCTGGGACTGGGCTACTTGCTGGTGGATTCCGAAGGGCAGGGTAATACCGCTGGGGTCTTTGTCGCCATTGTGGGCCTGACCGTGATTGGCATTGTGGCATACGCCGCGGTGGTGTTCGCAGAGAAGCGGGTACTGCATTACATGCCGAAAGCCAATCTGGCCACCGCGTAAGGATGGATGCAGCAATGAATACGGTTAACCAACTGCTGGATGGTCGCAAGATACTGGTCACCGGAGCCGCACGAGGCCTTGGTTTTGCCTTCGCCAAACAATTGGCACTGGCCGGTGCCGAGGTGGTGCTGGCCGACATTCTGGAAGCGCAGGTCATGGCTTCCGCTGCTGATCTTCGGGCATCCGGTCTGAACGCCACCGGCGTCAGCATCGATGTCCGTGATCCGCACGCTGTCGCCAGCGCTGTCTCACAGGCGATAGAGATTTTGGGTGGTCTGGATGGTCTGGTCAATAACGCCGCCATCACCAACTCCGGTGGCAAAACCACCGAAGAGCTGGATATGGATACCTGGAACCGGGTGATGGAAGTCAATGTCCGGGGCTGCTGGCTGGTCACCAACGCCTGTTTGCCGGCGCTGCGGGCCAGTGGCCGGGGCGCGATTGTGAACCTGGCGTCGGATACCGCGATCTGGGGTGCGCCCAAGTTGTTGGCCTATACCGCCAGTAAAGGGGCTGTGATGGCCATGACCCGCACGCTGGCGACCGAACTGGGTGACGACAATATCACCGTCAACGCTATCGCACCGGGACTGGTCGCTGTGGAAGCCACCGAATATGTACCGCAAGACCGCAAGGACCTGTATTGCCAGCAACGTCCATTAAAACGGACTCAAGTGCCGGAAGACGTGTGTGGCGCAGTGATTTTTGCCTTGTCGGATATGGCCCGTTTTATCACCGGCCAGACCCTGCCGGTGAACGGCGGTTTTGTGATGCCATGAATCGGGTGCAAACCTGATTAAAGCAAGCTCTGAGCAGGAACAGACGAATGAGTGTATTAGGAATTGATGAAATCACCTTCGGTGTTGAAGACCTGGCCTTGTGTCAGCAGTTTTTCAGCGATTGGGGGCTGACGTTGCTGAGTCAGTCGGATACCGAACAGGTGTTCGAAACTTTGAACGGCTGTCGGGTCGTAATCAAGCACAAGGATGATCCATCCTTGCCCCCGGCGTTTGAAGAAGGCCCGACCCTGCGTGAAGTGGTCTGGGGGGTAGAGTCGGACGACGATCTGGATCTGTACGCCGGACGCATGGTCGCCAAGCCCGGTTTCTTCTCCACCACCGAGCGGGTTGGCTGTCTCGATCCGAACGGCATGGGCGTACGACTGCAAAAAAGCCGCAAACGGGCGGTAACGCTGGAATGTGTCGGCCATAACACCTGGGCTGAGCGCGGCCGTATCAATACACCAAGCCCGGTGTACGACAAGGCAACACCGATCGAAGTCGGTCACGTGGTGTTTTTTGTCAAGGACGTCAACGCCTGCGAAGCGTTTTACCGGGATACCTTCGGCTTTGTGATTTCCGATCGTTACCCCAACAAAGGCGCTTTTATGCGCTGCTCGGAGGAAGGCAGCCACCACAATATCTTTTTGCTGCAGCCGCCCGAACCACGCGCCGGACTCAACCACGTCGCCTTTACGGTACGGGATCTGCACGAAGTCTTTGGCGGCGGCATGAATGTGTCACGGTTAGGATGGGATACCGAACTGGGCCCCGGCCGTCACCCGATTTCATCGGCCTTTTTCTGGTACTTCCGCAATCCGGCCGGTGCGCTGGTGGAGTACTACGCTGACGAAGACTTGCTGACCGCTGAATGGCAGCCTCGCGAGTTTGAGCCTGGCCCGACCGTGTTCGCCGAATGGGCGATTTCCGGCGGCATCGACGGCAATACCCGGCGTCAGGCCAATGGCCCGCAAGCCGCCAGCAAAACTTTTATCACTGCCCGCGAAAAATCGTAAGGAGCTGGTTATGGAAAAGCTATCGATTGGTGTTGTGGGTGGTGGTATTGGTGGATTGACCGCCGCCATTGCCCTGCAGAGAATGGGGCATCGTGTCACTGTTTATGAACAGTCGAAGGCGTACGCCCGTATCGGAGCCGACATCAACCTGACCCCGAATGCCGTCAAGGCACTGGATGGCCTGGGTCTGAACGACGCGATTCGCAAAACTGCCGCACGTCCGACCCACCGTATCAGCCGGATGTGGGACAGCGGTAAAGAGACCTCACGACTGGCGATGTCGAATGAAGCCGAACTCAAATACGGCGCACCGCAGCTGACCATTCACCGGGCTGACCTGTTGGTGGCGCTGGCGGATGCCTTTGATATCCAGAATGTCGTCTTCAACGCCCGTATCGATCAAATCACAGAACTGCCCGGTGCCGGTGTGCGTGTAACCACCACCAGCGGCCGCTGCGATGAACTGGATGTGGTGATCGGTGCCGACGGTATTCACTCCGCGGTTCGTGCTTATTTGTTTGGGGCCGAACAGCCGCGCTTTACCGGTGTGGTTGCCTATCGTGCGGTCGTGCCGGCAGAACAGCTGCAAGACCTGCCCGATATCCAGGCATTCACCAAATGGTGGGGTGAAACTCCGGAAAGCCAGACCGTCACTTTCCCGCTGAATCAGGGCAAGGACATCTTTATCTTCGCCACCACCGCACAAGACAGCTGGACGGAAGAAAGCTGGACTGGCGCAGGTGACTGTGACGAATTACGCAGCCACTACACTCATTTTCATCCACAGGCCCGGGCCTTGCTGGATCGTTGTGATGACGTGCTGAAAACCGCCCTGTACGAACGGGACCCTCTGCAATACTGGAGCAAAGGCCGGATTGCCCTGCTGGGCGATGCCTGTCATCCGATGATGCCGTTTATGGCCCAGGGTGCCGGTCAGGCGATTGAAGACGCCATCGTATTGGCGCGGGCGCTGGAGCACGCCAGCAACGGCGATGAAGCAGCAGCGGCTTTACACCTGTATCAGGCGGTGCGTCAGGATCGTGCGCGTCAGATCCAGATCGGTTCGCGCTCCAACCAGTGGCTCAAGAACGCGGGCAGTGCCGACTGGGTTTATGGTTATGACGCCTGGACGGTACCCCTGCAAGGCACTGCAGAAGAAGTGACAGCATGAATAGTGAATCTCAGGAGCTGACACAGGATACCCAGCCAGCACAGGACACCATGTTGCTGACGGTATTGCTGAAGCATGATCAGTCAAAAAACCTGGAAGACATCCAGAGCCATATGAAAAAAATGGACTGGTGGGAACGTTTTCCAGTGGCCGGGGTAGAGGTTGTTTCCTGGACCGTGGCCATGGGCCTGGGGCAAATCGTGACCTTGCGATTGCCACCGGCCTTACTGCCCAAAATCAACGTAGAACTGGAGCGCTCCGCCTGGGGCGTATTCCGCACCGAATGTTACCCGACGTATGACTTTGTACCGGTACGCGCCATGATCCGCGAACGTGTACAGAATGGAGGACAATAAATGAAAGCACCGTATCTGGAGCCCCATCAGGCTCGCACCCGTGATAACACACCCTTTGAAGACCTGCTGGCCGATTCGATTGAGCGTGCATTCGGAGAACAAATTCACGACCTGGATGGCCTGGTGAATTTTCTCAATGTGGTTGGCCCACCGTGCCCGACAGCCACTGGTCTGTGGACCGAAGAGTCTTATAAAACCCTGATGAGCAAGCTGGGCGAGTAACGCGGCATAGCAGAGAGAGAATCAAGTATGAACATCATTCAAACCAGCGCCGATCCGGTCGAAAAAATTCTTCAGCAAGGCATCAAGGATCGTTGGTATCCGGTGCTGCCATCCGACCAGCTGACGGCTGACAAACCGGTCTCGTTGCGGATTCTGGGCTACAAGATTGCGTTGTGGCGCGATACCGACAATACCGCGCATGCGGTCGAAGACCACTGCCCACACCGGGGCGCACCCCTGTCACTGGGAGCCAACCTTGGCGACCGGTTGCAGTGCCCGTATCACGGTGTCGAAGTGGACTGCAGTGGTAAAGTCCGCAAGGTACCGGGCAGCCCGGGCTGCAAACTGGAAGGTAGCAGACCGACCCGTCGTTTTCACACCCAGGAAGTTGCCGGTGCGATCTTTCTTTATAACGCCGTCGATCCACAGCTGGAAACGCCACCAGAGCTGATCCTGCCAGAGCAGCTGACCTCGGACGAATACTCCAGCTTCCTGTGCTACTGCGAATGGAAAGCCGATTACCGTTATGTGCTGGATAACGTGGCTGATCCGATGCACGGGGCTTTCCTGCACAAGATGTCGCATTCCATGTCGGAAGGCGAAACCCAGGCCAAATTTGTAACCACCGATACTGACCACGGTTTTATCTTCGAGAAAGAAGGCCAGCGTGGCGTCAACTTCGACTGGAGTGAATTTGCCGATACCAACCTGATGTGGCAACGGCTGGAAATTCCCTATCCCAAGACCGGTGGGCCTGGTGGCAACTTCCATATTATCGGTATGTACGTTCCCCTGAATCCACAGCTGGCAGGCGTGTTCCACTGGCGTTGTCGCCCGCTGACCGGCTGGCAGGAAGATACCTGGCGCTTCTTGTACAAGAACCGTCTGGAAGCCCGTCACTGGCACGTGCTGGAGCAAGACCGGGTTGCCCTTGAAGCCATGGAACCGGACGCCAACCAGCGTGAAATGCTGTACCAGCACGATCTTGGACTGGTGCGTTTGCGTCGTTATATGAAAAACCTGGCCAAGCAAGAACTGGAAGCCAGCAAGTAGGCGGAATTGAGATGACGGATATGAACAACCTGGTCGCCCATGTTCGGGCAGACAGCGTCCCGGAGCTGGCTACCGCCAGCTGGTCCAATGCCCTGTTACTGGGGCGGGAGCTGGTGACATCCGGCATGACCGGCCACCCGGCGACTCGTCAAGCCGCGGCGGCGGGTGAGCCACTGGATGCGTACCAGCAAACCCTGGTGGTTTTGGGCAAGATCCAGGCTCTGGTGGAAGCGGCCGGTGGTCATATCGGCAACATCTACCGGCTGACGGTGTACGTGACGGATATTCGCGATAAAGACGCCATCAGCCGCGCCCGCAAGGATTTTTTTGTGGGGCAATCGGTATACCCGACCTCCACCCTGGTGGAAGTGTCCGGGTTGGTATTTCCGGAGTTGTGCGTCGAAATCGAAGCCGGTATTCATCTGGATGCCGACCTTGGCAACACGATCAAACAGGCTGATTAACGGAGCCGGACTATGAGCAATGAAACTCTCACCGCATTGGTGTCCCAGATACGCTACGAAGCGGAAGGCATCATCAGTATCGAACTGCGTCCCGAGCCCGGGGCTGCCGATTTTCCGGCGTTTACGGCCGGTTCGCATATTGATCTGAACTTGCCCAACGGCATGGTGCGCAGCTACTCACTGTATAACTCACCGGCGGAGCCAAACCGCTATGTGGTGGGCATCCTGCGAGACAAAAAGAGTCGCGGTGGCTCAGAGTGGGTGCATCGCCAGTTGCGGGTGGGTACCCGGCTGGCCATCAGCGCTCCGCGGAACAACTTCCCGCTGCAGCCGCATAATGGCCACAGCGTGCTGGTCGCGGGTGGCATTGGGATCACCCCGGTGCTGTGTATGTTCCGTGAGTTGCTGCAACAAGGGCAATCGGCGGAACTGATCTATTGCGCCCGCACTCGCTCAGAGGCTGCTTTTATTGCTGAAATCGAGGCACTGACAGCAGAGCTGGGCGGGACTGTCCGCTTCCGCTTTGACGACGAAGCCGGTACACCGCCCAATCTTGAACAGCTGTTGCAAGGTCAGGCGGCCTCCACCCACTTCTATTGTTGTGGCCCGACGCCGATGCTGGATGCGTTTGAAGCCGCTTGTGCCCAGTTGAACCATGCCAATGTGCATATCGAACGTTTTGCCGCTGTCGAGATTGCGGCGTCGGACGATGCCCGCAGCAGCTATGTAGTGGAATTGGCCAGGTCCGGCCAGATTATCCAGATCAACCCGGGCGACAGCTTGCTGGAACGGCTGGAAGGCGAAGGGCTTGACCTTGATTGCTCCTGTCGTGAAGGCGTTTGTGGTGCTTGTGAAGTGGCAGTGCTGGAAGGCGAGATTGATCACCGCGATGGCGTGTTGACCAAAGCCGAACGGGCCGCCAACAACACCATGATGATCTGTGTGTCGGGTTGTAAATCAAGCAAGTTGGTGCTGGATATCTGATCGGTTGATCGCTGCCGTACGGCGGTAGCGACAAAGACGACGAAACAGTCACGACTGGTCAGATTTTCACCTTGACCGAGGGCGGAAATCTGCCTAGCATGTTTCATATAAAGACTGATGTTTTAAATATAAAACAAATGTCGCATAATAAGTACGACCGCGTTATGGATCATGATCCCCGTAACGCAAGCCGCCGAGGGTACGGCAGCAGACCAGTCGGGCCGCTTTATCGCCCGCCACATATGGTGAACTAACCTGAGGAAAACAGCATGTCTGAGACATTCGAAAGCTGGAACAAACCAGCAGAAACAAGCCTTGAAGACTTCATGGCTGGCCGGATTGCCCGCAAGGAAAATCGTACCTACGATTTTAATGCACTGAAATTCCAGGCAGATTACGACCCCAAATACCGCCGTGCCCAAATGCGCTACATGGGCACTGGTGCTGCCGGTGTAACCAGCGATACCAATACCGTGCCATCGGAACATTTCACTTTCTCCACCATGTTGTTACCGGCGCAGTGTGAAGGCCCGCTGCACTTGCACGACGATGTTGAAGAAGTGTTCTTTATGCTGCGTGGTTCGATCCGTTTGACGATGGAACTGAACGGCGAGACCTGTGAGACCGTCTTGAACGAACGTGATCTGGTGTCGATTCCACCAGGCATCTACCGGGGCCTGTACAACTTCACCCAGGAAGATGCGCTGATGTGTGTGATGCTGGGAACGCCGAAGCCGGTGATCCCGACCTATCCGGCCGATCACCCGCTGTCACAGATCAAACGCGATAAAAAATAAGCTCAATTGTCGGGAGCCAGAGCATAGCCATGAACACAGCCACATGTACTACCACATTGATTCAACAACTCGACGACTTTCCCCGTCAGAGCATCCGGCTGGGCGACGTTAACCAGTCCTGGCGCGAGTCTGGCCCGGAGAGTGGTGGTAGTGGTGAGGTGCTGGTGTTACTGCATGGTATCAGCTCGGGTTCCGGCTCTTGGGTGCAACAATTGGCCGCACTGGAAACTGACTGCCGGGTGCTGGCCTGGGATGCCCCCGGATATGGCGACAGTGATGACCTGAGCGTAACCGGGGCCAACGCCAAAGACTATGCCGAACGGCTGGCTCATTGGCTGGATGCGCTGGGTATTCAACGTTGCTGGCTGGTTGGCCACTCGCTGGGTGCCATGGTTGCCGCCGCCTTTGCTGCCCGTTATCCGCAGCGTCTGGCCGGTTTGATGCTGGCCAGCCCGGCCCAGGGGTATGGTCAAGCCGATGCTGAAACCCGGGAGCGGGTGTACCGTCAACGCCCAACCATGCTGGCACAATTGGGGCCTGCCGGATTGGCTGCACAACGTGCCGCCGCACTGGTTTCTGTTAATGCCAGCGCCGCACAGGTGAGCCTGGTTGCCGATGGCATGCGCCAGCTGCGTTTGTCCGGCTTTCAGGCCGCTTCCTGGCTGTTGGCCAACGATGATATCTGGTCGTACTTGCCCGTCGATGTTGAGTCCCGCCGGGTCATCTGTGGCGCTGCCGATACCATCACTCCACCGCAGGCCGCCCGGCAATTGGCCAGCGACCTGGATACTACCGAATTTGTTGAAATCGCCGCCGCAGGCCACGCCTGTTATGTCGAAGCCGCGGCGGCAGTGAATCAGGCGCTGAAGGACTGGATGTCTTCGGCGACCTCCCGGACAGGTACCTCGTTATGAGTTTTATGCTGAAAGATCGTGTTGTGGTTGTCACCGGAGGCTCCTCTGGTATTGGCCTGGAAACTGTCCGGCTGCTGCTGCAGGAACAAGCCAAAGTTGCCTGGTGTGGCCGTAACGAAGAGCGTCTGCTGGCCTCGGAAGACGCGATGCGTACCGCCTTCCCTGATGGCCAGTTTATGACCCGGGTTTGCGATGTTCTGAACGCCGACGACGTTGCCACGTTTGCCGAAGCGGTCAAGACGCAGCTGGGCAACACCGACTGCCTGATCAATAACGCCGGGCAAGGGCGGGTTTCCGGCTTTGATAACACCAGCGACGATGACTGGATGGCTGAAACCGGGTTAAAACTGTTTGGCGTGATCCGTCCGGTACGGGCTTTTATGGATCAGTTGCTGGCATCGGGAATGGGTTCTGTCACCAATGTGAACTCCTTGCTGGCGAAACAACCGGAGCCACACATGATGGCGACTTCCGCGGCGCGAGCAGCGTTGCTGAATTTTACCCACTCACTGGCCCACGAGTATGCGCCAAAGGGCGTAAGGGTAAATTCAATTCTGCTCGGTATGGTGGAGTCTGGCCAATGGCGTCGCCGCTATCTGGATCGATCCGATACCGATGCCAGCTGGGAACAGTGGACCGGGGCAATTGCCAACAAGCGAGGCATTCCGATGGGTCGACTGGGTCGTCCGGAAGAACCGGCCCGGGCGCTGGTTTTTCTGGCCTCGCCCTTGGCCTCGTACACCACCGGCTCAACCCTGGATGTCTCCGGCGGTTTTGCCAAACAGATTTGAATTGTCGCTGACTCAGCCAGCGACCTGCAGACGGTAATCAGACCGGGAACCGACACATGAAACAACTGATGATGATTGGCTTTGGAGCCATGGCAGAAGAAGTACTGGCGTTACTGCCAGAAGGCTTGCGCCTGGGCTGGGTCGTGACCACAGAGCGCAGCCGCGAGCGTATCGCCGCGCAACTGGGCGATCAGGTACAGGTAATTACGGCCATTGCGGCATGTGATGGCCAGCCCGATCTGGTTTTGGAATGTGCCGGTCAGCCGGGTATTCGCGCCCATGGTGTCGAAGTGCTGAAACGTGGCTGGGACCTGATGATGATTTCGATTGGTGCGCTGGCGGATCGTCAGCTGGCGGATCAACTGCAAGCGGCCGCGACGGTGGGTAACGCCCGTTTGCATGCCCTGCCTGGTGCCATTGCCGGTATCGACGGTCTGGCTGCGGCCCGTGAAGGTGGTCTGGATCAGGTGACCTATACCTGCCGTAAAAGCCCGCAAAGCTGGCGTGGCAGCCCGGCAGAAAAACTGATCGACCTGGCGTGTGTTGAGCAGCCGCAGGTGTTTTTTGAAGGCAGCGCCCGGCAAGCCGCGCTGACTTTTCCGGCCAATGCCAATGTCGCCGCAACGATCGCGCTGGCCAGTCTGGGTCTGGACGACACCCGGGTGCAGCTGGTGGTGGACCCGACGACGACCACCAACCAACACCAGATTTCAGCCCGTGGCCGGTTTGGTGAAATGAGTATCCAGCTGTGTGGCAAACCACTGGAACGTAACCCGAAAACCTCGACCCTGGCGGCGTTGAGTGTGGTCCGGGCCTGTCGCCAGAGTGTGTCGACGATCGTGATCTAGTTCGTCGTCCCGTACTGGGCAAGTTAACCCGATGTGCAAAAAAAGATTCCCGAGTGGGAAGGGGCTCCCCTTGCCGTTCGACCGCAATAACAGATGAGGAGGCGGATTATGGTCAAGCCAATATACATCGCAGGTGAATGGAAAAATGGCCGTGGCGATCTTCGCAGCACCTTTTTTCCTGCGGATGGCAGCAGCAATGCCGACATCGCCACCGCCAATGTCGATGATGTCGAAGAAGCGGTACAAGCGGCCGACCAGGCCTGGCGTGATCCGTCCTGGCGCAACAGCTTGCCCCATGAGCGCGCCGCGATTCTCTACCGTGTGGCGGATCTGATCACCGCCCGCGCCAGCGAACTGGCGGCGTTACAAACCCGCGACAACGGCAAGCCGTTGACGGAAACCATGGGTCTGGTGATGAGCGCCGCAGGCACTGCTCGCTACTTTGCCGCCGCCTGTGAAACGCTGGATGAAAGTTTGCCGAGCCAACGCTCCCGCGATTTTATGACCGCCAGCGTACACGAACCGCTGGGAGTGGTGGTGGCCATCACGCCGTGGAATTCCCCCATTGCCAGTGAGATGCAGAAAATAGCTCCAGCGCTGGCCGCTGGGAATGCGGTGATCGTCAAACCCGCCGATGCCACACCGCTGGCTGCTCTGGAACTGGCCAAACTGTTTGAACAGGCCGGCTTGCCCAAAGGCTTGCTGAGTGTCTTGCCTGGCCGGGGTTCGGTCGTGGGTGAAGCGCTGGCCCGCCACCCGAAAGTGAACAAGATTTCGTTTACCGGCGGCACCTCAACCGGTCGCCACCTGGCTCATATTGCCGCTGAAAAGCTGATTCCGATCTCGCTGGAGCTGGGCGGCAAATCGCCCACCATCGTGCTGGAAGACGCCGATATTGAAATGGCTGCCCGTGGCGTGTGTTACGGCATCTTCAGCTCCGCAGGCCAGGCCTGTATCGCCGGTGCCCGACTGTTTGTGCATCAGAGCATATACGACACCTTTATGGCGCGCTTGCTGGAATTGACCCGGGGTTTGCGGGTCGGGCATCCCGAGCACGCCGATACCCATATGGGTTCGCTGATCAATATGGCTCACCTCGACAGTGTGGCCGGATTTGTTGAACGCGCTCGTGCTGATGGCGGCACCGTGTTGTGCGGTGGCGAACGTCTGACCGGCAAAACAGCAAGCTGTGATTACGACGCCGGGTGTTTTTATGCCCCGACGATCATCAGTGGCCTGAACAACAGCAGCTATGTCTGTCAGGAAGAAATTTTTGGCCCGGTGCTGGTGGTGCTGCCGTTTGATGATGAAGCCGACCTGATCGCCCAGGCCAACGACAGTATTTTTGGCCTGGCTGCGGGTATCTGGACGGAGAACTTCCGGCGCGGCTGGCGTCTGGCCCGGACTCTGGAAACCGGCACCATCTGGATGAACACCTATAAAAAATTCTCGGTGTCGGCACCGTTTGGTGGCTTTAAAGAGAGTGGTCTGGGGCGCGAGAAAGGCCGTGCCGGAGTGCTCGAATACATGCAACAAAAAAGTATTTATGTGGGCTTGAGTGACGAGCCCAACAACTGGTCTGCCTGATGGGCGACGAACCGCTATTGTTGGAGTGAATAGAATGAAAGAACAAGTAACCGTCGGTGAAGTCGTCGCTCGTATTCTGGAAGCCCATCGGGTCTCTGATATTTACGGCGTGATATCGATTCATAACTTGCCCATCGCCGATGCGATTGGCCGTCGTGAAAAAATGCACTTTGTTTGCGCCCGGGGTGAAGCCGGTGCGGCCACCATGGCCGATGCCCATAGCCGTTTTCAGGGGCTGGGTGTGTGTTTGACCAGCACCGGAGCCGGAGCCGGCAATGCCATTGGCTCCTTGATCGAAGCCTGCAATGCGGCCAGCCCGATGCTGCATATTACCGGTCAGGTGGAGTCGGCGTATCTGGATCGTGATGCCAGCTTTATCCACGAAGCCAAAGACCAGCTGACGTTTTTACGTGCGGCGAGCAAGGCAGCTTACCGGATTACGCACCCGGACCAGGTCGTTGGCATTCTGTGTGAGGCCATTCGTGTTGCCCGTACCGTGCCGATGGGGCCGGTCAGTGTTGAAATTCCGATCGATGTACAAGCTACCACTATTGATTTGCCCGACAATCTGGGGCCGATTGCCGTCCCGGCCATGCCAGTTGCCAATCAGGAAGAACTGAATGGCCTGTTGCAGCAGCTGCAACAGGCGCGTCGTCCTGTGATCTGGGTGGGCGGTGGTGCTGTTGCATCCGTTGCCGCCGTTACGGCACTGGCCGACAAAGGCATCCCGGTATTGTCGACCACACATGCCCGGGGCTTGCTGCCTGATGCGCATCCGCGCAGCCTGCGAGCCTTCCACAACAGCCCATCGGTCAAGCAACTGCTGGAAGACGCCGACCTGGTACTGGTGGTGGGTTCACGCTTGCGCAGTAATGAGACAGCCAGCTATTCGACTGAATTTGGCCGCCCGTTGATTCAGGTGGATGCTCATCCCGGTGCCCATAATCGTAATTATCAGGTTGACCAGTTTATTTGCTCAGACAGTGCGCCGGTACTGGAGTATCTGGCGGAATATCTGCCAGAACGTATCGACAGCGATTATGACCAAGCGATCACACAAGCCGTTGTACAGGCCGAAAGCACCTTGATTGAGCAGGTCGGCAACTACGCCAATATCTGTCAGGCGTTGCGTGATGCCTTGCCTGCTGATGGCATTTTTGTTCGCGATATCACGGTTTCCGGCTCAACCTGGGGCAGCCGCTTGTTGCCGTTCCAGCAGCCAAACCAGAATATCCACTCGCTGGCCGGTGCCATTGGTCTGGGCCTGGCTCATGGCATCGGTGCGGCTCTGGCCAACCCGGACAAAAAAGTCGCCACCATTGTGGGTGACGGCGGCTTGATGCTGGGTATTGGTGAGCTGGCCACCATGGTGCAGGAAAACACCGACATGGTGCTGATTGTGATGAACGACGGTGGTTATGGCGTGATGCGCGGTATCCAGAACAACTACTTTGGTGGCCGTCAGTATTACAACGAGCTGCACACCCCCAACTACGCCGAAGTGGGCAAGGCGATGGCAATGCCAAGCTGGCAAGTGGGTTCCAGTGACGCATTCCATAGCGCCATTGCGGAAGCTATTGCGCTGGATGGCCCGGCGCTGATTGAAGTCGACATGACACTGGTTGGCCCGCTGGAGTTTGCCGGACCACCCCAGAAAAAACTGTATTAGAGAGGAGATTGCTGACGTCATGACGGATGCTGTTGAATATCGGCTGGAAAAAGACCTGTTGGGCGAACGAGAAGTACCTGCCAGCGCGTATTTTGGCATTCAGAGTCAGCGGGCAAAGGATAACTTTGACTTGAGTGGGGTGACGCTGGCGCATTTCCCCAAATTGATCAACGCCCTGGCGATGGTAAAGCAGGCGTGCGCGCTGGCCAACACCGAGCTGGGCTTGTTGGATCAGCAACGTTGCAACGCCATTGTGGCGGCGGGTGACCGGTTGCTGCAAGGGCAGTTTCACCAGCAGTTTGTGGTGGATATGATTCAGGGCGGGGCGGGCACCTCGACCAATATGAATGCCAATGAAGTGATTGCCAATATCGGTCTGGAGCTGATGGGCCATGCCCGTGGTGACTACCAGTATCTACACCCGAACAACGACGTTAACCGGGCACAATCGACCAACGATGTGTACCCGACGGCGGCCCGGCTGGGCATTCTGCTCAGCCATGGCGATCTGGTCGAGTCACTGGTCAGCCTGCAGGCCTCGTTGCGAGACAAAAGCCACGAATTTGCCGATGTGATCAAAATGGGTCGCACCCAGTTGCAAGACGCTGTGCCCATGACCCTGGGACAGGAGTTTGGTGCCTGGGCTTCGACCCTGGGTGAAGATGTACGGGTGATCGCGGCCCTGTCGGAGCTGCTCAAGGAAGTCAATCTTGGCGGTACAGCCATTGGCACCGGCATTAACGCCGACCCCCGGTATGGCAAACTGGCCATCAAGCACCTGTCGAGTATCAGTGGTTTCGCCCTGACCCAGTCGGAAGATCTGATTGAAGCATCATCGGACATGGGCGCGTTTGTGCTGTTCTCCTCCATGTTGAAACGATTGGCGATCAAGCTATCCAAAATCTCCAATGATTTACGCTTGTTGAGTATGGGGCCACGGGCCGGTATCAATGAAATCAACTTGCCGCCGCAGCAACCTGGCAGCTCGATCATGCCTGGCAAGGTTAACCCGGTGATCCCGGAAGCCGTTAATCAGGTCGCCTATCAAGTCATGGGTCATGATTTGGCCATCTGTATGGCAGCTGAAGCTGGCCAGTTACAGCTGAACGCGATGGAGCCATTGATTGTTTACAATCTGCTGGAATCCATGCGACTGATCAAACGTGCCATGGTGATGCTGGAAAAACGTTGTATCAACGGCATTACCGCCAACCGCCAGGAATGTGCGGATATGGTGCATCATTCCATTGGTTTGGTAACGGCATTAAACCCCTATATCGGCTATGAAAATGCGACCCGGATTGCCCGTCGGGCCTTGCAGGAAAATCGCACAGTGATCGACCTGGTGGAAGAAGAGCAACTCTTGCCTGCCGCGGAACTACGCCGGATTCTGGAGCCAAAACGCCTGATCCATGCGGTACAGGACGTCGCTGTCCAATAGTCTGAGGCTGTAAAGCAACTAATTCAGCAAGCCCCGGATATTCTGTTACCCTTGCAGCTTTCATGTGTGGATATACAGGTATTTATGGCCAGCTTCTCAACCCATCTTGGCGGTGCCGCGATCGTCAGCGCGATGGCTTCATCATTGTTAGTCGTGACCAGCTGGGCTTCGTTTCCTGAAGCCCTCGTCTTGTTTCTGTTGGGGATGTTGGGCGGTATCTTGCCCGATATCGACTCGGATACATCCCGCCCGGTGGTCTGGGTCTTCAACTGTCTCGGATCGTTGGCGGCGGGGGTGGCGTTGTGGCTGCTACTGCCTCACGCCAACGCCAGCTGGACGTCGCTGGCCACTGTCTGGGGTGGCATGGCGCTGGCTTATGCCCTGGCTGGCCCTGCTGCGATGGAGTTGTTTACGCGGTTAACGGTGCACCGGGGAGTGATTCATTCCCTGCTGGCGGCTTTCTGCTGTGGTTTGTTGACCGTCGTGATCATTGATCAGCTGTTTGATCGTGTCGCGGATTTCTGCTGGATCGGTGGTGGTTTTGTGACCGGTGGCTTTGTTGTACATTTATTGCTGGATGAACTCTACGCCGTGGATTTTAATGGGATGCGGTTAAAAAAGTCCTTTGGTACTGCCATCAAACCCATCAGTCTGGTTAACTGGCGTGGAACCATTGTATTGTTAATCACTTGCGGCGTGCTGTATCAGGTTGCTCCGGCACCCATGCGACTGACGCAGCCGGTTCAGTCTCTGATTGACCAGGTTATGACCCGGATACCATTGGTCGGACAGTCATAACAACGGCTATAGGCGTTTGTAGAAACAGGCGTATTGTAGGCCCGTAACTGATGTATGGCTCGCAGACAAGTCGCCATGTTGGCGGTATCGTAATGACACGGATGACACAACGATAATCAGCCCGGCAAGGAGGCCTGTGTGTTCCCATTGGTACGTTATACGGCGTTGATAGTCTGCCTGGCAGCCCTGAACAGTGGCTGCTCAAGGGATGACGCCTCTGATCCAGCGGCTGCAGCAGCCGATACCGCCGCCGGTTCTGGTATATCGGCTTTGGCCAGCTATAACGCCGATATTCAACAGACCTCGGTTTCTGGCCTGTCATCCGGGGCCTTTATGGCCTCTCAGCTGTATATGGCTCACTCCGATATTATGGTGGGCATCGGGGTAATTGCCGGTGGTCCATATCTGTGTTCCCGCTCCTGGCCGATGGCCGCTCCGGCATTGACTGCCACCACCACCTGCATGACACCTCAATCCGAGCTGTTGCGACCCAATGTCTCGCGGCTGGTTGGCCTGACCCGGGAGCTGGAGCAGCAAGGCCGCATCGATGCGGTTATCAACCTGCAGGATGACCACCTATACCTGTTCAGTGGTCGCAGTGACGATACCGTGATCAGTCGAGTAGTGGACGCCACCCGAGACTATTTTGTACAGCTTGGCGTACCAGCCCAGCAAATACTCTACAACGACCAGATTAACGCTGGCCATGCGATCCTCACCAATAACAGCGATGATACCGATTGCGCCCTGACCCGTACTCCCTTTATCAACAACTGCCAGTTTATGCAGTCCACCCGCATTCTTTCCTACCTGTATATGGATGCGATTCCACCGGCTCCAGAGGTATCCGGAGAACTGCTCGCATTTGACCAGCGCCCCTTTCTGGTCGGTGAACGAACCAGCATGGCAGAGACCGGCTATGTGTATGTACCGCAATATTGTCGGCAAAACAGCCGCTGCCGTATTCATGTGGCGCTGCATGGCTGCAAACAATCCTACGATGAAATTGGCGACGCCTATATCCGCACCACTGGCTACAACCAGATGGCCGACAGCAACCGGCTGATTGTGCTTTACCCCCAGGTGAACGTGTCTGACTTTGCACCACTGAACCCGCTCGGTTGCTGGGATTATTGGGGCTACTCATCAGAAGATCTGATTGATGCGGATTTTTACAGCAAGAAAGCACCGCAGATACAAGCGATCTACGCCATGATCCAGCAACTGGCCAGAGGGTGAGAAACCAGTAAATCAATGGGTCTGATATTGTTGGCCAGAGCAGGGTTTTTTGTGCAAATGGCTCAGTCTTACAAGAGTAAAACTTCAGTATTCAATGAAGGTGTTTTTGAGGGAAAACAGACAGACACAAAAAAACCGGCAAAAGCCGGTCTTTTGTGTGCCCAAAGTAGTCTGGACTACTTTTCTGGCCAATCAAGCTATTGTAACTGCTTGATTTTTAAGTAATAAATGGTGCCCGGAGGCGGAATCGAACCACCGACACGGGGATTTTCAATCCCCTGCTCTACCGACTGAGCTATCCGGGCAACGTTAACGAAAACTTTGCTGCTACGCTGAGCGTGGCGTGCTGTTCGTTAAGTGGCGCGTATTAAACCGCTCTGTTGATTTTCTGTCAACAGTATTTGGGTGATTATTTTTCAGAATTTTCAGGGACATAGCCATCAGCTTTGTCGAAGTCGGTGCCGGAGAAGAATTTTTCGCGTTGTTCGGTCAGGTATTTACGTGCTTCCTTGTCCATCATGTTGAGGTGTTTTTCGTTGATCAGCCGGGTTTGATGGGCGGTCCATTCTTCCCAGGCCTGGGCGGAGATGTGTTGGAGGATGTGTTCTCCGGCTGGGCCTGGGAGTGGGGCGGTGGCCAGTGCTGGCAGTGTTTGCTGGTATTTGCGGCAGAAGACTGTGCGGCTCATGTGGCGTTCCTGGTGTGGTGAGTCATAGGCTGGCGTGCAGTAGTTTTTTGACCGGTGCGGCCAGGCCCAGTTCGCTCGGGTTGTGTGGATTGTACCAATGCTGTTGTGCTTCGCCTATGTATGTCGGGGCGCGGGGCAGGTGCACTTCGACCGGGTGTATGTGCAGGTGGTAGTGGCTGAAGGTATGACGGAAGCTGCTGAGTTCTTGAATGTCGGTGCTGTCGCCGTAGTGAGTGCTTAGCCACTGTTCAGCTTGTGCCAGGGAGGTGGCTTCCGGAAAACTCCACAAGCCACCCCAAATGCCGGTTTGTGGGCGTGGCTGCAGCAGGTATTCACCGTGCGGGTTGCGTAGCATCAGCATCCAGGTGTGTTTTTCCGGCTTGTCTTTTTTGGGTTTGCTGTTGGGGTATTGGGTCGGGTTGCCGCTGGCGTAGCCGAGGCAGTCGGGCTGGAGCGGGCAGATGCTGCAGTCGGGTTTGCTGCGGGTGCAGAGGGTGGCACCCATGTCCATCATGACCTGAGTGTATTCACGGGGGCGGTGATTGGGGGTCAGCCGTTCGGCAATGTCCCAGAGCCGGTTTTGTACGGCCGTGGTGCCGGGCCAGCCTTCGATGGCGTAAAAGCGGGTAAGGACTCGTTTGACGTTGCCATCGAGGATGGCGGCGCGGATGCCCATGCTGATGGAGACGATGGCTCCGGCGGTGGAGCGGCCGATGCCCGGCAGCTCTGTCAGTTGTGTTACCGATGGGGGAAATTCACCCTGGTAACGTTCGACGATTTGTTTGGCGCAGGCATGCAGGTTACGGCCTCGGGCGTAGTAGCCGAGGCCGGTCCAGAGGTGGAGTACGTCATCCTGTTCGGCGGCGGCGAGCGCTTGTACGGTGGGAAAGCGTTCCATAAAGCGTTGGTAGTAGGGAATGACGGTGGCCACCTGGGTTTGTTGCAACATTATTTCTGAGACCCACACTCGATAGGGTGTGATGTCTTGTTGCCAGGGCAGGTGTTTGCGCCCGTGGTGGTCATACCAGTGGAGCAGGGTGTCAGAGAATGCGGTATCGGTCTGGGTAGAGGTCATCAGGCTGAGTCATTGGTTGAGTGGGGCGATTGGTGCTTTGTGCAGAAACAGCTGCAGTTGCGGCAGTGTCAGTGGTCGGCTGAACAGATAGCCCTGGCCTTCATCGCAAAGGCTGTTGCGGAGGAAGTTTACCTGATCGTCGGATTCAACACCTTCGGCCACGACGGACAGGCCGAGTTTGTGGGCCATGGCAATGATGGCGGCAGTGATGGCCATGTTGTTGACGTCGGTGGTGATGTCGGCGACAAATGACGGGTCGATCTTGAGTACGGTGATTGGCAGGCGTTTGAGATGGGAGAGTGATGAGTAGCCGGTGCCAAAGTCATCGATAGCAAAGCGGATACCAAGCGCTTGCAGGTTGTTGATGATGGCAATGGAACTTTCGACATCGCGCATCAGGGTGCTTTCGGTGATTTCCAGCTCCAGGTTGGCGGCCGCCAGACCGGATAGTTGCAGTGCTTGCTGAACGTTTTGCTGCAGGTCGGGGGCGGCAAACTGACTGGCCGACAGGTTAACGGACAGGCGAGCGTCGGCGGGTAGTGCTCTGGTCTGCAGGAGCGATTGCATATCGGTGCAGCTGCGTTCCAGAATCCAGCGGCCAATGGCGAGCATTTGACCGTTTTCTTCCGCGACCGGGATAAATTGGCTTGGGGGTATCAGGCCGTTCTTCGGGTGATGCCAACGAACCAGGGCTTCCAGGCCTGTGGTGTGATAACCCTGCAAGCTGATTTTGGGCTGGTAAACGAGGTTAAACTGGTCTTCTGCCAGGGCGGTGTTGATTTTTTGTTCCCAGTCCAGGTGTTCGAGGATTGAGCGGTTCATGTCTTCGGAGAAGAACTGGATGTTGTTACGGCCCAGTTCTTTGGCGCGATACATGGCCAGGTCGGCATTTTTCATCAGGGTGTTGGGGTCGCTGGAGTCTTGCGGTGTCAGGGTGATGCCGATGCTGACGGAGGTGGTGATGTCCTGTCCTTTGATTCTGACCGGGCGGTTGAGAGTGGAGAGTAATTTTTCGGCCACGGCGAGGACGTCGGAGGTCTGTTTGATATCGGTTAGCAGGATGGTGAATTCGTCGCCACCGATACGGGAGACTGTGTCTCGATCACGAACGCAGTTGCTCAGTCGTTTGGCGGCTTCTTGCAGAAGCTGGTCGCCGGCATCATGGCCCATGGAATCGTTGATGCGTTTGAACTGGTCCATGTCGAGATAAACGAGCGCCAGGGTGGATTGGGTACGCTGAGCGGATTTGATGGATTTGGTGAGTCGGTTCTTGAACAGTCGTCGGTTGGCGAGGCCGGTGAGCGAGTCGTAGAAAGCCAGGTTCTCCATTTGTAGCTGGGCGTATTTCAGTTCGGAAATATCAGAGATGGCTCCGAGATAGCCCACGACTTCTCCGTCTGAGCTGTTCATTGGGCTGGCCATCAGATGAATCCAGGTCTGGCTGCTGTCGCGATTCAGTAGGCGCAGGTCCATGGCAATGCCTTCTTGTGTGGTGATTAATTGCTGCCAGGCGTCGCGCAGGCTGACGAGGTCGGCGGGGGCGATGCTGTCAAACCAGCGTTCCAGTTGCGGTAATTCGTCGTACAGCTGGTGGATTTCCCGCCAGCGCTGATTGACGTATTGCAGGGTTTGCTGGGTGTCTACCTGAAAGATGCCAACGGGAGAAAAGGCCGCCAGTTTGCGGAAACGGGCTTCGTTTTCCTTGAGTGAGGCGTGTTCGGTTTCAATGGTTTGCAGCAGGGAGTTAAACAGGTCGACCAGAGCGCCCAGTTCATCGTCGGTTTTACGGGTGGCACGGATGGAGTAGTCCTGGTCTTGCGCAATGCGTTTGAGCGTGGCGTAAAGCTCGTGTAACGGACGCAAGACCAGTTCTTTCAGGTGCGATGAAGCAACAAACCCGAGTAATAGAGCCAGTATGGCAATCAGGATTGAAAAGAGGCCAAACTGCTGCAGTCGTTTGTTTCTGGATTCCTGGGTGGTGTGCAGGGTCAGGGTGCCGACGGTTTTGTGTTGATACTGGATCGGGAATATCTGTTGCTCGTGGTTGTCATGGCTCATGTCCCGTTGTGGTGGGCAGGGAGCCAAGGATGGCTGATTATCGCGCAGGTAAGTGATGACCAGCAGGTTGTTGGCGTCGTAGATGCAGCCGCTCAGAATATCGCTGTTGTCACTGAGGGAGCGGATGCTTTCTTTCAGTTCGCTGGTGTGTCCGGCCAGGAGTTCGTGTGCGCTGTGGCGAGCGATCATGGTGCCAATGGTGTTCAGTTGGCGTTCGTTGTCCTGGCGGGTCAGATAGTATTCCAGCCAGGTAAAGGCGATGCTTGAAAATATCAGAGTCAGGGTGGTCGTCAATAACGTGACGATAACCAGCTTGTGCTTCAGGCGTTGTACCTGTAGATGCATGTCTCTCGGCTCGTTTGGGGCGGTTACGTGATGTGGTCCGCTTGGAATAAACCATAGCATGTACCATAAATCAGGTATTTGCCTAGAGAGACCCGGAGTGCGTATGGGGTTCCGACCACCATACGCACTGAATAATGGCGCGTTTTCTTATTCAGCGGCCAGGTTGGCTTGTGCTGCCCGATCCGCTTCTTGCTGAAGTTGCTGCAACAGGTCGTCCATGCGGGTTTTTGCGTTGCCTGGGTGGGTTCCTTGCAGGCGTTCAGCCATTTGGTCCCGGTAGGTTTTGACCATACTCAGACCCGAGACGACTGCGTCGTATACACGCCATTGGTCTTCCGTATCTTTGCGGTAAAGTTTGAAATCAATTGGGACAGTGTTGCCATTGGACTGGGTCAGAAAGCCTTGAACAAAGGCTTTGTCGCCTTCGGGGTTGATACGGGCTTCTTCAAACTCCAGCTTTTCACCACTGAATGCCTTGAAGGCACCGCTGTAGGTGCGGATCTGTAATTCCCGAAAACGATCGATGAATTCCTGTTGTTGCGTCGAGCTGGCCAGCCGCCAGTATTTGCCCAACGCCCCTTTGGCGATTTTTTCCTGATCGATGGCAGGCACAATGAACGACATTACAAGTTCGCGCACCAGGTTTTCGGTACGTTGCTCTACCGGCGTCTGATTCAGACGCTCGGTCAGTTGGCTGGTTGCCTTGGCTACTACTTCCGAGGGCGTTTGCGCGGCCCAGGCCGTAAGGTTGCAAAGCAACGCTGAAATAAGAATCAAGAATCGAAACATGAGTGAGGCGTCCATTGTTATGTTAGAGGTGGCTACAGGCACAGATCAGGTTCTGATATCTGTGCAGTATGTCGTGCCGCGCATTGCTTGTGTAGCACCCGGGTGGTGAAAAGATTGTTGCCTGTAACGCTTGAAAATGTATCCATGATCGCAGCGGGTACATTGGTATGAACAGGTTACGGCTGCCATACCCAGGCGGATTCGGTGAACTCAAATCCGCGTTTTTCCAAGGCCGGTGCCAGTGTATCGGGTGCTGTTTCGATACGAAGGGTCATGGCCTGATCCCTGGCCCAGTGTTGTAGCAGGTGTATTGTCTGATGTATGACACCCCGGCGCTGCGTAATTGTTCTCACGGCTGCGTTCGACAGGGTTATTGTCTGTTGGTTCTGGGTACAGAGTATGACACCGACGATGCGGTCGTTAAACCGTGCGGCAATAATCCAGCCTTGGTTGGCGAGCCGTTGTTGCAGCATGGGAGCTTGCAGTTGTTCGTCAGCGGTATCGGCCTGAATCTTGGCGATATCAGCCCAGTCGGCAGCAGTAGGCTGTTTGATGTGTTCGAGTAGAACGGGCACTTGGGACTCCTGATTATGGTTTGAAGGGCAAGCGTTTGGTCTTCAGATGCTTGTTGAGGTTTCATGGAGGTTTTTCACTGCGCCCTTTATAATGGTTTCCTTTTTCTTTGGCGATAGTTGGAGCATTCCATGGCCCGTACGGCAACGGTCGAACGTAATACCCTGGAGACCCGGATTCGGGTCTCCATCAATCTCGACGGTACTGGCAAAAGCCAGTTTGATACCGGTGTGCCGTTTCTGGAGCATATGATGGATCAGATTGCTCGCCATGGCCTGATCGATCTGGATATTTTCTGCGAGGGTGACCTGCATATTGATGATCACCACACGGTGGAAGACATTGGCATTACCCTGGGGCAAGCCTTTGCGGAAGCGATTGGCGACAAAAAAGGCATCGTTCGTTATGGCCACAGTTATGTGCCGCTGGATGAAGCCTTGTCGCGGGTGGTGATTGATTTTTCCGGTCGTCCTGGCCTGTGCTTCAATTGTGATTTTACCCGCGCTGCGATTGGCAAGCTCGATACCCAGTTGTTCTGGGAGTTTTTCCAGGGTTTTGTGAATCACGCCAAGGTCAGTTTGCATATCGATAACCTCAAAGGGTTTAACGCACACCATCAGGCTGAGACCATTTTCAAGGCGTTTGGCCGGGCACTGCGGATGGCGGTTGAGATGGACCCTCGAATGGCGGGTGTCATGCCTTCCACCAAGGGCACTTTGTAAGATTTTTTGGAAGGAAGTGGTTTCGTGACAAGTAAAGTGTGTGCAGTGATCGACTATGGCATGGGTAACCTGCATTCCGCCCATGGTGCGTTGCAGGCCGTCGCCCAGGATACCAGGGTGCTGGTGACCAGTGACCCGGAAGTCATTCGTGCTGCTGACCATGTGGTGTTGCCCGGCGTGGGTGCGATTCGGGACTGTATGGCTGAAATTCGCCGTCAGGGTATCGATCAGGTGGTGGAAGAAGCACGCCAGACCAAGCCATTGCTCGGGATTTGCGTGGGCTTGCAGGCCATGATGGATCGTTCGGAAGAAAACAACGGTGTTGATTGTTTGGGGTTGTTTCCTGGGCAGGTGCGGTTTTTTGGTCACGATCTGGTCGAAAATGGTGAAAAACTGAAAGTACCGCATATGGGCTGGAACCAGGTCTCGCAAGTGGATCATCCGCTCTGGCATGGCATTGATAACCACAGCCGCTTTTATTTTGTGCACTCCTATTATGTCCACGCGGAGCGGCCGCAACAGATTAAAGGTCGCGGCCATTATGGTGTTGAGTTTGCTGCCGCGATGGGGGAAGACAATGTATTTGCGGTGCAATTTCACCCGGAAAAAAGCCATAACGCCGGTCTGGCGTTGTTAAAGAATTTTCTCGAATGGGATGGCCAGGCCTGAGGGTCGGCTGTCACTCTGATATTAAGGTTTTCTCATGCTCGTTATACCTGCAATTGATTTGAAAGATGGCGAATGCGTTCGTCTGCGCCAGGGTCGTATGGAAGACTCTACCGTGTTTGGTGATAACCCCGTAGAAATGGCCCGTCGCTGGGTAGACGCTGGTTGTCGGCGGTTGCATTTGGTAGATCTGAATGGTGCCTTTGCTGGTGTACCCGTCAACGGTGGCGCGGTGACGGCCATTGCCAAGGAATTTCCGGGCTTGCCGATCCAGATTGGTGGTGGCATCCGTTCTCTGGAAACTATCGAAGCCTACGTTAAAGCCGGTGTCAGTTACGTCATTATCGGTACCAAGGCGGTGAAAGAACCGGCGTTTGTCAAAGAAGCCTGTGCCGCGTTTCCAGGCAAGGTCATTGTGGGGCTGGATGCCCAGGATGGTTTTGTTGCCACCGACGGCTGGGCTGAGGTTTCTGAGGTCAAGGCGGTGGATCTGGCCCGGCAGTTCAAGCACGACGGCGTATCAGCCATTGTTTACACCGATATTGCCCGGGATGGCATGATGCAAGGGGTGAATGTGGCTGCAACGCTTGAGTTGGCCGTCGAAGGAGGCATTCCGGTGATTGCATCCGGTGGTGTGACCAATATCGACGATATTCGCCAGTTGGCGATGGTTGCCGGCCAGGGGATTCTTGGCGCGATTACCGGTCGGGCCATTTATGAAGGCAGCCTGGATGTTGCCGAAGCCCAGACTCTGGCGGATACGCTGGTGGCGAAGCCAATCGCCTGATTCAGGCCTAATACAGGTAGTGCAGGAGAGTTCCTATGGCTTTGGCCAAACGTATTATTCCTTGTCTGGATGTGGACAAGGGCCGGGTTGTCAAAGGCGTGAACTTTGTCGGTATCCGGGATGCGGGCGATCCGGTAGAGATTGCCAAACGTTATAACGATCAGGGTGCGGATGAAATCACCTTTCTGGATATTACCGCCAGCCATGAAGGGCGTGAAACCACGGTTCATATGGTGGAAGCCATTGCCGAACAGGTGTTTATTCCGCTCACTGTCGGGGGCGGTATTCGGGAACTGGACGATATTCGCCGGATGCTGAATGCCGGTGCCGACAAGGTATCGATCAATTCCGCCGCAGTATATAACCCGGAATTTGTGCGTGAAGCTTCACAGAAATTTGGCGCGCAGTGCATCGTGGTTGCGATTGATGCCAAGCAGGTGGGTGATAACCATTGGGAAATTTTTACCCATGGCGGCCGCAAGCCAACCGGTATCAATGCGGTCGAGTGGGCGGTGAAAATGGCCGACTACGGCGCGGGTGAGATCTTGCTGACCAGTATGGATCGTGACGGTGTGAAATCAGGTTTTGACCTTGGTGTAACGCGGGCAATCTCGGACGCGGTGAACATTCCGGTCATTGCCTCCGGCGGTGTCGGTAACCTCGATCACTTGGTTGAAGGCGTAACACAAGGGCGAGCGGACGCGGTATTGGCCGCCAGTATTTTCCACTTTGGGGAGTACACCGTGCAGCAGGCCAAGCAGCATATGGCCGCTGCCGGGATTGAAATGCGTCTGGTGGATTGACCACTGGTCGAATCCAGTCGTTTTTTGATGCTGATATGGGCATAATCCACAATGTCTCTGTGAACTAGCGCAACTGTGCCGATGGATTGTTTTATGCCTCGTATTGGACGATATATTGGTCTGGTTGCCAGTGTCTTGGGATGCCTGGCAGGCGGATCAGATGTTTGTCAGGCCCAGGCTCTGGACGACTTTGAACCCGACCTGCCCGTTGTATTAAGTCCAATCCGGCTGCAGCAGCCGATGCCAGAAGTGCCTGCCAGTGCAACGCTGATTACCGCCGAGCAAATCCGTCTGTGGGGTATTCAGCGACTGGTGGATGTCTTTCAGTATGTGCCCGGAATGTTTGTGGCACAGGAGCTGGATTCCAACCAGTCGGGTGTGGTGTACCACTCCGGCGACCTCTCTTTGTCCCGCCGCCTGGAAGTGCTGGTGGATGGGCGTTCTGTCTATGGTGCCATTTTTGCCAGTGTTGACTGGGATCAGCTGAATATCGCGCTGGAAGATATTGAGCGGATCGAAATTACCCGTGGCTCCAGTGCCTCTTCGTACGGCATGAATGCGTTTCAGGGGGTGATCAATATCGTCACCCGTCATCCGGGCGACAGCCGCTCGCTTGATGTGTCTGCATCGCTTGGTTCCGACTCCCGCCGTCGAGGTTATTTGTCCACGGCGTTTGATCTGAATGGCTCCCGTCAGCGATTGAGTGCCTTTGGCAGCCAGGAGGGCACCGCTGGCGATTATGACTATGAGTCCGGGGATCTGCCGGATTACAACCGGATGGTGGGTCTCAACTGGAGCGGTGCCAGTGATATCTCCGACGATCTTGAGGTTTTCTGGCAAGCCGGGCGACAGAATCTGCAGCGTAATATTCTCGTGGATGAAAACTTTCATGAAGCGTCGCCAGAGATGGATGCCACAACTGATTTTGTTTCCATCGCGTTTCATGGTCTGGAAAACAGTCGCCATGAATGGAAAGTAAAAGCTTACTGGCAAGCGGAAAACCAGGAAAAATCCTATCGGGCGTGTACGGCAACCATTGCCTACGATCCCAATCTTCGGACACTGTTTAATCTGGATTCTGAGCTGGCCACGGCCCTTGGTTATGGTGTGTTACCGTTATTGGATAGTGATACAACGTCCTCTGAACGAACGGCAATCGAGCAGTATTATAGTGCCTTGGCCTATGGCTTGATGGATGCGTCAACGTTGCAGGCCTATCTTGCCAGTGCGGGTGTTGATACAGAGGTGTCGGAAGAAGAGCTTGCGCTGGCCCAGCAAATTGCAGCAACGGCTGTCGGTGCCGATGGGCTGGATGAAACCACGTGTGGCCAGGGCGATTATGACCTTTATGAGCAGCGCTGGGAAATGGAGGTGGAAAACACCATCTGGTGGAATCGGCGACTGCGTTCCGTTCAAGGCCTGGTGTATCGTCGCGATGAAGTGAACTCCCAGGCTTATTTTGGCCGTGCTCTTACCCGCAACAGTCTGATGGCTTTCTCGAGTGTTGAGTACCGCTTGAGACCCGATTGGCTGATGTTTTTCTCGTTGACGGCAGAGCACCAGACTGACAGTTCGGTGAATTATTCCCCCCGGTTTGCGGTGACTCATCTGCTGACCCCGGATCAAAGCCTGCGGTTCCAGTATTCCCAGACCCATCGTTCCCCCGACCTGGCCGAGCAATACCTGAATGCCAATGCAGACGTGACACAATTAACGGATAACTACCTTGGGCTGGATAGTGGTTCGTTGTTCCTGACCGTGAATGCCGATGACTGGAACAGTAATCTGGAAGGTGAAAGCATCCATGCCTGGGAAGTGGGTTATTACGGCGCGTTCCTTGACCCTCGACTCTCGGTGGATATCAAGTTTTTCCATGAGTGGATGTTCCAATTGATTGAAGGGCAGGTGAATTTGCTGGATGGATCGCTGGATGATAACAACAGCATGACGCTGATGGGGATGGAGTGGCAGCTCGACTGGCGCCTGGCTCGACTGCAGCGTTTGTGGCTGGTGGGCTTGCTGCAGCATCGGGAATTATCTGGCAGTAATGAAGGTGTATTGGGGGCTGAGCGCAGCTTGCGTGCCGCATGGACCTACACTCCTGGGAATTCGGAGTGGATGCTGGGGCTGATTCTGGATGAAGGAAATGGCAGCGTCGGATCAGGCTTTGCGGGCCAGCAATTTTATCGGCAGCGTAAAGTGCAAAGTCGCTTTGGCCATGATTTTGGTCATGCCGGGGTGGCGTTATCGGTTCAGTATGATGCGGATGGCGGCCAGTTGTACTTTGAGCGTACGCCCCGTTGGTTGACGTGGGTGAATGTGCGTTTCCGGCTTTAGCTTCAGGTGTTGGCTGTCGACTGGCTGGCAACGGTATCGCGTAATGACGATTGCATGAAAAACGGCCTGTCACTTTGGTGGCAGGCCGTTTTTGTATCGGCGTGGTATGCGGCTGTCACCAGCCGCTATCCAGCAGGATCAGTACAATACGCGGGCACGAATGGTACCTTCAACTTCCTTGATTTTCTCCAGCGCCAGTTCACTGGCCGATGTTGCCACATCAATTACAACGTAACCGATGTCTTCAGCCGTTTGCAGGTATTGACCGGCGATATTGATGTGATTTTCAGCAAAAATACTGTTGATCGCATTCATCACGCCAGGAACGTTCTGGTGGATGTGCAAGATCCGGTGAACATTCTGGTTGGATGGCAAGGCGACTTCCGGGAAGTTGACGGAGGCTGTGGTGGTACCTCGGTCACTGTAGGTTGCCAGTTTTTCGCCCACTTCTTTGCCGATGTTTTCCTGCGCTTCCATGGTCGAACCACCGACGTGTGGCGTCAGGATAACGTTGTCGAATTCACGCAACGGGCTGACAAACTCTTCCTTGTTGGAGCGAGGTTCTGTCGGGAATACGTCGATGGCGGCTCCCAGTAATTTTTTGCTGCGGACGGCATCCGCGAGCGCGTCGATATCGACGACAGTACCGCGAGAGGCATTCAGCAGGATGGAACCTTGCTTCATTTGGGCAAATTGTTCCGGGCCCATCATCCATTTGGTGGAGGCAGTTTCTGGCACGTGCAGGGAAATGACATCCGACATTGACAGCAGCTCATCGAGTGAGCCGACCTGAGTGGCGTTACCGATGGGCAGTTTGGTGATGATGTCGTAAAAATATACCTTCATGCCCATGCTTTCAGCCATGACCGACAGCTGGGTACCAATGCTTCCGTAGCCAACAATCCCCAGTTTTTTCCCTCTGATTTCATATGAGTTGGTAGCTGACTTGCTCCAACCGCCGCGGTGGCACTGGGTGCTTTTCTCTGGAATGCCGCGCATCAGCATGATGATCTCAGCCAACGACAGCTCAGCGACGGAGCGAGTGTTGGAATAAGGCGCGTTAAATACGGCAACGCCGCGTTTGGTGGCGGCTTTCAGATCAACCTGGTTGGTGCCAATACAAAAGCAGCCAACGGCGATCAGTTTTTCTGCGGCGGCAAAGATGTCTTCGGTCAGCTGGGTGCGTGAACGAATGCCGATAAAGTGTGCATCCTTGATGCGCTCTTTTAATTCGTCTTCAGGCAGCGATGTCTTCAGATAGTCGATGTTGGTGTAGCCAGCGGCATGAAGGGTGTCGAGTGCCGATTGATGCACGCCTTCCAACAAGAGGAATTTGATCTTGCTTTTGTCGAGGGAAGTCTGGGCCATTGGGGTACCTTCTCAAGAGGTGACGGTCAGGTCTGGGAGGGCCTGAGTCCATGCTGATTATATGCGGTCGTGCTGTCCGGGGGCGAAAGCTCTCCGAAAAACAGGGCGCATATGATAGCATACGCGGCTTTCAATGTGATCCTCCGTCCGCACCTTCAAATCGATGATTCTTCAGGATGGTGTGACGACTCTTCATATTCCTGGACTGCTCATGACACAACTTACCCAAGATGTCCTTGTTGAACGCCTGGCTGCCATTGTTGGTGCTGACAAGGTCCGCACTGATGCTGATTCGCTGGATAATTTCGGCAAAGACTGGACTCGAATTTACGAGCCTTGCCCCTGCGCGATTGTTTTTCCCAAAACCACCGAGCAGGTACAGCAGATTGTACTGTTGGCCAATGACGTCGGCTTGGCTCTGGTGCCGTCCGGTGGTCGAACCGGTCTGAGTGCTGGTGCCATGGCATCAAATGGCGAGGTGGTTGTGTCGTTTGACTACATGAATCATCTGACTGATTTTAACGCAATTGATCGTACGGTCCGATGTGGCCCCGGGGTGATTACCGAGCAACTGCAAACCTTTGCGGAAGAGCAGGGATTGTTTTACCCCGTCGACTTTGCTTCGGCAGGCTCTAGCCAGCTTGGCGGCAATATCAGCACCAATGCCGGCGGTATCAAGGTGATTCGTTACGGTATGACCCGCGACTGGGTTGCGGGACTGACCGTGGTGACGGGTAAAGGTGACATTGTTCGTTTGAACAAGGATCTGCTGAAAAACAATACCGGTTACGATATGCGCCACCTGTTTATTGGGGGTGAAGGGACTTTGGGCTTTATCACTGAGGCGACCATGCGCCTGACGCGTCCGCCACAGAATTTGACCGTGCTGGTGCTGGGTGTGCCGGAAATGTCGGCCATCATGAGTGTGTTGCACAAGTTCCAGTCGGGCATCGACCTGACGGCTTTCGAGTTTTTCTCGGATAAAGCGTTGAAAAAAGTGCTGGCTCGCGGTGATGTTCAAGCGCCGTTTGAGACGGAGACGGAATTCTATGCCTTGCTGGAATTTGAAGCCGAGACCGACGACAAGATGAATTTGGCCATGCAGTTGTTTGAGGATTGTATGGAAGCAGGCTGGGTCTACGACGGTGTGATCAGCCAGAACGAAACCCAGGCCGCCAATTTGTGGCGCTTGCGTGAAGATATTTCCGAAACCATTTCACACTGGACTCCGTATAAAAACGACCTGTCGGTGGTTGTTTCCCGAGTGCCTGATTTTCTGCAGGAAGTAGAGGCCGTGGTTGTGGAAGAGTATCCCGACTTCGAGATCATCTGGTTCGGGCATATCGGTGATGGCAATCTGCATCTGAATATTTTGAAGCCGGATGACTTGCCGAAAGAGCAGTTTTTCGAACGTTGCGCACGAGTATCAAAACGAGTTTTTGAAATTACCGAACAGTACGATGGTTCTGTATCAGCCGAGCATGGCGTTGGCATGACCAAAAAACCGTACTTGCACTATTCCCGTTCTGCCGCTGAGATCGGGTATATGCAGGCGATGAAGGCTGCTTTTGACCCTAACAACGTGATGAATCCCGGCAAAGTAATTGATATGAATTGATTGGTCAGCTCTGCTGATACAACAATGCCGATCTCATGAATATGGATCGGCATTGTTGTATCTGGCATTCAGTTAAAGGTCAGAATAGCAGCTCTGGTGTGGCATGCAGGCCACCGTTGTCGCCATTGCCTGAATCTGAGTATGTCGGCATCACCATTTCGGTGGGGACATTTTCGGTGCGGAAATATTCGAAAATCGCATCTTCTTGTCCTGGTGCTGCCAGCAGTCCGGATTGAGGATCGATACGGGTCGAGACAATACCGTCAGGCTGTTCCATGGATACCTGTGGTTCGGTTTCGAGGGCGGTAGCCATGTAGTCAATCCAGATAGGTAATGCCGTTGAGCCACCCAGAGCCCATTTACCCATGCTTCTGGGCTGATCGAAGCCAACCCATACTGTTGTTACCAGGTTCGGATTAAAGCCAGAGAACCAGGCATCCACTTGGTCGTTGGTGGTGCCTGTTTTGCCAGCCAGGTCATGACGATTAAGTGCTCTGGCCCGGCGACCGGTACCGCGCTGGATAACATCCTTGAGCATGTTCACCATCAGGAAGTTGGTGCGTTTGTCCATCACCCGTGGAGCCAGGGTTGGTTCAGTGGCTGTTTCTGGCGCTGCGGTAGTGGATGCCTGGTCGTTAATCGTAGCTGCTGGAGCATTGGCTGATGAGTTGTCGCACTGGCGGCAAGCGATTTCCGGAGTAGCAGCAAACAGCTCATCACCGTCGGTTGTGGTGATGCGTTGGATAAAATAAGGCTTCACCGCAAAACCGCCATTTGCCAGCACGGAATAACCCGTGGCCAACTCTATGGGTGATATCGCTGAGGAGCCCAGCGCCAGAGACAGGTCGGCGCCAAGTTTGGCTTTCGGGAAGCCGAAGCGGGTAATGTAATCGACGGCATTGGCAGGACCGATCTGTTTGAGGATACGGATGGATACCAGGTTCTGGGATTTGTACAGGGCCTGGCGCAAGCGGGTCGGGCCGTAAAACTTGCCGCTGTAATTTTCTGGTCGCCAGGTGTTTTCCAGCCCTGAGTCGTTAAAGACAACCGGGGCATCATTGATGATGCTGGCAGGGGTGAAGCCATTTTCCAAAGCCGCGCTATAAATAAAAGGCTTGAATGATGAGCCTGGTTGGCGATCGGCTTGCAGGACGCGATTGAACTGGTTGCCATCCTGGGAAAATCCTCCGACCAAGGCCTGGATGGCACCGGTGTTTGGATTGATGGATACCAGTGCGCCTTCGACTTCAGGAGGTTGTGCCAGCAGCAATTCGCCATCGCGGTCTTCAAACCAGATTTTCTGCCGTCGGCTCAGACGCTGGGAAGCAGTGGCTGGCTTTTTGCCAACTACGTTGACGCTGACATAGGGGGCTGCCCACTTGATACCCTCAAGAGGTAAAAAGCGGAAACCGTTGGCCGTTACCATCCAGGCGCCATCGTCCTTGACGTCCGCGACAATGGCGGGAATCAACCGGCTTTGTGATTTCTGGCTGCGGAGCTGCTGTTGCCAGTCGGCCAGGGTTTCTGGCCAGTTGATGGCCGGGTCGGCGGTAGTGCTATCAAACCAGTCTGGAAGGTTGTTGGTTGTTGTCTGGTTTGGGCTGACAGCAATGGTGTCGGCAAAGCTCTCTTTCTGACGGTAGCCGTGTGCCCGGTCGTAGTTTAATAATCCACGTTGCAATGCCCGAGTGGCTGCTTCCTGACGGCGAGCATCAACGGTCGTGTGAACAATATAACCATCGGTGTAGGCATTGTCGCCATAGTGTTCAACCATAAACTGGCGCACCATTTCTGCGATATAAGGGGCGGTAATGGCACTGGTTGCACCGTGATAGCGGGCGGTGATTGGCTCAGCGGCTGCGGTTTCAAAGTCTGCCTGGCTGATCATGTTGAGACTGGCCATGCGTGACAGGACGTAGTTGCGTCGATTGACCGCTCTATCCGGATTGTTGATGGGGTTGGCGGCGGAAGGGGCCTGGGGCAGTCCGGCAATCATGGCTGTTTGGGCCAGGGTTAATTCGTTTATTGCTTTGCCATAATAAACCTGGGCTGCAGCCTCAATACCATAGGCTCGTTTGCCGAGGTATATTTTATTGACATAAAGTTCAAGAATTTCCTGTTTTGTGAGCGTCTTCTCTATTTTTATCGCCAATAGTATTTCAGTGAATTTACGAGTGAAGGATTTCTCGCTGGATAAATAGTAATTCTTGGCAACTTGCATGGTAATGGTACTACCGCCCGATTTCTTTCTGCCAGTGCGAATTAGTTCCAGCGTTGCTCGTAAAAGTCCTTTAACATCAATGCCGTAATGCTCGTAAAAACCATCGTCTTCCGAGGCGAGCAGAGCATTGACGAATTGATTGGGAATTTGCTCGAATGTAAGGGGAGTCCGGCGTTTCTCTCCGAATTCACTGATCAGCTGGTCGTCGGCGGTGTACACCCTCAGCGGTGTTTGTAAGTCAATGTCGCGGAGTTGACGAGGGTCAGGAAGAGTAGGAGTTAGATAAAGGTATATGGCAAGACAAGTTAAACCAGTGCCAGAAACGGCGCAAACGAATAACCAGATAACGAATTTAAAAATCGATTTGAGCGTGATCATAAAGGTATTGAAAATTCCTTCGTATGGTCGGTTATCGGCGGTTGCGGCATTATAAGGCTTTTTTGTCCTTTTTATAGGATTGTGCCTATAATAGCCGCCCAAATATAGAATTAATCTGAACTTGTTATCGCAAGTTCTCGATTTTCAAGGGGATTTTGTTGTGCTGGCGAATCTGTTTGGCAAGAAGGGCAAGACTCTTCTTGGTGTGGACATCAGCTCCACGTCGGTAAAGGTCCTTGAGTTGAGTCGCAGCGATGCAGGATATCGGGTAGAAGCCTATGCCTCAGAGGCGCTGCCTAACAATGCCATTATGGAACAGAATATCCATAATGATGAAGAAGTGGGCGAAGCGGTCAAACGGGCTTTGATCAAATCCCGTTCCGGGGCAAAGCGGGCTGCTCTTGCCGTTGCTGGTTCTGCTGTCATTACCAAAACCATCCAGATGAATGCCAATCTGTCCGAATCGGAAATGGATTTGCAGATCCGTGCCGAGGCCGATCAATATATTCCCTACCCTTTGGAAGAGGTCTCGCTGGATTGGGAAGTACAGAATGCAGGTGTGGATGAGACAGAAGCCGTGGCTCAGGTGCTACTGGCGGCCTGTCGCTCTGATACCGTTGAACGGCGTAAGGATGCTGTTGAGTACTCCGGTCTGGAAGCTGTTGTGGTCGATATTGAGGCTTACTGTACCGAACGGGCATTCGAGCTGATTCGGGATCACCTGGAAGGGGATGCCAATGAAGCCGTTGCCATTATTGATATCGGCGCCACCATGACAACGCTCAGTGTCTTGCATAATGGTGTGTCAATTTATACTCGTGAGCAGCTCTTCGGTGGCCGTCAGTTGATTGACGATATTATGCGGCGTTACAGTCTGTCCGAACAGGAAGCAACGGCAGCACGTGATGGCGACGGCCTGCCTGGCGACTATGAAGATGAATTGTTGGAGCCGTTCCGTAACGCCGTTGTTCAGCAAATCAGCCGATCCCTGCAGTTTTTCTTTTCATCCAGCCAGTTTAATGAAGTCGATTGCCTGGTACTGGCTGGAGGGACCGCGACTCTGGCTGGCCTGGTAGACAAGGTTCAGGAAGATATGGGCTTGCCGACGGTGGTTGCCAACCCTTTTCGGGATATGTCGGTGTCATCGAAGGTGAATGTCAAATTACTGAGTCACGATGCGCCTTCTTTACTGGTCGCCTGCGGGTTGGCGATGCGAGGTTTTAATTAATGGCCAATATCAACTTATTGCCTTGGCGTCAGGAACTCCGCAAGGAGAAGCAACAGCAGTTTATCAGTATTGTTGCTGTGGTTGCTGCGATTGCTGCAGGATTGGTCTGGATGGTAAGCAGTTACTACGACAGTGAACTCAGTAACCAGCGGGGACGTAATTCTTTCCTGTCGCAGGAAATTTCCAAACTGGATAAAAAGATTGTCGAAATCAATGAGTTGACGGCAACACGAGGACAGCTGATTGAACGTATGGAACTGATTCAAAACTTGCAGGGTAATCGCCCGGTGATTGTCCGGCTGTTTGACGAGTTGGCGCGCTCCGTCCCTGAAGATCTGTATTATACCAGTCTGTCCATTGAGGGGAATCGGGTTAGCGTAGAGGGTGTTGCCAAGTCCAATAACCGTGTAGCGGCGCTGATGCGTAACTTTGATGAATCTGAATGGTTTGCAGACCCGGCATTGTTGGGAGTTAAGGCTGTCGCGGACGGCAGTAACGTGTTTGAAGTAGCCGTCCGGCGGGTAGAGCCTCAAAGTAGTGAGGAACCTTGATATGGCCAAGCAAGGATTTGATTTCAAGGCATGGGCTAGCAAGCTGCAGGAACTGGACGTCAATGATCTGAACGAGATTGACTGGGAGGATATGGGCTCCTGGCCGACACCCGGCAAGGTCGTTTTCTGCTCGTTGATCTTTGTTGCTGTATTGGTTGCCGGATATTTCCTGTTGGTGAAAGATTCGGGTGAGCGTTTGCAGCAAGAAGCGGCCAAAGAAGTTCAACTAAAAAAAGATGTTGAGAAAAAAGCGTACCGTGTTGCCAATCTGGATGCTTACAAGGAGCAGTTGGCGGAAATGAGGGACAGCTTTGGTTCACTGTTAAAGCAGTTGCCAAAGGATACCGAGGTGCCTGGTCTGATTGATGATATCAGTGCCGCCGCCTTGGGTGCCGGGTTGAAACTGAATGCGATTTCACCAGAACAAATGGTCAACACCGAGTTTTATAACGAGTTGCCGATTCGTATCGAGGTCGATGGTGGCTACCATGAAATGGGAGCGTTTGTTTCCGGTGTGGCTGCCTTGCCCCGGATTGTAACCTTGCATGATTTTGCAATCAGCTCTGCCAAAAAAGACGGATTATCCATGACCATTCTGGCCAAGACGTATCAGTATGGAGGTGGTGATGAATAAGCATTTATGGCTGCTCGCCATGGGCGTGTCGATGCTGCTGTTGCAGGGATGTTCGCAGTCTGCGAATACTGCCGATTTGCAGCAGTTTGTCAGTCAGGCATTGGCCAAGCCCCGGGGGCGAATAGAACCTATTCCGGTATTCAAGCCTTATGAGTACTTCAGTTACAGTGCGGCTGGGCTTCGATCTCCTTTTGAATTGCCCGTTATTGTTGACAGTACACTGCAGTCTGCCCAGGCGTCGAGTAATGTACGTCCTGACTTTGACCGACCCAAAGAACATCTTGAGCAATTCCCACTGGGTCAGTTGTCGATGGTCGGGACGATGACAGGAGTGGATGGTGTTTTATGGGCTCTGGTCAAGGATGGTAGCGGTAGTGTCGTGCGAATAAAGCGTGGCTACTACATGGGCCAGAATTATGGTCGGGTAATAACGGTATCCTCAAACAGGCTTAGTCTGATCGAGATCGTTCCTAATGGTCTTGGCGGCTGGATAGAACGCCCTAAAACAATTGCTCTGGAAGGAATAGGCGGAGATAACTGAAATGAATCTTTTAAATGCTGTACGCACTCTGGGCCGTACCTGGGTTGCAGCTTTGCTGATGCTTCAGGCCGGCCTGTCTTCCGCTGCCGTACTGAACGATATCGCTTTTTCATCACTTCCCGGTGATGTAACAGAAATCAGCCTGACATTTGACAGTGCGCCGCCGGAAATCAGTGGTTACACCATTGAAAAGCCAGCCCGTATTGCCATTGATATGCCTGGTGTTGTCAGTGCCTTGAAAACAAAACGCCACCAGATCGGTGCTGGTAATGCCCGGTCGGCGGTTGTGGTCACTACCCAGGATCGTTCCCGGTTGGTGATTAATCTGTCTCGTATGGTTGCTTATACAACCAGTTCCAATGGCAATCTGTTGCTGATTCGTGTGGGAGCCAGTAATGAAGGGCAAATGACCATAGAAAGTCAGTCGTCTTTGCTGGGCGGGGCGCCGGCTTCGGCAGGAATGAATGAACTGAAAGTGGTCAATGTTGATTTTCGACGTGGCGAGCAAGGCGATGGCCAGGTGCAGATCATGTTGAATGATGCCAAGGCGGCCGCCAATATCCGCAGGGAAGGATCAAAAATTATCGCCGACCTGTCTGGGGTTCGTTTGCCTAATGAGCTGAGCCGTCGCCTGGATGTGACTGACTTTGCTACTCCGGTTCAGTATGTGGACGCCAAGGATCATGAAGGTGGCACGCGCATTGTAATTGAGCCTGTCTCGGATGATTTTGAATACCTGGCTTATCAGACCGATCGTTTATTGTCGATTAACGTGACCAATCTGCCAGAAGAGGCGGCGGAAGAACGTAAGAAAAAATTCCCGTTCACGGGTGAAAAACTGTCACTTAATTTCCAGAATATTGAAGTCCGGGCGGTACTGCAGCTGATTGCAGATTTTACCGGCCTGAATCTGGTCGCCTCGGATACGGTGCAAGGGAGTATTACTTTGCGGCTGCAAAATGTGCCGTGGGATCAGGCGTTGGACCTGGTATTGAAAACCAAGGCGCTTGGTAAACGTCAGCTGGGATCTGTACTGTTGATTGCACCGGCTGAAGAAATTGCTGCCCGTGAAAAAATAGAGCTGGAAGCTGTACGTCAGGTGGAAGAGCTGGCTCCGCTGGTGCAAGAGTTCATGCAGTTCAAATATGCCAAGGCGGCGGATATCGCAACGATCCTGACTTCCGACCAGGGGCTATTGTCTGAGCGCGGTACTGCTGTTGTGGATGAGCGTACCAATACGATTCTGATGAAAGATACCGCCTCGAATCTGGAAAAAGTACGTGAAGCTCTGGTAATGCTGGATGTGCCGGTGCGACAGGTATTGATTGAAGCCCGGATCGTGGCGGCATCGACGGCAGTTGGTGAAGAGCTGGGTGTCAAGTGGGGTGGTGGTTACTATCAGGATAATGGCTCCAACTGGGTGACTGCCGGTGGTAGTCAGCAAACCATTGAGGATACCAACCAGATTCTGTTTGATCGGGCATCCGGTGATGATGCCAGCGCATTGGATCTGGATTCAGCCAATATCGTTGATTTTGGGGCAACCAGCTCATCGGCTTCGACCTTTGCCATTGGTTATCAGACTGTCGATTATCTGCTGGATCTGGAGTTGTCAGCCATTGAGACCGATGGTCGGGCGGAAATTGTTTCCCAGCCTCGGGTGATTACTGCCGATGGACAAACTGCCTTTATTGAATCCGGTACCCAGATTCCATATGAAGAGTCAACGTCCAGTGGTGCGACCAGTGTGACCTTCAAGTCGGCGGTATTGCGACTGGAAGTGACACCTCAAATCACGCCGGATGATCGTATTATCATGGATCTGGTCATTAATCAGGACTCGGTGGGGGAAGATACTTCGGCCGGTCCGACGATTAATACCAATGCGGTACAGACTCAAGTGCTGGTAGATAATGGCGAAACTATCGTATTAGGTGGTATCTTCCGTTCTGAAGAAGTCAGGTCGGTCAGCAAGACGCCTTTCTTCGGGGATTTACCATTAATTGGAGCCCTGTTCCGTTACTCTAGCGTTTCGGATGACAAGAGCGAGTTACTTGTTTTCATCACGCCGAAGCTGGTGAAGGACTCCTTCAGCGCCAGATAGTCTATGCCGTCCGAACAATCGATTTTTCTAATAGGGCCAATGGGAGCGGGTAAAACCACCATTGGCCGTTTGCTTTCCAGCGAGATGCATCTTGAATTTGTCGATTCTGACAAATTTATCGAGGAGCGTTGTGGTGCCAATATTCCCTGGATCTTTGATATGGAAGGGGAAGCGGGTTTTCGTGATCGCGAAGAGCAGGCAATAGATATCCTCACGCAACGCCAGGGTTTGGTTCTGGCGACGGGTGGTGGTGCTGTTATGAGGCCTGTTAATCGTCAGCATCTCGGAGGACGTGGCATTGTGGTGTATTTATGCACTTCCGTTGAGCAACAAATAGCCCGTACCTCAAAGGACAAAAATCGCCCTCTGTTACAAACAGCCAATCCAGCACAAGTGCTGCGAGAGTTGTTCCGCAAGCGTGACCCTCTGTATCGAGAAGTTGCCCACATCGTATTACAAACCGACCAGCGTAATCCTCGCTGGGTCGTCAATGAAATAAAAAAACGTATTAAGGCCCTGTCATGATTACATTGACCGTAGAGCTGGCTGAGCGCAGCTACCCAATTTACATTGGTTCAGGGCTGTCCGCGACGCCAGAACTATTGACTCGTCATATCCGTGGTAAACAGGTCATGATTGTTACCAATACTACGGTCGCGCCACTGTATCTGGATATGGTCAGGCAGATGCTGGATGGCTATCAGGTTGACAGTGTTGTTCTCCCTGATGGTGAGCAGTACAAAAACCTGGAAACACTGAATCTGATTTTTGACGCCTTGCTGGAGCAAGGACATAACCGCACCACAACCCTGCTGGCATTGGGAGGTGGCGTGATTGGTGATATGTGTGGTTACGCGGCCGCCAGTTATCAGCGCGGGGTTGATTTTATTCAAATGCCGACCACGTTATTGTCACAGGTAGACTCTTCTGTTGGTGGTAAGACGGGCGTTAACCACCGCCTCGGTAAAAACATGATCGGTGCTTTCTATCAACCGCAAGCAGTCTTGATCGATACCGATACACTGACAACACTGCCATCTCGGGAAGTGTCGGCAGGCATGGCTGAAGTGATCAAGTACGGTCTGTTGGAAGACGTGGAATTTTATCACTGGATTCAGCAGCATGTTGATGGACTGATGGCTGGAGATGGAGCTCTGCTGGCACAGGCGATTCACACCTCTTGCGCTTGCAAAGCCCGTGTCGTGGCTCAGGATGAGCGTGAAGGAGGCATTCGCGCCATATTGAATCTTGGTCATACCTTCGGACACGCGATTGAGTCCCATCAGGGTTACGGCCAATGGTTGCATGGCGAAGCCGTGGGTACCGGGTTGTTGATGGCGGCGGATCTTTCGTGTCGTATGGGAGCCATATCGAGTGCAGACGTTGCTGAACTGAAGGCACTACTCATCCGCAGCTCTCTTCCGGTATTGCCTCCGGAAAATATGAGCGAAGAGGATTTTTTATCGCGGATGAGTCTGGATAAAAAAGTACTTGATGGTCGTATCCGACTGGTATTGTTACGCCGAATTGGACAAGCCTATATCACCTCAGATATAGACCGGACGCAGCTTTGCCAGACACTGGCAATGGCCGCATTAAACGGTTAACCCCAACGCACGGAGGCCATATGGTATCGCCACTTTCTCAGGCGCCGGGTCAGGATATTTATGCGTCACCGGCCCGTTATCTCGAGCTGATTTGTCACCTGAGTTGCTATTCCCCTCTGATGATGCTGATCCGGTATCAGTCCGAGGCAGATGGAGACTCGCTTGCCGCTGCTGTTGCCCGGCATTATGCGGATTCCAGTCTGGTGTTGCCCCTCGTGGCCGAGGATTTGCAAAAGACCCGGACGCTTATTGGCCAGCTGGCAGGGGCTCTGGGGGTGACCAAACTGCCTGTTGATGAAGTGGTGGCGCGAGAGGTGTTGCTGGAGCAGGCACGTATCCGTGCGGAGACGGCCGACCCGCTATTGGTTATTGTCTCCCGGGCGGAGAGACTGCCTGCCGAGATGTTGCTGGCATTGTCCCAGTTTGCCTTGATGTCATCCCATGCTATTTCCTTTTGTCTGTTTGGACGTGAGGGCTTTGATGACGGCTTGAAAGAAGGCCCTGCGAGCGCGTCCATGTATCGTATTTCCTTGTTGGCACCTGAGGGGGCGCCCGAGCCTGAAGCGGCCATGCAAGCTGTTGCTGATACAAATTCCGGGGTGCAACAATCATCCGTAAAATCACCCAAGTCAGCAGAATCAGTAGCGCTGCCCAAGCGAGCAGAACCGTCCAGACCAGCAGAACCATCCAGGCCAACAGAACCATCCAGGCCAGTGGAGCCGGTCGCGACTACAAAGCGAGAGCCAGGATTCACAACAAAGAGTGATTTTGCAGACCTGCAGCTGGATGGTATCGACTTGAGCTCAACCAGCTCGCGCTCCTCTGCTCCATCATCGTCCAGCAGCAGGCGCTTTGATTGGTGCTTGCCAAACCTGAGTCAGCTGGATACCAATGCGTTGTTAAGTCAGCTGCGCTCTCCGCTGGCACTCGCCTTTATGACTGCCATTCTGTTGATCTTCATCGTTATCGGATTGTTGTCAGGAGGAGATGAAGACAGTGCCGTTGCCACCACGGTACTCCAGGTGCCAATGCCACCGGTGATTGCCCGGCCTGAAGCTGATTTGGCAGCAATGCCTGCAGAGGATTTACCTGTGCCTTCACAGGCCAGCAGGAATCCGACAAACTCCAGTAGTCAGGGTGCAGTCGCTGGTCGAACAGACACATCAGCGGTCGTCTCTACGCCGGCCTCACCAGTAGCGGCAGTTTCTGCGCCGCAGGCGCCGGTAGAGAAAGCATCGGTATCACGGCTATCCGGCTATCCGGCCTGGTTTGCCAAGGACAACGCCTGGGCAGTTCAGCTGTTGGGGACTTCCGAGCAACAGGGTGCGCGTGATTTTGTTACCAAGTGGCAGTCCGGAGCGGATGGCAAGCTGGTTTGGTATCGTAGCCAGAGAAATGGCCAGCCCTGGTACGTGGTGATTGCGGGAGCATTTTCTTCTCGGGAAGATGCGGCGGCATGGGTCAAAAAACGGCCAGCTGGCTTAAAAACAGACTCTCCCTGGATTCGGGAAATGAGCCAGATTTCCCCTTCAGTTGAGCCCCGATAAGCGGCTTTTCAGCCAGCCGTTTGTGATCGTTACTGGCCTGCTGGCCGGGGCATATTTGTTAGAGGACGCCTGGATGTGTAGAATGAGCGTCCTTTTGTCTCTATGTTGCTCAAATTTTGAGCACTCGGCTGTTCCCAGCCGCAAATAATTTTAATAGCATTTTTTTGGTGAGAGCTGTTCTATGAGAACTGGTCTGTATACTCCAGGCGATTACAAAGACAACTGTGGCTTTGGTCTGTTGGCTCACTTGAAGGGCCAGCCAAGTCATGAGCTGTTGAAGACGGCTATCCAATCCCTGACTTGCATGACGCACAGGGGCGGTATTGCGGCTGACGGTAAAACAGGTGATGGCTGTGGGCTGTTGCTGCAGAAACCGGATTCGTTCCTGCGTGCAGTGACTCCGGAAGTGGGCATCGACTTACCCGCTCAATATGCAGTAGGCATGTTGTTTGTGGATCTTGATGACGCCATTTGCGCAGAACAACAAGCGGCGGTAGAAAAAGCAATCAAAGACCAAGGCCTGACAGTGCTGGGTTGGCGTACCGTGCCAACCAACAATGACTGCCTGGGTCCGATGGCCGTAGACTGCTTGCCTCGTTTCGAGCAAATTTTTGTCTCCAGTGAGACAGAAATGACGGATGCCGAACTGGACGTAAAACTTTTTTATGCCCGACGTTACGCAGAAAAGTCCCTGACCCAGTACCCGGATTTTTATATCGCCAGCCTGTCATCCCGAGTGCTGTCGTACAAAGGCCTGACCATGCCGGTCGACCTGCCGAATTTTTATCTGGACCTGGGCGACGAGCGCCTGGAAACCGCAATCTGTGTTTTCCACCAACGTTTCTCAACCAATACCATGCCTCGTTGGCAGCTGGCGCAGCCGTTCCGCATGCTGGCGCACAATGGTGAAATCAATACCATCCAGGGTAACCGCAATTGGGCCAACGCTCGCTCCAGCAAGTTTGTCAGCCCGTTGCTGCCCAACCTGATGGATTTGTCTCCGGTGGTGAATACGACGGGTTCGGATTCGTCGTCGATGGACAATATGCTGGAATTGTTGACCACGGGTGGCATGAGCCTGTTCCGTGCGTTACGGATGATGATTCCGCCAGCATGGCAAAATGTTGAAACCATGGATGCCGACTTGCGCGCATTCTACGAATACAATTCCATGCATATGGAACCATGGGATGGCCCGGCCGGGCTGGTCATTACAGATGGTCGTTACGCGGTCTGTGGCTTGGATCGTAACGGCTTGCGTCCGTCGCGCTGGGTCATTACCAAAAATGACTTTATTACCGTGGCATCTGAAGTGGGTGTGCATGACTACTTGCCACAGGATGTTGTGGCGAAGGGGCGGGTTGGACCTGGCCAGATCCTGGCAATCGATACCGAACAGGGTCGACTACTCAAAACCGATGACATTGATAACGCCCTGAAGGCCGAATTTCCTTACAAAAAATGGCTGCGTGAAAACGCCATTCGTATCGAAAGCGAACTGTATTTACAGAAAGCGGGCTTTGACCCCATTGCCGGTGAAGAGCTGGACTGCCAGCAAAAACTGCACCTGATTACCAACGAAGAGCGTGACCAGGTCTTGCGGCCCATGGGTGAAGAAGGTCAGGAAGCGACCGGCTCCATGGGTGATGACACCCCGATGGCGGTACTGTCATTGCGTGTTCGGCATGTCGCAGATTACTTCCGCCAGCAGTTTGCCCAGGTAACCAACCCGCCTATCGATCCGTTGCGAGAAGCGATTGTGATGTCGTTGGAAACCTGTGTTGGTGCAGAGAAGAATGTCTTTGAACAAACACCGGATCACGCCAATCGTATTATCCTGACGTCGCCTGTGCTGTCGCCATTAAAATTCATTGGCCTGACCAATCGTGCATCGGATGCTTTCCGGCATATCACCCTGTCGATGGCATTTGATCCGGAGATCGGTTTGCAGCAAGCGGTTCAGAACCTGACGCTGGCGGCAGAAAAAGCGATACAGGATGGCTACGTTATCCTGATTCTGAGTGACCGCGATGTGGTCAGGGATCAAGTACTGATTCCTGCCGTGATGGCAACTGGCGCGGTGCATCATCATCTGGTGCAAAAAGGCCTGCGTACCAACGGCAATATCGTGGTTGAAACCGGTGATGCCCGTGATGCGCACCATTTTGCCGTGCTGCTGGGTTTTGGTGCGACAGCTGTTTACCCATGGCTGGCGTATACCGTTCTGACCGACTTGCACCGTTCGGGTGAATTGCTGGGCGATCCGCTTAAATCGCAGCAGAATTACCGCAAGGCGATTCGTAAAGGCCTGATGAAAGTCATGTCCAAAATGGGCATTTCTACCGTCACGTCTTATCGCGGATCGCAGTTGTTTGAAGCGATTGGCCTGAGCCGGGAAGTGGTTGATTTGTGCTTCTGTGGCGTTACCAGCCGTATTGGTGGAGCAACCTTCTCTGACTTTGATGAAGACTTGCAGCTGATTGCGAAAAACGCCTGGAAAGCACGTAAGAAAATTGACCAGGGTGGTTTGCTGAAATACGTCCATGGCGGCGAATATCATGCGTACAACCCGGATGTGGTGAAAAACATCCAGACAGCCGTACAGCAAAACAGCCAGGCAGCCTACGATCGTTTTTCCGAGCTGGTGAATACTCGCCCGGTAGCGACCATTCGCGACTTGCTGGGATTCCGTAAAGGTATCCAGCCAATTGATATCAGCGAAGTTGAGCCGGTAGAGAAACTCTTCACACGTTTTGATACTGCGGCCATGTCGCTGGGTGCTCTATCGCCAGAAGCTCATGAAGCGCTGGCGGAAGCCATGAATGATCTGGGCGGTCGCTCCAACTCTGGTGAAGGGGGTGAAGACCCTGCTCGTTATGGCACTCGCAAGAACTCCAAAATCAAGCAGATTGCTTCCGGACGTTTTGGGGTGACCCCCGCTTATCTGGCCAGTGCCGAAGTGCTGCAGATCAAGGTTGCCCAGGGTGCCAAGCCAGGAGAAGGTGGCCAGTTGCCTGGTGGCAAGGTCAACGACCTGATTGCCACGTTACGGTATTCCGTACCGGGTGTGACGCTTATTTCGCCACCGCCTCATCACGATATTTACTCCATCGAAGATTTGGCTCAGCTGATCTTTGACCTGAAGCAAGTAAATCCAACGGCTCTGGTTTCGGTCAAGCTGGTTTCTGAACCCGGTGTTGGCACCATCGCTGCCGGTGTAGCCAAGGCCTATGCCGACCTGATTACCATTTCCGGTTACGACGGTGGTACTGCGGCATCACCGCTGACATCGATCAAGTACGCCGGTTCGCCATGGGAACTGGGATTGTCCGAAGCGCATCAGGCCCTGCGTGCCAATGACCTTCGAGGCAAGGTACGGGTACAAACGGATGGTGGTTTGAAATCCGGCCTCGACGTTGTCAAGGCGGCTATCCTGGGGGCAGAGTCCTTTGGTTTTGGTACTCTGCCCATGGTTGCGGTTGGTTGTAAATACTTGCGTATTTGTCACCTGAACAACTGTGCGACCGGTGTTGCCACCCAGAACGATGACTTGCGTGAGAAGCACTATATCGGCACTGCCGAGATGGTGAAAAACTACTTCTACTTCCTTGCTGAAGAAGTACGCGGTTTGATGGCTCAACTGGGGGTTCGCAGTCTGGACCAGCTGATTGGTCGTACGGAGTTGCTGGAAATGCTGGAAGGTAAAACCGGCAAGCAACGCCACCTCGATCTGACGCCGATTCTGGTCAATGACCAGATTCCAGAAAATAAACCCCATACCGTTGAGGTCGAGCGTAACGCACCGTATGACGAAGGTTTACTGGCTGAACGTATGGTGGAAGAGATTCTGCCAGCGATTGAAGCCAAAACAGGTGGTGAATTCGATTTTGTGATTACCAACTGTGACCGTTCGATCGGTGCTCGCCTGTCGGGTGAAATTGCCCGTCGTTACGGCAATCAGGGGATGGCAGACAAGCCAGTACGCCTGAGCCTGAAAGGTGTGGCAGGTCAGTCCTTTGGTGTCTGGAATGCCGGTGGTCTGCAAATGGTACTGGAAGGTGACGCCAACGATTATGTCGGTAAAGGCATGACAGGTGGCAAGCTGGTTATTTTCCCGCCCAAGCGCTCCGAATTCAAAACCAACGATACCTCCATTGTGGGTAATACCTGCTTGTATGGGGCAACTGGCGGTAAACTGCTGGCAGCAGGTCGTGCCGGTGAGCGTTTTGCGGTGCGTAACTCTGGTGCTCATGCCGTCGTCGAAGGAACTGGAGATCACTGCTGTGAATATATGACCGGTGGCATGGTCTGTGTGCTGGGTGAAACCGGTTACAACTTTGGCGCTGGTATGACCGGCGGCTTTGCTTATGTGCTGGATCGTAATAACAGCTTTGTTGACAAGTACAATCATGAGCTGGTTGATATTCATCGTATCAGCAATGAAGAAACGGAAGCGCACCGTAACCATTTACGCAGCGTTATTCGTGAATTTGTGGCAGAGACAGGCAGTGCCTGGGGACAAGCAATCCTCGATGACTTTGATGGTTTTATTGGTCGTTTCTGGCTGGTCAAACCAAAGGCTGCTGATCTGCAACAGCTGCTGAAAAACACCCGCGCTCGTCCTGAGTAATCTCACGACGCGACAACAGAATGAGTCCAGGACGAGTATAGAGAGGTTCGAGATGGTACAACGTCTGAACAACAATTTTCAGTTTGTTGAAGTGGGTCGCCAGGACCCGAAGAAAAAAGCAATTTCCACTCGCAAGAAGCAGTTTGTGGAGATTTACGAGCCGTTCAAACAGGCTCAGGTAAACGATCAGGCACACCGTTGCCTGGCGTGTGGTAATCCATACTGTGAATGGAAATGCCCGGTACATAACTACATTCCCAACTGGCTGAAACTGGCCAGCGAAGGCAATATCCTGGAAGCCGTGGAACTGAGTCATCAGACCAACACGCTGCCAGAAGTATGTGGCCGAGTGTGTCCACAAGACCGCTTGTGTGAAGGCTCCTGCACTCTGAACGACGGGTTTGGGGCAGTGACGATTGGTAATGTAGAGAAATACATTACCGATACGGCATTTGCGATGGGCTGGAAACCGGACATGTCCAAAGTCGTACCGACGGGCAAACGCGTTGCTGTTATTGGTGCGGGTCCTGCTGGTTTGGGTGCGGCTGATGTACTGGTTCGCAACGGTGTTACCCCGGTAGTCTTTGATAAATACCCAGAGATCGGTGGCTTGCTGACCTTCGGTATTCCTGAGTTCAAGCTCGAGAAAACCGTCATGTCCAACCGCCGCAAGGTATTTCAGGAAATGGGCGTGGAATTCCGCCTGGAGACCGAAGTAGGCAAGGATGTGGACTTCCAGAGCATCATCGATGAATTTGATGCCGTCTTCCTCGGCATGGGCACTTACAACTACATGAAAGGCGGTTTCCCTGGTGAAGATCTGCCCGGTGTGCACGATGCGTTGGATTTCCTGATCTCCAACGTGAATCGCAACCTGGGCTTTGAAAAAGATGCGGCTGATTTTATCAGCATGAAAGGCAAACAGGTGGTTGTGCTGGGTGGTGGTGATACAGCCATGGACTGTAACCGCACCTCCATCCGCCAGGGCGCTGCGCGTGTCAGCTGTGCCTATCGTCGCGACGAGAAAAACATGCCAGGCTCCAAACGTGAAGTGACCAATGCGCGGGAAGAAGGCGTAAAATTCCTCTTCAACCGTCAACCGGTTGCCATCATCGGCGAAGATAAAGTCGAAGGCGTCAAGGTGGTGACAACCGAAATGGGTGAGCCTGATGAAAACGGCCGTCGCCGTCCACAGGTTGTGGAAGGGTCTGAAGAAATCCTGCCTGCGGATGCGGTGCTGGTTGCTTTTGGCTTTCGTCCAAGCCCTGCGCCCTGGTTCAAGGACTTCGGCATTGAAGTGAACAACTGGGATGGCGTTGTTGCACCAGAAGGCCAGGAATTCAAACATCAAACGACCAATCCGAAGGTTTTTGCCGGTGGTGATATGGTTCGAGGATCTGATTTGGTCGTCACGGCAATATACGAGGGTCGCCAGGCTGCTGAAGGTATTCTTGACTATCTGGATGTCTGATAAATTTTGTTTTTGTGACAGAACGTAGAAAACGCGGCATTAGCCGCGTTTTTTGTGTATGGCTGTTGTTCGTATGTAAATGTTATCCTTCCCGACCTGTTGTGAAATCGTCTGGAACTGCCCGAAAGGAGCTTGTCGTTATGTCATTGCGCGATTTGTTGTTGCTGGTTTTGCTTGCTGGAACCTTGTCTGCGTGCGGAGGAGGAGAGTCTGTTGCGGACGCTAGCGCAGGAGATAGCAGTTCAGATGACACCGACGATACCGACGACACAGATGATAGCGATGATTCGGATCTTACAGAAGAGACGGTGATTGAAGCATTGGGAAATGGTACTGGTGCTGATTTTGAGGAGGGTGCTATCGCCTCGTCGGAAGATTATGTGCTTGTTGGCGGCAGTGTTACATTGACCATCGATGGTGTTGATCAGAATGACAGTAATTCATCACTGACCAGCGACAGTTATTACTACACATTCACATCTGACTGCTCCTTGGGTTTGTTCTCCATTGCGTCTTCCTACACCAGTACGGGGTCTGTTTCTTCTACCTATCGCAACAAGGGATGTAGTGGTGGTGATACCATTACAGCAACGCTGTATTCTGATGCATCTTCCAGTACTGAGCTGGCAACTGCTACGGTGTTTGTCAGCACGGACTACCCGTCCCTGGGGACCGATAGCGGTATTTCCTTTACGGAAGGGCAGCTGGAAGGTGACCTGGAAATCTCCGACGAAGACAGTACCGACCTCTCTGTGAATATTGTTAATCCATTGTCTTCCAATGCGCTGGTGACGGACGATAGTTATATCATTGAATGGTATAGCGATTGTGCTGATGGCGAGTTTTCTGTATCGCGTGAAACCAATTCTGATGGGACTTTCAGCACCAGTTACAATGCTGACTATACGACCTGTCCTGGCGACAATAACCTGACGCTACTGTTGTTTGGTGATACGGATACCGAATGCAGTCTTACGGATACCGACAGCTGTTATGTTGTCATGACGTCGGTTGTAACTGTTGAACAAGGGGTTGAACCTAAATTAGGTGTGCTTGACGATGATGAGTTCTATACCGAGTTGCTGGTGAATGGTATTCGTGAAAGTGAATATGGTGATGATCCAACTTCGGAAAACGTCAGTGACGAGCTCAAGTTATCTGCGGGTGGCACCATGCTGATCACCGCTAATATTGTTGATGATAATGATGATGACAACTTGGCTACAGGTACAACCTATGGTGTCAGTCTGGAATCCAGCTGTGTCGAAGATGGCACAGCTACTCTGGATTCGGATGAAAAAACAACAACGACGGGTACGGTAACTTTTACCTATACTGCGAATGGCTGCCTGGAAGACGCTTTCTCGGCCAATCTTTACTCCGTTGAAAGTGGAGAGCTGGCGACTCAGCTTAATGATGATGAAGTCACTGGTATTATTTTTATCCAGTCTGCAGAAGTTGGAGCGATTACGTTCACCAGTGTATCGGAACCCTATATCTCACTGAAAAATATTGGGGATGCGGTACTGCCAAAGCAGAGTACTGTTACCTTTACTGTGGTGGATAAGCAGGGAGAAGTTGTTGAAGGTCAAGAAGTCTCCTTTGAATTGACCAATACAACGGGGGGAATCACACTTGGTAGCGGAGAAGTAACTGACTCCGACGTAACCGACTCCGGCGGTCAGGTTACTGCAATTATTAACTCCGGGACATCACACGCTGTGACATCGGTTCGTGCAACGACGGAAACCAGCGATGGCACATCCATCAGCACAACCTCTCAAGCAATTTCAATTACGACCGGTATTGCCGACCAGGACAGCTTTGATATTGCCGTCGATATCTTTAACCCCGGAGCGTATGCCACAAACGGCACTGAAGTATCAGTGACTGTATACGCAGCCGACCAGTATCAGAACCCGGTTGCTGATGGCACTGTTGTGAACTTTACTGCGGAAAGCGGCACGATTGAATCTTACTGTGTAACCACCACAGGTACGTGCTCTGTCACCTGGTACAGTAGTGGTGTTCGTCCAGGAAAGCATGAAGCCAGCCTGGATAGGGTGAACGAAATTGATCCTCAGGGACGGGTATATGACGGCTTTATTGAGGATAGTGACTGTGTGAGCACTGTATGTGGTATGACTACGATCACTGCCTACACCGTAGGTGAATCCAGTTATACCGATACCAATGGTAATGGTACTTTTGATGTTCTGGATGATACCGGCGCTGAACCTTATGTTAGCTATCCGGAAGCTTTCCGTGACGATAACTGGAATGAAGCGCTGGATACCAATTCTGATGGTCAGGTAGTTGAGGCTTTTTTCGACTTTGATACCGATGGGGCTTACGACGAGGCACCAACCGTCTTTCAGGGACTCGTCTGTTCAGACTCTGCTATTAATGCTGATACTGCAGGTGAAAGTCACTGTGACTCCTTGATGCATGTACGAGACAGTATCCGGATCGTTCAGAGTTATGCCGAAGCGCCGAATATGCGCTTCTATACGTATGATGGCACCTCATATACGGAAATCAGCGGTATTACACTCGGCACCAGTGGTGAGTTCTATGTATTGCTACAGGATTGGAATGGCAATGCTCCTGCTAATGGAACTACCTTGTCGGTTGAAGGCGATGGTTATGAAATCTATGGTTCTTCGGGTACGGTGAGTAATTCGATTGGTCTCCTATATGGGGAAACCTATAACGGCCTAGCGACTACTGGCTTACCTAGTTATGGAATGCTTTATAACGTGTCATTTGAAGCTGAAGACGAGCCTGAATCCATTTCCGTTACAGCAACGTATGGGGATCTGGAAAACTCCGTTATATTTCTGACTCCCTAGTAGTAACTACAAATCAATTACCCTCGTATCATTTCTGCTATCATCCGTCGCTGGTACACTTCCAGCGACGGATGATTTGCATGGACCCAGTTAAAAACGACCGCTTTCTCAAGGCGCTGCTGCGCCAACCAGTTGATCGTACCCCCATATGGATGATGCGTCAGGCCGGACGTTACCTGCCTGAATATCGCTCCAGTCGGGGAGAAGCCGGCGACTTTATGTCGTTGTGCAAAAATCCCGAATTGGCCTGTGAGGTAACGCTTCAGCCTCTGGAGCGCTTTCCGCTCGATGCCGCTATTCTGTTTTCCGATATTCTGACCATTCCGGATGCCATGGGCCTGGGCCTGTATTTTGAAACAGGGGAAGGACCGCGTTTCAAAAAGGTTATCCGTACCGCCGCGGATGTTCAGCAGTTGAAGGTTGTGAATACCGAGTCCGACCTGAATTACGTCTTGAAAGCGGTGACGACCATTCACTCTGAGCTGAATGGCCGTGTACCTCTGATCGGTTTCTCCGGCAGTCCCTGGACCTTGGCAACCTATATGGTTGAAGGTGGCTCGTCGAAGGACTTCCGTCATGTGAAAGCGATGATGTACGACACGCCGGAAGTCATGCATCAGCTGCTGGATGTGCTTGCCAAATCGGTGATTGATTATCTTAATGCCCAGATTCGGGCCGGAGCCCAGGCGGTACAGATTTTTGATACCTGGGGCGGCAGTCTGAGTGATGTGGCGTATCAGGAATTTTCGCTGCGCTATATGCGTCAAATTGTAGAAGGCCTGACGCGGGTGTATGACGGCCAGCAGATTCCTGTGATCCTGTTTACCAAAGGCGGAGGGCAGTGGCTGGAGTCGATGGCTGACACCGGAGCCGATGCATTGGGGCTGGACTGGACAACCGATATGGGTCAGGCGCGTCAGCGTGTTGGCAGCAAGGTTGCGTTGCAAGGCAATATGGACCCATCGGTGTTATATGCCTCGCCTGCAACAATTCGTGCCGAAGTTAAACGTATTCTCGATAGCTATGGTTATGGTACCGGGCATGTTTTTAACCTGGGTCACGGTATCCATCAGTTTGTGGACCCTGAACGAGCCAAGGCTTTTGTTGAAGCGGTGGTTGAGTTAAGCCCGGCGTATCACGGCTAGACCGACGATAATGACGACAATAGAGATGCGGGTTTATCTCTGTTGCTGCCCGCCAATCCTTGATTGTGCGGGCCGTCCGGTTGTCAGGCGAAGCGACTGAGCGTGATTTGTATCTGTGTCAGATATTTTCCAGTGCTTGTTGCAAGCGCTCGACACCAATAACCGTCATGCCCTCCGGCATGATTTTGGGCATATTGGCTTTGGGTACAATCGCCCGCTTGAAACCATGTTTGGCCGCCTCCCGAATCCGCTCCTGCCCCGAAGGTACCGGGCGGATTTCACCGGATAGCCCCACTTCCCCAAAGACAATCATATCCTGTGGTAATGGCACGTTGCGGAAGCTCGACAGGGCCGCGAGCAATAGCGCCAGGTCGGCACTGGTCTCCGACACCCGGACACCGCCAACCACATTGATATAGACATCCTGATCCCCCAGATGAATGCCTCCATGACGATGCATGGCCGCGAGCAGCAGGTTTAACCGGTTCTGGTCGAGACCAACAGCAACCCGCTTGGGCTGGCCAAAATGACTGTCGTCGACCAGCGCCTGAATCTCGATCAGCAAAGGCCGGGTGCCTTCCCAGATGACCATCACGGCACTGCCGGGTGACGGCTCGTCACTGCGACTGAGGAAAATGGAGCTGGGGTTTTTGACTTCTTTCAGGCCACTGTCCAGCATGGCAAACACCCCCAGCTCGTTAATCGCACCGAACCGATTCTTGATGCCTCGCAGGGTGCGATAACGGCTGTCGTTGGAGCCTTCCAGCATGATGGAACAATCGATCATGTGTTCGAGTACTTTGGGCCCGGCCAGAGTACCGTCCTTGGTGACGTGTCCGACCAGCAACAATACAGTGTTGGTTTGTTTGGCAAAGCGGGTCAGCATGGCAGCGCTTTCGCGTACCTGAGAGACACTGCCGGGGGCGGAATCCACGCCTTCGACATGCATCACCTGAATCGAATCAATCACCACTACTCGGGGCTGATGCTGTTGCAGGGTCTGGATCAACTGTTCCACGCTGGTTTCACTGAGCATATTGAGCTGATCCATCGGCAAGCCCAGACGGCGTGCGCGCATGGCAACCTGCTGCAGGCTTTCTTCGCCGGTGACGTATAACGCCGGCATCTGACGGGCGAGATTACACATGGTTTGTAGCAGCAAGGTGGATTTGCCAGCACCGGGATGACCACCAATCAGAATGGCGGAACCCGGTACCAGGCCACCACCCAGTACCCGGTCAAATTCCTGCATCCCGGAACTGAACCTGGGGACTTCATCGAGATTGACCTGATCCAGTCGCTGGATACCGGTTTGTCCGGCGGCACCTGCGTATCCACCCAAGCCCGCACCTCGAGCCGGGGTTTTGGCGGCTGTAACGACAAATTCCTGCAGTGTGTTCCAGGCGCCGCACCCCGTACATTGACCTTGCCATTTGGAATGATCGGTACCGCAGTCGGCACAGACATAAGCGATTTTTTTCTTGGCCATAACGGGGTCCGGTTTCCGGTCAAACAAAGTAGTGAAACAAAGAATAGAGCGAGTTTACGGCGGGGTGGAGTGAATGCAAGGGCACGCACCGTGGGCGGCCGGTCACTATGGCAAGCCGCCGCATCTTGTTACACTGACATCTTTACGCTAAAGCTGACAATGAGGATTTTTCGTCCATGAAAATAGAAACACAGGCGATTCATGCAGGGTTCAGTGAAGACCCGACGACACGTGCGGTTGCGGTGCCCATTTATCAGACCACGTCATACAGCTTTCGCGATACCCAGCATGGTGCTGATCTGTTTGATCTGAAAGAGCCGGGTAATATTTATTCCCGTATCATGAATCCGACCAATGCGGTTCTGGAAGAGCGTCTGGCAGCGATGGAAGGCGGTATCGGCGCGCTCTGTCTGGCATCCGGCATGGCGGCAATTACTGCCGCGATTCAAACCTTGGCGCGGGCTGGTGATAATATCGTCAGTGTCAGTCAGCTTTATGGTGGTTCCTATAATCTGTTTGCCCATACTTTTCCACAGCAGGGTCTGGAAGTGCGCATGGCTTCCGGTGACGATGTAGCAGCGCTGGAAGCACTGATTGATGACAACACCAAGGCACTGTTCTGCGAATCCATCGGCAACCCGGCTGGCAATATCGTAGACCTGCAAGCACTGTCCGATATGGCGCACAGGCACGGACTGCCGGTGATTGTTGATAATACCGTGGCGACACCGTATCTGTGTCGGCCGTTTGAGTTCGGTGCTGATATTGTGGTGCATTCCCTGACCAAATACATTGGTGGTCATGGAACGACACTGGGCGGCGCCATTGTCGATTCAGGCAAATTCTCATGGAAAGATAACCCGCGTTTCCCGCACTTTAATGAGCCAGACCCGTCGTACCACGGTGTGATTTATACTCAGGACATGGGTGATGCTGCCTTTATTGCCCGTGCCCGTGTGGTGCCTCTGCGTAATATGGGTGCTGCCTTGTCGCCGATGAGTTCCTTCCTGTTGCTGCAGGGGCTGGAAACCCTTGCCCTGCGGATGGATCGCCATGTCGAAAACGCCCAGCAAGTGGCTGAATATCTGCATAATCATCCACAGGTCAGCTGGGTCAATTATGCCGGATTGGAGAGCAGCCCCTATTACGAAGTGGCTCAGAGAATGACCCAAGGGAAGCCGTCAGCGATTCTCAGTTTTGGTATCAAGGGCGGGGCAGAAGCCGGAACAAAATTTATTGATGCACTGCAGCTGATCAAGCGGCTGGTCAATATTGGTGATACCAAAAGCCTGGCCTGTCATCCGGCAACGACCACGCACCGGCAGCTGAATGAAGAAGAGCTGGCGTCTGCGGGTGTCAGCAAGGACCTGATCCGTCTGTCGATTGGTATTGAACACGCCGACGATATTATTGCTGATATCACTCAGGCGCTGGATGCGGCAGGCTAAACGGTCACTGCATGCAAAACCTGCCCAGGCGAATGCCTGGGCTTGAAGGAGAAAAGAATGTCGTTCGGACAGTTTGTTGCGCTGGCCAGTTTTGTGTTATCGATGGGAACCATTGCCGTGACCTATGCGGTGGGAACGGCCCAGGGCACCGCGGAACTTTGCAATCCGTTTCTCGATGGCTGTACCGATATTACCCATACCGGCATGAAGGGAGACGCCGGGTTTATCTTCCGGGGTGGCATGATTACCGCCTGCGCCTTTTTCATGATCTGGTGGCAGGTTATGAGTACCTGGTTGGCCGGGCACAGTCATCGACTGACTTTAGCCATCATGCAGTTTTTTGGTGTGCTGGCGGCTTTGGGGCTGCTGGTTGGTACTGCGGTTTTATTACCGGACAAGTCAGCAACTCACTGGGGTGTGCATGTCCGTGGCGCCAATCTGTTTTTTCAGGGCATGTTGGTGGCGCTGACGATTAACTATGTATTGATCTGGCGTGGCCGCAGGCGGGGTTTGCAGGTGCCATCGTTCTGGTTGAAAACCGTTTTGATGGCGTTGCTGTGGTTCCAGTTTATTGCTTTTGCAGGTGTCACCATCGGTATGGATATGAGCCATGGCAAACGTCTGATCGAGTGGTGGGCGACGCTGTTTATTGGCGTGTATTTTCTTAGCAGCTGGTGGGACTGGTCGTCGCTCCGGCTTGGGGTGGTCAGTACGCCGTCCCGTGAGTAGCTGCGGGTGGGTTGAGTCTGTCGTTGGTTCTGATCTCTGGCGGCAGCGGCGGTTATTGCTGCGCAAACCAAGCGTCACAAGCGTTGCGAGTTAATAGTAGTTAAAAGTCACCCCATAAAAATTGCAAGACCGAGACTGCAGCCAGTGCGGCGGTTTCGGTACGCAGAATCCTTGGCCCCAGCAACAGACCCTGAAAACCATGAGCCGCCCCTGCGGCGACTTCGGTATCTGTCAGGCCTCCTTCGGGGCCAACCAATAAAGCAACACTGGCTGGCGGATGAGCTTGTTGCAGCGGCTGCTGGTTGTGTGGATGTAATATCAGCCGCCGTTCGGCATCACATCGGGCATACCAGTCGTTCAGGGACAGAGCCGGCAAAACCTGTGGAATACGGTTGCGACCACTTTGTTCGCAGGCGGATAACGCGACCTTTTGCCAGTGTTCGATTTTCTTCTCGAGCCGCTCACCTTTCAGGCGTACATCGCAGCGTTCACTGAACAGCGGGGTGATCTGGCTGACCCCCAGCTCGGTGGCTTTCTGGATGGTGAAATCCATCTTGTCGCCCTTGGAGATAACCTGGCCGAGGTGGAGCGGTAACGGAGGTATGGCCTCTGCGGCAGAGGCTGTAACAATATGTATTTCCGCCTGCTTTTTATTGGCCGTAGCGATAGTGCCCTGATACTCACAGCCGTCACCATTAAACAGCCGCACCGGAGCCGTCACGGTCAGGCGCAGCACCCGCAACAGGTGCAGGCTGGGCTGCTCATCGAGCGTAACGGTTTGCCCGACGATCAAGGGCTGATTGGTAAAAATTCTCGGTGACGACATCGTTTTCTCCACAGGCAATCGCGGCGGATAATAGCACCGGCAGCGGGGATGACACAGTGCCACGGCATGGCTTTTGTTTCCCTAGGATTCAGCGTCTGCACCGGCTTTCGTGCCGCAGAGGCTAAACTGCCGACCGGGTATTCCAGCGCGCAAACATCTCTGTTCTATGGCAAAAAATGGCTGTCAGACTTGTTGAAGCTGCAGTCAGGCGCTACTGTGGCGGCACACAGCGTGGGTAGGTGTTATGAGCGATAAACAACAAGCATTTGATTTTGAACAGTCGCTGGCAGAGCTGACGTCTCTGGTACAGCGAATGGAAAGTGGTGAACTGACTCTGGAGCAGTCTCTGGGAGCGTTTGAGCAAGGGATTCGGCTGACCCGCTCGTGTCAGCAGGCACTGGCCGAGGCGGAACAGAAAGTAACGCTGCTGACTGAGCAGAATGGCCAGAGTCTGGCACAACCCATGGTTCGGGATGCTTTTGAATGAGCCTGTTGCCAGAACGGCTGACCGCCGTGCAAAAACAGCTGGAACAGCAATTGCGGGCAGCTGTAATACAGCTGGATAGTTGTGATTCACGGCTGGCCGAAGCCATGCAATACGGCTTGCTTAATGGTGGCAAGCGCTTACGGCCATTATTGGCCTATGCCGCTGCAGAAGCATTGGGTGGCCAGCCAGGCCAGGCCGATAGCGCGGCGACAGCACTGGAAATGGTGCACAGCTACAGTCTGATCCACGACGATTTACCGGCGATGGACGATGACGACCTGCGGCGTGGCAAGCCCACGACTCATATTGCCTTTGATGAAGCCTCGGCCATTCTGGCAGGTGACGCCTTGCTGACTGGCGCCTTTGAAATCCTGCTGGCTGATGACAGCCTGTCGGCAGAGCAGCGGCTGGCGATGACCACACTGCTGGCCAGAGCGGCCGGAGCGTTTGGCATGGTCGGAGGACAAAGCATCGACCTCAACCATGTCGGCAAGCCCATGTCTCTGGTTGAGCTGGAGCAGATGCACCGGGGTAAAACCGGCGCATTGATTCGCGCCTCCGTGATGCTGGGAGCCATGTCGGTGCGCTGGCCACTGGCAGCCGGGCAAGAACAGGCATTGACTGACTACGCCAATGCCATCGGGCTGGCCTTCCAGGTTCAGGATGACATTCTTGATGTGGAAGGGGATACCTCGACTCTGGGCAAGCAGGCTGGAGCTGATATTGCCCTCAACAAACCGACCTATCCGGCCTTGTTGGGGATGGATGCCGCTCGACAAAAAGCGCTGGAACTGTGTCAGCAAGCCCAGGCAGCCTTGCTGGTATTGCAGCAAGACGGCGGCCAAACCGGCTTGCTGCAACAGATTGCCGACTATGTGATTGAGCGTAATCACTGACCTGGCCTGCTCCCGGAGCCAGCCGCAGGTTGGCCATGGCAGGACAGATACCGGAAGGAATCATGACCAAGGTGGCTATTGGCCTACTCAATAGCCACCGCAATCGTTAGAATGGTCGCCCTTTTTTGCTATTACGTAGCAGCATCTGCGCAATATCTGATGCTCAACGACCGGAAACACAACGCCTGATGTTTACCGAAATACCGAGTTCTCGTCCTCTTACTCCTTTACTGGATGCTATCAATCAGCCTGCCGACTTGCGTCTGCTGGCGCCGGAGCAACTTCAGGAGGTCTGCTGTCAGCTGCGAGAATACCTGCTCTACAGTGTTGGACAGTCAGGCGGGCACTTTGCTGCCGGACTTGGCGTGGTGGAACTGACGGTTGCATTACACTATGTCTTTAACACCCCGGATGACCGTCTGGTGTGGGATGTCGGCCATCAAGCCTACCCCCATAAAATACTCACCGGTCGCCGTGAAGCAATGCCCCTTATTCGCAGTGAAGAAGGCCCGGCCGCGTTTCCGCATCGTGATGAGAGCGTATACGACACCTTTGGCGTAGGTCATTCCAGTACCTCCATTGGTGCAGCACTGGGCATGGCGCTGGGTTTTCGCCAGCAAGGACTGGAGCAGGAATCGGTTGCCATTATCGGCGATGGAGCCATCACCGCCGGTATGGCGTTTGAGGCGCTGAACCATGCCGGTCATGTCAAAGCCGATATGCTGGTTATTCTGAACGACAACGATATGTCGATTTCCAATAACGTCGGCGCATTAAACAAGTATTTCACCCGCATCTGGTCATCGAAAACCTATTCAGCCATGCGGGCGGGCAGCAAAAAAGTATTGGAGAAAATCCCGTCAGCGTGGGAATTTGCCCGCCGTACCGAAGAGCATATGAAAGGCATGGTGGCTCCGGGCACCCTGTTTGAAGAGCTGGGTTTTAACTACTATGGCCCGATCGATGGCCATGATCTTGGCGAGCTGGTCCAGACCCTGACCAACCTGGCGAAAATGAAAGGGCCGCGCTTCTTACATATCGTTACGCGCAAGGGCAAGGGTTTCGAACCTGCGGAGCAAGACCCGATTGGTTATCACGCCCTGAAGCCGGTGCATCAGACATCGACTGCGGTCAAAAAACCGACCTACTCGAATATCTTCGGCGAATGGCTGTGCGATATGGCTGCCGCTGATGCACGGCTGGTCGGTATTACTCCGGCGATGCGCGAAGGCTCTGACCTGATTCGTTTTTCACATGAATTCCCGGATCGTTATTACGACGTTGCCATTGCCGAGCAGCATGCGGTGACGCTGGCGGCCGGGCTGGCGTGTGAAGGCAGCAAGCCGGTGGTTGCCATTTATTCGACTTTTCTGCAACGGGCGTACGATCAGCTGATACACGATGTGGCGTTGCAAAATCTGGATGTATTGTTTGCCATCGACCGCGCCGGACTGGTCGGGGAAGACGGCCCGACCCACCATGGCGCCTTCGATCTCAGCTATCTGCGCTGTATTCCGAATCTGGTCGTGATGACACCATCTGATGAAAACGAATGTCGCCAGATGCTGTATAGCGGTTATCAACATATTGGCCCGGCAGCGGTGCGTTATCCTCGTGGCAGCGGCCCCGGCATAGAGACAGAGACCACCATGGCGGTCGTGCCGCTTGGTAAAGGACGGATTGTGCGCTCATCGACTGCTGCTGCCGGCCAGCGAGTGGCCTTGCTGGGCTTTGGTGCCCCGTTAAGCAGCGCGCTGGCAATAGCGGAAGCGCTGGATGCGACCGTTGCGGACATGCGGTTTGTCAAACCACTGGATGATGCCCTGGTTGCCTCGCTGGCAGAATCTCATGACCTGCTGGTAACGCTGGAAGAAAACGCCACGGCGGGTGGAGCAGGCAGTGCGGTGCTGGAATCCCTGGCGGCTGCGGGCGTGATGGTACCGGTTTTACTGACGGGATTACCCGATCGCTATATCGAACATGCCAGCCCGGATCGCCAATGGCTGGATGCCGGTCTTGATAGCAACCATGTGCTGGAGCGGATTCAGCAGCGTCTGGCGCAGCTCTGACCGCTCCAACCGTCGGCCAGTGTTAATCGCTGGCCTGTCCGGCCTTGGAGGACGGTTTGTCAGCTCCAGGCAGTAGACAATGGACAGTAGACAGAGACCGGAAAGACCTCAGACCGCCTCATCATCCTGATGAGTCAACGGCGCAACGGCGGTATTGCTGAGCATATGCCCCAGCTTGCTGGCCTTGGTGGTGAGATAGCCATCGTTGTACGGGTTTCTGCCCACTTCGATGGCCACTCGCTCAATGACTTTCACACCGGCTTCTGACAGAGCCTTCACCTTGCGCGGGTTGTTGGTCATCAGGCGCACGGCATGAATACCCAAATGGCTCAGCATGGGTTCACACATGCTGTAGTCACGCATATCGGCACCAAACCCCAGCTGCTCATTGGCTTCGACCGTATCGGCGCCCTGATCTTGCAGGTGATAGGCACGGATTTTGTTCAACAGACCAATGCCACGGCCTTCCTGACGCAAGTACAGCACCACGCCATGGCCTGCCTCTGCCACCGAACGCATCGCTTCTTCAAGCTGATAACCACAATCGCAGCGCATGCTGAATAACGCATCACCGGTCAGGCACTCGGAGTGAGCACGGGCGAGTACCGGCTCGCCGTTGCCAACATCCCCCAGCGTCAGTGCCACATGCTCTTTGCCGGCAACGGTGTCTTCAAATCCGTGCATGGTAAAGACGCCAAATGGCGTTGGCAGCTTGGACGATGCAATGTATTGGATACTCAAGGCTCTCACCTCCGATAAAACAAGCGGCGTATTCTATCAGCACGAACCATAATCCCCCAAACTTCCCTGACCTTAAAAACGGGACTTGTTGGTGTCACAATGGCACATCGCTGCTTCTGGCCTTGGCAAAGGTTCGAAAATGGCATACATCACCTCGAAACAGAGCATTACGAGGGAATTCTTCCAGCGTCGTAAAGCGTCTGGTTAACACACTGTTGCACAGGATATATAGATGCTGATGATCGCCGGGGTCGTTATTTTGCTGCTGGTACTGGTTTTGCCGGGGTTATGGGTACGCCACGTGCTGACTCGTCACAGCTCGGTGCGTGACGATTTTCCCGGAACCGGGGGAGATATGGCCCGGCACCTGATCCACAAGCTGGAGCTGGAACAGGTGGTGGTCGAAGCAACAGAACAAGGCGACCACTATGACCCCCAACAGCATGCCGTGCGACTGACCGCCGACAAGCTCGATGGCAAGTCGCTCACCGCAGTAGTGGTGGCGGCCCATGAAGTAGGCCATGCCTTGCAGCACCAGCGTGGCGAGCGGATGTTCTCCTGGCGTCAGGGGCTGGCAGTACTGGCGAGCTGGATGCAACGGCTGGCACCAGTGGCACTGTTGCTGTCGCCCTTGCTGCTGGCGGTACAGCCCGGACTGTCACGCTGGACATTGTTGATTGCGGTACTGGCGATGAGCATCAACACCCTGGTGCATCTGGTAACCTTGCCGGTCGAGCTGGATGCCAGTTTTAACAAAGCCCTGCTGCTGTTACAGCAAGGCCAGTACCTGGATGACGCCGATATGCTTCATGCCCGCACCATTTTGCGAGCCGCCGCCCTGACGTACGTTGCCGGTTCCCTGATGAGTCTGTTGAATATCTGGCGCTGGTTGCGTTATTTGCGGCGTTAGAGCGGGTGTTAGATCAGCCCCCTCAGATCAACACCCAGGCCGCCAGCTGCAAGCAGACCAGAGCGAAGATACCTGCCAGTACATCGTCAATCATAATGCCAAAACCGCCTTCGACCTGTTCATCCAGCCATTTGATCGGCCAGGGCTTGAGGATGTCGAAAAAGCGGAACAAGACAAACCCCGCCAGAATCCATTCCCAGCCAGACGGCAGGGCAATATAGGTAATCCACAAGCCGATCCATTCATCCCAGACAATACCCGGGTGATCATGTACCCCCAGGTCGTGCGACGTTTGCTGGCAAAGGTAAACGCCAAAGGCAAAACCGGCGATCAGGATACCGAGATACGGTAACAGGGGAATGTCCGCCAGCAATAGCAGCCAGACCGGCAGCGCTGCGATGGTGCCAAAGGTGCCCGGTGCTTTGGGGGCCAGACCAGAACCCAGGCCAAACGCGAGCCAATGTGTCCAAGATGTTAATTGCGTGCGAGCCACAGGTTACTCCGTTGACAGCGACCAGAATAAAGCAGCGATGATAAAGAGATGACGGCAGGACCGCCAGTTGGCCGTGTGGTTATTTGGCTGGATTCACCCAGGCTAGAGGGTGTCCTGGGGGTCCACATCCAGATGCCAGCGCACCTGGTGAAAGCCTTTTTGCTGGTGGAGAAAATCCACCAATGGATCGAGTACCGCATGCAGCCCTGTGCGTTCGTCACTCAGGAGCTGCAATTGTTGGCGAAAACGTCCGGCGCGGCGTTCCATAATGGCCGGAAACGGCCCCACCAGGACCAGCGGGGTAATACTGGTCGAGTGCGCCCGGTGCTGGGCCGAGAGCGATTGCAGGAATTGTCGTGCCAGCTGCAACAGCTGCTCGGCCAGATGACGCTGGGGCGATTCCGCCCGTAACATGGCCATATGACTGTAAGGCGGCAACTGCCGTTGCTGGCGCTCCTGTAACAGCGCCAGCGCCAGTGCGTGATAACCGTCGTTGATCAACAGGTTTAATTGCGGATGGTCGGCGTACAGGGTCTGAATCCACACTTCGCCCGGATGCTCCGCTCGTCCGGCCCGGCCAGCCACTTGCAAGATCAGTTGTGCCGTGTGTTCCATACCCCGAAAGTCGGCACTGAATAAACCGGCATCGGCATCGAGTACCACCACCATGGTCACCGCCGGGAAATGATGCCCCTTGGCCAGCATTTGAGTACCGATCAATAAGCGCTTGCCGGGGGAATGAATGTCCTCCAGCAACGCATCAAAGGCGTGTTTGTTACGGGCGGTATCGCGATCGACGCGGGTGATCGGCACCTGGGGGAATAACATCGACAGTTCGTCTTGCAGCCGTTCAGTGCCCTGACCCAGGGCTTGAATCTTGTCGCTGTGGCAGTTGGGGCAGAAGCGGGGCACCGCTTGCTGGAAATCACAATGATGGCAGTGCAAATGCGCTGGCGATTGATGCAGTGTTAGCCGGGCGTCGCAGCGAGGGCATTCTGCCAGCCAACCACATTCCTGACACGCCATCAGCGGGGCGTAACCGCGGCGGTTCACAAACACCAGCACCTGGCGGTCAGCGTCCAGATGCTGCTGCATTTTGGCAATCACCGGTTGTGCCAGACCAAAGGTCAATGGTTGATGGAGGATGCTGTGCAAGGTCATGCCCGGCGGCTTGGCCTGACCGGCTCGCTGGGTCAGCTTCAGATGCTGGTAGCGGCCGCTGAGGGCATTGTGCAACGACTCCAGCGACGGAGTTGCCGATCCCAGTACAATGGGAATATTCGCTTGCTTGGCGCGCACCAAGGCAAAATCGCGGGCGGAATAGCGTACCCCATCTTGTTGCTTGAACGAGCTGTCGTGCTCTTCATCGAGAATAATCAGCCCGAGCTCCGGCATCGGCGTAAAGACCGCCGAGCGCGTACCGATCAGAATACGCGCACTGCCGTCACGGCACTGACACCAGGCTTGCAGGCGTTCGCGGTCATTCAACCCTGAGTGTATCAATGCCACCGGCACATCAACCCGCTCCCGGAAGCGCTGCACGGTTTGTGGCGTCAGGCCGATTTCCGGCACCAGCACCAGCACCTGGCGGCCCTGTTGCAGTGTCTGTTTGAGGTGTTGCAAATACACTTCGGTCTTGCCGGAGCCGGTGATGCCTTCCAGCAAGCTGGCCCGGAATTGCTGCCGTGGTTGGTTCAGTTGTGTCAGGGCTTGCTGTTGCTCGTCGTTGAGAGGCAAGTCGTCGCGCCGACGTAAGGACGTGGCGGGTATGGGCAGGCGCTGTTGTGTTTCGATCAGCCCCAGTTGTGCCAGTCGGCGCAGCTGGGCCAGGGTAAACCCCTGGGCCGTCAGCTCGGTATGGGCCCACACGGGCCGCTGTTGGAATAGCTGCCACAGCGCCTGCTGTTGCTTGCCGCGTAAAGACGGTGTTTCATCATGAGCGGTGGGGCATCGCGACCAGCTTTGTTCCAGCGCCTCTTGCAGGGCGCCGCCGCGCCGCAGCAATGCCGGTATCATCAGTTCCAGCACTTCCCCCAGACTGTGATGATAATAGCGCGCCAGCCAGCGCCCCAGAGCCAGCTGACTGGCATCCAGCAAGGGAGCATCATCGAGACGTTCGAGTAAGGGCTTGAGCCTGGCTGTTGGCACATCGGTGGTATGAGCGGTACCGACTACGACGGCGGTCAATAACTGCTGGCCAAAGTTAACCCGCACCCGCTGTCCGGGTTTCCAGGTGTCTTCCGGCTCACCGGCTGAAGGAAGATAGTCGAAACAGCGCCGCAAGGGCACGGGTACAGCGACCTGCACGACGTAAAAAGGCATGAAAAGAACTTGCTGGTAAAAGAGGCTCTGGTATTATGCGCGTCCTTATTGTCTGTGCAAGGGGCTGATGTACGGTTTGGCACCGTCATTGGTTCATGGCGACAGCGAGAATTTGATGTTTTCTTAACAGTAGCGCGGTGCCTGTCCGATGGTCGGAAGGTGGCGGCGTGAAGACCCGAGGTGTTCCCATGAAACAAGATATCCATCCTGAATACGCTGAACTGACAGCTACCTGCTCTTGTGGCAATGTTGTTAAAACTCGTTCCGCCAAGCCTGGCGAAATGTATCTGGACGTTTGCTCCGCTTGCCACCCTTTCTATACTGGCAAGCAGAAAACCGTGGATACCGGTGGTCGTATTGATCGCTTCAACAAGCGTTTCGGTGGTTTTGGCAAGAAGTAATCCCTGTTACTGCCAAAGTCCCGCAACACCAAAACCCGCTTCGGCGGGTTTTTTTGGCCTGGGTTCTGGTTTTTGGGTTCTGGGTTGGGTTTGGAGAGAGTACGACGCCAGTAACAACAATAATGCCGACATCTATTAACAGGGTTAATCATGCCGGCATCGGGATAAACAGGTTAATGACGAATGGTATTGTTTAACTCATATCTGGCTCAAACAAGCCACGCTTCATATAAAATTTTACCCACACGGCAGCAATAATACTTAAAATCAGCAAAATCCCCCCCGTAATGCTATAGACCATTTGAGTCATTTCCGGTGCTGGTGAATTATTCAGAGCAACGTACAGCATCGCGATGATACCCACAATCTGAGGTAGTGGATAAAACGGCGTACGATAAGGGCGTTCATGGTTTGGCATACGCTTGCGTAATACGATGACATTGATATGTGCCACGCTATAAGCCAATAACCAGCTGGTGGTGGCGGCAATAATCAGCATGATCAAGGAATCGATACCAAAGACAAAATAAGGAATCATTGTTAATCCCGCCATCATGACAATACCCACCCAAGGGGCATCAAAACGGTTATGCGCTTTTAATTGTGGGAAAGCCTGGCCTTCATCTGCCATACCTTTCAGCATTCTTGGCACAGCCGCAAGAATTGTATTCATGGTGCTGCACGTGGCGGCCAGTGCCATGACGGTGGCAATAATCAAACCGCTTTGTCCGAATACGGCATTGGCATAATCGAGGAATGGCAGAGGAGAACCCAATAAAGTATCCAGGTCGAGATAAAGGCTGGCACCAAAAATAAAGGCAACAAAAATCGTAAAGATAAAAAACAATGACAAATGCATGGCCATAGGAATACTTTTCTTCGGATTTTTTACCTCACCAATCATTGGGCAAATAAATTCGACGCCCACCATGGTCCATAATGCCAACCCGATCAAGCCAATAAAGTTGCCATCGATAACCCCCGCCATACTCCAGTCAACCGTGGCACCTGTCAGTACCGGGTGTGGTTCAGAAGCACCGGTAATTGCCACCAGGCCGGTCAGGATCAATGCACTGACCAGAATAAATGCCAGAACATTTTGTACCCGGGCAAAGACATCCGTACCAATCAGGTTAGTAATAGTGAAAACCAGCAAAATAAGCAAGGGTACTAATTTTTCTGGTAATACACCGGGTAATAATTCTCCCAGCATGGCATCCACCAAAAACATTTCTACCGGTAATGCCAATACGGCAACCACCACATAACCAGCAAATACAGAAACAATAGCCGGAAAATGCCCAATCGCTTTTTGGGTGTAAGTTGCCAGCGTTCCTTCTTGCGGAAACATCAAGGATAACTCGGCAAAACTCATGGCATTAAATTGCGCCAGTACCAAGGCCGCCACCATGGCAAAGATAAAGCTCAGGCCGCCAATGCCGAGCCCTTGCAGGGCAGAAATCATCGCTCCTTGAACAATCACCAGACCAATACAAATTGCCATCATGGTCAGCAGGCCAATATGGGTCTTTTTATTAGCCCCCGCCAGATCAATCGAGTTTGCCGTTGCTGTGTGTGCAGTACCGCTCATATTCTGTACCTCGTGTGAGTAAAACCGTTATCGGTATTTCAGAGTCGATCAAACCGGTAAGGGTCTGGGTCGATAATGGGAGAAGTATTGGCGACAAGGTCTGCTGCCAATTGCCCTGCTGCTGGCCCGGTACCAAATCCGTGCCCAGAAAACCCGGTGGCGATCGTCAGGCCAGGAATGGCATGAACATGGTCGATCACCGGGTTTGAATCAGGTGTTACGTCAATCACGCCAGCCCAGGATTCTTCGATTTGTGCCTGCTTGAAAACAGGCCAGGCGTCGGCAAGATTGGTTAGCGCCTCTTGATTGAGGGCAGGGTTGGCTGATGGATCCAGCGTACGAATTTTCTCAAGCGGAGAAGGGCGATCGGCTCCCCAGCGGCGTGCCAGGGCCAGGTCCTGCAGAAAAGCCCGGCCTAACGAGGTGCGCAAAAAACTGCGCTGGGCACGGAGCTGGCTGAGATAACGCCAGCCAATCAGCAGATGATCGAGGGTGATGGGAGCATCAAGTGCGCCTCGTTGGGTGATAATAAAACCGCCGCCGTCCTGTTTGCGGAAAGAAAAATCCGGGCCACCCACAGCAATATCGGTTGGCCCTGTCATCGGTGTGGTACGTAACACGGAACAAATCAACGGCAGCGTTGGCAGGGCAATACCCTGATTACCGAGAAAACGCCGTGACCAGGCTCCGCCCGCCAACAACACCTGTTCACACCGGATTTCGCCTTTTTCGGTGACAACACCGCTGATTTTACCGGCCGACCTCACCAATGTTCGTACAGCACAGTGCTGGATCAGGGTTGCCCCTTTGGCGACGGCAGCCCTGGCAATGGCGCTGGTGGCAATCGCGGGTTCGGCCCGGCCGTCCGATGGCGTGTAAATACCGCCAACCCACTGACCCTGACCGTTAGGTACATGCTGATCGATGGCTTGTGGCGTCAGCAACTGAGAGTCCAGAGACAGGTCTTGCACTGAGCGTGACCAGGCTTCGTGCATCGCCATCTGTTCGTCGTTTTTGGCCAGAAACATAATGCCGGACTGGCGGTAGCCGACCGACTGGCCGATACGCTCAGGCATCCCGGCCCACAGCCGGTCGGCCGCCTGTGCCAAGGGCACATCGGCGGCATGACGGCTGGTTTTGCGTATCCAGCCCAGGTTGCGTGATGATTGCTCGCCCGCGATATGGCCTTTTTCCAGCAGCACAACGGGGATGTTACGCTCTGCCAGCGTCAGTGCTGCGGTAACACCGACGATGCCTCCACCAATAATGACCACCGTGGTGGCGTCAGGTAATTGATCTGTTGTGTGTACTGTTTCCAGTGTTTTGGTCATAAGATTGCTGCCGACATCAACGGGTTTGCGGGTATCGCCTGGAACGATCAGGCGATGGACATTTCTTCTACGGTGGCTTGGGAAGCGCCGCGATAGGCGGTGACTTCCAGCTCCATCTTGTAGACGGTTGAACCAAGCGGTGGACAGGTCACCGTGGTGGCCGGATTGATGCCTTTGAACTTCTCGCCAACCAATCCCATCACCGCATGAACATCGGCCGGGTCCTGAATAAACACCCGTGAAAACACCACATCGGCGAGACAGGAATCCGCCGCTGCCAAGGCGGTTTCAATATTGCTGAACACCTGGTGCGTTTGCGCCAGCACGTCCTCTGGGATCTCTTTGGTGTGTGGATTACGGCCCGCAGTATTGGAAACGTAAATCCAGCGATCGACAGCAACGAGGCGGGAATAGCTGCCGATTTCTTCGAATTTTGAGCCGGTTTTCAGTTTTAGAATCTGTGTCATTGGGAATATCCAGGGTGTCAAATACAGTCATGCAGAGGAAATAACGGCGCCGGTCACGACGCCGGATGCTGCTAGCACAATTCAGGGCTATCCCAAAGATTCAGCTTGATGCCAATGCCTTGCTCAATTGCCGTGCGATAAATCACGGTGGCCCAGGCAACGTCTTCGACGGGCATGCCGCCAACCGATAAAATGATAATTTCTTCATCATTCGCCCGACCTGGAGTGGCTCCGGCGGTGATGGCTCCGAGGTCTTCGAGCTGATCCAGCGATAACTTGCCCTCGTCGACCATATCCATAAAACGGGCACCAATGATGGGAATATACTGGTGAGCCGGTTTTGGCACTTCTTCAAACCAGGCTTGATATAAACCGGTGTTATCCAGCACTTTACGGACATCGTTTGTTTCCATTGCATCATCGAGACGACAATACGCTGGCATCGAAAGGAAACAGCCGGGTTTTACCCATTCTCTTTTGACTTCCGGATAACTGGACACATCACCGGTTTCGTTAGAATTGCAATAGGTTACGATATCGGAATCACGTACCACCTCTTCAAGAGTATCGACAGTGGTAATCGTAGTAATTTGAGGGTAGGTTTCCTTAACCCAGCCAATAAAGCTATCGAGGCTTTTTTGCCCACGACCTTTTACCTTGATCGTGTCGATATCCGGGCAAGTGGCCATAAAGGCCGCAATAGACGTTTTACCCATAACGCCAGGCCCCAATAAACCCACCACTTTGGAATCTTTACGGGCAAGGTGGCGTGCACCAACACCAGGAACCGCACCGGTACGATAAGCCGATAGCAGGTTGGCCGACATATAAGCCATGGGAGCACCGGTATCGATATCGTTCAGAATAAACATCAGAATTGAACGCGGCAGGCCTTTTTCACGGTTGGCAATATTGGAGCCATACCATTTCACTCCGCAAGTCTGGAACTCCCCACCCAAATAAGCCGGCATGGCCATAAGACGACGATCGGCAGTAGGTTTTGGCATTGTCGGAAATGGAGATTCTTCGGGGAAGGTAATCATGGCACCGTGGGAATCACTATTCGGGCCAGCCATACGATAATCACCTTTATGTAACAAGGTGAACATGCTTTCCATTGTGTCGACACATTTTTCCATATCCATAACGCCGGCTTTGATCATGTCCGGCTCGGAAAGATAAATAAAATCGATTTTCGTATTCTCTGACATAACAGCACCTTGAATCTGGGAATGAGCACTTCTGTACTTTTATTCAGCTGCCATACGCTCATCAGAATCAATAATGACGGGTCAAACTCATGAGCGAGACGGGCTGAGGAAAAATACGATCCTAGACGTCGAAAAATCATCCGTATTGAACTTTTGCGACATGGAATCAAGAAATATCCACTTCAAAAAATCTGGCACTGGCTTTGCTATGGATTGCGTATCTTCGAAATATCAAGCGAGCGAATCCAGGTTATGTCACATACTTCCCTTGTTCATTGTCTTGCTGGAATTCGTTCCAAACAGCCTTGGTTGGTGCTTAATTCGGCCGAGAGATTTTATCTTTCAGGGTCTGACAATCCGCTCATTTCTCACTTTTACAGTTTTGAAGCCAAAGACTCCGTCGAAGCGACGTTTGCCATACCGGACGGTTGTGTTGATATACTGTTTGACTGCGACAGCAGCCATCCCACCGCCGAAGTTTTTGGCACGCCGATGAAGGCCATCGACATCGACCTGAACAGCCATCACCGTTATTTTGGGGTGCGTTTTGTGTCCGGCACCATGCCGGATTTTCTGAACGTCTCGGCGGAAGAACTGATCGAGCAGCACTTTGCTTTTCAGGAGCTGGTTCCTGAGTCAAATCAAGTGTTTGAAGCGATTGTTGGCAGCGCCAGTTTTGCCGAACAAATTGAAATCTTCGGGCGTTTTTGTGATGGCAAGGAGATGCGGAAATCATCCCGATTGACGACCCAGGCGATCCGCAGTATTTGCGAAAGCCATGGCAGTATTCACATCAACGATCTGGAGGCATTGACCGGATATACCACGCGCTCACTGCAGCGGCAGTTCCGGGCCGATATGGGCATGTCACCCAAGGCATTCAGCCAGATTATCCGTTGCCAATCGGCGGTTTACGACATCAATCACAGTGATCAGGTAGCCTTTTCTGACTTGGCATCCGACCTCGGTTTCAGCGACCAATCCCACTTTTCCAGAGAATTCAAAAAACAGGTGAACACCACGCCTCTGGATTATCTGAAGCGGGTGAAGCACGAAACTTACCTGGAACGGATTCGCTATGTGTGAGCAATCAATGTTCACGGAACATAAATTTGCACTAATTCTGTGCTGAAACGGAGTGATATACACCAGCCTGACGGGATTTAGTGGTTGGCCTGCATGAAGCAATTGGCTCAAATAACCACATTGACCCCAATAAACGCATGAGGCAGAGCTACCCGCGTTGGTCAGCCACAAAAGGATTGCTCTTGCGCTCATGACCAAAGGTTGAACGTGGGCCATGACCTGGGACAAATTCAATCTCATCCCCCAATGGGAACAACTTGTCGCGAATAGAATGGATCAGATCGGCATGGTTTCCCTGCGGAAAGTCGGTGCGTCCAATCGAACCGTTAAACAGCACATCCCCGACCAACGCCAGCTGCTGCTCTGGTTGCACAAATACCACATGGCCCGGCGTATGACCCGGCGTATGAATCACCTCCAGCGTGACATCCCCAACCGTGACCTGATCACCGTCACTGAGCCAGCGATCTGGAGTAAACATCTCAACATCCGGCAGACCAAACATTTGAGACTGCTGTGACAGCGCCTGAATCCAGAAATTATCCCTCTTGTGCGGCCCTTCGATCGGTAACTGGTAACGTTTGGCCAGCTCGGCCGTGCCACCGACATGATCGAGGTGAGCATGCGTCAGCAAGATTTTTTCCGGCTTGGCACCCATGGCGTCGAGTTTGGCGACGATACGATCAATATCGCCACCAGGATCAACAATAGCCGCCTGATGCGTGGCTTCACACATCAGAATGGTGCAGTTTTGCTGAAAGGCGGTTACCGGCACGGTGGCAGTGATCAGGGCCATGGTGGTGTTCTCTCTGACTGGTTGTGATTCTGAAAATTATGATGATGCGGCTGTCGGCCGTGGTGGCCACTGTAGCAGAATTTTTTCAGCGTCGGCGTCTGCTTGTCGGTGCAGAAGGCATTGACGCTGATTCGACGCCGTTGTTCGTCTTCTCGCATGTCGAACCAGAAACCACCTGTTGGTGCCCTGTTTGATGCCTTGTTTGGTACCCGGAACCATTTGGAATCGTCATTTCTTCAACTGACCAAAACAGGCAGTGACACATCATGGCCGACAATACTGATTGTGGATTTCCCAGACAATGATTTTACGACCGCACAGGTCCATGATCAGGTACCGATACCAGTAGCGGTCCTTGACCGTACTCGCACAAGAGCTGATATCCCAACGCCGCCCCTGATTCGGGGCGGTGGCGACACCGAGTCGAGATCATCCGGCAGCCCCCGAAGGGCACGGGTTGCCGCCGTCCAGTGCGGTGTTGACGAATTTGAAAAGGACTCGTCATTTCGCTGCATTCGTCGCCTTGCCCTGAACAACGGCAACACTCGCGCAGAGCCGTGCAGGATTAAATGGATGTCCCCTACAGGCTTGTAGTCTTTCCGTGCACCAAAAAAACTCCACGTTCAGGATAGGTGCTGGCCACAATTATTGGGATTCAATCCAAACAGGCCGAGACCAATCATAATCGTGATAAAGTAATCAACCGCTATAAAAACCGTTACTGATAATTAAAAACCGCTTACCCATCAGCGCGTAATGGTCTGTATTTTCAACCGACCAGAAAAATAACGTGGAGAAAACATGGCCGCAATCACCCGACCTGTTTGAGGTGGCAAACACACCATACGCAGTAGCGATGTGGTATGAAAAACCAGCCTCAGCCATACCACCTTTCTGCCTTACCAATAAACCGTATAAAAGGTGGGTTTAAACGCGTTGGATATAATAGTGAGAGTCATTTCACTACAAATAGCATCAACTTTGGAACGTATACCGGCCTCAAGCCTGTCGTCTGAAAATCAAGGAACCCAAATGGCCATCAAGAAAACTGAACTCTACTCCTCACTTTGGGCCAGCTGCGACGAACTGCGTGGCGGCATGGATGCCAGCCAGTACAAGGACTATGTACTGACCCTGCTGTTTATGAAGTACGTCTCCGACAAGTACAAGGGCGATCCCTACGGCATGATTCTGGTGCCCGAAGGGGCCAGCTTTGACGATATGGTGGCGCTCAAAGGCGACAAAGAAATTGGCGACAAAATCAACAAAGTCATCAGCGCGCTGGCCGAAGAAAATGACCTGAAAGGCGTGATCGATGTGGCCGACTTCAACGACGAAGACAAGCTCGGCAAAGGCAAGGAAATGGTCGACCGTCTAGGCAAGCTGGTGGGTATTTTTGAAGGGCTGAATTTAGGTGATAACCACTCCGATGGCGACGACTTGCTCGGCGACGCTTACGAATACCTGATGCGCCACTTTGCCACCGAATCGGGCAAGTCCAAGGGGCAGTTTTATACCCCGGCGGAAGTGTCTCAGATTTTGTCAAAAGTGATCGGTATTACTACCGATACCCCCCAGGATGCTACCGTCTATGACCCGACCTGCGGCTCTGGCTCACTATTGTTGAAAGCCAGTGATCAGGCCCCCCGGGGGCTGTCGATTTTCGGTCAGGAGATGGACAACGCCACCAGCGCCCTGGCGCGCATGAACATGATCCTGCACAACACCGCTACCGCCAAAATCTGGAAAGGTAATACCATTTCAGACCCGCAGTGGAAGGAAGTCGGGAGCAACGGCAATACCCAGTTAAAAACCTTCGACTTTGCTGTGGCCAACCCGCCGTTTTCCAACAAAAACTGGACCAGCGGCCTCAACCCGGAAGCAGACCCGTTCAACCGCTTTGTGTGGGGCATTCCGCCGGAGAAAAATGGTGATTACACCTTTCTGCTGCACATCCTCAAAAGCCTGAAAAGCACCGGCAAGGGCGCGGTGATCCTGCCCCACGGCGTGCTCTTCCGTGGCAACGCTGAAGCCCGCATCCGTGAGAACCTGATCAAACAGGGCTACATCAAGGGCATAATCGGCCTGCCCGCCAACCTGTTTTACGGCACCGGTATTCCTGCCTGCATCATCGTTATCGACAAGGAGCATGCACAGGCCAGAGTCCTCAGCGCCACTGGTGAAGCCAGTGAAACAAAGAGAGGCATCTTTATGGTGGATGCCAGCAAAGGCTTTATCAAAGACGGCAATAAAAACCGCCTGCGTGCCCAGGACATCCACAAGATCGTCGATATGTTTACCCACCAGCGGGAACTGCCCGGCTACAGCCGCAGGGTCTCTCTAGGTGAAATTGCCGCCAACGACTACAACCTGAATATTCCCCGCTATATCGACAGCAGCGAATCGGAAGACCTGCACGACCTCAGCGCCCACCTGAAAGGCGGTATTCCGAATCGTGACATCGATGCCTTAGAGCGTTACTGGCAAGTCTTCCCCAGTATTCGCGCCACTCTGTTCAAGGCAACGCATAAGGGTTATAGCGAGGCGTTGGTGAAAGCCGCCGAGGTGAAAACCACCATTCTTAACCACGACGAATTCAAAACCTTTGCTGCACAAAGTTTAGTGCCGTTTACCGATTGGGCGCAGCGCTCAAACCTGCAAGGCATTGAGCAAGGTGAGCTGCCGAAACAAATTATCCATCGCATCAGAGAAGACTTATTAGAAAGCTATTCCCACAATTCGCTGCTCAGTAAATACGACATCTACCAAATCCTTATGGATTACTGGGCGGATAGTATGCAAGACGATGTCTATGTGTTGGTTCAAGAAGGATGGCCTGCGGGCAAAGTACTGCGCGAACTGGTGGCCAAAAAAGGTGAAAAGCTTAAAGAGGCTCCCGATTTAGTGATTGGCAAAGCCAAATACAAAGCCGAACTGATGTAGTGGTCAACTAATCCCGGACAGTATTTTAAAGTTTTCCTCAGCTGCAACGGGCGAAATGCCGTCGTTGAATGTATGAGGTCGCTGCCGGTTGTAGTAGTCCATCAGATAACCACCAAC
>NZ_JAUYWA010000014.1 GCF_030689025.1 Oceanobacter sp. 1_MG-2023
TTTCGCTGCATTCGTCGCCTTGCCCTGAACAACGGCAACACTCGCGCAGAGCCGTGCAGGATTAAATGGATGTCCCCAATAGTTTATCGAGCAACCAAAAACAGCGAACAGGATAACAAGCCGGATAACAAACGAATGACAGGCGGGTTATGGGTCATGCGGGGAAAAGAGACAGGCTGGTCAGCCAATACGAGCAGACTGCCCGTCGCAGATACCAGTCACCCCAGTATCAACGACGGGCCGGAGACCCGCATACAGAATGGATATAACCAATGCTTAATGAGTGACTTCTGAAGCACTCATCGAGGACGTCGTTTCTTCACTCAGTTTGGACAAGCGATAACGTAATTGCCGTGGCGTCAATCCCAGCACTTTTGCAGCCATGGTCTTGTTGCCGTTGCACTTATCGATGGCTGCGTGAATATCACTCAGTTCATCTTCTTGCACACGCTGGTAAGGACGTGCATACAGAGTCTTGAAATTAGGCACCACTTGTGTTGCCAGAATCTGAGCAATCTGAGCACCAAGGCAGTGCACCAGTTCAAGGCTGACATTGTCCAGTCTTGCACCACGAAGGTCCATCACCAACACAGCCAGTACTGACTGACGCAGCACCAGAGGGACCAACAAGCAACGATCCTGCAACGTCAGGCCACTGGCTTGGGGGTCAAATCGTTCCGGACGCTCACTGCCATCCTTGATGACCAACCATTCACGTGATTCAAACTGACGGCACAAGGCATGTTGGACAGCAAAGCTGTACACACCATTGGTAACACCAGTGGAACAATATTGGGCTTTAAAGCGGCTTGGGGAGTCAGGTAATGCAATGGATACATTACGCAGTTCCGTGTGTTCAGAAATCAACATCAGCAGGCGCTGGATGCTTTCTTCGTCCTGGTAACGACCTTCAATGATTTCAGTCAGGCCTGTCAGCCAATGGGCGGCAGTGGCAGGTTTGGGCTGGCGATAGTCTTGGATATCAGCGATTTTGTACATGGGCAGATCCTCCTTTACATAGTCTTTCGCAAACTCCGTACCAGCTCTGCCAAACCAACCAATAAATTTTGCAGGCAGGTGCCCGGATCATGGCCAGCGCCCAAAAAATCATCAGAACAGGTCAAAAAAGCACTATTGGCTGACTATACGTACCGTACTGCAGGGTTGTGACTGGTTTATCCAGCGTTCTGTCATCACTCTGGAACAGTCAAGGAAGAAAAAAATATTGCCTTTTATCAATAACTGCCCAAGTAAAGCCAGCAATGCTCACAAAAATGCACAAAGAATTATCACAAAGACGACACAGTCGGTGCAAAAGAGTGCAAAGGCAGGATTCAGAGAAACGTTGATGATAAGGACTGGCCGCCGGTCAAACGGATCGAAGACCAGCAGCCGGGCATCCTGTTCCATGCCCTGTCAGCTTTTACCTTGATATACCTTGATGATTATTCAAGCAATGTCAGGATCGTCACTTGGCATATATTCCTTGTGCAGCCAGTTGGCGGTAAAGCGGCACACATCATGAGTCGTTAGCAGACCAGCCAGTCTCTCATTACGCATGACAATCACAGCGCTGCTGCCATTGTCTGCCATATAAGCCAGCACGACATCCAGACGCGTGTGCAGATCAACCCGGGCCACGCGTCGTTGACACATATCACCGACCACCAGCTCCTGGCTATCATCCAGATTGTGTCCAGGCTGCTGCGCCAACTTGATATCGTCAGCCCCTAACAACCCGATCACCTCATCACCATCCATCACCGGCAGATGATGACACTGATGTTGTGCCATCAAGTCTGCGGCTTCTGTTAACCGTGTGTTTTCACCAATATGCAGAGGGAATGCTGTCATTACTTCAGCGAGCGTTGGCATGTGTCTCATACAACGAATCTCCGATATTATTATTGCGGTAACGATCTGAACAACAAGACTGGGCGCTGACAACAACAGTCACCCACCCTTCAATCAAACGCCGATGCGACCCAGGGTATCCACGATTTGTCGCAAAATCTCAGACAGTGCCGGATGATCCTGATCGAAGCGAATGGCGTACTCTTGCAAGCCTTCCACGACATCACCGCTGTCAGTCAGCTCCATCACTTCAATATCTTCCGCCACTTTTCTCATCAATCCTGCGGTTTCTTCATCCAGCTTCGGGTTGGCCTGCAACTCTTCATGCAATTGCTGAAGCTGTTCCTTTAGTTGATTTTCCATACACACCTCTCTTTTCTACAGTCTGCGAGACAAAACACATTGCCTGACACTACAGGGGACATCCATTTAATCCTGCACGGCTCTGCGCGAGTGTTGCCGTTGTTCAGGGCAAGGCGACAAATGCAGCGAAATGACGAGTCCTTTTCAAATTCGTCAACACCGCACTGGACGGCGGCAACCCGCGCCCTTCGGGGACTGCCGGATGATCTCGACTCGGTGTCGCCGACTTTTGACTTGACCCGTCAGGCCTGCAAGTCGGCTTCGTGATTCGAAACCATCCGGTAGCCCAGAGTGAGCACCGGATTAAATAAATGCCCCTTACAGGCATTGTGCATCAGGATACCTGATCAACAGCTGATCTTGCGCACGATTGTACAAACCCGGCCGGATTAGAGGTCTGTTAGAGAGCTGGAAGAACATCCAAATGGCTGACTATATAGCGATAGCACGGGATAGCGGGAAGGTTTGGGAGGATACAGCGCCAGCAACCATCGGGCTGCAGGCGGCGTGTATAGCAACAAGGTGATCATCCGATCAATAAGTAGCCTGGCAGAAAATGGGCATTCCACAGGACTGGGCGAGACGCTTGAAAGCAGGGAAATTGGCATAATCACCAATATACAACAGTGGGTTACGTGACAAATCCAGCCGTTGCAATTGCGGCAAAATCCGTCCCAGCACATTAAGTAACATGCTGTGACTACCCGCAAGCGGCACCCACACTTCCTGTTGCCCGGCAATACGGGATAAAAATCCAAGTAACAAATTGGAATTTTCATCCATGCTGGAACGTGTATCGGTATACACCAGGTTCAGCCACTGACCTTTGGGCAGATGATAAAAATTTGCCATATGTACGGCCGTTGGCAGCAGGTTTTCTGCCAGCAGATGTATTTTGGCCATCGTTTCCTCGTCAGATACGTCCCCGCTATTATGTCGGGCAGGTACCTGAACCAGCTTCACACTCCATCCTCGAGATGTGATGAATTCCTCTGGAATCCGGGCAAACATAATGTCCTCTGGCTTGCCCAGCCTTTGTGCAGCTTCCATTTCTCCTCCGTTTAACACAGCCAGCTGACCGGGTCAGCGATTCGCTACAATAAGTTCAGTCAGAACTACTGCATATGCAATGCCAACAATGGAAAAATGATATTCAGAGGCAATCAGGCCTAGAAGTTAAGCACTTCGACCAGCACCGTCTTGATAATAAATCCAAGCATGCCCAGCCCCAGTGCAAAGAACAGCACACCCATCCCAAATTTGCCCGCATTTGAGCGTTTTGCCAGGTCATAGATGATAAACATCATGAAGCCAATCAAAATGGCAATGCCGATTGCCATCCCTGCATTCTCAACGTGACTGATATTCATCAGTGTTACCTTCTCCGCAGCTATGGTAAAAATCGGGGGGCACATTTTAGCAACCGCCAGACTCTCAGTACAGGTACTGCCGATCCAATGACTCCAGACTTCGATATATGCATTATTGGCGCAGGTGTGATCGGTCTGGCACTGGCCAGACAATTGTCCCGGCGTTACTCCGTCTTGATACTGGAGCAAGCCGACCTGATTGGCAGTGAAACCAGTAGCCGCAACAGCGAAGTGATTCATGCCGGCCTGTATTACCCGCCAGGCTCCCTGAAAGAAACCCTGTGTCTGCGCGGACGCGCCCTGACCTATCAATTCTGTCAGCAGTTCGACATTCCCCATCAGAAAATCGGCAAGCTGATTGTCAGTCCAACCAATGACCACCCGGAACTGCAGCGGCTGGAACACACAGCCCAGCGCCTTGCCATTCCATTACAACGTTTGGACCGCCACCAGCTACATCAAATGGAACCGGACGTTGCCGCTGCGGCTGCGCTCTGGTCACCGGAAACCGGGATCATCGACAGTCACCGGTTTATGCAAGCCTTGCAGCACCAGGCTGAGCAAGCCGGTGCGCTGTTGGTCTGCCGCAGCCAAATGACATCCGCACACAACCATGGTGATGCCTGGGCCGTTACTATCAACACCTCCGATGGCCCGACCACCATTCATTGCCAGACACTGATTAACGCCGCCGGATTAGAGGCGGTTGCGCTGATGGCCACGATAGATGCTGGTACCAATACCGCAGATACAAATAGTGATGCCCGTCTCCATAACGGAAGCCAGACTGCCGAACGCAATAACACGCCGCCGGTACTGTTTCCGGCCCGTGGACATTACTTCAGCTACCAGGGCAAAAGCCCATTCCGGCATCTGGTTTATCCTTTGCCTGAGCCTGGCCTCGCCGGCCTCGGTGTTCATGCCACCCTGGATCTGGCCGGACAACTGCGCTTTGGCCCGGATGTCGAATATCTTGATCCGCAAGCAGCCTCCAGTCCTGAGCGCTACCATGTCAGTGAGCATTTACGTCGCCCCTTTGCCGCCGCCATACGCCGCTACTGGCCCGCACTGGATGAAAACCAGCTACAGGCCGCATACGCGGGTATTCGCCCCAAGCTGAGTGCCCCAGGCAACACCGCGGCCGACTTTGTTTTTCAGCGAAGTGGCCCCGCCACATCACCCGCCTGGCATCTGTTGGGGATAGAGAGTCCGGGGCTGACCTCGGCATTAGCCATCGCCGAGCATGTCGAACAATTACTGGAAACAAGATGAGTACCATATTGCCTGCAGAGACGGAAATTCCTGTCACCTGTGATGAATGTAATACCGACACTCCCATCGCACTGGTCGAACTCAGATCACTGGCGCTGATCACCTGCCAACACTGTGGCAACCAACGCCAATTCACCCAGGCAGAACTGGACGTCATGCGCCTGGTACTGGTCCAGGCCGGTTACCGTTTTTTGTGATAGATTTTTTTGCGACAAACAAGGCTTGATGGTTCAGCCCAGAACCGATTCTTCCCGCCACCCCCTTCTGCAAGCACCGCCTTCACCCGAATGTCACGGAGCTGAAAAAGAACTGTCACACAGTCCCCCCAAAGTAAAGAGTCATATGTAGCGAACTAATGGCACCATGACTGCACCTATCCAACGCGTCACCATTGTGACTGAAACATTTGCTCCGGAGATCAATGGCGTTGCACATACTCTGTCGCAACTGGTTGAAGGCATGCGTGCACGTGGTATCCAGGTGCAGATCATCCGTCCTCGGCAATACCGTCATGAACAACCGGTCAACACTCATGACCTGCACACAACCTTGCTGCCCGGTATGCCATTACCCGGCTATAAAGAGCTCAAGTTTGGCGTTCCCCTGATTGGCCGTATTTCTTCCGCCCTGAAGGATTTTGCCCCCAATGTGATTTATGTGGCCACCGAAGGCCCGATGGGCTGGGCCGCCGTGCGAGCAGCCCATAAAACCGGAGTGGCTGTCATTAGCGGCTTCCACACCAATTTTCATCAGTACATCGAGCACTACCGCCTGGCTGGACTGGAAAAACTGGCCTATCGTTATCTGCGTTACTTTCATAATCTGACCGCGACCACGCTGGTTCCTACCCGCAGCCAACGGGATGAACTGGACGCCCATGGCTTCCACAACGTGCGGGTATTATCTCGTGGCGTCGACAGCCAGAAGTTTAATCCTTGCCATCGCAGCGCTGCCCTGCGACGCTCCTGGGGAGTGGGTGAACAGGATCTGGTGCTACTTTACGTCGGCCGCATCGCCGGTGAAAAAAACATGGACCTGGCACTGGCGGCCTATCGTCGCCTGCTCAACAGCGATGAGCAGGTACGTATGGTACTGGTTGGCGATGGCCCTGAATTACAGAGCATCCGCGCCCAGTACCCGGAAATTATCTGCTGTGGCATGCGTCGCGGCGATGACCTGGCAACACACTATGCCAGTGGCGATATCTTTCTGTTCCCGAGCAAAACCGATACGTTTGGCAACGTTGTTACCGAAGCCATGGCCAGCGGTCTGGCCGTGGTCAGCTTTGATTATGCCGCCGGACATGAACATATCACCTCCAGCCTGACCGGCATGCTCGCGCCATTTGGTGAAGATGAAACCTATATCCAGCAAGTCGAGATTCTTTCCGACAGTCCGAATTTACTGCAAAAAATTCGTCAGCAAGCTCGCTCACGTGCAGAAACAATTTCATGGAACAGCATAGTGGACGAGTTTATCCAGCGCCTTAACAGCGCCAATACCAAGGTAACCCCTAATGGCAATCGCAAAACAGTTACAGCCAAAGACAGCGCTACTGTTCAGTAAAGCCGATCATCTAGAGCTGAGCCTGTGTCAGCTTATGAACAGAATGGGATACAACCGCAGCGTACGGCTGTTTTTCAAAGGCATCAGTCGCGCCGGTGACGGTGTATTCTGGTATTCACTCGGACTGTTATTGCCTCTGCTGTTCGGTATCGAAGGACTGGCCGTTCTGGGCCATATAGCCATCACCGGCTTGTTGTGTGTTGGCGTCTACAGTCAGCTGAAAAACCGCCTGGTACGCCAGCGGCCGTTTATTTCGTTTGATGCCATTCAGGCCCATACCGCCCCGCTGGACCTGTACAGCTTTCCCTCAGGTCACACCATGAATGCCGTAAACTTCGCGGTATTACTCTGCTTTTTCTTCCCGGTACTGTTCTGGATGGTCGCGCCGTTTGCCTTGTTGGTGGCACTGTCCCGGGTGATTCTGGGGATGCACTACCCGACCGACGTATTGGTGGGTGCTTCTCTCGGCATGTCGATCAGTTATGGCTCGCTCGCCATTTGGCCTGCCGGAATGTTTGCTTTTATTATTTACTGAAAACCGATCAGACAGGCTGCCTGAACCGGCAACAGCCAGCCCTAGAACAAACGCCCCTGGGCCGGATCACCCCCACAATGCCGGGCACCAATACCCAACAGGCGCACCCGCTTGTCCTGTCGACGCATGGCGCTGGCAATCAGCGCAGCAAACCCTTTCAGATCGGCTGCCATATCGTTATCAGCCATGGTGGTCTGGGTAAAATCAGCAAACTTGACCTTCACAAACGGTGCCAGCTCGTCGGCCTGCCAACCGGCATTTGCCACTCGTTGCTGCCAGCGCTGCCACAAATCCGGCAACTGCTGTAAACATTCTGCCTCACTGGTCAAATCGTAATGGAACGTCTGCTCCACACTGACCGTCTTGCGTTCTCGCACTTCCCGCAAAGGCCGGTGATCAATACCGCGACAACGTTCGTACAGCACCGCCCCCATACGACCATAACGATGAATCAGATGCGCCATCGACAGCCCCTGCAAATCGGCACAGACAGACAAACCATCCGCCGCCAGTCGCTCGCTCAGTTTCGGCCCCACACCGGGAATTTTCCGCACCGGTAATGACTCGACAAACGCCGCCACCTCAGTGTTGGCAATCTGCCAGATACCGTCTGGCTTATTATAATCACTGGCAATTTTGGCCAGATATTTGTTAGGCGCAATACCTGCCGACACCGTCACACCCACCTGACACGCCACTTCGTAACGAATCGCCTCAGCAACTCCACGCGCATCGTCAGCCGCCGTCAATTCAAGATAAGCCTCATCGATAGAGACCTGCTCAAACACTCGCGCATACGGTCGCATAATGGCCATAATCTGCTGCGATGCCTGCCGATAACGCGGCATATCCGTCGGTAACAACACCAGTTCCGGACACAAACGAAACGCATGGGCAGACGCCATGGCCGATCGAACCCCATAGCGCCTTGCATTATAATTACAGGTTGAGATCACACCGCGTCTGGCAGGGTCACCCCCTACCGCCAACGGCCGGTCGCGCAGATGGGGCTGATCGCGCATTTCGATAGCGGCAAAAAAACAATCACAATCGATATGCAGTATCTGACGTGGAGACATTTCCATAGCACAACCCCTAAACTGTACATACATACAGTATCAAATACAGGTCATCAGGGGAATACTTCAATCGTAGCGCTAACCAGGCCATAAATCAGGGGACGAGCCAGTCAGCAGCGTGGCGAACAGCGTCAACCGGTGTTAGCCTGACAGGGTTAAAAAAAGGAACCTAAAGTGAACAACGATAACCAGGCAACAGAAATATTTTTAACCCGGATAGAGAATAATGACCATCCGTTCTCTGAAACTCTGGACTATATTGACAAGCACTATGTTTTTTCCGCCTCCGCCTTTACCAACGGAGCGCTGGACAACAGCAGCGACCAAAACCAGGGATCATGCCGGGTACTGGCATTGGCCAGCCTGCTGAAACTGACCACCGAACAGACATTACGCTGTTTTGGTGAGCATTATCGTGATGTTCTGGCCAGCCCGGACGGCGACAGCCACCAGAACATCCGCCAGTTACAACATCATGGTATGGAAGCCGTTCGCTTTGAACACTTCCCGTTGAGAACAAAATAGTATGACTGCGCCTGTTCTGGATATGAAAACCGGGATGACGCCACTGACCACGCTGACATTTCACAGCACCGAGCCAGACGTCATCAGTGCCGACTTGCAACGCCGGCGATCAGAAGCTCCGGCCTTGTTCCAGGGGCTTCCTTGTCTGATCTCCTTACAGGAGCTGGACCCGGAACACACCAGTCTGGCCAGTCTTACCACATTACTGCGCCAGCATGGACTTGTTCCTGTAGGTGTACGCTACAGCTCGGAAGCCTGGCAAGCGGCCTGCAAAGCCTTGTGCCTGGCAGATTTTGGCCACTCATCGGTCAAAACCGTGCGGCAAAAACCAGCGGCAGTGCCAGCAGAGGCGGAACAGGCCGTCAGTGAGCAGAAAACCCGCGGCCTGGGACTGGAAGCACAGACGATCCCCGCCCGAGCGATTAAAGTGCACAACAGCAATGTCCGCTCCGGTCAGCAGCTTTATTTTGATGGCGACCTGATCGTAATGGGTACCATCAGCCCCGGTGCAGAAGTACTGGCAACCGGTGATATACAGATTATGGGCAGGTTGCGCGGCAAGGCACTGGCAGGCGTCAAGGGTAATCCGGACGCAATGATCAGCTGTTTACAATTTGATGCCCAGCTGGTCGCTATTGCTGGCCAGTACCAATTATTTGAAGACGATCACCCCTTAAAAAACAGCAGCGTGCTGGTCCGGCTGGTTGATGACCACTTAACCCTCACCGGCTCGGATAAATAACCAAATTGGCAGGATGAATACCGTGGCAAAAATAATCGTGGTGACCTCCGGAAAAGGCGGAGTAGGAAAGACAACCACCAGCGCTGCGTTTGCAGCAGCATTGGCCATGCAGAACCACAAAACCGTTGTGATCGATTTTGATGTGGGCCTGCGTAATCTCGATCTGGTCATGGGCTGTGAGCGCCGGGTTGTGTACGACTTTGTTAACCTGATCCAGGGTGAATCCACCTTGTCCCAAACCCTGATCAAAGACAAGCGACTCGACAATCTTTACGTACTGCCCGCCTCACAAACCAGAGACAAGGATGCACTGAGCCTGGAAGGCGTCGAACGAGTGCTCAATGAGCTGGCAGAAACCTTTGAATTTATTATCTGTGACTCACCTGCCGGAATCGAGCACGGAGCCCAGATGGCGCTCTATTTTGCGGAAGAAGCCATTATTGTCACCAACCCGGAAGTCTCTTCGGTACGGGATTCGGATCGCATTATTGGTATTCTGCAAAGCAAGTCCCGTGTCGCCGCACAAGGCGGCTCAGTCAAGGAACACTTGCTGCTGACCCGTTACAACCCGGAGCGGGTTGAGCGTGGAGAAATGCTCTCCGTCACCGATGTCGAAGACATCCTCGCCATCCCGTTACTGGGAGTGATCCCAGAGTCTGAAGCCGTGCTCAAAGCTTCCAACCAGGGCGTGCCGGTTGTGCACGACAGCGACAGCGATGCCGGTCAGGCCTATGCCGACTCCGTTGCCCGCTACCTCGGCGAAGATCGCCCACACCGTTTTCTTGAAAAGCAGAAAAAAGGCTTCCTGAAACGGGTTTTTGGAGGTTGATATGAGTTTGTTAAAACGATTCCGAAAAGACGACACCAGCTCCGCATCCGTTGCCAAAGAACGGTTGCGGGTGCTGGTTGCCCACGACCGCTTACGTAACAATGGCCCCGACTACCTGCCCCAGCTGGAACGGGAAATACTGGCGGTGATTCGGAAATACGTCGAGATCGGCGACAAAGACGTCAACGTGCACCTGGAAAACCATGGCCAGACATCCATTCTTGAACTTAATGTCACTCTGCCGGACCGCTAGCCTGGGCTTACGCTGAAACGGGCCTGCCCGGTTTTCCTTTGTTGTCATGGAAAGCCGGTCTGCCACCACTCATTACGCCACTCGTTCCACCATTCACCTTGCCACTCAAGGCAACGACAAACCCGCCAGCTTGCACAACAACCGCACAAACGCCAGGCCACTACCCAGCTCAGCGCTTTCATTCATGGTGTGATACCCCGTCGTTGGAATCTGCAGAGTGGTGCCATCCACCAAGCCTCCAGACGCCGCCACAATACGTCCCATCTCCGTACTGCCCAACGATTTGGCTGCTAACCCGGCCGCAGCCAGCTGGCGATTTTGCTGTTCAATATAGTCATCCTTGAAGCGGTAGCTCAGCCCCAGCTGCTCACAACCCGAGACCAGCGCCTGGGTCAGTTCATGATTAAACCCGGCGTTGGCATCCTTGTGGCGCAACACCAGTTGCTGCTGGCTGGCGGCAGCAATATCCGGGTAAGGGCTGGTATCCACCACCACCAGCTGATTGGTTGTACCACCAAAGCGCCGAAACCATTCGAGCAAATACCGCCAGCTGCGGCCAGCTTCTTCCTGGGCAGTAAAAAATGCCGTGCCACAGAATCCCAGCTCAAACAAATACACCAGCATCGCCGCCGTCAGCACATTATCCAGCTGACCATACAAACGGCCCTGTGCTATCCGTAATCTATCCTGGAACGCAACCGGCGTCCCGGCCACCAGATGCGACATACCATCCAGCTCAAAAATCAGGTTATTACGATAAGGGCAAATATAGGCATTACGAATAGTGCCCTGCCCCCGATACGCTCCCGACCATGGGTCATAAGCGAACACGCCTTCGTTCACAAAGCGGTCAACAATCTGCAACATCAGTTCTTCCGATACCGAATTGCCCAACAGGTCCGAACGCCCGCCACAGACAAAAGCCGCGTACTGGAACTCATTCGGGCCAGTGCATATCAGGCCGTGACGATCAATATGAGCCGAGAACATCAGCGAGTCCGGCTTATTGCCCTGGGCGACCAACAAGCCCTCATACCAGGTCACACGAGCGCCGCGGTCCTCCAGCTCCCGTTGTAACACCCGGAAAAACGAGTGCTCAGCCCCCACGACCGACGGGCTGCGAATCAGGCTTTTGATAATATCCAGCAGGGGCGCTGGCAGAGATACTGACGCTGAGGACGCTGCGACAGACGACAGGCCAGTCAGGGAAGCAGGTGAGATCATGGGATATCCTGGCAAAAACAATCAATCAATCAATCAGAAAGCATCATCAACAATGCCGTTCAGAATCGAACGGCATCCCGGACTAATCCGCAAAATCGATATCAAAACCGAGCAGTTCTTCCAGCATCTTGTGCTCCAGAATCGCCTCAGCCCGACGCTTTTTACGTTCGTAATCTTCACTACGATGACGCAAGCGCCGCGGAGGCATATCCTCATCGTTATCGCGATCAATATCAGATTCATGAGTAGACGGGCGCATGGGGACCTCCTTGGGTTAATAACGCGAGACACCGTATCAATTGCGTGGTTTATCCAGAGATGCGAACAATGAAAAGCGAATTTTTGCCATCTTCTCGAGAAGAATAATTTGCTGGTGTTTGCCTGGGCACAAGGCCATTATCGGTGCCCCGACCTATTCCTCCTCCGCAGCAACCACTGAGTCCCCTCCTCCATTTTGAATACCTCTTTGTTCCAATATATTGAAGAGCAACTGTTGAGCAATGGCCTGGCGGTCTGCCAACCCTTTGACTTGCAACTGCCACTCACACCGCTGGCCGAACTGTCACAGCAACTGCGCACCCGGGTAATGAACCTGGACGAACAAAAGCTGCAATTGGCCGGCACCGGGCGCGAACAGGCCCACCAGCTGAATCGCCAGATTCGCCGTGACCGGATTCGTTGGCTGACCCAGGAAAACCCGGCAGAAAAAGCCTGGCTCGACTTTATGGCGCAGCTGCAGCAACACCTCAACCGTACCTTGCTGTTAGGGCTGTTCAGTTATGAATGCCATTTTTCCCATTACCGCCCCGGGGATTTTTATCAGAAGCACAAGGACGCCTTTATTGGCCAGTCCAACCGGGTGCTCAGTACCGTGTTGTATCTCAATCCGGACTGGCAGGCAGACGAAGGCGGGGAATTACTGATTTATGGCGATGAGGAAAATGACGCCGTGCGCTCTCGGCTGTTGCCGCAGTTTGGCACTCTGGTGACCTTTTTAAGCGAAGAATTTCCGCACGAAGTACTGGCAGCCAACCGGCACCGTTACAGTATTGCCGGTTGGTTTCGTTTAAACAGCAGTGTCAGTCACCGGGTCGACCCGCCGCGCTAAGCAGCGCAATGGCCAGCCAACGCCGGGGCAACACTCGATACAACACTCAAGACAGCACAGAAAATGGCACCGGGGAGATACCCGGGCCAGTCACCATCAGTCCAGTGCAACCACAATCCGGCCTCGCACTTTACCCGCCAGCAAATCGGAGGCTGTCTCGATCACCTGTTCCAGGCCAATTTCCCGTGTAATACCCGCCAGCATCTCAGCATCCACCAGCTCCGCCAGTTGCTTCCAGGCCGCCAAACGATCGGCTTTTGGCCGCATCACACTGTCGACACCAGCCAGAGTGATCCCCCGCAAAATAAAGGGCATCACCGTCGCAGGCAGATCCGCACCCTGAGCCAGGCCACACGCCGCCACGGTACCGCCATAACGAGTGCCGGCCAGTACATTCGCCAGGGTATGACTGCCTACCGAATCCACCGCCCCGGCCCATTGTTCTTTCTGCAACGGTTTGCCCGGCTCTGAGAGCAACTGCCGCTCAATAATATCGGCAGCGCCCAACTGTTTCAGATAATCCGCTTCCTCTGGACGGCCGGTCGAAGCAATCACCCGATACCCCAGACGCGACAACAAACCAATGGCAAAACTGCCTACACCGCCATTGGCACCGGTAACCAGAATATCCCCTTGATCCGGTGTCACGCCGTTACGTTGCAAAGCCTGCACACACAACATGGCGGTATAACCCGCAGTACCAATCGACATTGCCTGCTGACCCGACAAGCCTTCTGGCAGAGGAATCAGCCAGTCGCTGTTCAGTCGTGCTCGCTGCGCCAGACCACCACTGTGCACTTCCCCGACCCCAAAGCCGTTTAACAGCACCGTATCACCGACAGCAAAAGCCTCGCTGCTGCAGGATTCCACCGTGCCGACCAGGTCGATACCGGGAGTCAAAGGAAAACGGCGCACGACCGGAGCCTTGCCCGTAAGCGCCAGGCCATCTTTGTAGTTAAGCGTGGAATAATGCACTTTGACCGTTACATCCCCTTCGGGTAATGCACTGTCGTCCAGCTGTGTCAGCTCGGCACGATAGCCTTGGTCATCCTTATTGATCTGGATTGCCTTGAACATCAGAGTCTCCGTCCGGCGCTGCCGGTGTGTTTGGTTAATTTAGACTGATCGTCTTTTAATAGTGATAAAAAATACCAGCGCTTGCCCAGCAACTTCCTGCGCAAGGATGGTTGATATCGCCCTCGCCAACCGGCAAGCGACGATCGTTATCGTGGTGGTTTGCCTCAGGCATCCACCGCTGGCCTGCGAATCGACCACAGAAACCAGTCTCGAAAAAAACGCAGCGGCCGGGTGCTGCCTTCCAGCCGGGCACGCATTACCGCACCTTCCCAACCAACCCAGAAAACATGAGCCAGCATCACACAATCCGCGTCGGCCGCAATCAGCTGGGCTTGCTGCGCCCGTTGCAGACATTGCTGTAACTGCTGCTCCCAACCCGCCAGAATATTCTGCAGCGGTTGGCGCAGACTGTCGGGCAGCTGACCTACTTCCTGCCCCAAGTTGCCAACCAGACAGCCATTACGATACTGATGCCGCTCCATCCAGCTCATGGCACCATCGGTAAAGTCTTCCAGTTGCTGTAATGGCGTCAGGGCATCGTTGTTAAAACTGCGTGCCAGCACCCGGTCAAAATACTGCCCGTAACTCTCAACCACCGCCGCCACATAGGCTTCTTTACTGGCAAAAAAATGGTAGAAAGAACCTTTTGGCACTCCGACCCGTTTTAATACCTGATCGATACCGGTGGCCGTAAAGCCCTGCTCGGTCAGTACGTCTACGCCACTGCGCACCAATAAGGCGCGGGTCTCGCTGACGCTGCGGCCATCTTTGGGTGGTCGACCACGACGGCGAGAAGCTGGAGCGGATGAGGAATCGGGTGTCTTGATAATGTTCATGCCCAATATTAGACCGATCGTCTTATTAATGGCAAGACCTCAGCTGAAATAAACATCCAGACCTCAAGCTCCAGCTTCCCAAACTCCAGCTTCCCAAACTCCAGCTTCCCAAACCCAAAACCCCGGAACGTCAGGGCCTCTGTAACTCAATCAGCTCAAACGTCAGGCTGCCACCCTGAAACATCTCAAGGTCCATTGGTTCTTCACGCTGCAGACGTATCAGGCCAACACCGGGGGCATACCATTCAGACTGCACCACCTCAACCTCCTGATAACCCAGCCGCGGGTCAGCGTACAACCCAATCCGGCCACGCCCCTCAATCCGGATACAATGCTGGAACTCCCCTGCCGGAGTGCTCAGTACCAGGCCGGTTTCGGCCACTTCGTAAGTCATAACAAATTCATTATTGCCTTGATTCCAGGCCACATGGCTTTGGGTACTGTGCAGTACATACGGTCGGGTGGTCTGATTCCAGCTGATGCCCTGCTCCAGTTCATCCGGAGGTGGCATCACCAGCACCGGCTCGGCATCAAGACGAGGTTTTTTTTCAATCAGGGTACGCTTGCCCACACGATAGGTTCCGCTGAGATCCCGCAACAGATAATAATCCGTACCGTCACTGGTATGACGAACCACCATCTGTGGAGTAGCCATCACCTCTGCCAGCTCAACCGGGGTATCGATACGCCGGGTTGTCACCTCAAAGCGATGGACACTGCGTTGCTGCTGGCGCGCTTCGGTCACTTGATAGTGCCAGTGCCAGCCGGGCTGCAACGGGAAATAGTCATCACTGGCCGGAGCCTGGCCGCACCCCGCCAGCAGCGCAGTTATCAACCCGGGCAACAAGACCGGCAATCGCCCGGGCCCAACATCAGGAGCCGATCCATAAAAACACAGATACCGAAACAACCGCAGGCTACGCATTGTGACTCCTATTTTTCCGGTAGTGACGGGTCAGGTACAGCCACAAACTCAAGATCCAGAGGATGCTCTCCCAGCTGCTGGCGGAAGCGTTTGACCTCGGGCAAGTCGTCACCACCCGCTTTTATCCCCAACTGCAGATTCCCCGCCTTGGCCCGACGCATGGCACTTTCAACCCGGGCGTGCAGCTCCTGGTCATACGGCAGCTGATAAGCCCGTGGTTCGGGCGCCAGCTGATCCTTGTACAAATCAGTCAACCAGAGGTAAATCGCTCCCTCAGTACCATCGCTGTCGTCCGGTTCTTCAATAACGGCAAAATGCAGTAAAAACTTGTCTGGCACCTCAACACTCGCGGGCCAGCCCTGGCTGTCTTTCCAGCCCAGATAACTGCCCCAGTACAAGCCAGAGGCCAGCACCAGCAACATCAGTTTGGCTATCACCGACCAGTGACTGCTGATCAACGCCAGCACCAGCAAGGCCACCATCGCGGTATAGGCCAAAACCAAAAGCAACAGGGTTTCCGTCATTTATCCTCTCCCCGAACCAGGCTTTTTTGCAGCTGGTTGATATTGGTGACTTTGCCTTCCGGCGTAATCGTGAAACGAAAGGCGGTCACTTCATCACCTTCCTTGCTCAGCACTTCGGTGTGGTAAAACAGCACGTTCATTTTTGGATTCACTTCGGCCAGATACACGGTCGCAGGCACTTCGATACTGTCTGACGAGTGCAGCGGGTCCACTCCCTGCTGGGTTTTGAAATAATGCAGGTTGACGATGTACTCTCCCGCCGGACGCCCCCGGATGGTCAGCACTTCCTGATTGAGCGGATTACGAACCTCTACGCCATTCACCACCTGAACATCGTTAATCATGCCGCGATCATCCCGGTCCAGGTGCATCAATCCAGCCTGGGGTTGTTTGTAGCTCACCTGCTTCCCATCCGGGCCAGAGACCCAGATATCGACATCGTTGGGATTGCCATCCGGCCAGCTGACCGTAATCAGGAACTCCGCCTTGGGATCAACAATGCCGGTCCTGGCCGGTGGGTTCAGCAAGATCAATGCAACCAGAAACAGAAAGGTAAAGGTCAGCAGCGCGTTAAACAGTAAGTCGGTAAAGGGGTCGATGTCCGTATGTGTGTTATGACGGAACAACGCCATCAGCCCGCACTCATACGGTCGTTGGATAACACGGTCTGGCCCAGCGTCACGGCATCGGCCACCAGGCGGTCGGCAGAGCGATCCAGCAGCAGGTATTGCAGCCCCAATAAAATGCTGCAAACCAGCCCGACCAGTGTGGTATTCATCGCCACGCCCATACCGGTGGTCATTTGCTGCATCAGGACTTTCAGGTCAGACGTATCCAGATTCTCCAACCCCGACACCGACCCCAACATCAGCATAAAGCCGACCACGGTTCCCAGCAGCCCCAGCTTGACCAGGACACCGGTCATAAACCAGCCGACCTGATGACTGCCACGGACACGCTCCGCCAGGATTTCTGCGGCGAGGGCATTGTCTTGCTGAAGCGGGCCAAGCCCTTGTAAATACTGACCGCCCAGGGATGGCTCGGATGCCAACGCCAGCGAAGGAGCTGCTTGCCAGGCGCGCTGCATACGCGTCAATGCCAGGGCTTCTGCAGTCAGAATCCAGCTGCGATAGCCGCAATGACCACAGCCAACCACAAACACCAGTAAAATTACGCTGCTGATACGGGTGACATCTGCGGCCAGCAAGGTATTCAGCACTCCAAGATCCAGTAACAGCCAGGTGACAAATATCATCAGCCCCAACAACAGGAGCCAGTGCAACAGCATTTGGTAAGAGGCCGGATTAGGGCTGGAAGAAGACATACCGCCACCTGCGATGGATGTGTTGTATTCGGTGACTTCTTATCTTGCGTGAAGCAGCGCCGCAGGTCAGCGCTACTATAGAACCGGGTGAAGGGCCGGATGGCCCGAATGGCAGTAGTCGATGGTCGTACTATTCTGGCAACAGCAGAGCGAGGATGCGGCGTTTCTCTTCCAGCGTCAGCATCAAGTGCTGGTCATGGTAATCGGCCAAACGACGGATGGAATAGTTGAACTTGCGGGCAAATTTTCGGCTTCGGGGGCAAAAATAACGCGTGACGCCGGTATCGATCCAGATCACATGCTGTTTCAGCGGATGAGCAAAAACGTTGTTCAGATGACAATCCGAGAACACCACGCCAGCATCCCGCATGGTGCGCAGATCATCCAGAATCAGATCCAGCCAATGGATACGCTCTTCCGGGGTCAGTCCGCCGGACAAGAACATCTCAAAGACTTCCTGCGCCCCGACAGACGCCAGATCTTCCATAATGTAATAACCGAGATAGCGGTAGCGGCTGCCAGGTAACAGCCCGATCCCGACTTCATGAATGGCGGCGACGTGCACCCCAAGCCGGGTCAATAAACGATTCCCCTGCACCTCTTTGAACAGGCGGCTGTGCGCCCAAAGGGTCTTGACGTACTCATGCCAGCTACGGGCCTTGATCAGCTTGAGCACCGACAAGCCATTATCCGTCATGGCCACGGTGGACGGGGTATGATCGATAATCACTTGATCTGCGGTTCTTATGCCATTTTCGGGCAATCGACGTGATGACCGGAAACAGACAAATGCCTGAGAGACATCCAGCCAGGGCAGTTTTACATAAGTGATCATCATAAGCTTAATTCCATCGGCCGGTTCCGGCAGCCAGTAACGTATAAACGTTATTAAACCAGCCCGGAAAGCCATGGAATTAGTCCTGCTTATAACAACAGTTTGTTAATTATTTATGACAATAATGGTTTTTAACTTAAAAGAAAAAGACAAGGAACCAGAAGCAACCAAAGTGCCTTTTTTGTGAGAAAAACGCCTCAATTACACGATTGACAACCCATAATCAGCAGCAACAACCCAAAGGTGGGTTGCGCCCAATCGACTGGATATGATTATTCCATTAATGGAATACAGTTATCCATTTAACCCTGTCAACCGATCGGCACCCGGTTTGGATCAGCAGCAGATGTCAGCCCTGCTGCATCAACCGTCGTCGGGTCACACCTCTATCGCCACCGCCACCGACTTGAAGGCCGGGGTATGACTTCTGGGGTCACGCTCAATCCCTGTCAGCACATTGGCTTCCGGGTAATAGGCCATTACCGCCCCCCGGCTCAGTCCATACGGGTAAACCTCAACCGCTTCCATACAGCCATTAGGGGAACGTAACGTCACCTTCTGCTGCGGTTTGATGCCCTTTTCCAGCATATCCTGTGGCGACATCAATACCGACCAGCGGTTAGGCGTACCACGATAGCTGTCCGCTTCTTCATAGATAATGGAGTTAAATTGCCCCTCGCTGCGCACACTCATCAGAGCAAACGGAAACTCAGCCGCCCTTGCCAGATCCGGCAATGAATGGGTCTGGAAGTGAGCCTTGCCGCTGCTGGTCGCAAACTCCGGCGTTTTGATCAGCCGGTTGGGAATATGGAACTCCCGCTGACTGTCACTGATATCCGCCAGACCAGCCATACCCGGAATCACCCGCGCAATACATTCCCGCACCCCTTGATGAGACTCGATCGAGGTCAGATTCAGGCCCGGTTGACGCACACCGCGCTTGAGCATTTCCAGCAAAATGCTGCTTTCGGACTTAACGTTATCCAACCGGATAATGCCGCCATCACTCAAGCGCACAAAGTTAAACATCGACTCTTGTGTGGTGGGTTCAAATTCTTCATCCCGGGCCGCGACAGGCAATACAAAGGCTTCGCTGTTTTCCATCCCGGAGACATGCCCCCGGTTTAGCGTAGTGGTCAGGAATACCTTGGTCTTGACCCGGTCGAGTGCCTCTCTGGCCCAGCGTGTATCTGGCGTCGCATCCAGCAGATTGCCCCCCAGCATAACCGCCAGATCCATCTCTCCGGCATGGGCTTGCTCCAGGCTGGCCAGCGTATCCAGACCCGGCTCGGTTGGCAGCCGCACGTTCAACTCTTCCTCCAGTGCCTGAAACACCTGTTCGGGCAACACCGGTTTTACCCCGATGGTGCCGATCCCCTGGACATTACTGTGACCCCTGAGCGGCAACAGTCCGGCCCCCGGCTTGCCAACCATACCCCGGCACAAGGCCAGATTGGCGATGGCTTCCACCGTATCGGCACCATGGGTGTGGTGCGTTACCCCCATGCCCCAGGCAAAAATTGCTTTTTCCGAACGCCCGTACAAAGCCGCAATCCGGTCGATATCAGCCTGGGGAACACCAGTTGTCTCTTCAATTTCAGCCCAGCCCAAAGCCGCGACCAGCGTCAGAAAGGCGTCACTGCCTTCGGTATGCGCCTGAATAAAGGCATCGTCCATCAGCCCCTGTTGCAGCAGGGATTTGGCAATGCCGTACAACAACCAGATATCCGACCCCACTTTGGGCTGCAAATACTCGGAGGCAATTTCACTGCCGCCTTTCAGCATGGAACGGGGGCTCTTGGGTACAGCAAACTTCACCAGCCCGGATTCCTTGGCCGGATTCATCACCACCACATGACCGCCACGTTCACGCAGGGCCATCAGCTTATGCATCAAACGCGGGTGATTGGATGCCGGATTGGCTCCCACCAGCACCACCAGATCACACTCCACCAGATCCTCCAGCTCCACGGTGGCAGTGTACGAACCCACCGTGGATTGCAGACCAACACCGGTCGCCTGATGGCAGTAATACGAACAGTTGGAAACATTATTGGTACCCGATAATCGTGCCAGCAACTGCAACACAAAACCGGCCTCGTTGGACGAACGCCCGGAGGAATAGAAAAAACTGCGCTCCGCAGGGGTTGCCTGCATACGCTCGGCAATACGCTCAAATGCCGACTCCCAGCTCAGCACCTGATACTGGTCACTGTCGGCGGGTTTGAACAGCGGCGTATTCAAACGGCCAAGATGTTCCAGCTCATAACGGCTCAGTTGCTGGAAATCCTCCAGCGTATGCTGAAAAACAGCCTCTGGTATTGGCGGCTGGATATCTGTTGACTGGGCCTGAATACTCTTGTTGCAGACCGACGGAAATTCATCCATTTCGTTGGTCATGCCGCCATGCTGCCCTCCCATCCCCAGACCACACGCCTTGCAGGCATTGTGGCTTTTGAGTGCCTTGGCAGAATTGAGCAAGCCAATACGACCCACGGTCTGCAAGGTATACAAAACTTTTTTGGGGCCGCCACCCACAATGGAAGGGGCGCTCGCCGTACGGGCGGTAGATAAGACAGAATCGGATTTACTCATGGACAGCTCCGTGCAACCGCCCGTGTCCGATCAGATGACAGTGACGGTACAATGTGGGATCAATGAGTCAGTAAAGCGCCTGCGCCGTCAGAATCCAAGCCATATCCCCAGCCGTAAAAGTCTTTTGCAATCAGGCAATATCAAGCCAGCAATATCAGGCCAGCCACGACAACAGGTTATGACTCTTTGCCACCCCGATCAGATAGCCATACATTGCCAGGGTCAGCACAGCCGCCGGAATATTGCGCTGGCGAATCGCCACCACACCGGCACCAATCAGCACCACCAGCCCGATCACCTTGCCCGTCAACCAGCCATCCACAATCGGGTATTGGCCAATCAGCACACACAGCCAGATAGCAAACACCAGCAAGATGGTATCGATCACATGCGGCAGGATTTTAACCAGTTTGTTTTTCATCACCCCGGACTGGGCATACGCCAGACCGAAACGAACCAGAAACAACAAGGCCGACAAATAAGCCAGACCGGCGTGAGCGTGTTTTATTGCAGAGTAATCCATAAGGTCCTCAAAAAATGACAGGGTTAAACATTCAGCCAAAAAGTGACCGGGCCATCGTTGGTCAACGCCACTTGCATATCAGCACCAAACCGGCCGCTGGCAGTATGAACACACTGCCCCGCCTCTGCGACAAAATAATCGTACAGGGATTCCGCCAATGCCGGAGGCGCGGCGGTCGAAAAGCCCGGGCGCAAGCCGCGTCCGGTATCCGCTGCCAGAGTAAACTGCGACACCACCAGCAATTGCCCCCCTGCAGCCAACAGGCTGCGATTCATGCGCCCCTGATCATCACTGAACACCCGATAATTCAGCACCTTGTGCAACAACTTGTCTGCTGTCGCCGTGGTATCGTCTGGCTGCACTCCCAGCAGCAATAACAACCCAGCACCGATCTCGCCAACCACTTCACCATCCACCGCCACACTGGCGTGAGCAACCCGCTGAATCAATCCGATCATCTGTCTTCCTGTTTAACCAGTTCACAATTTCAACGCCTGCAGCATAACGATGAATTCCAGCGCTGCACATCATTCACCCTTGCTGCAAAAACTCGGGTAAGCTGTCACCAAACCTACACAATGACAGAGTACAGACTCCCTCATGCGCCCGATATTCCTTCGACGTTCTGTGATGACCCGGCTGTTATGCCTGTTCTGTCTGACCACCAGCCATGCCTTTGCCGCCACCCAGGTGCATGTATCCCGGGATGCGGAAGGCAACCTGGTGTTCAGTGACCGCGTCAGTGAAGGCTCAGAACCCCACGAAGTGGAAGAGTTGCCCACCGTCCCCGCCTTTGTTGCGCCGTCGGTCACCTCCACCAGCCAGACCCAAACCACTGCCCAAGCCGGACAGTTTTACACTCACCTGAAAATTCTCAGCCCCGGCAATCAGGACAATATCCCCACCGGACTGGCCGCCAGCCTGAACATCGTGATCGACGCCCTGCCAGCATTACGGGCCTCAGATACCTTTGTGGTGCTGGTCGATGGCAAACCGGTGACATCCGGTCGCGACAACAGCTTGCCGATCAACCAGCTGGTGCGCGGCCAGCACACACTGGAAGCCGTTATCAATAACGCCAGTGGTCAGGAAATTTTGCGCAGTCAGGCCGTGACGGTGTATATCCAGCGACACTCGATCCAGAATCCGCAGTTACAGCAACGGCATTAACGCCCGAGCACCGGCCCATTACCTACAGCCCCCAAATATCGTCACACCGGGCGACGGATCCAGCAGCAGCGGAATACATTCAGAACGGGATGATTTATCGGCTCTGACGCACGGTTTCAGAGGGTAATTCCCCAAGGTAATCACGGTACTGCCGGGCAAAACGCCCCATATTAACGAAGCCGTACGCCATCGCCACCTGGGTGATGTTTTTCGACAACCCGGGCTGGCTCAGTCGCATATAAACCGCTTCCAGCCGTAGATGCCGGAAGTATTCCGTCGGGGTCTGATTCAGCTGTATCCGGAACAAGCGGTACAGGCTGCGTACCGTCAGTGCCAACTGGCTGGCCAGAGGCTCCAGCAAAAACTCCTGATCCAGCCGCGCCAGCATGTAATCACGGCAATGCTGCAAACGGATATCCAGCAATGGCTGGCGCTGGAACATGGGTCGCCCGGGGAACTCCCACAGATCCAGAATGCAGTGCTCCATCAACTCAAAACAATGGCGGCAAATACCTTCCAGTGGCTCCACGCTATCGAGCATTTTGGTCGCCAGCCCTAACAGCAGCTGACTGTTGGTGCTGGGATTCAACGGTGCTTGCTGCTGCCAGTTTCCGGCAGGCAAGACCAACCCCAACTCCAACGCCCGGTGACAGATATTGCCTTGCTGGACACTGGCAATCACCAGCCGTGTTCTGGTGTCACTGCTGATCAAGCGTGACTGACCCGGCATCAGCAACAGCGACTGCCCCGGCACCATCCGATACACCCTGGTGCCCACAGAGACCTCTGGAAAGCCCCGCTCACACAGCAACAGTTCCAGCGTTGCGGCCGCCAGTGTCTGTTGCTGTCTGACGCCATTCACCGCTTCCAGTCGCTGGATTTTCCAGCCGGAGTAACAAGCGCCCCAATGGTTTTCTGGTGCCATGACGATCGCTTCAGTCGACCCGCTACATCCCCAAAGAGACGATTGCGCCAAGCCTCCTGACCCTTCATGGGTCTGAACACCCGTTACCGAGGTATTCACGGTTTATCCGGCCAACCCGATGGGCACCACCAACACCGGCCGTTTGCTGTGATGCACCACTTTGCTGGAAGTACTGCCTACCAGGCTGTGCTGATGGCGTACTCCCATCACAATCACACTGGCATTAATGGCCTCCGCAACCTCAAGAATCTGCTTCCAGGGAGTGCCTTCCTTGACACAGGTCGTCAGTTTGCCGCCATCCAGCATCGCCGCCGCATCCAGTTCTTCGCGGCAGAAACGGTCAACCCGCTCCTGCACCTGTTGCTGGATGTGTTGCAAACTGTTGTCGTGCAAATCTTGCAGTGAATGGTCGGCGGCCATCATTGAGCGCACCAGTTTTTCGGCATTGCTGCGCACCGGCTCCACGACATGCAGGAAGGTGATTTCCGACGCGTACTGGCCACACAGGCTCACCGCGGTACGAAATGCCGGCCGGGCCCCTGCCTGGATATCCGAGGCATACAAAATACGGGTTACTTCAGGCAACATATCAAGTCCCTCATGGTTGTCTGTTGTTATCGATACAGCAATTCAGGCAGGATCATGGAGATCGCCGGTATAAAGACAATCAACGCCAAACGCACAATATCGGCACACCAGAAGGGCGTGACGCCTTTAAATATCGTGGCCGGTTTGACATCCCGTAATACCGCACTGAGCACAAATACGTTCATCCCCACCGGCGGTGTAATCAGGCTGATTTCAGTCACCACCACGACCACGATGCCAAACCACACCAGATCGAACCCCAGGCTTTGCACCAGCGGGTAAAAAATCGGCACCGTCAGCAACATCATCGACAAACTCTCAAACACCATGCCGAGCACGATATAAATCCCCAGAATCACCAGGATGACTCCCATCGGACCAATCTCCAACGAGGTCACAAAATTCAGCAAGTCATCCGGTAATCCTGCCCGGTTGATAAAGTCAGAAAAAATCAACGCCCCGATCAATACAGCAAACAACATGGCACTGGTACGACCAGTATCTGTCAGGGCATCAAACAGGCCTCCCATACTTAACGAACGCCGCATCAGCGCGATAATAAAGGCACCACCGGCACCAATACCGGCGGCTTCTGTGGGTGTAAAAACCCCCAGATAAATCCCCCCCATCACCACGGTGAACAGAACCAATACACCCCAAACGCCCTTCATGGCATCCAGTCGCTCTGACCAGCTCATTTTTTCACCCCGAGGGCCAGCTTCCGGATTGCGCCAGACAACGTACCGTACCGCCCCCAGATACATGAAAATACCCAGAATGCCGGGAATAAAACCCGCAGCGAACAACTCGCGAATACTGGATTCGGTCAATAACCCGTAGATCACCAGAATCACACTGGGAGGAATCAGAATGCCCAGAGTGCCACCGGCAGCAATCGAGGCGGTCGCCAGCGAATCGGCATACCCAAATTTACGCATCGGCGGCATCGCCACTTTGGCCATGGTGGCCGAGGTCGCCAGCGATGACCCGCAAATGGCCGAAAAACCACCACACGCCACCACCGTAGCCATCGACAAGCCACCTTTACGGTGCCCCAGAAAGGCATTGGATGCCTGATACAACTCTTGTGACAACCCGGATTTGGTCACCAGGTTGCCCATCAGAATAAACAGAGGAATCACCGACAGGCCATACTCCTGGGCAGTATCGATGACCCGGTTGGATGCCAGTGACAAAGCACCGGTCCAACGAAAATCCATAAAGTTATCTATCGTCAGGCCCTGCAAAACAGCAAAGCCGAAGAAGCCCACAATGCCCATTGCAAACGCAATAGGGATGCGAACCAAAACAATCAATGCCAATAAAATGGCAAATCCGATTAATGCTTCGATCATAATGAATATCCGCGATGAAGATGGATCGACCCCGCTTGACAACGTCATACCGTCGTTCGGTACAAGGCCTAGTGTCGGGGTTCAGTAAGGATTCGGTAAATGCCATAGCTGACCAGCAAAGCTGCCGTGACGTAACTCATGGCGGCAATGTAGTGAACGATATAACCCGTGGGGATTTCCAGATACTCGGTGACGACTTCGCGCCGTAATGACCGGTTGGCCAGATAGAACATCCGTTCTGCCAAAAAGTACATTGCGCCCGACATCGCCAGTGCCGACACCATACCCAGCACCTTCACCAACGCCGAACCCAACACGTTATCCAGAATATCCACCACCACGTGACCACCACGCCAGGTGATCACCGGCATTTCGGCAAACACCAGAATCGCCAGGCCCAACTCCGTCAATTCCACCGCACCATCGACGGCGTTATTAAAAAAGTAGCGGCCAATCACGTCGGAGCAGGTCAGCAGCATCAATAACATCAGCACCGCAGCCGCACAGGCTTCGAGAAAAAAGGCCAGCCAGACGACAGGCCCTTTTTCTTCGTAGTGCTCGGCAAGCCAATGGCTAAAAGCACTCATAATCACCTCACTCTGCCGCAGGAACAACGGTGGCGTCGACCGGCACATAGCCGCGAGCAATACGACGCAACTCCTTCAGCGCCTGACGGGCATCACCACTACGATCTGACACCGACTCAAGCCATTCTTCATCCATACCCTGGGTCAGGGTTTCAAACTGGCGCGACATCAAATCCTTGGCCGAGACATGGACGATCTTCACTCCGGCCGCCTTGGCTGCCTGGTAACCTTCTGCATCACCCGCGTCCCAGGCACGACCGGCCATGGCCGACAGTTTTTCACCTGACACCGCCAAAATCGCTTTGCGGTCACGAGGCTCCAGGCTTTCCATAAACTCAGGATTAACAAAAATCGAGAAACTGCCCATGTACAGACCTTCAGGCAAGACAGTCACACTGGTGGTTACTTCGTTCAGGCGCAGCACTTTCTGCTCCATCATCGGCAGAAATGCCCCGTCGATCACACCCTGCTGCAGCATTTCGTAGACCTTCGGAGCAGGAGCACCCACCGCCGTCACGTGCATACGTTCTGCCAGCACGCTCTGGACGCCACCCCCCACCCGGATCTTCATGCCTTCCAGATCAGAAAAGGAATTAATCGGCTTCTTGGTATGAATATGGCCAGGGCCGTGGGTGAACATACCGATCACCTCCAGACCTTCAAATTCACCCTCATCTTTCAGATATTTTTCGTACACCTGCCACAAAGCCACCGATGCCGCCTCGGCACCGACACCCAGACCGGGTTGCTCAACAATCTGAGGCAGCTTGAAACGACCAGGAACATAACCGTGGTAGCTGAAGCTGGCATCGTAAACACCATCTTCAACCAGTTGGAACAAGGTTTTGGGATGGCCCGAACTGTTCTCCACCTTGACCTTGACGCGACCTTCCGTCGCTTCTTCCACCCACTTTGCCCAGGTTGGCCACACCACCGCATTCTGGGCATTGGTTGGTGGCAACCAGGTACCGACCCGCAAAATGGTTTCGGAAAATGCCGGCGCTGCCATGGCAGTACCCGCAGCCAGAACCAGTACCGACATGGCAGATTTCAGACGATGTGTAATTGTTATCATTTTCGGCCTCGTAATATTTTTATTTCCCGAACAGGCAAAGCCGTGAGTGCAGGCTTTTCTGTCTTGCTGCCGGGGTATTTTTTATTGTCATCAATTGTTATCTATCTCCCGCTTCAGACGATAGATAAAGCATCAGCTGCCGCACACCGCAGCCAATAACACCGCAAAACCATCCCTTGCAGAGCCTGACCAAGTGAGCAGGCCCAGAGCACCGGCAATTTGCTCAGTAAAACCCTTCAGGCAAACAGTGGATGGATATTATTTTTATTAAACTTGAGCACCGGATCCAGCTCGGTCATTTCAAATGAAATCTGCACATAGCGCTCAGCCGTGACCGGTTGCATCCAGTCACACAGAATCTCGAACACCCGTTCCGCAACAGCCTGTTTAAGCGCCATATCCCGGCCATGACCAATCTTCAGGCTCAGGTTCAGGTAGCCAAAACCCTCACGGCCATCGGCTACCCGGTAGTCATAACAACGAATCGCACGGCTGCGCACGCCCCCGATCGGGAATGCACCGGTCGATACCACATAGTCATGCAAGGCCTTGAACAGCGGCTGAAAATCCAGCGACTCATGCAAGTTATCGGAGTAGTCGACAACAAAATGCGGCATGGCTACACACCCCACTTCGGAATATGGTGCGACCCCATGCTGACACAGACATTCTTCGGTTCGCAGAACACCTCAAAGCTGTAATCCCCCCCCTCGCGGCCAGTACCGGACCCCTTCACACCACCAAACGGAGTACGCAGGTCACGGACGTTCTGACTGTTCACAAACATCATCCCGGCTTCTACCGAACGGGCAATGCGATGCACCTTGCCCACGTCCTGAGTCCACAAGTAGGACGCCAGACCGTAGTCATTATCGTTCGCCATCGCTACCACATCGGCTTCATCCTTGAACGGAATCAACACCGCGACCGGGCCGAAAATTTCTTCACGGGCAATACGCATATTATTGGTGACGTCACGGAATACGGTTGGGCGCACAAAGTGGCCGCCTTTCAGATGATCCGGCAACTCATTGACCGGTTTCTCCGGACCACCGGCAATCAGCGTGGCGCCTTCTTCAATACCAATCTTGATATAGCCGGTGACCTTGTCCCAATGGCCCTGACTGATCAGAGAGCCTACCTTGGTATCCATATTCATCGGATCACCGACAGTAATCTTGTTGGCACGGGCAGCGAACTCTTCGCAGAAGCGATCGTAAATACCCTCTTGCACAAAAATGCGAGAACCAGCGGTGCAGCGTTCACCGTTGATCGAGAAAATGCCAAACACCGCCGCGTCTAACGCCCGCTCGTAATCACAATCATCAAAAATCATCACCGGCGATTTACCGCCCAGTTCCATCGAAAACTTCTTCAGGCCCGCATTGGCAATAATGTGTTTACCGGTCGAAGTACCGCCAGTAAACGAAATGGCATTGACATCAGGGTTCGTAATCAACGCATTGCCTGTGGTGCCGCCAAAACCGTGCACCACGTTAAACACACCCGCTGGAATACCGGCTTCCAGCGACAGCCGAGCCAGAAAATCCGTAGTCAGTGGCGACAACTCGGACTGTTTCATTACTGCCGTGTTACCCAGTGCCAGGGCTGGAGCAGTCTTCCAGGTACCGGTCATAAACGGCACGTTCCAGGGCGAAATCAGCGCACAGACACCGGTTGGCTGATACAGGGTGTAATTCAGCATCTGGTCATCCATCGGGTAGGTATGACCGTTCATTTGTTTGGCTTTTTCAGCAAAAAAATAGAAATTGCTGGACGCCCGTGGAATCAAGGCGTTACGCGTCTGATACAGCGGCAAACCGGTATCTGCAGTTTCCATCGCCGACAGCTCATCGACGTTATCGGCAATCAGATCCCCCAGCTTCTCGATGATTTTGGAACGCTTGGCGACCGGCATGTTGGCCCAGGCCGGAAAGGCATTTTTCGCCGCCTGACACGCCGCTGCCACTTGTTCTGGCGAGGCATGAGCCACCTCAGCCAGAACTTCACCCGTAGCAGGATTCACCGTTTCAAAGGTTTCCTTGCTCTCAACCCATTTGCCGTCAATCAGATTCTTGATCATCAGTGTCTGCCTTTTCTTGTTTTCAACGAGCCGCTGGCGACTCTGTGTTCTCACAGTTGGCGCTCTCAGATGAGCCGCAAACCAGTTAATATATTAATCAATCTATTTAACATGTTAAATAATGTCAACTGACAAATGTCAAACAGCACGTTAGAGCCACCGACTTTGGCGGAGTTTTGGGGAGATAAATGGCAACGGAAGGCTCACTGACAAGGCATCAAAGCCTGTCAACAAGTGTCTGTTTTTGGCACTATCCAGAATATTCAACAAGGAAATGTTTCGTCGTATGAATGTCACTGAACTGCAAAACTACCTGCAACTCCTTATCCAGAACCGCCTGCACCAGGCCGTAATGGTGTGGGGTAAACCGGGAATTGGTAAATCCTCCATCGTGCGCAGCCTCTGTGAACAAAACAAACTGCAGTTTATCGACGTGCGCTTAAGCCAGTTGATGCCCAGTGATCTACGTGGGATTCCAGTACCGGATCAGAACATGACCCACTGGTATCCCCCTGCATTTCTGCCTCAGGAAGGCGAAGGCATCCTGTTTATGGATGAAATCAATATGGCTCCCCCCGCACTGCAGGGTGTGGCCCAACAGCTAGTGCTGGACAGGCAAGTTGGGGACTATTGCCTGCCTGATGGCTGGCTGGTCTGGGCAGCGGGGAACCACAGCACCGACCGCGCTGCGGTTTACGATATGCCTGCGCCGCTTGCCAACCGATTTATCCACCTAACGCTGAACGAATCGATCAATGACTTCCGCGCCTATGCTCTGGCAACCGGATTGCATCCAGACGTGATCGGCTTTGTAAGTTTCCGCAGTGACCTGCTGCACAAGATGCACCCGACCAATCCGGCCTGGCCATCACCACGCAGCTGGGAAATGGCTGCCCGTCTCCACCAGATCGGTTTATCGATTGAGTCCGCTGTCGGCGATGCCTGTGCACTGGAGTTTCATGCCTTCTGCCGTTTGCAACACGATTTGCCGGGCATGGAAGCCATCCTCAAAGGCACATCCACAGCAGAGTTTCCGCAAGAACCCTCTTTACGCTATGCATTGATCTGTCACCTGATCAGCCGAGCGGAAAAAAACCAACAAGCCGTGCATTGTTTTGAGTGGCTGATTGAGCAAGCAAGCTCAGAATGGATTCAGATGTTTGTCTCTGAATTGGTGCCTGTTCTGAAACAGCGTAAGCAATACTCTGCTTTCACCCAAAAAATTATTGGCAACGAAAAAGCGCGACAGTATCTGACGCAATTTGCAGGGTTAATGATGGAACTTGATTGAGTTCGCCAGAACAACAAGGACCAGCCACATGTTCCCTTTTCAAGACAATCTGGATGACCTCTGGACCCGCTTTGTACTGACGTTACGCAGGCAGCATCCTTTCCTGGCCAGTCTGGCCATGTTTGCCCGCTTCCAGCCAGACAATCAGGTTCACATTGCCGAAACGGCAGGTCAGACGTTACAAGTGGAACCCGGATTTTTAAGCTCTCTGCCCCAACCAGAACAAACCAGCTACCTTCTGCACCAGTTACTTCATCTGGCGTTGAACCACCAGCAACGAATGGGAGAACGAGAGCAATCCCGCTGGAATGAAGCCGCCGATATTGTCGTAAACCAGATTATCCGTGAGACTACCCGCTTTCCGGCAGCCCCCCGAACATGCTCAAAGACAGGCTTTGCCGGGTATTCGGTTGAAGAGGTTTATCAATTACTGCCGCCGGTTAATATGGACGAATCAGCAGCCAGCCAACAGCCTTCAGCCCCCCAGCAATGCACTTCCTCAAATGCGGGCACTGAAGGAGACTCTGATACCGGCAAGCCAAGCTCGAAAAACATGAATGGAACACCCCATCACGACCTGTTGCGCCAGCCTTCCGTCGACTTGCAGCAGCAAAGCACAAATAGCCAAAACTACTGGCGAGGCGCGCTGGCAACTGTACAACAGCTGGCAAATGGCCACATTGCCATCGGCCAGGCGGAACAAAATGCCAGCCACTTACCTGCCGGATTGCTACCCGGAGATACCACTTCGTCGTTAGCCATTGAGCTTGAAATTCTGCGCGAGGACAGCCTCGACTGGCGCGCCATGCTGCGCCACTACATGATTCCCTCACGAAACGATTACGTCGAGTTTGACCCCAGATTGCTGCATCAAGGCTTGTATCTGGAATACCTGCAATCCGAGCAGTTGCGCGTCGACATCATTATTGACACCAGCACCTCCATTGAACGCGATCAGCTATCGAGCTTTCTGAACGAGGTAGAAGCCATTCTGAATAGCCACCCGGATATCATTGCCCGGCTGTTCTACATTGATATCGAACTCAACGGCCCACATCTGTTGCAACGCAATCAGCCCCTGCCGCAACCGGTCGGTGACGGTGGCACCAGCTTTGTGCCCTACTTCAATTTTCTGGCAACCGAGCACAGCCTGCTGGAGCGCCCTTCAGTGGCCATTTACTTCACCGACGGCTTTGGAGAATTTCCCGCCGAGCCACCCGGTATTGACGTGTTATGGGTGGTACCACCTCGCTCAGCCAACCAGCAAGAGTATCTGTCCTGGTTAGCCCAAAGAAATCCCAAAAGCCCCCTGTTTCCATTTGGGGGCAAAGTCGATTTGAAGGATTAAGAAAATGACGATTGATTTGATCAAGCAATCACTACAAGCCCCAGACGAAGAGCTTCGATACGATGAAGGTTGGGGAGATAAATACCCAGCCTATGGATTCTGGCGGCAAGAAGAAAATCAACAGCAACTGAAAGAGGCGCTGGCAACGATCAAGGCCATTAACAGCGTTGATTTTTGTGTAATTGAGCAGTGCCTTCAATCGCCGCAATGCCAGGAATGGTTCATTGCCTGGGTATTCATTTTGCGCAAGGGCCTCACCACCGATCAATGCTCCCAGCTTCTAAGCCATACCAATGCCCCAAGCTATCTGATCATACTCGATGAGACCTTCAAGCGCTTAAACGTAGTCCGTCCGAGACAGTTTACAGACATCGAATACGCGTTACTTGATAGCAATGGATTACTAGGATTGAGAAAGCTTTTCAAAGACTCATCAAACCCGATAAAGACTTACCCCCCGGAAATTCTGCTGAACTACATGCTGGCCAGCCTTGATGAAAAATGTAGCGCCGAAGACCTGAAGATTTTCCTGCGGTTGGCGACCGAGTTTCAACCACACCACCTTGAGCGAATGGCCAGCTCGAAGCACTGGCAATTACGACTGGCTGCGGCGCAATCCTCAAGCACTTCCGATGAACTATTCAAAAAACTTGCCAAAGACAGCAGCAAAAAGGTTCGGGAAGCCGCATCGGTTCGCGCTCAATTGGCAGCAAAACAGTCCGCAGCACAAAAGACAAACAGCCAGAAAGCAATCACACCGGATTTTGACCTTCGATTAATGCAGAAAGCCGTACCGGTAGAGCAGTTACGGGAAATTGCCCAAGCTGGCTCCCCCCTGTCCGTCTGTGCTGCCACCTTGCATAGCAACAGCACCATCGATGTTATTCGTGCCGCCGAAAGTCGTGATTTACCTGAATGGGCTCAACTCGGCATCGCCAGATACACAGACTCAGAGAAGCGCATCATTTCACTACTGAAGGGCGCCAGCAAGTTCATCAAGATAGCGCTGGCAGCCAACTCCGCACTGACCAGGCAACAGGCTTTACAGCTGCTCGGTGACGACTGGTGCAATGCCATCATCGCCAACCGGTTTATCGACGACCCAGAGGTTCTGGACTCAATTACCGAACCAGAAAAGTGGCCAGATATTCTGGCAACCTTGCGTAATCCCGACACTAAAGCCAAACAGCTACAAACACTCTTTAATAAAAAAGGCTTTCGCTTCGAAGTCGTAGGCCGATTGATGGCGCGACATCCGAACTGCCCCAAGGTTTACTACAAACGTCTGGCGGCGTACTGCCCCAAGGATCTAAAGCAAAATCCAGCCTACGCCCTGTCGATGCTTGAAAGTGGCAAAGCGGTAGCTCCCCAACCGCTTCAGCCAGACTCAATTTATGCCGACTTGGACAATGCCTCCGATAGTTATGAAATGGCAATCACTGATGCCTTGAATCGTTACGCAAATGACGACGCCCTGCTCCGCCGGGTTGCCGGTTCAACAGCGCTAAACCCCAATGAGGCTAACCGACTGGCCATCACTGACGACCGCCATATTCACAATCGCATCCTGAGGGAAGGCACGCCCCACTGCAGCGAATTTGTCTATCGCCTGATAGCAACAACCGGTACGCCACTACAACGTAAACAACTAGCGTCACTGAAATTGAAGCGGGAGTATCCACAGCTATTGCGGCAATTAACCAGCGACAAGGACAGCTCGGTACGGCAGGCCGCAGGTAACCAAGCAACGAAGAGAGGACTGGCCTCTGCCCAAAAACCCGATAAAACCAGCCTCCGTACCCTGGGCAATAAGGCCGCACGCATCGACCTGGCCAAAAGCAGCAGCGACCCTGACATTCTGCACATGCTGTGTGAAGACAAGGTTCGGGATGTTCGTCGGGCGCTGGCCGAACATCAGCAGGTATTACCTTTGACTTGTCTGGAAAAGCTACTGACCGATAGCGACAACCAAGTCGTCAGCAGTGCTGTTTGGATACTGGATCGAATGATGGGATCGGCAACGCCACCATCCAGGGATCAGCTACAAGCAGCTATTTCCCAAATTCTTGAAAACAACGACTTTTCTCCAAGCTTGAAATCCAGGGTGTTAGTGTATTGCGACAAAGCCCCATTGCTTGAAGACATGTTAGAGCAAAGAGAAATTCGAAGATTTGCCGGCCCCAAAAGTGGTAGCCATTTGCTGCTATTCAACACCTATCTGGACATCCAGAGCGCGGACAAATCGTTTTGGCTACTGCAGATAGAAGAAGTACCGGCTGAGATCATCGAGCGGCTAGCGACTCAAACACAGGATCCGGCCAGCATGCTCAAAAAACATATCGGTGAAAGTCATGGTACCTCCGTCAGCTCCCTGATTTACCTGATCAAGCAGCACCCCAATATGCTTGCTCACTGCCCACTGCAGAAAGCCATCGATCATGCCAACCGAAACAGCCACATGGACTTTGCTGATGCTCTGAAGTCGGAACCATCTCTGCAGCCGTTCAAGGATTTTCGGGCACAACTTCAAAACGCAAAAGACCAACAGTTATTGCAGCAACTGATCAATCAGGCAGAACAAACCGAAACGATATAAACAAGGAGTTAATGACATGGAAATAGACCTGAAACACGAAGCCCAACAATACATTTCCAGCCAGTACTTCTGGGCAAGCAGTCCAATGGAAGTGAGAAAAGGCAGCCCGTCCCCCACATTCATGCTGAAAGTCGCACGAGCCATTAGTGAAGCCAGCGATTCACTGATCGACGAATGCCTGAACTTGCCAGATTGCCAGTGCTGGTTTCTGAAATGGAGTCTGCTGCTTCGCAGCCACTGCAGCGATGCTCAGTTAGAGCTGATTGTGTTACATCCCAATAGCGATGAGCACTTCATACAACAATTGGGGTTTATGATCCCTCAATGGTTCCAGCAGCTCGAAAGCAAAGGACGAATGACCGAGCAAGTAAAGGCCCTGTGCGGAGCCGAACTGAAAGACCTGCGCCTTCAAATTGAAGAAGACACCCGCCAAATAGCCGCCATCACACTGCTCTCGGAAAGCATGTATTCAGGCCTATTAAGTCTGCGTTGGACATTACGCACCTGGTATCCGGGCTCAACCGTGGAAGAGCGCCGTTTTCTGATTGCGCCGGTGCACCCTCTGTTTGCCGAGTTTGCTTTGAACCGGGCCTGTGCAACCGGCAAGAAAATAGACATCGATGCAATGGCGGACTTTATTCCGCAATTGTCTGAACAGCAGTTAACCCTTCTCGCCAATTCAGGAGCACGTCAGGCTCGCGTGAGGGCAGCGTCCGACAAGCAGTGTCCATTGGAATTATTGATTCAGCTGAGCCAGGACAAAAGCAAACCGGTTCGGGAAGCGGCGTTGCGCCAGCTGCCACTGGAATATCACCCAAAACAAAAGCCAGCCAGGAAATCCCCAGGCAAAAAGAACACATCGTCGAAGAACACATCAACGAAAGACACAGGCATTCAGGAAACCAGCTTCATCAACAGCCTGTTATCAGATGCCCTGAGCAGCGACGACCTGATCAATGTCGTCCGCAATGGTGATGCGCTCAGTGTTTGTACTGCCACACTGCACAACAACACCAATGCGGAAATCATCGCCATTGCAGAAACCCGCCAGTTACCCGAATGGGCTCAGCTCGGTATCGCCAGACACACCCGCAACGCCGAGCGAATCAATCAGCTGATGACCACCTGGGACGAACACGTCCTTATTGCGCTGGCCACTAACCCTAACCTGACGCCCGAACAGGCACTGGGCATGATTGGTCCGAACAACTGGGTCAACGCCCAGATAGGCAACCAATTCATCGACAACAACGACATACTGGATCGCATTGCCGAACTGGATGACTGGAAACAGGATCTCCCCGTACTGAGAGACCATTCCACTACGGTCAAATCGCTGCAGGAAACGTTTCGTAAACGTACACTGGGCTACGCCCTGATTGACCGCTTGATGGCCCGCAATCCCAAGTGTCCAAAAACCTTTTATCGCAAATTGGTGTATTACGTTCCCGATGACCTGCAACAGAACCCGGTTTACGCGCTGCATCTGCTGGAATCCGGCCAAGCCGTATCACCATCCAGACACAAGCTCCCGTATGCTTTCAAAGAAAGATTGGAAATCATTTTTGACGACATGATGGCATCAGAAACGTACTCCAAACTGATAAGAGAAGCGATCGGATACCAGTACCTCAACCCCCAACCACGTCAACCAAATTGCGATAACTGCGGATCGTTACCTGCACAGGGCATTGCTGAACAGTGGAATGCATCTTCACAGCGAATTTGTTTATCAAATCATTGCCGCCGTTGGTTCTGTTACTCTGCGCAAAGCCCTGGTCAAACATCCCCAACAACCAGCCTCCGACGAATTAATTCTGTTGCTGACCAACGACAAGGACAGCTCCATTCGCCAGTCCGCCTCCATTGAAGCTGCCCGCCGCGGACTGATCAAATCCTTCACCCCCGACAAAACCAGCCTGAAATCCCTTGGTAACAAGGCTGCCCGCATCGATTTGGCAAAGAACAGCAATGACCTGGAAATTCTGCAGATGCTCTGCAACGACAAACTGCCAGCTGTGCGCAGGGAGGTAGCTAGAAGAGAACAGATCCTGCCATTACAGAACCTGCTCCAACTCGCAACCGATAGCGATGAATATGTCCAAAGATATGCGATCTATACCCTAAATGAAGATATCAAGAACGACAGTGGCGAACTGCACCAGCAGTTTCAAAGCGAGTTAACGGGGCTTTTACAAGATGAGCAATGCCCGGCAAAACTCAGAGCCCTTGCACTGGCACACTGCGAAGACGGCCAACTGGTTGACCAATACTGGCAGCACGAATCGATTCGGGCCGAATTTCTCACCGATACTGGTGATAGATTCCTGTCGCCGCACAGTCATTCTTCATTGATGCGGCATTACCTGGACGCAGAACCCTTCGACGGAGAAAAATTCAAGGCCTGCTATCGCCTGCAAAGTCTGACCTTTGAACAAATCGACATGACTTTAAGCCGCTACCCCAAAGCCGCAAACGAGATGTATGACAAATTGCAATATGAAGGTTACCTGAGGGAAGAATTGCACCGAGCAGAAGAAGTATTGGCCTTCCTGATAGCCAATTACCAATCATATATTCATCCCCAAGAAGCTCCCGAATGGGCAAAAGATCGCAAGGAAAAACTTGCCAAAGCCATTGCGGCCTACCCGGATCTGGAACCCTTCAAAGCCTTCGTTGTAAGTATTCCCAGTCGCAAAAACGTCATGCACAGCATACTGGCGCAAGCTGAAGAGTTAGTCGTTAACTGCTGATTTTCTGATCGGATCATAAGGAGTCAGTCCCTTTATGATCCGATTTTTACCCACCGCTTGTGTCGTTAGCGTTTCAGCCAATCTGTAGCCCACCACAATAATTAACATATTAACTTATTGACTTTTTCCTCCCTAAACGCAAAACTAATTAATATGTAAACGAAAAAGAATTCGTCCGGTTATGGACGCGTTCTGGTGTTTCTCACCGCTCTGTTTTAGTAGCGGTGCCTGCAGCACAACTAATAAAAACCCGATCTGGAGATCTCGCCATGAGGCATTGCCGCATCCTGAAGGATGGCGTCGCCACCGAGGTGACTTTGGCCACCGCTGACACTCAGGACCTCACCAACGAAACTGTTTTACCTGCCACGACCGGCACTGTTTTTGGTATCGCCCTGAACGACAAAAGCCTGTACGCCAAACTGGAACCGTCTTTCAGCGAAAAGCCGCATGTGAATCCGCCAACGCGTCCGGTTCTGCACATCAAAACCGACAATACCCACATTGGTTACGGCGCGGCGATTCCTGCCCCAGCGGATGGCACGCCGGTTTACGCTGGCCCATCCATCGGCATCGTGATTGGCAAACAAACCACCCGTGTAAGCGAAGCCGAGGCGCTGGAATTCGTCGGCGGCTACACCGTGGTCAACGAAGTCTCTCTGGTCGAAACTTCGTTCTATCGCCCGGCGGTGAAAGCCAAGTGCCGCGATGGCTTCTGTCCCATCGGCCCCTGGGTTGTGGATGCGGCTGACGTTGCCAACGTGGCAGCACTGTCCATCGTCACTTCTATTAATGGTGAAAAGGTTCACGCCACCAACACTGACCAGCTGCGCGCTGGCGTAGCCGAGCTGGTGAGTTATCTGAGCAGCTTTATGACCCTGGAAGCCGGAGACTTGATCATTGCCGGTACTCCAGAGCGTACCGATGCCCTCTATCTGAAGGCTGGCGATACCGTATCCATCAACATCGAATCTGTCGGTGTACTGGAAAACCCTGTTGTTAACGAAGCAACCATTGATGCGGCACAAGGCTGAGGAGAACAGACATGAAACGCGCACGTATTCTGGTCGACGACCAGCTCACCGACGTCACCGTCAATGACAGCCACAATGCCGTATTGGCCGATGGCACTGTGATCGCAGAAACCGAAGCCAACTGGCAGCCACCTTGCACCGGCAAGATGTTTGTCCTGGGCCTGAACTACGCCGACCACGCTGCCGAACTGGCATTCAAGGCACCGGAAGAACCCCTGGTCTTCCTGAAAGCTCCCAACACCCTGCTGGGCCATCGCCAAAACACCTATCGCCCCGACCAGGTTGACTACATGCACTATGAGTGCGAACTGGTGGCGGTGATTGGCAAAACGGCCAAAAACGTTTCCCGTGCCGAGGCCATGGACTACATCGGCGGCTACACTGTGGGTAACGACTACGCCATCCGCGACTATCTGGAAAACTATTACCGCCCCAACCTGCGCGTCAAAAGCCGCGATACCTGCACCCCCCTGGGCCCTTACATCATCGACGCAGCAGACGTTGCCGACCCGCATAACCTCGCCCTGCGCACTTACATTAACGGTGAGCTGAAGCAGGAAGGGTCCACCAAAGATATGGTGTTCAATATTCCGTTTCTGGTCGAGTACCTGAGCGCCATCATGACACTGGAACCCGGAGACATGATTTTCACCGGCACTCCGGAGGGTTTGGCCGACGTACAACCGGGTGACGAAATCGTGACCGAAGTCGAAGGGGTGGGTCGTCTGGTGAATTACATCATCAACGAAAGCCAGTACCTGAAATCCCTGACCACGGAGGCTTGAGTCATGCTGTCTGAAGACACCATCAAAGACTGTGCCGCACAGCTGCATCAGGCGGAAAAAGAACGCCAGCAAATCCGCCAGATCTCGCTGCAACACCCGGACATTACCATCCCGGATGCCTACCGGATCCAGAGTGAGTGGCTGAGCCTGAAACTGGCCGAAGGCCGCAAGGTGATCGGCCATAAAATTGGCCTGACCTCCCGTGCCATGCAAATGTCTTCCCAGATAGATGAGCCGGATTACGGCACCCTGCTGGACGACATGCTGTTCCAGGATGCGGCGGAAATCCCTACCGATCGTTTTATTGTGCCGCGCATCGAAGTAGAGCTGGCGTTTATCCTGAAAGCGCCGTTGAACGGGCCAAACTGCACCATTTTTGATGTCTACAACGCCACCGATTATGTGATACCGGCGCTGGAACTGATCGACGCCCGTAGCCAGTCCATCGACCCTCAATCCGGTCGCCCGCGCAAGGTGTTTGATACCATTGCGGATAACGCCGCCAATGCCGGGATCATTCTCGGTGGCCGCCCGATCAAACCGATGGATATCGATCTGCGCCGCGTCAGTGCCATCATGTACCGCAACGGCGTGATTGAAGAAACCGGCGTGGCAGCCGGAGTACTCAACCACCCGGCCAATGGTGTCGCCTGGCTGGCCAACCGCCTGCACCCGTACGGCATTACGCTGGAGCCGGGGCAGATTATTCTGGCAGGGTCCTTTACCCGTCCGGTCGCCGCCCGCAAGGGGGACACCTTTCAAGTCGATTATGGCGAGCTTGGGCAAATCAGCTGCTACTTCAAATAATAGCGACTGCGCAGGAGCGCGGGAGCCAGGAACACAAGAATCGAAGGCTGGTTGCAGGCTTCGATTCCCAATCAAGGAGACGGTATGTCTGCCCCCATCAATACATTCAAGCAAGCGATCCAGACCGGCCAACAGGCACAGATCGGTTTGTGGCTCGGGCTGGCCAACAGCTACACCGCCCAGCTGATTGCCGGGGCCGGTTTCGACTGGCTGCTGATCGATGCCGAACACGCCCCGAACGACCTGCAGACCATACTCGGCCAATTACAGGCGATGGCACCGTATCCGGTAACCCCCATTGTCCGCCCGGCCTGGCCGGATAGCGTTCGGATCAAACAGATTCTCGACCTCGGTGCCCAGACCATTCTGGCCCCAATGGTGGAATCCGGCCAACAGGCCGCCGACGTTGTCGCGGCAACCCGTTACCCTCCGGCAGGTATTCGCGGGGTTGGCAGTGCCCTGGCACGGGCATCAGAATTTAACCGCACGGCCGACTATCTCCACACCGCCAACCAGCAGATGTGTGTTTTAATCCAGATTGAAACCCCCGCCGGGGTTGCTGCACTGGATGATATTCTGGCGGTTGATGGTGTCGACGGCGTGTTTATTGGTCCGTCCGACCTGAGTGCCGCCATGGGCCATATTGGTAACCCGGCGCATCCCGACGTACAGGCCGTGATTGAAGCATCCATTGCCAAAATCGTCGCCGCTGGCAAAGCCCCCGGCATCCTGATTGCCGACAAGACACTGGCCAAGCGCTATATTGAACTGGGTACCCTGTTTGTCGGTGTGGGTACCGATACCGGACTGTTGGTGAAATCCACCACCGGGCTGGCGGCTGAGTTCAAGGCGACCATTGCAGCGCCGACGCAAGAAAAAGGCTCCGTGTATTAACACGGGCCAACCTCGGCACGCATCGCCCGACATGGTTCAATAACAATAAAACAACAATAAAAAGAATCACTTATGCCTATTAACCATCTTAACGAATGGATCCCAAACATCGTGATTGGCCAGGATTACGACCAACACTATCGGGATGCCAACATCCACTTCGATGTATTGGGTCGCATGGCCGACTTTTTTGGCCGCGACATGCCGGTGCACCTTCACGCCCAGTTTCTGCAAATTCATCTGATCAAAGCCGGTGACACCCATTTTCACATTGATGAACAGGTGTATCACTGCCAGGGGGCCTGCTGCTTCCTGACCCCTGCTGCGGTGCCTCACTCATTCATGACCGAGCGAGACGCCAACGGGTATGTCCTCACCGTCAATCAGTCGCTGATCTGGCAGCTGCTGCGCGACAGCCAGAACAGCCAGATAGAAGCCGAGCGGATTCAGCCCATCGGCATTGAACAGCGGCTACTCAGCGACAAGGACACACACGCTTGGCACCGCATTACCCATATTTTCCAGATGCTGCAGGATGAATGGGACACCCCTTCCCCGGATCGCACCTTTGCGCTGGAATCGCTGGTGCGGCTGCTATTGCTGCAACTGTTGCGGCTGGCACCGGAAGCCTCGGCCTCACACACAGTCAACAGCGAAGAACTGCGCCAGTTCCGCCGCTTTTCCCTGCTGGTTGAGCACGAATACCGCCAGCGCTGGCCATTGGGTCATTACTGCGCAGCGCTGGGAGTCAGCGAAAGCTACCTGCACCAGATCTGCCATCGAGTAGCCAACTGCCCACCCAAGCGATTGATTCACGACCGCATACTGCAAGAATGCAAACGCCTGTTGCTGTACTCGAACAAATCGATCAATGACATCGGCTTTGATCTCGGCTTTCTTGATCCATCGTATTTCTCGCGGTTTTTCCGTAAACAAACCGGACTGACCCCGCGAGACTTTAGACAACCGGCCAACCAGCCCAGCCAGCGCCCGGCCTTCACCTGAGCCTTACGCTGTCTTTTTGATTCATATGCGCTATTATTTTACCCATCTACTTAATATATTAATGAGATGGTTTTTTCTGAACACCCTGTATTGCTCCTGCTGGCAACCGACATCGACAAAGATGAAGGCAGCGGCCACGGCAGCTCTCAAAACCACAGCACGGAACCGCCCCCAATGCGCAAGTTTGATGACTCCATTCCCCTGAAACTCCTCAAGGCCCGAGAATCCACCATGGCTTTTTTCCGCCCGGTGTTACAGGAAATCGGCCTGACCGAACAACAGTGGCGCGTGATTCGTGCCCTTAATGAACATCATGAGCTGGAATCCAAACAACTGGCCGAACTGTGCTGCATTCTCAGCCCCAGCCTGACCGGCATCATCAACCGGCTGGAAGCCCAGGACTACCTCAAGCGCCGCAAGTCGACCGAAGACCAGCGCCGTGTCCTGATAAGCCTGAGCGAAAAAGCCAAAATCATGTTTGCCAACGTCAGCCCACGTCTGGAAGGCTGCTACGAAACCATGACCAACCAGCTATCACCCGAAAAGATGCAACAACTAAAAGAATTGCTGGACGAAATCATCAAACTGGAACGATAACGTCCCCTGGCTCGCGGCATTGCTACGCTGGCCAGCAGTCTGCCACCTGCATCTCATTTTCACGGCCTGTTCCCGGCGCTTCTGCCTCTCCCTTTTCTGCAAGAGCGTTTGGTTCTCGCATTGACAATAGATAATATGTTAATTATATTTTACTTAATATATTCATTAAAATAAAAACAAGACCAGAAGTTCCAGCACCGGGCCAGAATGCCCGGCAAGCTCATCCACTCAATACAGAACAGAAGGCTCAACCATGTTGCAGGCATCCTACCCCTATTACCTGGCCAACGAGCCAATGGCTCCAAACCAGGATCTGGACGTAACCAACAAATACACCGGCGAAGTCGCTACCCGCGTCGCCATGGCCGACGTTGACACCATTGATAAAGCCATTGCGGCAGCGGTCGACGCCACCGAAGCCATGCGCAAGATGCCAGCTTACCAACGCCAGGCGATCATTTATCACTGCGTCCGTCGGTTTGAAGAACGGTTTGAAGAAATCGCCCAGGCGCTGTGTCTGGAAGCAGGCAAGCCGATCAAGGATGCTCGCGGTGAAGTCACCCGCCTGATAGACACCTTCAAAATCGCCGCCGAAGAAACCACCCGTATTTACGGCGAAGTGATCCCGATGGACATTACCCCCCGCGCCAAAGGCTACAGTGGCCAATGGAAACGGGTATCGATCGGCCCTTGTTCGTTTATTTCGCCGTTCAATTTCCCCCTTAATCTGGCCGCCCACAAAGTGGCTCCGGCACTGGCAACGGGTTGTCCGTTTGTCCTTAAGCCCGCTTCGCTGACCCCGGTTGGCGCACTGATTATTGGTGAAATCCTGGCCGAGACCGACCTGCCCAAAGGGGCGTTCTCGATTCTGCCCTGTCACCGTGATGGTGCCGATCTGTTCACCACCGACGACCGCCTCAAACTGCTAAGTTTCACCGGTTCGCCGGAAGTTGGCTGGGCACTGAAAGCCAAGGCCGGCAAGAAACCGGTGGTTCTGGAGCTGGGGGGCAATGCGGCCTGTATCGTTGACGAAGGCACCGACCTCGACGACGCCGTCACCCGGATTGTTTTCGGGGCCTATTACCAGTCTGGCCAGAGCTGTATTTCAGTGCAGCGCATCATGGTGCACGACAGTCTGTACGACGACGCCAAAGCACGCCTGACCGAAGCGGTTGGCGCACTGGTACATGGCGATCCGGCCGATGAAAACACCTTTATTGGCCCGATGATTTCCATAAAAGAAGCCATCCGGCTGCACACCTGGATAGCCGAAGCCCAGGCCGGTGGTGCCACCGTCTTGTGCGGCGGCGAGCGCGACGGTGCCATGCTGCAAGCCACGCTGCTGTGCGATGTCACGGCCGACATGAACGTCAACACCCAGGAAGCCTTTGGCCCGGTCGCTATTCTGAGCCGATTCACCGACTTCGACGACGCACTGAAAGAAGTGAACAACTCTGATTTTGGCCTGCAGGCTGGCATATTCACCAAAGACATCTACAAAGCCCAAAAAGCATGGGACGAGCTGGAAGTCGGTGGCGTAGTCATTGGTGATGTCCCCAGCTGGCGCGTCGACCATATGCCTTACGGCGGGGTAAAGGATTCCGGCATTGGCCGCGAAGGCGTGCGTTACGCCATCGAGGACATGACCGAAATCCGCTTGATGGTCCTGCGCAACCCGAACACGTAGCGTCAGTGGCCCATGCCTCCCGCTTGCGGTGTTAATGGCCAGGCCACCAAACCATACGAGGAACCGCTGTGAACAACCCCCACGTCCCCATGCCGCTGCTTTCTACTGTAGCGCTGGCAAGCCCGCTGGCACTGAATCTGTTTGTGCCTGCCATGCCGGATGCTGCACGGGATCTGGGCGTCGACATTCACATCATTCAGCTGACGTTTACCGCCTACCTGCTCACTCTGGCCATTGGCCAGCTGCTCTCCGGGCCGCTGGCGGATCATTACGGCCGCAAACCAGTGCTGTTATGGGGGCTGGCCTTGCACGTAGCTGGCAGTGTATTGGCCGCAAGCGCCAATGATATCACCCTGCTGATTGCCGGACGGGTGTTACAGGCTCTGGGTGGCAGTGCGGCCATGTCGCTGGCGCGCACCATCATTGTGGATATACACGGCCGTCAGGGCGCAGCCGGGAAAATGGGCTATATGGTCATGGCGATCGCTATTGCCCAATCCATCGCCCCGGCCCTGGGCGGTTTTCTCAATCTCTGGTTTGGCTGGAGCAGCACCTTTATATTGCCGCTGGTGATTGGCATCGGCGTCGCCCTGGCGGCTCTGAAATGGCTGCCAGAAACCGGCCAGACAACCCGTAACGGTCTATCCCCAAGACGAGTATTCTCCCAGTATCGACAAGTCCTCGGCTCGTCGGAGTACCTTGGTTACGTGCTCTCTACGACCTTTATCGCGACGGTGTTTTATATGTTTATGGGCAGTTCGCCCTATATCGTTGTGGACCAGCTGGGGGGCAACTCGGCGCAGTTTGGCAGCTGGTTTCTGGTCGTTTCGCTGGCCTTTATGGCCGGCAGTTTTCTATCCACCCGGCTGGCACAAACACTCAGCATCGATCACATGGTCATGCTGGGCAACAGTTTGTCATTGCTGGGCGCATTATGGTTGTGGTGGTTCGCCCTGCAACAGTCACTCAGCCTCTGGACGCTGTTTGTACCGATGTCTCTAGTCACACTTGGCCGGGGCCTCAGTCAGCCCAATGCCCAATCCGGGGCCATTGGCTGCACTCTGGCTTTTCCCAATACCGCCGCGGGTACCGCGTCGGGGCTAATGGGATTTATACAACTGCTCACCGGTGCCGTGATGGCCCAGATCACCCCTTGGCTTATGCATCAGGGGCTGGTCGTATTCATGGGCTGCATGGTCACGGCTCCCATTATGGCAATGGCTTGCCATGGCTATTCCTGGTTTCTACGGCGACAACGGACTGTCGCCAGAACCCGTTAATAACAACACGACTTTACCAATGCCATACTGATGGCGTGGCTGTCACACAACAAGGATAACAACCATGGGCACACTCGCACTCGCAGCAAAAATCACCCACGTCCCTTCCATGTACCTGTCGGAACTGGAAGGCCCACGCAAAGGGTTCCGCCAGGCCGCCATTGACGGTCATCTCGAAATCGACCGTCGTTGCCGGGAACTGGGGGTCGATACCATCGTCGTCTTCGACACCCACTGGCTGGTCAACTCCGGTTATCACATCAACTGTGCCCCGCACTGGGAAGGCACCTACACCAGCAACGAACTGCCGCACTTTATCAGCAACATGCCCTATAACCTGAACGGCAACCCGGAGTTGGGTAACTTGCTGGCCAAGGTCTGCAAAGAACATGGCATCGACGCCCTGGCACACGATGCCACCACACTGGCACCGGAATACGGCACTCTGGTTCCCATGCGTTATATGAACACCGACAACCATTACAAAGTGATTTGTGTCTCTGCCTTGTGCACCGTTCACTACCTGAACGATAGCGCTCGCCTCGGCTGGGCCTTCCGGGAAGCGATCGAAAAATATTACGACGGCGCTGTCGCCATATTGGCGTCCGGCTCATTGTCACACCGCTTTGCCCAGAACGGACAAGCCCCGGATTTTGCCGATAAAGTCTGGAGCCCATTACTGGAAACGCTGGATAAAGAAGTGATCAAGATGTGGGAAAACGGCGACTGGAAAACCTTCTGTGACATGCTGCCGGAATACGCTGCCAAGGGTCATGGGGAAGGCTTTATGCACGATACCGCCATGCTGCTGGGAGCACTGGGCTGGTCGGATTACGACGGCAAGGTTGAGGTTGTGACGCCTTATTTTGGTAGCTCTGCCACAGGGCAAATCAATGCTATCTTCCCGGTAACACCACAAACCGGTGACGCCGTTCCGGCTCCGCAGGCCTCTGAAGCTGCCAAGCTGGCGTATGGTGAAAGCCGTTTATAAGCAAGACTACGGCACCGGAAGTGGCCTGCCACTTCCGGATCAGACTCTTCTCACCAACTTCTCACCAGACCAGCTCTGGCCATCACTCTGATTTATAGCAGCAAAACGGTGACTGCTTCGCCATGGACATCATCGCCATCAGAAACCACCCCTTCCCGACATTCAATAAATCGCCATGATCGGTCAAAACAGAAAAGTACCATTTTTAGCGAGAAAACGTCATGTTCCCTCACCGCACTTGTCGCAATAATTCATTCATCAAAGCGCAGCAACCAACCGCTGCCACCGTGTTGATCCGATCAGACAACACCTTGCTGATATAAAAACAACAGACACAAGGCTGAATATCATGACGACAAACAACCCCATGTTGGACAAGCTGCAAGCCATCCTCCCTGCCATCCGCGCCAATGCAGCCAAGGCAGAAGCAATGCGCATGATTCCCCAAGAAAACATCGACATGCTGCATGGCATCGGCCTGAACCGGGCATTTCTGCCGAAAGCCTACGGTGGTCTGGAAATGAGCCTGCCGGAATTCACCGACTGCATCGCCGCACTGGCTGGGGCTTGCTGCTCCACCGCCTGGGGCTACAGCCTGTTGTGTACCCACAACCACCAGATTGCGATGTTCAGCAAAGAAACCCAGAACGAGATCTGGGGCGACAACCCCGATGTCGTGGCATCGTCTTCGATTGCACCTTTTGGCCGTTACGAAGAAACCGACGGCGGCATCATCTTTACCGGTGATATGAAATGGAGCTCCGGGGTGGACCACGCCGACTGGATATTGGTTGGCCTCAACCGCATGGTCAACGACGAAAAAATCTACAGCTTCGCCATTATTCCCAGAGCCGAATTCACCATCATCGACGACTGGCACGCCGCCGGTATGTGTGGCTCCGGTACCAAAACAGCCCGGATCGAAGGTGTCTTTGTTCCCGAGCGCCGCATTCAGGCCGCCAAAGACATGATGGAAGGCCGCCATGTTGGCCGCGAGCTGTACCCCGACAGCAACATCTACCACACCCCGTACCGACCGTACTTTGCCTGTGGTTTTGCTGCCATGAGCCTGGGCGTGGCCGAACGCATGATCGAGGTATATCAGGACATCACCAAAAACCGCGTCCGCGCCTATACCGGTGCCAAGGTCGCCGGATCGATCGCCCCGGTGCTGCGAATGGCCGAGTCCTACCAGCAAGTCTGCGCCGCTCGCGCCTATCTGGAAAAAACCTGGAACGAACACAAGGAATACAGCGAGCGTCACCAATACCCAGACCGCTACACCCTGGCACACTGGCGTACCAACCAGGCCTACGCCATCAAGATGTGTATCGAAGCCGTTAACCGCCTGTGGGCAGTAATGGGCGGTTCCAACTGGTACAACGAACGGGAAGGCCAGCGCTTGTGGCGCGAGTCCAACATGACCGCCGCCCACGCCTACACCGATTACGACGTATGCGCCCAGATTATCGGCCGTGAACTGCTAGGCATGGAGCCAGACCCAGCGCTGCTGTGATTGTTTTGTCTGACGTCGGGCGCATCTGAGGTATGACTCCAGACTCGCGTCCGACATCCGCCCCCATATAAAAACCAGAGCCTGTGACACCAGGCCAACCAGCCAGGATACTCATCATGACCACAGCCTTCGATCCCAAAGCCTTCCGCCGCGCCCTCGGTAACTTCGCCACAGGTGTTACCGTCATTACCGCCTGCACCCCAGACGGCGTGCAAACCGGCGTCACCGCCAACAGCTTCAACTCCGTCTCCCTCGACCCCGCACTGGTGCTATGGAGCATCATGAAAAACTCCTCCAGCGTCGAGATTTTCGGGCAAGCCAGCCACTTTGCCGTCAACGTACTGGCTGCCGACCAGATCAACCTGTCGAACCACTTCGCCCGTCCATCCGACGACAAGTTCGCTGAGGTGAATTATCAGCAAGGCTTGGGAAACGCCCCCCTGTTACCCGACTGCGCCGCCCGCTTTCAGTGTGAAAACTACCAGCGTATCGACGGTGGCGACCACTGGATTCTGATAGGTAAAGTCGTCGCCTTCGACGATATTGGCCGCGCTCCCCTGCTGTACCACGGCGGAGCCTACTCCGCCGTGATTCCCCACGCCGGAGTCAAACCGAAAGATTCCGACGCCTCCAGCCAAGGCGAAGAGAAAAACGCCCAGCGCCTGCACGACAACCTCTACTACCAGATGATTCAAGGGGTAAAACGTTATCAGGCCAGCTACCAACCGCTGCAACTGGCCACCGGCCTGCGCACGATCGAAGCGCGCATGATCATGACCCTGAACGACTTCGGCAGCCTGGCCGCCAACGACCTGGAACAACGTCTTGGTATGCCGGATCAGGGCCTGCAAGCCGCACTGGATACCCTCAAGCGCAAGGAATGGATTGTCGCCAGCGACGACACTCTCAGCCTGACCAGAGCCGGTATCGAACAGGCAGCAACCTTATGGAAAGTAGCTAACGACCGTCAGACTGAAGTCTTTGGCCAGTTCAGCGCCGAAGACGTTGCCACCTTCCGCAAAGTGCTGGACGCGGTACAGTAACCAACACCAATCATCACCCATATCGGCGGCAAGCCACCTTCTACCGGGATATATCCACGCAGGAGGGTTGTCGCCGATATAAATACGGCTCCTACTCTTGCTTGCCCTGCCCTTGCCTGTTCCCCAAAAATAACGACAGCCAGCCAGTCAAAATTGATTACACTGAACAACAATCAGATTTGCATCACAACAATAACAACGAGCATCCATCCCTATGGATCAGCCAATAGTCACGCCACCCACCGAGCAACAACTGACGCTACTGGAATCGCCGGGCACCCTGGCGTTCTTCGATTACTTCCTCAACTGACTACAACACCAGCTACTCAGCGACCAATGCATGACCTTTTTCTACCCCGATGGCGAACACGTCAATACGCTGCTATATAAAGATTTCAGCCACGACGCCTCAGCCCCCAGCTGGCCATAGTCTATATTTCCGAGCGCCAGTATCGCCACGCCTCAAACTTCGACAAGCTACGCCATTGCCAACCAGACCAACTGATTACCGATCATTATGATTATGGTGTTCTCAGTGGCAACATGAGGCCGCACTATCGCAATCGTTTTTTGAACAGCCGGGTTTTCTCAACAAATGGGCCGTGATTTGCCACTAAGACAGCGACAACTACTACATCAATCTCTACAGCCGTCGCGGCTATTTCAGACCGTTTCTCAACAACAGACAGCAACAAGAGCAACAAGAGCAACAAGAGCAAGGTTGCGGCCTCCTGCAGAAAGAATCCGAATGTCTATGTAATATGTAACAAGCCATATTGTTATCCTGAGGCTTATACTGTGGCGGAGTCTCAAACACGGCAATCGTTACGCGAGAAACACAGACCAGCTTTTCACTTGCATTTCGAATACGCCTTTCACAAATATCTGTCTTTTGCCCAATATGCAACGGTTTCGCGACACCGTAGACCCATCCTGAATCGACGGCACGAACTGCCGTATAACCTGTGTGCTCAACGTGTGTGATGCTGCAATAGCAGACGGGCGTCCACTCCTTTGAACTTTTTTCTGGCACGTTCAATCGCTTGTGACAGCATGCGATCGGTGGCCACTGGCCCGAGTTGCTCACACATGGCGACATAAACCAGATTCAATAGTGTTTTTAGTTCACCAAAATCGGGCGATAGCAAATTAGTGGACGACTTGCCTAAGGCCAGCATGGAAAACGCATACACCAGGTCTGGTGTCACCCCGCGGTGTTGCGCCTGTTCTTCAGTCTGCATCCGTACCTGCTGCACTTGCGCGGCTGGCACCTGGAGCATTAATTCTTGTACCACCACGCTGAAACAGGGCATCCATTCATGCGTATTGAGCGTAACCGGGTTGTCCAGTATGCCATTACGTTGCCGATAGGCTTCCATTTGCGAGATCGGGTCAGCCTTCAGACCAGATGTTCCTTTCATCAGCAAGCCAATCAGATCACGGTAAAGCTGTGATCGATTGGAGGCGATGGCATGCAAATCCCGACAGTCGTTAAAGAAGCCGTTCAACTCATACTGGGATTTCTGGGCGTAGCCCTCTTCCCAGCGCCACATCACATCCCAGAGTTCGTCGCCATTCAGTACTTCACTCAGTACGGTATACACCACACGCCGTTTGGTATCGATATTCATCCGTACGCTCCATACTTACTGACGAAAGTACGTCATGTCTTTGTGGAACTCGGGATAGGCCACCTCATAGTGTTCAGACACATCAAGGCCCTGCTGCTCTTCAGCGGTGGTAACCCGTAATCCCATCGTCATCCGGATCAGTCCAAACGTCAGCAGTGACAGCGGGAAAGCCCATACGAACGCAGCCACAATGCCAATCAACTGCACCATCACCTGATGAGTGTTAAACAGATCCCCGGTCACAAACATACCGGCGGCCAACGTCCCCCAGACGCCAGCAAAACCATGCACAGGTACCGCACCCACAACGTCATCCAGTTTCATCCGTTCCATTATCAATGATCCGGCGACGGCGATCATACCCGCAATCAACCCTGTCAGAATGGCCCACTGAGGTTCCATGCTGGCACATCCAGCGGTAATGCCCACCAGCCCGGCAATACTGCCATTGACGGTTGCCGTCAGCAAAATGGGAACCCGGAATACGCGGCTGAACAGCAAGGCACCGAGCGCACCGGCACCGGCGGCAAGCTGGGTATTCAGCGCGATCAAACCGATATCCGCCGTCGCAGCCAGAGTGCTGCCGCCATTAAAGCCAAACCAGCCGAGCCAGAGAATAAAACCACCCAGAGCTACCAGCGACAGATTATGCCCCGGAATATTGCGGACTTCGCCAGTCTCGCGGGAGAAACGACCGGTACGGGGTCCTAACACAATAATGCCCGCCAGAGCGCACCAGGCACCGACTGAATGCACAACGGTCGAACCGGCAAAATCAATAAAGCCCATATTGGCCAACCAGCCAGCGCCACCGTACAGGCCACCCCAGACCCAGCTGCCAAACACGGGGTAAATAAAGGCCGCAATCACAGCCGACGCCACCAGATAAGCATCGTAGCGGGTACGTTCAGCCATCGAGCCACTACAAATCGTGACGGCGGTTGCGGCAAACATGGTCTGGAACAGCAAAACGGTGTAATCCCAGGGTTCCACATCCGACATCATGAAATGGCTGGAGCCAAAATATCCGGTGACGTTATTGCCAAACATCAGACCATACCCGACCAGCCAGAACATCAGGGTTCCCAGACACACATCCATGTAGTTTTTCATCATCACATTGACGGAGTTTTTTGCCCGCGACATGCCGGCTTCGAGTAAGGCGAAGCCTGCCTGCATAAAAAATACCAATGCAGCGGCAGTCACGACCCAAATGGTATCGGCTGCCAGAGTAGAAACGACGGATTCCTCCGCTTGGGCTGGCAACCCGATCAGGCAACCGGTGAATACTACGGCCAATCTGCGCATATCTTATCCTCGTTGTTATATAACGATAAAAAGCAACCTTGTGACAGCCATGGCTATCTCCCCAGACACAGCCATGACCAAGCTCACAAAGTGCTGTGTGACAGATCACCGGATTAATGGGCAATCCATATGCCATCTTGCCCGCGCACCGACAGAGTGCATCTGTTACATGCCAAAGTGGACGGTGGTACTTGTATTCCATAAAAATGGTTTTAGTCATCATTAAATACGCCGCTAATATGCTTATAAGGTGCGCCATCGCCTATTGATAAGAAAATCAGTGACAGATTTTGGAAAAGCGGAAATCAGATTGGTGCAACCGGTACCAACCGTACCCGGCATCACCACAGAAGCGTGCACCGGGACAGCACACAGGCTGCAAATTGACGTCAAAAATTAACCGCCACAATTGATCTGTCTCAATAGTAGCAGCCAATTAAAATGCCAATCCTGGACAATTAGCATGCCAGGACACCCACACTTGGCCCGTTGCGTATAAAAACAGCAGTGTTCTTTTCCTGGTCACCCACTGTTGGGGTCTAACGTAAAAAATTCATCGGACAACATGATATAGGGACTACCCAACTCTCCATCTCCAATACGTATTAAATTACTCGCCAAATCTATATTCCTATCTTGTGATATACACCACACCATATTAGGAATGCCTACTGTTTCAAAATCGGAGTTCGTCGAACCATATATTCCCGAACTTCCGACATTACCTGCACCAACCCCCCCTAAAAAAAGCGATAACCCGAGGGGATCTTAATATCATATTATTCCAATCATCGAAGAAACATTAAATATCCATAACATCATTATTCTGAAGAATAGAAATCGATTCGTTAATAGCCGCATTATTAATAACCCTAACTGAAAATAGCCATCAAAATAATTAGCCCCGCTCATTCAATATGCTATTTTCCAATCGTCAAACTCTGTTCTGCCAAGACCTGATGGTATCGGATTCGGATTTATAGGAAAGGTTGAATAATAATCAAAATGCATGGCTCCAGTCGCTTCAGCGATAGCACCGCCCGGCCTTTGAATTAGATGATGTAGATTAATGGACTCACCATCTGGACCAATCAAATCATCTCTTTGAAAGACTCGATTGCCTTGGCTTTTGCTTCAGCGCTTCAGCCCCAGATCTTTACCACCAGTTCTAGTTGCACTCGCAATTATGTCGTCCCACGCTTTACCTTGCCCTCTGAGATAATCAAAGGAAGGACCAGGTTTGCCCTCCGGGTTGCCCTCTGCTCTACTGCCCTGCGACCACCTGACTGGCGTAAAAACGCCGTCACGCCGGGCTTGCTCCGAGGTGACGGCGTTTCCTGTTTCTGAACTGCCGGTTACTGATTTACTGGAGTACCCGGCCAGCCCTTGTTTAATCCTTGGCGGTTTTGCAGGCGACGATCTGCACCACGGCGCTGTCGCCCCGATGGTATTTGCCTTCAACCATATGGCGTTCCACTTCTGCCGCGACTGCAAAATCCAGCCCCTGAAGTTCCGCTTCCAGCGCCTCCAGCGACATAAACATATCTTTTTGTGACGGTGGTGGCCCGCCTGCGCCTTCCATCTCCAGATGCCGTTCGGTATAGGCTTCCAGAATAAACACGCCCCCGGGTTTCAGGGCCGGTTGCACATTGCCGTGCAGCTGTTTACGTAATGCCGACGGCACATGGGCTGCAATCGAGACAATGCCATCCCACGCCTCGGTGCCGAGGTCGAAATCCGCCAGATTGGCGACGACCGTCGAGATAACCACGCCGTTATCCGCGGCCAGTTGCTGTGCCTTGTTGAGGCCAACCGACGACTGGTCGACCGCGGTAACAACATAACCCTGTTTGGCCAAAAAAACAGCATTCCGTCCTTCGCCTTCTGCCAGGCACAAGACCTTGCCGCCCGCCAGTATTTGGCCGTACTGGGCTTGCAAAAAATCATTGGCTACCGTGCCGTAGGCAAAACCTTCTTCGTTATAACGTTGATCCCACATGGGTGATGCTCCTGTTGTCGTCTGCATTCTGTGCCGGTCAAACCGGGTATTCAGCGGTTGGATAACTATTGAATACTGCCGGTTTGAACCTTGGCTTCAGTATACCCATGCAGGCCACTCACTGCTGTTAAACCGTGCTGCCGGGCTTGACTATCAGTCGTTAGCTGACTGCCATCACCGCTGTGGCGGCCGACCCGGCACTCCCAAAGCGTTGATCAATTCATCGGTTGTAACCCCCAGCGCAATTGCCGCCGCCGCAAAATCCGGTGGCCCCTGATTCGGTTTCCCCAATGCCTTGATCAACGCGGTTTCGCTGATATTCAGCGTCGCCGCCGCTGCTGCAACATCCGGTCGCTGGCCAGGGCCACCGGGGCCGCCGCCTTCTGGGCGATGACCGATGCCGCCAGTGTCGCCATCGGCAAATGAGACCACCCGATTGGCTTTGACCGTGGCAGGATCACCTGCCGGCGTGTTGCTCACGTCGCCACCCCGCACCAGACGCACATAGTTGTAATACCGTTCACCATCCGGGCCATCGGCTCCCCCTTCGGCCTTGGTATCAAAGCGGACAGCACCGGCACCGTGCATATCATGGCCCTCATGATCCACCGCGTAACCAAAGGCAACATACCAGGCAAACCAGTAACCGTGGGCATCGTGGGGGTCGATATAAGGGTTGGTGGTGCTGCTCCAGAAGAAGGGATAATCGACGTTGTCCGCTTCATTGGTAATGGTAGAGATATTAAATACGCTGCGATCTATGGCCGGGAAAACCCCGGAATAATCCACCAGACTTTGCAGCTCTTTGATATTCGGCAAGCGCCAGTCATCGTAACCAGCGTCGGTGGCGTTTTCGGCGTAGGCCAATGCTTCTTGCCAGTTCAGGCTTTTGCCGCTGTCGTTTTTACTCCACATCAAACCAGTGGCGTGATCGCTGATGGTGTTATCGCCGTTATCCTGAAAATCGTTAATGCCGTATGGACTGCCACTCACACAACGTACAAACCGCCGACCATTCAGCGCCTTGATATGGCCGGTCCAGTCATTCACAACAAAGGCAACGTCACGCTGGGCCAGCTCGGTATCGACCTGATAATAATTGCTCGACCAGGAGTGCTGTTGCGCACCTTCCTTGCCATTCCCGACCAGATAAAAGTAGTCGGTATCCAGCCAGGGCCAACCGGCAGAAAAGTCCCGGATAGACCAGAGTTCCTTGATATTCGGCAAACGCCAGTCGTCGATACCGCCAAGCTCCAGCGCCGCGCAATAACCGGCGGCATCGGACCAGACCATGGATGCTGCAGATAATGACTGCGTCCACACCAGCCCTGTTACCTGATCGGTGACGGTGCTGTTGCCATTGTCCTGATAGCTGGGCACATTGCCGGTGTATTGGGCATCCTGACCATAAAAAGCCGCCCCGGGCGCTGGGCATTCGATCTCGACACTGTTGTTGTAACAGGTGCCCTGGGCGGTATCGACAATGGCAAAAGCCCGACTCTGGGAATTGGCGGCAGCCTCCGAGCGCCCGCTGGTACCCTCGTGTTTGGTGGCACAGCCAGCCAATGATCCCGCCAGACTCAGCAGTACCGCACTGGTGATGATGTAATGTTGCGATATTTCCATAATTAGCTCTGCCATGTCCTGTAAATTCAGAAAACCGACTGTATGATATAAAACCGATCCGCAGAAATATCAAAGACTATGTAAAGTAACGTCGATTAACGCTGATTTTAATCAGGGTTTTGCCATTATTATTTTCAACCTGATAAGCGGCAATACAGCAGGGCAATACATCAGGATAATAAATCAGGGCATTCCAAGGTGAAAAGCAGTAGGAAACAGGTAAATAAATGCATACGAAAAATTCACTATTCCTATGATAAAAATAGAAAACACTCAAGATTTATACCTGTCTCCAGAGGATCAACCTAACAACTTTCATTGCCAAAATTACTAAATATAATAATGCCTAATGGAGGTTTCGAAGCCTCTTTCAATATCTCTAAAAAGCTTATATTTCCCACACCCATTTATATAACTTCTATATGGCTACCTGGAGAGCTTTAATTGCTGTATTAAGCGCGGTATTTAAAATATTAATCGCAGCATTGATAGCCTGTTGGGGAGATCTATTTAGTCGTGTAAAGCCACCGTTGCAGCAAATTATTCACATCAAAGACTTCGGAATATTTTAATGCTGCTCTATCCGGCCTATTTCCGGCCAATTCAGTAAAGATTTGGACTACTTTCAGTCCAAATCGCATCATTCAGACGCACCTATCCCACACAAGATAAAAAGCTCCAGCGACGAGCGTTGTACACCATGTTCATCAAACCGATTCTCAGTTCCGCTCTGGCCTGGCCGATGCAGCGCACCAGGTACTTTTTGCCGTCGCATTTCATGTCCGCATAAACATGTTCGACACGAGCCCAAACCTGAGAGCGTTTTTGATTCGTCAGCTTGCTACGTTCAGGCATGTCTGTCTTTACCTCGCGGTTTCTTGCGATGGATGTGGGAGCGATAGCCACGGTCTTCCAACATGCTTTCATTTTCTGCGCTTCGATAAGCGCTATCTGCCCAGACATCTGCGCTGCTATTGTCGCCATTGATCAGGACTTCGAGTTGATGCCCGCCATGTATCTTAGCCGCAGTCGCTTCGTAGCTGCGAATGAGTTTGTGCTGTTTATCGACGCTGGTGTGATTTTTATAGCCGAAGTAGCTCTTGCCATGTTTCTTCGTCCAGGCTGCTGCATCTCGACTGGCCTAGCGCTGCTGGGCCGGAGTACGTTCTGGAGGGAGCGGCGGTGTCGGGTCATCGTTACCGGAATTGGACTTTTCTTGCGCTTTGCGGGCTTTTTCCTGCTGCTCTTCGGTTTTTCGCTGGGTGCTTCAACCAGGGTGACATCGATAATTTGACCGCCTTGAGGCCGATAACCGTGGGCTTCGATGTGCGAGAGCAAGCTGTAAAACAGTTCATCGGTGAGGTTTTTCTGGACGAGTAACTCTTCATATTTCCAGGCGGTATTGGCATCGGGTACCGGATCTTCCGGCGACAAGCCCAGAAAACGCCGAAACGACAGGCGATCCAGCATCTGATACTCGACCTGCTTGAGGGGCAAGCTGTAGTAGTGGCGTAGGAAAATCATTTTGAACATGAGCAAGGTGTCTGAACGAGGGGACCCTTGTTGGATCAGCGTGGCATGCGGATCTTGCTGAGAATGGACCTGAAGGCAGCCCAGTCGACAAGTTCATTAATTTTAGCGAGTGGGTCGTTGTGCTGATCCAGTTTGTCATTCAGGTCATCAAAGTCGAAGAATCCTGGCTGCATACAATGCGCTGTTTTTACAAAACCCTGCAAACCATCAAGACGCTTTGCTGAATCCCAACCCGTCGTTTTTATACCCATAACCTGACATCTACCACTCAACTACTTGGAAATTTTTTTGGCTTTGGCTATCTCTGCTTTCTGACTGCCTTCAGGCTGATCCAGATTGGCCGTTCAATACGGCATTCCGTGTTGTGCGGCTAACCCCGAGCAGGTATCAAAACACATACCACCGGATTCAGATGCGCCGCATATACTGCCGGAACCGCTGGATACCATCGCGGCGCATCGGTTACGGCTGGCTGGCCGCCCAGATACCATCGGCGATCAATTGCTGGCTGAGTTCACCAATCAGTTCGGCAACCAGTGTCATGGCGCGGGTTTCTGGCCTTTCGTGCATATGTACCAGATTGACCTGGCGAGTCATGTCCGGGTCGGTGATTGGCAGCAGTTTGATTGCACCACTGTTCACCTGCGGGTATACCGCCGTGGTGGAGCATATCAGCAGGCCATAGCCTTCTATTACATAGCGCAGACTGGTGAGTAGCTGGCCAAAGGGATTCTGGCGTTGCAGTTTCACCCCCACCAGCTGTTCGTATTGCGCCACCCGGAAGCCGAGGGAGTCGCGTTCGCTGGTGTAGATCACCCTATAATCGGTCAACTCGGCAAAACGAATGCAGTCACGCTGCAGCAAGCTGTCGAATACCGCCGTTGCCCCGGTGCCTACCGCCAAAAACAGCCGCTCGTTCAGCAACGGCCGGCTGATCATACCCATATGTGGCGAGGCATCGTCAGAGCTCACCAACAGGTCAACATCCCCCTGGCGCAACAACTGATAAAGGCTGCTCGACAAGCCGGTTTGCAAGTCCAGTTCGATACTTGGGTAACGGCGATTGACTTCGGCAAACAAGGGTACTGCCAGGGCGTTGCCTGTCGGTTGGCTCATCCCCAGTACCACCCGGCCACTGGGTTCACCACCGTCTTCCAGCAACTGCCGTCGTGCCAGTTCCAGCTGTTGTACTGTGGTTTCGGCAACGGGCAGGAATTTTTCTCCTGCCGGGGTCAAGTGTACGCCGGTGTGATCCCGCTCCAACAGGCGGGTCTTGAGTTCATGTTCCAGTGCTGCCAGTTGCTGGCTGACGCTGGGTTGGGCGATGTTCAGCTCTCTGGCGGTAGCGGCAATGCTGCCGGTACGGGCGCACGTCACCAGATACAGCAGCTGTCGGGTATTCATTATTGTTATTTCCCCTGGGTCAGGTGGTTGAGTCGGATGTCCGCAGCCCGGGTATAGGTAATGACTATACCCCCATCAATAAACTTCAGTCTACCTGGAATGGCGGTATTTACTTAACATCCTAACAAAATATCAACCGTTCAAATAAAGGAGTCAGCGACATGACCAGCACTACTCTGAGCCGTGACCCGGCCAACTTCAACAAGCCACCGCATATCAGTGATAGCGAATGGCAAACCCGGATCAAACTGGCTGGCACCTATCGGGTGTTCGCCTTGATGGGCTGGGACGAGGGTATCTATAACCATTTGTCTTTACGGGTGCCTGGTACTGAGCATTTTCTGATTAATCCTTTTGGCCTGCACTACACCGAAGTCACCGCCTCCAATCTGGTCAAGGTCGATATCGAAGGCAATATTATTGGCCAGTCCGACTGGCCGATTAATCCGGCTGGCTTTACTTTTCATGGCAAGATTCACCAGCAGGTTGCCGATAGTCATTGTGTGATGCACGTGCACACCACCGCTACTCAGTCTGTGTGTTGTCTGGAAAGCGGTCTTTCCTACAGTAACTTTTACGCGGCTCAGTTGTGGGGCCGGGTAGCCTGGCATGAGTTTGAGGGTATTACCCTACGCTCGGATGAAGGTGACCGGATTCTGGCCAGTGCTGGCAACAAACAGGTACTGATGCTGAAAAACCATGGCCCGGTTGTTATTGGCGCCACTCTGGCACAGGCCTTCTCACTGATGTGGTTGGTCAACCGCGCCTGTGAAGTCCAGCTGGCCACCTGCAGCATGGGCAAGCCGCTGACCATTGCCCAGCCGGTGCTGGATGGCTGTTCCCGTGATTCGATGAATCTGGACCCGCGCTTTGGTGCTGGTGAAGATGCCCTGGCAGCATTTTTGCGCCTGGCCGAGCGTCAGGATGCATCGTTTCGTTACTGATCGATCCAGGCTGATATCTAACGGTTGATCGAATCACTGGTCACCCGTCATAAACACAGGCATAACAGGCAGGCGCTGATGGTCCGGATCACTCCCGACGATGTGATTGGTTTGATCCGCCTCAGCAGCCGTAAGCACTCATAAACAATAACAATAAACGGATCATCATTAACAACAACCAATCAATAACAATAAAAAGGTACGCCATGAACATACTCAGAATCGCAGCTCAAGCCACACTAGTCAGCAGCCTGATGTGGGGACTGTTGGCTCAAGCCGACACCACACCTCAAACCACCTTGCGGGTTGGTACCTGGTTACCGCCCACCAATCCACAAAATGCTGAAGTCTGGCCAACTTGGGCGAAGTGGGTCGAAGAAGCCACCGAAGGCCGGGTGGCCATCCAGCTGGAATACGGTCTTGGCCATCCCAAAACCATGTTTAATCTGGTCGAAGATGGTGTGGTGGATGTCGCCTTTACCGTGGTTGGTTATCAGCCGGGCCGTTTCAAGTTACCTCTGGTAGCCGAGTTGCCCGGTATCAGTGATAGTGCAGAAGCGACCTCGGTCGCGTTATGGCGTACCCAACAGCAGTATTTCTCAGCTGCCAAGGAATTCGACGGGCTGGAGTTACTCGGGCTGTTTGTACATGGCCCGGCCCAGATCCATACTCGTGAACCTTTCAGCAGCTTGCAACAACTCAAAAACCAGAAGATCCGGATAGGTGGCGGCTTGCAGATGCTGGTCGCCGAGCGACTCGATGTCAGCCCGGTACAGGCACCCGCCCCGAAAGTGTATGAAATGATGCAGCAAGGGGTGGTCGATGGAGTGTTCCTGCCAGTGCTGGATCAGAAATACCTGCGCCTCAGTGAAGTGACGAGTCAGATCACCGTGATCCCCAGAGGCCTGTACGCCAGTTCATTTGCCATATTCGCCAGCCCGGACACCCTCGACAGCCTCTCTGCCGCCGATCGCCAGGCCATTTTGTCAGTCTCCGGGGAGCGCCTGTCGGCCCTCGCTGGGAGAGCCTGGGAGCAAGCCGACCGCAACGGTTACGAGGCCGCACGTAACAGCGGTGTCGAGATTCATCAGCTGCAGCCCGGCGATGCCATGCTGACTGACATGCAGCAGCGCCTGTCCGACTTGCCCCAGCAATGGGTCAAAGACGTGGCCGACCGTGATATCGATGCCAATGCCGCTCTCGACTATCTGCGCCAGCAGGCGCGTTCTTACCAGCAACCTCTGGCACAGGAGTAACGCAACAGTGAGTATGAATATATCGGTCATTGGTGCCGGTGCAATTGGCGGCTATATCGCCGCCCGATTGGCCAGCATCGACGTCAGGGTCAACCTGATTGCCCGTGGCGCAACACTGGCGGCCTTACAACAGCATGGCATCGGCCTACAGGAAGGTGACCAGCCCCCAGCGTTTTTCAGCGTCAACGCCGTGGCAGATGCCACCAGTCTGCCGTCCCAGGATCTGATTATCGTTGCCGTCAAGGAACCTGCTTTGGCGTCGGTGTTACCGCACATCCAGGCGCTGATGGGGCCAAACACCCGCGTGATGACGGCAATGAACGGCATTCCCTGGTGGTTCACCGCCGGACTGGTCTCCGGTCAGAGCATCCATCTCGGCAGCCTCGACCCCCAGGCCGCACTACAACAGGCGATTCCATCCAGCCAGATCATTGGCTGCGTATTGCATATGGCCTGCAGCAATGTCAGAACCGGGGTGATACGCCACAGCATTGGCCACCGCATGGTGCTGGGCAGCCCGGGGCAACAGCCGGATGCAGGTTTGCACCACATCGCCAACCTGCTCAACCAAGCCGGTTTTGAAGCCAGCCTGTCAGATTACATCCAGCGCGATATCTGGTTCAAACTGTGGGGTAATATGACCCACAACCCGGTGTCGGCGCTGACCCATGCCACCACCGACCAGATCATCAATGACCCCTACACCAGCCAACTGGTGGTACGGGTGATGGCCGAAGCCCAGCAGGTCGGCTGCCGGATCGGCTGTGACATTGATCAGGACCCGGTTGAACGCAACCGGGAAGCCCTCAAGCTGGGGGCATTCAAAACCTCCATGCTGCAAGACGTGGAAGCCAACCGGCCGTTGGAAATCAACGCTCTGCTGGGGGCTTTTTGTGACCTGGCACAGCAGTTGTCGGTAGCAGTGCCTTGTGCCGAAAGTCTGTTTGGTCTGGTGCGGTTGATGGATCGCAACCGCAACCATTAATAGCACCGTATCCGGCCAGCGACTCCGTTATGCTGAACGCGCTTCGGTATCCGGAATAACGGAGTCGGGCTTGCCCGGCAAGAACAGCAACTAACTCTCGTTAGCCAGAAACAAACGTCATCCAATGCTTGAAATCACCGATTGCGCCAGCACCGGAGGCCTGCCCTGTCACCCCCGACAATAGTACGCCTCAGTCAGCAACCCTGACAGAAAATTGCTAAACTGCCGCCTTGATAGCCGACGGCAAGGCTTCAGCACTGGAGCGATTCCGTCCGCAAAAGCATGTCCGGGCGCTATCACCCGGATTAAGGATCGGCTATATGGATATGGTGGCCGATGATGAATTGATTTCTGCAGTCAGAGCGTTGCGACGTCTGATATATCGTCACCCACCCACCGGTCAATATCCAGCGGCGATTGGCGCTGTTTTTATCCCTGGGGCACTACGATACCTATTTGCGTAAACTCAGGGGGATTCATTCAACCAAGCGGCAACGTATGGTTGAATCGATTGAATGCCATTTTCCAGAAATGAGAACTGCCAACAGCTTTATTGAAGGGGCAACGTCTGCCTGGTTAGCCGCAGACGAGCATATCGATACCAAAGAAGTCGCCTGGCTGGCGGCTCAAAACAGCATTCTGATAGTTACACCAGACCGGAGAAGGTTGGCCGTGTCTCTTGCACCGTATTGATACATATATTTCACCTGGCACTATATGAGTGTCCAAGCTGGATCTACAGCTACCAGCGGATTCCCCTATACCTTAGTCATCTTAATCAGTATGTTGAAAAACCGTTGTGGTGCAGCCAGACATGGCCGGTATGTTTATCAGGATGCAATGTCTAGCCACTGCCCTGAGGCTAAAAACTGTTTCATGCGGTTACACCCCGACCGTTTATTTAACAATAGCAACGCTATCTTGTTGCTATTGAATCAGCCGACAGGGTTCGGTCTGTCAATAACAGCCATACCGATATTATTTTCAGTGTATGGGTTAAAACATTGTTTACATGTGTTTAAAGGGTCTGTCTTATGAATAAAACCGCCGTTATTACTGGTGCTACCTCCGGGTTTGGTCTGGCAACAGCCCGTGAATTTGCCGCTGCGGGCTGGAATCTGGTACTCACCGGACGCCGCCAGCAACGACTCGACGAGATAGGCAAAGAGCTGGCGGATAAAACCCAGGTTGCCACACTGGTCATGGATGTCTGTGACTCTGCTGCTGTGCTCAAGGCATTTGATGAACTCGCGGCCCCTTTCGACAAGATTGACCTGCTGATCAATAACGCCGGTCTGGCGCTGGGTACCCAAGGCGCACAGGAGTGTGATCTGGCGGATTGGCATACCATGATCGATACCAATATCAAGGGGCTGACAACGGTAACTCATGCGTTATTGCCACGGCTGATCGAATCCGGCGAAGGCAGCAGCATCATTAATATTGGTTCCATTGCGGGTAGCTGGCCTTATCCGGGCGGCAATGTTTATTGCGGCACCAAGGCGTTTGTTGAGCAGTTTTCGCTGGCCTTGCGTTGTGATCTGGCTGGTACTGGCGTGCGGGTCAGTTGCCTGGCTCCCGGGCTGTCTGAAAGTGAGTTCACTCTAGTCAGAACCGGTGGCGACCAACAGGCTTACGATAATCTGTATAACGGTGCCCATGCTATCCAGCCAGACGATATTGCGTCGACTCTGCTGTGGCTGGCCAACCAGCCGAGCCACCTGAATATCAATACGCTTGAGATTATGCCGGTAAGACAGAGCTGGTCTCCTTTTGCCATCAAACGCGATATCTGACACCGGAATCCAACGGAGATACGTTATGCCACCACTCGATCAATACACCGACGAAGAGATCAAACACTTCGATCAATCTTACGTCTGGCATCATATAACCCCCGGAGCCGCGGCCGCAAAAGGGCTGCCTGTGTTCGTCAAGGGCGATGGTCTGGATTTGTGGGATATCGATGGCAATCACTATCTGGATGCCTCTGCCGGTGGTGTCTGGGTCACGAATGTGGGTTATGGCCGGCGGGAAATAGTGGATGCGATCAGCGCCCAGTTGCTGGAGCTGAATTTCTTTGCCGGTGGTATGGGCAGCAAACCGGCGGCCAGCTTTGCCCATCGCCTGCTGGAAAAGATGCCGGGGATGAACCGGGTGTACTATTCCAGCTCCGGTTCCGAGGCCAACGAAAAAGCCTTCAAGATGGTGCGCCAGATTTCCCACAAGTATTATGACGGCAAAAAGAACAAGATTCTTTACCGCGATCGGGATTACCACGGCACCACCATCGCCGCCTTGAGTGCGGCCGGGCAATCCCAGCGCCGGGAACAGTTCGGCCCGTTTGTGCCGGATTTTGTTGAGTTTCCGCACTGCTTCGAATATCGCAACCAGTTTGACGATGCCACCGACTACGGCCAAAAAGCCGCCCAGTTACTGGAAGATGTCATTCTGCGCGAAGGGCCGGAAACGGTTGGCGCGGTGATTATTGAGCCGATTACCGCCGGGGGCGGCATTATCACGCCACCAGAAGGGTATTTGCAGGCGGTCGACAAAATCTGCAAAAAGCACCATGTGCTGCTGATTATCGACGAAGTGGTGTGTGGCCTTGGTCGTACCGGCCAGTGGTTTGGGTATCAGCATTATGATGTGCAGCCAGATATCGTCACCATGGCCAAAGGGGTGGCGTCCGGGTATGCCGCGATCTCTTGTACCGTTACTACCGAAACGGTGTATCAGGCGCTGCAGGAAGAGAATGCCGCCGATACGATGGGCTACTTCCGTGATATTTCCACTTATGGTGGCTGTCTGGCTGGCCCGGCTGCGGCCCTCGCCAATATGGATATTATCGAGCGCGAAGGCCTGATCGAAAACTGTCAGGTGATGGGTGATCGGTTGATGGCGGGCTTGCAGGCATTAAAAGCCAAATACCCGTTGATTGGTGATGTTCGCGGTAAAGGGCTGTTGTGTGGGCTGGAGCTGGTCGCCGATCCGCACAGCAAAGAACCGGTGGATGAGTCCGTAACCATGCAGTTGGTGGGAGCCTGTAAAAACGCGGGCTTGTTGGTCGGCCGTACCAACCGCTGTTTTGATACGTTTAATAACGTGATTAATATGAGCCCGGCTTTGTGTGTCACCGACGCTCAGATTGACCAGATCCTGGCGATACTGGATCAGGGACTCTCCACCATGTGATCACACCGCCGTGCCTGTCGGTAATTATCGTTATGCACGGCGTCTTGCCCGTTGCCTGTCACAAAAACAAGGACCCTTGCATCCCCAGCAGGTCATCCACGTCATCGCCAGTAAACTGAAAAATCGCAGCGGCAATGGGCCGTAGTTGCTTGTCGATATAGTGCTGATAATCCGGTGCGGCAGTTGGGTAGCTTATGCCGTCGTGCTGGTCGTTCTCTGATATGTCATCCAGCGGCTCCGGGCCTTTGGCGGTGATGCGGTAACGTATCCAGCCACGCCCTTGCTGGTATCTCGGCATCAGGCCGTTCTGTTGTCGCCACTGATCCAGTTTCATTGCTGCCCGGGCATGGGGCGGTATCTGCCGCTGGTACATGGCCAACGGTTGTCGCAAACGTTTACGGTAACTCAGCAGATGGTCTGAGTGCCCCGCCAGCAGGTCATCCAGCTGTTGCCGCACCCAATGTGAATACGGCTGCTGCAGAAAGATTTTCCGGTACAGCTGTTGCTGGAACTGCCGCGCCAGCGGTGTCCAGTCGGAGCGCACCGCTTCCAGCCCCTTGAAAACCATGTGTGGCAGGCCATCGGCATCGTGGATCAGCCCGGCATAACGTTTTTTGCTGCCCGTGTCTGCCCCGCGGATCGAGGGCATAAAAAAGCGCTGATAATGGGTTTCGTATTCCATTTCCAGATAACTCTGGATGCCAAACCGTTGTTGCAGGTTATCTGCCCACCAGCGATTCAGGTCACTGGCCAGCTGCTGGCCAATCCGGTCGGCGGCGGCATCGGAGACCGCCGTACGCAAGCAGACAAATACCGAGTCGGTATCGCCATAAATCACTTCGTAGCCTTGTGCCGCAATCCAGTCGGAGCTGGCCTGGATAATTTCATGGCTGCGTTTGGTAATCGAAGCCGACAGCCGGGTATCGTGAAACCGGCAGCCTTCCGACCCCAAAACACCGTAACAAGACGCCATAATGATTTTGATCGCCTGAGACAGCGGCTTGTTGCCTTCTTGCTTGGCGTGTTCCCTGTGTTCGCCCAACCCTCGGATCAGTTCGGGCAAAATATGCTGTTGTTGATGAAAACGCCCACCAAAAAAGCCCGGCACCCAATGGTCATTGGGTAACGCCTGTGTGGCATCGGTGGCCAGCCCTTCGATCAAGCCCATCGGGTCGATCTTGAAGGTACGGATAATCGACGGGTACAGGCTTTTGAAATCCAGCACCAGTACGTGCTCGAACAGGCCCGGGGTTGAATCCATCACATAACCACCGGGGCTTTTTTCGGCCTGATAACCTTCGCCAATATTGGGGGCGATATAACCGGCGCGGTGCAGGCGCGGCAGGTAGAGGTTCTCGAAGGCCGCCACCGAACCGCCCATCCGATCCAGTGCCAGCCCGGTCATCAGGCTGCGTTCGATCGCAAAATCCAGCAGTTTGACCTTTTCGAAGATACGCCAGACCAGATCACAATCCTGCAGGTTATAGGCGCTGAAGGCGGCCAGGTCGGTTTGGTAAAGCTGCTGAATATCGTCACCGCGCTGGCTGCCGGTCAGCAGCTTGGAGTCACCTAACAGCTGTTCAGACACCGCATTCAGCGAGAAACTTTCAAACTGGTAGCTGGCTGCCCGGAGCAGTTCGATCCCATCCAGTGCCAGCCGCCCGTCCATATTCACGATAATCCGGTCGGGGGTATTCCGTTGTTGCCGAACCCGCAGGATGCTGCCGTCCCGGCCCCAACTCATGGGGATAGTATGTTCGTGGTATTTTTGCTGCAGCACATCCAGATCGAACTGGATCAGGTTCCAGCCCAGTATCACATCCGGGTCGCTGGCAGCTATCCGGTTGTTGAGGGCGTGTAATACCGATGCTTCGTCCGCTAGCCGGACCAGCTCAGATGGATCTGTTGCCGCTGCTGGTGCGGCACCATGTTGCTCCACCAGCAGCACACACCGGTGCGTCGGTGTCACCAGCCCCACCGAATAGAGTTTCAGCGCTTCTCCCTGCCGTGGAATATTGGTCTCGATATCCAGCGACAGCCAGCGCAAAGTCGGGCGGTAGCTGCCCGGGGTTAAATGGCCACCGCTCAGCCATTGATAGGCAGGGCCAGCGGTGTCGGTGTCTGTGTCGGCAACCGCGGGTAACGCAGATGTCAGCCCGCCCTCTTCGTAATGGATCACCGCGGCACCGTAAATAAAACGCTCCATCAAGTAGCGGTCGGTAATACGCACATCCACTTCGCGACAGGGAATGCCCTGGTTCTGTAGCAAGTTGCGCCAGCGATAGCAGTAGCTGACGGGCATATAACACGCCGTGACCGCTTGCTGTGTAAAGGTGGTGAGTTCAACCGCTCGACAACGCACAGGCCAACCTAGGGTGTGGGCCATGTGTTCAGCGTCTGCCTGATGGCGACGTTCGATAAAACACACCGCTGGCTGACGTAGTTGCTGGCGTAACGGGCCATTCGGGGTGTGCCACCAGAATACCAGCTCAGAATCCTGGGCTGGGGCGCTATCCGACCAGCTGGAAGTCAGTAGAAAGGCATCAAGCGAACGGCTCATGAAGGATCATCGGTGCAAGTGGGTGTCCAGTTTAATCAACCTGGTTTTGGCTGACTACAACCGATCAGTAACCGGCCGCACCCGGTTCACAGCCAATGCCCAACGAGAGTAAGGGCTATCAGCCGCGGCAAGCGTTCATACCTCCAAGAGAAGGTCATTAGAGAAGATCATAGGGAAGGTCATAATGCGCCACTCCCGGCATTCGCCCAAAATAAATGAGAATTATTATTGACACCGATAATGAGAATGACTATTGTTTACTTATCGGCGCTAGAGATAGCAACGGTGTTCACATCACAGCTCAGGTTGTGCGGTGATCTCTCTCATCAAGCTAATCACGGTTGCTTTGCCCCTCTATTTGAGGGGCGTTTTTTTGCCTGCTGTTTATTGCTTCCGTTTATTGCTTCTGATTCCTGCTGCTGGCACTTGTGCTTGTTCCCTGTTATCCCGGTCACTCTCGCTATTCCGCACTTGCGCATAACTGGTCATGCCGGCCCTTGGGTATTACCATTCGTGGCTCTGCGTGAGCGGTAGGCGGGGCTATTGTCCAGCGGCAGCTGCCGTTCCCTTGCGTCACACCATGTTAACCCGGGGTAATAATGACGATAAATACATGGCGCAGCGTATGTGCCACAGACGCTATTGCCGAGGGTTGCAGTCGAGGTTTTGAGCTGGATGATACGGCGTTACTGGTCGTGCGGCGGGGCGGGCAGTGGTTTGTTTTCCGCAATCAGTGCCCACATCTGGGGATTCGGCTGGAATGGGTTCCAGATCAATTTCTGGATATCGATGGCCATTTTATCCAGTGCAGCACCCACGGGGCCTTGTTTCAGGTTGAGGATGGCCGGTGTATCGCTGGCCCCTGTAGCGGCCAGTATCTAACGGATGTTGCATCGACAATCCGGGACGGCCAGCTGTTGGTACAACTGGATGGATAAAGATACCGCCAGCCTGATACCTCGTTTTAACCATCATCTGAACAACCGCTGACGCTGCCGGTTGGCAGCGCCAGCCATCTTGCGGAGCAGACAACAACTCCGTCAGCGGCTTTTAGTTAAACGCATTTTTGAGTGCGCTTTTGCCGGATTCATAACTTTCTTCGGCTACTTCTTTACCTTCGTCATAACTTTCTTTGGCAACATCCTTGCCGTTGTCATAACTTTCTTTAACCACTTCTGTGATTGTTTCCTTGCCAGCTTCATAACCTTCCTTGAGGGTTTCCTTGCTGGATTCGTAGCTGTCCTGGGCCATCTCCTTGCCTGCTTCCATTCCTTCTGCCGCCATGCTTTCGCCTTCGTCGGAGCTGTCTGCGACGGCTTCGCTGCTGTCATCGACCTGACTGGCAACGTCTTCTTCGCCACTATCAAACATCGCCTTGCCTTTGCTCACCAGGCTGTCCCACCAGGACGGCTCGTCATCGGCATAAACAGGTGCCGCCAATACGACAGCCAGGCTGGCAACAGAAATCAATCGGGTGGTTACATTCATACAAGTACTCCGGGGTCGTTAATATGTATCCATGGATGCGCCAATACGCTCGTTGCGACTGGCCCGCGGATCGCGAGCAACAGCATAGTCGGAAAAGAGCAATAATTAACGGGGCAAATGTCTTCTTGCTGTTCTTTACATAAACGGCACCAGGCTGGTGTCGCGCAAAATACAGTGATTGGCTGTCGTTTATGGCGCTGTTTTTTACCGCCGCCCGGCTACTGCGGCGCCCCCAATCTGGCTGGAAGCGGCTTATTCCGTCCCCGGAGCCACAGCAGCAGACACAACCGCTATTTCCTGATTGGCTAACAGCTGTAAGCTGGATTGCTCAACATCAAACTGCACTGGCAAGGCCAGCACTTCAACGCCACTGTGGATCACCTCGGCCAATGCCGTGGCGTAGTCCGGGTCGATATCCGCCGCTGCGGCAACCCGGGTTATTCCCTCCAGCGCCACACAGAATAACAACAGGCTGCGATGGCCTTGTTGTTGTAGCTGCTGCAGGCGGCGCAAGTGCTTCAAGCCACGCTCGGTGCGGGCATCCGGGAAACAGCCCATGCCGTGGCCCCGATCTTCACGCAGCAGCGTCAGGCTTTTGACTTCGATATACAAATCCGGCAGCCCTTCCCCCTGCAGCAAAAAATCCAGCCGTCCATCCGTCACTTTGGGTTCTCGTTGTACCCGGGTGTAGCCCTGGAAGCGCTCAGATATCGTCAGGCTGTCTGGTGAGCTGGCCGGAGCCGTGCCTGGCTCCGCCGTCAATTGGGCCTGCAGAAATTCAGCCACCAGCTGATTGGCTCTGGCGGTATTGATGCAGGCTTTATACAACCCTGCCACTTCAGTCCATTCCCAGCTGTAGCGCAGTTTGCGCCTGGGGTTGGCGCTGTCCCATAACCAGACCCGGCAACCGGGATCGGCACAGCCGGTCATGGCACCGGTATTGGCGCAGTGGGCGGTGATTATATCGCCGTTGGCCAGCTCGATATCCGCCAGAAAGCGTTTGTAGCGTTTGATCAAACGGCCGGGAATCAGTGCGGAGCTGTACTTCATCCGCGTGGCACCAACCAGTCTGACAGCCGTTCGACCGCTTGCTTCAGTCGCGCCAGATCGGCGGTAAAGGCAAACCGGATATGGGTCTGGGCCTGATATTCACCAAAATCCACCCCGGGTGTCAGGGCAACACCGGTTTCGCGCAAGGCGCGCAAACAAAACGCCAGACTGTCGTCGGTAAAACGGCTGGCATCGGCGTACACGTATAATCCACCATCCGGTGCTACCGGCACCACAAAACCCAGCGCTGGCAAGGCGGTGAGCAGATAGTCTCGGCGTTCAGCCAGAATGTTCCGCCGCTCAGCCAATAGCGCCAGCGTTTCTGGTTCAAAGGCGGCCATGGCAGCGTGTTGGGCCGGGGTTGGCGGTGCCAGAAAGACATTCTGCGCCAGGGTTTCCAGTGTCGGCACCCAGTGCTCCGGCACAACGGCCCAACCCAGCCGCCAGCCGGTCATGCCAAAATATTTGGAAAAGCTGTTAATCACCACGGCGTTATCGGCAACCGCTAACACGGTTTCCGGGCTGCTGCCGTAATTCAGCCCCTGATAAATTTCATCAACCCATAACTCGCCGCCCAGCCGTTCAGTTGTACTGGCCAATCGAGACAATTCCGTCAGATTCAGGACGGTACCCGTCGGATTCGCCGGGCTGGCCACCAGTGCGGCCCTGGTGGCCGGTGTCCAGTGCTGTTCCAGCATCGCCGGGGTCAGCTGATAACGTTGCTCAGGCCCTGCAGCAATCAGCTGGCCACTGGCTTCAAACAGCCGGGCAAAGTGGCGATTACACGGATAGCCGGGGTCAGCCAGCATCAGCTTGTCGCCGCTTTCCAGTCGGGCGGCAGCCAGTAATAACAAGGCACCGGAAGCGCCGGGAGTCAGCACAATGCGGGACGCCGCAACACGGATACCAAAGCGCTGTTGATACCACTCGGCAAGCTTTTCGCGCAGTGCTGGAAGGCCCAGCGCCGGGGTGTAGCCGGTTTTGCCCGCCCGTAACGCGCTAAAGGCGGCATCGATCATGGGCGCCGGCGTTGGAAAGTCCGGTTCCCCGACTTCGAGGTGAATTATGTCGTGACCGGCGGCCTGCAAGGTTTGCGCTTCGGTCAGGATCGCCATCACCTGAAACGGGGATATTGCCTGGCTGCGCCGGGTCATGGCGGGCTCGGTTGGTGTCTGGGAAGGTTGGGCGGTGTGTTCCACAAAAGTCTCCTGCATCGAACTCAATAGTGTGACAGAAGCCAGCAATTCGACAAATTGTCGAGCACTAACGCGTCTATTTGCCTGCTGGCGGCTTCGGCCCCATGAAATAGTTGGCGCTCGCGCCGTTATCTGATAGTTTCCCGGCCTTATTATTTTGGCGTCCATGGACATGCCGGATCAGGCCACTGGTCCTTACTGCCATGAGCGCCAAGTGTTCGGTTGATTGAACCCGTTAACCAGGTGAGGCAGCAACACCATGCCGCAAGATAAAAAAGAATTCGCTCTGACAGACTTTACTCCTTACCAGGCGTCCGCGACTGAAGAGTATATGAACGACGCTCAGCTTGAGCATTTCGCAAATATTCTGCGTAAATGGAAACAAGAGCTGATGGAAGAAGTCGATCGCACCAAAGAGCACATGCAAACGGAGCTGAACAATTATGCCGATCCCAATGATCGCGCCAGCCAGGAAGAGGAATTCAGCCTCGAACTGCGGACCCGTGACCGTGAGCGTAAACTCATCAAAAAGATCGATAAAACCATTGAGCTGATCAGCAAAGGTGATTACGGCTACTGTGAAGCCTGCGGTGTAGAAATTGGTATTCGTCGTCTGGAAGCACGTCCAACCGCCGACCTGTGTATCGATTGCAAAACCCTCGCAGAAATCAAAGAAAAACAACTGGGCGTCTGACCCGGTTGTACGCGGCGGGCAGTACTTGCCCGCACGTTTCCTGATGCCAAGTGCTTATGCCCTGCTCTGCTGCTGTTTCCGCACACCATCCGGCAACCAGTCCAGTGACTGATTCCGCCACCTCCCAACACGCCTCTTCTGCGCAACTGGCAACCCCACGCACAACAGCTCATAAAGCGGTTTATATCGGCCGTTTTGCGCCGTCGCCTACTGGCCCCTTACATTTTGGATCGTTGCTGGCGGCACTGGCCAGCTATCTGGATGCGCGCCACGCCGGTGGCCAGTGGCATGTGCGTATTGAAGACCTTGACCCGCCGCGGGAAGATCCCGCCGCCAGCCAGCATATTCTCCGCACGCTGGAAGCCTATGGCCTGACCTGGGATGGCAGCGTCTGTTACCAGAGTCAGCGTCATGCGGCTTATTTAGACGGTCTGCATCAGCTGGCCGATCTTGGTCTGGCGTTTCCTTGCGGCTGTTCCCGCAAGCAGTTGCAAGGGCGTTTGCATCTGGCAGGCTGCGCCCATCCCCCCAACAGGGAAGCAGGGCAGGATTACGCCTGGCGTTTCCGGGTTGATCCCCAGGCCGCGCCGGTGTGTTTTGACGATCGCCTGCAAGGCCGCTATTGCCTGTCACCCAGCCGAGACATCGGGGATTTTGTAATTCGTCGCCGCGACCAGCTCTGGTCGTACCAATTGGCAGTGGTGCTGGATGATCACGACCAGGGTATCAACCAGATCGTTCGGGGCATTGATCTGATTGACTCGACCCAGCGCCAGCTGTTGATCTATCAGGCGTTCGGTTGGGATGCGCCCGGCTACGCCCATATTCCGGTCGCCACCGAACGCAACGGCCAAAAGCTCAGCAAACAGAACCTGGCACTACCCCTACAGCCCGACCACAGCGGCCAGACGCTCTGGCTGGCGCTGGACTGGCTGGGCCAGCAACCACCCGCCTCTCTGCAAGGTGCAGGGAATCACACTCTGTTGCAGTGGGCGATCCAACACTGGCAACCCGAACGTTTGCATGGCCGCCACCAGCTGCCTGCTCCGGCGGCGTTTCAACGCCCTGGCAGTAGTGATCCGGCATAAATATCAGCGCGGAAAGGCTTTATGTTACCCTGTCGTCCTTTTTTAGCGTCGCGGTTTTAGCCCGATAACGCAGTGGCCTCGCCGCTGTTGCTCGTGACGGTCACCCGCTCCAGACCAGGAACCTGCCTGATGACGTTCAGCCTCAGTCTGCTCTGCCTGATATTACTTGGCTATCTGGCTCTGCTGTATCTCAGCGCCTACGCTGTCGAGCGCAGCTGGATACCGCGCCGCTGGGTACAACAACCGCTGGTGTATCTATTGTCGCTGGGGGTATTTGCCAGCGCCTGGGGCTACTACGGCAGTGTCGCGCTGGCGCAGCTGTACGGCTACGGCTACCTGTCTTATTTTGGTGGCCTCGCCGGTGCTTTTTTGCTGACGCCACTGTTGCTGCGGCCGATCCTGCGTATTACCCGCCGCTATCAGCTTAATTCCCTCGCCGATCTGCTGGCCTTCCGCTATCGCAGCCCGTCTGCGGGTGTGCTGGTCAGTATTTGTATGCTGTGTGTGGTGGTGCCGTTACTCAGCCTGCAAATCAAGGCCGTGGCCGATACCCTCGACATTCTCAGCCCGGGCTGGCCGGTGAATTATCTGGCGCTCGGCTTCTCCGCCATTCTGCTGACGCTGGCGGTCCTGTTTGGCGCGCGCCAGATGACCCCCCGTGAGAACCACGAAGGGCTGGTATTTTCTCTGGCGCTGGAGTCCCTGTTCAAACTGATTGCCATTGCCGTGACGACCCTGGTGCTGCTGTTCGATATTATTCCGGCCTCTGTCGGTGGCGACCAATGGCTGCAGTCGATTCATCAATACCTTGCCAGCCGCCCTTCGGGGCCACCCAGTGGCCCCTGGCTAACGCTGTTTTTGATGTGTCTGGCGATTGCGATTGCAATGCCCCATACCTTTCACATTACCTTTACCGAAAACGTCAGCAACCGGGCCTTGCGACTGGCCAGCTGGGCCTTTCCACTGATTTTATTGGCGCTGAGCCTGTCGATACCGCCCTTGCTCTGGGGTGGCATGAACCACAAGCTAACGGTGCCTACCGAGTACTTTGCCCTGGGGTTGGGGCTGGAAACCGGCTCGCCGACCATTACGCTGCTGGTCTTTCTGGGTGGTGTCGCCGCCGCCACCGGTGTCAGTATCCAGATGACGCTGGCCACCACCTCGATGTTGCTGAACCACTTGCTGTTTCCGCACTATCAGCCCAGCCCGAAACACGATTTTTACCGCTGGCTGCTATGGTCACGGCGGTTGTTGATTCTCGGGCTGATTGCGCTGTCGTATCTTTTTTATCAGCTGATGGGCGATACCCTCGACATCAACCGCCTCGGTATTTTGGCCTGTGGGGCCGCAATGCAATTCTTGCCCGGTATCGTCGGCCTGCTGTACTGGCGCGGAGCCAGCCGCACCGGCTTTGTGGTTGGCCTGAGTGTCGGCCTCGGTATCTGGTTGCTGGGACTGCTCTTGCCGCTGTTACTGACCGGCTCCGAGTGGGAGCACTGGTTTATGATTCCCGACGAAAGCAACTGGCACCGCACAGCGCTGCTCAGTGTGCTTGGTAACGCCATGCTGTTTGTCGGCATCAGCCTGACACGCAAACCAGAGGATGCCGAGCTCAGTGCCGCCGATGCCTGTGTGATTGCCGCCCAGCGCCCCAGCATGCAACTGTTGGAAGCCGAAAACTCCAACGACGCCATTCTGACGCTCAGTCGGCCACTGGGCCGCTATATGGCAGAACGTGAAGTGCATCAGGCACTGACCGACCTCGGCCTGCCCAGCTACGAAGACCGGCCGCACGAGTTGCGCCGTTTGCGGGTACGGCTCGAAGCCAACCTGTCGAGCCTGCTTGGCCCCACCGTGGCACAGGATATTATCCGCCGCTATTTGCCACTGCAGGAAGGTACCGAACTCAGTAGCGACATTTATATTATTGAGCAGCGGCTCGAAGGTTTTAATGACCGCCTCTCCGGTATTGCCGGAGAGCTGGACCACCTGCGCCGCTATCATCGCCAAACCCTGGAGCGATTGCCTATCGGTGCCTGCTCGCTGGCAGAAGATGGCGAAATCCTGCTCTGGAACCAGGCCATGGTTGAGCTGACCGGCCTGGCAGCGGAGCGGGTAACCGGCACCTTGCTGGCGCAATTACCCGAGCCATGGGGTGATTTATTAGGCCGCTTTATTACCACAACCACCCTCCATGAACACAAAAAACGGGTCGATATTGGCTTGCAGCCCCACTGGTACACATTGCACAAATCCATTATCCAGTCGGCCAACCGCCAGCCCGGCGGTATCGTGCTGCTGCTGGAAGACCAGACCGAAACCCAGCTGCTGGAGCGGGAATTGATTCACAGTGAACGGCTGGCCTCGATCGGCCGTCTGGCGGCGGGTGTCGCCCATGAAATTGGCAACCCGATCACAGGTATCGACTGCCTCGCCCAAAGCATGGAATACGAAACCGACAACCCCGAGATACACCAGATTGCCCAGCAAATCCGGGAGCAGACCCAACGTGTCAGCCGCATATTGCAATCCATGATGAATTTCGCCCATGCCGGTAATCACGCCACCGAAAACGAAGAGGTCAACCTGCATCACTGCCTGGAAGACGCCATGCAACTGCTGCGGCTGAACAAGCGCAGCCCGGATATCGAGTTCGTTAACCAAAGCGACCCCGAACTGATGGTCATTGGTGATTCCCAGCGCCTGGTACAGGTGTTTATTAATCTGCTAAGCAACGCCCGTGATGCCAGTCAACCTGGGCAACAAGTCATTGCCGATACACTGGCAGACATGCATCAGGTGACTGTTCGCGTTATCGACCAGGGACACGGCATTCCGGCCGATACAATGGAACAGGTATTCGAGCCTTTTTTTACCACCAAGGAAGTGGGGAAAGGCACCGGTCTTGGTCTGGCATTGGTGTACAGTATTATTGAAGAACATTATGGTCAGGTACAGATCGTCAGCCCAGTCAGCGGGAATGCCGGTACTTGTGTTAAAGTCAGCCTCCCGCGTTACCTGCCGGAAAACAGGATGGAAACAAATCTATGAGTCGCATTCTGGTCGTCGAAGACGAAGCCATTATTCGCCAATCGGTACGCAGACTACTGCAGCGTCACCACTACGAAGTCACCGACCTCGATAGTATCGATGCCGCCCGTGAGCACGATCTGAGCACCTTTGATCTGGTGATCACCGATTTGCGCCTGCCCGGTGGCCAGGGCACCGATCTGATAGAACTGGCCGGCACCACCCCGGTTCTGATCATGACCAGCTTTGCCAGCCTCCGCTCTGCGGTCGATGCCATGAAAATGGGAGCGGTTGAGTACATAGCCAAACCTTTTGACCATGGCGAACTGGTCGAAGCCGTCAAATCGATCCTCGACAAGGCCCGTCAATCGCTGACAGACACCTCCGCCGTGACTGCCAGCCAGCCGGCGCCCGCTCAAACCAGCGACAGCAACAAGGCCGGACACAACGACGCCACCGATATCTCCCGCAACAACGGCATTATTGGCAGCTGCGATGCCATGCAAAAACTGTTTCGTAAAATCAGCAAGGTTGCCCCCACCAACGCAACCGTGATGATCAATGGTGAATCCGGCACCGGCAAAGAGCTGGTTGCCAAGGCCCTGCACAACCAGAGCCACCGCGCCGCCGCCCAGCTGATTTCGGTCAACTGCGCCGCCATCCCCGAAACCCTGCTGGAATCCGAACTGTTTGGCCATGAAAAAGGCGCTTTCACCGGCGCTGCCAGCCAGCGTCAGGGGCTGGTTGAAGCCGCCAATGGTGGCACCCTGTTTCTCGACGAAATCGGTGAGCTGCCACTGGAAGCCCAGGCGCGACTGCTGCGGGTATTGCAGGAAAGTGAAATCCGCCGCGTGGGGGCCGTACAAAGTATCAAGGTCGATGTACGCCTGATTGCCGCCACCCACCGTAACCTCAAGGAAATGGCTGCCTGTGGCGAATTCCGCGAAGACCTGTACTACCGCCTGAATGTGGTTGAACTGATCTTGCCGCCGTTACGTGAGCGCGGTGACGACGTGATCGAACTGGCCAGCTTTATTCTCACACGGGCTTGCGAAAAACTCGGCCAACCACCGATGCAATTCGACAGCGGCGCCATCGCCAGCATCAAACAGTACCAATGGCCTGGCAACGTTCGTGAACTGGAAAACGCCGTTGAGCGCTCCGTTATTCTTGCGGAAGATCAGTACGTCAGCGCAGAACTGCTTGGCATCGACCTCTCCCCCGATCGCTACATCAGCTCCGCCATGCGCGAGAACCTGATCGAAAACAACAACAACCCCGCGACCGCCGAACGGGCAGAACACAGCGACCAGGGTGACTTGTCTCTCGACGACTACTTTGTGCATTTTGTGCTGGAAAACGAAGCCAAAATGACCGAGACCGACCTTGCCCGCAAACTCGGCATCTCCCGTAAAAGCCTGTGGGAACGACGCCAGCGCCTGGGCATACCGCGCAAGAAAAAATAACCGCGCTCCACCAACCACGCCTCAAGCAACCGCAGCACCTGGCCGCCACGAAATCGTTCAGGGCGGGCATTCGTGCTGCTAGCTGCCATTGCAGCAGCACACCCCAAACAGCCCACCACCAAAGTGTTACCCCACTACCCCAAACAAGCCGACGGCAACGCTACTCGCGGTAACACACTGAGTAACACCTCGCATCATTACGTAAAAATACCAATATCATTATGGACACCCACCATAATCAAAAAACGTAACTTACTGATTTAAAAGGGTAAAAAATTAAATAAAGAAAAAACCTGTTTATTGGCACACAAATCGCTTTAACCAGCGCAACAACAAGAGCTGGCATCACCACCAATAAAAACAATCAGTGATCTCCAACCTTACGCCGCCAATAACAATAACAATCGGCGAATGAGCGTCAGAACAAAAAAAAATCGTACTCTCTCGCGAACCCCGCATCTGTAAAGATGGCGGGGTTTGTTCTTTTCCGGGCCGCCGTATTTATAACCGGCTCCGTCCATACCAGGCTCTATTTACATCCATCTCTCCGTATCACTCTATCCGTGCCCCCGGCTCCGTCCGTGTCCCTTTGTCTATATTCATACCGGTTCCATTCGTATCCATTTGTCCTTGTCCGCTTCTCCTCCCAAAGAAGTGCTACCCAAGTGTTACGCCATGGCCAATGTGTTACCCAACTCCCCGCTATCAAGGTAACAAATGCCTGTCATTCATGGACATGATGCACTCTGAAATACCTAACTCATTGATATTAAATAAGTTTTATTTCTTGGCACGGTACTCGCTATATTAAACTCAAGAACAAGAGCTGAGGCAGACTATAAAAATAACAAGCTGCACTCAGCCAGCCATCACCGACAATAAAAATAACAAACGGTGATTGAGTATAGGACAGACCATGCTATCCCCCGGAACCCCGCACCTGTAAAGGTGGCGGGGTTTGTTATTTCATCCCTTCTCACTGCGACACCACCACATCGATTCGCTTAATGCCTGATTCCACTCCATTCAATTCCTGTACAAGCCGGGATCGTGTGTATTCAAGGCATTGGGGCCGTCAGGATTTCCGTGATCGTCCGCCGTAGTGCCCTTGCGATACCGGTTGGTGCCGATAATCCATCGATCTGTATGGCCGGGCGCTGCTGGTGACTGGTTACTGGTGACGGTTACTGGTGACGGCTGCTGGTGACGGCTGCTGACTGTGCGGCGTAAAAATCGGCTGGTAGCAAAATTAAAAGTTGCATTCTGATTCTTTTCTGGCACGAAAAACCCTCTTTGGCTCAAAGTGTTACCTCGCACACTGGTTGTTACCTTAGACCCCGAAAGCAGGTAACAATCCGGGCCAAATATTGGGGAAATAATTTCCAAAAAATCATAAGCTATTGATTTAAATGGTATTTTAAAAGTTGGCACAGCACCTGCTTTATCTATATCACGAAGCGCAGCGGACAATAAAAACAACAATGCGAAGCGCTTCTCGCAGATGACAATAACAATAACTTCCATCTGCCGTGGCAAGTCTCGATAACAAAAATAACAAGAGATGCGCCCTGTCGGCTGTTTCGAATGAATGGTCTCGCTGATAAAAATAACAACAGGCGATACTGAATATTCAAAAGAGCGGACACCCAGTCCGAGCATTGAGGGACACAATAATAAAAATAGGGCCTCCCAGTAAAAGCCGCCATTGTGCGGCTTTTTTATTGCCTGTTTGACGGATTGATTTATCAATTGTGGCTGACACTGGTAAACTCTTTCGCTTCGTTGCGAGTAACCAAACTGAGCATCAGTGAAGCGCCTAACCAAATTTATCAAAAATATTCTCCAGCCCGACGACGTTGCCGACAACGCCGCGCCTTCCGCCAACCTGCGTGTTATCAGCCGTGATGAGCACAATATCAGTCGCAGCCAGATCAGCGACGCGGCTTTAAAGGTCTTGTACCGGCTCCATAATGCCGGCCATGAAGCCTTGCTTGTTGGTGGTGGTGTACGGGACACCTTACTGGGTCTGTCGCCCAAGGATTTTGACGTCTCCACCGACGCCACGCCGGAACAAGTGAACCAGCTGTTCCGTAATTCCCGCCTGATCGGTCGCCGATTCAAGCTGGTGCATGTGGTGTTTGGCCGGGAAGTTATCGAAGTCGCGACATTCCGCGCCCCTCCTACCGAAGCACATTCCAGCAAGGAAGCCTCTACCGGCGACCAGGGCATGATCCTGCGGGACAATGTCTTCGGTAATCGCGAGGAAGACGCGCTGCGGCGGGATTTCACCATTAATGCGCTGTACTACAATATTGCGGATTTCAGTGTGTATTCCTATGCCGGTGGCTGGGACGACCTGCAAAGCCGCCAGTTGCGCCTGATTGGTGATCCGGAAACCCGTTATCGTGAAGACCCGGTACGGATGCTGCGAGCCATCCGCTTTATGGGTAAGCTCGATTTTGATCTGGAAGCTGATACCGCGGCACCGATTCCCATGCTGGCACCGCTGCTGGAGCAAATTCCTGCCGCTCGCCTGTTTGATGAATTACTGAAACTGTTTCTGGCTGGCAAGGCACTGACCACTCTGCAATTACTGCGTGATCATGGTTTGTTCCGGCATATGTTTCCGGCAACCGAACAGTGTATGCAAGAAGATGAAGTTGCTCGCAATATCGCTGAAAACACCATGCGTAATACCGACACCCGCATTCAGGCTGGCAAGTCGGTTACGCCGTATTTTTTCCTGGCGGCACTGCTGTGGCCTGCTCTGGTAAGAATGCAGCAAGAATTTGAAGCATCCGGTATGGCCCCTCATCCGGCGCTACAAAAAGCCGCTGACCGGGTTTTATCGCAGCAGATTCGCCACACCGCCATTCCCAAGCGTTTTTCTATTCCGATGCGCGAAATCTGGGAGCTGCAGTTGCGTCTGCCCAAAATCCAGAGCCGCAAAGCCAAAGAGTTGCTGGCGCATCCTCGCTTCCGCGCCGCTTACGACTTCCTGCTGCTGCGTGAGCAATCCGGTGAAGATTTACACGGTATTGGCGACTGGTGGACCGAGTTACAAAAACGCGAAGGGGTACCCGATACGTCTCGCCATGCCTATCGCGATGAGCCGCAGCGCAAACGCCGCCGCCGCAAACCCCGCAACACATGACACCGGTTACTTGTTACCTCGGGCTGGGGGCCAATCTCGACCAGCCCGCCGAGCAGTTGCGTCAGGCATTAAGCGCCCTGGAGCAGTGTCGCGACATCCAGCTGACAGGCTGGTCGTCGTTTTATCGCAGCAAGCCGGTCGGGCCGCAGGATCAGCCGGATTATGTCAATGCGGTTGCTCGCATAGACACAACCCTGGCACCGCTGGCGCTGCTCGACCAGTTACAGGCGATCGAACAACAGCAGGGCCGTGTGCGCTTGCGCCGTTGGGGAGAGCGAACGCTGGATCTTGATATCCTGCTGTACGCCGACCAGTGTATCGACCTGCCACGCCTGTCGGTGCCCCATATTGAGATGTGCAACCGGTTGTTTGTTATCCAGCCCCTGGTCGAGTTGGCCCCGGACGGTCGATTACCCAATGGCACAGCCTTGTCCTCGATACTGGAGACACTGACGGAGCAAGATCAGCTGGTTATCATGACCACCCCCAGTCGCGCCGATCTGCTATCACCCCCGTGACCCTGGCCACGGTGAAATACCCTCATACCATCCTGTTGTCGCGTCATCCGTACGCATAATGGCTTGACGTCTGATACGTCAAAAAATGAGCAGCAGGATCGAACGACCTGTTCCAATAAACAAAAGTTAACCTGCCAATATTGACTTATGATCACCAATCCGCACCATTGGCGACCTGATAGTGGCTTATCCACACGGGAGTAGCACATTGAATCCAGTAACACTTCGTTCATTACAGGCATACAAGGCCCAGCAGCAAACCTTTGCTGTGGTGACCGCCTACGACGCGACCCTCGCGCAACTGGCCGCTGATGCAGGCATTGAAGCCCTGTTGGTTGGTGATTCGCTGGGTATGGTGCTGCAAGGGCAAGACAGCACCTTGCCTGTCACTTTGACAGATATGGTGTATCACACTCGCTGTGTTGCCAATGGCAACCGTCGGGCACAACGACCGGCGCTGATCATGACGGATCTGCCCTTTATGAGCTACGGCACGCTGGAGCAAGGCCTGGCCAGTGCCCGCGCCGTGATGCAAGCCGGTGCCCATATGGTCAAGCTGGAAGGTGATCAATGGCTTGCACCACTGATTGCCAGCCTGGCACAACAGGGAGTGCCAGTGTGTGCTCACCTTGGTCTGACGCCGCAATCAGTCAATAAGTTAGGTGGCTACCGGGTACAAGGCCGTGGTCAGTCGCATGCCGATACCATGGTGGATGCTGCGGTCACTCTGGCAGAAGCCGGGGCTGACATGATTTTACTGGAATGCGTACCGGCCGACCTGGGTAAGCGTATTACGCAGGCCGTCACCGTGCCGGTCATCGGAATCGGTGCCGGCTCAGCAACCGATTCCCAGGTGCTGGTCATGCACGACATGCTGGGGCTGAACCCGAATCATGTCCCGAAATTCGTCAAGAACTTTGCCACCTCAGGACGTACTGTTCCCGAAGCGCTGGCGGCTTATAACGACGAAGTCAAGAATCGTACCTTTCCCTCCCCGGAACATGAGTTTGCCTGATGTCTACACCCACCATGATGACTGTTCACACCGTCTCCGAGCTGCGCCAACAGCTGCGCGCAGCCAAAGCCGCAGGCCATGATATTGGCCTTGTCCCGACCATGGGTAATCTGCACCGGGGTCATATCTCGCTGATCGACGCCGCCCGGCAGAGAAACTGCTTTGTGGTCGCCAGTATTTTTGTCAACCCGCTGCAATTCAACGACCCCAGCGATCTGGAACGTTATCCGCGCACGCTGGAAGCCGATAGCCAGCAACTGGCCGACGCCGGATGCCATCTGGTGTTTGCCCCTTCTGTGGCCGAAATGTATCCCCATGGCCAGAGCATCCAGACCCATGTCCACGTACCCGGGGTGTCTGCCGGGTTGTGTGGTGGCAGTCGTCCGGGCCACTTTGATGGCGTCGCCACCGTCATATCCAAACTGTTCAATATGGTACAGCCGGATCTGGCGTTTTTTGGTGAGAAAGATTTCCAGCAGGTTGCGGTGATTCGGAAAATGGTCGAAGACCTCAATATTCCGGTATCGCTGGTGCCAGTACCAACGGCTCGCGCCAGCGATGGGCTGGCACTCAGTTCCCGTAACGGCTATCTGACCGATGCTGAACGACAGGCGGCACCGCAGCTGTATCGCACGCTGACCCGAATCGCCCAGGGCCTGCAAGCCGGTGAAGCCTTGCCCGGATTACTGCAGCAGGCCGACCATGACCTGCAGCAACAAGGGTTCATCAGGGACTACATCGAAGTACGTGATGCCGATACACTGGCCGAACTGGACACCAGCGAGTTAGCCAAAGCCACCAGAATCGTGATCCTGGCTGCCGCCTCGCTTGGCAAAGCCCGGCTGATCGATAATATTCTGGTGTCATTGAATACCGATTTTGATTAGGGCATACTCCCGCCCCCTTGCATCAATCGTGCAATTATTGGCCGATCTGGCGAGGGAAATCCCCGGTTTCGGCGTCGTTCCAAGTGCGTCGAACCGCAGTACTCTTAAGGGGTTACCATGCAATCCATTATGCTGAAAGCCAAACTTCACAAAGCCTGTGTGACACACTCAGTGCTTAATTACGAAGGTTCCTGCGCCATTGATGGCGCTCTGTTGGATCTCGCCGGTATGCGCGAATTCGAACAGATCCAGATCTACAACATCAGTAACGGCAAACGCTTCACCACCTATATCATTCGGGCGGAAGACGGCTCTGGCATGATTTCAGTGAACGGGGCAGCCGCGCACATGGCTGACGTTGGTGATCGGATTATCATCTGTACCTTCGGTAATTTTGACGAAGCAGAACTGGCAACGTACAAACCCAAAATGGTGTATATCAACGCTGATAACACCGCCAGCCATACCAGCTTCGATATTCCTGTACAGGTCGTCTGACCTGCCCGGCCACCTCCCGTGGTGGCCGATTCTTTTACTGGCGATTCTTTTGCTGGCGATTTGTCCGCCACGGTGTTTTTCCCTGCTGCTCTCTACCGCCTATGTGTCGTTATCTTCGATATGGGCATCTTCTCTGTTGTTTCCCTGTTGCTTCTCTTCTGTTGCTTCTTTGTCCGGCTCTTATTCCCGTTGATATAACGCCGACCAAAGTACTTATGCGATTTTTTGCTGACCATGAAGCAGTTCCGTATACTCCTCACAGACCATATGGACATTGAAGGAAGCTTTATGACCCTGGCCAGTAGCCTGACCCAGTCCGATACCTGGAAAACCCTGCAGCGCCATTACGGCGAGATCAAAGACCAGCACATGCTTGACTGGTTCGCTGCCAACCCGAACCGCTTTGATGATTTTCATCTGAACGCTGCCGGTTTGAGTCTCGACTACTCCAAAAACCGTGTCACCCAAGAGACCCTGAGCCACCTGTTACAACTGGCGGAGGAACGCCAGTTACCGGCCAAAATCAACGCCATGTTTGAAGGCGAAGCGATTAACCGCAGTGAAAACCGCCCCGCCCTGCATACCGCCTTGCGTAACTTCAGTGACCGGCCAGTGATGGTGGATGGCACCGATATCATGCCGGAAGTACGCGACACGGTACGGCGAATGGAAGAATTCTGCTGGAAGATTCGTCGTAACCAATGGCGCGGCTACAATAACGCGCCGTTTACCGACGTGGTGTCCATTGGCATCGGAGGGTCATTTCTGGGGCCAAAACTGGCGTCCAATGCCCTCAAGCCGTATTCCGACAGCGGCCTGAATGTGCACTACCTGGCCAACATTGACGGCACCCATATCACCGAGATTCTCAAACATCTGAATCCGGCGACGACGCTGTTTATTATCCAGTCCAAATCCTTTGGCACCCAGGAGACCCTGAAAAACGCTCTGGCTTGCCGTCAGTGGTTTCTCAGCAATGGCGGCTGTGAAAAGTATTTGTGTCGGCATTTTGCGGCGGTTTCTTCCAACGTTGAAAAAGCGATTGAATTTGGTATCGCCGAAGAAAACATCTTCCCGATGTGGGACTGGGTCGGCGGCCGTTATTCACTCTGGTCAGCCATTGGCCTGCCGCTGGCGCTGGCGATTGGTATCGACAACTTCCGCGATATGTTGCGTGGCGCTCACCATATGGATGAGCATTTCCGTACCGCGCCGCTGGCGCAGAACATGCCCGTTATCATGGCCTTGCTCGGTATCTGGTACGTCAATTTTTTTGGTGTCAATTCCCACGCCATTCTGCCTTACGACCATTATTTGCGCAGCCTGCCCGCGCATTTACAGCAGCTGGATATGGAAAGTAACGGCAAGTCCGTCACCCTCGACGGCCAACCGGTGGATTACCATACCGGCCCGGTGATCTGGGGCGGCGTTGGTACCAATGGCCAGCACGCCTTCCACCAGTTGCTGCATCAGGGCACGCATTTTTCTCCTTGCGACTTCATCATGCCAATGTGCAGTCACAACCCCATCGATAACTTCCATGCCATGCTGGTATCCAACTGCCTCAGCCAAAGCCAGGCGCTGCTGCAAGGCAAAACAGAACAGGAAGCTATCGCCGAACTGATGACCGAAGGCAAAACAGATGCCGAGGCCAAGGCACTGGCGAAGCAAAAAGCCATCAACGGCAATCGCCCCAGCAATACCCTCTACTTCCCCAAAACAACGCCGCAAAGCGTCGGTGCCCTGATCGCCCTGTACGAGCACAAGGTGGCCGCCCAGGGCATGATCTGGGGGTTGAACTCCTTTGATCAGTGGGGGGTTGAACTGGGTAAAAAACTCGGCAGCAAGGTATTGGATGCCCTGGAATCCGATACCATCCCGGATACCTTTGACAGCTCCACCAGCGGTCTGATTGAAGCCTTCCATTGCATGCAGTCGAAACTTTGATCAGTGGCTGCGTTATGTCCTGACATGACGCAGCCGGAAGGTATTTTTCCGGCGATTGCCACGGTCCCGGTCGCGACAGTTGCCACGGTTAGCGCTAAACTGTGCGGGTTTATATCTTCTAAGACAGGCCATACTCGAGGGTATCGAGGGTCTGTCGTTCCCATTGGAATAACCCACGCTTATGTCTCTACACTCTCAGGTCGTCGCCATTGAATGGCGGCAACAGACGCTGCATTTGCTCGATCAGCGCATCCTTCCCCACCAACATCAGCTGGTTGAATGCCACTCCGCCGCCGATGCCGCCGATGCCATTCGTTCAATGGTGGTTCGTGGTGCGCCAGCAATTGGCATTACTGCCGCTTATGGCTTCGCACTGGATGCACTGGCAGGTCGCGATCTGGATATTGCGTATCAGGTACTGGCCGAATCCCGGCCAACGGCGGTGAACCTGTTCTGGGCACTGGAGCGCATGGCCGCGCTGACCAATGCCAACGGCCAGCAACTTCTGGCCGAAGCACGACGGATTCACGAGGAAGATATCCAGGCCAATCTGACCATGGGCCAATGGGGTAGCGAATTACTGGGCGACCAGACCACGGTGTACACCCACTGTAATACCGGTGCACTGGCAACCGGAGGCCATGGCACCGCACTGGGTGTTATTCGCAGTGCCTGGGCTGATGGCAAGATCCGTCATGTCTACGCCGGAGAAACCCGTCCCTGGTTACAGGGGGCGCGTCTTACCGCCTGGGAACTGATGCAGGATGGTATTCCGGTCTCGCTGGTGTGTGATGGGGCCGCCGCCCAGCTGTTCCGACAGGGCGATACCGCCTGGGTTATTGTCGGTGCTGACCGCATTACCGCCAACGGTGATGTCGCCAACAAGATTGGTACCTATAGCCTGGCAGTACTGGCCCGCCATCATGGCATGAAATTCATGGTCGTCGCCCCCTCCACCACCTTTGACCTGAGCTTGCCATCCGGTGCTGATATCCCGATTGAACAACGGCCGATGACCGAAGTAACCCGTCTGCAAGGTATCCAGATTGCACCGGACGACTGCCAGGCCATCAACCCGTCGTTTGACGTTACTCCGGCCGGGTTGATCGACGCCATCGTGACCGAGCGTGGTGTGATTCATCAACCATCGGTTGCATCAGTGGCTGCTCTGCTGGCAACTCACTGACAAGAATATCGCCGAGGAGTATCATGGCACTTGTATTTGATCCGGAAGCTTTCCGTTTGGCCGCCTCTGACCTCTGTCGTTATGGCAAACAGCTATACGATCGCGACTGGTCTCCGGCCACCAGCTCCAACTACTCTGTACGCCTGAATGAGCACGGCTGCGCCCTGACCAGTTCGGGCAAGCACAAGGGGGAATTGACCCCGGCGGATATTCTGGCGGTCGACTGGCAAGGACAGGCCTGGACTGCAGGCAAGCCCAGTGCCGAAACCCTGTTACACACACAACTGTATCAGCGTGACCCCGCCATTGGCGCCGTGTTACACACTCACTCCAAAGCCGCCGTGGTGCTCTCTCATATCCACCCGACCAGTGAACTGATACTCAGCGGCTGGGAACTGCTGAAAGCCTTTTCAGGCCAGACCAGCCATCACTGCCAAATGGTGATTCCGGTGTTCGATAACGACCAGGACATCCACCGTTTGGCGCAGCAGGTTGAACAGCGCATGCAAGCCAGCCAACAAGGCCATGCCTACCTGATTCGTGGTCACGGGGTTTATACCTGGGGACAGAATCTGGCCGAATGCATGCGTCACCTCGAAGCACTGGAACACCTGTTCGACTATCAACTGGAACTCAAACGACTGAGGCAGCAATGAAACGTCCACCAAAACCAAGGTACATCACTCGTCAGAGCCTGACTCGTAAAGATCTCCGTACCTGGAATAATGGTAAACCCTCCCACGCCCGACGCAGTGGCTACATGCGCGCCGAGCTGGATATGGTGCAAGAAGAGCCCGGCAGCATCTTGCGAATTTACCCGGACCACGAAACCGCACAACTGTTATTTACGACCGACACCCACGCCCACATTCGCGAACGCCTGCAACAGGTGGGTGTACGCTTTGAACACTGGAGCACCGATACCGAGTTAACGCCCGGCGCTAGCGAGGAAGACGTCATTGCCGCTTACGCCAGAGACATCGACCGTCTGGTACAGGAAGAAGGCTATCAGAGCATCGACGTGGTCAGCCTCAATACTGACAACCCGAAAAAAGCCGAATTGCGTCAGGTATTTCTGCGGGAACACCGCCACAGCGAAGATGAAGTCCGTTTTTTTGTCGCTGGCGAAGGGCTGTTCAGCCTGCATATCGATAACAAGGTGTACGAAGTACTCTGCCTGCAAGGTGATCTGATCAGTGTACCGGCCAATACGCCACACTGGTTTGATATGGGTGACAATCCCGGTTTTATCGCTATTCGCCTGTTTAACAACCCGGATGGCTGGGTGGCCAATTACACCGGCAGCCCCATTGCCGACCGTTTTAATCGCCTGGAAAACTGACCATGACGGTAACTGCCATTCTTACGGATATCGAAGGCACCACCTCTTCCATCGCCTTTGTCAAAGAGGTGCTGTTTCCTTACGCGGCCAGCCATCTGGCCGGTTACGTACGGGCCAACCAGCACGATCCTCTGGTACAGCAGCAGCTGCATGCTACGGCGCAGCTACTCGAAGAGGAAGCCCCCGGCAGTGGTATCAGCAGTGCGGATACCGATGCGCTGATCAATACCCTGCTGGAGTGGATCGCCACTGACCGCAAGGCCACTCCACTCAAGGTATTGCAGGGGCTGATCTGGGAAGCGGGTTACAAAAACGGTGACTACGTCGCACATATGTACCCGGATGCCACCGCCAATCTGAAACAATGGCATCAGGCAGGCATTCCTCTGTACGTGTATTCATCCGGGTCGGTAAAAGCGCAGCAGCTGTTTTTTGGCTATAGCCAAGATGGCGACTTATTGCCACTGTTTTGTGGCCACTTCGACACCACGGTCGGCGGCAAACAACAAGTTGCATCGTACCGGGCGATTGCCCAGCAGTTACAGCGGGATAGCTGCGAGGTGCTGTTTCTGTCGGATATCAAAGCTGAACTGGACGCTGCCGCTGCCGCTGGCATGCAAACTTGCTGGCTGGTACGTGATGGCGAGTTGCCAACCCAATCACCTCACCCGGTAGTCAGCAGCTTTGACGATATCGTGCTCTAGCAGGCCGTTGAAATTCGTATCTGATTCGCTGATAGAAGCTCTTCCGCCTTATAAATCACACTTGTTTGGTTGTTTTCTAGCCAGGCTTTCCATTTAAAACGGGATTATCCATCCCGTTTCCGTTTATCAGACTGTAGTGGTCAAGTGAGTCATTTAAATCTGACTCGACTAACTCTCTCATTGGTGAATTCCACGCCTGCAGCAGGGGCGCGACGTCAGGAGCGTCCCTTGCCTGCATTTGTTATGAAATTTTTGTATTCTCGCCACAGACTAAGTCGCCACTTCCAGCGCACCTTTACTTTTACGGGCTTTCCAATGCTGGTATCCACATAAAGGTTGAAAGTCATTATCCGATACAACGCTGTCAGTGCGTTGTCAGCGAACAGAAACTCTTCCCTTTTTTCCAATTCCGCAAAGAAATCTGAAGGGTGGAATATCAGTACTTGCTCCCCATCTGATAGCTGCTTTGGAAGCTTTGAGCACATATGGCTGACGCGACGATCAAGGTATGGAAACGTCCAGAAGTTCAGCTTTCCTGAGAAGGGATATTTTCTGTACCTCCAGTGGTAATTCGTCACACTGACTTGGCGTGGGCCTACATTGACGCATGAAAGCGTGTAAACTAAAAAATTCAACACATGGGGATTCTCTTGTGGAATTACTACCGAGGAGAGAGTTGCTCTAAGTTGAACTTTTCGATCTCTAACGGATAGCCACAGTGCGACGCCCGAGATTAGGACAGTGCCAACAGCCGATAGCCATGGGGCAAAGCTATTTATAAACAACCATGTCTCTTTGCACTCAAATGTCACTCATAGCCCCCATTCATAACGCCGCAGTAAATTGCAGCTATGTAGTTGGTTGTTTTTAGTGGCAGCGTAGCAACCGCCACTAAAAACAAACGACGGAATAGATGTCAATTTGACTGCCTTGTTATGTGGCCTGTGCATTGAACTCAATTAAATTACCATCCGCATTTATTATTAATATTTTTTTAAATATACCGAAATCAATATCAAGCATAGCTTCATTATATAAATCAATAATTCCTATATTAGACAAATTGAAACACGAGGTATAATTATCATTCAGAGCTAACCAAACATCGCCTGCGATAGCTTTACACTTACCTTTTTTGGTATCGATTGCTTTATCTAAAATTTCTTTAAAAACACTATCTATAGAAGCATACGCTAGGTTTTTAACAACTTTATTTATGTCTCGAGTGCACTTGTCTAATGGCATACAGAAAGGAAATATTCTTCCTTTTTTATTTTCTTGCTCTTCAATAATGAGCTTAACAAAAATACCATCGATACATTTTTTATCGTCATTTAAAGCCGTTTTTAAGAAATCAATTATTTCTTTTCTTCTTTTTTATTAAGCTTTAAATTTGCATGATAAATTGTGACTTTATATAACTTAAAGTCGGGAATATTTAAATTGGATAATAAGCCCTGATAAGCCATATTAATTGACTTTCTATTATCTTGTAAGTTTTCATTTAACTCAGTTAGCTCAATTCCTACACGACCACCGTTAAATTCTAAATAAATATCAGGTGGATCTTCACCTTCGAAATACTTACCAGAATAATGATTAGATATAATATCAGCATCAAATATTTCTTTTTTACTTAGTGCCACACTAGATACTCCACATAACGCCTCATTCAGAGGCAAATAATCAGTTGGTTAAAATAAGCGACGAAGGAGCAAAAACCAACTGTTATTTGTCCTTTGCAATGACTTGTTATATGCAGCGCAGGTTAAACCAAGCACAGCACAAACTTAAGCGCACCCGTTATTATTGCACCCAACTATAAAATTTTGAGCTACAACACCACAGCTTAAACTGAAATAATAATTTTTCTACCTTTAAAAAAGGTGCAAGAAGAAAAATTTATTAGTGGTATAACCCAAACGTTTCTAGCGAAAAATATAAAGAATGGTTTTTCTCTAAGACGTAATTATTTTTAGCATATAACGCCGCATTGCAGCGGCTTGTCCGCTGCAATGCTTTGTTAGGGGTTTTAAGCGCCTGGTATTGGTTTACACTCTTTTGGCAATGAAAGGGCTTTTGCCTCAAAAGAATCGGGTTGTCCATTAAATACAACCTTGAGAGTGTTAAATTTAGGCTTATTTGCAGACTCTCTTGCTTGATTAACCTGTAGTGGTTCAATGATTCTGGACACCAACGTAGGTGGTAATATCGCCACCATAAACGAGGTGTCTGATGACCAGAA
>NZ_JAUYWA010000015.1 GCF_030689025.1 Oceanobacter sp. 1_MG-2023
ATTCAACGGCGGCATTTCGCCTGTTGCAGCTGAGGAAAACCTTAAAATACTGTCCGGGATTAGTTGACCACTACAACGAGCTAATGCCCGGTGTGGCTCAAGAAAGTTCTAGTAGTCCTGGTTTGCCTGAAGTATTGGAGTCAGTTCTACCAGATGTTAATGCCCAAAAGGCATCTACTCGTAAGCCTAGTCAGATCGGTAGGGGTAAGGCAAAAGCGAAGCCAGCAAAGAGGCTCTATAGCTTTCAAATCGATGAGGCAGATCTCGAAGATTTGAAAATTCGAGCTGATGAAGATGGCAGGACAGTATCTGGCGTTCTTAGAATGTTGGTTAAGGCATATCTGAAGGAGTGAGTATGGGAAAGGTAGTTACATTCGGTGACCGGTTGAGTAGGTGTAGATTGGATGATTTAGAGCATCGTTTGGATCGTCATGTCGGTTTCTTGCGTGGCTTCAATGAAACTTTGAGTAGCTTAGAGGATGCCGAAAACTTTAGATTTGTGGTAGAAATTCTTGGCTTCATTCAAACTGATGCAGAAGCTATCAAGGATCTATTGGTTGAGCTGAGGAAGAAACCCAACGTGTCCAAGTCCATTTGACAGACAGCTACACAGGTCAGCAACTGGACCGAGTGTCAGGCAGAGCTATCGATGACCTTGCCAAAAGCACTGTATATTGATAATTGAATGTAGGCGTAAAGCTAGTAGGAATGCGGGGCAAGCCCTGATAGGTGACTACTGTATATTGATAAAGTATTGAGAATTTTTTGATTCTCGATAGACATAAAAAAAGCCAGACACCGCTAAGTGTCTGACTTCTTTAATAATTCTTGGTAGGACTACCCAGATTCGAACTGGGGACCTCTACCATGTCAAGGTAGCGCTCTAACCAACTGAGCTATAGTCCTAAAGAGAGCGCGCATATTACTTCTGGTTTTGTAGTCGTGCAACCCTTTTTCTGAATTTTTTCAAAAAAGGGGGAAATCGGTCGGCTGCCACTTTTTATATTAGCTGTTGGCGATGATTCTGGCTTTCATGTCGTGGAGCTGGTCGCGGAGTTTGGCGGCGGTTTCAAAATCGAGGTCGCGGGCGGCTTTGAACATGCGGTCTTCAACTTCGGCGACTTTTTTCACCAGCTCGGGGGCGGTGAGTCGGCTCCAGTCGGCTGATCCATAATCCGGCTTGTCTTCTGCCACTTTGCGGTTACGGTTGCCATTGCGTCCTTTTTTACCGGGTGCAGGAGCCGCTTCCAGGATGTCTTCAACCGATTTGAAGACGCCTTGGGGAGTGATGTTGTGCTCTTCGTTGAAGGCGACCTGTTTTTCCCGGCGGCGGTCGGTTTCTTCCATCGCCTTGCGCATGGAGTCGGTTACCCGGTCGGCGTAGAGTATTGCCCGGCCATTCAGGTTACGGGCGGCGCGGCCAATGGTCTGGATCAGTGAGCGTTCGGAGCGCAAAAAGCCTTCCTTGTCGGCATCAAAAATAGCCACCAGCGAAACTTCCGGGATATCCAGCCCTTCTCGCAATAAGTTAATACCCACGAGCACATCAAACTCGCCCAGCCTCAGGTCGCGGATGATTTCTACCCGCTCGACGGTGTCGATGTCGGAGTGCAGGTAGCGAACGCGCACGCCTTGCTCAAACAGGAAGTCGGTCAGGTCTTCGGCCATACGTTTAGTGAGTACGGTAATCAGTATCCGTTCGCCCTTGTCGACCCGTAAGCGCAGCTCATGCAGCACATCGTCGACCTGACCGGTGGCTGGGCGGATTTCGATAATCGGGTCGACCAGGCCGGTGGGCCGCACCACCTGTTCGACCACTGCGTCCTGGTGCTCTTTTTCATAATTGCCGGGGGTGGCGGAGACAAAGATGCATTGCGGTACGATGGCTTCCCACTCTTCAAATTGCATCGGCCGGTTGTCGAGTGCCGATGGCAGCCGAAAGCCAAATTGCACCAGGGTTTCCTTGCGGGAACGGTCGCCCCGATACATGCCGCCAATCTGGGGGATGGTAACGTGACTTTCATCCACAAATACCAGCGCGTCTTTGGGGATGTAGTCAAACAGGGTTGGCGGCGCGGCCCCCTGCTCTCGGCCTGAGAGGTAGCGCGAGTAGTTTTCGATGCCGGAGCAGTACCCCAGCTCTTGCATCATCTCAATATCGTAGCGGGTGCGCTGTTCCAGCCGCTGGGCTTCGACCAGCAAATTCTCGTTGCGGTAATATTCCAGCCGTTCGTCCAGCTCGACCTTGATGCCGTCAATGGCATCGAGAATACGCTGGCGCGGGGTGGCGTAGTGGGTTTTGGGATAGATCGTGACGCGGCCAAGGCGGTTGTGTATGGCACCGGTCAGTGGATCAAAACTGCTGAGCTGTTCGACTTCGTCGTCAAACAGTTCGATACGTACGGCTTCGTCGTCACTTTCTGCCGGGTAGACGTCGATCACTTCTCCCCGTACTCGATAGGTGCCGCGGTGAAAATCCATGTCGTTACGAGTATATTGCAGCTCAGCCAAACGGCGTAGAATAGTACGCTGATCAACCTGGTCTCCGCGCACCAGGTGCAACATCATTTTGAGGTAGGAGTCCGGATCGCCAAGACCATAGATGGCCGATACGGTGGCGATAATAATGGCATCGCGGCGTTCCAGCAGTGCCTTGGTGGCCGACAGCCGCATCTGCTCGATGTGTTCGTTGACGGAAGCATCCTTGTCGATAAACGTATCCGATGAGGGCACATAGGCTTCTGGCTGGTAGTAGTCGTAGTAGGAAACAAAATATTCCACAGCGTTGTCGGGGAAAAATTCCTTGAACTCACCGTACAGCTGCGCCGCCAATGTTTTATTGTGCGCCATGATAATCGCCGGCCGCTGACACTGGGCGATAACGTTGGCCATGGTGTAGGTTTTACCGGAACCCGTAACGCCGAGCAGGGTTTGTTTGAGAAGTCCGGCGTTAATACCGGCAACTAACTGCCGAATGGCTTCAGGCTGATCTCCGGCAGGGGAATATTTGGACGTGAGCGCAAACGTCTTGCTCATAGGGATTCCAGTATGTCAGTAGATTTAGTAAGATTCCGCAGTTTGGCATTCATTCCGGACAATTCATCATTTTGCAACATTGCTCCGGTTGTCAATTTTCTATCACGCCTGTTTTGAGGATACACATTTTGGACCTGCAACTGTCTGATCGCGTTCAACAGATCAAGCCTTCCCCTACGCTGGCAGTCACCAATCGTGCTGCGGTTTTGCGGTCAGAAGGTAAGGACATTATCGGCCTTGGCGCCGGCGAACCGGATTTCGACACCCCTGAGCACATAAAAAAAGCGGCTATTGCGGCTATTGATGCAGGCTTCACCAAGTATACCTCTGTGGATGGAACGCCGGGACTCAAACAAGCCATTATCAGCAAGTTCAAAAACGACAACAACCTGGAATATGAAGCAAATCAGATTCTGGTGTCGTGTGGTGGCAAGCAAAGCTTTTTTAACTTGAGCCTGGCCTTGTTAAACCCTGGCGATGAAGTCGTTATCCCGGCGCCGTACTGGGTGTCTTACCCGGATATGGTCAAGATTGCGGAAGCCACGCCGGTGATTGTTGAAACATCGATGGACAACCAGTTCAAGATGACGGCTGAGCAACTGGATGCGGCCATTACTCCCAAAACGCGTCTGGTGGTCTTGAACAGCCCATCCAACCCGTCTGGCAAAGCCTACAGCCTGGATGAACTGAAAGCGCTCGGCGCGGTGCTGCAACAGTATCCGGATGTGCTGATCGCCACCGATGATATGTATGAGCTGATTTTGTGGGCTGAGTGTGGCTTCCACAATATTCTCAACGCCTGCCCTGAGCTGTACGAGCGCACCATCGTTCTGAACGGTGTATCCAAGGCGTTCAGCATGACTGGCTGGCGGATTGGTTATGCTGCCGGGCCAGCCAAGCTGATTGGGGCGATGAAAAAGATCCAGTCACAAAGCACATCAAACCCGGCCTCGATCTCCCAGGTGGCGGCGGAAGCCGCTTTAAGAGGCGGTAACGACTGCGTCAAACCCATGGTGGCTGCGTTCAAGGAACGTCACGACTATCTGGTAGCGGCATTAAATGCGTTACCCGGCGTTGAGTGTCTTGAAGGGGATGGCGCGTTCTACGCGTTCCCGAGCTTTCAGGGCGCGATGGATACGATGGGCATTGCCAATGATATCGACTTTGCAGAGAAGATGCTGATCGAAGCCGGTGTGGCGATGGTGCCTGGGTCGGCGTTTGGTTCGCCAGGCTTTATGCGACTGTCGTTCGCAACCAGTCTGGCAACGTTGAAAGATGCCATTGCGCGCCTGCAAAAAGCGCTGGGTAACTGATCCGGCGACGTATTTTGGCTTCAGTCTTCCTTGTTCCCATGCCTGGCGTGGGGACAAGGCAGCCAGACATCAATAGCTGAATCTTCAGAATTAGCTGTAACGTTTTATCAAGACCGTCTTGTTTATCCTGCCCAACAACACCTGCAGCACACCTATACCAGCACCATCAACACACCATCAACACACCATCAACACACCATCAACACACCATCAACACACCACCAGCACCAACAGCACCGATATGGTCTTGCCAGGGTTGGTTGTGTTACCAGTCCATCTCTTCCTTGACAAACGGGATGGTCAATTTGCGCTGATGGGTCAACGAAGCATGGTCCAGACGATCCAGAATATCAGCCAGGCCTTCCATATGTTCCGGCCCTCGCGAGACGATAAAACGCGCCACGTCTTCTGCCAGTAAAATACCCCGCTGCCGCGCCCGCAAGACCAGTGCCAGAGCCCGCTCTTCTGGCTGCAGCAATGCCAAATGGTACACCACGCCCCAGCATAATCGGGACCCCAGATCCGGCAGCGCCACAGCCAGCTGTTGAGGCGGACAACGTGCCGAGATCAACAAATGGCCATCGTTTTCCCGCACCCGGTTAAACAGATGAAACAGGGCCAGCTCCCAGTCGTCATGGCCCAGTACTGCCTCGATATCATCCAGTACCACCAAGGGTAATTGTTCCAGTGAATCCAGCACCTCGGGGCTGTAGTTCACCAGCTCTTTTAATGGCAGATAGACACTGTGATGACCGAGACCATCGGCATAATGACACGCCGCTTGCAACAAATGACTCAGGCCGCAACCGGAATCCCCCCAAAGGAACAGGAAAGGGTCTCCTGATAACGTCCACTGGCGCTGCACAGCCTGGATGACTTCTTCGTTGGGTCCGGCATAAAAATTGGCAATGCGCGCATCATCCCGCACATAGACGGACAAGGTCAGCTGAGGGTGCGGCGTCACCATTAATGCCCCATCCAGAGCAGTGTATCCGGCAAGTTGCTATCACTGACTCGACGGTCAAAACGGATATTAGTCAGCACCTGCGACCAACTGGCATTCAGCGTCAGCCCCAGATCGAGACTGTCGCCACGAACGCCCAGAACCGACACCTGCTCTACTCCGGATACCGAAGCCAGTAATGCCAACACAGCCCGATAATCGTCGTAGCGGCTAACCTGCTGTATGGTCAGCGTCTGTTGCTCTATTGCCAAATCGGCTGCTGAAGTCACCACGCCGTAGCGACTGGAAAAATAGCCACTCACTGCCTCGGCCAGTGCAGCAATAACTGCCGACTCCGATTTGCCGCGAATATCCAGCGGAAAGTGGTCATGGTGATATTCAAGATAACCATCCGCACGCCAGCCATCTCCTGACGGAGTGATCCGGGCGGCAACAATGGCATCCGTGTGATAGCGTTCAGAAGCTGCCCGGATATCATCCCGGAACAAGCCGAACAGGCGTTCGGCTGGTAGCGCCATCTGGTCGTCCAGGTCCTGAATCGGCCAGACGGCTGGAATCCCGTGCAGTGCAAATACATTGCGCCAGCCCCGATATTGATCGGCACTGATAACCGATCGGCTGCCGTTATAAGACAACCCCAGCCAGAACATGACATCCGGTCGATTACTGCCCCACACAGGCAATCCATGACGGGCCAGCAAGTCATTGACCGGACCTGTCGCAAACATGGCTTGCAGTACCAGAGCCCCGCCATCCGTCTGCGAGGTGTAACGATAACTGGCCAGATAACGGCTCGATGACTTACCGGTCAGAGATTTCAGCTCTGCCGCAGGTTTGCCCGACACCTTGGTCAATACCTGCAGCAATGCCGCGGGCATCGCCGCTTCTCGCGTCGCGGGCGTTCTATCTGCCACTTCAATAGAGGCCAGATACAGATCCGTTACTACCCCGGCAGAGGCCACGGGAGAGAGTAACAACAGACAATACATCAATCGCAGAAAGACTGAGCGCACGCGTGAAAATTCCTTTGTCATTCCGGTTTACGGCGTACAACCACCGCGAACATGGGTTCTTGCTCTGACGCCAAAGGGGTTGCTGCGACTATCGGTACTGCGACTGTTTATAAGCCTTATATTGCAAGCCTTATAAGCTCCGTTATTGATAGCCCCACATTGACTGCGGCCATCATAACCATCACAACAACAATACCGGGAGCAGGAACAACACCAAGACATCGGACAGTGGCTATTGTGCCACGCACAAGCCACGCACCCAAGAGAACTCCGCCAGTGACTTGATGATCTGGGGATGCTGATCGTAACAAAAGCCGGTTTCCATGCGCTTCTGCGCCAATTAACTGGCCTGTCGTACTATTTCTTTGTCGCAGCAGGTGAAGTGGCGGACACAAATCGCTAGAATACCCCGCTTCTTTGCAGCCACCCTGTGAATCCGAATGACCGAATCAAAATCCCTAAGCTATAAAGACGCTGGCGTTGACATCAATGCCGGAAACGCACTGGTAGAACGCATCAAGGACGTAGCCAAACGCACTCGCCGCCCGGAAGTCATGGCCGGCCTTGGCGGTTTTGGCGCTCTGTTCGAACTGCCACAAGGCTACCATCAACCCGTTCTGGTATCGGGTACCGATGGCGTGGGCACCAAGCTGCGTCTGGCTATGGATCTGGGCAAGCACGACACCATTGGTATCGACCTGGTCGCCATGTGTGTCAATGACCTCGTGGTCTCTGGTGCCGAGCCGCTGTTTTTTCTTGACTATTATGCCACCGGCCACCTGAACGTTGACGTTGCCGCAGCCGTTGTCAGTGGTATTGGTGCCGGCTGTGAACAGGCCGGTGCCGCACTGGTTGGCGGTGAAACCGCTGAGATGCCCGGTATGTACGAAGGCGAAGACTACGATCTCGCCGGTTTTTGTGTTGGTATTGTTGAAAAAGCCGACATCATTGATGGCACCAAGGTTCAGGCCGGTGATTCCCTGGTCGCGCTGGCCTCCAGTGGCCCGCATTCCAATGGCTACTCGCTGGTACGCAAGATCCTTGAAGTTGCTGATGCCGATCTGCAACAGGACCTCGACGGTGTGCCGCTGGCCGACGCTCTGATGGCACCGACTCGCATCTACGTCAAATCAACCTTGCAACTGATCAATGCCACCGAAGTGCACGCGCTGTCGCATATCACCGGCGGCGGTTTCCAGGAAAATATCCCCCGCGTTTTGCCAGACAACTGCAAAGCCGTGATCAATACCAACAGCTGGCGCTGGCCTGCGGTGTTCGAATGGCTGCAACAAGCCGGTAATGTCGCCACCGCAGAAATGTTCCGCACCTTTAACTGTGGTGTTGGCATGATCATCGCCTTGCCGGAACACAAAGCAGACCAGGCGATCGCCCTGCTGAACGCTGAAGGTGAACAAGCCTGGATTATTGGCAATATCGTTGAAAAAACCGATGAAGAAGCCAGCGTGGAATTCATCGGTCACCGCACCGTATGATGACCGACTCGGCACTTGATCAACCTCGTATCGTGATACTGATTTCCGGTACGGGGAGTAATATGCTGGCCATTGCCGACGCTGTCCAGACGGGCGATATTGACGCCATGGTTGCCGGTGTTGTTTGTAATCGCCCAGAGGCAGCGGGTATGCAATATGCCCGCGACCGCGATATTCCGGTGGTACTGGTGGACCATCAGCAGTTCAACAGCCGCGAGGAATTTGATGCCCACCTGATGCGGGCCATCGATGACCTTGCCCCGGATCTGGTAGTGCTGGCGGGATTCATGCGCATCCTGACCGCTGACTTTGTTCGTCGTTACCGCGGCCGCCTGATCAATATTCACCCATCCCTACTGCCCTTGTATCAAGGGTTGGACACCCATCAACGCGCCATTGATGCCGGTGACAAAGAACATGGAGCCTCCGTACACTTTGTCACCGAAGAGCTGGATGGTGGCCCAGTGATCGCTCAAGCCAGTGTGCCCATTGAGGAAGACGACACCGCCGCCAGCCTGCAACGCAAGGTACAGGCCCAGGAGCATGTGTTGTATCCAATCATCGTCAAATGGTGTACACAAGGCAGACTGGAGATGACTGATAAAGGTGTCACTCTTGATAGTAAACTTCTGCCGCCATCCGGACTCAGACTGACAGCCCAGTAATCAATCACCATCGCAGTGAGGATGATCTGTGAGACGAATCAAATACCTGGCCTGTACTCTGCTACTGTCACCCTTATTGGCTTTGGCCAGTAACGGTGACACTCAGCCCCCTACTCTGGACAGCACGGATAGTACCTACCCGTCATCGACGGACGATGCCGGACTGCAACCAGAGCACAACGCGATACCAGACGAGCTGCCAGCAGTGCAACACGCCACACTGCAACCCTTCAGGGCACAATATACCAGTCGCTACGAATGGGGGTTTTTCAGTTTCAACATTGATGCTGAGCGCCGTCTGGTACAGCGCCAGGATGAACTCTGGCAGATGACCTTTGAGGCTGACGCCTCCGCCGCATCGGTGCAGGAGCAGGCGGTTTTTTCACTGCAGGATGGCATTATCCAGCCGCAAAGCTACCATTACCGGGGCTCAGGACTGATCCAGGAAGATGATCAGGAATATCAGTTTGACGCTGCCCGGCAGCGGATTTATTCACCGTTGCAGTCGCGTGAATTTAACGATGTCTGGCAAGACAAGCTGCAAGACAAGCTGACCTATATGCTGCAAGTCAGCCTGGATCTTGCCAGTGGTCAGGATCAACTCAGCTATCAGGTGTTCGAGAAAAACCGGGTACGCAATTATGAATTTGTTATCGTTGCGGAAGAGCCGTTAAAAACCAGAATTGGCGTGCTGGATACCATCAAGATCAAACAAGTCCGTGATGATCAACGAGACATTTATGCCTGGCTGGCGAAAGACAAGGGTTACCTGCTGGTAAAACTGGTGGATCGCAAAAAAGGCAAAACCCAATACCAGATCGACCTGGTCAGTAGCGACCTGTAAATCGACCCAATAATCAGAGAACCGCCATGCGATTAAGTGATGCCGACATTGAACAGCGCCTGAGTGAGGGCAGCATTACTATCGAGCCAGCTCCAGGCCCCGATGCGATTGCTGGCATCAGTGTTGACCTGCGCCTCGACCACCGTTTTCGAGTCTTCAGCAATAACTCTGCCACTCACCTGGATCTTTCCGGTGAACGCGCACAGCTGGAGCGCGATATCGACCATATCATGAGCAAGGAAATCGAAATTGCACATGATCAGTCGCTTTATATCCATCCGGGGGAGCTGGTACTCGGAGCAACCATGGAATCTGTCACCATCCCGGACGACTTGGTTGGATGGCTTGATGGTCGCAGCTCACTGGCACGCCTTGGTCTGGTGGTTCACCTGACCGCCGGACGAATCGACCCGGGCTGGGATGGCCAGATCGTTCTGGAGTTTTATAACAATGGCAAATTGCCGCTGGCATTACGACCAGCCATGGTGATTTGTGCCTTGTCGTTCGAAACGCTCAGCAGCCCTGCCAAACGTCCGTATAACAAACGGGTAAACGCCAAATACAAAAACCAGAAAGGTGTGGTTTTCAGCCGTATCGCCAAAGATTAAAGATGGCTTCTGCTGATGCGTCGAATACTTTCTACCGACGCTCCGGCAGAACGCCTAACGCCTTGAATTTTCTCTTGTTTATTTAATTCTGGGCTATTGACACAAACCGCTGGCTCCGTATAATGCGCACCACTTGCTGATGTTCCCCGATAGCTCAGTTGGTAGAGCAGTAGACTGTTAATCTATTGGTCGCTGGTTCAAGTCCAGCTCGGGGAGCCAGGCAAGTAATATGAAGTTCTGCTAATCGCTCTCGCCGATTCCTGCTTCGATTGATCCTATCCGTGTTTTCTTTCTTGTTATATCCAAACAGATCCCGACGATTTGCCGTTGTTGCTTTATGGCGTCATTGGTTGTTACGTCATTGATTGTTACGCCAACTCAGCCCCATTCCGCCGCTGGTCTGGTTAAATCTACTGCTGCGCTTGCGCTATCACAGTACTGACAGCGTATTGAATAAGTGCTCATCCATAAGCACTCCCAGCAGCAGACACATCAGCGATCAGGCCAGGCTATCGAGAATTTTCTGACACGCTGCAGCCGGATTCTCCGCCTGGGTAATCGGTCGGCCAATGACCAGATAATCAACCCCTGCAGCCATTGCCTGTTCGGGTGTCATAACACGTTTTTGATCCTGATTCGTGCTCCAGGATGGACGGATACCCGGCGTTACTGTTTTGAACTCGGCCCCACAATGCTGGCGAATAACCGCGAGCTCATTGGCAGAACACACAACACCGTCCAACCCGGATGACTGCGCCAGGCTTGCCAGTCGTGCTACCTGCTGCTCCGGTGTCACCGTCAGGCCCAACTCCGCCAGATCAGAGCCATCCATGGAGGTCAGCACCGTGACACCAATCAACAACGGAGGGTTGGAACGCTTGTCCAGTTCATTACGAGCGGCTTCCATCATGCGACGACCACCACTGGCGTGTACATTCACCATCCAGACACCCAGGTCGGCCGCAGCCGCGACAGCCTTGGCGCAGGTATTGGGAATATCGTGAAATTTCAAATCGAGAAACACATCAAATCCAAGCCCGTGTAATTGCTCGATGACACTCGGCCCGGCGGCGGTAAACAGCTCTTTACCCACCTTCACCCGACAACTGGCAGGGTCCAGCAATCTGGCGGTTGCCAGTGCGCCCTCCGATGAGGGGTAGTCCAGCGCCACCACGATAGGAGAAGTTACAGCAGCGGAAACAGGTGGAGCAGAACGGAAAGAATCAATAGTCATAGGTCTTCAATAACAACGGAGGAGTGACTGGAAGAGGTGATAGCCTTGAAGCTGGCCCAGTTTTTACAACTTGGGCAGCGCCAATGGAATTCCCGCGCCTTGAAGCCACATTGACTGCAGACAAAGCTCGGGTCATCGGTATCGATGCGGTGGAGAATATCATACACCCCATGGGCCTGCGACTCGGTCAAACGCTGCTTGTGGCGCAGCAACAAGCCCAACATCGCCACATACCCGGTATAGGATGGATAACGTTCAAGATCCTCGATAAATCCAGCGATGGCGCTGTCCGCCCCTTCGAGATCGGCCAGGGTTTCGGCACGGGCCACCAGAGAAGGCACGTAATTCAGCTCTTCACCATGACGCTGCAAGTGGGCCAGCAAACCACGGGGATCACCCAGCTGACGGAACGACTTCACCATCGGTTCCAGCATGGCAATAATGGAGCCAGGATCATGATCCAGCGCTTTCAGATAGCAGCGTACCGCTTCATGGGGTTCGTTTTGCTCAAACGCCATATTCCCCAGCACCACAAAGGCACGGGCACAGCGACTGTCTGATTTGAGTGCGGCGCGGCACAGCTGACGGGTTTCAACATAATTGCCACTACTTGCCACCCGTTCAGCCAATTCACACGCCGCATGTGCCACACGGCGTTGTAACAAAGGGGAAGTGGGTAATTTTTTGGCCTGATTCAGGTCGAGAATTTGTTGCCACTCGCCCTCGCCTTCCAGTAATTCCAGTAAAACCATGGCTGCTTTTTCCTGGATACGGCCACGACTCTCCAGTAATTCCAGCAACAGGCGTTCCGCCCGGTCATGCAGACCCGCCATGGAAAAATCCATCGCCAGTTCCAGCTCCAGTTCTTGCAGCAGTACGCCCTTCAGGTCAGTCCGGGCAAACAGGGTCTGGTGCAAGTGGATAGCACGTTCAACTTCGCCTTTTTCCCGCAAACTACAGCCGAGACGGAGAAACAATTCAACCGAATCATCATCCAGTGTCTGGGCATTAACAATACGTTTAAGAGTGAGGTCGGTGTTTTGTGCAAGAATAAAATCGATACTGGGAATCCAGTCAACCGGTGTACTTTTGGGGCGAGCCTTACCGGAACGATAGCCCAGTGTCCAGCCAATGCCAGTACCTACCAGCACCAGTATAAACACAATTGCGGATTCTATCATGATGCCAGCCTAGGGCAGCCTGCCAGATCGCTTCTCTAATTCATCCAGCGCTTTTTGCAAGCGGCGGATTTTGCGTTTCTTTGATAAGACGGACATCACACCCGCCAGCAGGCCAATAGCACAACCAAGTGCCAACATCAGACCAAACCACAGCGCAACCGGCAGACTGACAGGAGCCCCTACCAGAAAAAACACATCCAGCGACTCGCTGTTACGAGTCGCGAATGTCAGACAATAGAGAAAGATAAGCAGGAATGAGATCAGACTTATGCCGATCCTGATTTTTTGCAGCATGATATTACCTGGCCGACAAGGCCCTAGTGTTCGCCGTCGATACTGTCATTAACCTGGTCGCGCAAGTCTTTACCCGGCTTGAAATGCGGCACAAACTTGCCTTGCAACTCGACCGTTTCGCCAGTTTTGGGATTACGCCCGATCCTCGGTGCACGATAGTGCAACGAGAAGCTGCCAAATCCGCGAATCTCAATCCGCTCACCCGACGACAGGCTCAACGACATATAATCGAGCATCGTTTTAACGGCTAACTCGACATCTTTGGCAGATAACTGCGGCTGACGACTGACGATACGTTCTATCAGTTCAGACTTAGTCACAGTGTTTTCCTCCATGAGGTGACTGCATGACAATAACTGTTGTCAAATCATGCAGTTAGCAGACAACAAATGCAACCGTTCGATGTTTGTTTATGTACTCAAAGATGGGAAAGCCATTTCATCCACGATGTTACCTGAAATATCCAGACAATCCCTATAGCTAATCGACATAAAAGCGCACTGCCAATCAAGGAAAACCTGTCCTGGCTGTCTGGAACCATACCGCTTCAAACAATACCGTCTCAAGCAATACCGAAATAATACCCTGCTATCAAAACTGGATAACAAGGCATAAAAAAACCCGCCGAAGCGGGTTTTTATTCAGAGCAGCTTGACCTTAGTCTTTCTGGTTCAGCTGTTCTTTGATCAGATCACCAATGGTGGTCGGTCCAGATACTTCAGCATCCGCTTTGGTACGCTGTTCTTTCAGAGCCTGACGATCTTCTGCATTGTCTTTGGCTTTCATAGAGATGCTCAACGCACGGTTTTTACGATCAACCATGGTGATAACACCTTGTACGTCTTCGCCTTCTTTCAGCACAGTACGGGCATCGTCTACTTTGTCACGGCTGATTTCAGAAGCTTTCAGGGAAGCTTCTACGCCTGGAGACAATTCAACAACCGCTGATTTGACATCAACAGAAATGACCTTACCGACAACAACAGCGCCTTTATCGTGAACTGCAACAAACTCGGAGAACGGATCGCTTTCCAGCTGTTTCACGCCCAGAGAGATACGCTCACGCTCTGGATCGATAGACAGGATAACGGTTTCCAGCTCATCGCCTTTCTTGTAGTTACGAACGGCTTCTTCGCCCGTGTCGTTCCAGGAGATGTCAGACAGGTGAACCAGACCATCGATACCACCGTCCAGACCGATAAAGATACCGAAGTCAGTGATTGACTTGATCTTGCCGGAGATTTTATCGCCCTTGTTACACTTGGTACCGAATTCTTCCCATGGGTTCATGGTGCACTGCTTGATACCCAGAGAGATACGACGACGTTCTTCGTCGATATCCAGAACCATCACGTCGATCTCATCACCAACCTGAACAACCTTGGATGGGTGGATGTTCTTGTTGGTCCAATCCATTTCGGAAACGTGAACCAAACCTTCAACGCCTTCTTCCAGCTCAGCGAAACAACCGTAGTCAGTCAGGTTGGTGACGCGGGCTTTAACGCGGGCATTTTCAGGGTAACGGTCATTGATGTTGACCCATGGATCATCACCCAGTTGTTTCAGACCCAGGGAAACGCGGTTGCGTTCACGGTCGAATTTCAGGACTTTAACGTCAATTTCGTCACCAACAGCAACGATTTCGCTTGGATGCTTGATGCGCTTCCAGGCCATATCGGTGATGTGCAGCAGGCCGTCAACACCACCCAGATCGACGAATGCGCCGTAATCGGTCAGGTTCTTGACGATACCTTTGACAGACTGACCTTCTTGCAGGTTAGCCAGCAATTCTTCACGTTCCTGGCTGTTGGCAGCTTCCAGAACGGCACGACGAGAAACCACAACGTTGTTACGCTTGGCATCCAGCTTGATAACCTTGAATTCCAGCTCTTTACCTTCCAGGTGGGCTGTGTCACGTACTGGACGGACATCAACCAGAGAACCTGGCAGGAAGGCACGGATGTTTTTCAGGTCAACAGTGAAACCACCTTTAACCTTACCGTTGATAATACCGGTAACCATTTCTTCAGCTTCAAAGGCTTTCTCAAGCTCTTTCCAGCTTTCAGCACGCTTGGCTTTTTCACGAGACAGCTTAGTTTCACCAAAACCGTCTTCAACCGCTTCCAGGGAAACCTGGGTTTCGTCGCCAATAGCAACTTCCAGTTCACCTTTTTCATTCAGGAACTGGCTGCGGGGAATAACAGCTTCAGATTTCAGACCTGAGTTCACAGTTACCCAGTCGCTGTCGATGTCGACTACGGTACCAGTGACGATAGAACCGGGCTGCATGTCCAGTTCTTTCAAGGATTCTTCAAATAACTCAGCAAAACTTTCGGTCATGAATTAATACCTATATAAAAGCGTATATTCCGATGAAATGGTTGACGGAATAGTGACGCGTTCCAAATGGCCAGACATTTGGGTCAAATCATACAAAAACCCTGGTACGCTTCTGATTCCTTAGAGCAGGGGGCTGGCAAACGTACCGGATTTCATCTCAGACCAGTCCTGCTTTGCGAACAAGATCTGCCACGTGTCCGCACACCTGGTCGATCGTCAGCTCAGTACTGTCAATGGTTATAGCGTCATCGGCAGGCTTCAGCGGAGCAACAGCCCGGTTGCTGTCGCGTTCATCGCGAGCTCGGATGTCTTCGATAAGGGCGGGTAAACTAGCATCAAATCCCTTGTCAAGCAACTGCTCATATCGCCTTCTGCCCCGCTCTTCGGCGCTGGCGGTCAGGAATACTTTAACTTCGGCCAGAGGGAACACCACGGTACCCATATCCCGGCCATCAGCAATCAGGCCCGGGGCCTGACAAAAGTCACGTTGCCGCTGCAACAGGGCATCGCGTACTGCAGGTAAAGCCGCAACCTGAGAGGCCAGGCTGCCAACGTCTTCAGTGCGAATGGTGTCGGTCACGTTTTCGTTTTCCAGAATCACCTGCACTCCAGTGCTGCGTGGTTCAAAACGCACATCCAGCACCGCAGCGACAGCGGCGACAGCGACTTCGTCATCCAGCGCAATCTGTTTGCGGCTGGCGGCCAGACCGGTAATCCGGTACAGCGCACCACTATCCAGCAAATGCCAGCCCAGCTGCTCAGCCAAAAGCGCACAAACGGTGCCTTTACCAGCACCGGAGGGGCCATCAATGGCGATAACCGCAGACGTCGTCGGGACTGCTGCCGGAATTGACGTTGCTCTCGAATCAGTCACCACCCACATCTCCTTGTATTTGCAGCTGTAACCCCGTGCTATTGGCCAGTTCAACATAACCCGGGAAAGAGGTCGCGACGTTGGCGCAGTCATGAATAACAATCGCTGCATCTGCCCGCAATGAGGCCATTGAGAAACTCATGGCGATACGATGGTCGCCATGGCTTGCGATCACGCCAGCACCAAAGCTGCCTTCAGGGCCAAAACCGGGAATAATTGCACCATCGGCAGTGCCTTGCGCCGCAACGCCGAGGCTATTCAAGCCATCAACCATGGACTGGATACGGTCGCTCTCCTTGACGCGCAATTCCTCTGCTCCCGTCAGGATGGTTTCCCCTTCGGCACAGGCGGCGGCAATAAAGATCGCCGGAAATTCGTCAATCGCCAGCGGCACCTGGTCTTCCGGTATATGGATACCCTTGAGCTGGGCCGAGCGTACCCGGATATCAGCTACCGGTTCACCGCCAACTTCACGCTCATTCATAACCTCGATATTGCCGCCCATGGCACGGAGGATATTGATCACGCCAATACGGGTCGGATTGATACCAACATGCTGCAAGGTAATATCGGAACCCGGTGCAATGCTGGCTCCCACCATATAAAACGCAGTGGACGAGATATCTGCCGGGACATCAATACTGGTCGCCGTCAATTCACCGCCAGACTGGATCGTCACCGTGCTGCCATCCACCTGCACATCGTAGCCAAAGCCTTTCAGCATGCGTTCGGTATGATCCCGGGTCGGTGCCGGTTCCGTCACGGATGTACTGCCTTCGGCGTACAAACCCGCCAGCAGCACACAGCTCTTGACCTGGGCACTGGCCATGGGCAACACGTAGTGAATACCTTTCAGGGCCTGGTTACCCTTGATTTTTAACGGTGGACGACCACCTTCTTCGGTTTCCACAATGGCGCCCATTTGTCGTAACGGATCAGCCACCCGCCCCATTGGACGCTTGCTCAAGGATTCATCACCACTCATTTCGACATCAAAAGACTGACCGGCCAACAGACCGGACAACAGCCGGATGGAGGTGCCAGAGTTGCCGACATACAGGGCATTGGCCGGTGCTTTCAAGCCATGCAGGCCAACACCATGAATGGTCACACGACCACGATGCGGGCCTTCAATCACCACTCCCATATCCCGGAAGGCCTGCAAGGTTGCCAAGCTGTCTTCACCTTCGAGAAAGCCGCTGACTTCTGTAACACCATTGGCCAGCGAACCCAGCATGATGGAGCGATGAGAAATGGATTTGTCGCCAGGTACGCGAAAGGTGCCGGACAAACACTTGGCCGGTTGCACCAGATAGGAAAGAGAACTGGTTTTCATAGGTTCCACAAAGGCCCTGCGGGCAAGTATGTTTGAAAAATGATCCCGTGCAGCCTTGGCACGAGTCAGCACCCCCATCAGGGTCGTGGTGTCATTCTGGACAATGGCCTCACGTAACTGCAGGAGGTCTTTGTTAAACAGGTCCAGGGTTGCCAGCAATTGCTCCCGGTTGGCGGTAAAAATATCCCGCCACATCTCCGGGCTACTGGCAGCGATCCGGGTAAAGTCACGGAAACCACCCGCCGCATAATTGAAGATTTCTTTGTTTTCATGATTGTTGGCCAGGGTATCCACCAACGAATAGGCCAGCAAATGCGGCAGATGGCTGGTCGCGGCCAATACTTCGTCGTGATGACCCACCGACATGATTTCGACGTCGGCTCCCACCGCTTGCCAGGCCTGCATGACCAGTTGCAGTGCGGTGTTGTCGGTATGGGCCTCGGTCGTGATGATCACCTTGTGCCGGCAGTAGAGATGTTCATCCGCCGCGGCCACCCCACTGCGTTCAGAACCGGCAATCGGGTGGCCGAGAATAAAGCGGCCAAACCCGGCCCCGAATACCGCCTTGACATCTGCAGCAACCGATCCCTTGACCGAGCCGACATCGGTAATCACTGCATGCTGCGGCAAGCTCGCACTCAATGCCTGCAGCACCGGACGTACCGATAAAATCGGCACCGATACAATCACCAGATCGGCGTCGGCAACCGCTGCCCCGGGGGAGGTTGCGTAGCGGTCAATAATGCCGGTCTCGCAAGCCAGTTCCATTGAATCGAGGTTGCGATCAAAGCCGACCACCTCGCCTACGCCCCCCTGGGCACGCAGTCCCTTGACCCAGGAGCAACCAATCAGCCCCAGGCCAATTACCGCGACCCGGTGAACAAAGAATCCATTCTCTGTGGTCAAGCCAGCACCTTCGTCAACGCATCAATAAATGTCTGGTTTTCTGCCGTCGTTCCGACCGATACCCGAATGTATCCGGGCATATCGTAGTTGGCGACCGGGCGAATAATCACCCCCATTTGCAGCAACTGTTGATTCACCGTCTGATCATCCTTGCCTTCAGGCAACTTGAAGGTCACAAAATTGGCTACTGACGGAATATAACTCAATCCCAGCGACTCAAACGCGGCAACCAACTGCGCCATACCCTGACGGTTAAGCGCAACACTGTTGGCCAGATAGTCGCTATCTTTCAGCGCTGCGGTGGCAGCGGCCAGTGCAAAGGAATCCACATTGAATGGCGGACGAACCCGGTTCATCAGGTCAGCCACAACCGGGCTGGAAACGCCATAACCGACCCGCAGCGATGCCAGACCATAGGCCTTGGAAAAAGTACGCACGACCAGCAGGTTGGGATACTGTGACAGGTAATCCAGACCGCTGGGGTAGTCTTCAACTTCGGCATATTCGAAATACGCTTCGTCCAGCAAGACCAGCACCCGCTCAGGTACCGCTGCCAGAAAAGCTTCCAGTTCTGCACGGGTACTGTAGGTACCAGTCGGGTTGTTCGGATTGGTGGCAAATACAACCCGTGTACGGTCATTGATCGCCGCCGCCATTGCCATCAGATCATGGCCAAAATTCAGGGCAGGCACTTCGATCACTTCGCCACCAATGGCGCGGGTCACCAGACCGTAAATGGAAAAAGCATGTTGCGACACAACGACGTTATCGCCCTTGTCGACAAAAACCCGCACGGCAAAATCGAGAATATCACTGGAGCCGTTCCCCAGTGTCAGTTGATCCGCGGTCACGCCCAGGCGTTCACACAAGGCGGCCTTGAGATCAAAACCGGCACCATCCGGGTAACGGGTCAGTTCTGCCAGCTGACCCTGAATGGCGGCAATCACATTCGGGCTGGGGCCAAGCGGATTTTCATTGCTGGCCAGCTTGACAATATTGGCCTCATCCAGCCCATGTTCACGCGCCAGCTCATCAATCGGTTTGCCAGGCTGATAAGGTTTCAGACCGCGCACTCCGGCAACGGCCAACTGCTGAAAATCTACACTCATGATTTGCTCTCATAGCATGGGCCAGACAAGGGAGCCGCACGGCCAGATGTCTAACACTTGTTTAATCAACCCCGTCAATCGATGGACAGACAGGGCTCGGTAACCAGGTCGCTTACAGAACGGCTTTCGGGTAAGAACCCAGCCATTTGTAATCCGCCGCAACCTGTTGCAGCTGTTCCAGCACAGTACTGATCACAGCGTCGTCACTGTGGCCTTCAAAATCAATAAAAAAGGCGTAATTCCAGGTGCCGGTACGTGCTGGTCGGGTTTCGATACGCGTCAGGCTGATTCCGGCCTGATGAAATGGCTCCAGCACCTGATACAGGGCACCCGGCTGATTGCGGCTGGACACCATGATCGAGGTTTTGTCTTCACCACTGGACAGGGTTGCCTGACGGCCAACAATCAAGAAGCGCGTGGTATTGTCCGGGCGATCTTCAATATTGGCGCTGCAGACAACCAGCTGATACAGATCAGCAGCAACTTCACCGGCAATCGCCGCACTGCCCGGTTCAAGGCTGGCACGGCGCGCCGCTTCGGCATTGGAACTGAGCGCAATCCGCTCCACGTCCGGATAATGCTGGTCAAGCCAGCGTCGGCATTGCCCCAGTGACTGGGCGTGGGAGTAGATCCGTTCGATCGGTTGGGCCGGGGCTTGCGACATCAGGTGATGATGAATCCGCAGCGATACTTCGCCACAAATCTGCAAGTTTGAATCAAAAAAGCTGTCGAGGGTATGGGTCACCACGCCTTCGGTCGAGTTTTCTACCGGCACCACCCCAAAATTGGCAGCACCGCTTTCCACTTCACGGAACACATCACCAATCGAGACCTGGCTGTGACAACACACGGCATGGCCAAAATGTTTTACTGCCGCCTGTTGGGTGAAGGTCCCTTCCGGGCCAAGAAACGCCACATTCAATGGCTCTTCCAAAGCCAGACATTGCGACATGATTTCGCGAAACAGGCGCGCCATATTTTCATCCGGCAACGGGCCGGTATTACGCACCATCACATTACGCAGTACCTGTGCTTCCCGCTCAGGACGATAAAAAATCACCGACTCACCCGGCGCTGCGTATTTTTCCTTCACCTCTGCAACCTGCTGGGCACAGCGGGCACGCTGATTGATCAACTCCTGAATTTGCCGATCAATAGAGTCAATCGACTGGCGCAGTTGTTCGAGTTCCTGAGCTTCACTCATGAGTTGCCTTGCTTCGTTAATCTGGAATGGGATCACTGACCCGACAGGCGAGCCAGTGTACAAGCTTAACCGTGGCGACGAGCGAAGTCGGCCATAAAGTCAGTTAATGCAACAACAGCCGCTTCAGAAACGGCATTGTAAATACTGGCACGCATACCACCCACACTGCGATGACCGGCCAGATTCAACAGCCCGGCCGCTTCACTCTGTTGCAGGAACAAGGAGTCCAGATTCGCATCGGCCAGGGTAAAGGGCACATTCATGATCGAGCGATTGGGAAGTGCAACCGGGTTGGCATAAAAGTCATTGGTATCGATAAACTGATACAAATGTGCCGCTTTGCGATGGTTGGCCGCCGCAATGGCCGCAATACCGCCCTGTTCTTTCAGCCATTCAAACACCAGCCCGGCCAAATACCAGCTATACGTTGGTGGTGTGTTGTACATCGAGCCGTTATCGGCACACACGGTGTAGTTGAACATCGTTGGTGTGGTTGCCCGGGCCTTGCCCAGCAAGTCATCACGAATAATGACCACACACAGGCCCGCCGGGCCGATGTTTTTCTGGGCACCGGCGTAGATCATGCCAAAACGGCTGACATCCAGCGTATCAGACAAAATCGCCGATGACAGATCCGCCACCAGAGGAACGTCGCCAGTGTCAGGAATATAATCAAACGCCACACCACCAATCGTCTCATTCGGACAGTAATGGACATAGTCGGCGTCGGCGTTGAAGGCCAATTCTGATGGTGCCGGCGCCGAGGTAAACTTATTGTCTTCGGTCGAGGCAATCACCCGGACATCCGCAAAACGCTTGCCTTCTGCCAGCGCTTTTTTTGACCATTGGCCGGTCACGATCTGATCGACCTTGCCGCTGCCGTTGGCCAGATTTAATGGCACCATCGCAAACTGGCTACTGGCGCCACCTTGCATAAACAACACTTTATAGTTGTCGGGAATGGCCATCAGGTCACGCAGGTCTTGTTCGGCTTTTTTGGCCACGGCAACAAAATCAGCGCTGCGGTGGCTCATTTCCATGATCGACAAGCCCTTGCCATGCCAGTCTGCCAGTTCCAGACCCGCCCGCTCCAGTACCGCACTCGGCAATGCCGCCGGGCCAGCACAAAAATTAAACACTCGGTTCATCAGATTGATTGCTCTGTATTGCAGGCGCCGGAGCGCCCCGTCCAGACAACGCAGCTTGTTATTCTGCGTCGTCACCGTTGTCGTCGGTATTGCTGTCAGAATTGTCTTCAACACCGGCTTCTTGATCGCTTTGATCACTATGATCGGCCGTATCGCCGGCGTCATCAGCGTTCGCCAATACCGCCAACAGGGCTTCATCATCTTCCGGATCACAGATCCGTTCCAGCCCGACCAGCTTTTCTTTCTCACTGACACGAATCAGGGTCACACCCTGGGTGTTACGACCCAACAGTGATACTTCGTTGACATGGGTACGCACCAGCGTGCCCTGATCGCTGATCAGCATCACTTCATCACCGTCGAACACTTGCACGGCTCCCACCATACGGCCGTTACGATCGTTGGTGACCATGGCAATCACACCTTGTGTGCCGCGCCCCTTGGTCGGGAACTCCGTCACTTCCGTGCGTTTGCCAAAACCACGCTCTGAAGCGGTGAGAATCGCACCGTTTTCTTCCGGAATGATCAGTGCAATAACGCTCTGCTCCTGACCCAGTGTGATGCCTCGCACCCCACGGGCTGTACGTCCCATCGGCCGTACTCCGCCTTTGCCTTCGCTGTCCTGGCCTTCATAAAAACGCACCGCTTTACCGGCATCAGACAGCAGCATGATATCGCGCGAGCCATCGGTAATGGCCACACCAACCAGATGATCACCGTCATCCAGCTCACAGGCGATCAAACCGCTGGAGCGTGGACGGGAAAACTGGTCGAGCGAGGTTTTCTTCACCGTGCCGCGAGCGGTGGCCATAAAGACAAAGTTGTCTTCACGGTACTCGACCACGGGCAGAATGGCGGTAATACGTTCGCCTTCATCCAGTGCCAGTACATTGACAATCGGACGGCCTTTGGCATTACGGCTGGCTTGCGGAATATTGTACACCGTCAGCCAGTACACCTTGCCCGCATCGGTAAAGCACAACACGGTATCGTGACTGTTCACCACTAACAGGTGTTCGATGAAGTCCTCATCTTTTACTGACGTGGCAGAACGCCCTTTACCACCGCGCTTTTGGGCCTGATAGGCATCAATTGGCTGGGTCTTGGCGTAACCGCTGTGGGACAGCGTCAGCACCAGATCCTCTTCCGGAATCAGGTCAGCCATGCTCAGGTCGCGCTTCACCGCCATGATTTCGGTCTTGCGCTCATCGCCATACTCTGCCCGAATGGCTTCCAGCTCTTCCCGGATCACTGTCATCAAGCGATCGGCACTACCAAGAATCTCCAGATATTCGGCGATTTCTTCCAGTTTTTGCTGGTACTCTTCGATCAGTTTTTCATGTTCCAGGCCGGTCAGTTTTTGCAGTCGCAGATCCAGAATGGCTTGTGCCTGGGCCGGCGACAAATGGTATTTGCCATCCCGGAAGCCAAATTCTTCCGGCAGGTCATCCGGGCGACAGGCGTCTTCACCGGCTCGCTCCAGCATGTCCAGGACATCGCCCGGATGCCAGGCGGTAACGATCAGCTTTTCCTTCGCTTCGGCAGCGTTGGTGGATTCCTTGATCAACTGGATCACCGGATCAATATTCGCCAGTGCCAGTGCCAGACCTTCCAGCAAGTGGCCGCGCTCCCGGGCCTTGCGCAGATCAAAAATGGTGCGACGGGTAACGACTTCACGACGGTGCTTGACGAAAGCTTCCAGCAGCTGCTTCAGGTTCAGCGTGCGGGGCTGGCCTTCGACCAGTGCCACAACGTTGATGCCGAACACGCCTTGTAACTGGGTCTGGGCGAACAGATTATTGAGCACGACTTCGGGCATTTCACCACGACGCAGCTCTATCACAATCCGCATACCGTCCTTGTCGGACTCATCACGCAGTTCGGTAATGCCTTCCAGTTTTTTTTCCTTGACCAGCTCGGCAATTTTTTCAATCAAGCGGGCCTTGTTCACCTGATAAGGAATCTCGGTGAACACAATACTGACCTTGCTGTTCTTTTCGTCGGTTTCAAAATGGTGGCGAGCACGCAGATAAATGCGACCTCGACCGGTGCGATAGGCTTCAATAATGCCATCACGACCATTAATAAAGGCGCCCGTCGGGAAATCCGGCCCCGGGATGTATTCCATCAGGGCGTCGATATCAAGATCCGGGTTGTCGATCAGCGCCAGACAACCGGTCAATACTTCGGTCAGGTTATGCGGCGGAATATTGGTTGCCATACCCACGGCGATACCGGAGGAACCATTCACCAGCAAATTGGGCACACGGGTCGGCAATACTGCCGGAATCTGCTCGGTACCGTCGTAGTTGGGCACCCAGTCGACGGTTTCCTTTTCGATATCACCCAGCATGTCGTGGCTGATTTTATCCATGCGGATTTCGGTATAACGCATGGCTGCGGCCGAGTCGCCGTCGACCGAGCCAAAGTTACCTTGGCCATCCACCAGCGTGTAACGCATGGAAAAATCCTGCGCCATACGCACAATAGTGTCGTAAACAGCAGAGTCACCGTGCGGGTGATATTTACCAATGACATCACCAACCACCCGAGCGGATTTTTTGTATGGCTTGTTCCAGTCGTTGTTCAGTACGTTCATCGCATGCAAAACACGACGATGCACCGGTTTGAGACCATCCCGAACATCGGGCAATGCTCGCCCGACAATTACGCTCATGGCGTAATCAAGGTACGATTGTTGCAATTCATCTTCGATGTTAATCGGGAGAACTTCTTTGGCTAACTCACCCATAGACTATTAAGATCCGTGCTGTATCGCTTGGCCACATACCGTGGCGATGGCATTCACTTGACTGTATTGATTAACAGAACAACCGCCGGAGCAGGCAGCAATCACAACCGCTACCCATTCGTACCGCTGCCCTGGCTGCAGACAACAGACTGGTTCAGAACCAGCGTTATTTTGCAGCGCAAAACAAAGCGCGCATCATACCATAAAAGCCCCGATAACCTAATACACTCCCTGCCAGAAGCGTCTCAGAACAACCACAAGCCCAGCATTAACAAAATACCCGGCAACGAACATCTTTTCGGGCAAAAGCGCTCCATTGCCCTTGACGGCCGCCCAAACCGCACTTTTGGATTCCAATCTTGCAGACTCTGCAAGTCTGCGGTCGCGAACACTCCGGGCGGTGGATATAATCGTCTTCGTGCCCGCCACCGTTGACGGCGATCTACTCTCTTTTTACATGAGGATTATTCATGACTGCAGACCTCCGTCTCAACGCTCGCTGGCTGGTGCCAATGGATGGTAATCAACCGATCATCGAACACGCTTCGGTTTTTGTAACAAACGGCCGTATTGAAGCCATTGAGTCGTCAGAATCTGAGCGTGACGCCCGGCAAACCATCGAATTGCCCCACCATGCACTGCTGCCCGGCTATATCAATGCCCATGGTCATGCCGCGATGTCGCTGTTCCGGGGAATGGCGGATGATTTACCCTTGATGACCTGGCTGCAGCAGCATATCTGGCCTGCCGAGACCCAATGGGTGAATAGTGACTTTGTCCGTCAGGGTACCGAACTGGCGATGGCGGAAATGATTCGTTCCGGCACCACCACCTTTGCCGATATGTACTTTTATCCGCAGGATGCCATTGCGGCCTCGCTGACCGTCGGCATGCGCCACGTTAACCTGATGCCGGTTCTGGATTTTCCTACCAACTACGCCAGCAACGCCGATGACTATCTACAGAAAGCCCTGGCAGTCCATACCCAGTGCCAACAGCACGACCTGCTGACATTGGGACTCGGACCTCATGCCCCCTACACCGTCTCCGATGCTCCTTTGCGCCAGGTACGCGCCATGGCTGATGAGCTGCAGCTACCGGTACAGATCCATTTGCATGAAACCGCCTTTGAGGTGCAAGACAGCCTGGAAAAATACGGCAAGCGCCCTATCGAACGTCTGTTCGATCTGGGCTTTCTGGCCCCTGGCGTCAGCTGTGTCCATATGACCCAGATCAACGACCAGGACCTCGAGCTTATGCGCCAGAGCGGTGCCAGCGTCGTCCACTGTCCGGAATCCAATCTGAAACTTGCCAGCGGCTTTTGCCCCACGGCTCGGCTGTTGCAGGCCGGTATTCCGCTCGGACTGGGCACCGATGGTGCCGCCAGCAACAACGACCTGAACCTGCAGGCCGAAATGAAAACCGCTGCCATGCTGGCCAAGGCCGTCGCCGCCGATGCCGCCGCCGTACCGGCCTTGCAAGCCTTGCATATGGCCACGCTGGGCAGTGCCCAGGCACTGGGCATCGACCAGCACACCGGTTCGATTGAAGTTGGCAAATGGGCTGATTTACAAGCAGTTGACCTGTCGCAGCTATCACAGCAACCACTGTATGATCCAATATCCCAGCTGGTTTACACCGACAGCAGTCGTTATACCAGCCATGTCTGGGTGGCTGGCCAGGCGCTGTTGCATAACGCCGAGTTTACCCATATAGATATCGACCAGCTGACCGCCACTGCGCGCCAGTGGTCACAACGTATTCGTCCGAATTAACCCAAGACCTCGACGGGACAACAGGAAACAATGATGACCGAACACAGTACAGCAAACGTCGACCACGCCGAAGTCGCCAAATTTGAAGCCCTGGCCAGCCGCTGGTGGGACCCGGAAAGCGAATTCAAACCCCTGCACGATATCAACCCATTACGCTGCAACTACATCGACCAGGCCGCCGAACTGGCTGGCAAACAGGTTCTCGACGTTGGCTGTGGTGGTGGTTTGCTCAGCGAAGCCATGGCCCAGCGCGGTGCCACGGTTACCGGTATCGATATGGGTGAAGCGCCGCTGAATATCGCCCGCTTGCACGCCCTCGAATCCAGCGTCAAAATTGATTACCAGCATATTGCCGTTGAAGCACTGGCCGAACAGCAACCGGCCAGTTTCGACGTCGTCACCTGCCTCGAAATGCTTGAGCACGTACCCGACCCGGCTTCTATCATCCGTGCGTGTGCCACCCTGGTAAAACCCGGCGGCCATGTGTTTTTCTCTACCTTGAATCGCAACCCCAAAGCTTATGGCATGGCGATTATCGGAGCGGAATACCTGTTAAAAATGCTACCGGCCGGTACCCACGATTACACCAAATTCATCAAGCCCAGTGAGCTGACACGCTGGTGCCGCCAGGCTGATTTGCAAGCGACCCATATTACCGGCATGACCTATAACCCGTTGTTCAAAAGCTACAAACTGAACGACCAGGATGTCAGCGTCAATTACCTGATGACCACCATCCGGCCAGCACAGGACGACGTATGAGCCAGCCGCATCCACACGCCATCCTGTTCGACCTGGATGGCACCCTGCTCGACAGTGCCCCCGACTTTTTTGGTGTTGTCAATTCGCTGCGACAAGAACAGGGCAAGCCCCCACTGGACCATAAAACCATTCGCCAGCAAGTCAGTAATGGCGGTGCGGCACTGACCGAAATCACCTGGGAAATAAGCCGGGATCACCCGGAATTCAGTGACTACCGCGAGCAGTTGCTCAACCGTTATGGCGACTACCTTGCCACGGCCAGCGCCTTGTTTCCCGGCTTCCGGGCCGTACTCGATGAATTGCAACTGCTAGGGGTGCAATGGGGCATTGTCACCAACAAACCACGCCGTTTTGCTGTTCCCTTGCTGGAAAAGCTGGCCATTAGCGCACCGGTACTGGTCTGTGCCGACGATGTTCGTATCGCCAAACCAGACCCGGAAAGCCTGCTGCTGGCCGCAGCCCAGCTGGAACTGCAACCGGAGGCCTGCTGGTATGTGGGCGACCATCTGCGCGATATTCAAGCCGGCAAGGCTGCCGGTATGCGCACCATTGCCGCCCTGTTTGGTTATATAGAAGACCACGATGACCCGCAGCGCTGGCAAGCCGATAACAGTATTCATACCGCGGATGAACTGATCACCTTGCTCGGCCGCTAGCCGCCACCCTGTTGATCAGCACCACCAGGGCGGCGTATCGGTTGATCCAGGCCATCCCCCTGACCCGAACCACCAGACCAAGGATTTTCGCATGACCGCAACACAAGCCCTGCAAGGGCGTACTATTCTGATCACCGGCGCTGGCTACGGAATTGGCCGCGAAGCAGCCCTGACTTATGCCCGGGCCGGAGCCACCGTTTTATTGTTGGGACGTACCCAGGAAGCCCTGAACGATACCTACGACCTGATTGAAGCCGAGCAATTGCCACAAGCCGCCGTTATGCCGTTTGATCTGGAAACCAGCGACGAAGAACCTTACCGTCAGTTGGCCGAGATGATCGAAACCCACTTTGGGCATCTGGATGGCTTGCTGTTGAATGCCGGTGTGCTCGGCCAACGTACCCCCATCGACAACTACCACGCCGACACCTGGATGAAGGTGATGCAAATTAACCTCAACAGCCAGTTTTTACTAACCAAGCAGCTGCTGCCATTGCTGCACAAGGCACCCGCCGATGCCGCCATTCTGTTTACCAGCAGTAGCGTTGGCCGTGTTGGTCGCGCTTATTGGGGAGCCTATTCGGTATCCAAATGTGCTACCGAAGGGCTGATGCAGGTACTCGCACAAGAGCTGGAAAACACCAGCAATATCCGCGTCAATGCCATCAACCCGGGAGCGACCCGCACCACCATGCGGGCAGCCGCTTATCCGGTTGAAAACCCCGCCGATGTAACTCCTCCCAGTGATATTATGCCGTTGTACCTGCATTTGATGAGCCCGGCATCGACCGGTATTCATGGCCAGAGCCTGGACGCTCAGGGCGAACACGCATTTCGCCCGGAATAGACCACTAGCGGACTCAGGCTGAATGAGATGTCTGGCCGGGGTGTTCTCCGGTCAGACACTCTTGCTCCGATTCCCTCGCCATTCTCTCCGCTCTCTATATCCACGCCACGTCAACAACTGACAATAAATTGACTTGCTGCGTCAAAAATATGTTCTTTTTAATGACACCAACCAAGAGTATTTTTCAGCAAAGCCGATGCTATAAAGACAAGTTATTGAGTTATATAGTATTTTATCAACACCAGAGTTCAGGCATTAACTTTGCTTATGAACTATAATCTGGTCATAAAACAACAAGAGGCAAGATGGGGTGAACCGATCACAACGCAGTAACCCGCCTGGGCCGAACGACGCCACCGTTATTGATGACCCCATTCGACCCGAAACCCTGCTTCATCTCGCCCTGCAACTCCAGAGCACGCTGGAACTGCGACTGCTGATTGAACTCTTCTTCCAGAATATCCAGAACACTATCCCTATTGATGGCATCAGCTATCGCTCGTATGACCTGCCTATGGCGGTCTGCCTCGGGCGGGTTGGCCCACACCGGGTCAATCACTCCCTGAATCTTCATGATGATGACCTGGGCGAACTGATTTTTTTTCGCGCCACCCCCCTGTATGACCACGAACAATCCTGCTTGCACGTACTGCTTGGGGTTTTACGCCATCCTCTGCGTAATGCCTTGCTGTATCAGAAAGTACGGGATGCCTCGTTTCGTGACCCCTTGACCGGAGCTGGTAACCGGATTGCCATGGAACAGACGCTGGAGCGGGAAATTGAACTGAGCCATCGCCATAACCAGCAACTGTCGCTCTTGATGCTCGATATGGATAACTTCAAGGCGATTAACGACCAGTATGGCCACAACAGTGGCGATGAAGTACTACAAAGCGCGGTACAAGCCATTACCGACTGTATGCGCCAGACGGACCTGTGCTTTCGTTTTGGAGGGGAAGAGTTTCTGGTATTACTCAGCAATGCCCATCAGAGCGATGCCATGATTGTTGCCAACCGGATTCGCGAGACCATCAGCCAACGGCGTATTTCATCATATGGGGTCAATATCGCTGCCACCGCCAGTATTGGCTGTGCCAGCCTGAGGGCATCTGACAGTCGCCGCAGTCTGATTCATCGTGCCGACCAGGCGCTGTACAGCGCCAAGCATCAAGGCCGCAACCGGGTGGTGGGTGAGCAGGCATTGCCAGAATCCTGCGCCACGCCACCGGATTAATACCAGAACGGATCAGGCTTCGGGGTTACGCCGCTTGGGACGTGGGCCAACCTGCTGACGTATTTTTTGACGCTTTTGCTGGCGCTGGAATTGTTCTTTTTCTTTCCCGACCAACCGGCGCACGCGTTTACGCTCCAGGCTGACCGAGTCTGACAGGTCATTCAGCTCACGCTGGCCCAGCTCAACCCAGGTACCGACCGGAATATTGGATGGCAGAAAAATACAGCCATAGCGCACCCGTTTAAGACGACTGACTTCAATTCCCTGGCTTTCCCACAAGCGCCGCACTTCGCGGTTACGACCTTCCATCACCACCACGTGATACCACTTGTTCTGGCCTTCGCCATCGAAGTATTTCACATCGGCAAACTTGGCCATGCCGTCATCCAGCAAGACGCCTTCTTTCAGCCGGGTAATCATCGCCTCATCCACATCACCCCGAACCCGCACCGCGTACTCACGATCGACACCGGTCGATGGATGCATCAACCGGTTGGCCAGTTCACCATCGGTGGTGAATAGCAGCAAGCCGCTGGTATTGATATCCAGACGGCCAACATTGATCCAGCGTTCGCCTTTGGTTTTGGGCAAGTGATCAAAAACCGTCGGGCGCTTCTCCGGGTCGGTACGGCTGCACACTTCGCCCACCGGCTTGTTATAAGCCAGCACGCGGCGATCCCGGCCAATATCATCCAGCTTGAGCGGGCGACCATCGAGGCGCACATCATCATACTTATCGGCGCGATCACCCAACACGGCGGTTTTGCCATTCAGGCCCACACGACCTTCAGCAATCCAGCGTTCGGCTTCACGACGAGAGCTGGCAATGGCACTGACGGCCAGGATTTTTTGTATACGTTCTTTCATGACGGTTTATCTTGTTTACGGGCATCCTCTGCATCATCTTCCGATGCCGCTGAGTCTGCAGGTGTCTGGGAAGCGTCCCGCTGTGCTGGTTGTTGCAGCCGGTCGATCAAATCGTCAAGCTGCTTCCGGGCGGGGACGCCCTCTGTATTGCTACCTTTGGTGATCTTGTTATTGCTGCCTGAGTCATGCTCATTACGGGCCAGCAAATTCTGTTCAACTCGGGCGACCAGTGCATCGGCCTCGGCCAAGTCATCGGCGGTGGCATCCAGAACATCGGCACCACGCCGAGCGACGTCTTCGTCGCGGGTAAATGTATAATCTTCATCGGGACGGCGCTTGGCGTCGGCATTCTCACCCAACGCCTGCTTGCGATTGTCCTCATCCAGCTCCCGGATAGCCATCAGAGAGGGTAGTTGATCAAGGCTACTGAGGCCAAAATAATCGAGAAATTCTGCCGTGGTGGCGAACAGCGCTGGCCGCCCCGGTACATCACGATGACCGACCACCTTGATCCATTCACGCTCCAGCAAGGTCTTGATAATACCGGAACTGACCACCACGCCACGTACATCTTCAATATCACCTCGGGTCACTGGTTGTCGATAGGCGATCAGCACCAGGGTTTCCAGTAAAGCCCGGGTATAACGCGGTGGCCGCTCCTGCCATAACCGGCTGACCCAGGGCATGGTGTGCTGACGCACCTGCAATCGATAGCCACTGGCGACCTTGACCAGTTCAATACCTCGCCCCTGCAGCTGCTGATCCAGCAACTCAAGGGCAGCGCGCAGTTCTGAATTAAGCGGTTTCTGCGACTCCTCAAACAGGCTGGCCATACGCTCCAGCGACATCGGTGCGGCATGAACCAGCATCGCAGCTTCCAATACAGCAGCCAGCTGCTCTGCTGTCAGGCCATGGCGAACCAGTGACTGATTGCGGTGATGACGGTCAGGATTATTCATCGTCAGTGTACTCTCCGCTTGCGGGCTTCATCCGCACATGGATCGGACCAAATGGCTGCTGTTGCACCAGCTCGATCAGTTTTTCTTTTACCAGTTCCAGCACCGCCAGAAAGGTCACAACAACCCCCAGACGACCTTCCGTCGAATCAAACAGCTGCAGGAACGGGCTGAATTCATCGCCATCCAGTCGCTCCAGTACCTGGCTCATACGCTCCCGGGTTGATAGCTGCTCACGTTGTACTTCGTGATGTTCGGTACGGTCAGCCCGCCGCAGAATATCGGCATAAGCCAGCATCAGCTCCCGCATGTCGACATCCGGGTGCATACGGGTCACTGTCGGCTGCTCGATACGAAGACTGGCCTGTTGCCAGTCCCGCTCCATACGCGGCAGGGCATCCAGGTCTTCAGCGGCCGTCTTGAAACGCTCATATTCCTGCAAGCGGCGGATCAGCTCGGCGCGAGGGTCTTCTTCTTCATCATCACTGCCGTCACTGTGACGAGGCAACAGCATGCGGCTTTTGATTTCTGCCAGCATGGCGGCCATGACCAGATACTCCCCCGCCAGCTCCAGCTGCATTTCTTGCATCACATCAATGTAACGCAGGTACTGATCAACAATATCAGCCACATTGACGTCGAGAATATCCAGGTTCTGTTTGCGAATCAGGTACAGCAGCAGATCCAGTGGCCCTTCAAATTGCTCCAGAATCACTTCCAGCGCATCGGGAGGTATGTACAAATCCAGCGGCAACTGGGTCAGGGGCTGCCCTTGTACCAAAGCAAAGGATATCGCTGGCGGCGTCGATTCAAGAGATTCGGTCACTTCAGTGACATCCACAGCGGCAACGGAGGTATTGCCGGGTGCTGGGGCGGCGTTATTCTGCGCGTGTGTCACAGCCTCTCCTAGCGATAGCTTAATCCCATGGCCTCGCGCACTTCATCCAGTGTCGCTCGCGCTGCATCCCGCGCTTTGTCGGTACCATCCGCAATCAGACTGCGGAGCAAATCCGGCTCGTTTTCATATTGTGCCGCGCGGGCACGAATCGGTTCCTGCTCAGCCACGATCGCATCGATCACCGGTTGTTTGCATTCCAGACATCCCCACTCACCACCACGACAGGCGCCCTGGACACGCTGCTGCAGTGATTCATCGGAATAGACCTGATGAAAGGGCCATACCGGGCACACATCCGGGTTGCCGGGGTCTGTCAGCCGGACTCGTGCCGGATCGGTGCGCATGGTGCGGATTTTCTGGCTGACCTCATCAGGCTCAGCACGTAATGGAATAAAATTATTCCCGGAGCTGGACATTTTTTCGCCGTCCAGGCCGGGCATTTTCGCCGTAGCCGTCAGCATTTCATGGGGTTCCGGCAGAATGGTTCGCCCTACACCTTCAAGATAACCGATCAGGCGTTCCCGATCGGATAGCGTCAGGCTGACCTGTTCCCGCACCAGCGCCTGGGCAGTCAACAAGGCGTCGTTATTGCCATGCGAAAGAAAATCCCGCCGCAATTCCTTGTACAGCTTGCCGGTCTTTTTACCGATTTTTTTTAACGCCAGCCGGGCATGGTCTTCAAACCCGGCTTCGCGGCCGTATAAATGATTAAAACGGCGGGCCAGATCTCGCGCCATTTCGATATGAGCCACCTGATCGGCACCGACCGGCACCAGACCAGCGCGATAGGTCAGAATATCGGCGGCTTGCAGCAAGGGATAACCCAGCAGGCCATACGTCGATGATTCCGATTCATGCAGGGACGATTTTTTGTCTTTGTAGCTCGGTACCCGCTCCAGCCAGCCTTGTGGCGTCAGCATCGACAGCAACAAATGCAGCTCGGCTTGCTCCGGTATTTTGCTTTGGATAAATAATGTCGCAGACCCCGGATTGATCCCCGCTGCCAGCCAGTCGATCAGCATGTCCCAGACATGGGTCGACAATGCCTGTGGCTGCTCGTACTCAGTGGTCATGGCGTGCCAGTCGGCAACAAAGAAAAAACATTCATATTCGTGCTGCAAACGCACCCAGCTTTTTAATACGCCGTGATAGTGCCCGAGATGCAACCGCCCTGTCGGGCGCATACCGGAAACCACGCGCCGCTGGGAATCCATGGAGCTCAAATAACATCCCTCTTGTATTGATCCTGATACGGACTACCTGCCAAACGCAGGTGCCAGTGACAACAAATACGGATAACCCGATTCACCGAACGGGTTTTCAAAACAAGCGGGCGATACCTACCGCCTGCCGCACCTCAGCCATCATGGGTTCACTGATGGCGCGAGCGCGGGCAGCACCGGCCTGCAGCTGTTCTTCGATATCCTGGGGACGGCTCATCAAGTCGTTGTAACGCTCCCGTGATTCAGCCAGCTCAGCGTTGATCAGCTCGAACAGTTGTTTCTTCGCTTCACCCCAGGCAATACCATCAGCAAAGGCCTGGCGCATGGCGGCGGTTTGTTCGTCGGAAGCAAAGGCTTGCCAGATCTGGAAGACCGCAGAGGTATCCGGGTCTTTGGCTTCACCGGGTTCCAACAGGTTGGTCTTGATCTTGTTGATGTGTTTTTTCAGTTGTTTCTCAGGCAAAAAGAGCGGAATGGTATTACCGTAGCTTTTGCTCATTTTACGACCGTCCAGCCCTTGCAGCACGGCCACCTGATCACTCACAACGTAATCGGGCAGCGTCAGAATCGGGGCCTTGTTGGCATAGATATGGTTAAAACGCTGGGCGATATCGCGGGCCATTTCCACATGCTGGATCTGATCCTTGCCAACCGGTATATGTGTGGCACCAAACATCAGGATATCCGCTGCCATTAGTACCGGGTAGCTGAACAGGCCCATGCTGATGCCTTTGTCGGCATCCACACCGTCGGCTACGTTGACGTCCACGGATGCCTTGTAGGCATGTGCCCGGTTCATCAATCCCTTGGCGCAAATACAGCTGAGAACCCAGCACAGTTCCGTGATCTGGGGAATATTTGACTGCCGGTAAAAAACGGCTTTGCTGGTATCCAGCCCCAAGGCAAGCCAGGTCGCGGCAATTTCCTTGGTGGACTGTTGGACCGCGGCCGGGTCCTGACATTTGATCAGGGCATGATAATCTGCCAGAAAATAGAACGACTCGTTGGTATCTTCCCGGCTGGCTTCAATGGCTGGCCGAATGGCTCCGACGTAGTTCCCCAAATGAGGTGTTCCGGAGGTGGTAATGCCGGTCAGAACCCGTTTGGGGCCATTTGGCACAGTGGCATTCGAAGCGTCTTGAGTCATTCTAATCATCCAGGCAAGCGAAACAACAAAACGCGCATCATACCGGTTTTATCCCCGACTGACAGCCCGGCCGATGACTAGTCGAGGATATCCGCCGCATCCCCGACCCCTTGTCGAATCAGCTCTGGTGCGTCGCCGGTCATATCAATCACGGTCGTGGCTTCAAAACCGCAATAACCGCCATCGATAATCAGATCGAGCTGGTTTTCCAGGGTTTGACGAATATCGTAAGGATCGGACAGCGGCATATCGTCTCCGGGCATAATCAATGAACTGGTCATCAGTGGTTCATCCATGGCCTCCAGCAAGGCCATGGCGATGGCGTTGTCTGGTACCCGAATACCGATGGTGCGTTTTTTCGGGTGCATCAGCAGTCTTGGTACTTCACGGGTGGCGGGCAAAATAAACGTGAATGCCCCCGGTGTATGGGCTTTGAGCAACCGGTACTGGCTGTTGTCTACCTTGGCAAACGTTGCCAATTCAGAGAAATCCCGACACAACAAAGTAAAATTGTGTTTCGGCCCCAGCTGGCGCAAACGCTGGATTGTTTCTGTGGCTTTTTTGTCTCCGATACGGCATGCCAGCGCATACGAGCATTCGGTGGGAATAATACCAACGCCGCCTTTACGCAGTACTTCAACAGCCTGATTAATCAGTCGTGCCTGGGGATTGTCTGGATGAATCTGTAAAAATTGGCTCATGTTAACTCCTGTCTCTTTCAATCAATCTGCCATATTGATCATACGCCGACGGTCACTCGCCTGCTTAAAAAACCATAACGCAGATCAACGGCAACCCGTGCTCAACATGGCGCGGAGGAAGAAGCTGACCATTGCTGCCACACCGGGGTAATCAGCGACGGATAAGCCGGCATCATACCCAGCTCGAGGCCAAAACGGTTCGGGCCGTGGTAATCACTACCGCAGGAGCCAAGCATATTGAACTCCCGCGCCAGCGAGGCCATCTGCCCCGCCTGATTGCTGTCCATTTTACCGTAACTGACTTCCAGCGCCTGACCACCCGCAGCGATAAAATCCCGCACACAGCTGCGTAATTTGGTACGGGTCATATTGTAAAGGTGGGCATGGGCCAACACCGGTATGCCACCCGCTGCCACAATCCACTCCACTGCAGTAGCCATATCAGGCCAGCCGCTTTTGACGTCACCGATCTTCCCCGCACCCAATAATTTACTAAACGCCTGCTGCACACTGGGCACCAGGCCTTTCTCGACCAGGTATTTGGCAAAATGTGGACGCCCCAACTGATCCGCTGTGGTGTTACCGAAGGCTATCACTTCTGCCAGCGGGATCTCACACCGCAGTTTTTTCGCCAGCCGCGCAGCGATAATTTCTGCCCGCGCTGCCCGCACAGTACTCTGATGCTGTTCTGCCTGTTGCATCACCGCCGCCTCCGGATCAAAGCCGAGCCCGACAATATGTACCGATACACCACTCCAGACAGTCGACAGCTCAATTCCGGGGATCAGCTGTATCCCCAGCTCCGCTGCGGTATGCTGGCCGCGACGGAACCCGTCAACCGTATCGTGGTCTGTGATCGCCAGAGTTTTGATACCGCGCTCGGCAGCAAGACGCACTAGCTCGTCTGCCGGAAAGTGGCCATCGGAGGCATTGCTGTGGCAGTGTAAATCGATCTCTGAGTTCACATGGACGCTCTTGGTAGGTTCAGCCATAATCGGCCTATTGTAATGGGACATAGAATGCGAAGCGAATGAAGTTACTCCTGGATTTTTTACCGATCGTTGTTTTTTTTCTGACCTACAAGTTCGCTCCCGAGCTGATTGAGTGGGTATCGCCTTGGTTGAATGTCGACCAGCAGGCCTCATTACATGCCATGGAACCGATCGTACTGGCCACCGCCGTACTGATTCCGGCCACCATTTTGCAAATCCTTTATACCCGCTTCACCACGGGTAAAATCGAGAACATGCATCTGGTGACTCTGGCTCTGGTGGTACTGATGGGCGGCGCCACGGTTATTCTGCAAGACAAAACCTTTATTCAATGGAAACCCACCGTTGTAAACTGGCTGTTTGCAGCGGCTTTTCTGGGTACCTACTGGATCACAGGAAAAACCCTGCTGCAGCGTATGATGGGTCAGAACCTGACGCTTCCTACACAAGTCTGGGTTCAGCTGAACTACGCCTGGGTGGCTTTTTTCCTGCTGAGTGGCATCACCAACCTGCTGGTTGCCTATAACTTTTCTGAAGATATATGGGTTAACTTCAAACTGTTTGGCCTATTGGGACTGACCATTGTATTTATCGTGGCGCAGTCGATATTTTTATACAAATACATGAATCACGAGGAGTCCTGAACCATGTGGTATGCCATTATCAGTCAAGACGTTGACAACAGTCTCGATCAGCGCCTGTCTGCCCGTCCGGCCCATTTGAAGCGTTTGCAAACCCTGTCGGACGAAGGCCGTTTACTGGTTGCCGGGCCTCATCCTGCCATCGATAGCGACGATCCCGGCAAGGCCGGATTTACCGGCAGCCTGGTGATTGCCGAATTCAACTCACTGCACGATGCCCAGCAGTGGGCTGACAGTGACCCTTATATCGATGCGGGCGTATACCAGCAGGTCATCGTAAAACCGTTCAAGAAAGTGTTGCCTTAAGGCAACCCGCAAGGAGTAAGACGTGAAACTGTTAACGCAACTGGGGTTATGCCTGATCATCGCCGCAGGCACAACAGCGACAAGCGGCGCTCAGGCAGAACAAACCGCGGCCGGTGACAGTTATGTTGCCGTCTCTGCCGGTTCAAAACGCTATGTCACCGACACGCTGTGGCTGCAACTGCGTTCCGGCCCTTCTGCCCAACACCGGATTATCCAGGCGCTGAAAAGCGGTGAGCACCTGACCCTGATTGGCGAAAATACCGATGCTGGCTATTCACTGGTACGAACCAGCAAGAACAACGAAGGCTGGGTTCTGACCCGCTACCTCGACAACCAGCCCACCGCACGGGAGCATCTGGTTGTTGTCAACCAGGAGCTGGAACGGACCAAAGCAGAACTCACCACTGCAACCGAACGCCTGCAAGCCCTGGAGACCGAGGTCAAAGGATTACGTTCCGAACGCAGCGACCTGGAGCAAAAAACCGTTCAGGTCACCCAGGAACTGAACAATATCCGTGAAGTATCTTCTGGTGCGCTGGCACTGGATGAAAAAGCCCGCAAATTATCGACCCGTAATCAGGAGCTGGAAATCCAGCTCGAAGCGATAAGTGTCGAAAACGCACAATTACGCGAAGACCGCGACCTCAACCGCCTGATTTATGGTGGAGGTCTGGTCTTTCTCGGCATTCTGGCCGGCTTGATCCTGCCTTCCCTTCGTGGTGGTCGCAAGCACACCAGCAGCTGGTCCTGATCGCGGCCCGGCACCGCCCGTCATTCCGGCCGGTGCCGGAATGACACCGGCCTGATACCTATTTATTTCTGGAGTAAATCGATGTTCCGTCGTTTGTTAGTTAAACAGCTACTGGCCCTGAGCGCCGTTTTGATGTTATCCCCCGCCTGGGCCGATGCCACCCCACAAGCACCGGTTGCCGTCCGCCTGACCACCAATATGGGTGTTATTGAGCTGGCCCTGGATCGTAACAAGGCCCCCATTTCGGTAGAGAACTTTCTGACCTATATGAACAGCGGCCATTACAATCAAACGCTGTTCCACCGCGTTATCGACGATTTCATGATTCAGGGCGGCGGCTTCACCACCGACATGCGCCAGCGTGCTACCTTGCCTCCCATTGCCAACGAAGCTGAAAACGGCTTAAAAAACGTACGGGGCAGCATCGCCATGGCTCGCCGGAACGATCCTGCCAGCGCCACCAGCCAGTTTTTTATCAACCTGAGCGATAACCACTTTCTCGATAACGGCAGCCGGGGTTTCGGTTACGCTGTATTCGGCAAGGTCACCAAGGGGATGGATGTAGTGGATGCCATCGGCAAGGTCAAAACCCTGCGAGGAGACAAACCCGCAGAACCGGTGATCCTTATCAGTGTGGAAAAAATCCAGTAACGACCGGCAGCAGCCAGTCACAGCCATACCGGTGCCTTGTTCACTTTTGCCGGTATGACTGAATCCGATACCCATTTCCTGTAACGCCATGGCCAACATGACCTCCCACTCCGCTTCGTCTTCTCCTCTCGCTCTGGGCAATGCCGATATTATCTGGCAAAACGATGATCTGCCGGTATCCCGACAGTTTCACGACCCTTACTTTTCCCTGCACGATGGTCTGGCCGAAAGCCGCTATGTTTTCCTGCAACACAATCAGCTGCCACTGCGCTGGGCCGACTGGCATGGGCCTTTCTGTATCGTCGAAACCGGGTTTGGCACCGGGCTGAATTTTCTCGCTACCTGGCAGGCCTTCCAGCAACACGCCGGCCCTGACTGCTGGTTACACATCACCAGCATTGAGAAATACCCACTCAGCCGCCAGCAGCTCGCCAGGGCACTGGCACACTGGCCGGAACTGGCAGAGCTGAGCGAGCAATTACTCACTCAGTACCCGGACGCCATTCGTGGCTTCCACAGCCTCTGTTGGCCCGCACAACGGGTACAACTAACGCTGGTACTGGACGATGTAGACAATGCCCTGAGCGAACTGTCCGGGCCGGTTCATGCATGGTATCTGGACGGCTTTGCTCCGGCGACCAATCCGCAGATGTGGCAACCCGAGCTGTTTAACCAGATTCGCCGCCTGAGTTGTCGTCATCCTCACCTGACAGGCACTACCACCCTGGCCACCTTTACCGCTGCCAGTGCTGTACGCCGCGGGTTACAAGGAGCCGGGTTTCAGGTCAACAGACCCAAGGGCTTCAACGGCAAACGGGAAATGCTGGCGGCAACATACGCCGCCACCATTGGCCCAGAGCGTCCACCCGAAGCCAACACCCAACCATGGCTGACACCGGTGCGGCCATGGTTAATAGAGAACACTACCGAGACCGACACGCCCGATCTCGCCATGGTCGTTGTCGGCGCTGGGCTGGCCGGTGCCACCACCGCCAGAGCCCTGGCAGAACGGGGGATGCCGGTACGGGTAATCGACCAGACCGGTATTGCCAGCGGCGCTTCTGGCAACCCTCAAGGTGGGCTATACGTCAAACTGGCCGCCAATGACCAAGCCACCCATACTGAATTTTATTTGCAGGCTTATCTCACCAGCCTGCGCTGGATGAAGCGACAGTTGGCAGCCGGTCCCGATGGCGCCTGGAACCCTTGTGGCGTATTACAACTGGCCTGGTCTGCAGCCGAACAACAACGCCAGCAAAAATTTCTCGACCGCCTCCACTACCCCGATAGCTTGATTCGACCGGTATCCGCAGCAGAAGCCAGTGTCTTGTCAGGGAGTCCGCTACAGCAAGGCGGGTTGTTTTTCCCGGATGCCGGTTGGGTCAGCCCGGCGGACTTGTGTCAGCAACTGCTTGATCACCCCTTGATTGATGTCCAAATCTCTACCGTCCGATCAATACAGCAAGATTCCGACACTCGCTGGCAGTTGCAGCTCGGCAACGCCCCCACCCTGACCAGCCGACAACTGGTGATTGCGACAGCCGGTGCCAGCCCGTCATTACTGCCGGATACCTACCTGCCGATCAAATCCATTCGTGGTCAGCTCAGCTACCTCGATGCCCAGCAAAGCCCTCCATTACAAACCGTGCTGTGTGGCCGCAGCTATATGGCACCGGCACGGCAAGGTCAGCTGGTATTGGGGGCAACCTATCATCAGAACGACCAGGATCTGACGCTCCGCCCCCAAGACCACCAGACCAACCTTGATCACCTGAAAGATTTTGGCTCATCATGGCATGCGCTGGCGGACACCGCCGACAAGAGCGGCCTGGTTATTGGTGGTCGTACCGGATTCCGTTGCACCACCCCCGACTATCTGCCCATGGCCGGACCAGTGGTGGATACCGATGCCTTTATCCGCTGCTACGCTCCCATGATCAAAAACGCCAAGCAAATACCGGCGCGCAAGGCCCCGCTGCACACGGGCTTATGGCTCAATATCGGGCATGGTTCCCGGGGCCTGGCATCAACGCCATTGTGCGCAGAACTGCTCGCCGCCCAGATCACAGGAGCGGCCTTGCCCGTCAGTACCCAGGTCGCAGCCGCCTTGTGGCCAGGACGTTTTTTATTGCGGGATATGATTCGGCGCAAACTGCCAGCTCGAACCTGATTGCGGCCAGACCAAGGCGGTTATATATGCCTATGTGCGGAGGTGTAGACAGAAATTAAAAGGGTCTGGTGCGAGAGGACTTTATCCTCGGCCAGATTATTGAAACCACCTTGACATCGTAACCCCAAAGGTTACGATTGAGGCATGATCAAAACTTTTAAGCACAAAGGTTTGGAAAAATTCTACCGAACAGGCAGCACTGCGGGCATACAGACTACTCATGCCAAGCGGTTACGATTAATTCTGTCCAACCTTGATCAAGCAGAAATCGCCGATAACATGGACTTGCCCGGGTTGCGTTTGCATGAACTATCCGGCTCACGAAAAGGTACCTGGTCAGTCACTGTTAGTGGCAATTGGCGCATCACATTCAGATTCAACGGGCGTGATGCTGAAATTGTTAACTATGAGGATTATCACTAATGACTATGCATAACCCTGCTCATCCCGGTGAGATATTAAAAGAATTGGTAATTGAGCCTTTGGAGTTAACGATTACCGATGTTGCGGAACACTTGAATGTAAGCCGTAAAACCTTATCCAAGGTATTAAACGGACGAGGCGCAATTACTCCTGAAATGGCTATCCGCTTGGAGCTGGCTTTTGCTAAGCCCTCCGCCGACCACTGGTTGCGCCTTCAAAGTGCGTATGATTTATCGGTGCTCAGGAATCAACGGGCAACGCTGCAAGTCCAACCCTATGAACTGGCGTTTGGATAATGACAGCGGCTCAATGATTCCGGACAGTTTGTAGCGGAACGAAAATTGTTACGTGTGCTTGTGTTTGTTGAATCATTTACGTGCAGCTTCCGGTACAGAAGCGAATGGGAGACAAAGCAATGGATGTCAGCCCTGATCGCTCAGCTTCGCTACCATTACTGATTTAACGTCCGCATTGGGGCTGGTTGAAGTGCAACGGAAAACCATCACACCGCCCCCTAAACGACTCGCTTCAGCATATTTCTCCGCTTGGCGGCTTGCCTGGCACGTATAGAGTCTTCACGGATCTTGCGCATGGAAGCCGATAACTCAGCGCAACAATCACGAATCTCGGCCAGTTGGTCTTTCATGGTATCCATATCATCCACCGCATCCGCCACCCGACGGCGTAACCGTTGAACTCGAATATCCGTCATGGTGGCAGCCTCCGGAGGTGTGGTTTTGAGATAACGACAATCAGCTCAGTTACGAACCAGGTCAATGTGGCAGCTATTTTCTATCGGGTCAAATAACAACCGGGCCTTGCCGGATTCCAGTTGTTGCTTCACGTGTTGCTTTTTATCAGTCAGGCTGAATTCTTGTTCACCGTAGTCGGTGCCTTCTCGTAATACAAACTCCGCCAGCACAGCATCCAGGGCATCCGTACTCAGGCGATTCCAGGGAATTTCAAGCACGCCATGATCCGGGGTATCGTCTTGTGGTGTCTCAGAATGCAAAGCCAACCTCTCTTTCCCACTCGCAGCTCATGCGTAATTCAGCATCCGAGGGGATATGACCACGATCAGCTTGCCAGTTAAACGTATGTTTACCTGATAATTCCGTTTCCAGGTGTACGGTCGCGGATACCCAGAACATCGACTTGAGCAAGGATTCAAACTGCCGTAACCAGGATTCCCATTCATACTCGACCGCCCGATAAGAAGCAGCAAAATGAATAATATGAGTTTGATAGGTACCATTCAGCAGATGTTGACCGGGCATTGAGAACATCTCCCGGCACAACAACGACCAATCATCATCCACCCCCAGAGGCAGGCTCTGCAAGGCCGCCCAATTTGTACGCCGCTCATTCTCGGCAATCACTTCCCGAGTACTGGGGCTATGGCGTATCACGCCATACACGATGGATTCCTGATCAAAGTGGTTCACGGGTCTGTCCTGAACTAGAGGCTCGATAACATAATCATAAACAAAACCACCATGGCGGCAAGCGCCTGAAGCCCATTGCGCATACTGATCGCCACAATTGCTATTTTGTGATGTTTACTCAGGCTGCCACTCCGTGCTCTCTGTCACACATTGTGCAGGCTTTTTCTTCAGGCCGGTTGGTTGGCCCTGTCAATGCCCTGCTTTTGAAAACAGATTGATCATGGCAACACCGGTAATAATCAACCCCATACCAGCCAATGCCCAAAGATCAGGTTTTTGCCCGTGCAGGAAAAAGGCAATAACGGCCACTAGTACGACCCCCAACCCAGCCCAGACGGCGTAGGCAATACCCACCGGAATGGTTTTTAACGCGACAGATAAAAAGTAGAACGCAACCACATATCCCAATACAACAATAATCGACGGCCCCAGGCGGGTGAAACTGTCGCTTGATTTTAACGCTGATGTTGCAATCACTTCGCCAAGGATGGCAATTGCTAACAAGACCCAGTGGTTCATTCTTTCACTCCAGACAGGTAAGCGGCCAGTGTATCTGTCTGCCTTCCAATAAGCGCATAAAAACGCCGGATTGTCAGCGAGACAATCCGGCGCTCTGATCGGTCAGTGGTCGTATTCAGTTCAAGCCAATATGCGCTTGCCTGAACAAGACAGTCACTCCAGCCCTATTTTGCCACAACCCCGATCCGGCGTTGTACGTAAGAGCCCGGTGCGTCTTCAATGACGGGCAACTCATCGCTGCCTGGCTGACGAGCATCCACTTCTTCCATGCCTCCTTGTTTGAGAATCCATTCTTGCCAATCTATCCACCAGGAACCTGCATTGTGAGTTGTGCCCTTGTACCACTCATCGGCATCTTCCGGCAGCTCGTCGTTGGTCCAGTAGCCGTACTTTTTCTTGTGTGGCGGATTCACAATACCGGCAATATGACCAGACCCACCCAGTACAAAGCAGTTTTTTCCGCCCAGGATGGTGGCCCCTTTGTAGGTACTTTTCCATAAAGCAATATGGTCCTGGGCACAGGAGATAAAGTAGCTTGGCGTTGTGATCTTGCTGATATCAATCGGAACACCGTCCAGCATGATGCCATCAGGTTCGATCAACTTGTTGTACAGGTACATATTGCGCAGGTAAAAACTGTGCATTGCCGCTGGCAGGTTGGTGCTGTCGGTGTTCCAGTACAGCAAATCAAAGGCCGCCGGACGTTCACCCATCAGGTAGTTGTTAATAAAGAACGACCAGAACAAATCATTTTCACGCAAGGTGCTGAAACTGAATGCCATTTGTCGACCATCGTAATAACCCACGAGATCCATCTGGCGTTCCAGGGCAGAAATAGCGGTTTCGTTAATAAACACACCAATTTCACCGGGCTCAGAAAAGTCCATCAAGGTAGCCAGGTAGGTCGTTGACTTGATCGGCGACTTACGTTTTTTCTTGAGGTAAGCCATCGTTGATGCCAGCAAGGTACCACCAACACAGTAACCAATGGCGTTGACTTCTTTTTCTCCGGTCGCTTTCTGAATCGCATCAACAGCAGCGATCGGGCCTTCCAGCATATAGTCGTCAAAGCCCTTGTCGCGTAGTTCCGAGCCAGCATTCACCCAGGAGATACAGAATACTGTGTGGCCCTGATCCACCAGCCATTTCAGGAAGGAGTTATCTTCGCGCAGATCCAGAATATAGTACTTGTTGATAAAGGGCGGAATAACCAGCAACGGCCGTTTGAAGACCTTGTCGGTCGACGGGCTATACTGGATCAATTGCATGACGTCGTTCTGATACACCACCTTGCCTGGCGTCACCGCAATATTACGACCGACCTGAAAGGCACTGGTATCTGTCATGGCGACGTTCAGAGAGCCTTTGACACTACCTTCGATATCTTCCATAAGCTGCTCCATACCCTTTGTCAGGTTGGAGCCGCCGGTTTCAATCGTTTTGCGAATAACAGCAGGGTTCAGAGTAGGGAAATTGGTTGGTGCCAATGCATTGACGTACTGACGTATAAAATACTCTACTTTTTGGCGGGTATGATCACTCAGGCCATCGGTGTCACTGATCATTTTCATCAGCGAGTTACCCTGGATCAGATACAACTGCTTGATATAGTCAAAAACCGGGTTTTCTTCCCATTCTTCATTCTTGAAGCGACGATCGGATGGATCGGGAGTAACCACAGGGTCCGGAGCCTGCCCCAGAAAACGTAATACTGTATTTTGATACAACATCTGCTGCTGCTTCATCAAATCCATCTGATCAGCAATCAACTTGTTGGGGTTGTTCAGCATGGCTGACCCAACCTCCTGAAGTGCCGCAGAAAAGTCGGACAATACAGACGCAGAAGGATCTTCCCCTGATGTTGGCTGGGTAACCACTTTTTCCAGCAAATGCCCGTATTGTTCTGCCAGCCGACCTGACATCTCGTAAAAATCGCCGACTGCGACTTCAAAATTTTCCTTGGTCATATTTATCAAACCCATAATCCGAACAGAAGAAAGAAAAAAGGCCACCCAAAGGTGGCCTCAGAAACTTCGACCAGGATTAAGCGGCTTTAGTAGTCGCTTTGGTCGCTGGTTTTGCAGTCGTAGCAGTAGTAGCCGCTGTGGTGCGAGCTTCTTCCATGATAGTTTCGACCTGGGATTTGAACTCCATGGCCATATCAGAGAAAGTTTTCGCATCTTCCATGATTTTTTTGTTCAGCGAGCTGGCAGCTTCAGCCTGTGCAGCAGTGTAGGCACGCATACCTTCGGTATCTTTTACTTCAGATGCTTTTTTCATCTGATCCAAACCCATCTCAGCATAGCTTTTGATAGAGTTCAGTTGGAAATCGGTCATTTTTTCCATATTTTCAACAAACAGGCTGTTGAATTTGGACATTGGCGCGTACATGGTTTTCGCTTGTTCTGCGAACGCATTCAGGACGTTATCTTGCATGGTTTTGCTCCTTCAAAAGGTCGTGGTTAGCAAGTATTGCCACAGTCATACTAGCTGATGCCGTTTTACACTTAAATGACAAATAACATTATTTGACAAATTTTATTGCGCCAAATCACATATTATTTAATCTTGCGTTCAATTCGTCAGAAAATTGGCACAAACAAGGCCCGTTTTTGACCAAAATTCTAACTAGTGTTAGAAGAACACCCGTAAAGCCCTATAAATACAGGCTATCACCCGTTAGAATTTTCATCTGTTTTTCCAGCCATCATGCCAAACATCATATTTTGAAACTTGTTCATCGCTGTCATACTTTCACTGAACAGAGGTTTATATAACGACATGGCATCATAACCTTCCTCGCCTGACTTCATTTTTTCCATCATTTGATGAAACACTTCCTGCTGGAATTCCTGAACATCCGGTAAGCCCATAACACGACGGAATTCTTCAGGCGTTAAATCAAAACTTACATTAATTTTCATATTTTATTCCTTTTGATTCTTATAAATTCTTATAACTTATTAGCTATTCGATTTTTATATTCATTCCTTTCCAGGCAACAATCAATGCCAAAACGGCAACAACCGCTGCACCAACAAACACCCATTCCCCACCCAGATGCCAGAAATAGCCACTCAACCAGGCGCCCAACGCCCCACCCAGGCCAAACCCGGCACTGGAATACAGCGCCTGACCCCGGCCATGGCTTGCAGCAAACAGTACCGACACATAACGGATACAAACAGCATGTAACATGGCAAAAGTGAGCGCATGGGAAGCCTGAGCCAATAACAACACCCACAACTGCTGTGGAAAAGCCGCAATCAACAACCAGCGCAAGGCGGTGATGAGCAGGCTGACCAGTAACCAGTGGCGCAAGTTCAGCCACTGCAACAACCAGCGAATACGCCAGAACAGTATCACCTCAGCAACCACCCCCAGAGCCCAGAGCAAGCCGATACTGCTGGAGGAGTAACCATTGTCATCCAGATAAATACTTAAAAAAGTGTATAACGGCCCGTGACTGACTTGCAGCAACAGATTAACCAATAAAAAGGCCATCACCGGCCAACGTGTCAATAACGCCCAGAGTGAGCTGTCTTCCCCATTATCACGGCCTGGCTGCTGGTCTGCGGCAGGCTTCAGTCGCCAGCTATTCACCACCACGCCCAGCATCAATACCAGCATCACCGCAGGCAACCAATCCACCGGGATGTACTCAAACAGCCAGCCCAGCAGGGCCACGGTAATCACAAAGCCAACCGATCCCCAAAGACGAATACGACTGTAATCCTCAACACGGTTGGCAATGGCATGCATGGTGATTACTTCGTACTGCGGCAACATCGCCGACCAGAAGAAGCCATACAGCAACATTACCCCCAGCACCGGCCAGAAGCCGTCCACCAGCCAAATCGCGCTGAAACAGACAGCAGTCATTAGTCCGGCGATGCGGGCCATATGTAAAGGAGTGTGGAAGTAGCGGCTCCAGTGAGCCCAGAGCATGGGGGCAACAATACGAACAAGGGAGAAGGAGGCAATGGCGCTGCCAATATCGCCATAATCAAAGCCAAGGGATTGCAGATATGGCCCCCAGTAAGGGGCATTACAGCCAACCAGCGCAAAAAACAGCGCATAAAAAACCGCCAGAGGCTGGCGCACCTGGCGATCGTTCGCAGACATATTGTGCTCCGTTACTGACCGGCTTGAGGAGCGGCCCCGGCAATCACCGGCGTCGTACAGTGCACGTCGCCATTCTGGCCACGCTGGCGTAACCAGTGGTCACAGATCACAATAGCCATCATCGCCTCGGCGATGGGAGTGGCACGAATACCGACACACGGGTCATGCCGGCCCTTGGTGACCACTTCGATCGGGTTTCCTTCGACATCGATGGACTGCCCTGGAATCACCAGACTGGACGTCGGCTTGAGAGCAATATGGGCTATCAGATCCTGGCCGGTCGAGATGCCGCCCAAAATGCCACCGGCGTGATTACTGAGGAATCCCTGGGGGGTCATTTCGTCACGGTGTTCGGTGCCTTTTTGTGTCACAACATCAAAGCCGTCACCAATTTCAACACCTTTCACCGCATTGATGCTCATCAGGGCATGCGCCAACTCGGCATCAAGACGATCAAATACCGGCTCCCCCAAACCTGGCATCATGCCAGTGGCGACCACCGAGATCTTGGCCCCGACCGAGTTGCCTTCTTTCCGCAACGCGGTCATATAGTCTTCCATCGCGCTGACCTTGCTGGCATCCGGACAGAAAAACGGGTTTTGCTCCACCTGTTGCCAGTCAAACTGGCTGTGATCAATGCAGATTGGCCCCAGCTGCGAGAGATACCCACGAATCTCGATCCCTTTGGCGGCCAGCACTTTTTTGGCAATTGCTCCGGCCGCCACACGCATGGCGGTTTCACGGGCGGAAGAACGACCACCACCACGATAATCGCGGAAGCCGTATTTCTGGTTGTAGCTGTAATCTGCGTGAGCCGGACGGAAGGTCGCAGCAATATTGGCGTAATCACGGGAGCGCTGGTCGGTGTTTTCAATCAGCAGGCCAATCGATGTACCAGTGGTTTTGCCTTCAAAAACCCCGGACAAAATCCGTACGGCATCGTCTTCACGACGCTGGGTGGTATAACGCGAGGTACCGGGTTTACGACGATCCAGATCCCGTTGTAAATCGGCTTCTGTCAGTTCAATCCCCGGCGGACATCCGTCAATAATGGCCCCCAGAGCCAGACCATGGCTTTCACCAAAGGTAGTGACGGTGAACAGTGTTCCTATGCTATTTCCAGACATAATCATTCCGAGGTAGCGGCCCGGCGGCCCGCGACACGGGCGGCAACAAGGGCAGTAAATTCAATCGGTATTCAGTAATCATCCGTCAATTGACGGGTCTAACGGGTGGCTCCACAAACGGATCCAGATCACGGGCTTGCAATACAAACACCCCATGACCACCACGTTCAAAATCAGGCCAGACAAACGGCAATTCAGGGAAAGCGTCCTCCAGTGCTGGCCAGCTATTACCCACTTCCACCACCAGTAACCCGTCATCACTGAGATATTGCCGCGCCTGACGCAGCATGATACGCACCAGGTCGAGCCCATCCTCCCCTGCTGCCAAGGCCAATTCCGGCTCGTGATGGAATTCTTCCGGCAGGCTGGCCATGTCTTCTGCATCGACATAAGGAGGATTGGAGACAATCAGATCGTATTGACCATGGGCAGCATCAAACAAATCAGACTGTAACGCCTGTACCTGATGCGACAAGCCATGACGATGGATGTTTGCTTCCGCCAGCGACAACGCATCGAAGGAAATATCCAGCAGCTCAACCTCAGCCTCTGGAAACTGCACCGCACAGGCAATACCAATACAGCCAGAACCGGTACACAAATCGAGGATACGCTGGGGTTTCGCTGCCCCTTGCCACCAGGGTAGAAAATCCTGTTGGATCAATTCAGCAATCGGCGAACGCGGAATCAGCACCCGCTCATCCACCACAAAAGGCAAACCGCAGAACCAGGCTTCGCCAGTCAGATACGGTGCCGGCAAGCGGCTTTCAATCCGCTCGACGACCAGTCCGACGGCAGCTTCACGTTCCTGTCGGGTCAGACGAGCGCTATACCACTCCGGTGCCAGATCCCAGGATAACGCCAACCCATGCGTCACCAACAACCGGGCTTCATCCCAGGCGTTGTCGGTGCCATGACCAAAATAGAGATCGGATTCGTTCATGCGGCTGACTGACCATCTCAAGATATCCTGGATAGTACTCAGCTCTGCAATTGCCGCAGCGGCACTCTGATGCAAATACATAATTGGCCTGACGATAAAATCCGGCTAGTTTACTGGCTGTGTACAAAAATGTCGCGAGTGACAATCAGACAAGCGCAAAATCGTCCTGGCAGCCATCCGGCTGCATCACTCGCACACCCAACCACCCTGGCCTCAGGCCATCCGCTGACCATAAGGGCTGCAGCTACCCTGCTCAAAAGCATCCAGAGCTTTCTCGGCAATATGGCGGCCCAGTTCAATCATTTCCCGGGCGCGATAAAATTCGTAAATATCGCAAGAATCGATCGGCATATTGATCATCAGGTCCGGTGGATAAGCTGCCGTCTTGAAACGGGTCAGGGACAGCTGCATGGTTTCAAACATCTGGTTCATCATTTCCAGCTTGCCAATGTTCTCATCCACATGACTGGACATATCATCACGCCGCTTTGAATCGAGCCAGTTGGTGGCCTTGTCGACCACCGAGTTGAACCAGTCACGTTTTTGCTGGCGAGTATCGATCTGGCCAAAGACAAAGTCATCCGGTATCGCCGCGTCTGAATTCAGATCGACAGCAAACAGATAATCGGCATGAATCGAGATACAGGGAGCAATCGGTAACGGGTTCAGCACGCCGCCGTCGACCAGGGTTCTGCCATTCACTTTCACCGGGTGCAGAATACTGGGGATCGCCGCCGATGCCCGAATCGCCAGATCCAGCGAGCCGTTCTGCATCCAGACTTCTTTTTTGGCTGCCATATCCGTCGCAACCGCAGTAAAAGGAATGTCCAGATCTTCGATCAGGCAATCCCCCAGCAGCTCGCTGATCATATTGAATACCTTGTCGCCACGAATCACTCCGCTCGACAACAAGGACACATCCACCAGTTTGAGCACTTCCAGATAGCCCAATTTGCAGACCCAATCACGATAGAGATGCAATTTGCCCGCGCAATAAAACCCTCCTACCAGCGCTCCCATGGAACAGCCGGAGATGCCCACCACCTGATAACCACGTTCTTCCAGTACATCCAGCACACCAATATGAGCGTACCCCCGTGCACCACCACTGCCTAACGCCAACGCCACGGTTTTCGACATTGCCAGTTATCTCCCAGGCCAGAATACAAAACGTAAAGCAGGTACCAGACTGTCACCCGCAGGCAACACCAGCGCCGCCTGTCCACTGACATTCAGTTCAGCACCATGATCAAAAGCCGCCACCCGCAGTTGTTCTGCCAGGCGGTCAGAACAGGTCTGGTTCACCGACATCTCATTGGACTGGTAACAATGCACCACCAGAAACAAACGCTGCTGTACTCCTTCAGACAAGGATGACAGAACCTCTAATAATGGCTCGCTGGCGACAGGGTCCAGCTGGTTATCGGCTAACTCAAAACCAGGCAACCAACCACTGCTGAGGCTCAACATATTATTGATATCCTCACGACTGGCGACTCCAGGCAGCACTTCGTCTGTCGTTTCTATAACATCCAGGCCCACCACTGTCTGGCGTGGGCCACGCTGGGTGGCGTATACCAGCAACAGGGTTGAGGGCGCATCGGCACTGGCTGGCGGCAAATAGACCGCCATATAACGTTGCTGATTGTCTCTGCCCACCAGTCGGCCATTGCTGAATATTTCATTGGCCCAGAAATGGCTGCTGCCACAATCGAGATCCTGACACTGATACAACACCCGAGCCGACATGCCCCGGGCCAGTTCATTACGCAGCGGTTGCAGCAACTCATCCAGATCCCGTTTTTCACTGGATTCCCAGGCCATCCGCCGTAACGAACCAGACACCCTTAACTCACGATCAGCGACGGTCTTGGTCACCGTCCGTTTTTGCGCCGACAACACCAGCCGGAAGTGATCGATCGATGACGTCCGGTCTGTCAGAACCCGCGCCCCCACCGGTGCCAGCAACTGGCCAAAGCGGTTCTCCTCAGCAGCGTGTAGCGGGACGACACACAAGACCATCAGCATGGCCAGAACAAACCGGCACATACCATCACCGACCCAATTATTTTGCTGCAGATTTTCAGTCACAAAACTACCTCACACCAACATTCATGCCCATTATAGACCACAGCCTACCACGAGCCTTGCCCTTCACCGCGGCATTAGCACCTGCCGATCACAGCGTGACTACAACGCAGCGTTACAGATTGCTACACTGCGGCCTCCGAATCCAGCGACACCGAGTCCCCATGTCACTCCTTTTTGCTCCATTGCTGCGCACCTTGCCTCTGACCCTATTATTACTGGGAGGATGCCAAGCCACTTTGCCAACCATTCCGGATACACTGGATGATGAGTCGGTCAGCTATTCTGATACGCAGCAAGCCGATGCCCGAAGCCAGTTAAATAATATCAGCGCAGACTATTTTCAACAGTTGGCTGACCGTTTCCCTGAACGCGCCCGTACCCTGGGGATCGAGCCGGAAGCTGCCTGGTCATCCCTGTCAGAGATCACCCGGAATAACCACTACCAGCAATTGCAGGCGCAAAAACAACAGCTGCAACAATTGCCACTGGATGCCCTGACGGCACAAGAACAACTGATCGCCAGTACGCTGATTTACCGCATCAACCAACAACTGGACTGGCGCGAGTGCAGCAAGAGCACCATGCCATTGGGCAGTGAACACGACTGGCTGCATATCATGGAAAGCAGCCTGGCGAACGACACCCCGGTCGACAACATCCCCGGTTTTCATCGTTACCTGACCCGGCTGGAGTCCGCTGCCATCCTGCTGCAGCAATGGCAACGGCAAATCAGCGAACGCAGCCAGCACCATATCCCGATCCTGGACAGCAGCCGACAGCACACCCTCAGCCAACTCGACATCATGTTGACCGGCTACCCCTTTACCGACAGCCCGGAGCCATCGCCACTGTGGCAAGATATTCAAACCCGGCTGACACAGCTGGAGTTATACCCCGCCAGCCATGAAATACTCGAAGCCAAAGCCGCCAGCACGCTGACCAATCACCTGCTGCCGGCCTTGCGAGCACTGCGTCGTCAACTCAAAGATCTCACCACCCAGACCAGCCTGAGCTGGCAGCAATACCCCAATGGTGATGCCTGTTATCGCTTACAATTGACAGAAATGGGCAGTACCGAATCCCCGGAACTGCTGCAAGAAATAGCCAAAGCCCGTCTCTCAGACATACAGCAACAACTGATTCAGGCCTTGTCACTCGACCCGGCACAGCTGCTGGCACCTCAGCTACGCGCCTGGCTGGCATCACAACGTTCCCGACCACTCCAGCAACAAGACTCCGCCCGCCAGCGCCTGCAACAGCTGAACCAGCAACTGCCACAACAGTTTGCCTACCTGCCCAGCACAGCACTGGTCATCCAGCCCAATCAACGTCGTGGCATCCAGGCTCCCTGGTACCAGGCGCCGCAACCGGCACTGGCACAACCAGGTATTTACTGGACTCTTGCCACCAACCCGGATCACCACTGGCGCTGGCCGCTGGACCTGTATCGCAACACCCTGCCCGGCAAACACTTGCAAGTAGCCATGGCCCAGGAAAATGATCAGCTGCCCGACTTTATGCAAACACCGCTCAATAACGACTTTGAGCCAGGCTGGTTATCCCTTGCCGCCGAGCTGGCAACCGACCTGGGTGGCTATCAAAGCAGCGCCGAACACGCCTGGGTGTTACTGGATGACATGGAGCAGGAACTGAACCTGATTCTGGATATTGGGATTCATCTGTATCAGTGGCCCCAGGACCAGGCCATCGACTATTGCCAGAGCAACAGCTTTTTATCGGCACAAGACTGCCAGCAACGCCTGCAACAGATTATGGAAGCGCCCGGACAACTGGCTCGACCGGCTATCTCCCGGGCCAATTTATTGGGCCTGATCCGCTCGGCAGAATCCGAACAAGGCAGCGCCTTCAGTCCTCAACAGTTTTACAGTGACTGGCTGGCCGCCGGATTGTTACCACCGGCGCTGTATGGCCAGTGGCTAAGATTATGGATCGAGCAATAACAGGGATTAATGATCAGACGGACACGGATGATGGTGACGAAAGACCAGCCGGTTATTAACATCCCGGCTGCTTTTAACCCGTTCGTTATGATCGATCGACTGCTGCTGTTTGGCCATGCGGTCATACAGCACAACATTTACTGTCGCCGCCAGGTTCATACAGCCAACGGTAGGGATATACACCACCTCATCAGCCATATCGATCAGGGACTGATCAATCGACCCGTCCTCCGGGCCAAAAACATACAGCGCCTGATCCGGGTGAATAAACTCCGGTAATGGCGTCGCGCCAACCACCAGCTCCACACACACCAGCTTCCGCTCCTGCCCGGCCAGCTCGGCAAACGACTCAATCGCGCTTAACTCAATATGTTGGCTGACGTTCTGGGTATCCTGATGATACTTGGCCGCTCGGGCAAAACGGTTACCGGTATAATAAATCGCACTGGCGCCATAACACCCCGCGGCGCGCATCACCACACCAACATTAGAAGGACTTTTGGGATTGCACAGGGCAATGGCTGACGATCTGGAGTTGTCCAAAACAAATTCCTGAATTTGAAGGTATTCAGGCCCATCATACTAAAAATTCTTATGTAAAAATCGCCCCGGCCACGAATCCGATACCCGCCTTCCATGGCGTGGCAGCCCCTGCTTTCACGGCTGGCTCACAAGCAGCGACTCAAACCGGTAGCCAATCCACTAATCCGTTCCGGATTTTCCATCCAGACTCGCCATCTTCTCATTCAGATGATGACGCAAGCGGTGAATCGCAACAAACACCACCACCAGCACCACCGGCAAGGCCGACGCCTTCAACAGGTACGGCTCAATAGGCACGCCCAGCGCCTTGAGGCCATCCGCACCAATCCCGATCAGTGCCAGCAAGTAGTAACAGATAACCACCACGGATAGCCCTTCGACCGTTTGCTGCAAACGTAACTGCAGCTCACTGCGTTTATCCATCGACGTCAGCAAACGCTGGTTTTGCTCCTGGATCGACAAGTCCACCCGGGTACGTAACAGACTGGTGGTACGGTGAATACGGCGAGACAAGTCTTCGAGCTGATCCCGTACCGAATTACAGGTTTTGATCCCTGGAGTTAAGCGCCGTTCGAGAAATTCCCGCAAACTCTGCACGCCCTCCAGCGGCTCTTCTTTTAGCTGGTCGAGACGGTCTCGCACCAGATCGTGGTACGCCTTGGCGGCCGCAAACCGAAAATTGGTATCCGAGCGATAGCGCTCAACATCGGCAGCCAACTGCGACAACGACGTCAGCAAATCCCGGTCTTCCAGCTGGTTCTCCAACTCGGAAATATTCTGGATCAGTTGCGCCAGGCTGGTTTCCACCAAGGTCAGTTGATTACTCATTTTACGCGCCACCGGCAATGCCAGCAGCGACATCAGCCGGTAGGTTTCCAGCTCAAACAGCCGCTGCACCAAACGCCCGGTCTGATACGGATTCAAGCCTCTGTTGACGGCCACGATCCGGCCAAAACCATCACTGTGCAGCCGGAAGGCCGTCCACACCAGGGCATGACCACTGGCCACCGATGCCCCGGACACCCGCTGTCCTTCGAACCAGTCAAACATCTGCTGATCGTCAGGGGTCTCCTTGACCAGCGACAGATTCACGGCCACAACCAGCTCTCCGGGCATCGCCGCCAGCCAGTCCTTGGGAATAAACGCCAGAGCATCGGTTGCGAATGGCGTTTCGGTTGCAACAATAAAGGTGAAGTTGGCAAATTCCAGATGGCGCTCCCAGCGCAACTCAAAGCCACCAAAATCCTGATACAAACAGGAAGAATCCGGGTCCGGCGCTGGCACACTGTAACGGCGGCACAACTCCACCACATGGGCATGCAGTTCCTGGCGGTTGTCATTCAGCTTGACGGTAAAATGCGCGACCTGGCAGCTGCCCTCAATCACCGGGGAAGGACGGTTATGCAGCTCTTCATACAACACAGAGCGCATCGGATGCACATTCAACGACAGACTGGGACTGGCGATATCCGGCGCATGGGTATTACAGATCATGAGTCGACACATCCTGAGTGGTCAAAAATGAAACCAGACTACAGGGAACAACACCCTGTCGCCAAGGTGTCTATTAGGCCCAATACCAGAGAGTTATTTATATTTGAGCGGCAAGTGATCCATGACCTCGCAGCAGCGTCGTTCTGAACTTGATCCAGAACCAGCCGCTACAATAACGTTATAGCCCCGGCATAGTGATTCCCAGGCGTCAGCCAATAACGCTGGATATGCTCACCATGGATAACCCTGAAGACATTTTTGGCAGGCCGGTATTCCGTCATGCTGGAGATATGAAATGCCAGTTTTGATACATCTGCCGGCATGCCCTTTATCTCGAAGAGCAACACACTGAGGTGATTGTCCAGCTTGATGCGCCCTCGTCCCAGGCTGACGGCCAGATCACCAGAATCCGGGGCAGCCTGAGCATCAGACACCGACATATCAAACCCTTGCTTGATATAGGCAACCACACTTTCTTTGTACGCCACACTGTCGAAGTCCGCATCCGGGGCGTCCGGGTGCGTCATATGTAACGAGCGGTCGAGGTTGTATAACGGCGTCATCACTTCATAGACCCAACCCTGTGACTCGACATAGCGAACCTGGAACGTCGCCATATTCACATCGTGCGACAACACTGCAGGGGATACCACATAAACGCCCAACAGCAGACACAGTTGAAAAAGACGTAACACTCAAACCTCCTGCTTTATTGTAAAAACAGATGCCGCAAAACATGTTTCCATCCTGCGCACCTTTACTCCCCAGTGCACGTCCTACTGCACGCTCACACTGCGATCAACAAAACTGCCCATCAGGCAAGGAGGATTATTGGGTGCCTGATCCTGTAGCGCGTGATAATGGTAAACTCCGTCAGGGTATTCATTGGTTGCATGGCTATGTCCGTTACACTCATCCAGCTCGGCCACAGTAGCAGGCTCGGTATCCAGACCATCGACGGAATCCAATGCGCCATAAAGAGGAAAACCATCTTTGGCGAGGCCAGCAAATGCCGACGGGTTGTCATAATCAATATAAATATTATTGCAGCTGATATCATATAGCTCGGTGTAGTTATAATCATCCGCCGCATATACGGTATTAATGGATTGCGGGATAAAATGCCAATGATAATAACCGGAAGGATCAGGGTGACCACCACATAAATCCAGAGCCGGAATATTGCCACTTCCGGTGCCGCCCACTCCGGCTTCAGCAACGGTAACGCTGGGTGGATTGGCGGTCAGCGGTATGCCGTTAACCCCCATGCCAATACTGTCGATGGTGCCAAAATAATAAGGCTCACTTCTGAGCTCTGGTGTCACCGGAATCAAAAATGTCACTTCCAGGGAAGAATCAAAATTGGCCGACAGGCAATAACTGAAACCCGCTTCCTCACTGCCCTGGGTCAGATCACTAAAGCGGATATTGCCGTCTTCATCAACAATATCGTAGCCGTCGGCGTCCATCGCCACAGCAGCATCCACCAAAGACTGAAACCCAGGGGTGGTGGTGCCATCATAGATACCAACACCGGCTTCATCCCGAGAGGTATTGATGGAAGGCGGGCAATAAGGTCCAATCGTGCCGCTGTCTTCGGTATCACCCACGGTGTTGGCAGCAAAGGTCAGCTGGTAACAGGTTGTGGTGCTATTGTTCTCCAGCGTGCAGCTCACTTGCGTTTGCGACAATGCCGATGTATCAAACAGCGAAGCGTCAAAATAACCACTGCTGTCCGTGTTGGTCTCAGTGCTTGTTTCTGTATCTGACGTGGTGTCGGAATCGGTGGTTGAGACACTGTCGGAGCCGCCACATCCACTTATTGAATATAAGCACATTAACGCACTTCCTAACATAATAGATCGCATAACCACTCAAGCCTTTTATCATAAAATGTCAGCTTTTGTATGAGTGCTTTTACATTCAACAGTTGACACTAAAGGTTTTATATTCACCGTATCAATACGGAATAAATTAAGGACATTAAAACACTCCTCCAGAAACAAAACCGGCCAACTTAATAATAAACAACGATTACTTACAAATATCTGACAAATAGCATAACGCGCATCCAACCCCTGCCACACGATGGATGCAATCGTATGACACTCATAAAAGTTATGAAGAAACGTACAACAAAAACAGTAACGGCTGCTACTGCAGACACGCAGCAACAGCCGCCTGATGGTTATAACGACCCGGTAGCTACACGTAACTACAACCGAAAACCCCCGTCGTTATCCAGCAACTGATCCAGTGATACCGAGAGGCTACTAGCCACATCCTGTTGCCAGTGCGCCAGCCAGTCATGCAATGACGCATCACCAGGCTGGGAGTCGTCCCTTACCACCTGCTCTGCCGCGTGCAACTGATCCAGAGACAGATCGGCAAAAAAATGCTCAAGCGTCAGCTGGCGCATATCAGGCAGCCAGATCCAGCTGTCATCCTGACTCTGGGTTACCCAGCCCGCCAACTGAAAACGCTTCAGCAGCGCCGACAATTCCGCGGCCGGAATCCTGCGCAAACGGCGGCGCAATTCGTTTTCAGTCATGCCTTTTCCCCCTTGTTGTCCCTGATACAGGGTCGCCGCCAGCGCCAGCCGTTGCCGTAATGGGTCTTGCGATGAAAGCGACTCCGGATGACTGAGCGCATACGTCAGCTCCGCCCCAAACAGCAGCAACATCCAACTGAGATACGTCCACAGCAGAAACAGCGGCACCGCTGCAAACGCCCCATAAATCAGTTGATAAGACGGGAACATGCCAACGATTTTGGCAAACAGGAACTTGCCGGTTTCAAACACCGTCGCCACCACCAGGGCAGCAATCACCGCATCTCTGGGAGGCACCTTGCAGTTGGGCACCATCATATACACAAAGGTAATCGCCGCCACCGTCATCGACCAGGGCACCAGCCGGGCAAACGAAGGCACCGACGCCGTCACCTCTGTTACGCCCTCTGGCAACACACTGAGCGAGGCCAGCAAGGAACTGACTGCCTGAGCGGCACCAAACAGCAATGGCCCGAGGCTTAAGACTGTCCAGTAACGAAAAAAGCGCTGTAAGGTCGAGCGCGACACATCGACCTGCCAGATTTTATTAAACTGCTGCTCAATGGTTTGCATCAGCATCAAGGCGGTAAAAAACAGAAACACCACCCCGATCCAGGTCAACTCTCTGGCTTGCTCACTAAAACGCACCAGATAATCCGACACCAGGTCGCTACCTTCGGGCATAACATAGGCCAGCAGGTTAGTGTGTGCTTGCGTACCCAACGCCTGCAGTGAAGGAATCGCGCTGAGGATGGCGTAGGTCACAGTAATCACCGGCACCAGCGCAAACAGCGTGGTATAGGTCAGGGCAGCGGCATCGCGCCGACGCTCCATCGACTCGAACCGTTTAAGGGTTTGCCAGATCAGTCGCAGTACCCGGCGACCACGGCGGAAAGCGGTGAGCATCTAAAGCTTCCTTGTTACAATCACTACCAATTGGTTGACTATTTAAGAGTGTACACAGCATGAGTGATATACAGATTTACCACAATCCCCGTTGTTCCAAGTCGCGGGAGACCCTGAAACTGCTGCAAGACAAAGGCATAAGCCCGGTTATTGTTGAGTATTTGCAACATGCACCATCAGCGGATGATATTCGCCAACTGTTGCAATTACTCGGCTTCACCAGTGCACGAGAATTGATGCGCACCAAGGAAGTCGAATACAAGGAACAGAATCTGGCCAGCGCCGATGAAGACACTCTGATCACCGCCATGACCCAGACCCCCAAACTGATTGAACGCCCGATTGTGATCAACGGCTCCCAGGCGCGTATTGGCCGCCCACCGGAACAGGTGCTGGAGATTCTCTGATGGCCGCTGCCCCTTATGTACTGGTGCTGTACTACAGCCGCCATGGCAAAACTGCCGAGCTGGCAAATCTGATTGCACGCGGTGTAGAACAAGGCGGCATGAGTGCCCGTATTCGCACGGTACCTTCCGTATCGCCGGATACCGAAAGCTCACTGCCCGCCATTCCCGACAGCGGTGCCGTGTATTGCAGCCAGGAAGACCTGCGCCATTGTGCTGGCCTGGTCATGGGCAGTCCGACCCGGTTTGGCAATATGGCCGCGCCACTGAAGTACTTCCTCGACAGCACCAGCGGCCTGTGGCTGAGTGGCGCCCTGGCCGATAAACCCGCCGGTGTGTTTACCTCAACATCTTCATTACACGGTGGTCAGGAAAGTACCCTGCTGACCATGGCATTGCCGCTGTTACACCATGGCATGGTGTTCGCCGGTATTCCCTACCGTCATGCTGAGCTCAGTGACACCCGTTCCGGTGGTACACCTTATGGCATGAGCCACTGGGCCGGAGCCAATAACGAGCAAGCCATCAGTCCCCAGGAAAAAGCCCTTTGTCTGGCCCAGGGCAAACGGATAGCAACGCTGGCAACCGCCCTGCTCAACAGCCATGGCACAGGAGCCTGATATGAATGCATTAGCCGACACAGCCAGTCCTTTTGTGGCCAAAGCCAGGCTGGCCTACCGCTGCCTGATTGGCAGTTATATTGCCCTGTTGCTGGTATTACTGGTTTCGACTCTCAGCAATCCGCCCGCGGCGGCTGAGCCAGGCCTTTCCATGTGGTTAACCGGGTTCGGTATTGCAGTGTTCAAATCATTGCCACTGATGCTGTTCATACCCGGCCTGATCGCTCGCTCACACAAATCAGCCGCCTGGCTGGCCTATATGATTCTGTTATATTTTGTGGTGTCTATTCTGTTTCTGTTCACCCCCGGCAGCGGTACCTGGGGCTGGCTGATGGTATTTGCCTGTTTGGCGATTTTTATCAGTGCCATTCTGTTTACCCGCTGGCAGAAGCGGGTCGAAGCAGGCTTGTAAAGGGCTGGCCTGTCAGAAAAACCGTCCTACAGAAGTGCGGGCCGCCGTGCCCGCCAGCCCGACCCAGCGAGTACTCAGCCCGCTTGACACTGCCTCACTCAAACGCAACCGGGCTTTTTAAACCTTGATGCGTTTGATGCGTAAGCAGAAATATTGAGGATCAATACGGTGTTACAACCCCTGATACGGACGTGCATAGACTTTTTTACCCTCAGAACGCCTGTCCAGGCGCACTAACCCAAACAAAAACACAACACCTATAATCATGACGCCTGCCGACAAGTACAATCCGGGGTTATAACTTCCCAATGCCTCGGCAAGATAACCAGTAAACACAGGGGCGATAATTTGAGCTGCCCCATAGGCCAGTGTCATCACCCCCATAAATCGGGCAGGATTACTGGGGAAAAACTTGCCTGCCATTGTCAGCACCAGACTGACACAGGCAATAAATGTCCCGCCAAACAGCAACGCACTGAACAAGACCACAGGCAAGGTATCATTAATGGCAGGGAGAATAATGCCAACCACTTGCAGCAGATAAGCCACCAACAAGACATACAGGTAACCAATTTTTCTCGCGACTCTGTCCCAGAGCAGCGTTGCTGGCATGGCAGCCAATCCAATCAGTAAAAACGTATGGGTTCCCTGCCCCTCCAGTCCTTGTGTTCTCTCGACAATATCCACAATAAAAGTTGAACTGACCGCATAACCATAACCGGCACAAAAATAGGCAAGCATCATCAGGGTAGTAAACATCCGGCCTGGCGGATTATCTTTGGGCGGTGTGACCTCTGCTCCACCCACAAAAGGATGAGGAATCCACAACCAGGCAGGCACAGCAACCAGCGCAGCCATTACGGCCAGAGCCAACCACTGTTGTTGCCAGTTAGCCGACAGATTCAGCATCACTTCAACCAACACAGAGGTGGCAATAATACTGATACCAACCCCGGCAAAATGAATGCCTAACTCAGCACGATACTGATTTTTAACCAGCCACTTTAAAATCAAACCAGAGGCAATAATAAGGCCCCCGGAAGCGCAAACCCCGGCGATAAACCGCAAGACTGCCCAAACCATCATATCGGTTGTCATCACCATCGCTGCGGAAGTGACAACGCTTAATACCAGGTAAGCCCGGTGCAAATTGTATTTGTCGTTGAGGTTATGCAACCTGGAAGCAAGCAGCACACCAGCCATGTACCCCATAAAATTAGTGGTCGCCAGCCAGCCGCCAGCCAACTCGGTAAGACCTGCGCCATCCTGCATGATAGGCAAAAGCAGGCTGTAGGAAAAACGCGCCACACCAACCGTCACAATCAAGCTGCAGATCCCGGCCAAATAGACACGTACTCGAGTCAGCGCCATCAGCATACCAGCCACCTTGTTATTAGAAATTGTTAACAAAGGCTACTTCGAGCTGATAATCTTAAAAATTGAATTATTCAGAACAGATACTTCAATATTAGAGAACTGTATGGAAATCCTGGCACTCAAGACCTTTAAAACGGTGGTGGATGAAGGCGGCATTAAAGGCGCAGCAGATAAACTCCATACCGTGCAATCGAACATCACCAACCGTATTAAAAAATTGGAAAACGAGCTGGATACCAGGCTATTCACCTTGGCAGGCAGAAAACTGCAGCTGACACCAAGCGGACAACAGCTCTGCCAGTATGCCGATGAGATCTTGCAGCTGGAGTACCAGGCCAAGTCCGCTATTTTGCGTGACCAAGGCAGTTATGAACTAAGAATCGGTATGCCAGAAACCTTTGCGGCGGTTCATATGCCGCTGGCACTCAAGCAACTCAAACAAGATCACTCCAATATTCAGGCAAAGATTTTTACAGACACCAGCGACCGGCTCGTACAGGCCGTCTTGAACAACAAGGTAGACTGCGCCGCCATCGGCAATGCCCCCCAGCATGACAAGCTGGTAGTGATTCCGATCGTGAAAGAAGAATTGGTCAAGGTAACACCCAAAGAGAGTGATCATGACCCGGTACTCATGGTCCGAGACGAAGGCTGTGGCTACAGAAACCATGCCCTGCTATGGCAGCAACTGGCAGGGCAAGGCAGTGATGAACTGATGATCATGAGCAGTGCCGATGGCGTGCTGGGCTGTATTTCCGCAGGCCTGGGTTACACCATTATTGGCAAAAACATGGTAGTTGGCAGTCGGTATGAAAAATCCCTCACCATGACGCCGGTCACCCATGGCCCCAAGCATGTGCAGCTATCCATTGTTTATCGCAAAGGCAGCCCGTTAGAAACCGGAACATTAACCCTGGCGAATATTTTCACACGCAAGTCAATGACCAGCAGGAGATCAACCCTCAATAAGCACGTCAAATCCACCATGGATTAAACGTTTGCCATCAAAGGGCATCGGGTTATTTTCTGGATTCATTCTGGGGTCTGCCATAATGGCTGCCCATCCTGCATCCCTGACTTCCTTCGATGGCCACACAACCGTAGAAAAAACGACCGTTTCGTTTTCCTTACACTTCACAGCCATCGGGAACGAAGTCACTTCGCCATCAGGCAGCTCATCACCCCACGCTTCCCTGATCGATAAGGCACCGTGATCCTTGAATATCACCGCTGAAAATTCAGCATGCGCTATGTATTTTTCTTTATTCTCCGTCGGAACGGCAGCGACAAATCCATCGATATAAGACATATACTTTTCCTGTATTGCACGTTATTCATAAGAGTTTATATAACGAACGGATGGAAAAACCCTGTTCCAGCATCTGATTTTTCCTTCACTGTCGGCCTTGCGCGGGTTTGTTACACCTGCTGTTTATTCCTGTTTCTGTCCATTCAACTGATTGTATCGTGCCAGTTTTTATACCCGAGATACAGGCAGAATAAACAGGATTTATATAGCCGCTACCTATTAAAAACAAAGGCCATTAGATATAGAGACTATTAGAGATAAAGGCTCTTAAAGAGAGGGCTGCTGTGAAGCATATAGAGGAGATAACCCCGATAGTATCAGTCAGGGTTATCTTATTCGTCATCAAAACCGGTATGCGTTACCAGTTTATCGATCCCAAGTCTCAGTCGTCAGACGAATCATCATCCCATACGCCATCGGTATCGTCGTCAGCAATTTCCGTCATAATCGCCGCACCACACTTGGCACACTTGCCTTCGACCACGATCACGCCATCTATTTCATATTCTTGCGGCTCAACCATACCGAGGTCGGCGGCCATACACTCATTGCACCAGGTCTGGCTCAGGAAAGCATCCTGATCGTCTTTTTCACGGGCAAAAAAATCGCGTTCGATGCGTTCCATTTGTTTCTCTCTCAGATCAATCGGGCCAATGCCCGCCAATACGGTGTTGTATCGGCATTCAGCGGGCATTGTAGGGGAATTCTGCGGGAAATGAAGCGTGATTGATTGCCAAAGAGCGGCATTGGGGTACAAGGCTTGCGGCGACCGGAACAGAGACAACCGCAAAACCGGCAACAGCTATCCACACGTCAGTGAACCCTCGTTGATCCGCTTCTCTATTGGCCGCACTCGCCCACCCGCTGGAGATCAAATACCGTATTACAGCCCCACCAATTCGGGCAAAACCGTGTCAGGGTGAATATCAAACAACGAGAAACGGGAACGGCTGTCGCTGGGAGTAATCCCCACCCAACGCTTGAAAGCACGGCGGAAGTTGGTGCTGTCGTTAAAGTTCAGGTGAGCAGCAACCTGCTCATTGTTCCAGCCACACACATGCAACAGATAAAGGCTCATATGCAGCCGTGCCTGATCCTGCAATTGCTGGAAATGGCAGCCATGTTTACCCAGTTTGCGTTTCAGGGTCGCTGGGCTCATGGCCAGCCGTCCGGCCATATCGGGCAAGGTAAGTGGTTCCTGTACCCGCTCGAGCAACAACCGGTACACCTGTTCTGGCAGTGAGGATGCAGGCAGGTTTGCGAGTCCTGACTCACATTGACGCTGGGCGACCTGATACGCCGTTGCCGACCCGCGAGGCCACGGCCGGTCGAGCCAGTGCCGTTCAATTACCATGACATCGACGCCCAGATCAAACCAGAGCTGGCTGCCGAAGTTGACCTGGTACTGTTCTTCGTAATCCGGCCGTGAGTCGCTAAAGCCATAACGCCATGGCAGACGTTCACCACTCATCCAGCGGCTGAACGATGTCAATGCCGACATCGCCGCTTCAATCAGGAACCGGCGTTCGCCCATATGCCCCAGCGTCAACCAGTGCACATAACAATAACGTTCATCTGTTACCACAAACGGTGTTGCCCAGGGCGACAAGATGCGCCGGTAATGCACCAGAGCGCTCAGCGCCTCACGCAAGGAACCGGCATTGCCCAGCAAACTGCTGGCGCTGTCGTAGTGCCCGGGCCAGCAGGAAGCACCCCAACGAAACGATAATCCCGGATCTTTGCCCAGCTTGCTGGCATTACTCACCAGCAGGCCTGCCTGGGTCGCCGACATCATCACTTGCCCTTGCAGAATGTCGTCATAAAACAGCCCGGTGCCGCGCAATATCTTATGGCTGCACAGACCACCAGAGCGTAATAAATCGATCAGCAAGGCGGGCTGATAATGGGCGGCAAAAATACGCTCATCGCACTCATACCAGGAAGGGGTTGTCACATCAGGCCACCTCTCCCAGTCCGCCACTCGACTTGGCCAGAAACAACGCCTGATTTGCACGCTGAACCAAGGCTTCGGTCGTTTCCCCCTGCCAGTCTGCCAGGCCAATGCTGATGGTCTGATAGAGCGTGTCGCCACGGGTTTTGTGTTTGTAGGCAAAGTGCTGCACCGCCTGGGTCAGTTCGATGGCCAGGGTCCGGCCCTGTGCAAGACCAGTATCTGGCAGCACCACGGCAAAACGGTCGGCGGCATAGCGGCAAATCAGATCGTCCTGGCGCAAGTTCAGCAGCATCAATTCCGACAGCTCGTACAGCAGGGTGTCCCCTTCCTGATGGCCGTAGCGACGATTGACATCGGCAAAATTATCCACATCCACCATCAACAGCACCATGTTGCGGGTTGGCAACTGGGCCATCACCGCTTGCAGCTGGGCTTTGAGGTAATCCACCCGCCCCAGCTGGGTCAGCTTGTCGATAAACCGATGCTCCCGAAAACGCTGCTCGCGCTTGCGCAGCTGCTGGTTGATCGAGAGCTGCTCCTGATGCCAGTGCACCAGTCCGTAGGTTAACAATACGATTCCGACGGGCATGGCACCGGACTCGAGCCATTGATCCCAGAACTGCTCGGCGGGCAAGTGAATAAATTCGTCGAGGTTGTCCTGCCACATCGCCAGAAACATAAACCCCATCCCCAACGTCAGCAGGTCGGTTACCCGCCCTGCCGGACGACTGCCCAGAATCAGCAGCATCCAGACCGCCAGTGCCAGTGCCGCACCACCTTCACCGAGGACATCCAGCCAGTCGATCTCGGCCCACGGCTTGGCGTCCCCCATTATCAGGCTGCCCACCAGCCCCGCCAGCGCGAGGCCAAACACCAGCAACAATTTGCGCTGGTGTATTCCCAGAGTCGAGAACATCCCCAACCACCTGTCTCATTATTTGGATTGACCGACCCGGTCTGCCAGCCACTGCCAGCCGGGTCGTTAAGAGGTCGGCATTAAAGCATGTTCACCCGCACGCAGGACCTCAGGGGTCATAAAGGCTCAGTAAAAGTTGCCGTAAATTTGATGAATTTTTTATGACAGCAGCGCCCCATTGCGCTGGCACGATACAAGCCCATCACTGACAGGGGATGGCGCTCGACAGACTTGCCAGCCACAACGTCATGCCGTCTTGATGCATGGGTTAATTTGGATCATTTACATATCCAACCCGACCGCTGGCGGAAGAATTGCCACGCTGGCAAGGCGTCGCCCTGCTCTCCGTAACGAAAGTGTCACAGCTCATTCCTACCGTCGCGACGTCCTGACAAGAGAGACCCACTCCCGCTTCAAGCACAGCATTACCAAGACTGGCCACGCGGGAGCCATTATTCTAACGGAGAGCAGACGTGAAATTGTTAATCAAACCGCTGGTAGCCAGCCTTGCCCTGGCATCCGCCACTCTCGCCCACGCCGATGGTATCGTCGAAGGCCGCATTATCGATGCCGCTTCGCAAACCATTTACAAAGGTGCAGTGGTTCGGCTGGAAGAAGCCAAGCGCCAAACCCTGTCCGGCCAGTCCGGGCGCTTCCGCTTGCCGCAGATACCCGCCGGGGAATACACCCTGACCATCACCCTGGGTGACCAGACGCTGGATTCGCGCAAGATTACCGTGACTGAAAACACCGTGACCAGCACCGATGTGGTGGTCAACGATGGTGACGACATGATCGATGAAGTGCTGGTATACGGCCAATCAGCCCAAATGCAGCGCGCCCTCGATCGCCAACGTTACTCCGATCGTATTATCAGCGCAGTGAATGCCGACGCCATTGGTGAGCTGCCCGATGCCAACGCCGCCGAAGCCCTGCAACGGATTCCCGGCCTGTCGATTGAACGCGACCAGGGCGAAGGCCGTTTTGTCCGTGTCCGTGGTATGGGTTCCGACTACAACTCCGTGTCGGTTAATGGTACCCAGATCCCGGCCCCCGAAGCCGGTACCCGTTCCGTGGCTCTGGATGTGATTCCTTCCAACCTGATCAGCTCACTGGTCGTAACCAAGTCACTGACTCCCGACATGGATGCCAACTCCATCGGCGGTGCGATTGAGATTGAAAGCATCTCGGCGCTGGATCGTGAAGGGCCGTTCTACAATGCCGATCTCGAATACAGCTACGATGAACTGACCGAAAACACCAACCCCAAACTCTCGCTCGGTGGCGGTACCACCATTGCCATGGACGGTGATCGCCGCCTGGGCATCGCCGCCGCGGCCAGCTACGAAAGCCGTGACTTCGGCTCGGAAAACACCGAAACCGGTGGTGCCTGGGACGACGGTGAGCTGGAAGAAATGGAAATGCGCGACTACACCATCAACCGTGAACGGATTGGTGCGGCGCTGAACCTGGATTACGAACACGACATCAACAACGCCTTCCACTTGCGCACCCTGTATTCCAAATTCACCGATGATGAACAGCGTCAGGCACTGATTGCCGAATTCCAGGAACTGGTCATCGAAGATGGTGAAGAAGAACGCGACGGCACCTCACGCGCCTCCGGTGACAGCGGTCTGGGAGAAGTCTCCCGCGAACTGAAAGATCGTAAGGAAACCCAAACCATCAAGTCCGTCACCTTTGGTGGTGAACACTTTATCAACGACTGGACGGTCGAATATGACCTCGGTACGTCCAGCGCCAAGGAAGACGAGCCAGACTCCATGGACAGCGCGGTGTTTACTGCGGAAGTCGACAACATCGGCTTTAACGGCAGCCGCCAACCCATCCTGTTTGGCAGCGAGCTGTACGACACCAGCAACTTTGAACTCGACGAAATCGAACGGGTGCGCAGCTACTCCTCAGATGATCTGAACGTCGCCAAAATCGACATCACCCGTGACCTGATCGTTGCAGACTACCCTGCCATGGTGAAGTTTGGTGGCAAACTGAAAAACCGTAAAAAACACATGGATGTCGATATTCGCAAGTACTCAGCGGATGACATTAGCCTGTCGGATTACACCTCTGGCAGTACCGATTACAGCCTTGGTAACTTTGGCCCATCCCTGAGCAGCAGCCAGCTACGCTCACTGATGAACACACTGGCCGCCGATGCCGACACCGAAGCAGACGCCGTGGCAGAAGGCTTTGTTGATTCACTGATCGAAGACTACACCATCGAAGAAGACGTCAACGCCGCCTATGTAATGGGCCGTATTGATATGGACCAGCTGCAACTGATTGGTGGCTTGCGCCATGAGCAAACCAAACAGAAGAGCAAGGGTTACGAAGTGAATGGCGACGACAACGAAGCCAACGTCAGCCGTACACATTTCAGCAACGACTACTCTCATACGCTGCCATCCTTGCTGGCCAAACTCGACATCGCCCCGGATACCCAGGTGCGCGCTGCCTGGACCAACTCGGTTGTGCGTCCAACCTTTGAAATGATCCGCCCGAACGTTGCCATTGATGGCGACGAGCTGGAAGCCGGTAACCCGGACCTGAAACCGCTGGAATCCAGCAACCTGGATCTGGGCATCGAGCACTTTATGGGGAACGCCGGCGTTATTTCTGCATTTGCGTTCTATAAAAGCATCGATAACTTCTCCTACGAAACCGAGATCTCCGACAACGACTATTACAACAGTCTGGCGGGAGAAGACGACACCACAACCACTACCTTTGAAAATGGCCGCACTGCCACAGTCAAAGGGCTGGAACTGGCTTATTCGCAAAAATTCGCCACCCTGCCCGCACCGTTCAACGGCTTGCTGTTATCTGCCAACGTCACCTTTGTGGACTCCAAAGCCACCATTGAATCTGACGACGGCGACGAGCACCTGAGCCGCACCATCAGCCTGCCACAACAGTCGGATACCACAGGTAACCTGATGGTCGGTTACGAAAACGACACCATCAGCTTGCGCCTGGCCGCCAACTACAAGTCCGACTACCTGGATGAAGTCGGCAACCTGGAAGACAGCAGCGAAGACATCAAACAGTCAGCCCAGACTCAGGTGGACTTCAACGCCTCCTACAAGGTATCCGAGCAAATCAAGGTACGCTTCAAAGCGGCCAACCTGACCGACGAGCCTTACTATGCCTATCAGGGCAGCGAGCGCTACAACGCCCAATACGAAGACTACGGCCCAACCTACAGCCTGGGTTTGAGCTACACCAGCTTCTGATATCACGGGCTGGCACCGTCTGTGCCAGCAATAACCCCGGTGCTGTTTGACCGGGGTTATTGCCTCTGACTCCCGTACTGGCCACCAGCGGGGCATGATCCACGCGACAGAGAATTGTTATGAACGCACCCTCCAAACCGATCCACTTGTTATCAAAAGCCACAGCTGCCCTGACCCTGACGGCCCTGTCGGCCTGCTCCAGTCTCGACAACCAACCGGAAACTCCAACCGCGGCCAGCGCGACATCCCAGCTTGCGGTTGCCCAATCTCCTCTCAGTGGCGAACATCTGCTGATATTACCGGGACAGCACCAGTTCAGTATCGGTCCAAGCAGCCCGGCACAACTGATCAACACCCAGACCGGCAACACCGAATGGCAGGCTGACTGGGCCGGTGAATTACTCGATGCCCGCGAAAGCAGCAACAACGGCCAGGCGCAGATCCAGATCATCAGCCTCGACCAGCAAAACCAGTTACACCTGCTGACACTGACCGAGGCCGATCACCGCTGGACGCTGCAGCAAGACGCCGTCAGCACTCCGATTCAACAACCACTGGAAGGCCTGTGCCTGTATGCCCCGGACAGCGCTCACCCAACCGACCTGCAAGTATTCCTGCTGGGGGAAGATGCCAGCGCCCGGCAACAGCTGCTGAACCCAGCGTCTGACGACCGCAACACATCACTAAACATGACGTTGCTGCGCCAGTTCGCCACTGCTCCTGGTGCCCAATACTGTGTCACCGATGACCAACGCGATACGCTTTATATCAGCGAAGAAAGTGTCGGCCTCTGGCGTATGAACGCCCGGGCCGAAAGTGACCCTATCCGCGAGATGATTGACCTGACCTCACCGTTTGGCCATATTCGCGGCGAATCCGGTGCCCTGACACTGAGCCAGGGCAGCCTCTGGCTGGCCGAAGCCGAAAGTTACCGTCTGCATCAGTACCAGCTGGATAACGGTCAATACCTCGGCAGCACCCTGCTGCAGGAACAGCTTGCCATCGACACCTTGCTGAGCGTCTCCAACGCCACCCAGGCCGGCGCTCTGGACAAGCACAGCGACGCCCTGATCAGCCTGACCCTGCCGTCGATCGCCGCCACCCGCCACGACAACATGATTGCCACCGTACCGGCCAATGGCGAAACCCAGCCCGTCCTGACCGCCGGAGATGCCGCCGACGACCCGGCCATCTGGGTCAATCCCAACCAGCCAGATGCCAGCCGGGTACTCGGCACCAATAAAAAACGGGGCCTGTACGTATACGACCTCGATGGCAACGAACTGCAAGAACTGCTGGTCGACCGGGTCAATAACGTCGACCTGCGCCAGGGTTTCCAGTACCGCAACCAGCCAATGGATATTGCCGCCGCCAGCCAGCGAGATCGCCACGCCATCGCCCTGTTCCGTATTGAGCCGCAAACCGGTGTCGTCCACAGCGCCGGAGAAGTCGTCACCACTCTGGATGAAGTGTATGGCCTGTGCATGTACCGCAATCAGCAACAGCAGGTATTTGTATTTATCAACGACCAGGACGGCCGTTATCAGCAGTACCGTATTCTGGACAGCGATAGCGGCTGGCAAAGCCAGTTGGTGCGGGAATTTGCCGTCGCCAGCCAGCCAGAAGGCTGCGCCGCCGATGACCGGGCCCAGCGCCTGTTTGTTGGAGAAGAAAACCAGGCCGTCTGGACCTTGTCTGCCGAGCCGGATGCCAGTACCGAGATGCACCAGGTGGCTGGCATCAGCGACCTGCTCCATGCCGATATTGAAGGCATGGATATTTACCAGACTGCCAGCGACAACTATTTGCTGGTATCCAGCCAGGGCAACGACAGCTATGTACTGTTCAGCGCCAACCCGCCGTATGCCTATATCGGCCGCTTCCGGGTTGGCCTTAACCCAGACAAAGGCATTGATGGCGCTTCTGAAACCGACGGCCTTGCCGTTAGCTCCGCCTTTTTGGGAGCACAATACCCACAAGGAATGCTGGTGGTACAGGATGGCCGCAACCTGATGCCTGAGCAAAACCAGAACTTCAAATACGTTGACTGGCGCGAGATCAAAAACCTGCTTGAACTCCCGTAAGGACCGTAGAGAGGGCCCCTGGAGGCCGAGGGATTGTAGCGACCCCAGGACAGCCACGGAGGGCGTCCCCACAATCTGGACGTTGGGTTTGACCGTAGGGACCGGCTCCGTCCGTGTCCCTTGGCCGATTCCGTCATGATGATCGGCTTAAAGAAAATCAACAGACAAACAAACCCCTACAATAAACCCCTAATACCCACATTATTAATAATGATATAACGCATTGCTCACACGACACGTATATCCGTAAGTATTTGTAACAGCAACAAATCAAAAGGCCAAAAAAGAACCATTAAAATCCTGAAAATACAGGGACCTTGTCATTCACATTACTATTAAAACCATCAATAAAAGAAAAAAACCAATAAATTCAATTACATTCAAGAAAGTCACGATTTTTTTTGATTTATGCTGATTTAATTCCTATACTTTTTACATAATTTATCTACTTTCTCTCACGCCTGTCCGCACGGTACCCTTCATGGAAAAAAATATTTCCAATACTGCAATGGAGAACGAATACACAGTAAAGACGTTTGGCTTGAGTTCATATGAACAGGGAATAATACACAAACAGTTACAATTACTGCGTTGCAGAACCAAGAAACCTTGGCTGTATCAAGGAGAAGGCCTGGATGCTCATCTGGTACTGGCCAGGAAACCAATAGATATTTGTCCATGGGGAATATTAGCCGTAATGGCCAATGAACATGTCATTTCTGACAGTTACGATTATTTACATTGCGACTGGCCACTGCGAATTATTGGATTACTGGATTTACTACATAACGCAGAAGATAAATTGCATAACAGGCCATTAGGTACTAGCACCCGGCAAGATTGGTTAAATACCCATGCAAGCCATAGCGGCCAAGAGAATGTGTTAGCCGATACCTTGCCCTCTCCCACGCTGATATCCGAGCAACTGGACAATCGTATCCAGCAACTCGCCAAGCACCAGTATTTCGAATTACAAATCCAGCAACACCAAGCCATCGTTGCCCGAGACGATAACAACCGTACGACGATTTACTCTGATAGTCATTCAAGCGGATTATTAGAAGCGCTGCTTGAACCACAAATGCCTTTTACCATCACCCAAACCCAGGCTGCTCCGGATAATGCCAGCCCACTTTCTGGCAAACACTCTTATCCCGTTGAACAGTTCCTGTGGGAGCTGGCCTGGAAAGAACCGATAGAAGACATAGGCAGCTGGGATAACAACACGGTCTTTCGTATCAAGCAATGGCCTCGTCTCGGCCAGTGGTACACAGAGCCAGCCATGTTTCAGTTGTCGGCTCTCTACGGCAAGAAATTCGCCTCGTTAAAAAGTGGCGAACAGCTCAGTGGCTTGCCCAGCAATCAGGTAGCTGCTTTTTTGCGAGCCTGTACCGTCGCCCGGTTGGGAGTTGTCAGCAAAGAAACCTCGCCAGCAGCAGAACCCCCACAACAGATTCCAGCACCGGTTTCCCCGAAACGGTCTTCCAACCTACTGGGAAGTCTGCGTAAAAGACTTGGATTGGCTTTTAATTTATGACCAAAGAAAACAAGATTATTTTTATTGGCCCAATGGGGGCCGGTAAAAGCACAGCCATCAGTACGATCAGTGACGAAGCGCCCGTTGCAACAGAAGCAAGAAACTCCAATACCGCACAGGTCAATAAAGCAACCACAACCGTGGCGATGGATTATGGGCGCATTCTTCTCGATAACAACGACAGCGTCCATTTATATGGTATTCCAGGTCAGCAGCATTTCAGTTTTATATGGCCGATTGTTGCCAAAGGGGCACTTGGCGCTATTTTATTACTCGATTGCAGCCAATCAAACTGGAAACAGCAACTATTGGTTTTTTTACAAGCCTTCGAATCAATGGCTCACTCCGGACGCATTGCTATCGCGCTAAACAGAAGTCTGTTCACTGATACCGAAGAATGCTTTGACATATTGTCGGAAGAGAATATTTTTGCCCCTGTATTTAATGCCGACCCCCGTAATCGCGATGATGTTTTATTGCTTCTCCAGGCCTTGATTGCCAACGCAGAATCAGAGGATTTCCTTGATGAATAACCCGATAGATCCATTGAAGTCCAACACCTTGATGGCTCGTTGTCACGAATCTTTGCTTGCGACCACGCAGCAATCAGACAACTTGAGTTATATGATTTTGTCGACATCCGATGGATACGTCATATCTCATACCGTACCTTTTGATACGACAGCAGACCCAAAACGCTTGGCAGCAATGGCGGCTTCGTTTGCCGGTATTGGTTCCAGTCTGGCCGCAGAAACCCAGCTGGAAGAAGTGGAAGGTAATATTATCGAAAGCAAAAACGGATTTGTGGGCTGCCACCTGATCCGAACCGACACCATGGATGCCGTTTTACTCGGTGTTTTTAACCAACATACAACTCATGGTCTCGCTCTATGGATGCTTAAAAAAGCATCGGGAGATATCCGGGAAATCATGACCATTTTCAGCTCATAAATCAGAGAAATACAACATGAATAGCATTGAAACCAAACTGTCCCCACTAATGTCTGTTAACGGCGCTCTTGCAGCGGCTCTGGTCGACTACAACAGCGGAATGATGCTCGGCTCAATCGGTACAGGTCTGGACCTGGAGATTGCTGCAGCAGGAAATACCGAAGTTGTCCGTGCCAAGCTCAAAACCATTGAAATGCTGCAACTGAATCAGGATATCGATGACATCCTGATCACTCTGACCAGCCAATATCACCTGATTCGCCCAATGGACGCCGACCGCGGTCTGTTTATTTATTACGTACTGGATTCCACCAAAGCCAACCTGGCACTGGGCCGTCGTGCCCTGCAGTCGCTGGAAGGCACTATCTCTCTTTAATCGCTCACCAGTCTGCCAAGGTGGCAGAGCCACAGTCGAGAGTTGTCCACCGGCTGTTTGCCAGCCACAAAAAAGCCGCACAAGATACGCGGCTTTTTTGTGGCTTGTGAACCGATCAGGCGTGTCAGTTACCTTGCGGTTTCATATGCGGAAACAAAATCACATCTTTAATGGTGTGTGAGTTGGTAAACAGCATCACCAGACGGTCAATACCAATACCTTCACCGGCGGTTGGCGGCATACCGTATTCCAGCGCATTGATATAATCGGCATCGTAGTGCATCGCTTCATCATCACCAGCGTCTTTTTCTTCAACCTGTTTACGGAAACGTGCCGCCTGATCTTCAGCGTCATTCAGCTCCGAAAAGCCGTTGGCCAGTTCACGCCCGCCAACAAAAAATTCAAAGCGGTCGGTCACAAACGGGTTGGTATCGTTACGGCGTGCCAGCGGTGACACTTCCCACGGGTATTCGGTAATAAAGGTCGGCTGATCCAGCTTCTCTTCTGCCGTTTCTTCAAAGATCTCACAGATGTATTTACCGGCACCCCAGGCAGCCTGCTTGGGTGAGTCCTTGATACCAACCTGCTGGGCGTATTGCTTCAGCGTGTCGATATTGGCTTCTGCATTATCCAGCACCTCGGCGTCCATCTCCGGGTTGTACTTCAGAATCGCTTCAACCATGGTCATACGCTGGAATGGCGCGGCAAAATCGTAGGTCGATTCACCGTATTCAATGGTGGTATTCCCCAGCACGGTTTCAGCAATAAACTTCAACATGGCTTCGGTAATATCCATCAGATCGCGATAATCGGCATAAGCCTGATAGAACTCGATCATGGTGAATTCAGGGTTGTGCCGGGTGCTGGTGCCTTCGTTACGGAAGTTACGGTTGATTTCGAATACCTTGTCGAAGCCGCCCACAACCAGTCGTTTCAGATACAGCTCTGGCGCAATCCGCAGGAACATATCAATGCCCATGGCATTGTGATGGGTCTCGAATGGCTTGGCTGTGGCTCCACCCGGAATGCTTTGCAGCATCGGGGTCTCGACTTCCATAAAGCCGCGTTGCGACAGGAAGTAACGGATACCTTCAATGATTCTGGAACGCACCAGAAAGGTGTTACGAGTCTCTTCGTTGATAATCAGGTCGACGTAACGCTGACGGTATTTCATCTCCTGATCACCCAGTCCGTGGAACTTGTCGGGCAATGGGCGCAGGGATTTGGTCAGAATACGCAATTCGTTGATGTCGTCGATCTCAACATACAGGTCGCCCTTGCCGGACTTCTGCAAGGTGCCGGAAACTCCGACAATATCGCCGATATCCAGTAACGGCCAGATCTCGCTTTCTTTCTGTTTGGGCTTGGCCAGATAAAACTGGATGGCGCCGCTGCTGTCCTGAATGCCAACAAAAGGGCCGCCACGACGCATCACACGACCAGCCACCACGACCGGGTGCTTCTCTTCCGCCAGCGTTGCCTTGTCCTTGTCGCCGTGTTCCGCCTTCAGGTCACCGGCCAGGTGTTTACGTCTGAAGTCGTTTGGATGGCCATTAGCAGCACTGCCTTCCCGCAACTGCTCCAGTTTGGCGCGACGTTCGGCAATCAGTTTGTTTTCTTCCTGGGCGGTTTGAGTCTGTTCGGTCGTCATTGTCTAACCTGAATATAAATAAGTTGGGCGCCAGACGTCGGGCATCGGACGCGTTATGTTTGTCGCTGGACATCGGGCGCGTGGCGCTTGTGATCGACTACCGGCCGGTAGTCGATCGCCGACGTCAGGCATCCAGCCGTTCACCATTAAAGCCCTTTTTTCAGGCTCGCTTCAATAAACTGATCCAGGCCGCCATCCAACACTGCTTGCGTGTTGCGGGTCTCGACGCCAGTACGCAGATCCTTGATACGTGAGTCATCCAGCACATAGGAACGGATCTGGCTGCCCCAGCCGATATCAGACTTGGAGTCTTCCAGAATCTGGGCTTCGGCGTTCCGTTTCTGCAGCTCAAACTCGTACAACTTGGCCTTTAACTGCTTCATCGCCTGGTCTTTGTTCTTGTGCTGCGACCGGTCGTTCTGACACTGGGTCACAATATTGGTCGGCAAGTGAGTAATACGCACCGCCGATTCCGTCCGGTTGACGTGCTGACCACCGGCACCCGAGGCACGGTACACGTCGATACGCAGATCGGCCGGATTGATTTCAATATCGATATTGTCGTCCACTTCTGGCGACACAAACACAGAAGAGAACGACGTATGCCGACGGTTGCCGGAGTCAAACGGGCTTTTGCGTACCAGACGGTGTACACCGGTTTCGGTACGTAACCAGCCGTAGGCGTATTCGCCTTCTACCCGGATGGTTGCGCCCTTGATACCGGCCACTTCACCATCGGAGACTTCCATCAATTCGCCCTTGAAACCATGGGCTTCAATCCAGCGCAGATACATCCGCAACATCATGTTGGCCCAATCCTGGGCTTCTGTACCGCCAGAACCGGACTGGATTTCGACGTAGGCGTTGTTGGCATCCAGCTCACCGGAGAACATCCGACGGAATTCCAGCGCCTCCAGCTGTTGTTGCAGATCAGCCAGTTCCGACTCGACTTCGGCCACGGCTTCTTCGTCGTCTTCTTCGACGGCCATATCCAGCAAGTCTTTCAGATCTGCCAGGCCACCATCCAGATTGTCGATGGTCTTGACCACGGCTTCCAGAGCCGAGCGCTCCTTACCCAGATCCTGGGCGCGGGCGGCGTCATTCCAGACGTCTGGCTGGGCCAGCTCTTGCTCTACTTCTTCCAGACGCTCGGTCTTGTTGGCATAGTCAAAGATACCCCCTAAGCACGTCGGTGCGCGCCTTGAGGTCTTTGATGGTTTCGATGATTGGATTAATTTCCAAGGGGATACCTGTCTGTGTCACTGAACTGTAAGTCGATTGTCCTTCACTCGGAGGGTGAAGGAACCAAAAAGAGGCCGGTATTCTACAGAAATTTACACCAGACAGCCACGGCGGCGGCACGGCCTCGGCCCTGGTTCCTCTCCTGCACCGTTTTGAAGAATACCCGGCATTGTCGTCATCGGCTCCACACTATCCGGCCAGGGCAGACAACGCCGTTAATGCCTGCTTATACGCCTCGGCACTGGCAGCTTTGCGTTCCGCCGGTATCAGGCTAACCCGGTTTTCGTACAGTTCCAGCAGCAGCACGTCATCCGGGAAACCGGCCAGTGCGGACTGGATATCCGCGCTCAGAGCCTGCGCCAGAACAAGCCGTTGCTCCTGGCCCAACGCTGGATCTCCCGGCAGGTCATGCCATGACAACCCCTCAGGCAAGCCCTGGCTTTCCCACCCTGGCTGTCCGACGATACGAAACAACAGTTTCTCCTGCGGTTTGGTGTCGTCATGGGACGGCGGCCGGAAAACCAGCGTATAACCGATGCCGGTGATGTCTTCTCGAACACCGGTTTTGGCGGCATCAACCTGAAAGCTGCAGTGACGTACCTGCAGCCCGGCCTTGGTGGAATCCAGTCGCAACTGACCCAGACGGGCATCCCGCGGGCTGGGTTTCAGGCCGTAAATCGACCCGATCACCGCCAGTACGACCAGCACAGGAATCAACCAGGTCACGAGGCCATTTCCTCCAGTTCAAGCCAGCGCTCTTCGAGTTGTTCAATTCTGGCTTCTGCCGCAGTCAACTCCGCCAATACCGCTTGTACGGTGTCTGCATCACCGGCATAAAAATCCGCCGCGTGTGTCGTCGCCGCCAGGGCATCGCGCTTGGCTTCTGCCGCCGCAATCTGGTCAGGTAACTGATCCAGCTCCCGTTGCAACTTGTAGGAAAGTTTTTTCGCCGCCGGTTTTGCTTCCGTCTTGACCGGTGCAGCAGGTGCTGGCTGTTTTGCTGATTGTTTTGCGGATTGCTGCGCAGCTTTCTGTGACTGCTTTTTACCGGCTTTTTGTTGCGCCTTGGCTGCCGCCTGTTTGGCCTGATGACGCGCCTCCCAGTCAGAATAACCGCCGGTTTGCTCGTCGATATGACCTTCACCTTCAAACACCAGCAGCTGGGTCACGACGTTATCAAGGAATGCCCGGTCGTGGCTGACCAGTAACAAGGTGCCCTGATATTCCATCAATCGTTCTTCCAGCAGCTCCAGGGTTTCCACGTCGAGGTCGTTGGTCGGCTCATCCATCACCAGCAGATTACATGGTTTCAGGAACAGCTTGGCCAGCAACACCCGGTTGCGCTCACCACCTGACAAGGCTCGCACCGGTGTCCGGGCACGCTCAGGAGGAAAGAGGAAGTCACCCAGATAGCCGATCACGTGGCGGCTCTGGCCATTCACCTCGACATGGTCTTTGCCATCGGCGACGTTATCTGCGATGGATTTATTGCCATCCAGCATATGCCGGGACTGGTCGAAATACGCCACTTCCAGCTTGGTACCCACCCGCAACTCACCGGATTGTGGTTGCAGCTGACCCAGTAACAATTTCAGCAGAGTACTTTTACCGGCACCGTTCGGGCCGACCAGACCAATCCGGTCTCCACGCTGGATAATGGTTGAGAAATGCGACACCTGTGGCTGATCACCCCAGGCATAACTGATATCGGTTGCTTCAAAAACGATTTTCCCGGACGAATCCGTACCGGTCATGCTGATATTGGCTGTGCCCTGACGTTCACGGCGTGCACCACGCTCGTTACGCATTTCTTTCAGACGTTCGACCCGACCTTCGTTCCTGGTGCGGCGTGCCTTGATTCCCTGACGGATCCATTTTTCTTCTTCTGCCAGACGCTTGTCGAACAGCGCATTCTGGGTTGCTTCGTCTTCAAGACGCTTTTCCCGGTACTCAATAAAGCTGAGGTAATCCCCCTGCCAGATATACACATGGCCGCGATCGAGCTCGACAATCCGGGTGGCCAGATTTTGCACAAAGGCCCGGTCGTGACTGATAAATACCAGTGTCCCGCTGAATTGTTTGAGCTGTTCTTCCAGCCATTGGATAGTGGCGATGTCCATATGGTTGGTTGGTTCATCCAGAATCAACAGATCCGGTTCCGTTACCAGCGCCCGAGCCAGCATCACCCGGCGTTGCCAGCCACCGCTCAGTTCGGCAAAACTGCGCTCGGCGGGTAAATCCAGACGTTGAATAATTGACTCGACTTTTTGCTGCCAGCTCCAGCCATCATTGGCTTCGATACGGGTTTGCAGTTTTTCCATCAGGTTGAGATCGGCATGTTCACCCTTGTGGGTTTCTTCATGGTAGCGGGCGATGTCTTCCCCCACTTGCCCTAACCCCTGAGCCACCACATCGTAAACCGGAATATCCACTTTCTCTGGCAGCGCCTGTTGCAGCGTTGCCATGCTCAACATATCAAGGCGCTGAATCACACCATCGTCCGTGGTCACTTCTCCGGTCAGGACTTTTAATAAAGTAGACTTGCCCTCACCGTTACGACCAACAATACAAACCCGCTCACCAGAGTGGATATCCAGATCCACCTTGTCGAGCAGTACATGATCACCAAAGGCCAACTCGGCCTGTTTCAAACTCACCAACACCATACAAATCGCCTGCAAACCGACAAAATCGCATCCCGAATATCGAATATACCGGGCCAGGCGCCCAGTTTACTGCCGCCGCTCCCCCCTTAACAGGCAAACCGCCACTGGATTGCAAAGTATTCATGGTAAACATCTGCCCAGAAGTAAACTATCCTTCGATGCACAACTACTATGACCGCCGCATCCACCGCCCAGAGCAAGCGTCCGGATTTGCCATATCAAAGGACTCAAGACCATGTCGATTACGTTTAACCGTGGCTACCTTGCCGCCGCCGCTGTCCTTATTGTGACTGTCGTCTGGATGCTGGCAGGGGCCGATACCGAACCCTTGGCTGCCAGGGAAACCGACCGATACCCGGATGCAACACGCCTGATACGGGTGCAGGTCGACGACCTGATACCCGAGCAGCATATCCGCTCACTCAAACTGTCGGGCAAGCTGGCGGCCAATCGCAACGTCACCATCAAATCCGAATTGCGCGCCAAAGTAACTGCGATTCATGTCAACAAGGGCCAGCGAGTCAAGCGCGGGCAATTGCTGCTCGAACTGGATACCCGCGACTGGCCAGCCCGGCTGCAACAGGCACAGGCAACGGTGCGCCAGCGGCAACTGGAGCAACGAGGGGTAATCCAGCTCAACCAACAAGGGCTGGCAAATGAATCCATGCTGGTCCAGGCCGATACCGCCCTGGCAAATGCCCAGGCGGAACTTACATCAGCACGTTTACAGGTCGAAGCCGCTGCTGTCCGGGCACCCTTTGATGGCGTGATCAATAACCGCATGGTGGAACTGGGGGCTTTCGTCAAGGATGGTGAGTCACTTCTGGAACTGGTTGATTTCTCTCCCTATCTGGTGGTCGCGGAAGCGGCCGAACAGGATGTTGGTTTACTCAGCCCCGGTATGACAGCAAGCGCCAGATTACTGTCCGGAGAGCTGGTAACCGGAACACTGCGGTTTGTCTCGTCGCTGGCGAATACCGCCACCCGCACTTTTACCGTCGAGCTTGAGCTGGCCAACCCACAGCATCATCCCATCCCGGCCGGACAAAGTGCCCAGCTGATTGTGCCTCTGGGCGAGCGTCAGGCTTACCATGTTTCACCGGCTCTGCTGGTGCTGGATGAATCCGGCAAGATGGGGCTGAAAACCGTCAATCAGGATAACCGGGTAGCGTTTGTCAGCGTGGAGCTGGAAGGCGCCGATCAACATGGCGTCTGGGTTTACGGCCCGGAATCCGTGCGCCTGATTACCCAGGGTGGCGGTTTTGTCAACGTTGGCCAGCAGGTTGACGCAGTGCTCAAAAGCGCTCCCGGCACATCGCCCAGCCAGCCTGAGGGAGACTGATCATGTACGCTCTGATTGACGCGGCTCTCAGCCGCGCCCGCACGGTCATGATGGTGTTTGTACTGGTGATACTGGTGGGCCTGTCGGTGTTGTTTTCCATTCCCAAAGAAAGCTCACCAGACGTCACCGTGCCGTTTGTTTATGTCTCCGTCGCCCACGATGGGATTTCCCCGGAAGATGCCGACTCCCTGCTCTACAAGCCGCTGGAACGTGAATTACGCGGCCTCGATGGTTTGAAGGAAATGGTTTCGACGGCCACCACCGGACACTTGTCCATCATGCTGGAGTTCTACACCGATGTAGACATCGACCAGGCGCTGCTTGATGTCCGCCAGAAAGTCGATGACGCCCGCAGCGATCTGCCGGAAGACAGCCACGAACCCCGTGTACTCGAAATCAACGTCGCCCTGTTTCCGGTCGCCGTTGTCACCCTTGCCGGCGACGTCAGCGAGACGGAGCTCTACGCCGTCGCCAACGACCTGCAGGATCGTCTCGAAGCCTTGCCGGGCGTGCTGGAAGCCACGATTCAGGGCAAACGCGAAGAAATTGCCGAAATTGTCGTCGATCCGGTGCGCATGGATAATTACCAGCTCTCCATGGTTGAGCTGTCCAATCTGGTCTCCAACAATAGCTCACTGGTTGCCAGCGAAGATTTACAGAACGAAGCCGGACGCTTCAGTATCAAGATTCCCGGGCTGGTCGAGAACATCAACGATATTCTCAATATGCCGGTCAAGGTCAGTGGTGATCAGGTGGTGCTGTTCCGGGACATTGCCGTTGGCCGTCTGGCCTACAAGGATCGTAACAGCAGTGCCCGCATCAATGGCCAGCCCGCCGTGACGCTGGAAATCAAGAAACGGATCGGCTCCAACATCATCGAAACCATTAATCAGGTTCGCGGTGTTATCGATACCGTGTCGCCCTACTGGCCCGCGGGCATCGACGCCAGCATTATTCAGGATGGCTCCAGCGAAATCGAAAGCATGCTCAACGACCTGTTCAACAATGTATTGGTCGCCACCCTGATGGTGATTGTACTGGTATTGGGTAGCCTCGGATTGCGGAACTCATTCCTGGTTGGGCTGGCGATTCCGGGAGCCTTTCTGATGGGGCTAATCTGGCTCAGTCTCACCGGCAATACCATGAATATGGTGGTGTTGTTTGCTCTGATTCTGTCCGTCGGCATGCTGGTCGATGGCGCTATCGTCGTCACGGAATACGCCGACCGCCGCCTGGCTGACGGTGCCACTCCCAAGCAGGCCTATGCCGATGCCGCCAAACGGATGGCCTGGCCAATCACGGCATCAACCGCCACCACGCTGGCGGTCTTTTTGCCTCTGCTGTTCTGGCCCGGCACCACCGGCGACTTTATGAAGTATTTGCCATTGACCCTGCTCTATACCCTGACGGCTTCGCTGGTGATGGCGCTGATTGTTGTGCCAACCCTGGGGTCATTGATCAGCCGTCAAGGCGGTTATGAAGACGGGGCCATTGCCCGACTAAAAGCCGCCGAACGAGGCGATTTCCACCTTATCGGCGGCTTCACCGGAGGCTACGTGCGCCTGTTACGAACTGCCTTGCAGCGGCCACTGACGGTGCTGGTGCTGTGTTTGCTGACGCTGGTGGCTTCGTTTGTCTTTTATGGCCAGCACGGCCATGGCGTGGAGTTTTTCCCCGATGTTGACTCTGATATCGGCCTGGTGGATATCCGCGCCCGAGGTAATCTTTCCATTCAGGAGCGCGAAGCACTGGTCTTGCAGGTCGAACGACATATCTTTGCTCTCGACGATGTCGATTCAATCTACACCACCACCTTTGCCAAGGCCCCTAACGATGCCGCCCCGGATCTGGTCGGCCGTATCCAGATAGGGCTGGCGGACTGGGAGCAACGCCGCCCCGCCAATACCGTCCTGGCCGATATTGAACAACGCAGCGCGGCCATCCCCGGCATTATTGTCGAAACCCAGAAAAAACAGGGTGGCCCTCCCAGTGGGGCCGATATCCAGCTGCAGCTGACCGCCAACAGTGGTGACGCCATTATTCCGCTGCTGGAGCAGGTCCGGGAGATATTTGAGCAGGATGCCGATCTCAAAGACATCCGTGATGATCGCCCGTTAGAGGGCATCGAATGGCAACTCACGGTCGACCGTGAACAGGCCAGCCGCTACGGAGCCAGTATTTCTGCCACCGGCGGCATGGTACGCATGCTGACTGGCGGCCAGAAAGTCGGTGCCTTTCAGCCTGATTTTACCGACGACGAAGTGGACATCGTCTTGCGTTACCCGGAATCCCGCCGCACCCTGGCAGATCTGGATGGCTTTAATATCTCAACAGCCTATGGGCTGATTCCCGCTTCGCAATTCCTGACCCAGACCGCTGAGCCTCGCTCGGGCGATCTGGTGCGGATCGATGGCAAACGCCGTTACCGCCTCACCGCCAACGTGCGTGATGGCGTCAACGCCAATGCCAAAATCCAGCAACTCAGCGAACAGATGAAAGATCTCGACTGGCTCGGTGCCGGTGTCGAGCCCAGATTCCGTGGCGACTTTGAACAAATGGCCGAAACCGGCAGCTTTCTCGCGACCGCGTTTTCCATTGCCATCTTTATGATGGCAACCATTCTTGTCACCCAGTTCAACAGCTTTTATCAAGCCACATTGATCATGAGTGCCATTATCCTGTCGATTGTCGGCGTGCTGATTGGCTTGCTGATTCGAGGCGAAGCTTTCGGCATCGTGATGAGTGGCGTAGGCGTGATCGCCCTGGCAGGTATTGTGGTCAACAACAATATTGTCCTGATCGATACCTATAATCGCCTGCGGGACGAAGGGCTGGATGCCATTGACGCCGCCCTGCGTACCGGTGCCCAGCGTCTGCGGCCGGTATTATTGACCGCGATTACGACCGTCCTCGGCCTGATCCCGATGGTGATGCAGTGGAATATCGACCTGATTCATCAGCACACCAGTGTTGGCGCTCCTTCTTCACAATGGTGGACCCAGCTGTCTACTGCCATTGCCGGAGGGCTGACTTTTGCCACCGTACTGACTCTGATCCTGACACCTTGCTTGCTGATTCTGGTCGACCGACGTTCCAACTCAACCAGGCGCTCAACGAAACAGGCAGAAACTGGCTGATTTTTATGCAAGTGCCTGAATAAATTTAAAAAATCAAAGATTTATGTTTGACAACGAAGGCTCTACGAGTAGAATGCCCACTCGCTTTTGAGACCAAGGGTGATTAGCTCAGCTGGGAGAGCATCTGCCTTACAAGCAGAGGGTCGGCGGTTCGATCCCGTCATCACCCACCAAAAGCGAAAGTTGGAAGAATTGGACTGGTAGTTCAGTTGGTTAGAATACCGGCCTGTCACGCCGGGGGTCGCGGGTTCGAGTCCCGTCCAGTCCGCCAATTCTTACAACAGCAGTACGATAGACCGAAGGGTGATTAGCTCAGCTGGGAGAGCATCTGCCTTACAAGCAGAGGGTCGGCGGTTCGATCCCGTCATCACCCACCAAACCTTTTGATGTGGTTTGAACATCAACAGTGGACTGGTAGTTCAGTTGGTTAGAATACCGGCCTGTCACGCCGGGGGTCGCGGGTTCGAGTCCCGTCCAGTCCGCC
>NZ_JAUYWA010000016.1 GCF_030689025.1 Oceanobacter sp. 1_MG-2023
CGTCATTTCGCTGCATTCGTCGCCTTGCTCTGAACAACGGCAACACTCGCGCAGAGCCGTGCAGGATTAAATAGATGCCCCCAATAGTTATTCCGCTACGCCATTCTGCAACATCAGGGCATAAAAAAACGGGGCCGCAGCCCCGTCTGTGTGACCAGGATGCCGTCAGAGTGAATCCAGTCCTCGGGCCAGATCCTTGCGAATGTCGTTCACATTCTCCAGACCAACCGCAACACGAATCAAGCCTTGGGTAATACCAGCCGCCAGCCGCTCTTCTTCTGCCAAACGCCCATGGGTCGTTGTACCCGGATGCGTAATGGTGGTTTTGGCGTCGCCCAGGTTGGCAGTGATGGAGATCATGCGGGTGGCATCAATCACTTGCCAGGCTTCTTCCCGTCCACCATCCACTTCAAACGACAATACGCCACCCGGCAGACTTTGCTGCTGCTGGATCAGGTCATACTGCGGATGGGATGCCAGGCCACAATAGTTGACCTGTTTCACCTTCGGATGCTGTTGCAACCAGTTGGCCAGGATAGTGGCGTTTTCACTGTGGGCTTTCATGCGCAGGCTGAGTGTTTCCAGCCCCTTGGTAAAGACCCAGGCATTAAACGGGCTCATGGTTGGACCCGCGGAACGCAAAACACCAATCACGGGTTCAATCAGTTCGTGGCTGCCCAGTACGGCACCACCCATGCAACGGCCCTGGCCATCGATGTATTTGGTGGCGGAATGCACCACCAAATCGGCCCCCAACGCCAGCGGTTGCTGGATCACCGGGGTACAAAAGCAGTTGTCCACCACCAGCAGGGCATTGGCGTCACGGGCCACCTGCGACAGTGCAGCGATATCTGCGACTTCAACCAGTGGGTTGGAGGGAGACTCCAGGAAAAACAACCGGGTTTCCGGCTTGCAATGTGCTGCCCAATCGTTGACATCAACCGGATTCACATAATCGATAGCAACGTTGAATTTACGCAGGAATTTTTCAAACAGAACGATGGTGCTGCCAAACACACTGCGAGAGCACAGAACATGATCCCCCGCTTTCAAATGGGCCAGCGCCGCCGCATAAATAGCTGCCATACCGGAAGCCGTTGCAGCACAGGCCTCTGCCCCTTCCATCGCCGCCAGGCGGTCTTCGAAGGTGCGTACCGTCGGGTTGGTATAACGGGAATAGACGTTACCCGGGTTGTCTCCGGCAAAACGTGCTGCGGCTTCTGCGGCCGAGCTGAACACATAGCTGCTACTCGGGAAGATCGCTTCGGAGTGTTCGTTTTCCTGGGTCCGGTACTGGCCCGCACGAACCGCCAGGGTTTCCATTTCACAATCGGTCAGATCCGATTGATAAGGGGCCAACAAGTCGTGAATATCATTCATCAGGTTTCTGCCTTTTCTATGGCTTAAAAACATGGCCTAAAAACGCAACAGGGCAGCGGAGGCTGCCCTGTTATACAGATTCGGTTCAGGTGTCAGGCACCTGTAATACCGAAATAATCAGGATTCTGCCTCGTTGTGCAGGTCAATCGCTACGTTGTTGGCACTGGCGGCCTTGCGGCCTCCCTTGGAGGAATCGCTGCGCAAGTCGGACAGGCGCTGGAAATAATTGTCATCAATATCGCCGGTGACGTATTCACCGTTGAATACCGAACAATCAAATGCTTTCGCAGCCGTTTTGCTGCCTTCCAGACATGCACTGATCAGGTCATCCAGTTCCTGGTAAATCAGCCAGTCAGCACCAATGGCCGTTGCAATTTCATCGGTGGTACGGCCGTGCGCAATAAACTCTTCCTTGGCCGGCATATCAATCCCATAAACATTGGGATAGCGTACCGCAGGGGCGGCCGATGCAAAATACACATTGAGAGCACCGGCATCCCGAGCCATCTCAATAATCTGCTCGCACGTGGTGCCCCGGACAATGGAGTCATCGACCAGCAGGACATTCTTGCCGCGAAATTCCAGCTCCAGTGCGTTGAGCTTCTGACGCACGGATTTCTTGCGCTGCTGCTGCCCTGGCATAATGAAGGTACGGCCGATATAGCGGTTCTTCATAAAGCCTTCGCGGTACTTGACGCCAAGCCGATTGGCCAGTTCCTGCGCCGATGAACGGCTGGTATCCGGAATCGGTATCACAACATCGATATTGTGATCCGGCTGCTCCCGCATGATTTTTTCCGCCAGTTTTTCCCCCATCCGCAGGCGCGCCTTATACACCGCGATGCCATCCATAATGGAGTCCGGGCGGGCAAAGTATACCTGCTCAAACAGACACGGCGTCAGACAGGCGTTGTCAGCGCATTGCTGGGTGAAAATCTCACCGGCTTCGGTCATGACAACACATTCACCGGGTTCAACATCTCGCTCAAGCTGAAATCCCAGGGCATCCAGCGCGACGGATTCCGATGCCACCATGTACTCAGGGCCGGTATCGGTATCACGACGGCCATAAACAGCCGGACGGATACCATTCGGATCACGAAAGGCCACCACGCCATAACCACAGATCATGGCGACCACTGCGTAACCACCACGAACACGCTCATGCACACGACGCACCGCCCGGAAGATCATTTCCGGAGTGGGCACCAGCTGCTTTTGTTCTTGCAGTTCGTGAGCAAAGATATTCAACAGGACTTCAGAGTCTGATGTGGTATTGATATGCCGCAGATCTTCACGATAGAGGTCTTGGGCCAGATCGGTGGTGTTGGTCAGATTGCCGTTATGTGCCAGTACGATGCCGTAGGGCGAGTTCACATAGAATGGCTGGGCTTCCGCCGAGCTGGAACTGCCTGCCGTCGGATAACGTACGTGACCAATGCCCATACGACCAATCAGTCGCTGCATATGGCGGGTACGAAATACATCTCGTACCAGGCCATTATCTTTCCTTAGATAAAACTTTCCCTGATCACTGGTGACAATGCCTGCCGCATCCTGGCCGCGGTGCTGTAGCACCGTCAACGCATCATAAATAGACTGGTTGACATGGGTCTTGGCGACGATACCCACAATTCCGCACATTCGCGTATTACCTCAGAAATCAGACGGGATAGAGGACATCACCCGGTTCGCTGCGCCTGGCAACGTATTACGCGCCCAGTCTGCCAGCACTTCCAGGTGAGGAATAAACATTGATTGCTGCCACCAGGGGTCTTTCGGCACCATGGTAAGCTGCAACCCATAAACAATCGCGACCAGAACAACCAGTCCACGGATACAGCCAAAGACCATACCGAGGATACGATCAGTGCCACTCAATCCGGTCAGACGCACCACCTCGACAATCAGGTGGTTGACCATGGCACCAATAGCCAGTGTGCCCAGAAAGAGCACGACAAATGCGGCGATCCAGCGTAATGAATTGGTTTCAATATAATCAGTCAGGAGCGTGGCCAGATTACCACTGAACATGCGGGCAACCACAAACGCCCCAATCCACACAGCCAGCGACAAGGCTTCCCGGACGAAACCGCGTTTAAGGCTGATCAGGCTGGAGATTCCCAGCACCGCCAATATTACCCAATCAACGACGGCCATCTCGCTCTCGTAGCAGACTCAAAGAAGCGCGCAGTATAGGGTTTAGCATGGATTTCGACAACTGGAGAGACCGGCTTGTGGGCATTTTGCGCCAGCGAAAGCAGAAAAAATTCTATCTCCCGTAGCAATCAAGCCGCATGAATCGCTCTTGAGACAATCATTCATGGGCCAGCCTGGCGTTAGCGCGCCATAAAACGTTTGATGCGAAGGTCCGAGCGCTGCAGCTTTTTTTCCAGCTGACTACGCAGTGTTTCAGCCTGCTGTTGTTGTAGCTCCGGGCCAGCAAACACACGGGTAAGACCATCATCATCGGTACGGGCAAAGGCCTTGAAACCCTGCTGACGTATCGTATCCCGGAAGCCCATGGCATTGTCAGCGCTAGAAAAAGCGCCCAACTGTACTACCCAGGCATAGGGCAAGCCACTGTCGTCGAGATGGCCTCGATCCGGCTGCTTCCTGACCGCCGCAGGGATCATGTCATCCAGCCCGGCCAGGACATCGCTATCGGCTTGCCCGGTTTCCGCTGCAACGGGCCTGGCCGTTTGGGCAGGCGTAACAGCCGGCGTAGCCGTGGATGCGGCTACGGTATTGGCACCCGTCACCGGCTCACCATGACCCGCTGCGGTTCCTTGTTGCGCCGTTGCTGCCGCTGTTTTTGCTGTTTGTTCTGTACTTGCTGTTGCCGTACCCGTTGGTTCCGTCGCCGCAGTACCGGGTTGTGGCGTCAGCAACTGGGCCGCCGCCTCACCACTGGCCAGCTGTTCCAGATCAATACGAATACGCTGCTGGTTCTGGACTTCCGTCCAGTCCGGCATATCAGGCATGGGCGGCATATCCTGATCGATCGTTAGCCGCTGGCTGGAACCATCGATCACAATCGGCACGGCGATACCCAGTGCCAGCACAGTGACAACGGCCCCGAGAATACGTTTGTTCAGATGCTTTTCCATACATACTCTCCGCTTTTTTGCTGGGCATGAATGTATGTCAATGCCTGCTCAACGGTATAGAAAGACCCAACAACCAGCCAATGCTCATCAGCAGTGGCCGTTTGTTGCCAGTGCTCCAGGGCATCACGAACCGTTGTACAAGCCGTCACATCAACGCCGCTGCCTTGCGTCACCACGGTGTGGAAGCGCAGTGCCAGTCCGGCAACATCCAGTCCCCGCGGGCAATCAAGTCCGGCCAGCGTCCACTGCGTGGTATCGGGTAATGCCTGCACCACCGCTTCTACCGGCTTGTCGGCCAGCATGGCCAGCAGAATGCCATCCACCTCTTGCTCTCGGGTGGCCAGATACGCAGCGGCCTGTTCATTATGCGCAACATCCAGCGTCAGTCTGAGTTGTCGTCCATCCGGGCACAGGCACTGCCAGCCCTGCAAACGGCCAGGAACCCGCAGGCGCTTGAGGGTTTTGACCACTTCCACTTCAGGCATCAAATGGCCAACCGCTGCCAGCGCCTGTACTGCAGTGGCGATATTGGCCGCCGGAATAAATCCGCGCGGCAATACCCACGACATCGAGGTATCCTCATCCGGACACGGCAGAAAGCGCAGATTCAGAACCGCCTCACCCCCTTGCACACACTCAGTGATATCAAAGGCTTCGCCCCGCCCCAGCCATAAACCTTCAGCCGCCTCTACCGTCGTGCGAGCACGCTCAGGAGGCATGGGCTGACCACAGACCAGATAACGGTCTGGCCGGACAATGGAGCATTTTTCATAGGCGATAACATCGAGGTCGTTACCCAGCCAGGCTTCGTGATCCAACCCGATACTGGTGACGACCGACAAGTCGGCGTCCACTACATTGACGGCATCCAGACGCCCGCCCAGGCCAATTTCCAAGACACAGGCATCGAGATTCTGTTGTTTGAACCAGGCCAGTGCAGCCAGGGTGCCAAATTCAAAATAGGTCAACGCGATACCTTGACGCGCCTGTTCAACCAGTGCAAATGACTGGCACAGATCCGCATCCGATATATCGTTGCCGTTTACCGACACACGCTCGTTGTAGCGCAGAATATGCGGCGAATTATAACAACCGACCGAAAATCCCTGACGTGACAACAAGGCACTCATCAATGCTGAGGTTGTGCCTTTGCCATTGGTGCCTGCGACCAGTATCACCAGCCCGGCCGGGTGCAAGCAGCCCAACCGTTCTGCGACCGTACGGACGCGGTCGAGGCCCATATCAATTTCAGCAGGATGCACCGACTCCAGGTGCTCGAGCCAACGCTTGACGTTCCAACTGCTGAAGTCAGCCATCCTGAATATCCTTCTTGGTTACGACCGTGTTATTACTGATCCATCGCGCTGCGCATTTCCTGCATCAGCGCGGCGACCAGACGTTGAGCTTCGGCGGGGTTGGTGGCATTGTCGGCGATACGGTTAACGATCGCACTCCCCACAATCACGCCGTCGCACACGGCCGATACGGCCGCGGCTGTTGTGCCATTCTGAATACCAAAACCCACCCCTACCGGGATAGACACGTGTTGGCGAATCCGTTGCAAGTTACGTTCAACATCGTCGACATCCAGGGCTTTCGAGCCAGTCACGCCTTTTAGCGAGACATAATACACATAACCACTGCCAGCCTGGCCAATGGCTTCGATACGCTCATCGGTCGTGGTCGGTGCAATCAGGTACACCATATCCAGACCCGCACTTTTGAAGATGGCGTCAACATCAACGGCTTCTTCCGGTGGCAAGTCGACCAGCAGCACACCATCAACACCGGCAGTCACCGCTGCTGTTACAAAGGTGTCATAACCCATGGCTTCGACCGGATTCAGATACCCCATCAGCACCACCGGGGTCGTGCTGTCAGTAGTGCGGAATTCCGCCACCATCGCCAGTACATCACGTAACGAGGTGTTATGTTCCAGCGCCCGCTCACAGGCCAATTGAATGGTCGGGCCATCCGCCATCGGATCGGAAAACGGCACCCCCAGTTCAATCAGGTCACAACCGGCGTCCACCAGTGTGTGCATCATGGGAACGGTGGCGTCCTTTTGTGGATCACCGGCAGTGATATAGGGAATCAAGGCTTTTTTGCCTGTGGTTTTCAAGGCAGCAAACAAACTAGCTATACGAGACATATCGAATTCCGTCCTTATGCAGTCACGCCATCAAGAGTGGCAATGGTATGAATGTCCTTGTCACCACGACCGGACAGGTTGACCACAATCACCTTGTCGGAAGGCATGGTGGCTGCCAACTTCATCGCAAAAGCGACGGCATGGGATGACTCCAGTGCCGGCATAATGCCTTCCAGCTGTGTCAGCTTGTGGAATGCCTCAATGGCTTCGCTGTCTGTAGCGGCGACATACTGGGCACGGCCAACATCTTTCAACCAGGAGTGCTCAGGGCCAACTCCGGGGTAATCCAGACCGGCAGAAATCGAGTGTGTCCCCATGATCTGGCCGTTGTCGTCTTCCATCAAATAGGTGCGATTGCCATGCAAAACGCCAGGACGCCCTTTACTCAAAGGTGCGGCATGGTCATCTCCTTCCAGCCCCAGTCCACCCGCTTCAACGCCATACATGGCTACTTCCGGATGCTTGATATAAGGGTAAAACATGCCGATGGCATTGGAACCACCACCCACACAGGCCACGACTGCATCTGGCTGACGGCCAATCTGTTCCTGGCTTTGCGTTTGGGTTTCACGGCCGATAACAGACTGAAAATCCCGCACCAGCATTGGGTAAGGATGCGGCCCAGCCGCAGTACCGATAATATAGAAGGTGTCGTCCACGTTGGTCACCCAATGACGCATCGCTTCGTTCATCGCGTCTTTCAGGGTTTTGGTACCGGATGTGACCGATTCCACCTCAGCGCCCAGCAGCTTCATGCGATAGACATTCAGCTTTTGACGCTCAACATCCGTCGAGCCCATAAAGACTTTGCATTCCAAGCCGAAACGGGCAGCGACGGTGGCCGAGGCCACACCGTGCTGGCCAGCACCGGTTTCAGCAATAATCTTCTTTTTGCCCATAAACTTGGCCAGTAATGCCTGACCAATGGTGTTGTTGATTTTATGGGCACCGGTGTGATTCAGATCTTCCCGTTTGAGGAAAATACGCGCCCCGCCACAGTGGTCGCTCAATCGCTCGGCGTAATACAACGGCGACGGGCGGCCAACATAGTGCGCCAGGTCGTGATCAAACGCTTTCTGGAAATCTTCATCATCACGCAGTTTCAGATACGTTGCTTGCAACTCATCCAACGCCGCGGTCAGGGTTTCAGAGACAAAACGGCCGCCGTAAATACCAAAGTGGCCGCGCTCATCGGGCAGATTAGCGTCTAATACCGCAGCATGTGCGTTTTGTTCAGGAGTTGTGTTGTTCGTAGTTGACACGATACACCTCATTCATAAATGCCTGAATCTTGCTGGCATCCTTGATGCCTTTGTTTCCGGGACCATTGGCCTCAACGCCACCGCTGACATCCACTGCAAAAGGATGTACATCGCGAATAGCGGTTGCCACGTTATCGGGAGACAGGCCACCAGCAAGAATAATGGGTTTGTTTAAATCGTCTGGCACCAGCGACCAATCAAAGGTTTCGCCAGTACCACCCGGAACACCGGGTTTGTAGCTGTCTAGCAGCAGAGACAAGGCACCTGGGAAGCGCACGCACGCCTCCACCATATCCGACGCTTGCCGAACACGGACTGCCTTGATATAGGGGCGGTTGAATTGTTGGCAAAAGCCATCGTCTTCGTCACCGTGGAATTGAATAAGGTCGATTCTAACGACATCCAGAACGCTTTGCACTTGTTCAGAAGTCGGATTCACAAAAAGAGCAGTTACCGTAACAAACGCCGGAACCATAGCCACAATAGCAGCCGCTTGCGTAATATCAACCGCTCTCGGGCTGGGTGGGTAAAACACCAGGCCAATGGCATCGGCCCCGGCATTCACAACCGCCAGAGCATCTGCTGCACGGGTAATACCACAAATCTTGGCACGCGTACGGGTCATGGGTAAGGTCGGCATCAGCAAGCTCCTGCATAAATCCGGCGATGGTAGCAGAAAACAGGCCTGCAAAGGTCTGGTTCAGCCGTCAGTCAACGCCAGTACAGGCTCTAACAGTAACGGACCAAAGGGCTGGCTGGGAATATCAAATTGCTCCGGGTAACGTACCCCAACAAAATGCAAACCATCCCCTGGGGCTGTCACCCCGGCGGCCAGACGGGATTTGGCTTCAAGCACCTCGGTCATCCATTCGACCGGCTGATGGCCCTCGCCAATAGGAATCAGGCAGCCAACGATATTACGCACCATGTGGTATAGAAACGCGCTTGACTCCAGCTCCAGCATAATCAGATTACCCCATTGCCGTACTTCGATACGGTGCATGGTTTTGACTGGGGTTTTGGCCTGGCAATCCTTGGCCCGGAAAGAAGAAAAGTCGTGTTCACCCAACAACAACTGGGCAGCCTGATGCATACGGTCGGCATCCAACGGATAACGCCACCAGGTTAACTGCTCATATTGCAGTGCCTGACGGTATTGGCTGTTGTTGATCAGGTAACGATAACAACGGGCCTGGGCTTTGAAACGGGCGTGAAAATCCGTATCGACCTGGCCAATCCACTGCAACGAGATCTGGGCTGGCGTATTGGTGTTAATCCCCATTAGCCAGCCATAATCACTGCGTTTGGAAGTGGTATCGAAGTGGATAACCTGACGGGTTGCATGCACACCGGCGTCGGTACGCCCTGCACAGGCAATCTCAACCGGGTGATTGGCGACCTTGGAGATAGCCGCCTCAAGTGCGGCCTGAACCGTGGGTTCATTGTGGTGTTTCTGCTTCTGCCAACCGTGGAAACAAGCGCCGTTGTATTCCACGATGGCAGCATAACGATAGGTATCAGACATGGATCAGGTCAGCGAATCCAGCAAGTTCTGGGCTTCCTGCTTCTGATGGTCGCTACCTTCCTGAACAATTTCGCCCAGCAGTTCCTTGGCACTGTCGGACTCACCCATATCAACGTAGGCTCGTGCCAAATCCAGCTTGGTGTCGTTGGCATCAGTACCGGACAAGTAGGCAAATTCATCTTCTGTTTCTGCCAGTTCATCCAGGTTGATCGAGTCTGCGGTGAATGATGGAATATCCATCTCGTCAAGACTTTCACCGGCTGGCTCTTCTGGTGCTTCTTCCAGGTCGGCCAGTTCCGGCAGCGCTTCAGATTCCAGATCAAACGTTAATTCTTCGAGATCATCCAGAGGTGGCAATTCATCCTCTGCGGCGTCCTCTTCCACGGCGGCTACTGGCAGTTCTGTTTCCGTAACGGCTTCCAGTTCCGGTATATCGTCAAGGTCGCCCAACTCTGGCAAGTCTTCCAGTGTTTCTGGAGCACTGTCAGCGCTGGCCTCGTCTTCCAGCTCGGCCAGGTCAAAATCATCGAGCTCCATATCCAGCTCAGACAACTCATCCACGGCTTCTTCTGCCGCATCGTCAGACCCAGCGGCTTCAGCCTCTGCGAATTCTTCCAGCTCGTCCAGTTCCGGCAACGCCAGTTCATCATCACTGTCGTCGCTGTTGACCAGCATTCTGGCGCCAGACAGGTCTTCTTCGCTCAACTTGGGCAGGTCTGTCATCGCATCCAGCGAATCCAGTTCCGCTTCCAGGCTGTCGAGGTCAAACTCCATCAGGTTATCGTCTGTCAACTCTTCAGCACTATCGCTGGCACTGGTGGCTTCTGTCGCCGATGCCAACATTTCCAGGTCATTATCCAGACCTTCCAGATCGAATTCAGTACCATCCAGTTCATCATCAGCAACCGCGTCGTCGTCGGCTTCCACAACTGGCAGGTCAAAACCGCTGCTTTCTTCATCATCAGCCGTTGAGCTGTTATCTTCCTCTACTTCCAGCTCTGGGATATCCAGCTCAGGAACGTCGAATTCCAGTACGTTGTCATCGCTGCCGTGATCAGTATCCGCCAGGCTTTCTTCTTCAACCTCGCCCAGTTCTAGAACATCCAAGCCATCCAGATCAAATTCCATCACGTTATCATCCGACAGCCCGGCAGATGCGTCGCTTTCCAGAGGCTCTTCTGACAGCTCGGCCAGCAGGTCGTCTGACACATCAAAATCCATCAGATTGTCGTGTTCGGGCTCACTGACTTCTGTTTCCGGCTCGGCAGCCAGTTCTTCACTATTGTCTTCAAAGGCAGAGAGATCAAATTCCACACCCTGGTCGTCGGCAGAAATCGTGACCTCGTCGGTATGGTGCTCGTCGCTATCCGCCAGGCTATCCAGTGAAAAGTCCATGCCGTTATCATCTGCGGCCGGAAGGTCGGCTTCGATATCGTCGCCCTGATCCAGCGCGGTTTCGAAATCCATCGCATCGTCACCCAGCACAGGCATGATATCGATGCTTTCTTCCATATCCGTGACGGGAGTCTCTGCCTCTGCTGTCGTCGCAGTGTTGTCCAGTTCACTTTGAAATTCCATATCCAGATCATCAAGCGATATACCAGACAGAGCATGGGTAGACGGTGCAATCGGATTACTCAGGCGGGAGCGGAACTGCTCTGCAAGCGTAATATCGTCATCTGAGCCGAAGCCCAACAAACGTGCTTCTTCATCGGCAAAGGCGCTGTCATCGTTGAGTTCAGCCAACACTTCCAGCAGTTTAAGGCTGAGATCCGTGCGCCCGGGTTGGGATTCTACGGCTGGAGTCAGTTTGCTCCGTGCTTCATCAAAACGGCCATAGGCAATATCGGCATCCACAGCGGTCAGTAATTCATCCGGTGCATCCAGGCTGTCGGTTGAAATATCCAGCGCATCATCATCAAACAGGTGGTCACCCAATTGCACACCGCTGTCGCTGTCACCACTGCTGCCCTGATCGAAGTTGAAGTGGTCAAAATCCTCGCTTGGTGAAGCGGCGGCGGCCACTTCCTCACTGGCTTCCTGTAACAATGCGGCTTCCGCATCGTCATCGGCTGCTTTTTTAGCAGCCTTGCCTGCCAGGAGTTTTTTCATCAGCGAATAAATCAGAGCAATCAGCAACAACAGAACGGCCAATACGCCACCCAACATGATCGGATCCTGCAGAATGCGATCGATCATGCTTGGCGCTGGCGGTGGCGGAATCACCCGAGGTTTAGGGCGCTGCTCAGCCATTTCCGGCTTGGGTTGTTTGGGTTCAACGGCGGCAGCGGCAGTGTCCGGCTTGGGCTCTGTATCAGCACCTTCAGCACCTTCAGCACTATCGGCGACGCTCTCACTGCGCTCAATCGCGCCAGCAGCCGGAGTGGTGTCTGCTTCGCTGGCCGGTGTTGCCAGGGCACTGGTTTCATTGTCCTGGCCGGCGTTTACTTGCAGGTTGGCCAGCTGGTCGTCTTTCAGGCTGACCAGACGTTGCAGAGCTGCGATCTGTTCTTCCAGAGAGGCAAGCCGGTCTACCAGTTCGTTGTTTTCACGACGGCTTTTATCCAGGGTTTCCAGTGCGATTGCCAGATCATTTTCCAGTGCTTCGCGGCGGCCATCACCACGACCGACAATCTCACCACTGGCACCGGCAGAACCGGATTGTTCTCCGCGGTCTGATACCAGGCGTACTTCACCACCGGTTGATGTTGCACGGGCAGATGGCGTGGTTGCTGCTCGCCCGGTTGCATCCAGTTGCGCGGCACCGGCAATTTCCTGATTCTGACGTGCCACTTCGGAAACGGCATCATCAAAACTGATGGTACGAATTTGCTCAGAGTCTGGAATACGCAATACCTGATGGGTTTTCAGGCGGTTGATGTTGCCACCGATAAAGGCATCCGGATTCTGCTGCTGGATGGCAACCATCATTTGTTGCGGTGTAATGCGGGGATCGGGCCGGGTAGCCAGAGCAATGGCCCACAGGGTGTCATTCGGCTGTACCCGGTAAGTACCCGGTGCGCCAGAGTCACTTTGCCATTGTTCCGCATTATTATGATTTGACGGCGCAGGTCGATTGGTTGGGGCCGCTGGACGGCTGGCGGCCGCTGGCGCGCTGGCTGCACCGCCAGTAGCGGTAGCCGTACTGGTTGGTGTGGATACCAGCGGTTGATAACTTTCTTCCGCAAAAGTAGGCGGGTCGAGCAATACGGTAAACTCTCGTACGACACGGCCGGATGGCCAGTTCAACTCAACCAGAAAATTCAGAAAAGGCTCGGTAACCGAATCCCGGGTCGTCAGGACAACCTTGTCGCCCACTACCTGAAATTTTATTTTGGTAAGAAAATAGGAACGTTCGACGTTGGAGCGTTCAAAGGCTTCGGCACTGGCAAGTACCGGTTTGATTTCCCATTCAGAGAGACCTTCTGAATCGACCAGAACTATTTCGGCAGCCAGAGGCTGATTCAGCGCCGACTTGAGCGTCAACTCTCCCAGTCCCAAGGCCAGTAACTGAGTTGACACGGTCAAGCTTCCGACCAGCAGCAAGGCATTCGCAAATAGGCGCTTCATTGATGCATCCTTGGTTGTCACTTTACGGCTTTATAGCCCTGATTAATCAAAAATTTACGGATATCAAATCCGTCAGCAAGCACTAATACTGGCGGAGGATAATCAAATCCAAGTATCAAGGATAACCGGTTCTGGCGCAATCGTTGCGGCCGATATGCGTCAACAAAACTGATATGTATGAAAGGTTTATGACGTACTCGAGATGTTGCGTATGAAAAAGCGGACACTCGTCCGCTTTTATTTATCAATTTCTATGAACGGTTTAACAAAATCCGCAACATTCTGCGTAAAGGTTCTGCCGCCCCCCAGAGTAATTGATCACCAACGGTAAACGCAGAAATATATTCTGGCCCCATATTCAACTTGCGAATGCGGCCTACCGGTATATTCAGCGTGCCGGTAACGGCTGCCGGAGTTAATGCCGTCATACTGACATCACGGTCATTGGCAATGACACTCACCCACTCATTATGAGACGCCAGAATGGCTTCAATTTCGGCCACAGGAATATCACGGGTCAGCTTCATGGTCATTGCCTGACTGTGGCAGCGCATGGCACCAACACGTACACAAAGGCCATCAATAGGCACTGGATTATGCCCACTCCCCATAATCTTGTTGGCTTCTACCTGGGCTTTCCATTCTTCACGACTCTGACCGGAATCCAGTTGTGAATCGATATAAGGAATCAAACTACCAGCCAGCGGTACACCAAAATGATTTTTGGGATATTCATCACTATTGATAAATTCGGATACCTGACGATCGATATCCAGAATAGCAGTAGCGGGATTGTCGAGTTTATCGCTGACATTGGAATGAATGGCGCCCATTTGCGCAATTAATTCGCGCATATGCTGGGCACCGGAACCGGAAGCTGCCTGGTAGGTCATGGGGGCAACCCACTCCACCAGCCCTTGCTCAAACAGACCACCCAGTGCCAATAACATCAGACTGACGGTACAGTTGCCGCCGACATAGGTTTTGATGCCGTCTTCGAGGCCCTGGTCAATCACACTGGCATTGACCGGGTCGAGTACAATAATGGCGTCGTCTGCCATACGCAAAGAGGAGGCGGCATCGATCCAGTAGCCTTGCCAGCCGGTCTCACGCAAAGCGGCATACACTTTGGAGGTGTAATCCCCCCCCTGACAGCTGATAATGACATCCTGCGCTGCCAAGGCGGAGAGGTCGTAGGCATCTGCCAGTACGCCGTTATCCTTGCCACCCAGAGTCGGTGCTGTTTTGCCTGCCTGGGAGGTGGTAAAAAATTGCGGGGTAATCAGGGCGAAATCACCCTCTTCTTCCATCCGCTGCATCAGTACGGATCCCACCATACCGCGCCAACCAACCAATCCTGTTTTTAACATGTGTTTTTACCTTGTTCTTGATACAGCAAAACCGCGACAGGCGCGGTTTGCATTCCAAACGGGTATCGGGGTTATCTGACCAGTCACAGTATACCCGGACATTACCCCCGGGTATGCCGCCAGATTACAGGGCTGCCAATACGGCTTCACCCATTTCACTGGTGCTGACACGGGTCATGCCTTCCGAGAAGATATCCCCGGTACGCAGTCCCTGATCCAGCACCTTGCTGACAGCCGCTTCAATCGCATCTGCAGCGACACCTTGATCGAGGCTATACCGTAGCATCATGGCCACCGAGAGGATAGTTGCCAACGGGTTAGCAAGGCCCTGACCGGCAATGTCCGGCGCGGAACCATGACACGGCTCGTACATACCCTTGTTGTTTTTATCCAGCGAGGCAGAAGGCAGCATGCCGATAGAGCCGGTCAACATGGCGGCGGCATCGGACAGGATATCGCCAAACATATTGCCGGTAACCAGTACATCGAACTGTTTTGGAGCACGTACCAGCTGCATGGCGGCATTGTCGACATACATATGCGACAGCTCGACTTCCGGATAGTCTTTTGACATTTCTTCCATGATTTCGCGCCACAGCACGGTCACTTCCAGTACGTTGGCCTTGTCAACCGAGCAGAGCTTTTTGTTGCGCTTCATGGCTGATTCGAATGCCACTCGACCGATACGACGGATCTCGGATTCGTTATAGACGTAGGTGTTGTAGCCTTCACGCTCGCCATTTTCCAGTGTCCGTACACCCCGTGGCTGACCAAAATAAATGCCGCCTGTCAGTTCACGTACAATCAGGATATCCAGCCCGGAGACCACTTCCGGTTTCAGGGTTGAAGCATCCGCCAGCTGCGGGTACAGAATGGCCGGACGCAGATTGCCAAACAGGCCGAGATTTTTGCGGATATCCAGCAGCCCTTGCTCCGGGCGCTTGGAGCGGTCTTCCAGCTTGTCCCATTTGGGGCCACCCACAGCCCCCAGCAGGATGGCATCTGCGGCCAGCGCCTTGTTCAGGCTGTCTTCAGGCAGCGGGAAACCGGTAGCGTCGTATGCCGAACCACCAACGAGACCATGATCAATCACCAGCCCCATGTTAAAACGACGATCGACGGCTTCCAGCACCTTGACGGCTTCCGCGACAATTTCAGGGCCAATACCATCACCTGGCAACACCAGAATTTTCTTGCTCATTATTATGTCCTGTTACTGACGGTGGCACCGGCTACCCGCCGCCACCATAAAATTCACAACCAGCCCAGTTCGACGATCGATCCGGACCCTTGACCTGTATTAACCCGCGTTAAATAACCAGGGGGATGATTCACGGCGAGCCGCTTCGTACTGGCGAATATCGTCCGCATCCTGCAAGGTCAGCCCGATATCATCAAAACCATTCAGCAAGCAGTATTTACGGAAAGCATCCACCTCAAATGGAATATCCTGGTCATCAGGAGTCAGAATCAACTGTTTTTCCAGATCGATGGTCAGCGCATAGCCTTCGCTGCCGGATACCGCCTTGAACAGGCCATCCACAACCGCTTCTGATAATACAATCGGCAGCAAACCATTTTTAAAACAATTGTTGTAAAAGATATCGGCGTAACTAGGGGCAATCACCACGCGGAAACCAAAATCTTCCAGTGCCCAGGGCGCATGCTCACGGCTGGAGCCACAACCGAAGTTTTCCCGTGCAATCAACACGGAAGCCCCCGCGTAACGCGGCTGGTTCAAAACAAAATCGGGGTTTAATGGCCGACCGCTGTTATCTGCATCCGGCTGGCCTTCGTCCAGGTAACGCAACTCGTCAAACAGGTTAGGGCCAAAGCCACTGCGTTTGATCGATTTCAGAAACTGCTTCGGTATGATCATGTCGGTATCGACATTGGCCCGGTCCATTGGCGCTACGATGCCGGTGTGTACAGTAAATGCTTTCATGCTATTTCTCCGGATCAGAATTCGCGAACGTCAACAAAATGGCCTGCAACAGCAGCGGCAGCGGCCATTGCCGGGCTGACCAGATGCGTCCGGCCGCCATACCCCTGACGACCTTCAAAGTTGCGGTTAGAGGTGGAAGCACAATGCTCACCGTTACCGAGCTTGTCAGCGTTCATTGCCAGACACATGGAACACCCTGGCTCACGCCATTCAAAACCGGCCTCGATAAAAATCTTGTCGAGTCCTTCCTGCTCAGCCTGGGCTTTCACCAGACCAGAACCCGGAACGACCAGCGCTTGCATCACACTGCTGGCTACCTGACGGCCTTTGGCAATGTCAGCGGCCTGACGCAGATCTTCAATACGGCTATTGGTACAAGAACCAATAAAGACCCGATCCAACTTGATGTCGGTAATTTTCTGACCAGCTGCCAGCCCCATATAGTCATAAGCCCGTTCAAAACCGGCACGTTGGGCACTGTCGCGCGCGTCGTCCAGAGTCGGGACGGTTGCATCAATGGTGGTGACCATTTCTGGCGAGGTTCCCCAGGTCACTTGTGGTTTGATGTCTTCCGCACGAATCTCAACGACCTTGTCAAACACGGCATCATCGTCAGACACCAGGTCTTTCCAGGCCGCCATGGCCATATCCCATTGCGCGGCTGTCGGCGCGTAAGGGCGACCCTTGACGTACTCCGCCGTAATTTCATCAAAGGCCACCATGCCCACACGGGCACCTGCCTCAATGGCCATGTTGCACATGGTCATGCGGCCTTCCATGCTCATTGAGCGAATGGCAGAGCCACCAAATTCCATCGCACAGCCATTACCGCCAGCCGTACCGATAATACCGATGACGTGCAATACCACGTCTTTACCCGTAATGCCTTTGCCTAACTCGCCGTCTACCTTGATCAGCAGATTTTTCATCTTGCGCTGGATCAGGCACTGGGTCGCCAGTACGTGCTCAACTTCCGAGGTGCCAATACCATGTGCCAAAGCCGCAAAAGCGCCGTGGGTCGCAGTATGTGAGTCACCACATACAACGGTCATGCCCGGCAAGGTAGCTCCCTGCTCCGGCCCCACAACGTGCACGATGCCCTGACGCTGGTCTTTCATCTTGAATTCGGTAATTCCGAATTCATCACAGTTGCTGTCCAGTGTGACGACCTGGATCTTGGAAACAGGATCAACAATACCGTCCACTCCGGATTCACGCTCGACGGCGGTGGTGGGTACATTGTGATCCGGTGTCGCCAGGTTGGCATCCAGCCGCCATGGTTTACGCCCGGCAATACGCAGGCCTTCAAACGCTTGGGGTGAGGTTACTTCGTGTAATAACTGACGATCGATATAGATCAGAGCGGTGCCATCGTCACGCTCTTTGACGACATGCTGCTGCCAGAGTTTGTCATACAATGTTTTACCGGCCATGGTGGCTCCTTATTGGAATTCTCTGTCGACTGGTGTGCTTTCACGGTCCCCGCCCTTTGTATGTGGACGATTGCGTTATGGTACTCACTCTGATAAACAACACAAATTCATTCTTTTTCTATATTGAATTCCTAACAGGAATACCTTGCCAGCCATCAAGCCGGAGACACCATCGGAGGCATTATGGACAGCCAACAACTGAAAGCTTTTTTGGCCGTTGCCCATCACCGGTCCTTTTCACTGGCCGCGGAACAGTTGTTCCTGACACAGCCCGCAGTCTCCAAACGTATCCATCAACTTGAACAGCAGCTGAACAGCCCACTGTTTGATCGTCATAACCGTTCTATCAGTCTGACGGAGTCCGGTCAGCGGCTATTGCCAAAAGCCCGAGATATTCTCGAATTAATGAATGATACCCAGGTACAGATCAGCAACCTGACCCATTCGGTTGAAGGCACATTAAGCATGGCCACCAGTCACCATATTGGCCTGCACAGAATCCCGCCTTTTTTGAAATCCTTTGTACGACAATATCCAGCGGCCCAGCTGGATATCCGCTTTCTCGGTTCAGAAGATGCCTATCAGGCGGTAGAGCAACGTCAGGTAGAATTGGCTCTGACAACATTGGATAAACGTCAGCCGGATAAAATAACCGCCATCCCGCTGTGGCAGGATGATATGGTCTGCGTCTGTGCCCCCAGCCACCCGCTCGCACAGCAACAGGTCACTCTGGCCAGCCTGGCGGAGAATGCCGTTATTTTGCCAGAGCCAGATACCATTACCTACCGGGTGGTAGACGCAGCCTTCCGGGAAGCGGGGCTGACTCTGGAAACCCGGATGCCGACCAATTACCTGGAAACCATCAAAATGATGGTGGGCGTTGGGCTTGGCTGGTCAGTGCTTCCGTCCAGCATGGTCGACGAACAACTGTCGGTTCTGCCCTGGCCCGGTGTACCGATGACCCGCTCTCTCGGCGTGATCCACCTGACCAATCGTACTCTGTCGAATGCCGCCAGCGCCCTGATTAGCCTGCTCAGTAACAACAATCCTGACGCATGACATCATGACACAAGGCACCAGGGCGTAAGCTGAAAACATAAACGATCAATACCAACAAGAAGCTTGGCTTCTGCCTTGGCGGTCTGTCACGGTATGATCGCTGCTTGCACATCAATCACACGGGAGACGCCGTTATGCTGAACATCAATCATTTGCTGGTCGTACTGGACTCTGACCACCCAGAACAAACGGCACTGAACAAGGCACTCTGGTTAGCCGAAGTACTGAAGGCTGATGTGTGTTTACTGGCCTCTGTCTACGAACCTTATTGCGGTGAAAGTCCTTATCTGGAAGAAGAAACCAAACAACAGATCCGGCGGGCACGCATAGAAGCGACCAATCGCTGGATTGAAAGTTTTGTACCAGAAGTGGAAGAACGTGGTCTCAAGGTCCGTACGGAAGTACATTGGAACAAGCATCTGCATGAAGCCGTCATCGAATCTGTCCGTACAACCGACTACGACCTGGTTATCAAGGGAACCCAGCCCCATAATCTGATCGACCGTTTGTTTACCAATACCGACTGGAATCTGATGCGTCATTGTCCGGCGCCGGTCTTACTGGTCAAGTCCCCGGCATCATGGAAACAAAACCGCATTCTGGCAGCGATTGATGCGACCTCAACGGATGAAGGCCATCAGCGCATCAACGACAATATCCTCGCCTACGCAGAACATCTGGCCGACCATTTTGAAACCGACCTGCATATGGTCAACGCTTTCCCTCAAGTGGATCTTGCCTTCGCCATGGTGCCCGAAGTCACTGCCCCGGATGATATTCAGGCCTATATCACCGAGCAGCACAAAGATGCCTGCGAACAGTTGGCGAAAAAATACAATATCAACACCGATCATGTGCATATTGTGGAAGGAGAAACCGACATCGTTGTTGCCGAGACCGCAGCAACCATCGCCGCGGATGTATTGGTCGTCGGGTCCATCGGACGCAGTGGTATTTCTGGTGTATTTATTGGTAACACGGCTGAGCAGCTGGTCGACAAGATTGCCTGTGATGTTCTTATCATCAAGCCACAAGATGGCGTACTGCCGGACGCTGAATAACCTGGCGAGCCGGGAATTGCGGGCATAAAAAAACCGGGCCTCAGGGCCCGGTAAAATTCAAGATCAGAGAGTGAGAGAGCGTGATATTCGGGCTGCAGAACAGCCCGGGTCACAATGATATGACTCACTAATCAGATTAAGTTCCTGCTTTTATTTCCTGACGCCTTTTTCTTTCAGGGTTGTTTCGATTTCGGCCAGGCATGCCGGATCATCGATTGTCGATGGCGCGGTGTAATCTTCATTGTTGGCAATATTCCGCAAAATCTTACGCAAGATTTTGCCGGAACGGGTTTTTGGCAAACGCTGTACAACAACCGCATGTTTGAAACTGGCGACCGCACCAATCTGGTCACGAACACGTTTCACCAGCTCACGCTGCAACTCACCTTCGTCAACGTCGATACCATCTTTAAGCAGGATCAGACCCAGCGGCTCTTCACCTTTCAAGTCACTGGTTTGGCCAATAACAGCACACTCCGCCACTGCTGAGTGCCCAGCCACGACCTCTTCCATTTCACCTGTCGACAAACGGTGTCCGGCAACGTTAATGATGTCGTCAGTACGGCCGAGTACAAACAGGTAGTTATCTTCATCCAGATAACCACCGTCACCGGTCACGTAATAGCCTTCAAAGGTACGCAGGTATCCAGCAACAAAGCGGTCATGATTACCCCAGATGGTTGGCAAACATCCCGGCGGCAATGGCAGTTTAAGCGCAATGCTGCCCTGCTCGTTACCAGCAACCGGATTGCCCCGTGAGTCCAGAATCTGCACATTGAAACCCGGTGATGGACGGGTCACAGAACCTGCTTTTACCTCAGCAGGCTCAAGCCCCATATGGTTACCAGCGATAGCCCAGGCTGTCTCGGTCTGCCACCAGTGATCCACAATCGGCCGCTTGATATGTTCCATCACCCAGTCATACGTCGGCGGGTCCAGCCGCTCACCGGCCATAAACACGGTTTGCAACTTGCTGAGGTCGTATTGCTGTGCCAACAGACAATCCGGGTCTTCCTTGCGGATGGCACGGAACGCGGTTGGTGCTGCAAACAGCCCTTTGACACCATATTCTTCACATACCCGCCAGAACGCACCGGCATCCGGTGTCCGTACGGGTTTGCCTTCATAAAACACGGTCGTACAACCAGCCAGCAACGGGGCATAAACCATATAGGAATGACCCACGACCCAACCAACATCCGATGCTGCCCAGAAGACATCACCGATCTGCATGTCGTAAACGACTTCCATACTGTATTTCATGGCAACCGCGTGGCCACCATTATCCCGAACCACACCTTTCGGCTTACCTGTAGTACCCGAGGTATAGAGTACGTACAGAGGATCCGTCGCCAATACCGGGGTGCAGTCAGCAGGCTCTGCCGCAGCGACACCGACTTCCCAATCAATATCGTATTGATCATTCAGTTCACAACGGCATAAATCCCGTTGCAGGATAATGCAGCACGATGGCTTGTGTTCAGCAATATCGATGGCTGCATCAAGAATCGGTTTGTATTCAATGATTTTACTTACTTCAATACCACACGAGGCCGACACAACGACCTTCGGTGCGGCATCGTCAATCCGTACAGCCAGCTCATTGGCGGCAAAGCCACCAAATACGACAGAGTGAATAGCACCCAGACGCGCACAGGCCAACATGGCAATGGCGGCTTCTGGCACCATAGGCATATAAATAACAACCCGGTCGCCTTTTTCAACGCCTTGAGCTTTCAGCAAGCCAGCAAAGCGGGCCACTGCCGATGTGAGCTCTTTATAGGTATAAGAACGTTTGGTGTTCGTAACGGGAGAATCATAAATCAGGGCTAACTGATCGCCGCGCCCTTTCAAAACATGATAATCAAGAGCCAGATACGCGGTATTCAGTTCACCATCGGCAAACCAGCGGTCTATGCCATTCTCATCCTTGCTTAAAATAACATCCGGTGCTTTGAACCATTGTATTTTACCGGCTTGTTCTGCCCAGAAACCTTCGGGATCATTGATGGACTGTGTATATTGTTGTTGATATGTCATTAGTCTTCCCCCTTGACTGTCGGGGGATAGCATAAGCGATGGCTCATTCTTGCAGCTATTCGACCAAGGGGGATCACACCTTGGTCTATAACCAACTGTTGTCAGATTGGTGTATGCCATGTCGATTTCTTCTATAAAACGGCTTTCCATCAAGATGATCTGGCATCATTTGAGTATGGCACAGCCATAAAAAAACCCGCCGAAGCGGGTTCTTTTATGGCTGTTCAAACAACAGGCTTATGCTTGTTTACCAGCCGGTTTTTTCTTTCAGAGCCATACCGATGTCAGCCAGGCTGCGTACGGTAGTCACACCAGCGTCTTGCAGTGCGGCAAATTTTTCATCTGCGGTACCCTTGCCACCAGAGATAATTGCACCAGCATGACCCATACGCTTGCCTGCAGGTGCCGTCACACCGGCGATATAGGAAACCACTGGCTTGGTAACATTGGCCTTGATGTAGGCAGCCGCTTCTTCTTCAGCAGTACCACCGATCTCACCAATCATTACGATGGCTTCAGTCTGCGGATCGTTCTGGAACAATTCCAGTACGTCGATGAAGTTGGTACCCGGAATCGGATCTCCACCAATACCAACACAGGTAGACTGACCAAAACCATAATCGGTTGTTTGCTTGACCGCTTCGTATGTCAGGGTACCGGAACGGGAAACAATACCGACTTTGCCTGGCAAGTGGATATGACCTGGCATAATACCAATTTTGCACTCTCCTGGAGTGATAACCCCAGGGCAGTTAGGTCCGATCAGGCGTACACCCAGCTCGTCACATTTAACCTTGGCATCCAGCATATCCAGCGTCGGGATGCCTTCCGTGATACAAACGATCAGTTTGATACCAGCGTTAGCGGCTTCCAGGATTGAATCTTTACAGAAAGGTGCTGGTACGTAGATAACAGACGCTTCTGCACCAGTAGATTCAACGGCTTCAGCCACAGTGTTAAACACTGGCAGGCCAAGATGAGTCTGGCCACCCTTGCCCGGGGTTACACCACCGACCATTTGGGTGCCGTATTCAATCGCCTGTTCAGAGTGGAAGGTACCTTGGGCACCAGTAAAACCCTGACAAATAACTTTTGTATCTTTATTGATTAAAACGCTCATGATTACCCCTTATTTGCCAGCTGCTGCGGCAACAACTTTCTGTGCTGCGCCAGTCAGATCGGTGTCAGCTATGATGTTCAGGCCACTTTCAGACAGAACCTTGGTGCCTTGTGCTGCATTGTTGCCTTGCAGGCGAACAACAACAGGTACCTTGACGCCAACTTCCTTGACCGCACCGATAACGCCTTCTGCAATCATGTCGCAACGGACAATACCGCCGAAGATGTTGATGAATACTGCTTTGACAGAATCATCAGAGAGGATGATCTTGAACGCTTCAACAACGCGTTCTTTGGTAGCACCGCCACCTACGTCCAGGAAGTTGGCAGGGTTGCCGCCATGCAACTTGACGATATCCATGGTGCCCATGGCCAGACCTGCACCATTCACCATACAACCGATATCACCATCCAGAGCAACATAGTTCAGCTCCCATTTGGCAGCATGTGCTTCGCGCTCATCTTCCTGGGAAGGATCATGCATTTCTTGCAGATCCTTATGACGATATACCGCGTTACTATCGATGTTCAGTTTCGCATCCAGACAGTGCAAATCGCCATCAGAAGTGATAACCAGCGGGTTCACTTCCAGCAATGCCAGATCCTTGTCAGCAAACAATTTGGCCAGACCAATAAAGATTTTGGTGAACTGTTTGATCTGATCGCCTTTCAGGCCCAGCTTGAATGCCAGCTCGCGACCCTGGTAAGGCTGTGCGCCAACCAATGGATCAATCGTTGCCTTAAGGATTTTTTCTGGAGTTTCTTCTGCAACCTTCTCGATTTCCACACCACCTTCGGTCGATGCCATGAAAACAATACGTCGGGTTGAACGGTCAACAACCGCTCCTAAATACAGCTCTTGTGCTATGTCAGTACAGGTCTCAACCAGAATACAACTGACGGGTTGGCCATTTTCATCCGTTTGGTAAGTTACCAGATTCTTGCCCAGCCATTGATCGGCAAAGGCAGTAATTTCATCCTTGGAGGTCACCAGCTTGACACCACCGGCTTTACCGCGCCCACCTGCATGTACCTGGGCTTTGACAACCCAACGGTCACCGCCGATTTCATCAGCTGCTGCTGCTGCTTCTGCTGCTGTTTTGGCTGCCACACCTTTTGAGACTGGCAAACCGTACTGAGCAAAAAGCTGTTTACCCTGATATTCGTGAAGGTTCATCGCTTTTGTCCTATTTATTTTTAATTTGTCGGATGCCGAACAACTTGTGTGCAAAGCACAGAGTGCGAAGTGTTCAGCTAGATAAACAAAGGCCCGGACTAACCGGGCCTGGGCCTTACCTCGGTCTTACTTTTTCTTCGGGCGACGATTCGCTTTATGAATTGCTGCATTGTTGACAGACAATGCGGCTTCATGAAGCGCTTCAGATACTGTCGGATGGGCAAAAACCATCATACCGACATCTTCTGCACTGGAACCGAATTCCATCGCTACAACCACTTGCTGACAGATATCACCAGCACTTGGTCCAATCACACTGGCTCCCAGAATACGATCTGTCTCGGCACTGGCAATCACCTTGACAAAACCATCAGTCTGGTTACCAGCCATCGCACGGCCATTGGCGGCGAATGGGAAAGTACCTACATTGTACGCTTCACCATCAGCCTTGACTTCTTCCTCGGTTTTACCAACCCAGGCAATTTCAGGGTTGGTATAAATGACCGAAGGAATCACGTCATAGTTAACCTGTGCTTTGTGACCGTGGATACGCTCGGCAACCATAACACCCTCTTCAGATGCCTTGTGCGCCAGCATAGGGCCACGAACCACGTCACCAATCGCCCAGATTCCAGGCGCGTCGGTTTTGCACGCTTCGTCGACATGAATAAAGCCACGCTCATCCATATTGACGCCACAGTCGCCAGCCAACAGATCATCAGTGTATGGCTTGCGACCAACCGCAACGATCAATTTGTCGAACGTTTCGGTCTTCTCTTCGCCACCTTCCTGGAAAGTGACAGCAACAGCACCATCTTTTACCTCAGAACCGGTCACACGGGCACCTAGACGAATGTCCATACCCTGTTTTGTGAACAGTTTCTGAGCTTCTTTCGCAACAGCCTGATCAGCCACGTGCAGGAACTTGTCCTGGGCTTCCAGAACTGTCACCTTGGCGCCCAGACGGCCCCAGACAGAGCCCAGTTCCAAACCGATAACACCAGCACCAATCACACCCAGACGAGCAGGAACGTCTTTGAATTCCAGCGCACCGGTTGAATCAACAATGATGTCTTCAGTCAGAGGCGTTGGCGGAATGTTCACAGGAACAGAACCGGTCGCGATGATGATATGTTCCGCTTCAAGCAGTTCAGCGTCACCACCATGAGGGGTGAATTCCACTTTTTTGCCAGCCAGTACTTTACCTACACCTTCCAGACCAGTCACACCATTGGCCTTGAACAGGGCAGCAACACCCATGGTCAGGTTTTTAACAATCTTGTCCTTGCGTGCCAACATGGTTGCAATGTCAACAGACACTTCACCGGTGCTGATACCGTGCAGGTCAAAATCGTGTTTGGCTTCTTCATACTTGTGCGAAGTGTCCAGCAGTGCCTTGGACGGGATACAACCCACGTTCAGACAGGTACCACCAAAGACGCCTTTGCCTTCCTTGCTCAGCCACTTGTCGATACAAGCGGTTTTCAGACCCAGCTGAGCACAACGGATAGCAGCAACGTATCCACCAGGACCACCACCCACTACGACTACATCAAATTTTTTGCTCATTACCAATAATCCTTAAATTGTCGATTATACGTCCAGCAACATACGTGCAGGATCTTCCAGCAAGTTCTTGATGGTCACCAGGAACTGAACTGCTTCCTTGCCATCAATCATGCGGTGGTCATAAGACAGCGCCAGATACATCATTGGCAGGATTTCAACCTGGCCATTAACAGCCATCGGACGATCCTGAATCTTGTGCATACCCATAATAGCGGTTTGCGGTGGGTTCAGAATTGGCGTAGACATCAGGGAACCGAATACACCACCGTTGGTGATGGTGAACGTACCACCCTGCATGTCTTCGATACCCAGTTTGCCGTCACGGCCACGCTTGGCGAAGTCACCGATGGTACCTTCGATTTCTGCCAGGCCCATGCTGTCTGTATCGCGCAACACAGGAACAACCAGACCGCGCTCTGTGGATACGGCAACACCGATATCCTGATAGCCATGGTAAACCATGTCATTGCCGTCAAGCGATGCGTTAACCGCAGGGAAGCGTTTCAAAGCTTCAGTTGCCGCCTTGACGAAGAAAGACATGAAGCCCAGTTTTTGGCCATGTACTTTCTCGAACTGGTCTTTGTACATCTTGCGCAGTTCCATCACTGGCTTCATGTTGACTTCGTTGTACGTAGTCAGCATCGCAGCGCTTTGCTGTGCTTCAACCAGACGCTTGGCGATAGTGGCACGCAGACGGGTCATTGGAACGCGTTTTTCGATACGCTCACCAGCAATCGGGGCAGCCACTGGAGCAGCAGCCGGAGCTGGCGCTGGAGCAGCCGGTTTGGCTGGTGCCGATTTCAGGTGATTAACAACATCTTCCTTGGTAATACGACCGTCTTTGCCGGTAGCCTTGATGTCTGCGCCTGCAACACCGTTTTCTTCTGCAATCTTGCGGGCGGCCGGGCTCATGATCAGATCACCGGCGTCTGCTACTGCAGGGGCAGCCTCAGCAGGTGCGGCTTCTGCGGCAGGTGCCGGAGCTGCAACGTCGCCAGCAACAAAAATAGCCAGCACTTCATCACTCAGTACAACATCATCTTCGTTTTTGAAGACTTCTTTCAATGTACCGTTCGCAGGAGCGACTACTTCCAGAACGACTTTGTCGGTTTCGATATCAACCAGCAATTCATCACGCTCAACTGGTTCACCAGGCTGTTTGTGCCAGGTTGCTACCGTGCCATCAGCAACTGATTCCGGAAAAGTCGGGGCCTTGATTTCGATGCTCATTATTGTTTCCTTAAGAATTCCGTCGGTTAGCCCTGCAGATCCAGAGCTTCACTAATGTATTGTTCAAGCTGCGCAAGGTGCAGCGCCATATAGCCAGCAGCTGGTGAAGCAGATGCAGCACGTCCGGCGTAGTTCAGTGTCATTCCCGGCTTAAGGCTGTTAATGGCACGTAGCATGTAATGCTGGCTGTTGTACCAGGCACCCATGTTTTTAGGTTCTTCTTGTACCCAGAAGATTTCTTCCATATTCGGATACAAAGACAGAATGGCCTTCAGATCGTCATGTGGGAACGGATACAGCTGCTCGATACGAACAATGGCAATATCCTTGATCTCTTCCGCGCGACGACGTTCCAGCAGGTCGTAATACACCTTGCCTGAACACAACAACACACGGCGTACTGACTGCGGATCCAGCTCATCAATCTCATCGATAACCGTCTGGAAGTGACCATCGGCCAGCTCTTCCAGCGTGCTGGTTGCCAGTTTGTGGCGCAGCAGGCTTTTCGGAGACATAACCACCAGAGGTTTACGCACCGGACGAATCACCTGACGACGCAGCATGTGATAAACCTGTGCTGGCGTAGAAGGAATACAAATCTGGACGTTATGCTCTGCGCACAATTGCAAATAACGTTCCAGGCGCGCAGATGAGTGTTCAGGTCCCTGACCTTCATAGCCATGTGGCAGCAGCATGGTCAAGCCGCACAAACGGCCCCATTTATGCTCACCACTGGAAATAAACTGGTCAAAGACTACCTGGGCACCATTGGCAAAATCACCAAACTGGGCTTCCCAGACCACCAGTCCACCCGGTGTTGTCGTGGAATAACCATATTCAAAGGCCAATACGGCTTCTTCAGACAGCAAGGAGTCGTACAGATCAAAGGATGGTTGATCGTCACTGACATGACATAAAGGGATATAACGGCTGGCGTCTTTCTGATTGTGCAGAACGGCGTGACGGTGTGAGAAAGTTCCCCGGCCAACGTCCTGTCCGGTAATCCGTACTGGATAACCTTCTTTCAGCAAGGTTGCGTACGCCATGGTTTCAGCGTAGCCCCAGTTGATCGGCGATGCACCGACTCCCATGCGGCCACGGTCTTCCAGAATCTTGCCAACCTGACGCTGAACGGCAAAACCTTCCGGTATTTCCAGCAACTTGGCGGACAGCTCTTGCAGGGCTGCCAGATCAAAGGTGGTATCAGCAGTGGCTGTCCACTCATGACCCAGATACGGTGTCCAGTCGACGAACAATTCCTTGTTAGGCTCTTTGACCAGGCTTTTTACTACGTGGCGGCCTTCATCCAGAGCACGGCGATATTCTTCTTCCAGCTCTTTTGCGTCTTCAGTAGTAATAACGCCATCAGCAATCAATTTCGCCGCATACAATTCGCGGGTTGTTTTCTGCTTCTTGATTTGTGCGTACATGATTGGCTGGGTACCGGATGGCTCATCCGCTTCGTTATGGCCACGACGGCGATAACAAACCATATCAATCACAACGTCTTTCTTGAATTCACGACGATAATCAGCGGCCAGCTGTGCAGCAAACAGTACAGCTTCCGGATCATCACCATTCACGTGCAGAATCGGTGCTTCGATAACCTTGGCAACGTCGGTACAATATTCAGTAGAACGAACATCTTCACGTTTGGAAGTAGTAAAGCCTACCTGGTTATTGATTACGATATGAATCGTACCACCGGTTTTGTAAGCCCGGGTCTGGGACAGCTGGAAGGTTTCCATCACCACACCCTGACCTGCAAATGCAGCATCACCATGCATGGAAATAGGAACCACCAGTTCACCGGCTTTATCACCACGACGATCCTGACGGGCACGAACAGAACCCTCAACAACCGGCGATACGATTTCCAGGTGAGACGGGTTAAACGCCAGCGCCAGGTGTACTTCACCGCCAGAGGTCATCACATTGGATGAGAAGCCCTGGTGGTATTTTACGTCACCATGTGACTGGTATTCAGACTTGCCTTCGAACTCATCAAACAGATCGGACGCTTTTTTACCCAAGGTGTTGATCAGGGTATTCAGACGACCACGGTGCGCCATACCAATAACAATTTCTTTGGCACCGTATGAGCCGAAACGCTGAATCAGTTCATCCATCAGAGGAATCAGTGACTCACCACCTTCAAGACCAAAACGCTTGACGCCCGGGTAACGGGAACCCAGGTATTTTTCCAGGCCTTCAGCTGCAACCAGACGCTCCAGCAAATGCAGTTTGACTTCATCACTGTATTTGGGGTGGGCACGTGCACTTTCCAGTCGTTGCTGGAACCAGCGTTGCTCTGCGGTGTTAACAATGTGCATGAACTCGGAGCCTACGGTACCGCAGTAGGTTGCTTCGAGCACATCGATAATTTCTTTCAGCGTTGCTTCTTCCTGGCCCATAAACAGGGTACCAGTCTGGAATTTGGTATCCAGATCCGCTTTCGACAAGCCATGGAAATGCAGATCCAGGTCGGGAACATTTTGTCGTTCCATCAAACCCAGTGGATCCAGAGAGGCGTGCTGGTGACCACGGCCACGATAGGCATTGATCAGTTGCAGTACCTGAACCTGTTTACGCTCATATTCAGTACTGACACTGCCTTGGGAAACCGGACGGTTACGATGCTGATTTTTTGAAATGAGCAGAAACTGTTCACGGATCGCTTTGTGGGGAGTGTCGACGGTAACGCTTTCGTCGGCCCTTGGAAGTTGATCAAAATAATTACGCCACTCTTCAGGTACCTCACCAGGATCCTTAAGATAGGCTTCATAGAGCTCTTCTATGTAAGCAACGTTACCACCCGCTAACTGGGAGGTGCTCCATAGCTGCTCCATTGTTTGCTCGTGCATGTACGATCACCCTGTTCCTGTAAACATTGAGGAGATCACCCACAGAGTATTTTGCACCGACTCTAGCACTGCCAGACGAGTTAGAGGGCCGACTGATAGGTCGCAAGGCCTCTGAGGTGAATCAGGAATACCCTGATCCCTCAATTGCATTATTAAATTCGTAAAATCACGCTTTGTGGGCGTGATTTTAAAAAATTTTTCACGAAAACAGACTGTGTGTCCAGCCCACTTACGTCTAACCAGCACCCCGTATCATACGGGATGCAGGCCAGTTGCCGATTAAACCTGTTGGTTCAACAGCATGTTGCGGATATGACCAATTGCGCGGGTCGGGTTAAGACCTTTTGGACATACATTGACACAATTCATAATACCCCGACAACGGAACACACTGAATGGATCAGACAGATCACTCAGACGCTCTGCTGTTGCGGTATCACGGCTATCCGCCAAGAAGCGGTATGCCTGCAACAGACCGGACGGGCCAACAAATTTATCCGGATTCCACCAGAACGACGGACAAGCCGTTGAGCAGCAGGCACACAGAATACATTCGTACAGACCATCCAGCTTCTCGCGCTCTTCCGGCGTCTGCAAACGTTCGATCGCAGGCGCAGGTCGATTATTCAGCAAGAACGGCTTGATGCGCTCATACTGGGTGTAGAACATGGCCATATCAATCACCAGGTCACGAATGACCGGCATACCGGGCAGCGGGCGCAATACCAGCTTGTCCATCTTGCCGTTGGTCGCTTCGGAAAGCGGAGTGATACAGGCCAACGCGTTCTTGCCGTTAATGTTCATGCCGTCAGAGCCACAGACACCTTCACGACAAGAGCGGCGATAAGCCAGGCTTGAATCCTGTTCTTTCACCAGAGCCAAGACATCCAGAACCATGACATCTTTGCCGCCAGGAACGGTGATATCGTAATCCTGCATGTAAGGCGCAGAATCCTTTTCTGGGTTGTAGCGATATATACTTACCAGCATTGCATACCTCCCATTAATAGGTACGGATTTTCGGTGGGAACGCTTCCATGGTCTTGGGAGCGAAGTTCACTGCGCGCTTGCCAATCGTCTTGGTTTGCGGGAAGTACAAGGAGTGGCACAACCAGTTTTCGTCATCACGTTCAGTGAAGTCGTTACGGGCGTGTGCACCGCGGGATTCCTTACGCTCAATAGCCGCAACCGCAGTTGCATAGGCTGTTTCGAACAGGTTATCCAGCTCCAGGGCTTCAATACGTGCCGTATTGAAAGCACCACTCTTGTCGGCCAGCACAGTGTTCTTGACGCGAACACCCAGCTCATCCAACATTGCCAGACCTTTCTCCATGCTTGGGCCTTCGCGGAATACACCGAAGTACAATTGCATGGTTTTTTGCAGGTCTGCGCGCACGTCAGCCACACTCTCACCTTTGGTGGAGTTGTTCAGACGATTCAAACGCGCCATTGCCGCTTCAACATCGGCTTCCGATGCATCAACTGATTCAAATCCATCGCGGAAGCTTTGTTCAACCTGCAAACCAACAGCACGGCCAAACACCACCAGATCCAGCAGTGAGTTACCACCCAGACGGTTGGCACCGTGAACCGAAACACAGGCGATTTCACCCGCGGCATACAGACCTTCAATAACAACGTCATTGCCGTTTTCGTCAACGGTCAAGGCCTGGCCACCAATATTGGTCGGTACACCACCCATCATATAGTGACAGGTTGGAACCACCGGGATTGGCTCTTTCACAGGGTCAGCGTGGGCGAAGGTGCGAGACAGTTCCAGAATCCCTGGCAGCTTGGCATTCAGGGTTTCTTCACCCAGATGATCCAGCTTCAGGAATACGTGATCGCCATCTTCACCACAGCCACGGCCACCCAGGATTTCCAGTACCATGGAACGGGCAACAACGTCACGACCAGCAAGGTCCTTGGCGTTTGGAGCATAACGCTCCATGAAACGTTCACCGTCCTTGTTGATCAGGTAACCACCTTCACCACGACAGCCTTCAGTAACCAGTACACCCGCTCCGGCAATACCGGTTGGGTGGAACTGCCACATTTCCATATCCTGCATTGGCACACCAGCACGGATCGCCATACCAACACCGTCACCGGTATTGATCAGGGCATTGGTTGTGGACTGATAGATACGTCCTGCACCACCGGTTGCCAGTACTGTCGCCTTGGCTTTGATATAGAGCGTTTCGCCCGTTTCAATTTCAATGGCGATCACACCAGCGACCTGACCCTTGGAATTTTTCACCAGATCAACGGCATACCATTCATTCAGGAAGGTAGTGCCGCCTTTCAGGTTGCCTTGATACAAGGCATGCAACAGGGCATGACCGGTACGGTCAGCTGCAGCACAGGTACGGGCAGCCTGACCACCCTTACCAAAGTCCTTGGACTGTCCACCAAATGGACGCTGATAGATTCGACCTTCTGATGTACGAGAGAAAGGCAAACCCATGTGCTCCAGTTCGAACACAGCCTGAGGACCGACTGAGCACATGTACTCGATAGCATCCTGGTCACCGATATAATCGGAGCCCTTGACGGTATCGTACATATGCCAGCGCCAGTCATCATTGGGATCATCGGAAGCAATGGCACAAGTAATACCACCCTGTGCTGACACAGTGTGGGAACGGGTTGGAAAAACCTTGGTCACACACGCGGTTTTGATACCCGCTTCGGTCAGCTGCAGAGCGGCACGCATGCCAGCACCACCACCACCGATCACGATGGCATCAAACGAAATGGTTCTGATTGATGACATAACTCACACGCTCCAGAGGATATCGATACCCCAAACGAGGTAAACAAACAAAAAGCCGACACACACCAGCTGGAACAAGAAACGTACACCAGTATTTTTAAGGTAGTCGGTTGAAATGGTCCACATACCAACCCAGGCATGTGCACAAATAGATATCAGGGCGGCCATACTGAATACTTTCATCCAGGTCTGAGCAAACAATCCCTGCCACTGAGCGAACTGCAAATCTGGTGAAGCCACCAGAAAGCCCACAAGAAACAGTGTATAGAGGGCCAGCACAACAGCACTAGTTCGCTGTACTACCCAGTCATAAAGGCCACTACGGCCAAGATTTGTAACACTTGCTACCATACCCAAACTCCTGCCAGAAGAATCACGATCGCACCAAGTACCAGAGTAATAATGGCAGCAGTACGTCCACCTTCTTTGCTTTCACCAATTCCCATGTCCATCAACAGGTGTTTGATACCTGCCACAAAGTGGTAACCCAACGCAGACAAAATGCCCCAGGCGATGAACTTGACTATTCCGTTATCAAATGCGCTCGTCAAATTGGCGAAGCCTTCCGCAGACTCCAGTGACTCTGCCAACGCAGCCAGCATAAATGCGACAGCGAAGAACAGGATGAGACCGGAGATACGATGGATAATGGATGCTTTGGCGGGAAGAGGGAGCTCAATAGTAGTAATATCCAAGTTTGTAGGTCTATTGCTATTCACGGCTCTTTACACTCTCTTATGGGCTCACTACCCGCAAAACGGGGAGCGAGCGCGGGCTCAAGAAGACGGTCCCAACCTGTACAACTCTTGCACAAGTTTTAAGACCGCGACAAATTATAGTCATGCACCTTCTCTTTTACAAACACTTAGCACCTTGAGTTTACTACTATGGTATGTGGTGTTTACACGATGCCCAGACTCAGCGTGTCTGAATCGGGGAATATACCCTGTCGAAACAGAAAAATATGCTCGACCCCATGGTAATTGACAAAATGAGTTCACAACCTATAGTGAACCCCCTTAATTAGAGGTAACGCCTTAATTACTGGGCTTAATTTGAACAGCAGGAGGCCTATCCATGGCTGACAAAAAAGCAATACTAACGGTCGATGGCATTAAAGAATCCCTGGAATTACCTGTATATGAAGGAACCTTGGGGCCGGATGTTGTTGACGTTCGTAGCCTGACTGGCAAAGGCCTGTTTACTTACGACCCTGGTTTCGTATCCACAGCAGCCACAGAATCCAAGATTACCTATATTGATGGTGATGCCGGTGTTTTACTGCACCGCGGCTACCCTATCGAGCAACTGGCAGAGAAATCCGATTACCTGGAAACCTGCTACCTGTTGCTGCACGGCGAACTGCCATCACCAGCCGAAAAAGAAACCTTCGTCAGCACAATCAAGAACCACACCATGGTTCATGAGCAGCTGAGCCATTTCTTTAACGGTTTTCGCCGCGATGCCCACCCCATGGCCATCATGTGTGGCGTAGTGAGCGCCCTGTCTGCGTTCTATCACGACTCACTTGATATTCATGATGACAAGCACCGCGTCATTTCCGCGCATCGCCTGATTGCGAAAATGCCAACTTTGGCAGCTATGGTTTACAAATATTCCATCGGCCAGCCATTCATGTATCCGCGCAATGATCTGAGCTATTCCGAAAACTTCCTTCACATGATGTTCAATACACCATGCGAAGATCGGGAAATCAGCCCAATCCTGGCCAAGGCCATGGACCGCATCTTCCTGCTCCATGCCGATCATGAACAAAACGCTTCCACTTCGACTGTACGCCTGGCCGGCTCTACCGGTGCCAACCCGTTTGCCTGTATTGCTGCCGGTATTGCGGCACTTTGGGGCCCGGCACACGGCGGCGCCAACGAAGCAGTACTGCACATGCTGGCCGAGATTGGTGATGAATCCAACATCGACAAGTTTATTGCACGTGCCAAAGACAAGGAAGATCCTTTCCGCCTGATGGGCTTTGGTCACCGCGTATACAAAAACTTCGATCCTCGCGCCAAGGTGATGAAACAAACCTGCGACGAAGTATTGGCAGAACTCGGCATGGAAGATGATCCAATGCTGAAAATCGCCATGAAACTGGAAAAAATCGCTACCGAAGATGAATACTTCATCAAACGTGGCCTGTATCCAAACGTCGATTTCTACTCTGGCATCATCCTCAAGGCAATCGGCATTCCAACCGAACTGTTCACGGTTATCTTTGCCACTGGCCGTACGCCAGGCTGGATTGCCCACTGGAATGAAATGATCAGCAGCGACTACCGTATTGGTCGTCCGCGTCAGCTATACACTGGACATCAGCGTCGGGATTACCCAGCCTGATTTTCATAGCAATAAAAAAAGCCGCTTAATAGCGGCTTTTTTTATGCAAACAAACTTCTCATATAATCGTTTTCCCTACACCAGAATCAGCACTCTCATTAATAAAAACACCTATTGATTCAATAAGAATTTTCAATAATTGATATTTTCTTTATAGATCTTGGTCGTATATGAGCGCCACTGACTGGCCATATCAACAGACCGGCTTTAATACTTTTTATATCAGCCAGACAAAAGTAAAGCCGACCAATGGCTATATAACCTAGCGAGAAAAAACAGATATCCAGAAGAAACTTCCCGGCAGGCTCATCGTATTTCACCTTTCATCCATCGTACTGATGACACTAAAGTCGCAAATTTCACCCTCGTCAGCTCAGTGCTCACCCGCAACGACGGACAAAGTTGCCAAACACTACACCATCAGGCCACCACGACAGCCAGTGAATCCCCTGCCGCCAACACCTTAATCCGCTCAACCAGCGCGTTTTGTCCAAATATCAAGCGTCGATCAATCAGGCAATGCTGCTTCAAAGCCGCCACAACGTCAGGCTGGCGCTGTTGGGTCAGAAGGTCTCGAGTCGGTATCACACAACGTTCACAGGGTTTGACCAGTAACAACTGCCCTTCATCATGAGTCAAAGCCTGCCATTGCTGCTCTGCAAATGCCTCCCCACCCCGTACCACCACATTGGGCCGAAAGCGCAGCATATCGATGTCCAGCCCAGCACTTTGACTCAAGGTCGCCAAGGACTCCTCACTGGTCACCAACAAAGGGAAACCATCAGCAAAACCAACCCACTGTCCGACGCTGGCACACTCCCGGTCGACCTGACGATGACTCTCGGGCGGCATAAACACCAGTCGTGCCGGTTTGCCCAATACTTCCGTCAGCCAGTTGGCCGCCAGATCTCCGCAATCCAGTGCTTCCGCCTTGTCCGACCAGACAGAAACGGTCAGCTGCCGACTACTGGCACCGGGAGGGTCAACCACCAGGTCTTCCATTCCATCCATCCCCAGAGTCAGCACACCTTGCTGCAACCGGGTCTGGATACTCGCCATCACAGGCAACCGGCGCTGAGTCAAAAACTCACCTTCCGGGTCAACAATCATATAGCGACGATCTCCTACCGGCCCTTGATGATCAAAGGTCAGACGATCAACCCGATAGCCGGCACAGGATTTGACCGGATACAAATACAGATCAGCAATTTCTATGGTTTGCGCTGTCATGGTAGCCCTCCGGCTGACATATTCTGGTAAAAAATAACGATGCCACAAAAAGCCATACAGACGCCAATCGAGACTTGCCATGATGCCCATTGAGACAGGCAACCACAGGCCGTCGCCACCCCCTTCACATCCTTGCCAGTACTGCTTGCATCACTGTTGCAGGAGTTATCTGCTGATAACACGGCGGCTGAATATCGCCGCTTCCCGGGTGCAGGCAGCGTTTTGACAAACAGGGGGCGCATGAGTAGTCACTTTTTAATACCGTCATGGCAGGCCCCAGGGCCCCGGTCAGGGAAGCATCGGTAGCACCATAAATAGCCACTGCCGGAATTTCCAGAGCGGCGGCCACATGGCTCAAGCCGGTATCCACTCCCACAATGGCTTCAGCATGAGCCAGATAGGCAGTCAATGAGTCCAATCCCATGCGAGGTAGTACGCTGACACCCTCCACCCCATCAGCGATGGCCATTGCCCGCTGATGTTCTTCTTCATTACCCCAAGGCAATACCACCTGGCGGCCACTGGCAACCACATCCATTGCCAGCTGACGCCAATAATCCTCCGGCCACAATTTGGTGACCCAGGTTGTGCCGTGTAAAAACAGCCAATAACTGGCCTCTATGTCCGGAGCCTGCCAGCGATGGCGATCCACCCCATAGCTGAAGGGGTACTGTGTTTCATCGTAGCCCAGTGCCATCGCAAACAAGCGCCGCAAGCGATGGATGGCATGTTCCCCTCGCGCCACAGACAGAGTCTGGTCATACGCTCGTGCTGCCAGAGGTTCCCGGGCGCTGTGACGATCCAGCCCTACTTTGCGACCACACGCCAGTCGAGTAATCAGCGCACTTTTAATCAATCCCTGGGCATCCATCACAAGATCGTACCGGGTTGATTTCATTTGCTGGTAAAACGCGCGCATTTCCGCCCGGTTATGCGCTGCCAGCGGCTGCTTGCGCCAACGCCGCCAGGCCACCGGAATAACCTTGTCGACCACCGGATGCCAGGCAGGAATATCTGCAAAAGCCTCCTCGACCACCCAGTCGACCGATAAACCAGGCAAGGCCCGGCGAGCATCTTCCAAGGCAGGCAAGGTATGAAAGACATCCCCCAATGATGAGGTTTTAATCAGCAGAATTTTCACAACAGCACCCAACTACACAGTTGCGCGGAAAGTACCGCCTGCCTGCCCAGGATGCAAATTTTGCTGCTCCCTGGACATGCCTTTCTTGACAAGCCCTACCGGCAGCGCAAGTATCGCTGCCCCGGCAAACCTCACCCGCCTTGCTCACAGGAACCGTCATTACATGCTGCTCAGATCGTGGAAATTCTGGATAAGCCTCGCCATTCTGCTGGTCTTTGCCGTTGTGGTTGAACGTAGTTATGGCTGGATCGCAGTACTGGCCAGCTGGCAACGTATATCGGCGGCAGAGCTGGCCGTTGCAGTCACCCTGATGCTGGTCAGCTATTTGCTGCGGGCATTCCGCTTCTACGACTTTTTTAATTCATACTGCCACGGCCACTGGTGGCGGCTGACCCGCATTACCGTATTACATAACTTTTTTAACAATCTGTTGCCCATGCGCAGCGGTGAGGCGGCATTCCCGATGCTGATGAAAACCCATTTCAGCTGCCCGGTACGCCATAGCTTGCCTGCGCTGTTATGGCTACGACTGCTGGATCTTTATGTCTTGCTGGCACTGGCGGTCTGGACCTTGAGTGATCTGCCCGGCAACCCGATCTCCGTTGATCCCGCACATGTCTGGCTGTGGCAAGCTGGCTTGCTGGTTTTACCGTTATTGGTTTTACCGGTACAGAATCGTATCCGTCAGCTGTTAGCCAGTCACCCGGGTTCCGTTGCCAACAAACTCGCTGACCTGATGCAGGCCCTGCCTTCGTCGCCCTGGCCGTTTATTCGTGCCTTGTTATGGACGCTGGTCAACTGGGTACTAAAGCTGGCAATTTACGCTTGGGTGTTGCAACAATTTATTACACTCAGTTTTGGGCAATCCTGGGTCGGTGCCAGTACCGGAGAGCTCAGCAGTATTCTGCCGATTCATGGTGTCGCAGGTGCAGGGACTTACGAAGCAGGTATTGTCGCCGGATTGTTGCCCTGGCAACTGGACACCGCAGCAGTCCTGGCCGCGGCTGTTAACCTGCATCTCTTTGTACTCGGTTGCACCCTGCTGCTGACCGCCATAATCACCTTGGCCACCAGCCGCTTGGGCAATCGGCACAGCAGTACAAATACCTAGGTATCCAGGGGTTGAAAGATTAATTGCATCTATGCAACGGTTGCCTCGTTTTATCACTCGGCGCTTTTGGGTATCATCCGCGGACTTTTAAAGTCTGCAGAGTGGTAACCCCGTGATAGATTGTAGCAAGCCGTCCTTGTCCATCGTTATTCCCATGTACAACGAAATTGACAATGTCGGCCCCATGGTTGCCCGGGTACATGAAGCCCTGATCAGCTATCAGGGTTACTGGGAACTACTGGTGGTGGATGATGGCAGTAACGATGGCACCCCCCAGGCACTGCACCGCGAAGCGGAACAATACGGTCCTCATGTCCGGGTCATTGAATTACGCCGTAACTTTGGCCAAACAGCTGCCATGCAGGCGGGCATCGACGAGGCTCGAGGTGAGATGATCGCCACGCTGGATGGTGACCTGCAAAATGATCCCGCCGATATTCCCCGCATGATTGATCACCTGATCGAAAAAGACCTCGACCTGCTCACCGGCTGGCGTAAAAATCGCAAGGACGACCTGGTGATGCGCAAAATTCCGTCTCGCATCGCCAACCGCCTGATCGGCAAGATTACCGGTGTACGGATTAATGACTATGGCTGCTCACTGAAAGTCTATCGGGCTGCCATTATCAAGCAAGTACGCCTGTACGGTGAAATGCACCGCTTTATCCCTGCCTGGGTCGCTGCGGTTGTGCCTCCCAGCCGGATCGGTGAAATTGTTGTCACCCATAATGCCCGCACCGCAGGTACCTCCAAATACGGCATTTCCCGTACTTTCCGGGTGATTCTCGATTTGTTGTCGGTTTACTTTTTTATGCGCTATCGCGCCCGTCCAGGCCACTTTTTTGGCATGATTGGTTTGGGCATGGGATCGATTGGTACGTTGTTATTAATGTATCTGGCAGTGATCAAGTTCGGCTTTGGTGAAGATATTGGTAGCCGCCCTCTTTTTCTGATCGCGGTGGTCTGTGTTATCGCGGCGCTGCAATTCCTTACCACCGGCGTCATGTCTGAGCTCATTTCACGTACCTACTTTGAGTCATCACAGCGGCAGCAGCATCAGTATATTATCTATAATCGCGATGGCGCTTCCGACGACAAGGAAGCCTGCTGGGCGGCTCCCGGCCAGGTGATTGTTGAAGCATCCACTCCTGAAGCCAATTCAGATAACGACGTCAGCAGTCAGGGCTGATTGCGATGAAAATACCACTCCCCACAGCGTTGCCGCTGTGGTTGCTGCCCGTGCTGATCGGATTTTTTTCCCTTAATCTGGGCGGCTATTTGCTGTTTGATCATGACGAAGGCGCTTTCAGTGAAGCCACTCGCGGCATGTTTGAGCGTGGCGATTTTATCACGACCTGGTTGAACGACCGGGTACGGTTCGACAAACCGATCTTGATTTACTGGCTGCAAGCCATCTCGATATCCCTGTTTGGCACGGAGGTCTGGGCTTTCCGCTTGCCTTCTGTGCTGGCAGGGATTGGCTGGTCTTTGTCGGTGTTTGCCTTTGCGCGTCGTTATATCAGCCGCGATACCGGCATCGCCGCTGCCATCATCTGTGCCAGCGCCCTCGGCATCAATATGATCTCCCACGTGGCCACGGCGGATGCGTTACTCAACCTGATTCTCACCGCTACGTTGCTGCTGATGTATCACCACAGCCAACTCAGTCTGGTGCAGCCTGAATCCCCCGGTACCCGGCAGGTGCTTTACGGTATCTATGCCCTGATGGCACTGGGTGTACTCACCAAGGGGCCGGTCGCCGTCGCGATTCCCCTGGTGGTCAGTGTGATTTTTTATCTCTGGAGTGGCCAGCGTACTGCCCTGCTGAAAGCACTGTTTTTTGTACCGGGCTGGCTGTTGTTTCTGGTCATTGCAGCACCCTGGTACATCGCCGAATACCTGGCTCAAGGGCAGGCGTTTATTGACGGTTTTTTCTTTAAACACAACGTCAATCGCTTTAACAATGCCATGGAAGGTCATGATGGTGGCTTGTTGTTTTACCCACTGGTATTGCCTTTTGTGCTGGCTCCTTTTGGGCCGCTACTGCTGCGTATGCTGCCCAGCATCACAAGTGTTACGCGGGAGCCGCTCAACCGGTTCTTATGGATCTGGTTCTTGTTTGTCCTGATCCTGTTCAGCCTTGCCAGCACCAAATTACCCCACTACATATTGTATGGCTGCACGCCGCTGGTGTTATTGATGGCCCGTTATCGCTTTCAACTGCGTCGCCGTTGGCTGGTCGCCATACTGCCCTTGCTGTTTTTTGCGCTGATGGCGGCTTTTCCCTTACTGATCCCTTCGATCAAGGCTGGATTGACCAATCCAATCGAAATCGAAACGGCAGAACGTGCCGCTCTCTACGTCAATCAGGATTTTGCCATTATTGCAGCGGTGTTTGGCCTGCTCTCACTCCTGGCCATACTCTGGAAGCGTCTGCCTATCTGGCACGGTCTGTTGGTTACTGGAGCACTGCAGGCCCTGTTTGTCTGGTATGTATTCGCTCCGGCCTTCAGTGAAGCACAACAACGCCCTATTCATGACGCAGCGATGTTTGTGCGCCAGCTGGGCCTTGATGTGGTCACCCAGTCAATTGATACCCCCAGTTTTAACGTCTATCTCGACCGGGTAACACCACGCCGGTCACTGGAGCCCGGCGAGATCGGTTTTGGCCGGATCGACCGCGTCCAGAAAATCGATGATTACCAGCTGCTGTTCCAGTCTGGCCCCATCGTTATTATTCGCCGACCAGATAACACCGCAGGCGAGGCAGCCGAGCCGATCTCCACTCATGACCCGGCAGCGGCAACCCAACAAACACCGCCTCCAGCAACAGAGACCCTTGATGACTGATACCTGTTTGCCACTAGCGCGCCGTCATCTGCTGCCATTACTGGTAGCAGCCGCTCTGTTATTGCTGTTCGCCCTGGTGGTCGCTTTAACCGGCACCAATGCGGCCCTGTTTCTGATGCTGAATCAGGATGCTGGCCTGCTCCCCAATGCCTTGTGGGCAAACCTGACCTTCACCGCCGATACGGTCTTTGCCATGTCATTGTTGTTGCTGGTCGCCAGCTTCCGCCCGGCCCTGTTCGCCCCCAGCCTGTTATTATTGGTACTCGGCACTCTGTTTGTGCACGGCGGCAAAGCCTTGTTTGATGCTGCCCGCCCTGCGGCGGTACTGGTATCCGACAGTTTTCAGATTATTGGCCCGGTATTGCGCCATCACAGCTTCCCTTCTGGCCATTCGTTTACCGCACTGGGCGCCTGGACCCTGGTAATTCTGGCTGTACCACCGCGCGGGCTAATGCCTCTGCTTACTCTTGCCCTGCTGGCAGCGGCCAGCCGTATCGCCGTTGGTGCCCACTGGCCACTCGATGTACTGGTGGGGTCAGCCTGCGGAATTCTGATGGCTTGCTTGTCTGCCTGGCTGGTGCAAGCATTTGCCTGGTTGCGTCGCCCGGCGGTCTTGTTTAGCTCGGCGGCATTATTAACCATTGCAGCCGTCTATATGCCCTTTTTTGACAGCCGCTACCCCGATACCCGGCTCTTGGCGACGGTGATGGCGCTTGTCACACTCGCCACTGCCGCCGCAAAATTCTGGTGGCCCAGAGTGCAGCAAGCCAAAACACCATCATCCCTTGATTGAGATCAACACGACTGGGCTGGCGACATTGTCAGCCGGCAATCGGCTCTGACATTTGATTACCGATTCTCAGTTAAGGATATTTTTCTTTATCCATTTTTGCCGTCTGCTATATAGTAACCGCCAATTTCATGGAAATTGGGCCTTTAGACGGTTCATTACTTCTTTTTGAAACAATAATTCAACGTGTTTGTCGTACACTGGCACGTCAAAGCACAAACAATAAACTGTTCAGAGATCTGGTTATGCGTCGAGTGGTAGTTACAGGTATTGGTATTGTTGGTTGCCTCGGAAACAACAAGGACGAGGTGCTGGCATCATTGCGTGAGCAGCGCTCCGGCATCCGTTTTATTCCGGAATATGCTGAGCAGGGGATGCGCAGCCATGTTGCCGGCCGCCCCCAAATCAACCTCTCGGAACACATCGACCGTAAACTCTTCCGTTTTATGGGTGATTCTGCGGCTTATTCCTATCTTTCACTGAAAGAAGCCATTGAAGATGCGGGCCTGAGTGAAGAGATGGTGAGCAATCCCCGCACCGGCCTGGTTGCCGGTTCCGGCGGTGCATCCACCAGCGATACAGTTGAGTCTGTCGATATCCTGCGCACCAAGGGTATCCGTAAGGTTGGCCCTTACCGCGTCACCCGCACCATGGGCTCTACAGTATCGGCTAACCTGGCCACGCCATTCAGCATCAAGGGCGTGAATTACTCCATGACGTCGGCCTGTGCCACCAGTTCACATTGTATTGGTCACGGTATGGAACTGATTCAATGGGGCAAACAGGACATCGTTTTTGCCGGTGGTGGTGAAGAGGAGCATTGGTCGCTCTCCATGCAGTTTGATGCCATGGGTGCGTTGTCGAGCAAGTACAACGACACACCGGAAAGCGCTTCCCGTGCCTATGACAGCACCCGTGACGGTTTTGTTATCGCCGGTGGTGGTGCCATGGTCGTTCTGGAAGAGTACGAGCATGCCGTTGCTCGTGGTGCAACAATCTACGCTGAACTGATTGGCTACTCCGCTACATCCGATGGTGCCGATATGGTCGCCCCATCCGGTGAAGGCGCTGTTCGTTGCATGAAAGATGCCCTGCAAATGGCTGGCAACCCAACCATCGATTACCTGAACACCCACGGCACCAGCACACCGGCAGGTGATATCACTGAACTGAAAGCCGTTGGTCTGGCCTTTGATGGCCAGGTTCCTCCTATCAGCTCCACCAAATCCCTGACTGGCCACTCTCTGGGTGCTGCTGGCGCACAAGAAGCTATTTATTCTATCTTGATGATGAAACACGGATTTATCACTGGCAGTGCCAATATCTCTGAACTCGATGAAGGGGCCAGTGATTATCCGATCGTTCGCGACAACCGTGACGCCGAATTAAAAACTGTGATGTCCAACAGTTTTGGTTTTGGCGGCACCAACGCGGCGTTGATATTCAAGGCTCTCTGAGCCTGATCTGGGAGCAAGGCACCAGCGCAGTTGCTCCCGTATTCGCATTTAACAGCCCGTCTCTGCGCTCGAACTATGTCCGACCGTAGTTTCGGGCTTGTTTGGTCTGGTAAGTACCCTGCCAGCTCAGCCCGATGATCGGCATATTACGGAATTGATCAACCATGTCTGAACAAAACAAACCTAAAGAAATAGACCAGCTGTTTCAAATCGCTGAACAACTTGCGGCAGATTCCTCTCTCTTCCCTGAATATGAGGACAACGCCGTTGACCATAGCGTCAAAGGGCTGGTCGATCCAAAGCATTGCAAAACCGAGCTGGCTCGCCTGAGTACACTGAACATCGATGAATATATCGAGCAGGTTGTTACTCCCAGCGAAAGCAACCAGCGCCCCGGTGCCAAATCAGTGGTTGGTCATCTGATTCTGCGTGTTATTACTGAAGTAGACGACGGTCCATTGTACGCCACAGAAGCCGATATGGACTTTAACGGCAAAATTCGCCGCGTCGGTTTTATCTGTCAAAACCGTGAACACAGCAATGGTTCCTGGGGACCGTCCCATCACAACCGGGCCGCCCAGCTGGCACGCTCCTATGCCCAGCGCGCCATGCCGATTGTCACTTTTATTGACACCCCGGGAGCCGATGCCGGAGAACAAGCCAACGCTGGCAACCAGGCTCACAGCATCTCTCACCTGATCACCGAAATGGCCAACAAGGATGTGCCCACATTAGGCATTATCTGGGGGGCCGGTTATTCTGGTGGTGCCATTCCATTGGCAACCACCAACATTTTGCTGACCATCCGTGATGGTATTTTTAACACCATTCAGCCTCAGGGTCTGGCCAGCATTGCTCGCAAGTACAACCTGTCCTGGCAAGAGTGCGCCAAATACGTCGGTGTCTCCGGCTATGAGTTGCGCAAAGCCGGCATTATTGATGGCATTATTGACTACGCCCCGTCCGATGCAGACGAAAAACGTTTTAACCTGCACCAGGCCATTGTGACCGGCGTTCAATCGATCGAAAGCAATGCGGCTGAATTTGCCAAAAATCACCCGTATATGATGGATCATTACAAGCAGTCGGTAGACCGCTTCCTGACGCCATCCGACAACCTGCAAAAACTGCAAAAAGACGCCAACTTCTTTCTTGCCGAAACACCAACCGAACACATCAACGTGTTTGGTCTGACGTATCGCTACACCCGTTACCTGACCTTGCGCCGCCGCATTCACTCCAGCACCGTTGAAAACTACGGCCGTCTGGCAGAAAAAGAGATTCCCGAAGGCCAACTGCAACAGCGTCAAGCTGCAGAAGCCAAACGCAAATTCCAGAACTGGCTACAGGCACCGGAAAAAATCGTCTATGACGATGCCCTGCATAAAAGCTGGAAATCCTTCTGGAGCAAATACGAAGATCGTGACGAGAGCCGCTCGACGATTGTCCGTCTGTTCCTCGGTGAGCCGAAAAACAATTACCTGAAATCCAAGCAGGAACTGTGCTTCAAGCTTGGCCTGTACCTGTTCAATCGCTGGAAATCCGATGCCCCGGTCAACTTCCAGGGGCTGCTGGATTACCTCGAGGATTACAAACAAAGCCGCTTCCTGATCCGTGCTGATGACGTTCTCGACACTCAGGCCGTTGCACATTTTATCGAGAACAATCCCCACCCGCTGGCAAGCTATATTCGCGAACAGTTACCGCACGATGTGCATCAGGAACTGACCGAAGGCCTGAAAAAGGAAAAATCCAAAGGTGCCCTGAAGCAATCCATTGCCTCTGCCCTGAATATTATCCTGCAGGGTGTCTTGATCCCGGAAAGCGTGCGCACCGAGTTAAAGCTTTCCAGCCGGACCGATGCCCTTGCCAATGACATAAGCAGCGCTCGGGTAGAAGCCAACCGCCGCATTCTGGAAGAATCTCTGGCGCCTTACATCCAGTTTCGCCAGGAAAACATCCAGAACCCACAACATCCTGATATCACCATTCTGGATGCCATCTTGCATGACGAACTGCGTTACGAGTTCACACAAGTCTGCAAGAACATGCTGGTGTTTGGTCAACTGTATGACAACTTCATCAACAACCTGGTGAACGTTGCCAAGGAAGCCAACGAAGCCCGTGCCCTGTCACTGGAATCGCTCAAGGCCCTGCTGGAAAAATCCCTGGCCGAAGCCACGGTCGGAGACACCTATACCGAACAGGAACGGGAATCCTTTACCCACTGGCTGAGCTACTTTATCAAGAGCAGCCAACGCGGTCCCTTCCTCAAGTCCGTCGAAGAGTGGAAAAAACTGGCCTTCCCGCGCCTGTCTGACACCTTGTTTGTAGTCATTACCTTTATCTTCGAGAAACTGTTGCCCGAGTACCACGCAACAGACCAGGAAGGCAAAGCCTACAGTGGCCGTATCAACCCGGTTTCCATTGGTCGTCGTAAAGACTTCTGGAACCGCTTGACCATGGCCTACCATGACTTGCTGATCCAGCAGGTTCTGGACGATACCAAACGTCAGAAAAAAACCTCGCCCAACGCATTGATCGAGCGCTTTTTCAGCGACTTCCAGGAGCTCAACAGCAGCCTGATGTCCGCCGACCCGACATCATTCCCGGGTTTCCGCAGCTCAATCGAAACAGCGCTGAAAAAAGATATCCAACCTTGCGGTGTGATTACCGGTATTGGCACCATTCATATTGGCGAGCGCGAACAGCAAGTGGGCGCTCTGGTATCCAACCTGGACTTCCAGGCCGGTGCCTTTGATATGGCGGCGGCCGAGAAATTCTGCAAACTGATGGTCGAATGCGCCAAGCTGCATTTGCCCATCGTCTGCTTTGTCTCCTCCGGTGGCATGCAAACCAAGGAAGGCGCTGCAGCACTGTTCTCCATGGCAGTGACCAACGATCGAATTACCCGCTTTGTTCGTGACAACGAATTACCACTGGTGGTGTTCGGCTTTGGCGACTGTACCGGTGGAGCACAAGCCAGCTTTGTCACCCATCCATTGGCGCAAACGTATTACTTCTCCGGCACCAATATGCCATTTGCTGGCCAGATTGTTGTGCCCTCTTACTTGCCAAGCACCTGCACCCTGTCCAACTACCTGTCCGTGTCACCCCAATCCATGGACGGTCTGGTACGTCACCCGTTCTTTGACACCCTGGATGACCAGCTCCGGGCCATTGATCCGGATATGCCAGTGGCTCGTCACTCTGTTAATGATGTACTGGAGCGTGTATTACAGGGTTATGTCAGTGCCGAACGCCTGACACCTGACACCGGCAAAGGCTCTACCGCCACCAAGAAATTTGGCAAAATCGATAAAGTCCTGATTCATGCCCGTGGCTGTACCGCAGTCAAACTGATCCGCAAGGCACAGGAAAATGATATCAAGGTCGTTCTGGTACAGTCTGACCCGGATATGGAATCAGTACCGGTCGATATGCTGGGGCCTGAAGATCGCGTTGTGTGTATCGGTGGTAACACCCCGGACGAATCCTATCTGAACGCCAAATCCGTACTGCGGGTAGCGCACCACGAAAATGTGACGGCGTTGCACCCAGGGATCGGCTTCCTTTCAGAGAGCAGCCAGTTTGCTGCCCTGTGTGGTAACCACGACATCAACTTTGTTGGCCCGGCCGTTTCCTCAATGGAAACCATGGGTAACAAATCCAACGCCATCAATACCGCCATGCGGGTACAGGTACCTGTAGTACCTGGATCTCATGGCATTCTGACCAGCTCAGCCAATGCGGCAGCGGTAGCAGATGAAATTGGTTATCCGGTGCTGTTAAAAGCCGTACACGGCGGTGGTGGTAAAGGTATTCAGGTTGTTCATTCAGCCGACAAGATGCATACCCTGTTCCACCAGATTTCTACTGAAGCCAAAGCCGCTTTTGGTAACGGCGACGTGTATCTGGAAAAATTTGTCACCTCCCTGCGCCATATCGAAATCCAGGTGCTGCGCGACATGCATGGCAATACCAAGATTCTCGGTCTGCGTGACTGCTCGGTACAACGGAACAACCAGAAGATTTTTGAAGAATCTGGCTCCACCATGTTACCGCGCGAACTGGAACAAGCTGCTTACGACTTTGCTGCCAAGCTGGCCGATGCTGTCGATTATGTCGGTGCCGGTACGGTTGAATTTATTTTCGACCTCGACGCCGACACCATTTACTTCATGGAAATGAACACCCGCTTGCAGGTTGAGCATCCCGTGACCGAATGGGTATCTGGCATCGACATTGTTTCCACTCAGTTCAAGATCGCTGAAGGTGAATCCATTGCTGACCTGAAACCGGTCTCCAAAGGTTATGCCATTGAAGTACGTATCAATGCTGAGAAACCGGTATTCAAGGGTGAAGAGCTGCAGTTCGTTCCAACCCCGGGCACCATTCAGCAATGCGTCTTGCCTAAGGAAGATTATATCGACCTGATTTCCATGGCAGCTGCTGGCAAACAGGTATCCCCCTTCTACGACAGCATGATCGTGCAGATTATCTGTTATGGCGAAGACCGGGACGACACCATTGCCAAGCTGCGTGAATACCTGGATCGCGTCAAGATCACTGGCGTATGCACCAACATCCCGACGGCCAAACGCGTTCTGGATGATGAGGTATTCCGCAATGGGATTTACGATACCGGTTATCTGCCGAAATTCCTCGATCGCATCGATCTGGATGAACTGATCGCCGACGTGGACAAAGAAGCGGACCTCTCAGCCAATGCCGTCGACGCCTCTGCCCTGAAGATCGAAGGCTCGGATGAACTGAAAGTACTGTCGCCCACCACCAGCATCTTCTATGGCTCGTCTTCGCCCAGCGAACCGGCCTTCGTCAAGGAAGGCGATATCATCGACGTTGAGCACACGCTCTGCCTGATGGAAGCCATGAAAATGTTTACCCCTCTGAGCCTGAAACAGTTCAACCGCGCTGGCGCTGACCTGTACCCGGCCAATCAGAAGTTCAAGGTTACCCGTATCATGAACTCCGATGGCCAACAGGTGAATCAGGGTGACTTGCTGTACGTCGTCAAGCCGATCCAGGAATAACAGTCGACAAATGATCATGACTCCGGTTATCAGCTCACTTGAGCGGATAACCGGAAGTTTTGCTTCTGTTACTGCTGTTGATGACCCTGTGATCGACACACATAAAAAAACCGGTTCTGTCACCAGAACCGGTTTTTTTATGTGTCATTCTCTGTTTTTCTGGCTTGGCCGTCAGACAGAAATCAGGCTGGATGGCCACCAAAGCGGCCCAGCAGCATTTTTACGATCCTGACATAAGGATGTGGCTTGAGCTCAATTTCAGACACTACAGCGCGATTCAGTACTTCAGCGTAACCGCTATACAGTGCCGCGCTATAAAACTGATACAGCTCTTCCTTGGATACCGACAATAGCTTGGCAGCCACATCCAGAGTGGTAGGACGTGCACTGAGCAAGGATGAAATCCGGTAGATATTCGGACTGGTATACAAACGGGTGAAGTTCGGCCACTGACGCAGTTGAATCACATCGTCCTCACGGCAACCATCCAGCAATCGACCACCCGACGCCTGAAACGCCGCCTGCCAATAGAATTCACGGATATCACGACCGTTCTCTTCCACCTGAGTGGTGAGTGCCACGGATTTCAAACCACGCGCACGGTAATCATCCTGTGAAGCCGTTAGCACTTCATCAAACTCGATGTTATGAATCAGGAATTTACCTGACTCACCCAAAATAACCAGATAGCGATCAGTAGAGCACAGGTAGTCATCAGTATGGAAAAGGATCTGAACGTTCTTTCCAAACTGCACTGCTTTCTTTACCAGCCGGTAAACACTTTCTTCCAGGTCGGCTGGTTGCGCCCGTTGTTCTATCACTGCACTCATAAATGATCTCCATACTGCCTAGGATGCATATTGAACCGAAGTGGGACTATCCAGGCAGCTACGCAAGCGCACAGAAATCTGCCGCGTATCCAGCATCACACGACCCAGGTTAGAACCTGCGCCGGTCGCTACTGCCAGTACTACGCCATCACCCAGTTCGGTCAGATGCATAATGCCTGCACTTCCCAGAACCACCATTTGGCGGAAGTCTCCAATACTCATTTCGTCCGTTGCCTTCTGAGCCAGCATCAACAGCGATGCATTCATTGCGGCAAAAATATCCTCATTGGTATCCTTATCGAGGGCGGCACCCATCATCATGCCTTCTCGGGTCATAACGGCAGCTGCCTTGGCTGACCCACGAGATGATGACTGGTTAATAAACTGCTTCAGCGTGTCGCTAATCTGAGCAGCCTTTGGGGAACGGGAATCAGTTTCAGAGTACATTAGCAACCTCTTCTGGATCCAACTTGGTGCAATATTATTGCGCCTTCCTGTGGTGCTTCATAGAAGCGTTTATAATATCACTGACCGACAATCAGAACTTGATATTAATCTCACTATTAACAAGAACGAATAAAGTAATCCGCTTGCTTCAGGGTGTCGAGAGCAAAATATGCGTTTTGCTTCTTCTGCACGATTTAAACTGTCAAGTTTTGTCTGGCTGCGATCAGAATCCCAACGCAACCTCGGGCAAATCCCCTCGCGCAGGAGAACAAACAGACACTCGTTCTCCCAACAACTGTTTTTTATCGTCCTGGCGCTGGGACAAATACGCCTTGACCGCATTTCCTCTGGCATCCGCCAGTACTGGCCAGTCTTCTCCCAGAGTCTTGGCTTCTGCCTCACTGACCACCGGACAAACCTGCAATTCCAGTTCTGTCTTGCTCGTCATGGTTGTCGCTACCTTATCGAGATAGGCCTGATGTTCCGAACTGAGAACACTGTTTTGCTCAGTAAAGGTCAATGGTTCAAGCCGGATAGCAAACAGCTGATCACCAGCCAGAGAAGCAATGCTGATCAGTGCACCATACGGCTGAAATGCCTGCTTCAAATAAAATAAAGTAGCCGTGCGTACTGCTTTTTTAGTGACTTGTTGAATAATATCCTGAATACCAATATCGGGGTCATTGACAGCTCCCGACAGCGGTACATCTATTCTCAGGTTATTATTATCGTCCTTTAATACTGACAGCGCCGTTTCTACCGGCATGGCTATCTGTTTGCTGACCCGATCAATCGTATCCTGGTCTTCTGGTTCAAAACGGCTGTTTTGCAATACCAGCAGCGCCTTGCCCTGCATTTGGCCATTAACGATATTGATATTGCTGTCCAGTTTCATCATGCCTTTCTGAACGTTATATCCCATCGCCTGTACCACGTACGGACTGAAAGGAGGCAAGTTCAACTGCCGCACCTTGAGTGTAAAGGAACCTTCCGGCAAACTTTGTCGCAATCCGGCCTTTGCTGTAAATTCAATCGTATTGTAGTCATCCAGACTGGCGGCTATCGAGACCGGTACTGGCTTACCCGTTTCATTCAGCAAGGCGGCAGAATCCAGCTCGCCAACACTGACAGCCGTCAGCGTCAGTATACTTTTGTGAGCTGGTGCCACCGCCAGGTCGTACCATTGGATCTGGCTGGCGGCGGTCGCTCCCGTGCTTGAATCTGCCATGGTGATACCGTCAATATGAACAATCAGTCCGGCCTCCTCGGCCGCTGCTGCCGAGCCACTGTCAGACAGCTCGGCGTCCATTGCGCCACCGGCTTTGGATGCCACCGATTCTGTTGATGGCACCCCGGCGATCAACCCGTTTTCCAGTCGGGTCAGGTTGGCCCGCAGATCGGCAAAGCGATGTACGCCGGTACTCAACGTCTGCCCGTCAAATAGAATCGACGGTATCTCATACCGCCCCAGGCTGAATAAAACGCCCTGTTTTTTGGCAATGGCATTGGCACTGTCAGGCAGCTGTACCACCAATCCATTCATCACCAGCTGTTGCAACGATTGCGTAGCACGATCCGCACGGATGCCTTTCAGGTACAGTTGCTCCAACGCCACGGGAGGCTGATGCCCGGCAATCACATCAAGGTGTTTCAACGTCAGGTCACCGGTCAATTCCGGATCACGCCGCCAGTCGTTGATTGACCCCTGCCAGCTGACAACCAATGGTTGGTTCAGTGTCACGGCCTGCGGCTGAGTCAGACGTAACGCCGCTATCTGTAATGCCCCGGCCAACTCGACAGGCAGGTTTTCAGCACTGTTGATCAGACCTACCGTCATATTATCGGCCGTTATCCGGGTCTGGATACCAGGTTGCTGCCAACGCAAATCCACATTACTGACCGTAATACCAGCCAACAGCACTTCAAACTGACGGCTGCTCTGGCTCGGACTGGCACTGTGTGGCTGGACACTTGTAGCGGGAGCTTCTGCTGCCGACACAGCGTCCGGTGCTGCCTCGTCGACAGGATCATCATTGCTCGCCGCAGTATCAGCATCAGACAGCTGCAGTGGCAAACCCGCGAGACGGCCATCGTTATAACGGCCATCCAGCCATATTCCGTCGATCAGCTGTTGCCCTGCCGACAGGGTAATCCCATCAAAAGCCAATTGAGTCGCCTGATAACGATCAAGGGAAAACAAGGTCACCGCCGCAGCTGCCTTTTCATCCGGCTCGCTACTGTCCATCTCGCTACTGTCCATCTCGCTACTGTCCATCTCGCTACTGCCCGGCTCAGTACTGTCTGCCACTCGCTCCTGCACCTGCACACCATCCAGCTGGAATAACCCCAACTGTTGGTGTTCGGCATTCGCAACGATTTCCTGCAGTGTCAGGCGCTCAAAACCAACCCGGGTCGCATCCAGTAGCGTCAGCGATAAGGGTTCAATCACCAGGTCACCCCGCACCCCTGGCTGGGTATGCCAGTGGGTCAGGCGGCCTTGCCATGAGAGTACAACAGGCTGATCCAGCGTCAGGGTTTGTGGTGTATCCGCCGCCAGGCCCGGAATCATCGTGGGCAGATCCAGTTCTGGCGACAGGCTGTGCAAGAATTGTTGGTTGGCCGATAAAGTATTGAGCGACAAGGCCAAGGTTAACTCGATATCGTCATCGTGACGGCTGTCGAACCCACGAACATCAACAGAACGGATGCCCAGTTGGGTCTGCAAGCCATCCTGCTGCCAGCCCAGCTGCCAGTCATTCAGGCTGATATGCTCCAGCCGAACTGCCCAGGGGGTGGCTTCACTGTCAGTTGGCTGTACTTCGGCAGGTGCCGCCCCGGAGGTTGTCAGAGGCAAGGATAATCCAGCAACCAGCAGCTGATCTCCCTGACGGGTTGCCGCCAATCGCAAGCCATCGAGCTGCAAACGGGTAATCTCGATCAGTTTGTTTTGCACCTGACCGGTATCAATATCCAGCGCGACTTGATCTATACGGGTTTCCCCATCACCGGCTCCCGGATGCTGCAACGTCACTCCGGTCAGCGTCAGCTCGCCACGAATCAGGGCCAGCTGCCAATCATTCAACGTCAGCTGATAACCTTCACCCTGCTCGGCATACCATTGTTGTAACCAGGAAATTGCCAGTCCAGGCCCGGCAAAACGAATGACGGGTACCAGCAAGATCAACAACACCAGTAACAGCAAGAGCGAACGCCCGACCCAGAACAGCCAGCCTCGCGATGGCGCGGCAGGTGATGAAGGTTGGTCTTTGGGTGACTTGCGCGCAGCCATGCTGCCTCCTGCTATTGCTAAAAAATTGCCATCGTTGATACACACCGGCTGACGATTCAGCCACTGAAAAAAACTGGCCATTCCATTAGCCCTAGCCCTAGCCCTATTGCAGCCCGATTACGCCTCCTGAATTAATTGAACAACCCAAGATCGCGCTGACCGTCAACTCCACAGGGCATCACGCAAGCCGCTGGCTCGCTCCACCCGGCTGGCCAATCCCTGCCGCCAGCAGCCATGACTCGTCAATAAAACAAAACGCTCACGTGCCCGGGTAATCGCGGTATACACCAGCTCTCGCGTAATGACAGGTTGCCAGAGGGGCGGCAACAGTAATTGCACCGCGACAAACTCCGAACCCTGGCTTTTATGGACTGTCATGGCAAAAGAAGTTTCATGACTGGGCAAACGACTGGGTAATAAATATCGTACCCCACCATCGGCGGTTTGGAAGGCGACCCGGAGTGCACCGGCGGCATCCGTCACAGTAACGCCAATATCGCCATTAAACAGACCGAGATCATAATCGTTACGGGTAACCATAACCGGCCTGCCAGAATACCACAGGCTATCGGCACTACGCCGAAGAAGTCCGGCACGGGTCAACAATTCTTCAATACGAAGGTTCATGCTTTCCACTCCGAACGGCCCCTGTCGAGTGGCGACCAGTACCTGGAAATCATTCAGCGCTGCCAACATGTGCACGCTGTCTGCCGATGCCACCGCGTCACAATAGCTGCGATAACCATCCACCAGCACCTGCTGCCATGATGCTTGTCCGGGCGCGGTCTCTATTCCCTGATATGCAGGCGCCGCCGCAGGCAAATCCTCGGAGTCATGCAACAACAGATCAATATCCGCGTAGCGGGGAAACACTGCCAACGCGGCTGCCACATCCCCCCGGTTGGTCGCAGCAGCCAGCTGGCCAATACCACTGTTGGCATCAAAGCGATGGGACACTTTTAACGACACCACGGCATTCACCATGCCATTCGTCGCCTCTCCGCTGGCAGAGGCCGTCACACCCGGGCCGCCCGCCGCCGGGTTATAGCCGCACAAGGCGGCGACTTGCTGGCCGAAAGACACCTCCGGCCAATGCTCCACTCCGGCATCACACAGGTCAGCCAGTACACTCCCGGCTTCAACCGATGCCAACTGATCCTTATCACCCAACAAGATCAATCGGGCCATTGGTGCCAAAGCACTGATCAACTGATACATCATCGCCAGATCAATCATGGACGACTCATCCACCACCACACAGTCGTAAGGTAAATGCCGCTCAGGCCCATAACGAAAGCCCCCCGGATGCCAGCCAAGCAGACGATGCAGGGTAAAGCTGATATCCGGAATCCATTCCGCCATCGCGATACCACCTTGCGACTTGGCCCCCCGAATAGACTCGGTCATGCGGGCGGCGGCCTTGCCGGTCGGCGCTGCCAAAGCAATACGCAAATGAGGCTGTGTGGTCAGCAAGGCACTGAGCAAGCGAGTGACGGTGGTGGTTTTACCGGTACCCGGCCCACCAGTAATAACACTGAAATGCTGCAAACAGGCAGTGGTTGCCGCGATCGCCTGCCAATCGTTCTGCCCATCATGGCGGGGCGAAAACAGCGTCGCCAGTGCTGGCCGTAATACATCCGGTTGTAATGTTGTCGTCTCCGACAACGCCAGTCGCTCCCTGATTTGCTGCTCCAGTCCGCGCTGATAAAAAAAGTAGCGCGCCAGATACAAACGTAACACCGGTTGTCCGTCTACCCAGCGCTGCTCCAGCACCAGGGGTTGCCCTTGATAGTCACCGTCGGCATCGCTGTCATCGCCATAACAGGACCACCAGCACCCCGAACAACCGCGCAGCCAGTCATGCCACTGGGCAGCAGCAGGCCAATTGGCAGCCAACTCGGGCAGCGGCGCGTAATGTAACGGCAAACACACCTGCCCCCGACCCAATACAATCGAAACCAACGCCGAGGCCAGATACAAGGCCTGGGCCTGTACAGGTACACACTCACCTTCGTAGGCCAACAGCTGTCGACTGAGCTGGTGATCAATTTCCCGCAACCGCTCGGTACGGACAAGCCGATCCAGCAAGGGGGACAACGGCGTGGCCACGGTCAACACTGGCAGCGGTGCCAGCCAAGGTTGATGCCCAGCTGGCGCTTCATACATCACCGTACTCATAAATCCAGTTCTCCCTGTCTCGCAGTACCTGTGTTTGGCTGCCTGGCCGACGCGGATTCCGGCTGATGCCGGGGCAGAGTGTTATCTGTTGCTCCAGCATCGGGCTCAACATCAACACCAGCATCAACACCAGCATCAGCACCAATCCCGAACCCAGAACCTGCTGGCCGCAGCAAGCGTTGTTGCCAGTGCTGCAACTGTGCCAAATCGATGGTCTGGAGATACACGCCCGGCCATGGCCCGGAGGCCGCCACAGCCGCGGAGTCAGCGTCCCCCATGCCACGCAGAAACAGGTAATACACTCCCCCCAGATGCTGCTGCGGACTGTAGTCTGGTAACCGCTGACGTAAAAACTGGTCCAGTGCCAGGATATAAATCCAGGCCTGCAAATCATAATGATGCTCGACCATACTTTGCTGCAGTGCCACACCAGTGTAATCCTGCCGCTGATCTCCCAGATAATTCGACTTGTAATCCGCCAAGTAATAACGCCCCTGATAACAGAACACCAAATCGATAAACCCTTTCAGATACCCTGTCACCGCACTGAACTCCAGTTGTGGTCGCCGGATACCTTCAGCGTCCTGGCCGGATTCAATCAACAAACGGTTCAACGACCCCGAGCGCAACTCACCGATCGGCAAACAGAATTCCATTTCATCCAGGCGTTGATCCGTCTCCAGCGCTGCCAGTGACAAACCGCTCTCGCTGTCCAAGGGTGTCTGCACCACGCCCATCAGCCAGTCAGCCAGGGCCGGTAAATCAACGTCTTGCTGTAACAAGCCAAAATGCCCCAGCTCCGTAGGCAGAATGGTCTCGATCAAGGATTCACGAGAATGAAAATCCCACCGTTCCAGCACACGGTGCAAACAGGTACCCGCCTGGGGTCCTCGTGGAAAAGAGATGGCTGCCGAGGTAATAAACGGGTTATCCCGACACTCAGCGGTCAGCTGCCCTGTTGAGCCGTTCGTGTCCTCAGCCGTCAGCCCCAAGTGACTGCCAGATTCTCCGTGACTGCTGCCATGATCGGTTTCATCAAGGCGCAAATTTCCAACATCGGCCAGCAAACCCACACCGTCATGCCTGCCTCCGTCTGCGTGATAACTCAACGCGGTAAAGCTGCTGACACGCCAACGCTGATACAGAGGCCGGGAAAAATCCATCGCCACGGGCAATTGCTCCGTAACCGGGATCAAGGGGCGATCACCGTCAGGCCAATGAGGCCAGGGGCTGATCCGGACTGCCTCCCCGGATGAATGGCAAAGCGCGTCAAGCGAGACTCCTGTCGTTTGCAGCAACTCCCCCAGGGCGGAGGTGTCCAGTACTCTGGTTTTCCGGCTCATCGCCGCCGATAACCAAATAAAGCAGCCTTGCACCGGCCGCGTCAGCGCCACGTACAACAACCGCATCATTTCCGCTTTACTGTCACGGGTAGCCATTGCTCTGGCCTCTTTATCCGGTGCCAGATTCACCACAACCCCTTGTGCCTCATCAAAATACTGTACCGAGCGGGCTTGTGGTCGCAGGGTATAGCTGTCACTCCAGAGAAAAGGCAGAAAAACCAGCGGATACTCCAGCCCTTTGGATTTGTGAATGGTGACAATCGATACCAGGTTGTCGTCGGTTTCCAACCGTAACTGGGCTTCGTCACCACTGCCTGATGCGTCCAGCACCTGCTCGGTAAACCAGCGTAATAAAGCCTGGTGGCCCCGCAAGCGACGACTGGCCTGCTGCAGCAATTCACCCAGATGCAGCAGATTGGTCAAAATACGTTCGCCATCCGCTAACTGCCGCAACCGCACGGCCCGGTCGTTATCATTCAGCCAGCGCATCAGACTGGCCATAATCCCGCGTCGTAACCAACAGTCGTGGTAGCCCTGAATCTGCGCCAGCTGCTGCTCCCAGGCAGCTTCTTCGATCAATAGCTGATGCAGCTGCTCACTGCTGAAGCCCTGTAACGAAGTCGCCAAGGCATTACGCACTGCCCGCTCGTTAGCCGGTTCGGCAATGGCTGCCAGCCAGGTCAGCAACTCGCTGGCTTCCAGGCTGCGAAAGACGGAATCCCGAGACAGGAACACGGCACCAACGCCCACCCGCGACAAGGCTTTTTTCATGATCTGGGCCTGCTTGTGGCTGCGTACCAGCACCGCCATATCCCGAGCCAGCACCGGCTGATCACCAATCTGGCCCGTCCCGGTTAATAACGCCCGGATACTGCTGGCGCATTGCTGCGCACAACGCCAAACCCCCTGATCACGGTTTTCTTCCACCTCATCCAGCCAGATCTGTAAGGGAGCCTGCGATTGAGCCGCGCCAGACAACATCAATCGCAACGGTCGATCATCCGCCTTACCAGCGGCCTTGACGGGATGAAACGGAATATCCTCATCAAATACAAACGGGGCCGGATGCTGTGCAAACAGATCATTCACATCGGCCACCAGATCGCTGTGGCTGCGCCAGTTGGTATCCAGGGTAAAAATACGCTCTGGCTTCATCGCCCGCCGGGCTCCGATATAGGTAAAAATATCCGCTCCCCGAAAGGCATAAATCGCCTGCTTGGGGTCTCCGATCGCTGTCAGACCCCAGCGCGTCGATCCGCTGCTCGCGGCCCTGTCATTACCGCTGACAGGGGCTTTATACTCCTGGGATTCCTCTGCGCTGTCCGACTCTGCCGGATAAATCGTGGCAAAGATCCGATACTGCAATGGATCGGTATCCTGAAACTCATCAATCAGGGCGACAGGATAAAGGCTGCGTATCTGTTCCGCTAACGCCTGTCCCATTGGCCCCTGCAGCGCCACATCCAGTAACCGCAACAGATCATCCGGCGACATCGCACCGGCCTGCTCCAGCAGCGTGATATAACGGGCCTTGACCTCCTCGAACCAGACCACCGGCAAGACTGATCGCAACTGATCAAGCTGCGTCAGGTACGGCTGCAATGTATCCAGCAGCTGCTGGATCTGATCAAACAACGGGTGTTCTGGTGTGGTGCCTTTCTTTTTGGTTTTGGCACGCAACATCTCAGTACCAAAGTGACCCAGCTTGTCCGGCACGTTAAACGAGAAGTGACCGCTGAAATATTGGCTGATACTCCGTATCCAGCCCGGCACCGAACCTTTGCGGTATGAGTTGCCATTCAAGTCACCCGATTGCAACAGCTCCAGAATGTGCTGATCACCCAGCTGCTGCCAAAGCGCGCCGACCTGCTCAAAGCAGCGACTGGCATCCTGCCAGTCTTCTGGCAACAACACTTGCCCCGGTGTTGGTGATGGAATAAAACGGGCGTCCGGCCGGGCAAACCAGTGCCGTACCGTACTCATCAAATCCGCCGGGGTTGGGAACACCGCCGACAGCCATTCGACCGCCAGAATCTGCTGGTGGTACAGGCCACGACGCCAGACATCCTCGCAGGCCTGGCGTAAATACTGGTCGGCATCCAGCACCAGCTCGGCACTGAACATCACGCCGGTATCAAAGGCGAATTGTTTCAGCATGCGCTGGCAAAAACCGTGAATGGTAAAAATACTGGCATCATCCATACGCGCCAGATTCGCCTGCAGCCAGGTTGCCAGCCTTTGTAACCCTTCATCGTCCAACGCCAGTTGTGCCAACCATTGCCCAAACAACGCATCATCGACTGGCTGTCCACCCCGCAAGCGCACCACATCCTCAAAGTTGTTACGGATACGCTCCCGGATACGGCCTCGTAGCTCTTCAGTGGCAGCGTTGGTAAAGGTCACCACCAGCACCTGATCGCAACTCAGTTGCCCCAGACCGGTGTGATGGCCAATCAGCAAACGACTGTAAAGACTGGCAATGGTGTAGGTTTTCCCCGTCCCTGCGCTGGCTTCGATCAGTGATTGCCCCAACAGCGGAAAGGTCGATATATCCAGAGGGTTGACCCCGGCCTGCCCATGCTCACCAGCGGCGGCTACGGCAGACGTCGCCGCTGCACCGGGGGCATCCGTGGTTATCGAACGATGGTTAGTCATGACCCTTCCTCCGCCATGCTGTGATGAGCACACAACGGCTTCATCAACCAGTCAAATTGCTTTAGCCAGGCGGTTCGTTGTTCCGGCTGTTCCAACTGTTCCGCCAGCTGGGGAAAACACCGCACAATCGACACCGCTGCCAGTTCACCAAACTCTTGCGCCGTTGCCTTGGCCACAACGTCATCCCGGGCCTCTTCTTCCACCTGCAGCAACTGCCAAAGCAAATCCGGCAGTAATGGTTGAGGCTGACACCAGCCCTGTAAATAAAACGCCACGCAAGCCGTCAGAATATCGTTGGCCTGTTGCAGCGCAGGGGCATCTAACCGGTGTTGCACAACCTGTTGCTTGCTATCCAGACCCAACACCAAGGCATGTGTAATGGCATCCCCATGAACCTGCCGCGCCAGGACCAGCTCCAGCCAGGCTGCCAGCAGATGCTTGCCACGAATCGCCCCGGGCCGATAACGAATCAACACCGAGCCGGCACACTGACCCAGCTCGCCTTCAAGCTGCCAGGCCAAGGCAGTACCAGCGGTTACCCGGTCATCAGCCAATGTTTCCTTCAGCACCCGGGCCAGACTGTCTCCACTTAATTCAACCGCCGCGACCAATGCCTGGCGGCTGATTCCCTCTGCGTCACAGCTATCGGCACTTGTCGCGATGGCAGTATCCCGAATCAAACACACCGCCTCGGTGAGCGGTCGAACCGAGGCCTGTAATTTCTGCGCCGTCAGTTGTCCAAGCGCGTTCACCGGTAATTGTCCCAGCGCCTGCATGCGTTCGAGGCGGCGCTGGCGAGCAGCATTTCCCTGCTCATCGACCAAGGGATTGGCCGCTGGATTGTCGCCCAGCAAGCTGTCCAGCTCGTCACTGCGATAGAGATAACGTTCCAGACTATCCAGATCAAACGGCTCTTCTGCCGGATGATCTTGCCAGTAAGGTGTCAGATTGGCGCGCAAGCGCCGTTTAAGAAAAAAGTCGGCGTTGTTATGCAACGCCTTGATCATATCGGCGAGTTCTATGATTACCCGCTCACCCGAGTGTTGGGGTAACAGCTCCTCTGGCAACGGCAGTACACGGCTGACAAAATCACCAACAGCCTCACGCTCCTGCGGTAACAAGGCAGGATGATGACTGCCTGCCACTTTGGCCCATAACGGGTGATAGCTGGTAATCCGGTTGGTTATAACGGCTGGAGCTGAGCGGTCATGACCGAGTGGCATATAAACCCCGGCTCCGAACGGCTGCAAGGGGATGGTTTCAATCAACCATTGATACATGGCCTCGCGGCTTTGGGCATGGGGCTTGTCCTGATCTTGCTGCAGGCAGAAGCTGTCACAGACGTAATCCACCAGCTCGCTCACCAGTACTGACGGTTGCTGCTCGTTGTTTTCCCGTACGCCGTGACCGCGATAGCTGATATACAGGTGCTGCTGTGCTGACGTTACGGCTTCCAGAAACAGATAACGATCATCATCCCGACGGGAGCGATCCCCCAGCCGCCGCTGACCGGAGGCCAACAGGTCAAATCCAACCGGAGGTACCCGGCGCGGATAATCGACATCGTTCATGCCCAGCAAACACACCACTTTGAATGGAATCGACCGCATCGGCATCAAGGTACAGAAATTCACCGGCCCGGCCAAAAAGCGCTGCCAGCCACCTTGTTGCCCTAATTGCTCATTAAACCAGGCCCGTACCACCCGTCCTGACAACATCAGGGGGCTGGTCGTAGCGTCATGTGTTCCCGGCACCGTACCGGCGGCTGCCGCAGGACAGACCACAGCACTCAGTTCCAGCTCTTGCTGCCAGCGCACCAGAGCATCACGCACCTGCTGTAACGAGCCTGCTTGCTGTTGTTGTTCCGCCAGACTGACACCATCAGCGCGATTGAAGTCGGTACAAAAAAAGCTCTCCAGCATGACTGGCAAGCTGACCAGCCAGTCGGCCGGATCGCGTAATTCGCCCAATGTCTGCTGCCAGTATTCCAACGCATCCACAAAGCCCAACAGCTTTCCGAGCAATTCAGCGCTGTTACCTTCCACTGCCGTAATCGGCCAGTCTCCCTGCCACCCCGGGGTGTACTGACTATCGGGTAATACCTCAGGAATCATCAATCCCAGCAACAGTTGCCGCAGCCCCTTACGCCAGCTGTTTTGCTCAAATACCGGCAAGCCAAGGCGACCACGTTGCTGACCATCCAGCCCCCAGCGAATATTCGCGCGTACCAGCCAGTCCTTGATGATTTCCAGCTCGCTACGCGCAATACCAAAGCGGGTACGAATAGCCGCCACATCCAGCCAATCCTGTACTTCCGTAATAGTCAGGCGACTGTCTGCCAGCCCCAATAACGACAGGAAGGTTTCAATCAGCGGGTTTTCCATCAGCATCGACTGATCCGCAATGGCCCAGGGGATTCTCAGGCTATGGCCGCTGTCGGTTTGCTCAACACTGGCGAAAACGGCGTCGATATACGCAGCATAGGCATCGATATCCGGTACCATCACCACCACATCACGAGGATTCAGTTCCGGGTCCTGGGCAAACCAGTGTAATAACTGATCGTGCAACCGTTGTACTTCGCGCAACGGGCTGTGAGCAGACACCAGTTTGAGGCTATCGTCATCCGCCTGTACAACCTGTTTAAACCGGCTGTGCTGCAGGGCATCGGCACCAAAAGCCGCCTGTTGCCGATCCTGCAATTCCAGAATGTCGTATTGCAGCGCATGCAGCAGGTCCATCGTGTCTGATGGCTGATCCGGATCAACCCAGGCCTCCACATCCAGAGCCAGCTCGGTCTCGTGTACCAAGGTCAGAAAATCACGCCCCAGCTGGCCCCAGCTGGCCAATAGCGGATTACCCCGATCCAGGTACGCAGCGGATTCCGGCTGGCGCTGCAAAATCCGCAACCGCCGCCGGTCATCAACAATATCGCCCCAAAAGTTCCGGCACGGATTCAACAGAAAAAAATGCACCTCCACTTCACTCGAAATAGCATCCAGCACTTGCCAATAACTGCCGGGTAACGCCGCAATACCAAACACAAACAGCCGCTTGGGCAAGCCTGCCAGCCGTTCAGGGTAGCGCCGTACCAGATCTGCCAGTTGCTCCATCAGTCGTGCCCGGTGCGCCAGGCTCTGACCCTGTTGCTCACAGTCAGCCACCAGCGCCCGCCAGACCAGCGGTTGCCATGGATGACGGCTGACATCCGCCCCTTCTACCTGATCTTCACCCGCTTCCCAGGCCAACAACCAGTCTGGCCGATACACCAGGTATTGATCGAACACATCGGCAATGGTTTGTGCCAGCTGATAACATTTGATACCAGCCTCATCGTCATCAAGATAATGGGCAATCGCTTTGCATGGATGATCGTCTCCGGCACCGGCCACCAGGCCCGGCAGCAACCGCATCAGTTTCCATATCATCAATTGTTTGTCGAAGTGGGAGCGCTCCGGCAAATCCGGCCGCAAGCGATTAAATATCTGCCAAACAAAACTGAACGGCAGCGGAAACTCCAGCTGCGCCGAGACACCAAGACCATCAGCAATGTTCAATTTGAGCCAATGTGCCATACCCTGGCTTTGCACCAGAATCGCTTCACGCTCGAAAGGAGACGGTGGGTTTTGTTGCATCAGTGACAACAAAATCCCTTTCAGAACGTCCAGATCGTTGGAATGGTAGAGTTTGAGCATGCAATCCGTTACCTGATGGCCGACAAAAAATAGCATTCTAACAGGGAGAGGCCGCCGCAACGCGGGACAAATCCGCGGTGATGTGCCGGACGGTGCGGTCAGTTTGCCGGATGGCTCGACAGCAGCCCGATTGACGCTTATCTTCCCTGTCGCCAAACACCAACCTATTTTCAGGATATGCCATGTCGAGCAAAATGGATGCTTATACCGAGAAACAGCGCGGTATTTATTACAACGCTTTCCGCCAACCCATGGCCCAGCCCGAACTGCAACTGACGGGTGCCAATCCTCCTGCCGACAGTGGTTTACTACTGATATTACGTTACCCCGACAGCCTGACGCGCTTGCTCAGCCAGGCCAGCGCCAGTATTGGCCAGATCATTCCCGCCATGAGTTATGGTGCCGACACCTTGCACACCACACTGGCAACAGGCAGCAAGCTGACCCAGCGCACAGAGAACGAAGCCAACGCCCTGGAGATTCAGGCAAACCAGTGGTTTATGAACCAGGGCCAACCACTGGCACAAACCCGACTGGCCAATGTGTGTATTGGTTTCACCGATTGGCTGTACAACAGCAACACCCTGATTGCCGCCAGCAAAGCCAACGCCGGTTTCTGGCAGCTGGCAGAAGCCCTGGTCGAAAGCGCCCAACAGGCGGGCATTGAACTGAGCATGCCCTGGGGCAGCCACATTACCGTTTCCCGCTTTTTGGCCGAGCAACAATCCGCCGATATCATTCGCCATACCGTATCAGAATTACCGCCCTTACCCTGGGAGCCAATCACCCCCTGCGGTATTGAGTTGGTACGTTTTCAGTGTGATGCCGATGGGTTTCACTTCTTTCGGCGCGAAGACTGGTCCTGCTGAAATCGACCTGACTATCAGAGCTATTTAAAAATCTGATAATTCAATACGACATTCGGTGTATATTCCCTACCTGTTGCTACCACCTGTATCGCAAGACTGCTTCAACACCCTCCGGGCAACAGAGGGGTGATCATTCAGAACGAGGAAATATAACACCATGAAAGAGGTTACCCGTGGTCGGTTGACCACTCGCACCATCGCCATGCCGAGCGATACCAACCCCGCTGGCGACATTTTCGGAGGCTGGGTACTCTCCCAAATGGACATCGCCGCCGGTATTTGCGCCGGGCAGCGTGCACAAGGACGTGTTGTCACGGTTGCAGTAGACAGCATGAGTTTTATTCGCCCGGTCAGAGTTGGCGATATTCTGGGGGTTTACACCGAAGTGGCCTACAGCGGCCGGACATCCATGGACATACACGTTGAAGCCTGGGTACGTCGCGGTCGTATTGGTCAACGGGAAAGAGTAACCGAAGCCACCTTCAAGTTTGTCTCCATCGACGAAGACGGTGCTCCCACGCCCATTCCAGATGAAAAAGACCTGCCAACCTATGTACTGGACAACAACAACTGCGAATTCTGACCGGATCAGGTAACGCCACGATCATACGATCAGCGCACGCCATGGATGGCGATCCGGGTGATCGGCGTTTATAAGCGCAGCGACCCCGGCATCAAAAACCGGAGTATTGGAACCCCTGGTGTCGAAAACCCAGGTATTAAACCCAGGTATCAGACCCAGACATCGAACAAAGGCTAGTCATCATCCTGCTGATATTCGCTGATATCTTCCGGTCGCAACTGACGCTGCATCCCCATCAGAAAGTTACGCAATATCTGGTCTTTGCACTCACGATAATTCTTATGATCCGGCTTGCGGAAAAACGCACTCAGTTCATGCTTGCTTAGACGGAAGCCCGCCACCTGCAAGGTCTCCAGAATATCCTCCGCTTGCATATCCAGAGCAATACGCAACTTGCGCAAGATAATATTATTGGTCAGACGCGTTTCCAGTTCAGGCTGGGCACCATCCCGCTTGCCACGATGAGTGTTGATAAAACCATTCAGAAATGCCGCCAGATCGGTATCACTGGCGATAAGCGCGGCTTCATCATCATCCTTTTTCAGCCAGCCACAGACCTGCTCCCGAGTGACGGAACAATCCGCCGCCGCAAAAATAGCCATCATTTTGGAATCATTAAGATCGAAGGTATAGCGGATACGGCGGAATACATCGTTATTGGTCAAGGTAAGTCCTGTTTGAGTAACCAGCAGTCGAATCATTACGACATGCATAAACAATGCATTTTAGCAGAGTCCGGCAGGTTGACCTATCCAGCCCACCCAAACCACCACCCGCAGCAGCTGAAACAAAACTGCTTTTTTTGTATACTCCGCGCCCCGAAAAACCATCACGCACCGGTTTTACGTTCCGGTCAGCGAGGACACCATGACATCATCCGCATCACCAACCCCTGCGCCCACGGCCAGTGAAACGCCCGTTAGTGGCTCTATCGTAGTTTGCGCCATGTACAAGTTCGTCACGCTTGACGATTTTGAGGCATTACGCCAGCCATTACTCGACACCATGCTCGCGCTGGACGTCAAAGGTACCCTGCTATTGGCCCACGAAGGCATCAACGGCACCGTCGCCGGTAGCCGCGCGGGTATTGATGGCTTGTTGGCCTACTTGCGTCAGGATTCACGTCTGGCCAACATTGGCTACAAGGAATCCTACGATGACGAACAGCCGTTCTACCGCACCAAGGTCAAACTCAAAAAAGAAATCGTTACCATGGGTATCGAAGGAATCGACCCGAAACGTGTAGTAGGCACTTACGTACAACCCAAAGACTGGAATGCCCTGATTTCCGACCCGGAGGTCTTGCTGGTCGATACCCGCAACGACTACGAAGTTGGTATAGGTACCTTCAAAGGTGCACAAGACCCGAACACCAAAACCTTCCGTGAATTCCCTCAGTACGTAAAAGAAAACCTCAACCTGGAAAAACACAAAAAAGTCGCCATGTTCTGTACTGGTGGCATCCGCTGCGAAAAATCCACCGCCTACCTGAAGGAGCAAGGTTTTGACGAGGTCTACCACCTCGAAGGTGGCATTCTGAAATACCTGGAAGAAGTCCCCGAAGCAGAAACCCTGTGGCAAGGCGAATGTTTTGTCTTCGACAATCGCGTCACCGTTAACCACAAGCTGGAAAAAGGCGAATACGACCAATGCCATGCCTGCCGTCGCCCGATCACCGAAGCCGACAAACAATCTGAACATTACCTGCAAGGCGTTAGTTGCCATCACTGCATTAATGAATATTCAGACGAACAACGGGAACGTTTCCGCCAGCGCGAACATCAGATGCAACTGGCCAAACAACGTGGTGAAGATCACCTCGGCAACGACCTGCAAGATATTATTGAGCAGCGTCGCCAGGAAAAACTCGCCTTCAAGGCACAGCAGCGGCAACAAGACTAAGACGTCACCTGGAAAAACCAAGAATATATAGGAAGAGATTCAAACAGCGCTTTTTGTATGGTCACCGCTCTTGACCATCAGGCGCTGTCTTTCTTTTGGGACCCCAGTCTTTTCGGGACACCCACTCTAGTACCTTCTCCTGATACCCAACCCGTTGGTTATTGGCTATTGACGCTGTAGTCGTTATGTCTTATCAGCACCTCTGCTAACTGATAAGACAGTTAACGACTAAATCAAGCAATCCACTCAACAGAAATATCTGTTTCCCAGGATTCACTATTATGTACCTTCAGAGTGGCCAGACGGTCACTCATACCATCTATCAATACATCGGCTTCTTCCGAAAAATCGAAATTGGGCGAACCACCAAGTCGCCAATAACCAACTCCCTGGTCAAAACGGATACGCAGCAAACTGCCGTTGGAAAATGCAATATCCAGCTTACGACTGTGAGGGATATCGCGATTGGAATCGACAACCTCAAGGTCAAAATAAACACCGCTGCGCTTACTTAGCCAACCCAAGGTGAAATCTCTGAAATGCTGCTCATCGCTCCAATCGTGGAATATTTTATATCCATCCCGATCCTTGCGCTTGAATAAGGTCTGTATGGTTGCATCATGCGAGTCCATCTTCGTCATCACAGGCCCCAACAAACTGGTCAGTATCAGGATATAGGACGGGCTTTGCAGATAGCGGTCGGAATAATTCAGTGAGGTTATCTGAACGGTGTCATCAGCCATAATGGCCGCCAGTTCATCAACATGCTCACCAATATATTGCCAGAAAAGCTTACCGAAATTAGACAGAGTGCCATTCAACTCACTTTTGATTTCAAGATTTGTTACACGACTTCGGGCTACCCAGTCCTCAGCCTCAGTCCATGTCGAGGTATCAAGCTCGGTTGTTTGCCAAGCAGGCAACTGCTCTGAAGATACCGTTAAACCACCACTCTGGTGCCAGCCTTTTCCCGGAACAGAAGTTTCTGGCTCACTGGAAGCAATGGTTAAAACGCGTTCCGCAAACTCTAGCTGAGCGACAAGAACAGCCTCCATTGGCTCCTTTGAAGTACGCAATTGGACTCCAATGGCTCTGAGTGCTAGCAGGTCCTCACATAATTCTTGAGATGCAATATCCGCAGGAAGCATTAAATCGACTTGTATCTCATCGACCAGGCAATAGGTTTGTAATGCCTTGCGGAACTGCCCTGCAGACAAATCCCAATCAGCTTGCTCGCTAGCGACACGTACCACCAGCTTATTGGCACCTTCGCGAATTCCTTTTTGAATGACCCCTTCCACCGACAGTGGCTGATATTTGCCTGCTGGCAATAATTGGGCTGATTCCGGCAATTGGATGCGATGAGAGAAATCATCACCCAGCCATTCCAGCCCCAGTTGGCGATTCAGCTTGTCGTGAAAATGGCGAGTCGATGAATCCAACAGGCATTCACTGCACGCTGTGTCACAGTGGCTACAACGCAGGCGCCTTACCATATCCAGCAGAATATCTTCAATGCATTCAGGTGCAGCAGACGCAAAACCAGCACCGCCACTGAGCTCATCGTATAACTGGATGACCAGCACTGACTGGCCATCAATTTTGGCTGGTCGTGTACCAAAGCCAAGCTCTGAAGCAGAAATCCCCAACTTGCCAGCCAAAGCAAATCTCAAGGCTACGGCCAATGTCAGAGCAACCGAGCGATTACTGCCATTTTCACCATCATCAATCAGGTATTCATTGCTGGCTGGTTGACGTAATACCAACTCGAATACATCGGTTCTGCTATGGGCACCCAGAGTAATGTTGGCTTGTAACGCACCTTGCCCACCACACTCGGCGATTTTATGCTGGCCATTCTCTTCATAACGATCATCTTTGGATGGCCGTGGTGATTTATGTGGTCGACTGGTATTCAGCTCAGGAGAGAATTCGCCATTTTTATCCATGGAGTGGGCTCGACCGCACTGCATACATACCGCAAAGCCGGTTTTAAACTCACCATCGCTATGGTGAAAAACCATGCCTTCAGGGCCAGAGCGCATAAAGCCTAAAGCAGGGTCTGGCAAAGCAACTGGCGGTGCATCTTTTACGATCACCCACGGTTGCTGCACCGGAATGTATCTCTGATGCTCAACGTTATTGGTGGTCGACTCATAGGCATCTGTCACAAAGCCAGCCGGTACTAATACCTTCTTGATGTTCGAAGCCTTGATATCTGCACCGCAACTGCTATTGGAACAGACCAAAGCGCTGGTATCAGTTACACCATCCTCATAGCCTAATTCCCCACAGTGGTCACAACGCCAGGCCAAATCAAACTTTTGGGCTTCATTAGTATCCGCAGCAAGATTATGCCAATGCAGGGAAACACCTGCTGAGCGGAAGACTCTGCCATCCAGAACAATTTCAGCCCCCGGTGCGTATTCCCGGATGGCAATGGCCAAATTACGAGAAGGAAGCCCCTTGTAGCGAGATATATTGTCTTCTCGATCTTTTTTCTGCTCTTTTTGTTTTCGGGTACGAGTGTAATCCTCAATAGTGTAATTATCGAAGTTCACCACATCTGTCGGAAACCCATAGCCTGGAAGGAAGGTTCGTGCCGCCAGATCACGCAGGAGGTATTCCCCCATATGGCGCTTCTGTTCCACTTCAAGCCGCTTGTCGTAGGGGCTATATTTCCTGGCAGAATTCTTCTCGCTTGCCAGATAATTGAATACACCCAACCAACGCCCCTGGAGTTTCTCAATAGCCTCTCGAGCATCAAGGCGTAATTGCGAAGCCTTACGACCATGCAGGCCGGTACCCTTGACAGCAGATTCCAGAACGCCATCAAGGTCAGCATTACCACTGCCTTTCAAAGAATCCATAAAGCGATTGCACAACGAATCATCCGCTGTTTTTTCGAAGAACCAGCCTGTTGTTAATACATGCTTGTCTTTTTGGGTAACACCCACATCGTTACAGAGAAAATTCGAGAGTAGAATCGCGTTTACATGACGTTGAACAAGACGCTCTGAATTCAATGCTACGGCTGGCGCAGGAATTTTGGTTTCAAAGGGCCATCTAGGGTCTGCAAACACTTGCTGGTCATGCGGATTGCCTTTACAAAGAGTATAAGCCAAAGCACGTGATTCCTTGCTTCGACCAGCTCGCCCTGCTCGCTGAAGATAGTTAGCAGGATGTGGCGGCACGTTATTCATCACTACTGCAGAGATACCGCCAATATCTACCCCCATTTCCATGGTGGTTGAGCAGTTCAGGACATTGATTTTACCTTCTTTGAAAAGGTCTTCGTAATTCCCAAGGCGTTCAGCCGATTGCTGGGCAGAGTGCTCGGCAGTGCGGTAATAGAAACCACCTTCTACTGCCCGGTCGTTAATATCTGTCCAAAGGTTCTCTGATCTCAGTGCCGCTACTTTTGGGTCCTCAGCAACCATCGAACGTATTTTAGTGATCCCCTTTTGATAATCATCATCTGAGCGATCGAAGCGCCATACCTCTGGTAACTCAGCTTTTCGGCAAAGATAACGAGCACGTTTGTCATCCGTCAGCTGCTCGAAGTCCAACCTCTGTGGCAAGTAAGGCGTAAAACCACAGAAGGTGGTATCAATCAGCTTATGAGTCACCGGGCACACCCAAGCTTCAGTCATCAGAGAAAACGTTAACTTCTCTTTCGACAGAAAATGACGATTTTCATCACTTTTCAGAATACCATTAGGGCCGGTTAATGATTTCCAGGCATAACGTAACCAGTCATTCACCAAATCCTTGGTATCCTTGCGGGCCGGGTCCAGTTTTGCACCTAACAACAGTAGCTTGATCAAACGCTGATTAAAGTTATTACCACGAATCAATGGCCAAAGTTTGATGCGGGAGTCCGTTGATTCTTCAGAGTCCGGACTACGCAGCGTTTTCGAGGAAAACTTGTTACCAATCCAGTACTTCCATGTGTCACTGATCTGGACAAAGGTATTTTCCCGAACATAGAAGTCCAGGCAGACTTTCAGGAAATCGGCCCAGTCTTTTTTGGTAAGCCCTTTGGATGTCCAGCCGTCGGGCAGAATCATTGCCGCTGACGATAGGTCTTTATAGCTCACAGCCACCAGCCCCTGAGTTTCCAAACTGTTTTGGCGCTTTGGTCGCCGCATAAACTCGCGAAACAACAGCATTTCAGCCAAGGCTTGTTTTCCAGTATTTTCGTCAAAGATCTCCGGCTTTTGATGCTTGTTATTTGCTAACATGAATTCATAAACGTCTCGTTTATTCTTGCTCAGCTCCTCTGTCAGATCTCTCCAAGTGACCTGTACTTTGGGTACTTGAGCTGCCATCCCTAGCTGTTTATCAAGTTGCCCCTGTAATCTTTTTGCACGCTTATCAGCCTCTTCCGCTTCGAGCGGCATTCCCCACGATTGATACTCATCAGATTCTTGCTTGGCAGATTCAATCTTGGCTTTAATTTGTTCAGCATTTACAGTGGGATTTGGACTATCAATTTTCATCCCAGCTTGAGTATTGGATAAATACTCCAATACCAAACCACGAAGCTTGCTTCTCTCTGCTTCCTGCTGCATCCGCACAGACATCCGAGCAGTACCCTGTCGACTATCTGTGAATGTAATCAGTCGACGCCCACGGCCCGGTAGGTTTTGATAACTGATAGAAGAGTCTTTATCCTCAAAATCAAGGCAATATTCCAAGACTGTTGGAACTGCGTTAGCGATATAAAAAGGAGACCCAAGTAACGAACGCCGGAATGGCGAACTACCGTTAAAGCCTTTGTGGCTGCAACTTGAACAACAAGGCTCCACATCATTCATTCCCAGTGAAACCAAGTCACCAGATAAGCCACCAATAGCGCCAGAGAGGCGATCAATCCCCATTTGCAAGAAATGATTTTCTTCATTAGCAAGATGTGAAACGACCAAAGGAACGTTCACTACAGACTGGATTGAACCATCTACAGTTTCTTCTACATGGAATTCCTCATCACTCTGGAGAGAAAACTCATCATCTTGCTGATTATCCCAGTGGCTCAATACGCCATTTTTATCCCTTGCCAGCAGATGCGGCTCATTACACTCATTACAAAACGCCAGCTCAAACACCTGTGCACCACAATCACACTTTTGCCGCTGACTGGTATACACCATGCCGTAAGGCCAGCTTTTTTCTAACGGGGTATCGGTTTTGCAGGAACAATTGGGATCGAAGCAGGCCCAGATGCCTTGGGTCGTACGTTGAAAGAAGTGCGCCCGCACTTTCAGGAAAGATTCAGCTTTCTCCTGTGGCTTAGTCGTCGTACAGACATCCAGCCAGCGCAAAAGCTCGTCCTGGCTGAAACCACGGCCAACCTTCGCAGACACAGAAGTGACCAACTCGTCGAGTTTCAAAGGCCGTGTGCTACTCACAAGACAATGTCGTAGTGCTCTGGCCTCTGGTGAGTGAGTCAGTAGGTCGTAACGTTCAGGCAGAACCTCAGGCTGTTTTTTGTCTTCCGGCTGCATGGCTTCAAGGCTAGCCAGCTTCACTGGTTTATCCCGACTCTCACACAAGTCCGGCACAACACGACTACCGCCCAATACATCAATCTGACTGGTCGGTACGCCGGAAAGATCACCGAGAAATGCTTTTAATTGCTCGGCAGCATCATCACCGGCAATAGTAGCGGACGTCGCCACAAATCGAACATTCTGCGGCATTACTCCAAAGGCATTCATGACGCGGCGAAGCTGCATTGCCAGTTCTGCGGCCTGAGAGCCAACATAAGTATGGGCTTCGTCCAGAACGATCCAGCGCAGGGTTTTACCTTCACGGGATTTTTTCAGAATCGGCGCGTCGACCTGACGCACCATCATGTATTCCAGCATGGTGCCATTGGTCACCAAGATTGGGGCTGGGGCCTCACGCATGGTTTCACGAGTCAGCACTTCGTTCGGGCGCTGCTTCTGCTCGGTCACCTTGCCGTTCAGTTTTTCGGGGGTATTACCGTTATAGAGGCAATAACGGATGCCGTTTCCAAACGCCTGAGTCCAGGCATCCAGACGTTCGCGCTGGGAGTTGATCAGAGCGTTCAGCGGGTACAAGAACAAGGCATGAACGCCTTCTAACGGCTGTTTTTTATTGACTTCATAACACTGATGCAAGTCTTCCAGTACCGGTACCATAAAGCATTCGGTCTTGCCGGAACCGGTACCACTGGTAACCACCACCGAGTGTTTTTTATCCAGCAATGATTGCCAACTGGCTAATTGATGAGTAAACGGTTGCCAGTCCGCTCCAAAGCGATAACGACCGTTATCTTTGCTGTCAAGCGATGCCACTACCGCTTTACTCAGCAAGCCGTTATTCACCAGCTGCTCCATAGTCTGCCCGGCATGTGCCCAACCAAACGTCTGCTCAAACATTGGTGGCGCCAGAAATGAGCCCGGCTTGCCACACTCGGCATTCATCTGCTTCGATAAATGTTCACGCAGCCCCGGATGAACAATACCAGACACACTCAGAGTCGCTTCCGTAGTGCGGGAAAGAGACTGCTTTACTATGGATGCGAAATAGCTGCTCATTGGTATTGCGATTCCTTTTGCGAGATAGAGATAAATTTCAACAAGGCATACTGATACACCGACCTGAACCAGTCGGTGTCAAAATCACGGGTTTGACGAATATGAAAAGCTGCTTCAGCCCGGCTCGGAAGTAGGGTTTCCAACCGCTCGATACCAGCAGCAACAGCAGCCAAATAGACAGGCATATACACCACCGCGTTGCGGTAATCCTGTTCTGGTTCAAACCCCAGCAAATCGACTGGCTGGCTCTGTACCCATCTCTTCAGTTGTTTACCAAAGTTATGAGGCCACTGATCATCGTTACCGTGGTTACGAAGCAGCTTCTGATACCACTTGGTGCGGATTACACTGTGCATAGAGGTTTTTGGCAGATGGACTTCCTGAGGCAAAGAACCATCGTCCAGCCACTTGGCAGGACCACCCTGCAACATCGGCATACAAGCTGCCAGCTTGGTAGCGAAGTCTGGCTTCAAATGTTCATCAAGACTTTTAACAGGTATTCCCTGTTCGACCATCCAACCCCAGTAGCGCACCGAGGCCGTTTTCAAAACAGAGATTGGGAAGGCTTCCCATAGCGTCGGAAAGTCTTTTTCAAGGTGCTGTACGTAGCCCGCTTCAAAACCGAATTTATACAGCGACATGGCCAATGCATCGGGGTAATTGACCAACGCCTTCCAGACTTCAAACGTTGCCAGAGAGAGATAGTTGTATTGGTCATATAGAGATTTGAAAAACTGCCAGCCGCTATGACCGGGATTTAAAGCCATTTGTTGAAAGACTGGTGTAAATGCGCTGATCGGCGACTTATGGTCAAACGCCAGGACGGCACGCTGAAGACTGCGAATATCCTCCGCAGGTTCAGGCTGGACATGGCTCCCCCCTATAAACAGAGGTCGAAAGCTCACCTGTGAATCCTGGTGTGGTAATACCAGCCAAGGACCATTTTTCTCAACGACATCTGGAATATCGAATTCACCGGTAGCAACGCCTTCAGAGCGGCGAGGGAATATTTTCTGTGCTCTGCGTTCCGGTTCGTTCAATAGCATCAGCACCGGGCGAATCGACTTTTCATCACCACTGGCCAAGGCTGAACTATAAAGCACATTACGATCCCAATCTTTCTCCAAATTTGCAGCATGACGACAAATCCGATATTCAGAATCCCTGCCATCGCCTGAAATAGTAAGCAGCACTTTTTGATCAATGCCGTCTTCAAGGGAAAGAAGAGACTCTATATTGGAACGCAGTTCATACAAGCTGACTTCTACTGGCCATTTTGGATCTGCCCGGTAACTCCATTCATAGCCAACATGGGACGAACTTCGATGAGTCAACCGCATCTCGATTCGGTATTGCACCGAACGGTCTGGACGAGCAAACAGATACAACCGTGTTCCCAGCAGATCATCAACGGACAGGGTTTTTGGTAATGGATGCTCATCAGCATCCAGCGCCACCACGCCTACCGTGGGGAATGGCAGCTGAATCTCAATCGGGTCAGATTCCAGATTTGGACAAACCCTGACGACAACTTGTGACGGTGGAATATCCAGGTCAGAATTCAGCTCATAGGTAATACACCCAGAATCTGGCAAACGCTGCGCCTTGAGATGATCCGAGGCAAACTCTACAAAGCAATTCACACTGCTTTTGAAACGAATATAACCGTGGTTCGGTGAATCACCAGGTTGCAGCTCAATCTGAAAATCTGCAGGTAGAATACCGACTCTACGACGCAACCAGGTTTGACCTTCAGATGATTTGACGGTCAGCCATTGAGTACCAAGCCGCTCGTTCAAATGACAAACACCTGCTGCCGTACCATTTAAAAGTAACCGGGCATTGGTTACTTCGGAAGGCGCATCCAGTGCACAGGGCATCTGCGGTAAACCGATATAAGTAGCAGACGGTCTTGTGGAGTAATCAAGAAGTTTGCCCTTGAGATCAATCTGAGGATTGAAGTCTTGTGCTCCTCCCAAACGAATCGAGTACACATCGTCTTTTGAACAACTAACGCGTCCACAGCCACTGACATGCCACAAACGGGTTCCAAAAACAGAAAGCGTTTGCTCGCTGACAGAGCAATCTTCAGAAGTAACCAGCGAGCCTTTCGGCACCAACAGCATCATCTCCTGTGCATGAGTGGTAAAGCTGCTCTGACCAACACAATGCCAGCGGAGACTCTCATCACTGCTGTCAAAGCCGACCGGAACCACGCCAAGATCCAAAACACTGCCGGAAATTTCAACCGCACCAATGGCCTGACCGCCAATAGAAGCCACCACAGATAGCGCTTTCGAAGGATCCTTGCGGCGACACACCAGATTCTGACGACGTACCCTCACATTGATCCGGCTCTCTTTCACCGTCCCATAAGCAGGGCCAACGGAAGCAAGCAGCGTACGTCCTTCATGGATCGAAAGATCGAATCGATTCGAGACTGGTAGCTGATTAACCGTCATAGACAGCTCAACCGGTAAGGTGATCTCTGTTTCCAGACATTCAGATCCAGACTGCCAAAAGTGCTCACAAGCCAGTGAGTCGCCGCTGGCAGGTGTCTTGCGAGCTTCTTTCGATGCTGTGGTTAACAAGCCATTCAGAAAGCCACGCCCGGTGTCATCGTCCAGAGGAATAGGAAATGACTCTCGCCAACGAGGATAGGAACGGTCCAATTCCTCGACAGGATTGGACTTTTGCTCCAGTTGATACGAGCCCACTAGCCGCGCCAGCTGATCGGCCATATTGACGATCAGCTCGACCGAGGTTTGTTCTCTAAAAGCTTGCGGTAGCCTGAGATGCTCAATTTGACTTTGAACAACCGGTTCCAAAGACCCAGTCAATGCCTGAGAGGCGCCATACTGTTTCAGCACCCGAGTGAACAGAGCCTGAAATCGACTGCCCGGCTTCGTCAACACCTGAAACGGCAGCCCGCCTTCACTGAATAGCGACCCCAGAAAATTACGGCGCTCCGACTCGTAAAAACGTATTGGCCGTTGCCAGTATTGCTCCAACCCTTTTGGAACAATACGAGCCAGCTCCTGAGCCGAAAACTCGTGGCCGAGCCGCTGCCAAATCGCGTCCCAGCTCCAGTTATCCTTTACTTGATATTCTCGCCGGTACCATTCGGCACAGAACAAACAGAATGCAGCACAAGTGGCAGAACCTGTCATCGCATTATCTGATCCAATAGCCTTACGAAGCTGAACCAATAACTCTGAATATTCATCTGCAGTCAATTGATACTTGAATAACGGCCGTTGGTCTGGAGTTCTCAAATCCCTGTCGGTCAGTAATCGAGATAACCAACCATGAATAGAAAATATATGGATCTGCGGCGTAATAGTCATTTACTTCCCTTTAATATCGTTACTATTCTGTTGTCATTGCAACACTACTGTCCGGTTAACTGACCCGCCAAAAGAAAGGAGCTCGGCTCCCATGCCGTTTCCGGTAAAATGAAGCTTCTCACAGACATCATTCAGAGGAACCGGGCTTGGCACATTCTAACACCGTACTGGCACAGCTACTCAACGTCATCCCTCGCCATCAATTTCAGCAAACCGTCGATCAATACCAGGCCGACAAACGCACACGAACCTTGTCATGCTGGGGGGCAATTGGTGGCCTTGCCGGTGGGTCAGCTGAGTGGTGCTTCCTCTTTGCGAGGGCTGGTTGAACAGATCGATGTTCAATACAACTATCCCGCCGTCTGTACCATCTGGGCCTGAAGCCCGTTCGCAAAAGCACACTGGCCGATGCCAATCAAAAGCACTCCACGCTGGTCTATTACATGCTGTTCTTTCGCTTGCTGCCCCGTTTGGCCAGACAGAAAGGTCTTCGAGTGTAGAGGTCAACTAATCCCGGACAGTATTTTAAAGTTTTCCTCAGCTGCAACGGGCGAAATGCTAGCCATTGCAGACTCCACCATTGCTCATCGGAATCATGTCTTCTTCGGAATAACGGCGCATCTCGTCTTCGATCACCTCCCAGATGTACAACACCTTGCGACCGCCAAACGGACGAATGTAGTGAGTCCCTTCAAGCAGAATCCGATCCTTCAGAGACTGAGTAATGTATCGAGCGTTATAGTGCAGACGCTCCGCCAACTCGTTTGTTGTGATGTAAGTAGCCATACTAAAACCTCTTTTTTGATGATATTTAGCTACAAAAATAGATATTTAGAAACATTCGTCAATAGAAGATGTAGAGACTTTGCTTCAAAAGTCGTTATTGAGCGATAATTGTAGGTCTATAGAAAATGGTAAACTATCAATGATTCGTTTCAGATTGAAAGAATTAATCGCTGACAAATCCTTCAAGGAAGGACGCCGTATAACGATGGAAGAAGTCGCCACCGCCACCGGCGTACACCGGACCACGTTGTCGAAGATCGCAAATAAAGTGGGCTACAGCACAACGACTGACGTGTTGGATGCGTTGTGTGAGTTTTTTGATTGTGAGGTTGGAGAGATTGCGGAGCGGGTGCGTGATCTGGAGTAGCTTGAAGTATTTTTCAAAGCTTGATTGAAACCATGGAACGGCAAACAGTTTGAAACCACTATCATTGAAAATTGTCGCAATCATTGCGACCTGTAATCGTCCAGAGCTACTGAAATCTCGCGCTCTGGCATCGATTGCTAACCAAACCATTACTCCGGATTACCTGGTCGTTTGTGACGACTCAGAACCTGAAAACAAGGTAATTAACAGGTCGGTCGTAGACTCTATTTCCTTATCAGGATGCAGTGTCTTTTACCTGCAGAACCACAGGTCCAATGGTGCCAGTGGTTGCTGGAACTCGGCAGTGGACCTGGTTCTGAGAGAATTTGAAAACTCGCCAGATATTGTGTTGGCCTTTCTGGATGACGACGACTCCTGGTCACCCGACTATTTGGAGACGTGCCAAAATGTCATGACCAGCAGTCAGCAAGACATGGTTGCTGCTGGCATCCAAAGAATCGAAGGGAAACCGAACACACCTGTATCGTCATTTGCTCCTGAAAAACTGGAGCCGGATTTATTTCTGATAGGCAACCCGGGAATTCAAGGATCCAACCTCTTTCTCAAGCTGAACTTGTTTCTGAAAGCAGGTTGCTTTGACGAATCGCTGAGCAGCGCAACAGACAGAGACCTGTGCATTCGCATTGCTGATTTGGGTGGTATTCGCTATTCGGCAGTTCCGAGAATATTGGTACAACATTACGCAGAGCCTTATCGTCCTCGGCTCAGCACTAAAGGTTCCGATGAAAAGCTCAATGGCCTTACTTCATTCTGGCAAAAATATTCTGGCCGAATGACACAGAGTCAGCAGCTTCAATTCTACCAAAGGGCCAATTCTCTATTCGATTGGCAACGGCCCTCGATTAACAACGAAACACTAACGCCTCAGCCTGTCCAACCCCCTGTGGTGCTTGGCATTTCTTTGGGAGTTGAAAACTCAAGTCTTCAGACACTCGTTAACAAACTGATCGAATTCAGAAATAAACAACTCATCGGCCTGGATATTGTGTTCTTAGGTGAAAACCACGTTAGCAATGATTCAGTTCAAAATAGCATTCAAACGCTCAGGGAAAACGGCCTCGGATGCTTTCTTTTGGATCGTTTTTCATCCGATTTTTTCGAAGACTACTCAGACTTGGACGCCTTGAGCTATTGCTGCTTGCAAATATCGGAAGCACGACCAGGCAGTGAAACATGGCTTTTAGAAGTTAGTGATGCTTCACAGCCCCCGGATGAGTTCAACACTATATCTGCGCTCTTTCAAAGATACGGTGCGAAGAAAATATACCAAAGCAGCTTGCCATCAAAAATTGCCGACTCACCCGAATCCAACCTACTGGAATTCCGCCAAAGGATTCATCAGCAACGTATTGAATCGGCCAAATACAGAGTCTCGAGCTATTTTTCAGCAGGAGAATTAACGCTCTTGGGGTGCGGCTCTGAGGCTGTTGTGTTCACTGACCAGAAAACCATATTCAAGTGTATCGACTACTGGAAAACACGCATTCCGGAAGCACAGTTGAATTTTCTGAAATCCCAAGGAGGTACATGGGGAGATACTCCCGGCCTGTACGCTTTGGAATCGGTACTAGCTGATGGTCCATGGATCTTAATCACATACCCATACGAAAAAAGCGTGCCCTATAAGGGAGGCCATGAAAATGACCTGATCCGATTCATGGATGGATGCAGTCGTGCCGGAATCGTGTGCAATAACGTTCACCCCAAAAATCTGGTTATGACTGAATCCGGGGTCAAACTCATCGACTATGGCTCTGATATTCGCCCCTGGAGCCTGCTTGGCTTTGAGCATATGGCAAGAAGGGCTTTTCTTGCTTGCTACCACGCCGATCATCGCGACTTGAAGAGGCTGATGTGTCAGGCACTGGTAACATCAGAACTCCCAGAAATGAAAGGCTACCCGGAGTTCAGACAAAAGCTCGATTTTCCGTTCGATGCCATTCGCTACCCGGCCAAATTCGACATCGTAGAACCTTGTCATAAGTTCGTACTTATCGTCGGAATCATTTCATCAGAACCTGATGTATTACTCCCGCTACTACAGAGCCTTGTGCATTTAAAGGCATGCAACAGCATCGCTTCGTTGAAGGTACTCCTGCTGGATAACTACTGTCCAACAGCATCTTTGGAGTCAGTCACACACCAGCTCCAATCCAAAAACATGGATCTGGCGGTTATTACACCGTCACAGTTCGAAGCTGACGCGCATGCAGGGCTGTTTGGTAGCAACCTGAAAATCCGACTAGGAACACAACAAAGCATCGCCGTATCCAGAACCATGATTCAGCGATATATGGGACTGGAGATGAACAAGAATCCCGGGGCTATTAGCTGGCTTTTGGATGATGACATGCGGGTTGATGCCAGAGCCCTGCAATATCTGCCGTGGTTGCCTGCATTCAGAGACAACGGTGTGGACGTATTATTGGGCGCTTATGAGGGTGCTTCTCCCAACCCTCCATTGAATGGGCTGAGAGTTCAGTTAATGGATATTGTTCATAACCTCCAGTGGCTGAACAAACTGCCGCAAAATATTGCACTACCGAACAGAGCGGCTGAAAACGAAAATACTCGTGAGCAATTTCCTGACTACTACTACGACTTGTCTCGCAAACACTCTGCCCACCTGGAAAATCCCATGTGGCTTGAACCTGTTTATGATCATGAAACGGTTGCTGAGGCTCGTGCACGTCTAATTGCTGGGGCAACCGGTATTCTGAATGGCGATCCGCTGACCAGAGGCATTGTGGCCCGGCTCTGCAAAAATCCGATCATTGAAGCAGCGGAGTCAGTCAACCGAGGTGGATGTACGTTTGTCCTCAATCCTGATGCGCTCAACCTGACGCCCAATACCATTTTACAAATCGAAGGCAGGGATGCTCGCCGATCTGACATGATCTGGGCCGTTGTCAATCGCCACTATCGCGGCATGAACATTAAAGCGGTGAGTTTTCCTGTTCAGCACATTGGCCGAATTAACGTAACGCCATCAGTAAATGCCGATAAGGTTCTGGCTGAGGTTGTGGGATCTGCTCTTTATGCGGGCTTAACCAGTTTTCTGAAAGAGCACAGCAACCATCGGCTGAGGTTTACCGATCTGGAAATTGAACAAATATGCGAGCTTTCAACAGCAAGCATGAGCCAAAGGCTGGAGCTCCTGAAAATCAGCATGATGCGCATTCAAGGGCTTACAGAGACACTGCATCATATCGATACCTCCAATGAGCTTTCAGAGCTTCACCAATATCTGAAAGATGACTTCAGTACTGAAAACATTCTCACCATCATTTCATGGGCAAGAAAACTATCGAAAGCCGATATTCAGACTTTTTTAGCTCACTTGACGCTGGAGGCCGACGACTATGCGGCCGGATTAAATCTGCAAACAACTAACATCTAATCAGGAAGTACAAGATGAAACTGGCACTAGACAATTGGTGCACTCTGCCCACCCCAATGGGCGATTTCCGCATGTATGACACCGGCCTTGAAGAAGTCAGTGTTATTTCAATGGGAGATATTCAAGCAGTTGGCCCCAAACCTCTGCTGCGCGTTCACTCTTCTTGCCGGGCATCTGAAGTCTTCGGAGCACTGGATTGCGACTGTGCAGACCAACTGCGAGAAGCCATGAAGCTCATGGCCATTGAGGGCAGCGGTTTGATTGTTTATCAACATCAGGAAGGACGTGGCCACGGGCTTTCACTCAAGATTAAAGCCGTAAAAACCATGGAGCGCGATGGGCTGGACACAGCAGAAGCCTTTAAGCAGTTAGAGCTGGAACAAGATATACGCTGCTACCCAGAAGCCGTTACCGTCCTGCAGCAACTACAAATAAACGAAGTTCGTCTGATATCCAATAACCCACGTAAATCTGCATTCCTTAATACTCATGGCATTCAGACTTCTCGTTTGAATACTCATCCGAACATACGTCCTGAAAACGCCGACTATCTGCAAACCAAAAATGCAAAGCTGGGCCACCAGATTCCTCTGGACGACCAGCTTCAGTCCGAGTCACCCATTCATTTCTATCACTCTGACCAGCCTTGGGGAGAGTTTTCCAACTTCTCGAAACACGCGGTCTTCCTGAGCGGCAAAATCTGGCCGACCGTAGAGCACTACTATCAAGCGCAGAAATTTTCTGACCCCATGCATCAGGAGCAAATTCGCTGCTGCTTAACGCCAATGAAAGCCAAAACGCTTGCCTACCAATTATCAGACCAGCATGGGCGAAACGACTGGATTAATGTTCGTGAGCAAATCATGTTCGAGGCACTTAAAGCCAAGTTTGAGCAGCACCCAGACCTAGCCAATAAACTACTGGCAACCGGTGACAGACAATTGATTGAGTTCACAGAAAAAGATGACTTCTGGGGCGATTCCGGAAATGACTCAGGCCAAAACCGTCTCGGACAGCTACTGATGCAAGTTCGCGCTGAAATCAAACAGCAAAGCATTCACACAGAAACCTCGGTCTAATTCTGCGTATGTGTGGAATCCTGTTGCTTAAAGGGCAGTCGGCTATCAGCAGACTGCCAACACTGCTGAGTCATATGCACCACCGAGGGCCAGATGATCAAAGCATCTGGTCAGAAGGAGGCACTGCGCTTGGGTTCGTTCGGCTCGCTATCAATGGAGATCTGATCGAAGGGCAACAGCCTTGCTCTGACAGAGCTTTGGCCAGTGCATTCAATGGCGAAATCTATAACTTCAAGGAACTGGCACAGCGCTATAGCCTGGGAAACTACCGCAGTGACACCCAGATTATCTTGCCGCTTTTCCAACTGCTTGGCCCAGAGATTATTCATCAACTCGACGGCTTCTACTCCGGAGTTATTGTAAATAACGAAGCACAGAAAGCTGTTTGCCTGCGCGACCACATGGGTAAAAAACCACTGTTTGTCGGTTTCTCCGAAGGCGACCTTTTCATCACCAGCGAGCTAAAAGCACTGAATCATATCGACTGGTTTGAGCTTCTGCCGAAAGGTGTCTCTGAAATCGACCTGACCTCTGGCTCAGTCACCCAAATCCTTGATCACCAAGCACAAGCAACTACCAACAACCTGCATGATCTATTGCACAACGCCGTTCGCAAGCGCCTTCCTGATTCTGAACAGCCGTTAGGTCTATTTTTAAGTGGTGGGTTGGACAGTTCTCTGATCGCCAGCATTGCGTCAAAATACAGAGACGATATTCAGTGTTTCACGCTGGGGACCGAAGAAGGGCCAGATCACCAAGCCGTTCAAACTGTGATTGAAGCCCTGAGTCTGAAGACAGTCACCTTCGTTCCTTTGCCATCCGAGTCAGAAATCCCAGCCCTGATCAAAAACATTGTGCTCGCCACCGAGAGCTATAACCCATCCATCATCAGCAACGGCCTGGCAACCTGGTTACTGGCCCATGCAGCAAGGCAAGCAGGTATCAAGGTTGTACTAACAGGAGAAGGTGCTGATGAACTCTTCGGTGGCTACCATCAGTTCAATCAGACCGATCCATGGAAAGAAACACGTCAGCAGCTCATTCAGGACATGCAATTTACCGAATTACGCAGACTCGACATGGCCAGCATGGCTCATAGCATCGAAGCACGCTGCCCGTTTCTTGACTCAAATCTTCGTTATTTAACCAACCAGTATGAATTAGAACAGCTGTACAGTAACCATCAAAACAAGGTCTCTTTAAGAAACGGATTTGGAGGCTATTTACCTGAAAGCATTCTCCAGCGCCGTAAAACCTCCTGCGATGTTGGCAGCGGTATACGAGGTAGGGTTGTACGCTACCTGAAACGCAACGGACGATCAGAGCGAGAAGAACTTCTGGATATATGGAAACAGCACTTTTCGTTTGATCACAGTCACCCGTACTTTCATCAATATGCTGTGTTTGATCGGCTTATTGACCAGCGCGGAGAAATGCACAAGTGAGCGCTTCAGGTAGCACCACGGCAACCATCATGATCGCAGAGTCTTTGTTGTTACACCACTTTCGCACACAGCCATTTCATAACCTGAACCTGCTCTACAATAGCGGTGAGCCATGTGGTTTACCGGGCGGCACATGCTCGGATAAGACTCTGAGCTACCTGGCTGATGCCAGAGCCCAAGGACTGAACGCCCATCTGCACACCGCATTCATTGGTGGCAAGGAAATCCACCGTTTGGTCAGGCTTCATATCAATGCAGAAACCTATTTCGCGGATGTCGGCAATGGCTGGCCAGCCATCAAGTTGATCTCAGCCACTCGAAACATTGAGTATTCATGCTTCGGGATGAGGTATCGAACAGAAGTTGATGCCGATTGGGTCAGGGTATTCCACCAGCGTCAGGGAAAAGAATCCCTACAAATGGAAATCTGGCTTCGGCCTCGCTGTGAGGAAGATATCCTCAAAGACATCCATGCCAGATACAACTCCGGAATTCAGTATCCCTTCTCCAGAAGTGTTCGGTTTTCGGCGATCGTGGGAGAGCACTTTCTGTTTTTGCGAGGAGAAAGCCTGCAGATCTACGGTGAAGAACACGTGCGGGTTATCGAGGGAATATCAGCTGAGTCGCTTCCAGATGTGTTAGAGCAGCGCTTCGACCTGAGCCTTCCAGCTCTTCTAACACAGGCATTCTCAGAAAAAAGGGAAGTGCCCGTCCTAAACCCCACTTAAATACACAGGGGAGACTAGCGACTATTAGTTAGTGTTCAAAATTCTGTGTCACTCCTATAGTTTGCCATTGGAAGATTACGAAGTTCCTGGGAGCTTGTTTTCTCTCTTTAATGGGGACTTTCTCTATCCAGACGTGTAGTGGTTCAATGATTCTGGACACCAACGTAGGTGGTAATATCGCCACCATAAACGAGGTGTCTGATGACCAGAA
>NZ_JAUYWA010000017.1 GCF_030689025.1 Oceanobacter sp. 1_MG-2023
GGCCTGCAAGTCGGCTTCGTGATTCGAAACCATCCGGTAGCCCAGAGTGAGCACCGGATTAAATAGATGCCCCCTATTGCTTCTTTTGGGTAAGTTCCATTTCCCTTTCCCGGTTGGGTCGCCCTGGTTTCAGGCGTTCTTAGTCGGAGGATGACGTGGAGGGCTGGTTTGGAGAGCTGACGTTTGGTGGAGTGATATGGGGCTTTATTGGCTTCATCAAAGTGTCACGGTGGTGCTGGCACACTGGTTGAATTTAGCCAGAGTGCCAGACCCGTATGGCTCCACTTCGTATCAGTATTGTTACCGAAACCTATGTGCCCGATGTTAACGGTGTCGCTAATTCCCTGCGCCAGTTGATTAATGCGCTGGACCCTCGTCACTTTCAGGTACAGCTGATTCGTACTCGGCCGCGCTCGACATGGCGTCCAGAAGTGGAAGAAGTCTGGTGCCGTGGTTTGACCATTCCAATGTACCCGGATTTACAGATTGGCTGGCCAGCCCGGGGAGATATTCGGGCGGCCTGGGATCGTTTTCAGCCGGAATTTGTCTTTATTGCCACCGAAGGCCCGCTGGGCAACTCGGCATTGAATTTGGCCACCGAGCGCGGCATTCCGGTGTTGAGTGCGTTTCATACCAACTTTCATCGTTACAGCAGTTATTATGGCTTGGGCTGGATTCGAACCCTGACGCTGAACTGGCTGCGCCGCTTTCATAACCGTACCGCCGGAACCCTGGTTCCTTCCGAAGAAGTCGCCGGTTTTTTATGTGAATCCAGCTTTCATAACGTTCAGGTATTGCCTCACGGGGTCAATTGTCATCTGTTCCATCCGCGGCGGCGTAGTATCAGTCTCAGGCAGTCCTGGCAGGTCAAGGACAGTGACCGGGTGATGCTGTATGTCGGACGTATTGCGGCAGAGAAAAATATCCCGCTCGCCATTGCGGCTTATGACCAGTTACGGGTGACCCGACCAGATCTGAAACTGGTGATGGTGGGGGATGGCCCGATGCGTGGTGATATTCAGGCCAGCCATCCCGATGTGATTTTTGCCGGCGTGCAAACGGGCGAGGCACTGGCCCGGCATTTTGCTTCCGCTGATCTGTTTGTCTTTCCCAGTGTCACGGAGACGTTTGGTCTGGTAACGCTGGAGGCCATGGCCAGTGGCTTGCCAGTGGCTGCATTTGATATGGCAGCTGCCCATATGCATATTCAGTCCGGTGTTAACGGTTCGTTGGCTCCGGTTGAAGAGAAGCCGGATATTGCCGAGCGGATGTTTGTCTCTGCCGCCGAGGCATTATTGGAGAGTGATCTGGTTGAGCAGGGCAAGGCGGCACGAGTGACGGCAGAACAGCTAAGCTGGGAGTGTGTGGCTGGTCAGTTTAGCCGTTATATAGATCGTGAGTTGGATCAGCCGATTGTTCAAATCGGAACAAAATACAAAACAATGGTATGAGCGTTGCAGTAAAATCCCCAGTACCAACTTGGGGGGAACCACATGGTTGAATTCAACCGCAACAATATCGCACTACTACAAAAAATAAAGCGATTAGCGAAAGATGAGCAGGGCTGCATAATTCACTATGATTCGCCTTCCTTGGAAGATGACCTCAGAACCCTTGTAAAAAGCGGCGTGAGCCATGATTTACTTGAGATGATTGAGATGTTTTTGCCGACCCAGGCACCAAAAACCAAGCCGATTATGGACAGAACGTACCGCGGTGCGACGGCCATGATTGATGATCGGGAGCGGATCGGGCCGTCTACCCGGGTCTATCGGGGGCGAATTATCTCTAATTAGTTTGTTATCAATGTGTTGTTTTTTGGTGCGATATTGAACTCGTTTTGAAAAATCTGTGAATTGCTGGTGCAGATGACCTGAATTAACCTTGCAGTGGCGTTCGGTAATCCAGAAAGATAACGATCAATAAGCATGACAGACAGCACCTTGTGCAAGGATGCCACGCAAGACCTGTCATTTTTCAGCAGCCAGCGCCTGTGGGCGCTGGTTTGCTCGACCCTAATAAGATCTTTGGGAAACAGGGATCTTCGTCCGGATAACGTCCCTGCCCCTGTTTCTGCCGGTGATGACCTGATCATCGGAATAACCGTCTCCCTGAAATCCTGCCTTCTGTTTCAGCGCAATAAGCAAGCCAGCCAATAACTGATCTTATGTCGCTTTTGATGCATATCAAGCGTAGCAATGGTTATAAAGAGCGGCTGAAAAACGGCTTGATGTGAGTCAATTTGACACAGGTGTGGACTGTTACATTGCCCTCAACACGTCAAACGCAAGACCGACTAAGAGTGAGGAATCCCACTATGTTTATGGACGAAGTTGTTTTTGCCGGATTAGTGATTGTCGGACTGACCTGCGTATTTTTTGTAGGTGTATATGCGGCTATCCGTAAGGACATCAAAAAACACGGCTCTGGAGAATAAGAGCCGGTTTTATTATTTTCTGCGCTGAGTACCCTTGCCTCGGGCCCGACCAGTTTGGTCGTGGCCCTTTTTTTTGTGGCTTGTGATCTGCTGCGCGTGACGGCAATGTGAATGGTGCTCAGTCGAGTTGATGAGCACCGAGTATGACGGGGTTGTTGATCTGCAGGTTTTCCAACCTGATCAGCAAGTCCTGCAAGGGCTCTCCTTCCGGTACCGGGCCGATACGTACCTTATGGAGTGGTTTGCCATTCAGATTGCCCTGATGTACCTCCACAGGCCACGACAGTGGCTTCAGCGCCTGACTCAGGCTTTGCTGCTGCCGCCTGGCGTTGGACTGGTCGGACAGGGCTGAAACCTGTATCCAGTGTACCTTGTCGGGGTAAGGCTGGGTCAGCAGTTCGACCGTGACCGGGGCGGTGCCGGATACATCCAGGCCCACTTTGTGGGCAGCGGCATACGACAGGTCAATAATACGGCCTTCATGAAATGGCCCGCGATCATTGACCCGTACCACCACACTTTTGCCGTTGTCTTGACGGGTTACCCGCACATAGCTGGGTAACGGCAAGGTTTTGTGGGCCGCGGTAAATTGATAAACATCGTAAATTTCACCGTTGGAGGTAGCGTGGCCATGGAATTTCATGCCGTACCAGGAGGCGATGCCTGTCTGCCGGAATGACGTTGGTTGATCCAGTACTTGATAGCGTTGTCCCAGCACCTGATACGTTGGGCCGTTACCCGTCACACTGAGTGGTTCCCGTGTGGGGGTGGGCTCCTCTATGGTGGATAAATCCGGTGGTTCTGGAGGACTGAAGTCTTCCTTGTGCTGGTAACGCGAGCTGCAGGCGCTGAGTAGCAGCGCCATGATCAGCCAAAAGCCGGTCTTCACTGTTTCAGCGCCTCACTCAACTGATAAACCGCCATGGCATACAGACGGCTATGGTTATAGCGGGTAATCACGTAATAGTTATAGTGGGCCAGCCAGAACTCGGCTCCTTGCTTGCCAATCAGTTTGACCAGGCTGGCAGGGTCTTCGGCATTTGCTGGCTCGATGGTGGAAACTCCCATGGCTGCCAGTTTTGCGACAGTCCATTTGGGCTTCAGGTTGTCATTAACGGCTTGCTGGTACTGGTTGCCGCTGACGCGGGCGCGTTGTACCACCGGCTCGTGTGCTCGCCAGCCATGGACGTTGAAATAGTTGGCGACGCTGTTAATGGCATCCGCTGGGTTAGCCCATAAATCACGCTGGCCATCACCATCGCCATCAACGGCATACGCGAGAAAACTGGTCGGAATAAACTGACCGTAGCCCATGGCGCCGGCGTAAGAGCCCTTGACGGTTGCGGGATCAAGATTTTCTTCTTTGGCCAGTGAAAAAAAGGCTTTTAATTCGCGCCAGAAGATCGGCCGTTTAGGGTAGTCGAATGCCAGTGTGGCCAGTGAATCCAGTACCCGGTAGCTACCCTGACGACTGCCGTAGAACGTTTCCACACCGATGATGGCAGTGATGATTTCTTTGGGAATGCCGTACTTCTGTTCTGCCGCCGCCAACAGCCCGGCATGTTTTGCCATAAAGGCCTTGCCGCCTTCAATGCGCTTGCTGGTGAGGAAAATATCCTGATAGCTATCCCATTCGAGGGTTTTTTCTGCCGGGCGAGCGATGGCTTCCAGTACCGAGTCGAGTTTTTTCGATTCTGCCAGCCAACGCCTGGTTTCTGCAGGAGGGATTTGATATTCCTTTTCCAGCTCGGCCGCAAACTCATTAAAGCGAGGGTGCTGGTCGTAGCCGGCATATGCCAGCGCTGAGCCACTAAGACTGATAACCAGGCAAGTCTTTGCCAGTTGACGTGTAAGTCTGGTCATACTGATTCCCTGTTAAGTATTTTGATTAACGTTTTTGATGTATTGCCATGGACATGATCAGGCCAAAGGCTGTCATCAGGCTGACGACTGACGTTCCACCATAGCTGACCAGTGGTAGTGGAACACCTACCACGGGTAAAATTCCGCTAACCATACCGATGTTCACAAATACATAGATAAAAAAGGTAACGGACAAGCTGCCCGCCAGCAGGCGGCCAAACAAGGTCTCGCTACGGCTGCTAAGCACCAGACAGCGGAATATGATCAGGAAGTACAGCACCAGTAGCAGCAATACGCCAATCAGACCCAGTTCTTCTGCCAGTACGGCAATAATAAAATCGGTATGACTCTCTGGCAGAAATTCCAGTTGTGACTGGGTACCCTGCATAAAGCCTTTGCCTTCAATGCCGCCGGAGCCAATGGCGGTTTTTGACTGAATGATATTCCAGCCAGACCCCAGTGGGTCACTTTCCGGGTTCAGGAAGGTCAGCACCCGTTGTTTTTGATAGTCGTGCATAACAAAAAACCACATCAGTGGGGCACAGGCTGAGACGATAGCAATCAGGGAACCAATCAGCTTCCAGGCCATACCGGCAAAAAACAGCACCAGTAGACCAGACGCTGAGATCAACAGTGAAGTACCCAGGTCGGGCTGTTTCAGGATCAGTATCGTCGGGATAACAATTAGCCCGCTGGCCTTGAGCAAGTCGGTGATATGCGGCGGCACCGGTCGCCGGGCCATATACCAGGCCACGGTGAGTGGCAGAATCAGCTTGACCAGTTCCGATGGCTGGAAGCGGGGCAGCCCGGGCAGGGCCAGCCAGCGTTGCGCGCCCTTGGCCCCTACACCGGCAATCAGCACGCTGATCAAGGCAACCAGAGCCAACAGATAAGCCCAGGGCGCAATCATCTGATAAAAGCGAGGGGGCAGCTGTGCTGCCAGCCCCATGCCAAGCAAACCAATGCCCATATGCACGGCCTGACGTACCAGCATATGCGTATCTCGGCCACTGCCGGTATACAGTATCAGTAAGCCAGCCAGGCACAGTACCAGTAGCAGTATCACCAGCAGCAAATCCAGATGAATGCGGGTGAATAATGCTTTACCACGATCAAATCCCGGGTGTATGCCGCTACCCAGTGTGCGGGTGAAGTCGGAATTGCTCATTCGCCAGTGCTTCCGCTGAGGTAAAGATTAATAACTGATTGAGCAATGGGTGCTGCGGTACGACCCGCTGATTCGCCGTTTTCGACCACCACGGCAATCGCAATCTGCGGATCTTCAACCGGCGCAAAGGCGATAAACAGAGCGTGATCACGCAAGCGCTCGCGCAGGGCGTCGGAGTCGTATTCTTCATCTTGCTTGATGCCGACAACCTGGGCAGTACCGGTTTTGCCTGCGATGGAAAACTCCAGGTGTTTTTGCAGCACGCGAGCAGTGCCATGAGGGCTGGAGATCACTTTGCGCATGGCTTCAAACATATGATCCCAGTTGTCTTCGTTGTTCAGTTTGATGTCCTGGGCCTCACTTTCATCAATCGCTTCATGCTGACCGCTGTGGGCAGAGAGCAGACGGGGAGCGACCCACTTGCCGCGATTGGCCATTAACGCTGTGGCAGTGGCCAGTTGCAAGGGGGTGACCTGCATATAGCCCTGGCCAATGCCCAGGTTGACGGTATCACCGGCGTACCAGCTGGCTTTGTAGTGTTTGCGTTTCCATTCACGGCCGGGCAGCAGCCCGGAGAAGGCGTTATCAACATCTATCGCCAGGTTCTGGCCAAAGCCGAACTGCGCCAAAAAAGGGTCAAGCTTGTCAATTCCCGCGCGGACGGCGGCATCATAAAAATAGACATCGCAGGATTCGACGATAGCGCGTTCCAGATTGACTTCGCCATGACCCTGGCGTTTCCAGTCCCGGTAGACCCGGGAGCTGTTTTCCAGCATAAAGCTGCCGGTATCAAAAATAGTACGGCTCCAGCTGGTCACACCGAGGTCGGTGACGCCGATACCAATAAAGGGTTTCAGGGTGGATGCCGGTGGATAGCGGCCCCGTATGGCCCGGTCGAACAGGGGTAAATCCGGATTGTCACGCAAGGCATTATAGTCGGTATGGGATATACCGGTAACAAACAGGTTGGGGTCAAAGCCCGGGTTACTGTAGAGGCTGAGAATCCCCCCGGTTTTGACTTCAATAGCCACCAGAGCGCCCCGGTGATTGGCCAGTTGTTGCTGGGCCAGCCGTTGCAGGCGGCTGTCGAGGTGCAGGGTCAGGTCTTGTCCGGGGGTCGGGTCTGACTGCTCCAATACCCGTAAAATACGGCCGCGGGCGTTGGTTTCCACTTTTTGATAGCCGGGTTCGCCATGCAGGTCACTTTCATAACGCTTTTCAATACCTTGTTTGCCAATGTATTGGGTGGCGCTGTAGCGGCGTTTGGTATCGATATCGGTATCCAGGTGATTTTGTTCCCGCTGGTTGATACGTCCGACGTAACCCAGTACATGGGCAAAGGTTTCCCCTTGTGGGTAATGACGCACCAGCTGGGCTTCGACATCGACACCGGGCAGGTAAACCCGGTTGACCATGACCTTGGCAATTTCAACTTCGGTCAGTTGATGACGTAAAACAACGGGTTCGTAGGGTCGACGACGCAGTTCCAGACGTCGTTCGAGCTGTTCCCGGTCCCGTTCTGAAATACCGATCATATCGTCGATAAAATTCAGAGTATCTTCCATATTACGAACGCGTTCAGGCACCAGCGTCAGGCTGTATGAGGGTACGTTTTCTGCCAGCAATTCCCCATTGCGGTCATAAATCAGACCACGCTTGGGAGGCAGCGGCTGGATCTTGATACGGTTGTTTTCGGATAGATTCTGGTATTTTTCGTAGAGGGTGATTTGCAAATAGGCCATACGCCAGACGAGCACGCCCAGCAAGGCAAAGATAATCAGGCCCAGAATCGCGGCACGAGAACGAAACAGCTTTACTTCAGCTGATTTATCCCGGAAGGAGTGCTCCCACATGCAGGCCTCATTTGTGGTAAGGATGGCCCTGCAACAGGGTCCAGGCTCGATATATCTGCTCAGCCACCACCACGCGTACCAGAGGGTGCGGCAAGGTCAGGCTGGATAGTGACCAGCGTTGTTTTGCCTGCGCCAGCAGCGTTGGGGCTATGCCATCAGGGCCACCAATCACCAGAGCCACATCGTGACCGTCCATGCGCCATTGCGACAGATGACCGGAGAGCTGTTCTGTTGACCAGGGTTTACCAAGGACATCCAGTACGACCAGATGTTCCTGTGGCCGTATTGCCTTTAGCAAGGCAGCAGCTTCCTGCTGCATGGCTTTTTCCTTGCTGCTGCTTTTACTGCGGTGACCCGGGCTGATTTCCACCAGTTCCAGGGCGCAGTCGGCAGGTAGCCGTTTGGCGTATTCCTGATAGCCGTCTGTCACCCAGGCGGGCATTTTCTGACCGACCGCCAGCAGCCGGATTTTCATTCCGCTGCATGACCCTTGCTGGATGAGTCGGCAGGTTCACCCCAGAGTCGCTCGAGGTCATAGAAGTGGCGTGACTGGTCGGTCATGACATGCACGACGACGTCGATCAGGTCGATCAGTACCCAGTCAGCGACGGCACGACCTTCGGTGCCATTGGGGCGCAGGCCGGCATGCTTGGCTTTTTCTTCAACATGGCCTGCGACGGCGGTAACGTGGCGATTGGATGTCCCGGTGGCAATGACCATCCAGTCGGTGACAGAAGTACGGCCACGTACGTCCAGAATAGTGATGTCTCTGGCTTTCATATCGTCCAGGGAATCGACGACCAGGTTTTTGATTTGCTCAGTTTGCATTCGCTACTTATCGGTAAAGTTGGTGTTGAGTGAGATAGTCCAGTACAGGGTCTGGAGTAAGGAACCGGACATTCTCGCCTTCGGCAATGCCTCGACGCAAGCCCGATGCTGAAATATCCAGCCCGGGCCAGGCCTGTTGGCAGATACGACCTGCAGGACTGGCTAACAGGTCAGTAATGGAAGCCTGTCGTGCCAGCCACTGTTGTTGTTGCCATGGGGCAACGGGCTGGCGTTCTCCGGGACGACTGATGACCATCAGATTGGCGAGATCAAGGATGTCGTCACAGCGGTGCCAGCGGTCAAAACTGAGCCAGGCATCGGTGCCCATTGCCCAGGTAAAACTGATGGCCGGGTAAAGGGTACGCAGCCATTCCAGGGTAATGACACTGTAGCTGCATTCCGGGCGTTGTAATTCAATATCGCTGACTTCGACACCATCCAGGTCGCTGGTAGCGAGGTTCAGCATGGCCAGGCGCTGGCTTGATGACGCCCGGGGGGACGGCCGGTGTGGCGGAATACGGTTAGGCATCAGCAGCACCCGCTCAAAACCGGCGTCGCGTAATTGCAAGGCGATACGCAAGTGACCGATATGAACCGGGTCAAAGGTACCGCCCAGAATGGCCCAGGGAGCAGCCCGTGCAGCTGCCACGGTTGAGCTCATTATTTGCGTACTTCGCCGTTACCAAACACAACGTATTTCTGTGAGGTCAGACCATCCAGTCCGACCGGGCCACGGGCATGAATCTTGTCGGTAGAGATACCGATTTCTGCTCCCAGGCCGTATTCAAAGCCGTCGGCAAAACGGGTTGAGGCATTGATCATCACCGAGCTGGAATCGACTTCGGTGAGGAACTGGCGCGCCAGGGTGTAGTTCTCGGTGACAATACTGTCGGTATGGTGCGAACCGTGGCGATTGATATGTTCAATGGCAGCCTCAATGCTGTCGACTATCTTGATTGACAGAATCGGTGCCAGGTACTCGGTATCCCAGTCTGCAGCGGTGGCGGCTGTTATGCCATGAAGAATATCGCGGCTGCGGTCGCAGCCACGTAATTCAACGTCCAGGGCAGTGTAGGCTTCTCCCAGCGCTGGCAGTAACTCATTGGCGACATCCTGATGCACCAACAGGGTTTCCATGGTGTTGCAGGTGCCGTAACGGTGGGTTTTGGCATTAACGGCGATATTCAGTGCCTTGGTCTGGTCGGCAAAGCGATCCAGATACACATGGCAGATGCCGTCGAGGTGTTTGATAACCGGGACCCTGGCGTCCTTGCTGACGCGTTCAATCAGCCCTTTGCCACCACGAGGTACAATAACGTCGACAAATTCTGGCAGGGTGATCAAGTGGCCAACGGCGGCACGGTCGGTGGTTTCCACTACCTGCACGGCGGTTTCAGGTAATCCGGCAGCGGCCAAACCGGTGCGAATACAGGTTGCCAGCATCTGGTTGCTGGCAATGGACTCCGAGCCACCCCGTAAAATGGTGGCATTGCCGGACTTGAGACACAGGCTGGCGGCTTCGATGGTTACGTTCGGGCGGCTTTCGTAAATAATGCCGATGACACCCAGAGGCACACGCATCTTGCCAACCTGAATGCCGCTGGGGCGGTATTTCATATCGGTGATCTCACCCACCGGGTCTGGCAGGGTGGCGACCTGATGCAGGCCTTCAATCATGGTGTCAATACGGGCGTCGGTCAGTTCCAGGCGATCGAGCAGGGCAGCATCCAGGCCTTTGGCCCGACCGTTTTCAAGGTCGGTGGCATTGGCTTGATAGAGGTCGCTACGTTGCTGGCTGATGGCATCGGCGATGGCCAGCAAGGCTTTGTTTTTGTCCTGGGTTGAGGCTCTGGCCATGGCTGTTGCAGCAGCACGTGCCTGTTGGCCCAGCGTTATCATGTATTGGTTTACATCCATCGATTACACCCGATCGGTCGGAAACAGATAAAGTTGGCTAGTATACACTACCCACCTGCGGATTAACCCGGTAATTACGTTCGGGGGCAGGGTATTGCGGTTACCTGGCACCGGGTGATGCGGCGTTTTCCTGTCAAGGTACTGGCCGACGAATTCCAATGACAAAGGCTTTCTGATGCTCACAGGCAAGAACAATACGTATTTTTTACGACAGCAAGAGTTACGGCTGACGGCTTTCTATTGTCTGCTGATGGCCGTATGCCTGGCGGCGCTGTCCTGGATTGATTGGCGACACCAACATGTTGGAGAGACGATTGCCACTTTATTGCTCGGTTGCCTGCTGAGTATTTATGCCCGTTATCTGCTGTTGCACGACAAACCCTATCGACGTCGCTGGCCTGAATGGTTGGTCGTGACACTACTGGTGCTGATGGCCTTGCGGGAGATGACCATTGGCCTGGACACCGTACATATTGGTTTCTGGGTGCCGTTCTATCTGGTGTTTGCGTTTCGATGGCAGTATGCCATTTGGATGATGCTGGCTTTTTCGGTGTTATTTCTGTGTCTGGCCGCCTGTTTGGATATCCTGTTGCGAGCACAGGTTATAACAACCTATACCGTGAGTGTGGCGGTCGCCGCTGCAATTGGCTGGATGAATGAATCCGGTACTATCCGGTTGCGCGAAGAAGTCGGGGCGGATCCACGTACCGGTGCCTATCGGGAGGATCAACTGCTGATCGATCTGGCCCGTGAAATCCCCCGCGCGGATCGTCATTCATCCCGGCTGCTGTTGGCCCTGGTGCTGGTGCCGGGTACTTGGCGTCAACTGGGGAATGAGGCGTTTGAAGATCGTATCCAACAACTGGGAACGCATTTGCAACAGGGGGTACAGCCTTTTCATATGTTGTATCGATTGGAATCGGATGATTTTCTGGTGTTGATGCCTTATGGCACTACGGATGACTTCCGCTTGATCGAACAGCAACTGGACCCTGTTGCCAGGGCGGGTGAGCAGCCTCTGGATATTGTCGCTATTCATTATCAGCCAGACGACGATGTGGACAGCTTGGTCGTACGGATCAGGGAGGCTTGTCATGATGATCATGCTTGATAATCACCATCGTGGCCCGGTGTTGCGGTCGGGCTTGTTTGTCTTGACGGCACTGCTGATGAGCTGGGTGGTATGGGAGCAGTTCCAGCTGGGTCTGTACGATACCGTGCTGATGAGTTTCTGTGTGATTCCGATGCTCTTGCTGGCGGCGGCGATTATCTGGCTGCGGCGGGATTGCAGCCATCATGATTGGCTGGCGCTGCCGGTACTGGTGCTGGTAGTGGCACCCGGTTTTATCCAGATCGAACCCAGCATGGCGTTATCTCTGAACTATCTGTTGATGATGCCGTTTCTCAGCTATTTTTGCCTGCGTCGTACCCTCAGCCATATTTATAACATCGGTATGATTCTCGCCCTCTGGTGGACTGTCATGATGGCTGCGGATGTGCTGGTGGCAACCCGGGCAGCACTGGTTTACACCATGGTGGCGGCGTCGGTTGCCTGTTATGGCTTGTTGATCCAGCACCGCTTGCTGATGGTGGCTTCACTGACATTAAATGATGGTGAATCCGGGGCCTATAATGCCGGTCATTTTTCGCTGGTAGCGGAGCGGGAAGTGGCTCGCAGCGAGCGTGCCAAGCGGCCATTGGCGCTGATTGGTTTCAGTATTGAAGATTTTTCCCAGTTGTGTGACTTGCATGGACAGCACGCCGTCAGCCAGTTTTTGCCGCAGTTTGTTGAAGGGATTCGTAATGAAGTGCGGGCCGGGGATGAGATTTTCCGTATCCGGGATGAGCTGTTTATCTTGTTACTGCCAGACTGTGCGGAAGATGGTGCTATCGTCCTGATGGAACGTATGCGTCGACAGATGGAGCGGCAGCCGTGGCCAATACTGGGTGAGGTATCCTTGCTGACCACCACCGTGGCATTGGTGGCCGGGGATACGTGCCAGGACGTTGAGCGGCGTTTGCTCGCTCGCCTGGCCAAGCAGAAGCGCGCCAGCCTGCAGGCGGCCGCTTTCTGAACCCCGCCAAGCGGCTGGCTGGGTTGGCCTGGGGTCAGGGCTGATTATTTACCCGGGCGGTTTTCCAGATAGCGGATGGTTTTGTTGGCTTCGTTGAGCTGATAGCTGAGATCTGCCGCCTGTTGCCGTAATGTCTTGGCTGCTTCCTGTTCTTGCTGATGCTGACTGAGCAGTTCCGTCAGACTGGTTTCAGCGTCTTTTACCTGTTGCTGCCAGCGACGACTGAGCCAAAAACCTACTCCTCCGCCGCCAATGATAAATCCGGCCAGCAGCGCCAATACGATCAGCATACCTTGTCTCCTGTGAGTGCCTGTGCAATGGCTGGCTATCATACCTGCTTGTTGTGAGTGTCGCAGAAGGATCTGCTGCCAGCACGGCAAGATCCTGCCATTTGCCTCACCATGACAACCGGCCATTCGGCAGAATCTGCTACACTGGCGACCGTTTTTGCATTTTTTAGAGGACAACGAGTGACCATTACTGATCTGGTAAGCCAGCGCGGCGCTAGCCTGCGTGTATTTGATATGGGCCGCCGTATTCAACCACTGGACACTGCGCTGTTTGAAGAAATTGAGCAGCAGAGGCGCAGTTATCCGGTGCCGTATCTCAAGCATGCCTGGCTGGCATTATTGAGCTGGCACCCTGAGCAACCGGGGCAGCATGCTATCTGGTTCCTGAAACTGCCGCTGGATGAACAAAACCTGCTGGATGCGCCGGCCCGTGATGGCTTTGTCCGTTATATCGCCCAGCGTCTGGCCGCCGGGGACAGCAGCAATGATAAAGGTGAAGCACCGTTCAGCTTCAAGCCGGATGCCCATCGAATGGCGTATTTTCATGCGCTGGCCGCGCGCGAGCTGGGGGCACCGGACAGTCGCTTTTACGCCACTACCCGGGGTTATCTGGCCGGAGATATGGGCTGGGAAAACTGGCAACAACTGGGCTTGCAGGGGCTGGCTGAAGTCGTTGCCGGTTATCAGCAAGACAATAACCAGGCGTTGCTGACGCGGGCTCTGCCATACCTGCCCAAGGTGCCGTTGAATGTGATACTCGGGTTTATGGAAAATATTTCGCCAGGGCAGGTGTTGACCAGTGCGGTCAATGACCGGCTTGCCAGTGTGATTGCCGCAGAACCGGATGCCAATGATCTCGCCGCGTTTGCCCGGGCACTGTCTCACAGCGAAAATATTGAACAACGCCGACTGTTGCTACACGCGCTGCTGGCGCATCCCGCTGCCCGTTCTGTCGAGGTGCTGGCGGCGGTTTCCAGCCGTTGCTGGGCAGACCTGGAAGGGGAATTGCTGCTGGCGTTTCTGGAAACCCTGGCCGTTAATGAACAAGGGCAGGACACGTTTAACGCGCTGGTGGGGGATATGATGACCCTGCCCGGTATGCGGCAGCGGATGATGGCGGCTTTTTCATCGGATCAACACAGTCCGTCACTGGATCAGGGGATTACCCGTCTGTTAGGGATGGTCAGAGGACAAGCTCAATGACGCCGGATTCTCCCTGCCCTTGTGGCCGCATGTTGGCAGCATCTTCGGTGGTGAATTATGGCGACTGCTGCCAGCCATTACATCTGGGGCAGCCAGCCGCCAGCGCAGAAGCGTTGATGCGATCGCGTTACAGTGCGTTTGTGCTGGAGCTGGAAGATTATCTGCAGGCCAGCTGGCATCCAGACACCCGGCCAGACGGCCCGGTATGTGAAGCCTCCATGCGCTGGTACGGGCTGGACATTGAGAGCGCCGATGAGCTGGGTGATCCGGCGACGGTGTGTTTTACCGCGACCTTTCGCGCGTATGGCCGCTGGCAAACGCTGCATGAATGCTCACGCTTTGTTAAACAGGGTGAGCACTGGCGTTATTACGATGGCGAGGCCGAGTGGCAGCAATTGCAGCCGGGCCGTAATGACCCTTGCCCTTGTGGATCAGGGAAAAAATTCAAAAAATGTTGTGCCTGAAGCGAAGCACCTTGACCTCGGCGGGGAGCTTGGCAACTCAGTCCCTTTGCCTGCCCTGGCTGGGGCCTTTCAGCACCATGCCGACGGTCATGGCCAGTGCTCCTGCGGTCGCAATCAGCAGGCTGATATTGATGATCAGGGTGTGGCGGGCGTAATACGTCGTGATGGGTTCGGCGCTGGCAATACAGCTGCCAAGCTCGGGTGAATAAGTCAGCCCTTGCTGCTGGCACTCGGTAATGGCGGACAAGTCCAGTCCATAGACAATCAGCAGTGCAACGGCAGGCAGCACACAGAGCAGAGTGCCATAGCGAAGCAGTCCGGTTGGGTTAAACATAAAGGCGTATTTCCTCGAATGAGTGTTCAGTATCAGGGATGGCCGCCCGGATTCTCTGGCGGTATATGGGTTCTTTGTTTGTCAGTCGCAGTGTTATGGGGATTGACCGGCGGCAGTCCGTCAGTACAGGCCAAGCCGGTGGGCTCTGCGGCTGTTTCCACCGACCAGAATGAGGAAACGGCTGCCAGCGCGGCATTGGCGGCGATCCGACAGGATCTGGCTGCCGGGCGATTATCTCAGCCTGCGGTCTGGAACGCCATGGTACGTATCGATGAATTTCGTCGCCTCTGGCCCACCAATATGGCGGTGGTGCCACTGGCCTATCAATGGGCTGCCGCCTATCAGCAACAGGTTGAGGATTGGTTGGCTCAGGGAGAGCTGGCGGCGGCGGCGATGGCACTTGAGCAGCTATGGACGCTGGTGCCACTCAGTAACGGCCTGGACCGGTTACAGCACCGGCTGGACCGGGCACTGTTACTGCAAGGACAAACCCCTCCGGCGTTTATGGCCCCCGGTTATCCGCTGTCAACGGTTGGCGAAGAGGAAACCCCGGTGGTGGTACGTCTGGATTATCGTCCGTTGGGTATGGCAGTGCATGATGAATTTCGCAGCCATTATGAAGACAATTCCCCGCCATTGGCCGAGTTTCTGCTGGATGCGAATCTGGTTGAACTGCGTGACCAGTCGATCCAGACGTTAATGGCTCCGCTGTGTCAGGCGATTGTTGATAATCAGGCATCGGTGATCGTGCATGCTGAAGATCGGGTCGATTATCGTTGGCTGACGGTCAGAATAACCCTGTGTGTTCGCCGCATTAACGAGCATTTTCGTTTACGGCACAGTTATCAACAACAGGATGGCGCTCCCATGATTTCCTTGCACCCTGCGCGGACAGCCTCTCTGTTACCCGCTCCGGAGTGAGTTGTGACTTGACCAACCGAATTGGCCAACAGCAGGCGCGACGGCGAGTCGGCGACACCCAAGCCGTCGGCGACCCGTGTACGATCACCGACGTATCCCTATCCCTATTGTTATCCCAGTCGCTATCGTCCTGTTGCGGTATCGACGGTCAGGGCATGACGCATCAAGTGAAACAGCCAGTGTTGTTCCATGGTGCCACCCAGCAGGTGGGACCAGGGGCCAGCCCCGTAGACGGCGACGTCTTCGCCGCCATGGGTTTCTGAGTACATGGGTATCAACGCTTGCTGACGATAGTCTGGTGATTCAGCTTCGTCGGCGCTGATGGCCGGACGCGGCATGGCGACAGCGCCGGGGCCATTACGATAATTCATCGATGTGTAGTGTTCGCCATCCGCCAGACGATCAGGCTCTGGTGCCGGGTGGCCGTGATCATCATTGCCCGTTACCAGTGCTGTCATCGGGTTGCCGCGGGTCGGATAGCCTGCCAGAGTCAGTGTATGGCTATGGTCGGCGGTGACCAGCAGCAGGGTATTTTCGAGATCAACAGACTGCAGCAGCCAGTCAACCGTTTGGTGTAATTCCTCGGTTTCTTTCAGGGCGCGATAGCCATTGCCTTCATGGTGGGCGTGGTCGATGCGGCCTGCTTCAATCACCAGTACGTAACCTTCCTCGTTGTGTGACAGGCGTTGCACGGCGGCCTGGGTCATATCCAGCAAACCGGGAGTTTGGGTATCGCGATCGTCAACGTATGGCAGGTGTGAGGGAGAAAACAGCCCCAGCCACTGGCCGTGACTCAAATCGGCGGTTTGCAAGGCGTCCCGGTTGGTGAGCAAGTGATGATCCGGGCGCTGCTGCCAATCGTCCGTGAGGTTGCCGGACTGACGAGCACCGCCAGTGGCAGTGGTGTTAAATTGCGCCAGACCACCACCAAGAGCAATATCGAGATCGCTGTTGACCAGTTGGGTGGCAATGTCCTGACAGCCGGAGGTGCGGGCTTCGTCAGTCAGCTGGCTGTCGTTTTCCCAGTTGCGATCGACACTGTGGGCATACGTTGCCGCCGGGGTGGCGTGGGTCAGGCGGGTGGTGGAGACCACACCGGTACCCTTGCCTTGCGCTTGTGCCAGATCCATCAGTGTGTCGAGCGTCTGGCCTGCACCGCTGGCACAGTCTCCCCGGGTGACGCCAGGGCCGACGGACAGTACTCCGGCGCGGGTTTTTGTGCCCGTGAGCAGGGCTGTAATCGTGCCTGCCGAGTCCGGTGTTTGCAGGTCGGTGTTGTAGGTTTTGACCAGGGCTGAATAGGGCAGGGTTTCGAAGCTCATGGCAAAGTCTTCGCCGTTAAGACCAAGTTGTTGGCCGCTGAAGATGCGCCCGGCCGTTAACGTGGTGATTCCCATGCCGTCACCAATGACCAGCACCAGGTTTTTGGCTCGGTGTTGATTGTCTGGCTGTTGTTGGCGCTGGTCGGCTTGTTGTTGCCCTAGGGCATACCAGTCACTGCTGCTGACCGGGCCGGGGATCAATACCTTGGTGGTGTGTTGTGGCTGGCTGTCGCTGACCGGATCGGTACTGCTGTCATGGGTCGCGCAGCTGGCCAGTGCCATGGCACTCAGGGTGGTGGTGAGCTGTGCGGCACGTTTGAGTGGGGTCATAACGGTCATATCAGTTGTCCTCCGTGACGGCCGGGGCCTGGGTGGTTAGGTGCAGTGCCCGGCTGGCGAGGTGAAACAGGCTGTTTTGTTCCAGTAGGCCGCGGAACCATTGTGACCCCGGGCCTTTGGCGTGAATCGCGACATCGTCGCTGCCATGGGTTTCGCTTTCCCGGTGGCCCAGTGCAGCCTGATGGAAGTCCGGGTGACTGGTGTCTTCATCCTCATGCCAGTGGACTCGGCCATTCTGGCGGCCGGATTCTGCAGCGCTGACCGGATCAATATCATTGGCACCCAGGCCATTGGCGTAGCCCAGCGTGGTGTAAGGGGCACCATCGCTGGCATGGGCAAGCTGGTCGTTGTGTTGCACCAGACCAAGAATATCGTTGCCACGTTGCGGGTAACCGGAGAAGGACAGCGTATGGCTGTGGTCTGCGGTCACCATGATCAGGGTGTCGTTGTCATTGGTCATGCGGTCGGCAAAGGCGACAGCATCGGCCATGGCGACGGTATCAGTGAGGGCGCGATAGGCATTGCCGGCATGATGGGCATGGTCGATACGGGCGCCTTCAATAATCAGGACATAGCCCTGGTCGCTGTTTTGGGTTTGCTGATGCAGGATCTGCAAGGCGGCAAAGGTCATTTCGGTGAGAGAGGGTTCGGCGCTGGTGCGGTCATGGGCGTAGGCCATATGGCTGTCGGCGAACAGGCCAAGCACCGGGGTACGAGCCTGCATGCCCATAAGGTCATTTCGGCTCAGTAGAAGTTGGCCGTCGGGATAGCGTGTGCTGAATTGCTGGGTCAGGTCGGTATCGAGACGTACGCCTTCCCGGGCTGTTGTCATAAAGTTCTTGCGGCCGCCGCCCATCGCAAGATCAAGCCCGTTGGCAAAGCCGCGGTGGATCAATTGGGCGGCAATGTCTTCGCAGCCTTGCTGGCGCGCTTCTTCAGACAGATCGCTGTCGGCTTCCCAGTCCCGTTCGGGGGTGTGGGCGTAGGTTGCTGCCGGGGTCGCGTGAGTCAGGCGGGCGGTGGTGACCACACCGGTGGCCAATCCTTGCTGGCTGGCGTATTCCAGTAATGTTGTCAGCTGGTGGGCCTGGCTGCCCTGGCAGACAGCGCGATCCTGTTCGGGGCCAATACTGAGCACCCCGGCGCGGGTTTTGACGCCGGTCATGATGGCGCTCATGGTGCCGGCGGAATCCGGGGTTTGCTGGTTGGTGTTGTAGGTCTTGACCAATCCGGAATAGGGGAAGCGCTCGAATGACAGGAAGTTTTCTTCACCACTGAAACCTTGTTGCTGGCCCTGAAAGATGCGTGCAGCGGTCAGCGTGGTGACACTCATGCCGTCGCCAAGAAACAGGATCAGGTTACGTGCACGGGTGCCGGGTGTCTCGTTGGCAAGGCGGTATTCCAGCCAGGCCTGACCCTGTTGGTAGTTGGGCTGATAGGCTGATGGGGAGGCTGCCAGCAGCGGCGGCGACGTCAATAAAGCTGCGGTAGCGAGCGTTGTGATGGCCAGCAGGCCGGAGCAGGCAAGGCGTTGCATGGGAACTTCCTGTCAGATAAAGGTTCTTGTGAACGTTGGTTTGTATTGGTCAGTGTAAATCGGGGTGCGAACTGCGCCTATAGTCTTTACTGCCTGATTGCGGCCAGCGGGGGTCTGACTGGCTCAATTATCCTGACTCAGTGACCCTGTATATCGCAGCTCTTTATGACGGCAATATGTCGTTCTCGTCTGGACTGCAAATTCTGGTGGCCGTGTTACAATGCCCGGCTCAACTCTCCTACTGTTAGTCAAGAGTCATGCGCTATCTACTAAGCCTGTTTTTATACTTGAGTGCGGCCTGTGCTTCGGCTGCCATTATTGTTCCCAAAGCTCCTGATCTGGATGCGCGGGCCTTTATTCTGATTGATGCTGAGAGTGGCAATGTCCTGGTCGAGCACAATGCCGACGAGACCTTGCCGCCTGCCAGTCTGACCAAGATGCTGACCAGCTATATTGCTGTGCACGAACTGGTGACGGGTAATGTTACGGATGACACCATGGTGCCAATCAGTGTTAACGCCTGGAAAAAGGGCGGCTCCAAAATGTTTGTGCGCGAAGGTACGGAGGTCTCACTGATCGACTTGCTGCGCGGCATTATTGTGCAATCCGGCAACGACGCTTCGGTGGCGGTGGCAGAATACTTTGCCGGTTCTGAGGATGCATTTGCCGACTGGATGAACCAGTACGCCATCAAGCTGGGAATGACCAACAGTCATTTCATGAACGCAACGGGCTGGCCTGCGGAAGAGCATCATTCAACCGCACGGGATATCGCCACATTGGCGTGGCATATCATCAAGGATCACCCGGCCTATTACGGTCTGTATTCTGAAAAATACTTTGAATACAACGATATTCGTCAACCTAACCGCAACAAGCTGTTGTGGCGTGATGACTCTGTCGATGGCCTGAAAACCGGCCATACCGAAGCTGCCGGATTCTGTCTGGCTGCATCCGCGGTGCGGGATGATATGCGCCTGATCGCCGTGGTGATGGGTACCCGCAGTGACGATGCCCGTGCCAGGGAAACCCAGAAGCTGCTGGCCTATGGCTTCCGTTATTTCCAGACCCACAAACTGTACAGCGCCAACGATGTGCTGGAACAGCGCAAAGTCTGGCTCGGCCAGCAAGATCAGATCGACCTGGGGGTGAAGGATGACCTTTATCTGACCGTGCCCCGTGGTACTGAAGGCGATCTGGATGTTGAGCTGAACACCGATGAATACATCAAGGCGCCTATTGCCGCAGGTGATGTGGTGGGCACTCTGGTGGTCCGCAAAGACGGTGAAGTTATCGAGGAACGTCCATTGATTGCCATCAGTGCGGTAGAAGAATCCGGTCTGGTTGGTCAGCTGATGGGTGAAATCGAGATGTTCTTTACACGACTGTTGAGGTAATCGACATGGCTTTGATCAAGGCGGACGGCCAGCCTGCAACCACTCAGGAAGCGCCGAAAATCGAATTTCCCTGCGCCAATTACCCCGTCAAGGTTGTTGGCAAGGGCACGGATAATTATCGCCAGGTCGTGCTGGATATTTTCCATCTCCATGCTCCGGGGTTCGATCTTGAGAAAATCCAGGTGCGTGACAGCAGCAAGGGTAATTTCCAGTCGCTGACAATTTATATTACTGCGACGGGTATCGAGCAGCTGGAAGCGCTACATAAAGAGCTGAGTGCTCACGAACTGGTGCATATGGTGATCTGATGCCAGAGGTGGTGGTTCGTCAGCTGGGGCTGGTTGATTATCAGCCCTGCTATGAGGAAATGGTGTCTTTTACGGCCCGGCGTCAACCCGAGACCACGGATGAAATCTGGTTTTTACAGCATCCTGGAGTCTTTACCCAGGGTCAGGCTGGCAAGGCCGAGCATGTGCTGGTGCCTGGGGATATTCCCGTGGTACAGACAGATCGCGGCGGTCAGGTGACCTATCATGGCCCAGGCCAGCTGGTGGTTTATCTGTTACTGGATATCAAGCGTCTTGGCCTTGGTCCGCGGGCCTTGGTGACCGCCATGGAAGAATCGATCGCTGCGACGCTGGCCCAATGGGGTATTGATGCGGCTGCCAAAGCTGATGCGCCAGGGGTTTATGTCGACGGTCGCAAGATTGCCTCGCTGGGACTGCGCATTCGTAATGGCCGTACCTTTCATGGTCTGGCGCTGAATGTGGATATGGATATGACGCCTTTCTTGCGTATCAACCCCTGTGGTTACGCCGGGCTGGAAATGACTCAGGTGGTTCGGGAAGCACCAAACGCCGGATTAAACATCGATCAGGTGGCTGGGCAGCTGGAACAACAGCTGATCCGTCACCTGGGTTTCACAACGATCACGCGCCCGGCATAATCTGCCGCGCCAGATCCAAATTATACATCCTGGTTGCGGTGATCCCGCTGACCGGGCAGGCTGGGGTAAACAGATGACTGAACGAGTAAAAGCGGTACAAGGGCAAAAATTACGTGGTGCTGACAAGGTTGCCCGTATCCCGATTAAAGTGATTCCTACCGAAGAAATGCCACGCAAACCCGATTGGATTCGGGTGCGTATTCCGGCTACCCCGGCAATCAGTGATATCAAGGCCAAGCTGCGCAAACACAAATTGCACACCGTATGCGAAGAAGCCAGCTGCCCGAACCTGGGTGAGTGTTTTGGTGGCGGTACGGCAACGTTTATGATTATGGGTGATATCTGTACCCGTCGTTGCCCGTTTTGTGATGTTGGCCATGGTCGCCCGAATCCGCTGGATGTTGATGAGCCGAAAAACCTGGCACTGGCAATTGCGGATATGGGGCTGAAATACGTTGTAGTGACCTCGGTTGACCGTGACGATTTGCGCGATGGCGGTGCCCAGCATTTTGCTGATTGTATCTCCCTGACCCGTGAGCACAGCCCGAGTATCAAGATTGAAGTACTGGTGCCGGACTTCCGTGGTCGTATGGATGTTGCACTGGATACGCTGGAGCAAACGCCACCGGATGTGTTTAACCACAACCTGGAAACCGTGCCTCGCCTGTACAAAAAAAGCCGTCCAGGTTCCGATTACCAGTGGTCACTGGACTTGCTGAAAAACTACAAGCAACGTCGCCCCGATGTACCCACCAAGTCTGGCTTGATGCTGGGCCTGGGTGAAACCAACGAAGAAGTGATCGAAGTGATGAAGGATATGCGCGCTCATCTGGTCGACCACATCACCATGGGACAGTATTTGCAGCCAAGCCGTGAACACTTGCCTGTTGAGCGTTTTGTGACACCGGAAGAGTTTGATGAGCTGGGTAATATTGCCAAGGAAATGGGCTTTAGCCGGGTAACCAGCGGGCCAATGGTACGTTCTTCGTATCACGCTGATGCCCAGGCGGCTGGTGAAGATGTCAGCGGTGTCTGGAGTGGTCATAAAAAATCATCGTAACCGCTGATCGCCGACCTCACTGATTGAGCAGCATAAAAAAACCGCAGCCTGACAAGGGTTGCGGTTTTTTTATGGCTGTTGTCCGGCGGTTTTTGCCAGGCAGGCTGCTTTCGTTATTCAGAGCAGTGGCGGTACCACCGTCATGGAAGAGGACAAGTGCAGGTTGTCGTTGTCTGTTGATGCAATCTGCAGAGCCTGTTCATCATTCCAGACCAGTACGTCGTAGTAGCGGCGGATGTTCTGGACATAATCAACGGCTTCACTGCCACGGGCGTAACCGTAACGGGTGTTTTTGTGGTAACGCTTCTGGCTCAGCAGTGGCAAAGCTTCTTTCACATCGCGCCACAGGTTCGGATTACCACCCATTTCGTAGGCCAGACGGCGAGCGTCCTGCAAGTGGCCATAACCAATATTGTAGGAAGCCAGCGTCATCCAGGTGCGATCCGGTTCGGCTACCTGGGTACCCAGGCGGTTACGTAAACTGTTCAGATAGCGTCCGCCACCAAGAATGCTTTGCTCTGGATCGAGACGATCACTGACACCAAGGTCACCTGCGGTCGCATTGGTCAGCATCATCAAGCCCCGTACGCCGGTGTAGCTGGTTGCCAGCGGGTTCCAGTGGCTTTCCTGATAACCCACTGCTGCCAGCAGACGCCAGTCAAACTGGTTGTCGTTGGCGGATCGTTCAAAATACGGCTTGTAACGATCGAGCTTGCGTACAGTCTGGCGCAAGAAACGCTTGGCACCGACATAGTTCAGCTCATCGAGATGGCCGTAGTAGCGCTCGTTCAGCGTTGCCAGTTGTTGACGAGTCTGGCGTGACTGAAAAAATTCTCGTGAAGCGTTGAGCAGGGAGTTGTCACGATTGTGCTGGAATGCCCAGGCCAGTGAGCGTTCATTATCAATGGTGAAGCCGATACCGATATTGGGGATATAGGCTTGCAGCATATTGAATTCGTTGGAGTTGACCAGGGTGTAGTCGATATCACCATTAGCAACCATATGCATCAAATCGGTAATATCCAGCTCGCCGGTTTCGCTCCAGCTCAGCTCTGGACGTTCATCCACCTGGGCACGACGTAATGTCTGGGCATGGCTGGATGACGCCGGGACTACAATCATACCGCTGAGCATGTCGTCGAGCTTGCGTGGGCGCTGGGTGCCACGGCGATAGATCACGTGTTCACGGACTTGCTGGTAGGGTTCGCCGAAACGGAACCAGCGTTGACGTTCTGGTGTAACAGCCAGGCCAGCGGCAGCAAACTGTGCCTGGTCGGCATTTAATGCTGTGAATATGCCAGTCAGGTTGTCGGCCACCTGTACATTCAGTCGCACACCAAGATAGTCGGCAAATGCCTGAGCCAGTTCCAGTTCATAGCCTGATGGGCCTGTACGGTCTTCGTAGTAGGTCACTGGGCTGTTACGGGTAATCATGGTGATTTCACCGTGCATCCGTATTTGCTCTAACTGTGTCGGGCGTACACTACCTGTGATCGCGGTAAGGCAGACCAGCAGAGTCATCAGACCCGTTAGCAGTTTGACTGATTTCATCAGCATGTAAGGTTGGCTCCATTATTAACTATCGTGCTCTCCTGCACTAATCTGGTGCGTGGCAGCAATTATTGTTCCATTTTACACCATAAGTTGGTTAAAAAACAATCGTTGAGCCAAGAGCTTCTCTGAATGGTGGCAATAGGTGTTGTCAATGGCAGGTGGTTTAATCGTGATCTGATCGTGGTTATCAAGACAATAAGGATGGTTTTGCTGGTTGTTTATTCGCCATAAAGCCCGGTTTCATCGCATTTGGGCGTGCCATGGCCACGAATCAGACAAGCGCAGCAAGCCGCTTGCTGACAGCCGGAGTGGTGCGCTTGTGTCGGACTGTTTTGTCCTGTTTTTGGCTGCTTTCAGCACGGAGTAGCTGCTTTTCTTATCAGTTTATCCGGTAATCAGAACAGAAAAACTCTGTTGCCGCAGTCGCTCAGACGATGCCATCTGGTAGCAGAGTTGATTGCTATCCAGTATCATTTGGCCTCATTTTTTCCCGTATTTTCGGCCCCACCCCTGGAGTCAAGGCACAATGCTTGAGCTGCGTGGCGCACCAGCGCTTTCGGAATTTCGTCAATCCAGAATTCTCAGCAAACTGCAGAACGCAGTTCCATCCGTTACTGGCGTCTATGCCGAGTTCGTTCATTTTGCTGATCTCAAAGCCGATCTGGCTGACCATGAGCACCTGATTCTGGAGCGAATTCTTCGTTATGGCCCCAAGGCTGACAGCGTGGAATCCGGCTTTATGGATGAGGCGGATTTATTTCTGGTCATTCCCCGTTTTGGCACCATTTCTCCCTGGTCATCGAAAGCCACGGATATTGCCCATAACTGTGGCCTGGATAAGGTGTTGCGGCTGGAGCGGGGTATCGCCTATTACGTCACTGGCAGCTGTGCTGCTGATCGTGATGCGGTGACCGCCGCCTTGCATGATCGTATGGTTGAAGTGGTTCTTGACCACCACGATGGCGCCGCGGCGCTGTTCTCCCATGCCGAACCGGCACCCTTGACGACAGTGGATGTGCTGAGTGGTGGTCGCGAGGCGCTGTTGGCGGCAGATAAAGAGCTGGGCCTGGCCCTGGCCGATGATGAAGTGGATTATCTGGTTGATAACTACAAGATCATGGGGCGTAACCCGACCGACGTTGAGCTGATGATGTTTGCCCAGGCTAATTCCGAGCATTGTCGTCACAAGATTTTTAACGCCAGCTGGACCATTGATGGTCAGGAGCAGGACAGATCCCTGTTCCAGATGATCAAGAACACTTACGAGTGTTATCACGACAATATTCTCTCTGCCTATAAAGACAACGCGTCGGTGATCCGTGGTCATCAGGCAGGGCGCTTCTTCCCGAACCCGATGGGGACGGAACAGTCCGGTCAGTACGGCTATCACGAAGAAGCCATGCATATCCTGATGAAGGTGGAAACCCATAACCACCCAACTGCGATTGCACCACACTCCGGGGCGGCCACCGGTTCTGGTGGCGAGATTCGTGACGAAGGGGCAACAGGCCGTGGCTCCAAGCCTAAAGCAGGCCTGACCGGTTTTACGGTTTCCGATCTCAAAATCCCCGGCTTTGAACAGCCATGGGAAAGCCAGTATGGCAAGCCGGACCGGATTGTCTCGGCTCTCGATATCATGACGGATGGCCCATTGGGCGGTGCGGCATTTAATAATGAATTTGGCCGTCCGAACCTGTGTGGTTACTTCCGTACTTTTGAACTGCAACACGATGGTGAAGTCCGGGGTTATCACAAGCCGATCATGATTGCCGGTGGTTACGGCAATATTCGTGATGAGCATGTACAAAAGGGTGATATTCCTGTCGGTGCTGCCCTGATTGTGCTGGGTGGCCCGGCGATGCAGATTGGCCTGGGCGGTGGCGCAGCGTCGTCGATGGCCTCTGGCCAGTCCAATGCCGATCTCGATTTTGCTTCCGTACAGCGTGAAAACCCGGAAATGGAACGCCGGTGCCAGGAAGTGATCGATCGCTGCTGGCAGAAAGGCGAGCAGAACCCGATTGCCTTTATTCACGATGTGGGTGCTGGTGGTATCTCCAACGCTTTCCCTGAGCTGGTGGGGGACGGTGGACGTGGCGGTCAGTTTGAACTGCGTAACGTCCCGAATGATGAGCCAGGCATGAGCCCACGGGCTATCTGGTCGAATGAATCCCAGGAACGTTACGTGATGGCGGTGCCGCAGCAGGAACTGGCCACCTTTGATGCCATCTGTCAGCGTGAGCGTTGTCCTTATGCCGTGGTGGGTTACGCCACCGAAGAAGAACATCTGACCGTGACCGACAGCCACTTTGGCAACAAGCCCGTGGATATGCCATTGCAGGTGTTGCTGGGCAAGCCACCGCGTATGCACCGGGATGCCAGCACTCGTGCCACAGCGGCAACGCCGTTTGATACGACAGGTATTGATCTGGCCGAAGCGGCGGAGCGGGTACTGACCTTGCCAACGGTTGCCAGCAAGTCCTTTCTGATCACCATTGGTGACCGCTCCATTACCGGTACCGTTGCCCGTGACCAGTTTGTTGGCCCTTGGCAGGTGCCAGTCGCAGACGTGGCGGTAACCACTGCGTCTTACGACAGTTATGTCGGTGAAGCCATGGCGATGGGGGAGCGTACTCCGGTTGCATTGCTGGATGCACCGGCATCCGGTCGACTGGCAGTGGCGGAAGCCATCACCAACCTGGCGGCGGCACCGATTGCCCGGTTAGCCGACATCAAGTTGTCAGCCAACTGGATGTGTGCGGCTGGTCACGAGGGTGAAGACGAGAAACTGTACGCCACGGTAAAAGCCGTTGGGATGGAGCTCTGCCCCGAGCTGCAAGTGACCATTCCAGTGGGCAAAGACTCCATGTCGATGAAAACCCGCTGGCAAGACACCAACGAACAGGGCGATAGCCTGGACAAGGCGGTGACTTCCCCCATGTCTCTGGTGATTACAGGCTTTGCGCCCGTATCGGATGCCCGCCTGGTTCTGACACCACAAATTCAGAAAGACATGGCCTCTGACCTGATTCTGGTGGATCTGGGCCGTGGCCAGAACCGCCTGGGAGCCTCTTGTCTGGCTCAGGTGTATCAGCAAGTCGGAGACATTCCGGCCGATCTCGACGATGCCGAAGACTTGCAGGCTTTCTTTGCTGTGGTGCAAGGGTTGAATGCCGACGGCAAGTTGCTGGCGTATCACGACCGCTCAGATGGTGGGTTGTTTGCTACCCTGGTGGAAATGGCGTTTGCCGGTCACGCAGGTCTGGATATTTCCATGGATCTGCTGGCCGATACCCCGTCCGAGCTGGCAGCAGCACTGTTTGCCGAAGAGCCGGGCGCAGTGATGCAGGTACGTCGTGACGATCTGGAAGCCGTACTGGCTCAATTTGAAGCCGCCGGTCTGGGAGATTGCACCGCCGTGATTGGTGCCGTCAATGACGATGACCAGATCACCTTCAGCTTTCAGGATGAAGAATTCCTCAGTGAATCCCGCACTCGCTGGCATCGGGTCTGGGCAGAAACCAGTTTCCGTATGCAGGCGCTGCGCGACAACGCCGACTGCGCCCAGCAAGAGTTTGATGCCCTGCTGGACAGCGACAATCCCGGGATTCACGCCGAGTTAAGCTTTGATGTGAACGAGGATATTACGGCAGATTTGCCCGATTCAATATCTGCCGATGCGCCGAAAGTGGCCATCCTGCGGGAACAAGGGGTTAACGGCCAGATCGAAATGGCGGCTGCGTTTGATCGCGCCGGGTTTGCCACTGTTGACGTGCATATGAGCGATATACTGTCAGGGGCTGTGACGCTGGAAGGCTTCCGCGGCCTGGTGGCCTGTGGCGGGTTCTCTTACGGTGACGTGTTGGGTGCCGGGGAAGGCTGGGCCAAGTCGATCTTGTTTAACGATCAGGCCCGTAGCCAGTTTGCAGCCTTCTTTGCACGCCCAGATACTTTTGCCCTCGGGGTTTGTAATGGTTGCCAGATGTTGTCAAACCTGCACGAACTGATACCGGGTGCTGAACACTGGCCACATTTTGTGCGCAATATGAGCGAGCAATTTGAAGCACGGGTGGCGATGGTCGAAGTGCAGGAATCCGATTCCGTGTTCCTTGCGGGCATGGCTGGTTCGCGCATGCCGATTGCGGTGGCGCATGGTGAAGGCCGGGCAGAGTTTGGCTCACAAGCGGATCTCAGTGAACTGGCCGGCCAAGTGGCGCTGCGTTATGTTGATCATTATGGCAAGGTCACAGAGCAATATCCGCTCAACCCGAACGGCTCGCCAGAAGGTATTACCGGTCTGACCGCGGCTGATGGTCGGGTAACGATCATGATGCCGCACCCGGAGCGCGTATTCCGTGCTATCCAGAATTCGTATATTCCACTTGGAGCGGATGGCGAACCCTGGAGCGAAGACGGTGCCTGGATGCGTATGTTCCGCAACGCGCGCGTCTGGTGTGAAGAGAACTGAACTGCCTGATCAGGCTTCTCTTTACCGGTCAACGCAGGCACTACTGCCAATCCGCCAGCCTTTGGGGCAGCGGATTGGCTCTATTAACCGGCCGTTATCACAAGCCCGAGCTACGCCGCAGCGATTTATAAGAAGTCGGGTGGTTCTGGTAGTTATGGCAACGGCAGTAATGACGAGACAAATCATGAAAAAGATGTTGGCGGTAGTATTGCTGGGTGTCAGTGCCAGCGTGACGGCTCAAGCGGTAGAAATTAAAAAATCTGTGGATGAACAACGCTGCCGTATGGTCAAGCAGAGCACCTGTATCAACAACGGTCGTAATGGCATTCAGCATTGTCAGCAGGAGCATCGGCAATCAGCCGCAGAGTTCGGGGCTGACCAGATAGTGATTACCTCGACCAATCAGAGTGATCATCGCAAACGCATGGCAACCGGTAACTACAAGAACTTTACCAAAACCAAGATGACGGCGCGGTATTATGTCTGTGATGACAGAATCCAGCAGCATCAGAACATGCAGCGAGAGGTTGTTGTACCACCGGCGCAAGGTAAAACCGTCGAAGAGCGCCTGTTGCGCTTGCAAACCCTGCGTGAGAAGAACCTGCTCAGCGAACAGGAATATCGCACCAAGCGTGCGGAAATCCTGTCGGAGCTGTAGCGCTATCGCTAACTCCTGACTTTTATTGCGTCTTTCCGCTCGCCTTTTACCCCGATGCTATCCTTGATTATCGCTGTGACCCTGCACCGACTGGAAGGTCAGTCGGCGGGGTGGCACTGCGGTAATAACCGTGGTCGCCGTTATGGTGATCATCATGATGGTGGTTGTCATGATGGTAATCATTGTGGTGGTAACGGTTGTTTGCATAACCGCAGTTGTTGCCGGTTATGGAACAGTATGTGAAAACAATTTAATTTCCAATTTGTTAAATAGCAAGCTAGTTTAGCGCCCTGTTCTGGCTCCTCTGGGTGATGTAAGGCGATGCGTAAAGTAGTGATTGTTCTGTTGTTGTTATTGATCACCGGTCTGGCGGGTTACTGGTGGTGGTGGCATCAGGGCCGCGAAGATACCGACAATGCCTACATCAAGGCCGATATTGTACCGGTGATGAGCCGGATCGATGGAACCGTACTGGCGCTGGAAGCCCAGGACAATCGGGCGGTGAAGCAGGGCGATGTGTTACTGACATTGGACCCTGCCTTGTATCTGACCCGTTTACAGCAACAGCAGGCCATGCTGTCTGCAGCCCAGGCCCGACTTACACATCTGGCCGACCGGGTAGTGGCGGAACAATCCCAAATCGCTTCAGCTGCGGCTTCGCTGGAAGGTGCCCGGGCTGAATACCGGCGCGCACAACAACAACTGAAGCGCCTGCAGCAACTCAAACAACAGCAATATGTATCGCAGGATGCCATTGATGCCGCCGAACTGACCCAGGCCTCGGCTGAGGCCCGGCTACACGAAAACGAAGCCCAACTGGCGTCCCGCAAGGCCAATCTGGTGGCGGTCAAGGGCGAGGCTCCGCAATTACAGGCCAGTGTGGCAGAAGCCCGGGCGGCGGTGGCTCAGGCTCAGCTGATGCTGGATTACTGCACCATTGTGGCTCCCCGTGATGGGATAATCACCAGCCGCCAGATTCAGCTGGGACAGAGTGTGGCACCCGGTGCCCGCTTGATGAGTCTGGTGACTCACCCGGTTTGGGTATATGCCAATTTCAAGGAAACCCAGGTGGCCGAGATGCAAGTCGGACAAGCGGTTGAAATCCGGGTTGATGCCTTGCCTGATCTGATATTCAAAGGCCATGTTGACAGTTTTTTTGCGGCCACCGGTTCAGAATTTGCTCTGCTGCCTCCTCAGAATGCAACGGGTAACTTCACCAAGGTGGTACAACGATTACCGGTCAAGCTGGTGTTTGAAGACGGTCAGGATACCTCGATGCTGCGCCCTGGCATGTCGGTTGACGCTGCTGTTTTTACTGCTGCTGTGGCTGAGTAGCGTGTGACTGAGCGTTTTCCGCGCTACTGGTTAGCGATTGCTGGTGCCCTGTTGGGTGCCTTTATGGCCATTCTCGATATTCAGATCACCAATTCTTCGTTGAAAGATATTCAGGCGGCGTTGGGTGCCACTCTGGAGGAATCCTCCTGGATTGCGACCTCGTACCTGGTGGCTGAAATGATCGCTATCCCATTGACCGGCTTTTTTGCCGCCTGGCTGTCGCCGCGGCGTTATCTGGTGTGGAACAGTGCCGCGTTTGTGGCGGCCTCGCTGGCCTGTTCGCTGGCCTGGAACCTCGAGAGCATGATTGTATTCCGGGCGTTGCAGGGATTTACCGGCGGCGCGCTGATTCCGATGGCGTTTAACCTGATTGTGACCTTGCTGCCGCTGGACAAACGCCCGGTCGGGATGGCGCTGTTTGGTGTCACAGCAACCTTCGCTCCCAGTATTGGCCCGACACTGGGAGGCTGGTTAACAGAAACATTCAGCTGGCATTATCTCTTTTACCTCAATGTCATACCCGGGGCCGCTGTGATCACCCTGCTGACCATGGGGCTGGAGAAACGCAAGGTTGATGACACCCAGCTAGCCCGGATAGATGTGCTGGGTATGGTCACCATGGCGCTGGGGTTGGGGTGTTTGCAGCTGGTATTGGAAGAAGGCGCCAAGGATGACTGGTTTGAGGCTGAGTACATTCGCTGGTTAGCGCTGGTGTCATCGTTATCGCTGGTACTGTTTGTACGACACCAGTTACGGGTGCCGTTTCCATTGGTGAATCTGCGCCTGTTTGCCAACAAGGATTTCAGTCTGGCCTGTGTGGCGTATCTGATGCTGGGATTCGGGCTGTTTGGTTCCGTGTATCTGGTGCCTTTGTATCTGGCGTCATTACATGATTACACCGCGTTGGATATTGGCCTGGTACTGATGTGGGTTGGCTTTCCACAATTGCCGTTTTTTCCGTTGATCCCCAGAATTCTCAAGTTTGTGCAGGCCCGTTTTTTGGTAGCGATCGGGTTTGTGGTCATGGGGATGAGCCTGTTTATGAATATGCATATGAGCATGGACTATGATGGCAGTTATCTGATTCCGGCGTTATTGCTGCGGGCGTTAGGGCAGCCGTTTATCATGGTGCCGCTGTCATTAATGTCGGCAGCGGCATTACCGCCGCAGGATGTTGCTTCGGCGTCGACGTTGTTTAACGTGATGCGTAACCTGGGTGGAGCGATAGGTATTGCTGGCCTGGCAACCCTGTTGCAAAAACGCACTGACCTGCATGGTGCGGAAATTCGCGAGACGCTGGTGGCCAATAGCCAATCGACGCTGGATTATCTGGCACTGCTGGGGCAGCAAATGGGGCTGCCAGCACAGGCGCCGCAAGTATTGTCTCAGGTCGCAACCGAGGTGCAACAGCAGGCCTCGGTGATGTCTTACAACGAGGCATTTGCGGTGTTGGGGGTGTCGATGCTGGTGGCTGCCGTGGCCTCTGTGATGGTCAAGCCATCGAAGCCACTCAAGGCGAAAAGCACCGATACCACCCCGGATCATTCTGCCGCCGACAAGGCCAGCACCTGAAGCGCTGTTGGGCTTTGGTCTGGCGGGTGTGTGTCCGGGCAAGTGCCGGCAAACTGTCGTTTACTTCCTGATCTATCCAGCATACAATCTGCGCCCCTTTTAATAGGCCTTTTTCGCCTGTATCCGGATTGAGATGAATCGCCTCCGGGCGATAACAGCATGATTGGCAAGCGGGAAAGATGTTGAACGGCGGGCGATTCCAAAACCCGCCACCCGGAATATCCGGTAGTGTGACTCTGTTTTTCAGACCAACGCTGACTGGGATTCCGCTTGATAAAACGATCGGAGTAGATCTTTTTTATGGTAGTTATTCGTCTGGCCCGTGGTGGCTCAAAAAAACGTCCTTTTTATCACATCAACGTAGCGGATTCGCGTTGTCCTCGCGACGGTCGCTTTATCGAGCGTATGGGTTTCTTTAACCCGGTTGCTCGTGGCTCCGAAGAAGGCCTGCGTATTGATCTGGAACGTGTTGATTTCTGGCTGGCTCGTGGTGCTCAGCCTACCGAGCGTGTTGCCAAACTGCTCAAAGATGCACGTAAAGCCCAGCCTGCTGCTCCTGCAGCTGACGCTGAAGCTTAATTCGTGCCAGCTGAGGGAGCGTTGGTGACTGACCAGGAAATTACCGTTCTGGGCAAGATCTCGACCGCATTTGGCATCAAGGGATGGGTCAAGGTGTATTCCTTTACCGATCCGGTGAGCAACATTCTGGACTACCCGATCTGGCTATTGAGTATCAATGGTGAGTGGCGGACGTTTGAAGTGGAAGCAAGCCAAACCCAAAGCAAAGGGATTGTGGTAAAACTGAAAGGTATAGCAGACCGCGATGCGGCGCTGGCGCTGTCTCAAACCGAGATTGCCGTTTATACCTCGCAATTACCCGAACCCGACGACGATGAATTTTATTGGTTCCAGCTGGAAGATCTGAAGGTAGAGAATACCCAGGGTCAGCTGCTGGGCAAGGTAAAAGAGCTGTTTGATTCTGGTGGTGGTAACCAGGTAATGAAACTGACGAGCTGCGAAGGCAGTATCGATCAGCAACAACGCCTGATCCCCTACGTAGATACCATCGTTCTGGATGTCGACCTTGAAAGCAAGGTGATCCAGGTCGAATGGGAAGCAGATTACTGACCAGTGCTGTTTTGACAGCACCGGTATAGAGGCCCACACGATGTGGTTTGGCGTTGTTTCCCTGTTTCCGGATATGTTCAATTCGCTCACCGATTATGGTGTCAGCGGACGGGCAGTGAAGCAGGGACAGATTGCTGTCGAGCGTTGGAATCCCCGTGATTTTGCGTACGACAACTACCAGACCGTCGATGATCGTCCTTACGGTGGTGGCCCCGGCATGCTGATGAAAATCCAGCCGCTGCAGGATGCCATTGCCGCCGCTCGTGAAGCGGCAGATCAGCAACCAGGGAAACCGGCGCGAGTGATTTATCTGTCACCGCAAGGGCGCAAACTGGATCAGGCGGGGGTGCTGGAACTGGCACAACACGACAAGCTGATTCTGGTATCGGGACGATACGAAGGCATTGATGAACGTTTGATCGGGCAGGAAATCGACGAAGAGTGGTCGCTTGGCGACTTTGTACTCAGCGGCGGTGAACTGGCGGCAATGACATTGATGGATGCGGTGATTCGTTTGGTGCCGGGTGTACTTGGGCATGACTTGTCGGCCCAGCAGGACTCCTTTATGGAAGGCCTGCTCGACTGTCCCCATTATACTCGTCCGGAAGTGTACGACGGACAATCTGTCCCTGCGGTATTACTGAGTGGCAACCACGAGAAAATCCGCCTATGGCGGCTGAAACAGTCTCTTGGCAGAACCTGGGAGCGTCGACCGGATTTACTGGACACGCTGGAACTGAGTAACGAACAACATAGGTTATTGACAGAGTATCTGAGCGAACGAGTGAGTGAATCTGACACCAAATCGCCAGACTGTTAAGGAGCATACAATGAGCAACAAGAACCCAATCATTCAGCAGATTGAGAACGCCCAGCTGAAAGAATCCGTTCCTGAATTCGGCCCAGGTGACACTGTGGTTGTACAGGTTAAGGTAAAAGAAGGTACCCGTGAGCGTCTGCAGGCGTTTGAAGGTGTAGTGATTGGCAAGCGTAACCGCGGCCTGAACTCTGCTTTCACCGTCCGTAAAATCTCTCACGGTGTTGGCGTAGAACGTACTTTCCAGACTCACAGCCCACAGATTGACAGCATGGCTGTCAAACGTCGTGGTGATGTGCGTCAGGCGAAACTGTACTACCTGCGTGAACGTAGCGGTAAATCTGCACGTATCAAAGAGAAGGTATAACCTTCTTGTTTGGAAAGAACGGGCCTTGTGCCCGTTTTTTTATGGCTGTAAAACAGTATTGGCAAGATCGCTATGAATTGGTTGGAACCAATGACCCTCTCCGGCTTCAAAACCGAAATTTATTCCTGACAACAGGGTGTAGGACACAATGAAGAAATTATTGTTGTCGTTTTTGGTGGTTGGTCTGACCGCCTGTAACGATTCGGATGCAGCAGAACCGACTCAGGCTGCTGCCGCGGCAATCCGGACACTGGCAGAATCCCATTTACAACAGGTGTATGGGCCACAGGTAAAAGTGGAAGGTACCAGTCTGATTGCCAATAACCAGATTCTGGAAGTGATTCTGGAAGGTGGCCCGGCACTGTATATGACGCCGGATGCCAGCCATCTGATCTATCGTGATGAACTGATTGCCATTGATGGCCCACACGCGGTCAATGTGACGCAAGAGCGTATGAACCCGCGTCGTGCCGAAAGCATGGCAACCATTGCCGATACCGATACCGTCCTGTTCCCGGCCAAAGGCAAACAAAAAGCGCTGATCAACGTTTTCACTGATATTGACTGCGGTTATTGCCAGAAGCTGCACAAGGAAATTCCGCGTATTAATGAACTGGGCATTACCGTGCGTTACCTGGCGTACCCTCGTTCCGGTATTCAGGATCCCAATACTGGCCAGCTGACCCAGTCATTCCAGAAAATTAACTACGTCTGGTGTCAGGATGATCGCAAGACAGCCATGACCGATATGAAAAATGCCCAGAGTGAACTGAACTCCCTGAGTCGGCAGTTGCGTGCAGGGGATGCTGCCGTGCAGAAGCGCGTAAATGAATTACAGCAGACACTGGTTGCCAATATGCAGGCGAGTACAGCATGTAATGAGCCGATTGCAGAGCAGTACCTGATGGGTCGACAACTGGGTGTGAATGGCACCCCAGCCATTATTGTTGACGATGGCCGTCTGTTCCCTGGCTATATGCCAGCAGACCAACTGGCAGAAGCACTGGGCGTACTCTAGGCCTCACTGACCAGCCCTTGATACCCGGATCGATAGATGCTGTATTCTGCAGCGTTTGTTGTCCGGGTTTTTATTATCCCGCCAACAGTGAAGCCAATGTTGGCGGCGCATGTCTGCTTCACAATTCTTATAGCCGCTGCTTATATCCATGATATTTTTTACTGCTGAGGCTTGACTGTTACCGAATCAAAGCTTTGTCTGTGTCTGTGGGTAACATGTCTTTCTTGCTGGTTAAAAAATGAACAAATTAGCGGGACCGTTGCCCTGACTGGCTCTGCAGCGCTTTTAAAGATGATATTCACACAATTATCCACAGAAACTGTGGATGAAGTGGCAGTGGGCTAAATCGACAGCCTGATGACGTCAAGTGTATTTTCAAATAATTGGTACAGAATCAGCAGAGAATACCGTCGCTGTTCGCACTGGCTTGATGAATTACTCACATAGACCATCATGGTCGTCATGGACAGTTTTTGGATGCAGTACTTGACAAGCACTCGGAGTCGGTACCTAAGACCTTGAAAAGCAAGTATTTTTTATAAGCTGAAAAAGATGTGCCTTGGTACTCCAAAAATGGCAGCTGTCAATTTCAAATTCCAGAAAATTATCCCCGTAATTATCCACAGACTTGTTCCCGGTTTTTGATCGGGTATTTTGAAATTAACCAAGGAATGACAGCTTGCAAGTCTTGACAGTGATTTTTTTTAAAAATGACACGTCAATATTTTCTAACAGGCGTTATTCACATAGTCATAAAACCGTCATTTCCATCATCGATAAAAGTCAATAAGTGTCTTCAAAAAAACCGATATATTGCTATCTTATTGAAATATAAGAGTTTTTTTTTTGGTTCAAAACCGAACAATTTAAGGAAAAGCCAGTATTGGTGCGGCTTGCAGGTACTTTTAAAGAAATTGTCCTCAGATTTATCCACAGATTCTGTGGGTAACCGGTCGTCAAGGCAAATTATCGGTTATTTTTACCATTCAGGAAAAAAATGGCCTGACAACACGCCTTCAAAGGTTATCGCCAGTGGATAATAGGCTTGATCTGAGGTTGTTTTCTGCAAGGCTGTGCACAACTTCTGATTCAGGCAAAAATGTGCACAACTTTGGGGAGTAGGCTGCAGAATCTCAGACCGATGTCCGCTCATTGTTATCCTCAGGTAAGGTTGCGGCGAGCAACTCCGGTAGCTGTGCTTGCCACTGGAAGCGCTGCACCAGTGACCACCAGACGTTATCCAGCGGAGCAGTAAACACCAGTGGCTGTTGTGTGACAGGGTGTGTCATATGGAGTTGCCAGGCGTGGAGCAACAAGCGTCCGGCATTGAGATGGTCACGAAAGTAGCGACTGTGACGCCCCTTGCCATAACGGGCATCACAAATAATAGGGTGGCTCAGATGTTTCAGGTGACGGCGAATCTGATGCTTGCGCCCGGTTTTCGGCATGGCTTCAACCAGTGAGTAACGGGATTGCGGATACTTGTCGATCTCGACATCCAGCTCGACGGTGGCCAATAAACGGAAGTCGGTAATGGCTTCTTGTGGTGGTTTTATTACTGGCTGTTTGGCGTATTTATCAATCGGCGGACTCATGGCGTAGTCGAGGTGTACATACTCGGGCATATAACCACGCACAATCGCCAGGTAGCGTTTATCGATCACACGTTCCCGCCATTGATCAGCAATTTGGCTGGCAATCTCACTGGAAAGTGCAAACACCAGAACCCCGGACGTTGGTTTGTCCAGCCGATGCACCGGATAAACCCGCTGACCTAGCTGGTTGCGCAGTAGCTGCAAGACAAAACGGGTTTCGTGGCGGTCAATATCACTGCGATGTACCAGCAAGCCACTGGGTTTGTTAATGGCCACCAAATGGTCATCAAGATAAAGAATATCGAGCAAAATAATCGTTTAACCTCTGGCATCGGATTAAGCAGGTGGGGTGGTGTTGGACTGTAGCGGAATCGGAATCGACCGGCTACTGGCACCGAAAGCTGGCGCTGCGCCAGGTCAGTACACCATTTGTATCTGCTGGAATAGGGAACAACCCTGTTATTGTCAGACGATTTGGGGTTTTGCTGATGGCACGGTGGCGAAATAAAGTGCTTCGGCTGGTATTCTTGCCACTGGCAGCAGTTGTGCTTTGCTGGAGCATTTAAAGGAGCAAGAATGGATTTTGTCTGGATTCTGGTGGCATTTTTATGTGGCTTTGTCGTCAAGCAGGTAGGCATGCCACCATTGGTAGGGTATTTGTTGGCCGGGTTTGGGTTGAATGCCGTGGGTATGGAACCGGATTCGGTCTTGAACCGGCTAGCGGATCTGGGCATTACCCTGATGCTGTTTACCATTGGCCTGAAGCTGAACGTCAAGGCGTTGTTAAAAACCGAAGTATGGGCAACCAGTGTGCTGCATACCAGTCTCTGGACGTTACTGCTGGTGGGGGTGGTGTCTTTGCTGGGATGGCTGGGTATCAGCCATTATCTGGAAATTCCCTGGCAGACTCAGGCGTTGATCGGTTTTGCCCTGAGTTTTTCTTCGACCGTTTGTGTTATCAAGATGCTGGAAGAGGCCTCTGAGCTGAAAGCCCGCCATGGCAAGATTGTGGTCGGGATTCTGGTCATTCAGGATATTGTTGCGGTTATTTTCCTGGTGGCCTCAACTGGCAAGATTCCATCGATCATGGCGTTTGGTTTGCTGGGCTTATGGCTGCTGAAACCCATGCTGCATCGTCTGGTCAGCCGGGTTGGTCACGATGAGTTATTGCCTTTGTTGGGCTTCTTTCTGGCGTTGGGGGGATCGGAGCTGTTCTCGCTGGTGCATATGAAAGGTGATCTGGGGGCTTTGTTGATCGGTGTGCTGCTGGCTTCTCACAGCAAGTCGGTTGAAATCTACAAGGCATTGATGGGGTTCAAGGATCTATTCCTGATCGGGTTCTTTCTGTCGATCGGCTTTACCGCCTTGCCAACCCTCGATATGGCCTTGCCGGTGCTGCTGTTAACCTCATTGTTGATCGTGAAGTTCGGTCTGTTTTTTGTCCTGATGCTGAAATTCAAGATTTCAGGACGGACGTCATATCTGAGTGCTCTGGCGTTAACCAACTTCAGCGAGTTCGGACTGATTGTGGCGCACCTGAGCGTGGACAATGGCTGGTTGAGTAACGACTGGCTGGTGATTCTGGCGGTTTCCATGTCGCTATCGTTTGTACTCAGTACTGCCGTGTATCGCCGCGCCCACCATATTTATGCGCGGCGCAAGGAACAGATCAACCGTTATGAGCGCCCGGGAGCGCACTCAACCTACGAAACGCCGGTACAGGCCGAGGTGCTTATTCTGGGCATGGGACGGGTTGGCAAGGGCGCTTACCGTGCGATGGAAGCTGAGTATGGCAACCGTATCTGTGGGGTGGAGTCTGACCCTGAACGTATCGCCTATCTGAAAAGTAAAGGCCTGAACGTGGTGGTCGGAGATGCGGACGATATGGAGTTCTGGGAAAGTATTGGCGCTGCTCGTAACGATATCCGTCTGGTGATGATGGCGTTACCGGCACAACTGGAAATGAAGAGCACGCTGGAGATGCTGCGCCTGTCCGGTTATACCGGCAAGATTTCTGCCGTGGCCCGTTACGACGATGAATGCCAGGAGCTGATCGACCTGGGAGTGGATGTCGTCTTTAACTACTATCTGGAAGTCGGTGCCGGTTTTGCGGCAGAAAGCCGTCATTTACTGGAAGAACCCGCCTCCGAGCCGGAACCCGCCAACGCATAGTGCTCAAGCTGTTGCAGCAAGAGGGCTGGTTCGCTGGCCCGCAACAGTTCTCCGCTTTGATGGGCAAATCCTTGCTGGCGAATATGCGTCAGCAAGTCAAAAAACGGCTGCCAGAACTGGTCAACATCAAAACAGGCACAAGGCTTGTTGTGATCACCGATGTTGGCCCAACACCAGACTTCGACCAATTCATCCAGGGTGCCGATACCACCAGGTAAAGCCACAAAGGCATCGGCCAGATCGGCCATCAGTGCCTTACGTTCGTGCATGCTGTGTACGTGGTGTATTTGTGTCAGACCGGTGTGGATTTTTTCCTGTTGCCCGAGTACCCCAGGCATAACACCAATCACTTCCCCACCGGCTGCCAGCGCCGCATTGGCGACTATTCCCATCAGCCCTGATTGACTGCCACCATAGACAATGCCAATGCCTTGCTGGGCGAGAAAAGTGGCTAATGTTGTTGCGGCAGCGGCATAGGCCGGGTCATTCCCCAGGCGGGAACCACAATAAATAGCAACACGTTTGATCATCTTGATATCCGGTAAAAAATTCGGCTACAGCATACGTCTCTGACGCTGGCTGTCATCTGCTTATCGCTGGGCAGCGGCCATCGACAGCCTGAAAAAACCGTTTGGTACATGCGGGCTTATCAGCCCGCTGTCCTGCTGTATATGATGGTGGAAAGACCCATCAGAGATGGGTTTCTGCATATTCCGCCAGAGGCGAACGCGGCGACCCTTGCAGATGAATGGTACCGCCCTGGTCAAAGGCCTTGAAGCGCTCTATCAGATAGGTCAAGCCAGAACTGACAGGGGTCAGGTATGGCGTGTCGATCTGGGCGAGATTACCCAGACAGACCACCTTGCTGCCGGAACCTGCGCGGGTAATGATGGTTTTCATTTGGTGAGGGGTCAGGTTCTGGCATTCATCGATCAGGATCAGGCTGTGCTGGAAGCTGCGGCCACGAATATAGTTCAGCGATTTGAACTGCAACGGTACTTTTTGCAAAATATAATCGACGCTGCTGGTGGCGTGCTCATCTTCGTAATGCAGGGCTTCAAGGTTATCGGTGATGGCGCCGAGCCATGGCTCCATTTTTTCCGCCTCGGTGCCGGGCAAATAACCAATATCCTCGTCCAGACCTCGGGTGCTGCGGGTGGCGATAATCCGGCGAAACTGCTGGGTGGCGACGGTCATTTCAATGGCGGCGGCCAGTGCCAGAATGGTTTTGCCGGAACCGGCCTGACCACTGAGCGTTACCAGCGAGACCGACGGATCGAGCAACAGATGTAATGCCAGCGCCTGGGGCAGGTCCCGTGGACGCAGTCCCCAGGCTACCTGAGACATCAGTTGCTCCACCGGCAAGTCGTGCAATACCGCCATGTCGTTGTCCAGATCCACCACCTTGCCGACAAAGCCGCTTTCATCAAGGATAAAATGATTGAGATACAGTTCGTCAGGCAAATGGCCTCGCGGAATACGGTGGAAAGTCCCGGTGGCATCATGGAAGCTGTTGACCTGGGTCTGGCTGTCCCAGAATGAATCGGCATAGGTGTGGTAGCCGGTTTCCAGCAGCGACACATCCGACAGCATCTGGTCGTTCTGATAGTCCTGTGCACCGATACCACAGCCCCGTGCCTTGAGGCGCATATTGATGTCTTTGGTGATCAGAATAATGTCGCGGTGGGGAGATTTTTCCTGCAGAGCGATCAGGCCATTGATGATTTTGTTGTCGTTCATCTCCCGGGATAAGGGCGCGTGACGGCTATCAAAGGTATCCAGCAGAATGGAAAACGAACCGAGTGACTTGCCATCGGCCCGCTTTATCGGTACTCCTTTGGCAATCTCGGTCGGGCTGGCTTTGCCAATAATACGATCAATTTGTCGTATCGCTTCCCGGCAATCGGTGGCGATGGCAGCTTTGCCCATTTTCAGCTTGTCGAGTTCTTCCAGTACCGTCATGGGAATAACGACCTGGTGTTCTTCAAATTGATGAATGGCACTGGGGTCGTGAATCAGCACGTTGGTATCCAGAACATACAGCTTGGTAGCAGTTTTGCGCGCGGCCATAAAAACACTCTCCTGGTTTCAGGTTCAGAGAAGCAAGCGGTGAGTCTGTGGTGATGCGTTCCGGGGATTGGCCGGATGGACAAAGTGACGTGGCAGATGACGTCGGAGGTAATGGATAAGTGGTCGGGGTAGCGAATGCAGCCGTATCATCAACACCGGCTGGCAGGGAAAACAAACAGTACGATTCCTGATGGTGATACGGAGCCGCAGATATAGACAGGTCGACTGGCAATGTGTCCCTCCCTCTGTGAGTAGTGCAATTACTATGGCCTTTGCTGTTGATCTTGCCAAGCCCCAGAAGCCAAATCTGTGGATCATGGCCACCTTGTCACTTTGGCTGATCAGGCGTTACCGGGGCAGCTGATGGCAGGAAAATAGCGCAAGTGAAACGCATCAAGGCTGGTCGAGACCATAACCGTTAATGGTTACGGGCAAGGTTTGGGGGGCGGGAAAAAATATTTGATTGAGAAAAGCGCCCTGTAATTGGCAAATACTATTGAACCGCCGCCTTGGCAACCGATAAGCTTGCCCCCATTACCAAGTACCAAGTGTCTGTATTCCGATTTATCGCCGGACGATGTAGACATCGTCGGCGGGTTTCCCTTCTGGAGATTTTTGTATGAGCTCGTCACGCCACGTAAAACTGTTAATCCTAGGTTCTGGCCCTGCTGGTTATACCGCCGCGGTATATGCTGCGCGCGCCAATCTGAACCCGGTAATGATTACCGGCATGCAAATGGGAGGGCAGCTGACCACCACCACTGAGGTTGATAACTGGCCGGGTGATACTGCCGGAGTGCAAGGGCCGGAGCTGATGGAGCGCATGAAAGCCCATGCCGAGCGTTTTGATACCGAAATTGTTTTTGACCAGATTCACACGGTCAAACTGGATCAACGTCCGTTTGTACTGCAGGGTGATAGCGGTGAATACACATGTGATGCTCTGATTATCGCCACCGGTGCCAGCGCCCGTTACCTTGGTCTGGAAAGCGAAGAAGCCTTCAAGGGCAAGGGCGTATCGGCTTGTGCCACCTGCGACGGATTTTTCTATCGCAAAAAACCGGTAGCGGTGATTGGTGGTGGTAATACTGCTGTTGAGGAAGCCTTGTACCTTGCCAATATCGCCTCTGAGGTCATTGTTGTTCACCGTCGTGACAGCTTCAGTTCAGAAAAAATCCTCGCCGACAAGCTGCTCGACAAAGCCGCTAACGGCAATGTCACCATTCACTGGAACAGCGAGCTGGATGAAGTCCTGGGTGATGATATGGGCGTCACCGGTATGCGTATCAAACATCGTGATACCGATGCAAAGACCGATATTGCCCTGGATGGTATCTTTATTGCCATTGGCCATTCACCCAACACCGGTATTTTTGAAGGCCAGCTGGATATGGAAGGCGGCTACCTGAAAGTTCAGACTGGCAGCCATGGTAATGCCACTCAAACCAGCGTAGAGGGCGTGTTTGCCGCCGGTGATGTATCGGATCACATTTATCGCCAAGCCATTACCTCTGCTGGGACCGGCTGCATGGCGGCACTGGATGCCGAACGTTATCTGGATAATCTGGCCAGCGCCAAGTAAAACGATCAACCCGTTCTGTGATTTGGCCAGTGAGGCCAATATCCCGAACGGGTGCCATTTTCTGCCAACGGGTACTGCTTCCAGTAATTATTACTATTCTTTATTGGTAGCTGCGTTGATAAACTCTAAAAGCGAACAGTCGGTAGCGGAGCATGGCCGCTGAGAAATATTGTAGCCCCTGACTGATTGATTATATTCTGTACATTTCCTGTGCGAACGTTATACAGTTGTTGTACGGAAATATAATAATATGTCTGCACACGCGTGGACGTTCAGGGAGTAAAAGCAGATGGTCCGTAAACATGTTTTTCTGTCGCTGCTACTGGTTTCCGTGGTGACGGCTGTCACCGGATGGGGGATTACCTCCATCTGGAACGAGCGGATTGTTTACGACAAGCAACGCCATGAAGAACGGCAGGTGCAGCTGGTCAGTTCACAGCTGTCTGGATATATGGCCAACACCGGCGATTTGTTACGTTCTCTGGCCCAGGAGCCAGCCCTGAAGGCCGCCTTGGCGCAAGAGGATGCCAACACCCGGATGTCAGACATTCTGTTTGGCGTCGCCAACCGACACATCTCTTATTATCAGGCCCGATGGATAGATGAAAAGGGTATTGAACGGGTGCGCTTGCAGCGCTTTGGCCGCAGTATCCAGCATGTTCCCACCGCCAAGTTGCAAGACAAATCAAATCGTTACTACTTCCAGGATGCCATCAAGGTATCGGCTGGCAGTGTGTATTTTTCCCCTATCGATCTGAACGTGGAGTACGGCGAAGTCGAACGGCCGTTCCGGCCCATGATCCGGGCCGCCACTCGGGTATTTGATAGCACAGGCAAAGATCGTGGCATTGTGATCATTAATGACAGCCTGACCCCGATGTTTGAATGGTTGGAACACAGTACCGCCCACAACTCATTGTTAATGGCCAATCGTAACGGCGACTGGCTAAAAGGCTTCAATCCCCAGGATGAATGGGGCTTTATGTTTGGCAACCCCAAACGCATCCGGGACAGTTCGGAGGCCGCCTGGCGCGCCATGGAGCAGCAAGTATCCGGTACCCTGGTGGAGCCTGAAGGCATCTGGATTTGGGATGTCGCCGATATCGGTGAGCGGCAATGGGGTGATTCGGACGCGATGGATTATCGCCATGCCCCCAAACTGATATTGGTCAGTTTTATTTCCAGTGAAGAGCAGGCACAACTGGTCAGTAACGAGAGCCTCTATGTCTGGATTGGATGTATCTCGGTCGGGATAGTGATCTGGGATCTGTTGCTGGCCTTTATGTATTTTCGTCATCGCCATGCCAATGTCGCTCTGCAGCTACAGGAGTCGGAGCGTCTGCGTGATATGTCAGCCGATCTCACCCACGCACGTGCCCAGGCACAGAATCTGGTTAATGGTAATGTCAATGGCATCCTGATTGTGGATGGTAACGGCCTGATTCTGATGACCAACCCGGCTCTGGATGAGCTGTTTGGATACCATAAAGGGGAGCTGCTTGGTCAACCGATGGAGATCCTGGCACCGGACAACGAGATGCTGTTTTATCCGGACCCATCCACGGCGGATATCGGCCAGTCCGGGCGTCGAACAATGGCCAAGAACAAGCATATCCACGGCAAGCATCGTGATGGCCATCTGATTGACGTGGAGATCAGCCTTAGCCCGGTAGAGTCTGATGATGGCATCCGGGTATCCGCGACGGTTGTCGACATCACTGATCGTCTGGAAAAGGAAAAACGGCTGCGTCACTACGCCAGTGCTTTCCGGGAAGCGGGAGAAGCCATGGTAATCACCGATGCCCACTGGAAAGTGGAACACGTCAATAGCATGTTTACCCGCTTGTGCGGGCTGTCGGAAGAGAAGGTTACCGGTGCCACCCCGGATATCTTTTTACTGGAGCGAATGGAGCCTGGCGGCCTGTCATTACAGCAATACGTCGAAGATGCCGATCATTGGGGAGGAGAGTGGCAAGCCTTGACCCTGTCGGGAGCGCTGTGTCCGGTCCGCTTGTCGATCAGCAGTGTGCGTGATATCAGAGGGCGTCGAAGCCATTATGTATTTTCTTTTGCTGATATCAGCGAAATTCGTGATGCCTATGTCCAGCTGGAGCATCAAGCCTACCATGATGCCCTGACAGGCTTGCCCAATCGGGTGATGTTGCAGGAATCGATCGATGCCGCCATCAGCCGCGCCAAACGGCACCGGGAAAAATTTGCCCTGCTGTTTATTGATCTCGACAATTTCAAATACATCAATGATGGCCTGGGGCACCGGGCCGGTGATCAATTACTGAAGCAAGTCGCGGATGCCTTGAAAGAAGAGTTACGGGGTGAAGATGTGGTGGCTCGCCTGGGTGGCGATGAATTTGTTGTGTTGCTGGAAGGTATTGGTCAGGCCGATGCCGCCCGGGCAGTATTGAGCAAGCTGACCCGACGTTTGTCGTCGGCTTTTGTGATCGAAAATGATTCCGTGCGAGTGACTGCCAGCATCGGTATCTGTATTTATCCGGATGATGGCTGTGATGCGGCAACACTGTTGCGCAAGAGTGATATGGCCATGTATCAAGCCAAGGAGTCTGGCAAAAACCGTTGTTTCTTCTTTAACGAAGATACCGATTCGATGTCGCGGGATATTCTGAAAACCGAATATCAGTTGCATCGGGCTATCCAGGAAAACGAGCTGAAGCTTGTCTATCAGCCGCAGGTGGATACCAGAACGGGTCAACTGCAGGGCGTAGAAGCGCTGGTACGTTGGCAGCATCCTGAGCGCGGTGAAATCTCACCGGAAGAATTTTTACCCGTCGCCGAAAAAATGGGCCTGATGGCCGAGCTGGAAAACTGGGTTGTGCGCACCGCCAGCCAACAAGCCATGGATTGGAACAACTCCGGGGTTATTTACGGCAAGATGGCCATCAACCTGTCCGGTGGTTTTCTCAAACGCCCGGAATTTGCGACCGACGTTATGGCCATGATCGAAGAAAGCGGCTGTACCGCGAGTAATATCGAGCTGGAAATCACCGAAGGATTTATCCTGCACGGCGCTACCCAGGTGATTCGGCAGCTGCACCGGTTGAAAGAAAACGGCTATAGCCTGGCGATGGATGATTTTGGTACGGGTTATTCCTCGTTGTCGTATTTGCGCAAGCTTCCTATTGATAAGCTCAAGATCGACAAGCAGTTTATCAAGGATATTGTGGATGATGATGGCAGCCAGAAAATTGTCTCTGCCGTGATCGCGATGGCCAAAAGCCTTGGTATGACCGTAACTGCCGAAGGTGTAGAAACCCGAATGCAGGCGGAAATCCTGCGCTTCAAGGAGTGCGATCAGTTGCAGGGGTTCTTGTTTGAACGCCCCATGCCCGCCAAAGAGCTCGAACGCTTGCATCCGCCAACTGGCACCGGATAAGCATAACGGATATGAGACCGGGCCAACGGATACGGACAGAGCCGATTAACGACACGGACAGAGCCGGTTTTAAAGATTCAATCAACAGGGATGGAGCCAGACCAATAGACACAGAAGGTGGTATTGGTCACGGCAAGCAATGATTCAAACGGACGCAACCGTCCGTTATTCTGAATCCGATCATTACCGGTAGGAGTTAATCAGCGAATAGTCGACTGGAATTACCAGCGGCAAGGTGCTTCTTTCCGGGTAAAAATCATCCGGGATGCCGGGTAATGGATTTGCTCGCGACAGCATTGCCAAAGCGGCCTTATCCAGGGCTGGATAACCTGACGACTCATAAATTCCAGAGCTGATTACCTGACCGTTACGATCGATCGTAAACTGCAACTTGACGACACCTTCCTGTTTCCGCCTTTTGGCAACCTTGGGATATTTCTGGAAACGGTTAAGCCAACGCTGAATACTGGCAATATAGTTTTGTGCCTGGCCTGGTGTGCCCCCGGCATGCTGTTGGTTGGAGTGGCCGGTTGCTTCTGCTGACGTGGTATCCGAGTTATTTTCCTTATTCTGCGAGTGTGCTGCTGCAGAAGGTGGCTGAGTGCTCGGCTCTGATTCGGTTTCTTCTTGCTCGGCTTCCTGCTCCGGTTCAACTTCTGGCTCTGGTTCCGGCTCGACTTCCGGTTCCGGTGTCAGCTCTTCCTGAGGTGCGACCTTGAACGTCGGAACCTCAGGTTCCGGCGCAGGTTCTGGCACCTTAATCACTTCTGGTTTCGGCTTGGGTTTTGGCTTCGGCTTGGGCTTGGGTTTTGGCTTCGGAGGTACTACCGGTTCTGGTTCTGGTTGCACCAGCCGTTCTGTGGCATTGGCGTAGCTGCCCAGCATACCCATATTGACATCGATACCGGATTCACCGCTCGACATGGCGTCGCCTTCGGCAACGGCCGGCGTGTAAAACAGCAACATATAAACAGCCGAGGCATGCAAAGTAGCGGCGACGGTTAATGCGCCCAGCCAGTGTTTTCGCGTCAGACTCATGAGTTTCCTTCCGGTGCTTCAGCGTACAGGCGTACCGACTGGAATGAGTACTGGCGCAGCACCGCCATCGCTTGCTCCAGGGAGGCAGCTGTCGCTCGTTGGTCGGCAAAAATCCCGACCGATATGGCGGCATGATCACTCAGAGCCTGTAGTCGGGTCGCCAGCTCTTCTGGTGTGCAAGGCGTACCATCCAGAGTCAAGGTTCCTTGTTGCGCCACTTCAAGCCGCATCTCTGAGTGGGCATCTTCTTCGTTCAGCAAGGCTTTGGGCAGTATCAGGTCGGCATTGGGCATGGCTTTGATTTGCCCGGCGACCATAAAAAAAATCAGCAATAAAAACACAATATTGATTAATGGAATCATATTGTCATCGCTATTTCGTGCCTTGCGGGCAGGAAGCAGAGTTGTATTTTGTAGCATGGGGCCTTACTCCGGAGGCAGGTCTGAGTGACTGCTGGCAGCTGCCGCGTCGGTTTCATCGCCAGGTAATGTTTGCCCGAGTGTGACCGCAGGCAGATCCAGAGCGGACAAGGTGGTCATCACTTCTACAATACGCTGTACCTGAATATCAGCCTCTGGCAGCACAACCAGGCTGTTGCTGTGGTTCACCTGCTCCAGTGCTTGCTCCAGCGCGGTAAAGCGGGTGGGCTTGTCTTGCGCCAGCGTAACGGCACCATCCTGATGAAGTACCAGTAACTGGGGGAGTTCTTCCGTTTCGGCCGGTTCGCTACTGGCTGACTGTGATGCCAGTGGCATCGTCAGCCACTGGGTAAAACTGGATGTCAGCATAAAAAACATCAGCAGAATAAACACCACATCAATCAGCGCAGTCAGGCTGATGGGACGAGCCCGGCGTGGCGTGATGGCCAGACTGCTCATGCGCGTTGGGCCGCCAGTTCATAAGAAGCCGGTGCGGTATCGGCATCCAGCTTCTGGGTGGCATGCAAGAAGAACAGACGGTCGATCACATCTTGCAGTTCACCGGTTTGCAGCTCTGATTTACGTTCCAGCGCGCTGTGGATCATGGAGACCGGAATCGCAACGGCCAAACCGCCAGCAGTGGTGAGCAGGGCCTGCCAGATACCACCAGACAGGACGGCAGGATCAACCTTGGAGCCGGCCGCTTCCATAGCCTGAAACGCTTCGATCATGCCCAGTACCGTACCAAACAGGCCGAGCAGCGGTGCGATATTGGCGATCACTTCCAAAGGCCGCAGGCCTTGTGTCAGCTTGCCGACTTCAATTCGGGCCAGACGCAGGGTTTCTTCACGCAGTGCCGCTTCAGGTAATGAGGGGGTTTTTCTCAGCTCAAGAAATTTGCCAATCAGCGCCAGACTGGGGGCCGGGTGATTGCGGGTCGCCAGCAAGGCCTGTGACTGCTCTCCGTTGGCCAGGTGGTTCAGCGCCTCATTAACCCGACTCTTGGAGCCTGAGCGGTGACGGAAAAATTGCCATAATTTGGCCAGAATCAGCGTGCTGGCCACAAAAGAAAGCACCAGCAAAATAGCATTGACCGGCCCTCCTAATGAATGAATAAAAGTCTGCAGTTGATCCATGATTACAATTCCTGAAGGTGTTTACATCTTTATGCTAATATTAATGATAATGACTATCAAATGTTTTTGGCTTTTATGTTGGGATTTTCGAATGGTTCTGTGACCAAAGGATTGATGTGAATCAAAAACGGTAAAGATCAAAAAACAGACAGCAGAGGATCCCGTCATGTTGATAACCAAGTGGCCAAAGACGGGGACACAGAGGAGTTGCAGGGAGGAGTACAGAGAGAGGGGACAGGAGCCAACAAGAGAGATATGAGTGGGCAGCAGCATTGGCTGCTGCCCGGCCGGTTATGAACGATATACCGGCTTGCCGGTCCTGAGCAGCACGGCCCAGAACCACCAGTAGCCTGCTCCCAGCACCACCACTCCGAACAGCCCGGCGGGAGATGCCATCAGAGGCAGTGACGATGCCAACGGCTGCTCCAACGCCTGGCTCAGGCATAATGCTGACAAGGGTAAGCACAACAGCATATTCCAGGCAATCAGAGTGGCTGGGCGATCAAACAACAGCAGCTGTGAACACAGGGTATACAGAACACTGCCCGCCAGAATAACCAGTAACAGCCAACCAAAGGTGACGCTGGTTATCAGCTGGAGCAGTAATACCGGCAGCAACCAGCCCAGTAATATGGAAGTCAGTCCCAGCCATGGCCAGTTGGCCGCTGCCGGTAATGGCAGTCGTAGTAACAGCACCTGCAACAGCGCCAGAGCACCCAGCAAGGTACTGGCCCCCAAAGCCACTGCTTCTGCCGACAACAGGGTCAGAGCCAATCGGACACCCACCCACATCATGCCCGCGGCTGCCACCAGAGTTACGTATTGGATCGCTTTGGGATGTGCGCCAATATGGCCTGCTACTACAGATCGAGCAGACAGCTTCCAGGACACGGAAGGCAACAAGAGCGATTCGGAACGATGTGACAAGAACAGAGCCATAAACACCTCGGCAGAGTGGGTGAAGAACCTGCTCATCATGCCGTAGTCTGGTAGGGAGGATTAGCGTCACAACGGTAATGAACAACCAGTACAGATAACCTGTACAGTTAACTGAACTGGTCAATTGAGAGTGAACTGTACTGGTCGTTAACTCGACAGTACCGCTATGCTGGTTGTGATTGATGCGGCAACACAACATCAGGAGTCAATATGCTCGAACGCACCTTGGACAAGCCTCTTTATCAGCAGCTGGCCGATGCCCTCAGTAACGATATTCGCAGCGGGATATATCCGGTGGGACACAGGGTGCCCAGTGTGCGCAAGATGAGTGGTTTGCGGGGTGTCAGTATATCCACCGTGAGCCAGGCTTATGGCTGGCTGGAAGACCAGGGCTGGTTATTGGCCCGTCCCCAGTCCGGTTATTATGTCCGCTCCAGCCATGCTGGCATGGATCAGGCCAATGTGATCCGGATGCCGGTCTCATCGCCAGAAGCAATACCATCGGCCGTGACCAAGTCGGAGCTGATCAGTGATGTACTGGATCAACTGAATCACCCCGGCCGGATCAATCTGGGTGCTACTATTCCGCACGCTTCACTGATGCCTCAGCGCCAGTTGCAGCAACATATTCAAAAAGTCAGCCGTTACCAGTTAAGCGAGGTATTGGCCTACCAGTTTTCACCTGGTCATATTGGCCTGCGCCAACAATTGGCGATTCGGATGCGGGATGCCAGTGTCTTCTGCGACGCCGATGACATCGTGATCAGCCATGGCTGTGTGGATGCACTGACACTGTGTTTGCGAGCCAGCACGCACCCAGGGGATCTGATTGCGGTCGAGTCCCCTTGTTATTACGGCTTTTTACAGCTGGCAGAACTGCTGGGCCTCAAAGTACTGGAAATCCCCACCGACCCGGCTACCGGCGTCAGCCTGGAAGCACTGGAACTGGCATTGAGCCAATGGCCAATCAAGCTGCTCTTGCTCACCGCACGGTTCTCCAATCCACATGGTGCGGTGATGCCTGTGGCACGACAAAAACAGCTGGTGGCGATGGCGCGTCGCTATGATATCGATCTGCTGGAAGATGATATTTACGGCGAACTGTCTCACCTCACACAATCCGCCAGTCACAAACATGGTAGTGGTCAGGTTACAGCCATCACCGGCCTGGACGGTGCCTGTACTGCCCTCAAGGCCTGGGATACCGATGGCCGGGTAATGTACTGCTCTTCGTTTTCAAAAACCTTGTCGGCAGGGCTGAGAATCGGCTGGTGTATACCGGGCCGTCATTTTGATGGCGTTGTCAGACAACAGATATTCACTACTTTTTCTGCGTGTAGCCTCTCACAAGAGACGATCCACTCTTACTTGCAACAAGGACACTACGACCGGCATCTACGGAAATTACGGCAAACCATCAGCAGCAACCGGGTGCGGTTCCAGAACGCGCTACAGCAGTTTTTTCCACCCCAGACCCTGATCTCCCAGCCGCTGGGAGGTTATTGCCTTTGGATACAGCTACCTGATGGCGTTTCGTCCGGGTTGTTGTTTCACCTTGCTCGTGAACAGTCCATCAGCATTGTGCCCGGTAGCCTGTTTTCCAACAGTGAGCGGTTTGAACAATACCTGCGTCTGAATATTGCCCGGCCATGGGACGATACCGTTATTCAGGCTCTCGAAACCCTGGGACGGCTGGTGACCCAGCTGATGCAAAAGGTATAAAACCGCAGGCCGGTTGGCGGGAGTACCAACCGGGTTGTCCTGCGCGGAGAAACAAACCGGTAATGGTTTACAAAAACCATCGATAATGGCTTGGGATGTTGTCTTAACACTTGTACAAAAAACGCTAATTCCTTTACATTATTTATCATAGAGTAAAGAAACCTGGTTTTAGTGGAGGGCTGATGATGGCGGCTGTAGCGCCCGACCACGCGACTCTGTACCGGCTGGCACAACAGTTTCGGCGTGCAATAGAAGCAGTGCCCCGCGAAGAATTTATTGGTCTGGTATTTCGGGACTTCCCGGCAGGTTGTTGTGGTGATACTTCCAATGTCCTGGCTACCTACCTGTTTGAACAAACCGGCGTGATTGCCGACTACTGCTCCGGTCGGGCAGGAGGTCGAGACCACGAAATCTACTCCCACGCCTGGCTCAGAATCAACGACCTGATTGTCGACATCACCGCCGACCAGTTCCGGGATCGCGGCTATGCGCTGGACCCGGTTTACGTTGGCCCCCCAACCGACTGGTACAACAGCTTTGACATCACCATCGAAGCCGATGCCCGTCATACCTCCATCAAGGACGTGAACTGGCTGGATATCGCCTGGCAGCGGATTATGGGGGAATTACATCCATAACAAGGTGTTGGCCGCTAGCCGGTACTCACGTTTGCTGGGTGGCTTTATCTGTACCCGTGGGGATCTATCCGTGCCCGTAGCGTAGGGTCCGGCTCCACTCGTTGTGCCTTGTTGCAGTGGTCAGCCAATCCCGGACAGTATTTATGGGCCTGGTGAATCTGGCAGATGGCCGGTATCAGTCGTTTTTGGTTGAGCTTGATGTCACTCGACAGGTACCGCCGAACCTGGCCGGAGTCTACTCACGTATTCTTCAGCAGCTGACCCTGCCGACTGCCGAAGACAGCGAACAGGCCAAGGACTCCAGCCGGGTACTGGCGCAGGCGTTGGCCAATTATTCCGCTGATGACCGGGTACGTATGACTATTCAGGGCAACTCTGGCAGCAGCAACGAACTGGTGCTACCGGGTGACATTATGAACCTGATGCTCACTGTGTTGACTCAGGTTTCCCAAGGCAATGCCATCAGTCTGGTTCCTATTCATCAGGAAATCAGTACCCAGCAAGCGGCTGAATTATTGAGTGTCAGTCGTCCGCATCTGGTGAAGTTACTGGAACAGGGGGATATTCCCTTTCGCAAGGTCGGTAGCCATCGTCGGGTCAAGTTGACCGATGTAATGGATTACCGAAAGCAGGTTGATGAAGCCCGTGGTAAGGCTTTGGATGAATTGTCGGCGCTCTCTCAAGACGCTGGAATGGATTTCTGATGAGCCAGTTTCGCGTCGTTCTGGACGCCTGTGTCCTGTATCCACAAGGACTGCGTGATTTGCTGATGAGTTTGGCGGCTAAACGTATTTTCAAGGCACATTGGAGTGAGCAGATTCATGATGAATGGATTCGTAATCTTCATGAAAACTCGGGAATGCCAATGGCCCAATTGCAGAGGATTCGTGAGCTGGTGGATCAATATACGGACGACGCCCTTGTGATGGAGTATGAATCGCTGATTACTGGCCTGAACCTCCCTGACCCTGATGACTTTATTGCGTATCAGGTTGATATGGCGCCCGCTGCTGTTTGCTCAGCTGTTAAGAAAATGCGCCAGCGCCTGAAAAACCCCACCCTATACCGCCTCTGAATATCTGGTTGCCATCAAGCCCAGATTACCCAATACCGCGTCAATGATGATGGAATATCAGAGTCTGATCTGATCAAACAAAAAGTAAGATCAAGGTAGCTCTATTTCTACACCCTTGGTAATTATAAAGCAGTACACATAGGTCTGAAGCGGTGAGCGCGGGCCAGCGGGTGATGCCAGCAGACGGAAACCAACCAAACCAGCACTGGCGCGGGTTGGCGGCGGAAAATGCTCATTGCACGACAGCGCGGGAAAGTGCGAAAACAGCCGCCACGGTTTGACACCGTTTTGACACTATGAGCGGTTTTGACACCGCATTGACACCGCTATGATTCTGGAGCGAATCGGCCACAAAGCCTTGAATTTACTGGGTTTTTGATGGTCTCCCCACGAGGACTCGAACCTCGATCATCCGCTTAGGAGGCGGAAGCTCTATCCTGTTGAGCTATGAGGAGACAGGGGCGCGTATGGTACTGGATTCCGGCGTGCGGGAAAACCTTTGCAGTGGCTGATTACCGGTTTGCAGGTATTTCCAGGTAGAAGCAGGTGTTGCCATGGCTGGAGTGTACACCAATGGTACCTTTGTGCAGGTTGATGATGGAGTGGGTGATGGCCAATCCCAGTCCAGTGCTGTCGGGGTTGCTGTCGGGGTGTTTCTGGCGTGCGGTGTCGGCGCGATAGAAGCGGTCGAACAGGTGAGGCAGGTGCTTTGCCGGTATGTCTGGGCCAGGGTTGTGGATCTCGAGACGGGCGTATGCCTGGTTTTGGCGCTGGATGTGGCGGAGTTCAACAGCAACACTGTGCCCTGGTTCGGTATGGCGTATGGCGTTGGAGAGTAGGTTGCTGATGGCGCGTCGTATCATGTTGCGGTCGCCGGTCAGTTGCGGTGACTCTGAGTGGTTGAAGGTGAGCCTTACCTGTTGTTCGTCGGCCCAGGCCTCAAAAAAATCCATCAGCTCGTGCAGGTCTTCTTGCAGGTTGATGGGTTCCGGGTGGATGCCTTGCAGGCCATTATCGGCTTTGGCAAGCCAGAGCATATCGGCGACCATGCGGGCCAGTCGTTCTTCTTCTTCAAGGCTGGAATACAGCAGCTCGCGGTAGGCATTGAGATCACGGGGTTGCCCGAGCATGACTTGGGTTTGGGTGATCAGATTGGTGAGCGGGGTACGCAGTTCGTGGGCAATATCGGCGGAAAAATTGGACAGCCGTTCGAAGCCGGTTTCCAGCCGCGATAGCATGTCGTTAAACGCTTGTATCAGTGGCACCAGTTCGGAGGGGGCCTGGTTGGGGTCTAGTCGGTTGTTCAGCTGTTCGGAGTCGATGCGGGCAATGCGCTGACTGATCTGGCGCAGAGGGGCATGGCCCTGATGAATACTGAACCAGACAGCCAGCAGCGTCAGCAGACCGATGCCCAGCACTATGGCCCACAGGGTGTTGCGGAAGTCATCAAGAAAACGCAGGTGAAAACGCATATCAGTTGCCAGCATCAAGAGCCAGGTGGCGTCGTCGGAAGTGGCGGGTAACGTTAAGTGAACCAATACCCCACGGTACGGACGAGCTTCTTGTTGCCAGTTAGTCAGTGTCTTGGCGTTAATGTGGGTAACACTGGGTTGTTGTAAGAGGGTGTCGCTGACACTGGCATTACCACTGTGATAGCGCGTTGTCAGTGGTTGCGAGGGTCGTTCTACAAGCAGTTGGAGCGAGATGCCATGATAGCTGTGGCTGATTTGTTCCAGCAGGTGCTGAACATGAGCGGGCAGTGGTTGTCCTGCCTGGACTTCGGCCCGGTCGGGGCTGGTATAGAACACCTGTTGTATGGCGGCGGCTGCCTGGGCCAGCTCCTGGCTGTCTTGTTCGGCAAAGTGGCTGCGAATGGAATTCTGTACCATGCTGACCAGCAAAATCAGTCCGGCGCTGATTACCACTGCGGTCAGTAGTGTGACTCGCCACTGCAGCGATAATGGCCGTTTAATCATGTTGTTCATCGTCCAGACGATAGCCCATGCCCCGAACGGTATGAATCAGTCGTTGTTCGAACGGGTCGTCGATTTTACGGCGCAGGCGGCGAATGGCGACGTCGATGACGTTGGTATCACTGTCAAAATTCATATCCCATACCTGAGAGGCAATCAGCGAGCGCGTCAGCACTTCTCCCTGGCGGCTGACCAACAGTTCCAGTAGGGCAAATTCGCGGTTGGTGAGAGGGATTTTCTGGTGACTCCGGACGGCGATGCGTTTCTGGGTATCGAGGGTCAGATCGGCGACGGCCAACGTCTCTTGTACCGGGCGTAACCCGCGCCGCAGCAGAGTACGCACTCGGGCCAGCAATTCGGCAAAGGCAAAAGGTTTGACCAGGTAGTCGTCGGCGCCCAGTTCCAGTCCTTTGACACGGTCTTCGATGCGGTCGCGGGCGCTGAGAAACAGAATCGGCGTCTGGTTGCCGGATTCTCGCAACGACTGGCAAATCTTCCAGCCGCTGACGTCCGGTAGCATCACATCCAGCAGCAATAAATCGAATGCTTCTGTCATGGCGAGGTGGTGGCCGTCGAGGCCGTTGCGCGCCAGCACAACATTAAAGCCGGCTTCGGTCAGGCCTTGATGGAGGTAGTCGCCGATTTTGGTTTCGTCTTCAACAATGAGTAGGCGCATGGGGTGCTCTCTGGAATCTACCGGCAGTGTACAAAAAACTGCCGGATAGACACATGACCAGAACATGACGGTTTTGTCATGTTCGGGTCATCCGGGGGTCAGCTGTGGCTGGTTACTCTGTACAAAATGGAAGAGTGCAGAGGTAGAGTGATGAAAATTCTGACTCCCACTGGCATTGCGGCCAGCGGGTTATCACGGCGACGGTTTGTGCAAGGGTTAGCAACTGGCGTCGCCTTGGCTGGCATGGGCAATGCTCGGGCGGGATCTTTGCCTGTCAGCAACAATCCACAAGTGCAGGTACTGACCGGCACTCAGTTTGATCTGGTGGTGAGTGAACTGGCGGTTAATTTTACCGGCAGTCGCGGCAAGGCCACGGCTATTAATGGTTCGGTTCCAGCGCCGACACTGGTGTGGCAAGAAGGCGAAACGGTCACCATCCGGGTGCGTAACGACTTGGCGGTGAGCACCTCGATTCATTGGCACGGCATTATTCTGCCGTATCAGATGGATGGTGTGCCGGGTATCAGCTTTGCGGGGATTGCGCCGGGAGAGACCTTTGTTTATCAGTTCCAGGTACAACAGAGCGGCACGTACTGGTATCACTCGCACTCCGGCTTTCAGGAATTAACCGGGATGTATGGCGCAATTATTGTGCGCCCGAAAGCGTCAGACCCGGTCTACTACGACCGTGATATGGCGGTGGTGCTGTCGGACTGGACTGACGAAAACCCGATGGATGTGTTCGCCAAGCTGAAAAACCAGTCGGATTATTACAACTACAGTCAGCCCACTGGGCCAGATTTTGTTCGCGACGCCAAGCGTTATGGTCTCAGCGAAGCCTTTGCCATGCGCAAAATGTGGAACGACATGCGTATGAGCCCGACCGACCTGGCCGATACCTCTGGCGCAACCTTTACGTACCTGATGAACGGCGCAGCGCCAGCGGGTAATTGGACCGGTGTGTTCAAGCCCGGTGAACGAGTACGCCTGCGGTTTATCAATGGCTCCAGCAATACCTTTTACGATGTTCGTATTCCCGGTTTGAAGCTCACGGTCGTACAGGCGGATGGACAGGATCTGGAGCCGGTAACGGTGGACGAATTCCGTTTTGGGCCGGGTGAAACCTACGATGTCATCGTGCATCCAGCTGATGAGCCCTACACGATATTTGCCCAGAATATGGGTCGCTCCGGCTATGCTCGTGGCACCTTGTCCCCGGCATTTGGGCTCACGACAGCTGTGCCGGTGATGGATAAGCCTGAGTGGTTAACCATGGCGGACATGATGGGGGATATGTCAGGTGGCATGAATCTCGGGGCGATGGCAGCACCAGCTGCCAAGGTGCATCACGCCAGCAGTGAATATGGTCCGCAGGTGGATATGCGTGTCGATACACCGCGCACTAATCTGGATGACCCCGGTATTGGCTTGCGTAACAACGGCCGTCGCGTGTTAACTCTGGCAGACTTGCACACGTTAGGTGGTGCCATGGACAGGCGCGATCCTGAGCGCGAAATCGAACTGCATCTGACCGGCAATATGGAACGCTACAGCTGGTCGTTTGATGGGATCGAGTTTGGACAGTCGACTCCGGTGCATTTTCGTTATGGCGAGCGAGTGCGGGTGACACTGCATAACGACACCATGATGACTCATCCAATGCATTTGCATGGAGTCTGGAGTGAGCTGGAAAACCACCGTGGCGGGTTTCAGGCCCGCTTGCACACCATTCCGGTACAACCGTCCCAGCGTATCAGCTTTCAGGTAACGGCTGATGCCATTGGCCGCTGGGCCTGGCATTGCCACCTGATGTTCCATATGGATGCGGGGATGTTCCGCGAAGTGGTGATTGCATGAAAACCAGGATCACAAACAAACCGATGGTACAGGCCTGCTGGCTTGCAGGATGGCTGCTGGCTCCGATGACGTGGGCAGAAACCCATACCATGATGTCGGGTATGGAATGCCAGGAGAGTGATGCCCATTGTGCTCACCATCAAGGTACTGATCATAGCCAGATGAGTCATGGTGAGATGAATCATGGTGAGATGAATCATGGTGAGATGAATCATGGTGAGATGAATCATGGCGAGATGAATCATGGCGAGATGAATCATGGCGAGATGAACCATAGCCAGATGAATCATGGCGAGATGAACCATGGCGAGATGAACCATGGCGAGATGAACCATGGCGAGATGAACCATGGCGAGATGAACCATGGCGAGATGAACCATGGCGAGATGAATCATGGCGAGATGAATCATGGTGAGATGAATCATGGTGAGATGAATCATGGTGAGATGAATCATGGTGAGATGAATCATGGTGAGATGAATCATGGCGAGATGAACCATAGCCAGATGAACCATAGCCAGATGAATCATGGCGAGATGAATCATGGCGAGATGAATCATGGCGAGATGAATCATGGCGAGATGAATCATGGCGAGATGAATCATGGCGAGATGAATCATGGTGAGATGAATATGCAAGGTGGAACAGCACCTGCTGATGCACGTGATCCTCATGCCTACTCGGGCGGCTACACGTTGACCTCAGGTCCTTACGCGATGTCAGGGGATCGGCAGCTACGTCTGGCCGACGAGCATCACTTCTCGGCATTGATCATCGACCAGTTCGAATGGGCGCAGCACGATGGTTCAACCTCCTCACGATTGGGTGGCGAATACTGGTATGGCACCACATGGGATCGGGCTGTGGTACAACTCGATGGCGAACACCAGCAAGGTGACACCGAGGCCGAGTTAGGCTTGTATTGGCGTCATGCGGTGACCGCTTTCTGGAATACCCAGCTTGGTGTGCGGTATGACACTACGCCGGAGCGGTCTCGGTACTGGGTCGGTGCCGGGTTTCAAGGGTTGGCTCCTTACTGGCTGGAGAGCCAGGCGATGGTGTTTGTGGGCGAGCAGGGCATTACCCGGTTGGAGCTGGAGACCGAATACGATCTGCTGCTGACCCAGCGCTGGATTCTCGGACTGGAAGGGAAATTAACAGCCGCTGGCAAACGAGATCCACAAGATACGTTTGCCCAAGGCCTGAATGACACACAGTTCAGTGGCCGCTTTCGTTATGAATTCAGTCGTCAGTTCGCACCGTATGTCGGGGTTGAACGTCGTCATGTTTATGGTGCAACGGCAGATATATTGGGTGAGTCTGCGGCCACAGAGTGGCTGCTGGGTGTGAAAGCCTGGTTTTAAATGTGTCTGGCTGGTTTGCCTGTGTCTGTGCTGGTTTGTGAATAGTCCACCGATGACCTTTGAACGTCATTGGCGCAATGTAGGATGATCCTTGGTGTGGCTGTGGTCTGGTAACAAATACTGCTTGCGGTGTTTTCCTGTTTACGGCTGTTTCTCGGTTTACGGCTATGCTGATAAATAGCCGATGTAGATTTCAGACCTCTGGTTGGCGCCGGATTTTTCAGGATTGACTATGACATTCCAGATCACAGCGAATGAATACCGACGGTTTCAAGATATGCTGGAGCAGTCCAGTGGCATTGTGCTTGGAGACGGCAAGGATTATTTACTCAGCAGTCGCCTGAAGCAATTACTGGCCCAGCAGCAATTGGGCTCGATTACTGCGTTGCTGGATAGCCTCGACGGCGACCAGCGTTTGCAGGAAAAAGTCATCGAAGCCATGGCCACCCACGAAACACAGTGGTTTCGGGATGATTCCCCTTATCGGGTATTCCGCGAACGTTTGTTGCCAGAACTGGCGGCGTTACGTCGGCCGCTGAGGTTGTGGTCTGCGGCCTGTTCGTCGGGGCAGGAACCTTATTCATTGAGTATCGAAATCGAGGAATTTCGCCAGCGTTCACCGGGCCGTCTGGCGGGCGGGGAGCAGATTCTGGCGACGGATATTTCCCAGGCGGTGCTGACGCAGGCGAAGGACGGCGTTTATCCGTCATTGGCCATGACTCGCGGCATGCCAGAGCCATACTGGCGCCAGTATTTTCAGCCACTGGCAGAAGGGCGCTGGCGGTTGGATTCGCGTATCAAGCAGCGGGTCGAGTTTCGCCAACACAATTTGCAGCATGGTTTTGACGGGCTGGGTCGCTTCGATGTGATTTATTGCCGCAATGTGCTGATTTATTTTGCAGCGAAGTTGCAGCTGGATTTGATCAAACGCCTGCATGGCAGCCTGAACCCGCAGGGTTATCTGGTGCTTGGGGTGTCCGAGCAGGTGCAGAATCTGAGGGAGTATTTCGAGACGGTGCCCTGCCACCCGGGGGTGATCTATCGGGCACGTTAATCGGTCGGTCAGGGGATAGGCAATGACAAGGTCATATCATGCCAGTGCAAGCCACCGTGGTTGGAGGCGGACTCTGACTGGTAGATAAACCCGCAACGCTGGTAAAAACGGATGTGATGGCTGCGGCACATCAGGTGAATCCGTTGCTTGCGGAGACGGCGCATATGCTCAATGTAATTGAGGAGCAAGGTGCGGCCCCAGCCATGGCGTTGCCAGACCGGGTGAATCACCACCGACATCACAACGTTCTCCGGGCCTTCCGGGTCGTGGCCAAGCAACTGCTTGAAGTGTTCGTCGTCCATGGCGACCTTGAAGCAGCAACCGGAGTTTACAAAGCCAATGATGGCGCCAGCCAGCTCCAGTACCAGAAATCCTTGCGGATACTGCTCAATGCGCCGCTGGATGGTCTCCAGCGTGGCGGCTTCATCCCCTTCGTAAGCGCTGCGTTCAATGGCAAAACAGGCGCTGGCATCGGCCGCTTGTGCCAGTCGTATACGGTAATCGGTATGGACGTACATGGTGACTCCAGAAATCGACAATGGTCAGCTCAGCTGGCGATAAATTCTTTCCAGGCTTGCAGCAGCTCAATAAAGTCTTCCAGCCCGCAGCCTGTGGTCAGGTCGTAATCATGCAGGATCAGGTCCTCTTCCAGATCCAGGTCTTCGTCGTACAGCAGCGTGTTGGAGGCCAGATCGACTTCATGTTGGGTCATTTTCAGAATGGTTTCTTTGCCCTGCCAGCGATAATCCCGCAAACCACCGGATTGCAGTAATTCTGCAGTGGTGATCAGTGCGCGCAGGTGTTTCAGATCGTCGCCTATTTCGTCGGTTAGCCAATGGCTAAGCAAAGAATGTTCTTCATCAAGGCGGGCGACAGGCTTGTTGCCTTCAAACCAGAATTCGTAGTCCAAGGGGAAATCTCATATTGCGTGCAAGAGTGAAACATCAACACATTCAGGTTGCTGCAGCGTGATGGTCGCAACCCATCGGGCTTCACCAAAAACGCCGCTGATCATGACCAGCGGCGTTTGGTATCAGTCTGACAACTCGGTACCGGGTTTAATGTCCAAGGGCCAACCGCCCAGATCCTTGTAGCGATTGACGATAAAACAGAACAGCTCAGCGGTTTTCCAGGTGTCGTAGGCGGCACTGTGGGCGGCGCTGTTGTCAAAATCGAGCCCGGCGGTCAGGCAGCTTTTGGCCAGTACGGTTTGTCCGAGTGAGATAGCCGCAATCGAAGCGGTATCAAAGGACGAAAACGGATGAAACGGGTCACGCTTGATGTCGTTACGCTCAATTGCAGCACGCAAAAAGGCGTGATCAAAGTGCGCGTTATGGCCCACCAGTACCGCTCGATTGCAGCCGTAGTGTTTGATCTCACGACGAATCACCTGGAACATATTGGTCAGTACGTCGATTTCAAATTCGGCATCACGTTCAGGGTCGAACGGATCGATGCCGGTAAAATCGAGGGCTTCCTTTTCCAGGTTGGCACCGTCGAACGGATGCACTTCCGCTGCCAGCGTCTGGTCGGGGTGAATATAGCCTTCGTCGTCCATGCGCAGGGTGACCATGGCAATTTCGAGCAGGGCGTCGGTGTCGGAATTAAATCCCCCGGTTTCCACATCCACGACCACGGGCAAAAAGCCGCGGAAGCGTTGGGCCATTGGGGTTTTTTCCTGCTTGTCGCCGTTTCCAGCGGGAGTTGTACTCATCCTAAGCCTTATCTTCAGGAGTTTTGCAGTTGCCAGCGCAGGGTTTCACCCGCACGCAATGGCACAATGATATCGTTGCCAAATGGCATCTCGCCAGGTACCTGCCACTCGGATTTCACCAGGGTGATGGTGTCTTCGTTGCGCGGCAGATTGTAAAAATCGGGGCCGTGATGGCTGGCAAAGCCTTCCAGGTTTTCCAGCACACCGAGGTCTTCAAAAATTTCGGCGTACAGTTCAATCGCAGCATAAGCGCTATAGCAACCGGCGCAACCACAGGCACTTTCTTTGGCGCCTCTGGCATGGGGAGCACTGTCGGTGCCGAGAAAAAACTGCGGGCTGCCAGAAACCACGGCGTCTTGCAGCGCTTGCTGGTGGATATTGCGTTTCAGTATCGGCAAACAATAAAAATGTGGCTTGATGCCACCAACCAGCATGTGATTACGATTATAGGCCAGATGCTGCACGGTAATGGTTGCGGCGACGTTATCGCCCTGGCTTTGCACAAACTCAGCCGCTTCTTTGGTGGTGATATGTTCCACCACCAGACTCAGGGCGCTGTGCTTGCTGGCCAGTGGGGCCAATACGGTGTCGAGAAAGGCTTTTTCGCGGTCAAAGATATCCACATCGCTGTGGGTGACTTCGCCGTGTACCAGCAGCTTCATATCGTTTTCAGCCAGTGCCGCACAGACCTCGTCGAGCTTGCCCAGATCGGTCACACCGGAAGCCGAGTTGGTGGTTGCACCTGCCGGATACAGTTTGGCCGCGACAATATGACCTGCGGCTTTGGCGGCGCTGATCATGTCGGGGGTGGTGTTATCGGTCAGGTAAAGCACCATCAGAGGGTCAAAGTGGGAATCCCCGGCCTGGGCCAGAATACGCGCACGGTACGCCAGTGCCTGTTCAGCATCCATGACGGGCGGTTGCAGATTCGGCATGATGATCGCTCGTTTCATCACCCGGGCGGTAGCCGGTACCGTGTGTTGCAGTACCTCACCATCGCGAACGTGCAAATGCCAGTCGTCTGGGCGAGTGATCGTCAAGCGGTCGGTCATGAGGTTTCCTTCTGTGCATCTTGGTGATGTTGCCCAGCGTAACGGCTGGCAACCGAATTCCGGATTGGCAGAAGCCAGGCTGACAAACGAATCCGGCAGACATAAATATTAGCCCGGTATTGTAACGCAACCGTTTTTTTACTGCTTGGCTTTGTGGGTTCAACATCCTGCCGGGTTGTGTAGAGAGTCAGTGTTTTTTTATCAAGGTTTCATTCATCCGTGATGCCATCACATACAGCCCAATCAACCCGGTGGCGGCAATCAGCTGTGAGCACAATAACAGGCTGCCAACGGTGAGGATGGCGCTGATAGCCAGTGGTGCCGCTGCCTGGCCGGAATCGGACACCAGTTTCCAGACGCCCATAAAGCGGGCGCGGCCGGTGGTGGGGGCGAAGTCGGAGCCAAGTACCATCACCAGCCCGGCACTGACACCGTTGGCAAAACCGATCAGCAGGGCACTGAGCAACAGACCAAGGTAGCTGTCGGCCCAGCCGAGAGCGGCGAGACCACAGGCAAACAGCAGCAGACTGGGGGCAGCAGCGGCCTTGCGTCCCCAGCGATCCATAATGATGCCTGCCGGAATAAACATCAGGCTGTCCATCAGTGCAGCGGCGGCCACCACCAGACCGATTTCGGCCACCGACAGCCCAATGGCGTTACCCGCCAGGGGTAATAACACCACTCGGCCAGCACGCATGAATTGCAGTGAAATCATTGCCAGGCCGGCACTGAGAAACGCCTGACGGTGATCGGTCAGCACGTGCATGATGGCGACCAGGCTATGGGGGGTACGGTTTACCTCGGGTTCGCCACGGTCGGCGGATACCAGCACCACCAGTAACGACAGCAGGCATAGCAGTACCAGCACCACAAAGGTAGCCTGATAACCAAACTGCACGGCGGCCAGGCCGCCCAATGCCGGGCCGAGCAGGGAGCCAATCCGCATGGCGCCGGCCATCAGTGAAATTGCCCGGCCCCGCTGGTGCACCGGTGCGCGGCTGGTGACGTACGATTGTCGCCCGATTAAAGAAAACGACATGCCGATGCCAGCGATAACACCGCCCAGCCCCAGCAGCAGGGGTGTTTCGGTCAGTGTCATCAGGCTGTAGCCGATGACGTAGCCAGCGGCCCCGAGCATCAGGCAGGTTTTGTCACCCCAGCGTCCGGCGACGATACCGGCAGGAATATCGCCTGCCAGCTGGCCAATGCCGCGAGTGGCCATCATCAGGGCGGCGATGGCTGGACTGTAACCCAGCTCCAGCACGTACAGCGGTAACAGCACCAGAATGGCGGTTTGTGCCGTGGCGGTTAAAAAACCCGGCAGATAAACCGGCCAGAACAGGCTGGTAAGTAGCAGGCGCAGTGAGGGGGCTGGTGTTGTCACAAAAGGCTCTCGTTGAAAATCGCTCGAGAGTCTAACGGCGCGCTACTAAAGTATAAACCGCTGATTGGACAACGGCTTGTTGCTCACCGCACAGCCAGTGAATGATGTGGTCACCGAGACAGGCTGCAAAAGCGCTTCCCACCGCTTACAATGGCTGCTTGTTCATTATCCGGTGTTTATCCTGACCATGCGTGATTTTCTGATTGCCCCTTCAATTCTTTCTGCTGATTTTGCCCGTCTGGGAGAGGATGTTGCCGCTGTGCTGGACGCCGGTGCCGACGTGGTTCACTTTGATGTGATGGATAACCATTACGTACCGAATCTGACGATTGGGCCGATGGTATGCAAGGCATTAAAAAAATATCTTGATAACCATGGCTATAAGGCACCGATAGATGTTCATTTGATGGTGTCGCCAGTGGATAGCCTGATCGCGGATTTTGCTGATGCCGGAGCCACTTATATTACGTTTCATCCGGAAGCGTCGGAACATATCGACCGCAGCCTGCAGTTGATCCAGTCGTTGGGCTGTAAGGCTGGTCTGGTGTTTAACCCGGCTACGCCATTACATTACCTTGATTATGTGATGGACAAGCTTGATGTGATCCTGCTGATGTCGGTCAACCCGGGGTTTGGTGGCCAGTCGTTTATTCCGGGTACACTGGATAAGCTGCGCCAGGTACGTCAGCGCATCGATGCGTCCGGGCTGGATATTCGTCTGGAAATCGATGGCGGCGTCAAGGTTGATAATATTCAGGAGATTGCCGAAGCCGGGGCCGATATGTTTGTTGCCGGGTCGGCGATTTTCAACCAGCCGGATTACCAAACCGTGATTGACCAGATGCGTGCACAGCTGGCGGCCAGTGCTGTTTCGCCTTCTCGCAACGATTAAAATCCATCAAAAGGTATTGCTGATATGTCGATCTGGAGTGAACCGGTATTAACCTGTTTTTCGGCCCGTGAAAAAGCGGTTCCGCAAGCGCTGCTGTTTGATCTGGATGGCACCTTGATCGATAGCGTACCGGATCTTGCGGCGGCGATTGATCAAATGCTGGTGCAACTGGGCCAGGCTCCTGCCGGGGAGACACTGGTGGCAGAGTGGGTCGGTAATGGTGTCGATATGCTGGTACGCCGGGCCTTGTGCCAGGGGAATGACCTGCAGGCTCTGGCACTGGATGACGCCGATGTTGCTGCTGCCCAGGCCTTGTTTGATCCGTTTTATCTGGCTCACCTGAATGACGCCACTGGCGTTTATCCCGGCGTTACCAAGACCCTGACCACCCTGGCGGTACTGGGGATTCGTATGGCGCTGGTGACCAACAAGCCCCGAGCCTTTACCGAAGTGATACTGGATTCTCTCGGCTGGCAGCCGTACTTTGATGCTGTGGTGTGTGGTGATGACTTGCCGCAGCGCAAACCCGATCCGGCGCAGCTGTTGTACGCCTGTGAGTTGATGGCAGTCGAGCCACAGCAAACCATGATGGTGGGAGATTCCCGCAACGATATGTACGCTGGCAAAGCCGCCGGTTGTGTCACGGTGGCGGTACCCTATGGCTATAACCACGGCGAAAATATTGCCACCTGTCAGCCCAACCTGCTGATCCATTCTCTGGCTGAACTGATCGAACCGGCATAAACCGCACGGAATACACCGCCGCATCGGCCGCAACAGGGAGACGCAGTATGCATTGGATGGCATGGGTGATCAGTCTGGTTCTGCTGAGTGGAGTCACCCTGGCTGAGGTCAATATCCGTTTGCCGCAACCGGACTGGTCCAGTATCCCGGTGGCGGCTTCCAACCACGCGTTTGAGGATGGATTGCATCCCTATCTGGATGCTGCCTATGGCATCAGTGCCTTCGATTGGCCTGATGATAAAGACCAGCCGGATGATGCCGATCAGGGGGAGGTGTTAGGGCGTTTTTTGCGGGTAGGCGGTGGTTACAGCTGGCATTCGATACTGTCGGTTGGCGCGGCTGCCTGGCTTTGGATGGGGGATGACGATGATCCGGACGACGAGAGCATGAATCCGGTCTATCAACAACACGGCGTGGCATTCAGTTGGGATGTGCGGGCGATGTTGCCGATCGGGTCCGGGTCTGGCCCCTGGCTGGGGTATGGCAACATCTGTTTGCGTACCCGGGCTGTACGGCTGGAGGCGGTTCACCGGGTATCGGGCTGTACGCCAATGTGGCAAGCCGGATTGACCTTGTCGGCGGGGTCGCAGGGGTATCCTGTGGCGTTGAATCTGGAATACGGCCGGGCAGATATTGATGATGTGCAGAGTTATGTCATCAGCGCCGGATTGAGAGGAATGTTCTGATGGATCGATTGACCCTGGCTGCGTTGTTTCCGTTTGAGTCCCAGATGGTGGGCAGTTACGTCTTGTTGGCGCTGTCTGGTTTGATCTCCGGTGTGCTGGTAACGGCACTGATCATGCGCCATCGTTCCAGAACTGCGGCGAGCTTGATGCAACAGCAGTATGAACAGCGTATTTCCTTGCTGGAAACCGAGCTGAAAGAAACCGGAGTGGCATTGCATGCATCCCGCACAGAAGCCGCTCGCTGGCAGGAGCGTGGCAATGCCGCGGTGATGCAAAAGCAGGCGCTGGAAAGCGAACGCAAGGCGGCCCAGTCGTTGTGGCAAAACCGCTTGGCCGATTTGCAGCAGCGTTTGAGTGAATGCCAGACCGAATTGGCCAGCGAGCGTCAGGGGCGGAAAATGCAGCAACAGCATGCCGATGAAAAACTGGCCTTGCTGCAGCAGAACAAGGAGCAGCTGTTGCAGGAGTTTGAACAGTTGTCGCAAAAGATCTTCGAGCAGAAACAGCAGCAGTTTACGCGTCAGAGCCAGGAAGGGCTGACCAGCCTGCTGACACCGTTTCGGGAGCAGCTCGATGGCTTGCGCAAAAAAGTCGAGGATGTGCACATCAGTGACACCCGTGACCGGGCTTCGCTGCAGGCGCAGATTGTGGAGTTGCACAAGCTCAACCAGCATATGTCAGCGGAAGCGCATGCACTGACGACGGCCTTGCGGGGTGAAACCAAAACCCAGGGCAACTGGGGAGAGATGGTGCTGGAAACCGTGCTCGAACGCTCCGGGTTGCGCAAGGGCGCTGAATATGTCCGTGAAGAAAGCCATCAGGACGACAGCGGCCAGCGTTATCGGCCGGATGTGATTATCCGCTTGCCGGAAGGCAAGCATATCGTGGTGGATTCCAAGGTATCGCTGAATGCCTATACCGATTATATCAATGCCGACTCCGAGCTGGAGCAGGCCGCGGCATTGAAGCGGCATATCGAATCGGTGCGCAATCACGTTCGCAGCCTCAGTGACAAGGCTTACCAGAATCTGAACGGATTGAATTCGCCGGATTTTGTGTTTCTGTTTATGCCGGTTGAACCCGCATTCATGCTGGCTTTTCAGCACGACGAAAGCCTGTTTAATACTGCCTTTGAACAAAAAATCGTGGTGGTAACGCCAACAACCTTGCTGGCGACGTTACGTACCGTTGCCAGTTTGTGGGCGATTGAGCGACGTAACCAGAGCACGGAAAAACTGGCCGATCAGGCTGGCAAACTGTACGACAAGCTGGTGGTGGTGGTCGAGAAATTCGAGAAAGTCGGCAGCCAGCTGACAACGGTAAACAAGAGTTACGATGAGGCCTGGAACTCGCTGAAATCTGGCCGGGGCAATTTGCTCAGTCAGGCCGACAGCTTCCGCAAGCAGGGGGTGCGGGTCAAAAAGGCCCTGGCCAAAAACCTGGTGGATGATGCCAATGCCGAAGCGGAATTACACGAATCACTGGCAACACCACCGTAGGGCCTGGCTGTGACCTCGGCCGTTGATCCTGCTTTTCTGTGGCCGCTGCCCCGGTTTTTTGTCCGTGCCGTTGCGTCCCTGCTCCTGTTGATAAACGGCTGATTATTGGCTGGTTTCTCCGCCCCGGTTGTCGCTGTGATACCATGGCGATTTGTGATTGCCAGCGTCTGCCAAGACGAACTGGCCCTGATAAGTGACCAGAGACAGCCGTATGAACGAGCGTGACGACCTCTACCAGACTCGCGAATCCCGCAGTGCCGATTTCCGTTTTGATGACGCCGTTGCACGGATATTCCCCGATATGATCAAGCGTTCCGTCCCCGGCTATGCCGAGACGGTTGCCATGTCTGGCATTATTGCCGGACGTTACGCTCAGGATAATACGCATCTGTATGACCTTGGGTGCTCGCTGGGTGCGGTGACACTGGCGATGCGTCACGGGGTCCGTGCCCAGGGGTGCCAGATTATCGGGGTGGATAACTCGGCGGCGATGCTGGAACGCGCTGCTCACTATATCGCTCTCGATGATCACTCCCTGGCGGGTGATTCGGCGGCGGTGGAATTATTGCAGGCTGATATCTGTTCATTGGCGCTGGAAACAACATCGGTGACGGCGCTGAATTATGTGTTGCAGTTTATCGCCCTCGATCAGCGTCTCGATTTGCTGACCCGTATTGCAGAAGCCACTGTGCCGGGTGGGGCGCTGATCCTGTCGGAAAAAATCTGCTTTGATGAGGCTGAACAGCCGGTGCAGGATGCCTTGCACTGGGATTTCAAGCGCGCCAATGGCTACAGTGAAATGGAAATCGCACGCAAACGTACGGCGATTGAGAATTATCTGATTCCGGAACGCGAAGAGGTGCACCGCCAGCGCCTGTTGGCGGCTGGATTCCGTCAGGTAACCCGCTGGTATCAATGTTTTAATTTTGTTTCATTTCTGGCGGTGCGCTAATACCGTTAACGCACGTTGGTTTTTGTTCCCTTCTTTTTTGAGTCTGCTTCATGCCCGTTGATGTTTCTCCTCTGTTTGCTGATCTGGATGCTGCTGACGCAGCGACCCTGTTGCCGCTGTTTGATGACGTGCTGAAGGCGATGCGCGAGGAGGGCAGCCGGATGGGCCGCTGGGCCGATGTCTTGCCCGGTCAGTTACAGGATTTGCTGGTTACTCGGGAACATGGCGATCAGTCCCGTTGGGTGGACGCCTTGCGTTTGTTGCCATCACTGACGGCGCTTGATTGTGATCTCAATGCCGATGATCTGGCGATTACCAGCGCTGCTTGTACTGCGACACAGGCGCAAGCGATTGAAGCCGGGCTGAGGGGGCTGATGCCGTGGCGCAAAGGGCCGTTTCGGATTGTTGATAGCCATATTGATACTGAATGGCGCTCCGACTGGAAGTGGCAACGGTTGGCACCTCACCTGTCGGATCTGACCGGGCGTACGGTTCTGGATGTTGGCTGCGGCTCGGGCTATCACCTCTGGCGCATGCTGGGTGCCGGTGCGTTCCGGGTGCTGGGAGTGGATCCTTCGCGGCTGTTTCTGATGCAGTTCCAGGCCATCAAGCGCTATGTCGCCGCAGCACAGGGCGTGGCTCCCCGCGCAGACCTGTTGCCGTTCAAAATGGAAGATGTCCCTGCTAACCTGAAAGCCTTTGATACTGTGTTTTCGATGGGGGTGTTGTATCACCGCAAATCGCCGATTGAACATCTGGAAGAGCTGCGCGGGGCATTAAAACCCGGTGGTGAGCTGGTGCTGGAAACGCTGGTGATTGATGGTGTTCAGGGGGAAGTGCTGATGCCGGAAGATCGCTACGCCATGATGCGGAATGTCTGGTTTATTCCAACGGTTGAGACCTTGTTGTTGTGGTGTCGGCGTACGGGTTTCCGTAATGCTCGCGTGGTGGATCTGAACCGGACCTCGCTGGATGAGCAGCGCACGACCGATTGGATGCGCTATAACTCGCTGGTGGATTTTCTGGACCCGGAAGATATATCAAAAACCGCTGAGGGGTATCCCGCTCCGTTGCGGGCGGTGATTATCGCTGAAGCATAAAAGGCTGGGGCTGGGTCTGGGGCCGAGGTCAGTGATATCGACCGCCGACAGCGTCCTGCACTCCAGACCCATACTCCATGCTCACAGCCAGGCTACTCTCCAGGCTTACCGGGAAGTCCTATCGGGGGAAGTACAGTGAGCAACGACGTATTTACTGCTCCGCTGGCGGGTTGACCGCAGGGCTGACAGGGTCCCGTTCTGCGGTGGCCGCTTCTTGCATTTGCTGCCCGGATTTTACGCCCAGCACCTTGCCTTCGGTATCGGTGATCAGCCAGTTGCCTGTTAATCCGATGGTCAGTCTCACGGTGTCGTTAAACTCGAACAGGCCTGCCGGTGCCCGGCTGTGGAGAAAATCCATAAAACCGCCATCGGTGATGGGATGCAGTTCTTCGGCGGTCAGATGCTGGTAGTTTTCAGGGCCAAAGATCGAGCCACCGCTGTTGGGCAAATAATAAAATACCTGGTTATCACTGGTCTGAATGGCTTTTAACGTGTCGCTGTTCAGGGTCTGGGCATAGAGTATTTCATAACCTTGCGGCGGGAAGGCAACGTACAGCGCTACCGGACGGGTTGTGTGGACGGTATAGACGCCCGCAATCAGTGCAGCCAGTTGCACCACAGCAATGATACTGAGATCCATCTTCAAACTTTTTTTCGCTGGATTGAATACCAGCAAGGTCAGTGTCGGCCCCAGTACCAGATCAACCCCGGCAATCATCAGCAGTGCCTGATGCCAGCCTTGATCGGCTTCGCTGAGAATGCCGGGATACCAGACACCAAATACCAGTGCCACCAGAATAAAAAACAACACCAGGCTAATGCCAAAGTGGGCAGCAAAGGCCTGATAACGATTCCATGAGGTCAGATGCATAAAAGTCCCCTTTATATAAAGATTCGTTATAGATTTTTTGTGATCAACAGTCTGTGACCGATGCCATGTCAGAGTGTAATACGCATGGATAAGTCAATCGCTTTACAATCCTTGGTCAGTGCACCGATAGAAATATAATCGACACCGGTGCGTGCGTAAGGCAGCAGGGTGGCATCGGTAATGCCGCCTGACGCCTCCAGTTTGACCGGGCCAGCAGGACGGTGAGTGGTGGCAGCACGGGCGTGTTGTACGGCGATGGTCATTTCCGCAGGAGTGAAATTATCCAGCATGATGATGTCGGCATCGGCGTTGATGGCTTCATCCAGCTGGGTCATGGATTCCACTTCTACCTCGACGGGTTTGCCCGGGGCAATGTCACGGGCTGCGGCAACGGCCTGAGCAATACCACCGCAAGCCATTATATGATTTTCCTTGATCAGAAAGGCATCGTACAAGCCTGTACGGTGGTTAAAACAGCCACCGACGCTGACAGCGTATTTCTGTGCGATACGCAAGCCGGGCAGGGTTTTCCGTGTGTCGAGCAATTTGACCTGGGTGCCCGCGACCCGATCGGCATACTGTCGACACAATGTGGCGGTAGCGGACAGGGTTTGCAGAAAATTCAGCGCACAGCGCTCGCCGGTCAACAGGCTGCGGGATGATCCCGACAATTCAAACAGTACCTGATCAGGCCGTACCCATTCACCTTCGGATACACGCCAGATAACCTGAACGTTCGGGTCCAGTTGACGGAAGACTTCATCAACCCAGGCTTTGCCGGCGATGATGGCTCGTTCGCGGCTGATAATACGGGCGTGGGAGCGTTGCTGTACCGGGATCAGGCGGGCCGTAATATCCCCACTGCCGACATCTTCGGCGAGGGCGGTGGCAACGGCGGTGGCAATATCGGCAGCGTGTAGGCTCAGGTTCATGGTATGGCTCTTGATACGAATTGTAGGACGGATAACAGATACAAGGTGTTGTGCCCCTCCGGGCGACCGGGTCTCTCTGGGTCGCGGGTCATGATGGCAGGTCACGGTGGCGGTGAATATTACACGGAACGCGGCGTTGGTGCATGGCGACTCGCAACACCGGGACCAGCAGCAGTTCTGGCTGCAACAGTGCCAGCCACGACGCTGGCAAGGGTATCTGCAAGAATGCTGACTCTGTCTAACGGGGTTGTATAACAGATACGGTGTATTATAAACGCTGAATAAACATAAAAAGCGGGGAAAACCGTTGATTCTGGATGTACAAGACGGGCGTTTGCCCGATGCGCTTTGGGTGCCATCCCCCAACTTTGGCCCGCGTCCGCCAGAGGCGGTTGTGTCTTTGCTGGTGATTCATAACATCAGTTTGCCTCCAGGTCAGTTTGGCACGGGGTGTGTGCCGCGATTTTTCACTAATCAGCTGGCTGCGGATGAGCATCCCTATTTTGCGGGCATTGCCGATTTGAAGGTCTCCAGTCATTTTCTGATCGAGCGGGACGGTACGCTTTACCAGTTTGTGAATGGTAATGACCGTGCCTGGCACGCTGGCGCTTCATGTTACAAAGGTCGACCAGACTGTAATGATTATTCTGTTGGTATCGAGCTGGAAGGCTGTGATGACACACCGTACTCTGATATGCAATATCAGGTACTGGCGCAGGTAACGATGGCTCTGCGTCGCTATTACCCCATGATTGGCAACCGTATAGCAGGTCATAACGAGATTGCACCAGGTCGCAAGACGGACCCGGGTGCGGCATTTGACTGGCCGCGCTACCTGAATTCCCTGAAACCAGATGAGTATGTCTTATGAAATTTCTGATTTTGTTTATTGCGCTGTTGCTGCAGCAACAGTTGCCTCGGGCTCGTCGCTGGGGGCAGGGAGACCTGTATGGTCGCTGGTTGGGGCTGTGGCAACGTTGGGCGGGGTTTGAACGTCAGGGTGCTCGCACGCGGTTTCTGCTATTGGTCATTCTGCCCAGTATTCTGGTGACCTTGTTGTTTATCTGGCTGGAGTCGTTTGCCTGGGGGTTGCTGGCAGCGATTGCAGAAATCGGCTTGTTATTATTGGTCTTGTTTCAGGCCAATGTTGGTGGTGGCCTGAAACGCTACCGCGAACATCTGGCTCATGGTGATGTGCAGGGTGCGTTTCTCTGTGCGGAAGAAACGGTTTCCGTGCCTGGGGTCGGTTTATCAGCGGATGCAGAAAGTCTGAATGCCCAGGTGTTGCATACTGTGCAATACCGTTGGTTCGAGTATTTTTTTCTGATGGTTTTCTGGTACATGTTCGCCGATGTAGGAGGGGTGGTGCTGGCCTGGCTGACACTGCATTTTGTTCGTGCCCAGGAAGCCGCCGCACTCATGGCGGAGGATGACGTACCTCAAACGACGGCAGCGGATTGTCAGCAAGGTGAGGAATCAGAGGGGCAGACTGCTTGTATTGCGCGCTGGTGCTTGCATTGGCTGGAGTGGGCGCCTGCCCGTTTGCTGGGACTAACGTATTGTCTGGCCGGTAATATGACCGTGGCATTACCGGTATGGCGACAACTGTTGTGGAAAACGGCTATCGACAGTCAGCAAGTGCTGGCGGATGTGGCGAGCGCAGCGTTGTCTTTCAGTCATGATGGGAAGCGTTGCTGGCACAGCGCCGCAGCGGATTGTGCTGCGGCAGCTGCAGAAGTGGACGAATGGCAACGGCTGCATTTTCGTAGCATGTCTGTCTGGATGGTGGGGATTGCCGTAGCAACGATCGGAGGCTGGTTACTTTGACGATGTCATCGTATCGTCAGAACAAGTGCCTAAGCTTATTGTCGGTGGCTTGGCAAGTTGCCCTGACGAGTGACGGGTTTATGATCCCATTGGTTTGGAAGTAGTGGTTTGATAGCTTCTGATCATATTGTCCAGGGTGGTACAAGGGGCTTTTATCCGACATCCGGCGCGGTACAGACTGGGTGTGAGAGGCCTGCTCCAGACAACTTCAGCCTGGCAAAAGCCGGTGCGGTGTAGATCGAGGTCTGGCCGGATATCGACAAGCTCCAGGCTCAGTTCGGTACCGGGGGGAATGGGTTCGTAGGTTGAGATCATCAACCCGTTATCAGAGCAGTTCAGCAGTAAGCCAAGATAAGACAGGTCGTTTTGTTGAAAAACGCTGACGCTGGATGATACGTCGACTCTTGGGGTATGACGTTGTTCGGCTGGTCCGTTCATGCAAAACCTCCTTCACAGAGTGATATAACAGCCTAAAGGGGACATCTATTTAATCCTGCACGGCTCTGCGCGAGTGTTGCCGTTGTTCAGAGCAAGGCGACGAATGCAGCGAAA
>NZ_JAUYWA010000018.1 GCF_030689025.1 Oceanobacter sp. 1_MG-2023
TGCTGGTCATCAGACACCTCGTTTATGGTGGCGATATTACCACCTACGTTGGTGTCCGGAATCATTGAACCACTACAGGTGTCTTAATAGTGCTCTTCCTATAGAGTTGATGGGTGTCTCAATAGTAGGATTGTTTAGTGGGTGTCTTAATAGAGGATTTTTAATAGGGTGGGTGTCTTAATATTATTAGAGGATTTTTAATAGAGGATTTCACTCCCCCTCCGGCTGTTCCAGCTCTTGCAGCAAATAGCCCACTTCTTCCATCTTTTCATGCAGCAACTGCTGGCTGTCTTGCAAACCACGATTGTAGTAATACGGGCCGATTTCACGGGCAAAAAAATCAATCAGAAACTCGGCATCAAAGCTGCCAATGTCTTGCTGCAGCTCGTCGTTGAAGTATTTTTTCACTTTGGCTGCCATGTGTGATTTTTGTTCTGTAGAAAATCGAATTTCGTTCATATCGGTTCCTGGCTAACCCTTTATTTTGATGATAAAAAACAGCCCCAGGTTGATCGCTCAACAAGGGGCTGTTTTGAATCGTGCTTGAGTTGGCGCAGTCCTGTCAAAGCGGACAGCAGCTGCGGGCATCGCGCCCTCAGGCAGCAGGGGCATCCATTTGTGATTGCAGGTAGTTCTGCAAGCCGATGCGCTTGATCAGGCCCAGCTGTTTTTCCAGCCAGTAAGCGTGGTCCACTTCGGTGTCATCCAGCATTTTCAGCAAGATATCACGCGTTACATAATCCTGAACCGACTCGCAATAAGCCATCACCTCACGAACATCGGCCACCACCTGATATTCGAGGTTCAGGTCATTCTGCAACATGGTCGGTACATCGTTACCAACGTGAATCGGTGTACGGGTGACCATATCGGGTGTGCCTTCGAGGAACAGGATACGTTCAATCAGGTCGGCAGCGTGTTGTTTTTCGTCATCAAATTCGTGGGAGATACGGACGTACAGCTTGTCCAGGCCCCAGTCCTGATACATGCAAGAGTGAACAAAGTACTGGTCCATGGCAGTGAGTTCACCCGCCAGCAGTTCGTTCAGTTTTTCAATAACCTGTTGATTGCCTTTCATGGTGTTCCCCTTAGTCGTCGCTCATCATGGACTGCAGATAGTTTTCGATACCGGTGTTGGCGATCAGATGCTGCTGGGTTTCGATCCAGTCCAGATGCTCTTCTTCGTACTCTGTGATTTCTTCCAGTACTTCGCGACTGACGAAGTCCTTGACCGATTCACAGTAGGCGATGGCTTCACGCAGCAGCGCCAGCTGTTCGACGATCTGGTCCATGTCGCACTGCAACATCTCGGCCGGGCTTTCACCGATGCGCAGACGATTCAGTTTCTGCAGATTAGGCAGGCCTTCCAGAAACAGTACGCGTTCAATCAGTTCATCAGCCTGTTTCATATCCTTGATGGATTTTTTGAAGCATTTTTTGTCGAGTGCTTCGAAACCCCAGTTCTTATACATGCGGGCATGCAGGAAATACTGGTTGATCGAAGTCAGCTCAATGGTTAACACCTGGTTCAGGTATTCAATAACCTTGCTATCGCCTTTCATAAGCCCCTAATCCTTGTCGTGATTACATTGATGCCAAGTCTAGGTATCAAAAGGCTGGTCGGCAAGTCTGTAAATGCAATATTTACGTTATAAATAAGTTTGCATCTACCAATATTATTGAATTTTCAATTTTGTAGCAAAACAAACAAGTTATTGATTTTAAACAATTTTATATCAATAAAACTCAATCGCCTTATCATTTGAAAACCATCACCGTTTAGGACGAGTTCCTGTTTGATATAAGCCATCATTAAAAAACCACACCACTTCATCACGACTCTTTCCCAGTAACATTGGCTGGTCATCAACAAAAAGAAAATTCTTCCAGTGTTGCTGAAATATATCCCAGCGCGTCTGGACAATATGATCGACGTCGTAACAAAAAAAGACGGTGACGTTGGTCTCCCAGTGAATATGCTGCGCCAGGTCTTCCGGCATGCTGTTTTCGTCGGCTTCCCAGGCATTCTGCCAGTTTGCCTTCGGCTGCCAGATACCTTTTTTGGATGGCCAGTCATCACCTAGAAAGTGGCTGGCATGCGCCGCTTCCTTGCTGATATGGGTTTTCCAGAACTGGTTGGCTGAGGCCTTGTCGAGCGGGCGAATCAGCGCCAACGTCTCAGAATCGATCGGTAATTCACGATGACGGAAAATCCAGCCCCATTTAAAGTCGTTCAGGGATACGTACTGCATGGCAAGCCTCGGGGGAAGAGAGTCAAACTCGGAATGTCAGATGTACCACCGTTACCATAATCTGCACAGCAGTCCAGTGGTCGATGGTCAAGTGATAAGAAACCAGGCAGCGGGCACGCTGGTGCCCGCTGGCAAGCCAATCAGTCTTTGAAGGTGTGGCTGGCAATAAATGCGTGCACGGTGGCCAGATCGGCAGGTAATACGCTCAACCGCTCTTCGCGTTCCATCAGATCGGTTAGATGATGCGGCAGTTTGGGCATTTCGAATCCGGCGCGCTGGACCGCTTCTTCGAATTTCACCGGATGCGCGGTGCCCAATGTGATCATCGGAATCCGGGGGTTGCGACGGCATTCCCGAGCGGCTTTCACACCAATGGCGGTATGCGGGTCCAGCAGGTAGCCGGTTTCGGCAAAGACCTGTTGCATCGTTGCGATGGTGGCATCCTGATCCACCGCGAGGCTGTCGAACAACTGGCGGGCGCTGGCCAGCTTGTCTGCGTCGAGGGAGACCACTTCGGTTTTGGCATTCATCCGGCCCATCAGGTCGGCCAGAGCGGCGCCGTCGCGATCGTACAGGTCAAACAACAGACGCTCAAAGTTGGACGATACGGCAATGTCCATGGATGGCGTGATGGTGTGCTTGAGCGGGTGAACTTCGTACAGGTTCTGGCTCATCAACCGATGCAGGACGTCGTTTTCATTGGTCGCAATGATCAGCTGCTCGATTGGCAGGCCCATTTTACGCGCCATGTATCCGGCAAAAATATCGCCGAAATTCCCGGTCGGTACCGAATACGCCATTGGCCGCAGTGGACCACCCAGGTTCAGGCTGGAATAGAAGTAATAAACAATCTGGGACATGATGCGTGCCCAGTTGATGCTGTTGACAGCGACCAGCTTGCGTTCACCGCGCAAGAAGGACTGGTCGCCAAAGCTGGCCTTGACCATATCCTGCGCCTGGTCGAAATTGCCTTCGATGGCGATGTTGAAGATATTGTCGCCGGTAACGGTAGTCATCTGGCGGCGTTGCACTTCAGAGACCTTGCCATGGGGATGCAGGATAAAGATGTCCACATTACGACAAGCCTTGGTGCCTTCGATGGCCGCCGAGCCGGTATCACCCGAGGTGGCTCCCATGATCACGACCTTTTCCTGACGCCGTTCCAGTACGTAATCCAGCAAGCGTCCCAGCAGTTGCAGGGCAAAATCCTTGAACGCCAGCGTCGGGCCGTGAAACAGTTCCAGCACGTATTCGTTGTGGTCGATCTGCTGCAACGGCGCAACGGCTTTATGACCAAAAGCACCGTATACATCATCGATCATGCCTTGTAATGCATCGGCGTCTACGCAACCTTCCACGAAGGGATAAATCACCTTGTGCGCCAGTTCGGTGTACGACAGGTCACGCCAGGATTCAATCTCTTCCAGAGAGAATTGTGGCACGTCTTTCGGTACGTACAGGCCGCCGTCAGCGGCCAGACCGGTTAACAGAACGTCGTCGAACGCCAGCTCTGGCGCATTACCCCGAGTGGAGATGTATTTCATCATGGTGTGAAAACCCGAATGCAGTGGTGGATTCGTGCAGCGCCAACACCGGCGTGGCCGTGCAGACCATCAATGTACCGGCAGGGTGCTAGAAAAGTGGGCTAGCTTACCTGTTTTGACCGCATTGCGCACGACCAGCAGGAGGAATTGTGAACAGCAAGCCGTCACCTGACTGACGACTTGCTCCACCGGGCAAGTGCCCATATTCAATAGACATCGCGGCGATAACGGCCCTGCACATCCAGCGCATCGACCTGATCATCTCCCAGTACAGCACGCAGTACCTGATCAACAGCGCTGGCCATACCGGCACGACTGCCACACAGATAAATCATCGCGCCCTGTTGCAGCCAGTGCTGCAGTTCTTGCTGCTGTTGTTCCAGCACCTGCTGCACATACCCCCGGGTCAGATGCCCTGTCTGTAACTCTCCGTCAATGTCGCGGGAGAACGCCAAATCCAGACGCCCCAGCAAACCTTGCGCTTGCCATTGCTGCAGCTCTGTCTGCCAGAGCGCGTCGTGAGCCAGGGTACGTTCACCAAAGATCAGCCAATGCCGGGCCGTCGAACTCCGTTCAAAGCGCTGCTGCAGATGCGCCCGCAGTCCGGCCAGCCCGGTGCCATTACCAATCAGAATCAGCGGGACATCGGTATCCGGGGCATGGAAACCAGTGTTCTCAATAACCTGTAAACGCGCTGCTGCCTGCAATGGCAATTGTGTACATAAAAAGCCGCTGCCCAGTCCGGGCTGACCATCAGCCTGGAACTGCTCCCGTACCAGCAACCGCAGATGCCCTTCCGATGGCGTGCTGGCGATGGTGTAATCGCGGCTTTGTATTTTGCCCGCCGCATCATCCAGACTCAGCCGGGCGATATCTCCGGCTTGCCAGACGTCGGAGCATTGAAAATCCAGTTCGAACACCCGATGACCGGGGCTGCCGTGGTTCAGACACTGCCGCCGTAACAAGACACTTGGCGTATGCGCTGGCTTGGCGGATAACGGCCCAGCAACGGCGGCTGTCGAAATACCGTCGGTCTCTGTGATGGCAGTCGTATCGCCCCATAAACCGGCACTCAGACCGGTATAATCCGACACCCTGTCGAGATGAGACTGCCAGCGCTGCAAATCGGCCGGAGCCAGATTATCCACCAGCACCGGCTCAAACAATCGCTCGGCCCCTGCTGCCTGCAAGGCATCACTGACAGCTACCCCAAACGCACAGAATTCCGGGTAGGCACGGTCTCCCAGCGCCAGAACAGCAACCCGACACGTCCAGCGCTCATGGTCAGAGCGCGGGTCTTGCAACCGGGACAAAAACCGGTTGCCATTATCCGGGGCTTCTCCTTCTCCGGTGGTGCTGATAAAGAGAAAGATATCCCGACCGTGCGGCGATGAGGACGACAACGGTGCCTGAGTCAGCTGATTCAGGGTTAGCAGGTGAGCAGCACGACCCTGGTGCTGCAATCGCTGTTGCCACTGTTCCGCCAGCGAGCGGGCATGGCCGCTTTCGCTGGCGTAGACACACAATGGCCCACCGACACCATCGGCGTCAGCAGGTGTAACCCCCCAGCTGAGCCGGTGCCGATAACACCAGCCCGTCAACAGCAACCAGGCCAGCACCAGTACAATGGCTTGCAGTTCCGCCATCCCGATGTAACTCATCAGTCCGGCAGTACCTCAAAGACACCCACGTAGCTGCCGGTACGTTCGGTAGCCGGTTTTTTGGCGTCGTCGTCCTTGTATTCCGCTTCCAGGAAGTAGCGACCCGGGGCAGGCCAGTCAATCTGGATATTACCCTGGCGACTGGTGGTCAGCTCGATGGCTTCCTGATCGTTGCGGTAGCGGGAACCTTCACGAATCAGAGTGACTTTTGCGCCTTTGGCGGGCTTGCCGTCAATCAGAAACTGGAACGTCGCGTCTTCCCCAACGTACAGGTCTGTCGGATGTGTGACCGGCTTCATTTCAAAGCCCTGGCCAGTCACCTTGTTGGCATTGTCGGAGGGTTCGCCAGCAGTCACAAAGGTTTCCAGGCGGCGGGAGTATTGGCTTACTTTCAGGTTTTTGGCGTTTTTGGGGACGTTCTTGTCAAAACCTTCCTGGGTGTAGTCTTCACCTCGCCCTGGGTAAGAGCCTCGCTTGCCATCACTTTTTTCCCAGCGCGCACGCAGACCTTGTGAGGCGATAAAGACCCGGTACGTGCCTTCTTGCTTCAGGGTCAGATCGAAGGTGCTGCGGTAGCGGGCTTTGGCGGCGTTTTCCGGCTCCACCATGCTGCCATCGGGTGCGGTGATACGAACGCTCTTAACGTTCAGGGCAAAATGGTCAAAATTGAAGATTTCGTTGGAGACAGCAGCATCAAACGCCACCACCGGCTCTTCTCCGGACAAGACCGTCACATCCGGCAAGATCCAGGCACGGTGCGCATTGACCTGCATCGACATCAGGGTCGCACCGGCCAAAACGGCAGCGCTCAATAATTTCAGTGGTTTCATACACGTATTCCTTTATCAAATGATGGGTTGGCAAGGATCAGGGCTGGATACTGAGGACAACGTCGCCCAGCTCTTTGGAGCCATTGGCGGTGGCACTGAAGCTGCCGTCCACCGGCCATTGAAACGGGATGCTCAGCAGTTCACGTCCGCCCACTTCCCGAGCGGCTTCCACACGTAGCTGGTAATTACCCGCTGGCAAGTCCGCCAACCGGGCCTGATTGCTACGAAAAGAAAGGTCGTACTGGCCTGGGCCACGGGTGGCACTGGTGATGCCGTCGACGGGCATATCCAGCGAACGGCCGCTTTTGCGCCACCACTGGCGCATGTCTTTCAGCCACTTGTTACCTTCGTTATCCGCCATGTCGGCGTCGTACCAGACGTCCAGATTGGTCACTGCGCGGGTGTCCTTGTTTTCCAGCCAGATCGCAACATAGGGCTTGTGGTATTCCGCGACCTTGAGGTCAGGCAGTTCAATACCGATGCGCAACTCGGTAGCGCTTGCCTGACTGGCCAGCACACTGGCTGCCAGAACCAGCAAGCATTTTTTACCCGGTAACATACAGACTCCTTATATGGTGTGTTCATGAGCCATCCGCCAAGGATGGCGCGTTACAGATTTAATGGATGGTCAGTAAAACCAGCAGCAGAGGTATCACCAGTCCCAGCGACACCATCGGCCAGGTTCCCGGCCGCTGGCGGGCATATCGCACCAGCAACCAGCAGCCACTCAGAGAAAAAACAATGCAACTGACCGAAAACACATCCAGAAACCAGCTCCACGCCACTCCGGTATTACGGCCTTTGTGCAAATCGTTCAGAAACGAGATTGGCCCACGGTCGGTCTTTTCGTAAATCAGCCAGCCGGATTCCAGATCCAGGCTCAGCCAGGCATCACCGCCCGGTCGCGGCATACCGAGGTAGACTTCAAGATCGTCCCATTCGGCATCCAGTGCCGGAATACTCAGATCGTGGTTTTGCTGCAGCCATTGCCGCACCGACAAGGGCAAGGGGCCGTCTGAACGCTGTGCCAGTATCTCCAGCAAGCCGGGCGACAAGGTGGTTTCGATGGTGGTAACCACGGCTTCGGCAGGAATATGGCGGGCGTTATTCAAGGTGATGCCAGTGATGGCGAACAGCAGCATGCCAACCAGACACAAGGCGGAGCTGACCCAATGCCATTGGCGCAAGGTCGCCAACGACACGGATTTCCAACGGGTGGCTACTGGAGTTGCAGAATTTGCTGCCGGGGGCGCCGCAGACATGGTGTCCCTGTTTGTTATGGTCAAGTGGATGAATCAGACGATGAACACGTAATACACGGCGCCAACGGTCCTTTTTGTGGCGACAGAGTGTGTCTCAGTTAGTTACAAATCTACAATTGAAAATATTAATGAGAAACAGTATCAGTGCGTTTTGTAGGTATAACAGGCAGACCGACATGCCAATAGCAGGCCATAGGTACAGAAACAGCACAGGAACAGTGCCGGGAATAACAGAAAAAATCAGAGAACGGCAAGATCACCTGCGCAACAGCCTGCCATGAGTGAATGCAGGGCGGTTACTGCAGGACACAGCATAAGATGTGGTTAATGCAAGACGCGGTTAATGCAATACAGGCAAAGGCTGGATTTCATTCACGTCCAGATGAACAGCCAGGATACTGACCAGTGATGGCAGTGACAGGTTTTCAAACACGTCGTACACCGGATTGGCTTCCGATGACTCGGGGTACTCCAGATGAACGCCATAACGACCTGGCGCTTGACCCAGGGTATACAGATAAGCGCGCATTTCCGGTTCGTCCAGATCACAAATATACACCGCTCGCAGATCGGTCAGGATGCGTTCGTCAATCGCAAACCCATCCTCCCCCAGCTGTTCTGTCAGCAGCAGCAACAGGTGCTTGATATCCTGATCCTTGTCCATCGCCCAGATATTCAATTCGCCGACCCGGATACCTGCCGGGTCGGTCTGCATGGTGGTTTTCATAATCAGCTTGCCACTTGCAGCTCCTGCCAGCGCAGGTAGCCTCCACCAAGGTTATAGACCTGTTTGAAACCAAAGCCGCCAAACAGCTCACACAGGTTTTCACTGCGATGACCCGAGTAGCAATAAATCAGGATCGGTCGTTGCTTGTCGCCCTTGCGCACCAGACTTTCAATCAGGCTGTCGTGGGCATGCAAGGCCCCTTCAAGATGATGGCTGCGATAGTCGCCAACATCGCGACAATCGAGCAGCAACAGATCGGGCTTGTCGAGCAGATTCTGGATGTCTTCACACAGAATCATTTTGACGGGATCGGTCATCAGTGCGTCTCCACTAACCGGCTGATCATGGAGTCGTAGGACTGGTGATCAAACTCGATATGTTCACGCGAAAAGAAGTCGGCGGCGTTTTCGACCGCATCCTGAATCGCCGCCAGTACATAGGCCTGACAGTGACGGGACCCAACCATATGCGCAGGGACCGAGGATTCGATCCGCAAACGCCGATTGGTGCGGTCAAATGAATGAAAACGCATCCCCCGAAACGGCGGTACATCGGTGCTGCCCGGCACCAGAAAGTAGAGATCCAGATGAGGATCTTCCGTGTTGGTCTGACGCCCGCTCATACTTGTCAGTTTTGCTGCAACCCTTGTCAGCGCCCCGACAAACGGGCTGTCTGATAACCCGCTTTCTGGCAAATATGCCCCGCAATACAGTGTCATAACGGCAGTCTCCCTAGTCAATTGCCAACTCACAAAGAGGTATTGCAAAGAGTCTGCCAGCTTGCTGGGCCTGCCTCACAGAAGGGCTATTGGCCGCTATGATTCGGTTACCCTTGCTCGTGAGCCGGGAAGCCAGCCTCATGTAACGCCGCGATCAACTCGGCTGCCGCGACCCGGGCATTGGTTTCTACCAGCCCGCTTGCCAGCGACACCTGGACTTCAGACTGATCATCCAGTCCAGTAATAATGCGGGTAACCGCGTTAACACAGCCACTGCACGTCATGCCTTCGACACTGAGTTTCATCATGATGACTCCTGTTTTATCGGCGGGTATCTGTGCTCCGCCGCGGTGATTTTAATGTGGGTTCTGATGCTATGTTGATGATTCAACACCGCTTTCATATGAGCCCTGTCCCCATGACAAGGTCAATACAACCGCAACGCCAAATACCATTCTATTGATCTGGCTCGATGGACAGGGTACAGACTGACGGATTTATCCTGATTCGGTTTACCTTGCCATAATGGGAAGGTTTACCCTGTCCCTCTCATCGCCGCTGATTAACTGGCACCGCCAACACTGACGCTTTATTCGACCTGACAACCTGACAAGGAGATGCCATGTCTGCCATTGCTACCACCAGCCCAGCCACCGACCCAACCGTGGCTCTCGCAGGACACACAGTGCAGCTGCGTATCGATGGCATGACCTGCGCCTCCTGCGCTGCCAGAGTGCAAAAAGCACTGCTCCACGTCGACGGTGTCGAAGACGCCAACGTTAATCTAGCGACGGAAACCGCCACCGTAACAGCCAGACCAGCACCCGCCGGATCACCGACACCCCCCCAAGCCAGCCTGTCGGTACAGGCCCTGATGGACGCCATTACCCTCGCCGGGTACAAAGTACATCTGCCGCCCCCCATAGAATTGGCCATCGAAGGCATGACCTGTGCGTCCTGCTCCGGTCGTATCGAACGACAACTCAATCTGCAGGCTGGCGTCATCAAGGCCGAGGTTAATCTGAGTACGGAACAGGCACGCATCCAATGTCTGCCCGGCACCACCGCCGAACACCTGATCACCGTGATCGACAAAGCCGGTTTTGGCGCCCGCGCCATCAGCAGCGCCGAACCCGCTGGGCAAGCGTCGCTGGACACCCAGGCCAAGCGCAACGCCGAAGCAAGAATATACCAGCGCGACTTCTGGCTGGCCGCGGCCCTGACCTTGCCAGTGTTTATGCTGGCCATGGGAGGCCATTTGGTGCCAGCGCTGCAGCAGTGGCTTATGACCGTTCTGGGCCAACACACCAACTGGCTGATACAAGGCGCGTTGACCACGCTGGTGCTGCTAGGCCCGGGACGAGGATTTTATCTGCGGGGCATTCCCGCCCTGCTGCATGCCGCACCCGATATGAATTCATTGGTGGCGGTCGGTACGCTGGCAGCCTGGGGGTTCTCCACCATCGCCACACTGGCACCCGGCTTGCTGCCACACGGCACCGTGCACGTGTATTACGAAGCCGCGGCGGTAATCGTCACGCTGATTCTGCTGGGGCGTTTGCTGGAGGCCCGGGCCAAGGGGAAAACCTCCGCCGCCATTCGCCACCTGATGGGACTGCAGCCCCAGACAGCACGGGTACAGCGTAATGGCCAGCGGGTCACAATCGCCCTCGCCGATGTAGTAGCGGGAGATCGTATCGAACTGCGGCCCGGTGAGCGCATCCCGGTGGATGGCAAAGTAGTGGCAGGAGACAGCTATGTCGACGAATCCATGCTCACCGGAGAGCCGGTAGCCGTTCACCGTCAACCCGGCGACAGCGTTACCGGTGGCACCCTGAACCAGTCCGGTGCCCTGACCCTGCAGGCAACCGCCGTTGGAGAACACAGCGTACTGGCGCAGATTATTCGTATGGTCGAGCAGGCCCAGGGGGCCAAACTGCCGATTCAGGCCCTGGTCGACAAGGTCACACTCTGGTTTGTGCCTACCATTATGGCGCTGGCCTTGCTGACTTTTGGGGTATGGCTGATCTTTGGGCCTGAACCGGCATTAACCTTTGGCCTGGTCAACGCCATCGCGGTGCTGATTGTTGCCTGCCCTTGTGCCATGGGGCTGGCCACCCCCACCTCGCTGATGGTCGGCACCGGGCGCGGGGCGGCCATCGGTGTGTTATTCCGCAAAGGAGAGGCCCTGCAACAGTTACAGGATGTGGCGATGATTGCATTCGATAAAACCGGCACCCTGACTGAGGGCAAACCGGCGTTGACCGATTTCGACGTCACCCCGGGTCTTGAAGCAGATTCTCTGCTGGCCATGATCGCGGCGGTTGAACAACACTCAGAACACCCCATTGCCCGCGCCATTGAAGATGCCGCGCAGCAACGACAACTGAACCTGCCGACCTGCTCCGACTTCGCCTCGCTTGCGGGCTTGGGGGTAACCGCCAGGGTGATGACAGACGTCACGCAAAATAAACAGATGCAGACCATTGCACTGGGATCGGATCGACTGATGCAACAACTCGGCATCGATATTCGCCCGCTGGCCCATACCGCTGCCCGACTCGGCCAGGAAGGCAAAACGCCACTGTATGTGGCGTTGGCAGGCCAACTCGCCGCCATTATCGCCGTCTCGGACCCGATCAAGGCCAGCACGCCCGCCGCCATTGCCGGTTTGCACCAGCTGGGTCTCAAGGTGGTAATGATTACCGGCGACAACCACCACACCGCCGCGGCCATTGCACAGACACTGGGGATCGATCAGGTGATTGCCGAGGTATTACCCAGCGGCAAGGTCGATGCCTTGCAACAGCTCAAGAACAAACTCCCGACAGGCCAACAATTGCTCTTTGTTGGTGACGGCATCAACGATGCCCCGGCACTGGCCGCCGCCGATATCGGCATGGCGATTGGAACAGGCACCGACGTCGCCATTGAAGCCGCCGACGTGGTACTGATGTCGGGTAACCTTAACGGTGCCCGCACGGCTATTGCCCTGAGCAAGGCCACCATGACCAATATTCGCCAGAACCTGTTCTGGGCTTTTGCCTACAACGCAGCTCTGGTGCCATTGGCGGCCGGGGTGTTTTATCCATCCTTCGGTTGGTTGTTATCCCCCGCCGTTGCGGCCGCTGCCATGGCCATGTCGTCGGTGTTTGTTATTGGCAATGCCTTGCGACTTAACCGTGTCCGTCTGGCCTGATCACGGTGATATTCCAGACAACAATGGCACCTTCACACGATTGTCCCACAAGACAGGAGACCAGCATGAACATTGGAGCCGCCGCCCGCGCCTCGGGCATCAGCGCCAAAATGCTGCGCTATTACGAGAATATTGGCCTGATCCAGCCTGCGGGACGCAGCGCTGCAGGCTATCGCCAGTACTCCTCGGCCGATATTCATACACTGAGGTTTATCCGTCGCGCCCGGGATATGGGATTTTCGATTAAAAAAACCGGAGAACTGCTGGCCCTGTGGCAAGACCAGTCTCGCCACAGCGAAGACGTCAAACGTCTGGCCACCGAACATATTGACGTGCTGAATCACACCATTACAGAGCTGCAAGCCATGGTCAGCAGCTTGCAATCGCTGCTGCAAGGCTGTGCCGGTGACGATCGCCCGGACTGTCCGATTCTGGAAGAAATCGCCAATCCTCAGCCGCAGAAATAACTGGCGATATCAATAACAGCCAGTTCAGCACAACCGGTATAAGCGTCAGTGCACCACTCAATGCCCAGTCATGCCATTCTGGACATTTTCGTCCGATTGATGTGCCCTTGCCTGCGACGGATCAAATTCGCAATGCCTTCCCGTTTTAGCATAACGCCATTAACCGGAGGAACTCCCATGACAGACACCCTGATCGCTGTTGCCGTACAAGACAACGGCAGCGTATCTCCCCACGCTGGCCGAGCAGCACACTGGCATGTCTATGCCATCTCACAGGGCCAGCCCGAACTGGTCTGGAACCTGACCTTGTCACCAGCAGGCAGCTTGCATGAATGGCATGTCCGCGGTGACGGTAACCGGCACCCATTACACGAGGTGGATATTGCGATTTGCGGATCGGCCGGGGAAGGTGTCACCCGGAGGCTGGCTGAACGCCACACGACTCTGGTGGCGACGTCGGAATCTGACCCGGTCACGGCAGTCATCGCTTATCTCAACAGCAACCTTGCCCCCGGCCGCCCTCATGAAGAACTGCCGTGCCTCGATCCCGAGCATCGCCAGGCAGTCAGCGGCCGCTAAACTCCTGACTTCAGCCGCTGTTTAAAGGCATCCAACAGCGCCGGGCTGTATTCATCAACGGATACGGTCAATTGCCGCTCTGCCAGAGTGGCTTCCAGTTCGATGATTTTCTCTTGCAACTCTGGCAGCGTCAGGGTGTTGTCTTCGGCGGTGTACAACAGCTTGGCGCCGCGCAAGTTAAAGTTCTGAATCACAAATGCCTCACGATCGCCATCAGCCAACGCCTGTTCTATCAGCTTGCTGCTGCGATAAATCCGGTTCAGCTCCTGCTTCAGGCGCCACAGGTACACCACGTCCGCCATCCAGGGTTTGTCCTTGATGATATTAAAGACCAGCCCGACCAACCCCGCAGCCGTGGCGACAGCCAGCGCATTTAACCAGGTGCTGGACTCACCATTGGCCCATAACCCCCGATACAGTTCAGAGAACAGTAGCGCCAGTACCAGCAAGGCCACCACCGCGCCACCCTGCACTTGATTAAGACGTTTTTTGTAGCTGCTCTTGTCTATGGGACGCAACTGCACAATCATCCTTCCTGTATCGATAAAAAGAAGCCGCAGCATAAAACAGAATGGGTTGTTAAGCAGGTAACGGCATAAAAAAAGCCTGACGGGGATAACCACATCAGGCTTTTGGGTATCGACTGGTTTATTGACCAGCTGATGGCCTAGCGCATGGGTGGCATACCGCCACCACCACCAAAGCCCGGTGGCAAGCCGCCACCCGGACCGCCCATACCGCCGCCACCCATACCACCCATGGCGCGCATCATTTTTTTCATGCCACCTTTGGCGGTGACTTTTTTCATCATTTTCTGCATTTGCTTGTGCTGTTTCAGCACCCGGTTAACGTCCTGGATCTGGGAGCCAGAGCCGTTGGCAATACGTTTTTTACGGGAACCGTTGATCTTGTCCGGGAAACGGCGCTCGTCCAGCGTCATGGAAAAAATAATCGCTTCCATCTGCTTGAACTGGCTTTCAGCGGCGGTGGTTTGTTTCGCCATCTGGTTCATGTTGCCCATACCCGGCAACTTGTCGAGCATACCGGTCAGGCCACCCATATTTTTCATTTGCTGCAACTGGTCGAGGAAGTCTTCAAGATCGAAGCCTTTGCCTTTTTGCAGTTTTTTCGCCAGCTTGTCGGCCTTGGCCTTGTCGATATTACGTTCGGCTTCCTCGATCAGGGTCAGTACGTCACCCAGGTCGAGAATACGGGAAGCAACACGATCGGGATGGAAAGGCTCCAGCGCGTCGGTCTTCTCACCCATCCCCATAAACTTGATCGGTTTGCCGGTAATATGACGCACCGACAGGGCCGCACCACCACGCGCATCACCGTCTGCCTTGGTCAGTACCACCCCGGTCAACGGCAAGGCTTCACTGAAAGCCTTGGCGGTGTTGGCAGCATCCTGACCCGTCATGGCATCAACCACAAACAGGGTTTCGATCGGGTTGATTCCGGCGTGGAGTTCCTTGATCTCGGCCATCATGGCGTCATCGACCGCCAGACGTCCGGCGGTATCCACCAGCAGCACATCAGCGTGGGCCTTTTTCGCCGCGTCGATCGCACCGCGGGCAATGACCAAAGGTTTCTGGCTGATATCAGACGGGTAAAACAGCGCCCCGACTTCGTTGGCAAGGGTTTCCAGCTGTTTGATGGCGGCCGGACGATACACGTCGGCAGAGACCACCATGACCTTTTTCTTTTCACGCTCGGCCAGATATTTGGCCAACTTGGCGACGGTGGTGGTTTTACCCGCACCTTGTAGACCGGCCATCAGCACAACAGCCGGAGGCTGGGTCGCCAGGTTCAGTTTTTCGTTGGCTTCACCCATGACGCTTTGCAGCTCTTCATGGACAATTTTCAGAAAGACCTGACCCGGATTCAGGCTTTTCAGCACCTCGGTGCCAATGGCGCGCTCTTTAACCTGATCGGTAAAGGCTTTCACCACGGGCAAGGCCACGTCGGCCTCCAACAGCGCCATGCGAACTTCACGCACAGTGCCTTTGATGTTTTCTTCGGTTAACTTGGCCTGGCCGGAAATGCTTTTGAGGGCTTTGCCAAGTCGGTCGGTCAAACTTTCGAACATAATGACAACTCGTATGCTGGTACGTCTGGCCGGGACTGGATAACCGGACCGGCGCTTCGTTTGCGAAAAATAGCCTTGAGAGGACATCGATTTAATCTTGCACGGCTCTGCGCGAGTGTTGCCGTTGTTCAGGGGCTGCCGGATGATCTCGACTCGGTGTCGCCGACTTGTAACTTGACCCGTCAGGCCTGCAAGTCGGCTTCGTGATTCGAAACCATCCAGTGGCCCAGAGTGAGCACCGGACTAAATAGATGTCCCCCCGAGTATACCCTCTTTAAAGGCGGTTATCTTCACACCCTTGGGCGAATTCGTCACAGTCGACGTTACCCGAACCATACCCGTTGGTGGCAAGCTCGACACCAGCGCCGACCAGGCAAAGCCGATTGCCTGGCTACCGGGGTTCTGGCAACCAATCAAACGCGGCCGCGGGAACTCATGCCATCGCCGCCACCTCTTGGGAGAGCAACACGATGTTTACGGCTTTTTCACCGGAATTACTGACTTTTTTGCAACAACTGCGAGAGAACAACAACAAGGCCTGGTTTCAACAACACAAGGCCGAATACGAACAGCAGGTGCGAGGCCCGGCACTGGCGTTTATCGCGGCGATGGAAATGGAAGTTCGTGCCATCTCTCCGTATTACACCGCGGTGGCCAAAAAAGTGGGCGGATCGTTAATGCGGCCGTACCGGGATACCCGTTTTTCGAAGGACAAAACGCCGTACAAGCTGAATGTCGGCATCCAGTTTCGCCATGAATCAAGCAAGGATGTCCATGCGCCGGGGTTTTACCTGCACATTGAACCGGACGAGGTATTTATCGGCGTGGGTGTCTGGCACCCGGATTCGCCCTCACTGGGCAGGATTCGCGACGCGCTGGCAGAACGACCGGCCCATTATCTGGATGCCATGGCGAACGATGATTTCCAGCAATACTTTCAGTTGGCGGGTGACCGCCTGATCCGGCCACCCCGGGGTTACGACAAGGAACATCCGCACATTGAGGAAATCAAGCGCAAGGATTTTATTGCCCTGACTACATTAGACCCGGCCATGCTGTTTCAGGCCGACTTTTGCGATCAGGTCGCCCGGCGCTTTCGGGCTGCCAGTCCGTTTCAGGGCTGGCTCTGCGATGCCCTTGGGTTGAGATACTGAAGTAACACGCCAGCAGAATAATCCCGATGGAACGAGCCACCGCTCTTGACCGGCATGCCAATTGCTCCCCAACGGGGTTATCTCGGCATGGCATCTGCTTTGCGAAGCGGAAGCCATGTGCGACACTGGACGCGTCTTTTTGGAAACCTGTTTATGTCCGAATTTTTTGTTGCCCTTCCTGCGGCTGCCCTGTATCTGTTTTCTGCCTTCCGCCAGTGGCAAACCATTCGTGGTGATCGCCCGGCCAATCGTAATATGGTGCTCACCCTGGCCATGCTGGCCTCTCTCACCCATATGGGTGTACTGGTGTTCAGTGCCGCCACCAACAGTAGCGACCAGTCCGGAATCAATTTCGCCTTTTATGACATTGGCTCTGTAATCGGTCTGCTTATTACCTTGCTGTTGCTGTTTTCCAGTCTGAAAAAACCGGTAGAGAATCTGTTTGTCGGGTTATTCCCGATGATTGTGATAGTGCTGCTGGTGTCATCGCTGTCCCAGCGCCACGAGTCTTTACAGCATCTCAGCTACGGCCTGGTCTGGCATATCATGCTCTCGATGCTGGCATACAGTGTGTTTGTGATTGCGGCAGTGCAGTCGATCCTGCTGTCCTTGCAGGACCGTCACTTGCGCAAGCACAAGACCCATGGCCTGATCCAGGCCTTGCCACCGCTACAGACCATGGATGTGCTGCTGTTTGAGATGATCTGGCTGGGTATGATTCTACTGACCATGGCGTTTGCCATTGGCTGGCCGAGTGTGGTGGATCTGAAAGAGCAGCATCTGATTCACAAGGTCGCTTTTGCCTCGATTGGCTGGTCGGTATTTGCCTTGCTGCTGTTTGGTCGTTATCGCTTTGGCTGGCGTGGTGTCACAGCCAGCCGCTGGACGTTAATCGGTACCGGTTTTCTGGTGCTGTCCTACTTCGGTTCCAAGTTTGTGCTGGAAGTACTGATCGATCGATAAAACCAGCAATCAGCGGCGCTGGCTCAGTAACTGCAAATAGTCACAGATACTGGCCATCAGCCCCTGATACACCCAGAAAGCATCCTCGCCATCGGATTTTTTCAGTTCGGCAATGCCATTCAGCCAGCGACTCAGGCGTTTCATCACGGTTTCGATACTCATCACCAGCCAGGCGTCATTGGCGATGAACTTGTCGACGATGTAATCCAGCCGGTCAAACGTGTGCTTCAGCAGTGGATAGCGGGTATTGAATACCTTGCTTTGCTGTATCTCGATAAAGTGCTCGTAGGCGTCGTCACAGTAGTGTCTGGGCTTGCTGGCTTCCGCCAGATACCCAGCCTGATAGGTGGCCATCAACGAATCAAAGCCTGCCTCAAAAGCGGCCACTGAGTTAAGTGCCACAAAGGGAGACAGGATGTCGCCGACAAAATCGTAGACCTTCAATACATCCTGCACCATCGCCTCAAAGGTCTGTGAAAAGTCGCTACCCGGCACATGGCCAGCCACCGTACGGTGAATTTCCAGCCATTCCGCCCGGGTAACAGACACGACTGCCAATTCTTTCAGAATAGTCAGCTCATTATTCATCGCCTTTCTCCACTTGTCAGGCTGTCGTCAAATCAGCAATCGCTGCAATGCAGGCGTTATCCTTGACGGCGTGCAGAGCATTGTCGAACAACATCTGATCTCCAAATAACGCACTTTTGGCAATGATCTGGCCTTGGGTGTCCTTGATAACAAAAAAGGTCTCACCTGCCGGGGTTCGGCCTGCTGCAATCTGATGTCCCATCAACGAACCCAGCTGCACGTCCTTGATTCCTTGTTCGGCCTCGGCTTTGGTCGGGTAATCACCGCCCAACAGCAGTGAGTGGCCACGACTACTGAGCAGTTCAAACGTAAATGCCTGGCTGATCGTCGTTTTCAGTTCAAATGTCGCTGACATAACTGGCTCCTGTAGCGTCTGACGCTATGCTTTGAATGAAGGTGTCCTTGATACGTCAGCAAGCCAGGGGCCAGGGTAAAAACCGCCCTTTTGACCTCTTTGCCCAGGGTTTCGTAGGCTTTTTTGTCATCAACCCGACAAGGCTGTCAGAAACACTCTGATACTTTGTCAATGCTGAACATCAGGCATCACATTGATTTCATGTGTCATTATCGATTTTCTTGAACTATGCAAGGCACATCAATCCAAAGGCAGGCATGGCGACGGGTACAACATCAGCCAATAAACAAGAGAGGAGGGGAAATCATGGAGTTAGCGAATTTATTGGTGTTTTTATTCATTGGCGCGACTGCCGGATGGCTGATCAGTACGCTCAAAAAAGAAGGTGGCTTCAGGATTATTGTCAATCTGATAATTGGTATTGTCGGGGCGTTTATTGGTGGTCTTGTCTTTGCGCTCACCGACCTTGCCGCCATTGGTTTTATTGGTTCGGCCCTGATGGCAACGGTCGGGGCATTACTCTTGCTGTACATTGGTGATGTCATGCAAAAGCCCGATCCGTAAAAGGATCAGGCCAACCAGACACGGGACTCTGCCGGGAGCAATATTGGGTTCCTTGTGTCAGCTGTCAGCGAGTGCCTTGATATGGTCTGCGTAACGCTCGGCAAACGGCATAAAGTCTTCACACTGTTCATCGCTGCACAAAATATCGCCGCTCTTGATGTCATACACCCAGCCATGCAGATAAATCTTTTTGGCGGCCACCTTGGCGGCCACACAAGGATGCGTCCGAATATGGGCGACCTGCTGCAAAACGTTCTGGCTGATGGCCTCATTCAGATAACAGGTGTCTACCGGTGTATTCCAGGCGATGCCATGACGCTCACGCACAATATCCATAGCGGAACGGCAGTGCCCCAGCCATTCTTTTACGTGTGGTAAACCCTGATCCTTGATCGCCTGAATATCCAGCGCCCCCTTGATCGCGCCGCAGTCGGTATGGCCACAGATAATTACATGGCGCACCCCGAGTACCGCAACAGCGTATTCAATGGAAGCCGTCATCCCCCCGGTGAAGTTCGAGGGTGGCGGCACAATGTTGCCGGCGTTGCGACAAATAAACAGGTCGCCAGGTTCTGAACCGGTGACCAGGTTAGGATCAATGCGGGAATCAGAACAGGTAATAAACAGGACATCCGGGCTTTGGCCATCGGCCAGCTCACCAAACAGATCTTTATTTTTCGGGTAGATGTTTTGCTGAAAATTCAGCACACCCTGCACCAGTTTTTTCATCTTTCTTCCTCAAAATGCCATCAAGCGGTTGTTCCGATTTATAAGCCGGGAGATTACGTCACCCGCGTAATCAACACATCTCTTTTGATGTGAATCATCGGAGTCATTCCATCAGCATGGTGAGTTGGGTAGCAGATTGCCGGTGTGCGTAAACGAAGTGGCTCAGCCGATCTCGATCAGCACTTCGCCGGGAGTGACGCGATCCCCTTTGGTGACATAAACCGCCTGGATCACACCGGCGATATTGGCGCTGATTTCAGTCTCCATTTTCATGGCTTCTGCCACCATAACTGCCTGACCGGCTTTGACGGTATCGCCTTCCTTGACCAGCACATCCACCACATTACCTGGCATGGTGGCCGTGACGTGACCGGGTTCCGTTGCGCGTTTACGGCCTTTGCTGGCACCGTCATCAACATATTCATTTAACGGTTCAAAGATCACTTCTTGTGGCACGCCGTCCATACTGAGATAGATCTTGCGCTTGCCAGCCCCAAAATCACCAACGCCGGTGACTGCGATATCGTAGCTTTCGCCGTGCACATCGATAACGAACTCGGTGGCCACACCCATTTTGCTTTTGCTGTCGACATCCGCCGCCAGCAGCGCTTCGGGCATCAATGTACCGGCAGCACGCTGCTGCAGGAATTCACGCCCCAGATCCGGGAACATGGCAAAGGTCAGTACGTCTTCGTCATTCAGGGCCAACTCGCCGATATCGGCTTTCAGGCGCGCCATTTCGGCATCCAGCAAATCCGCCGGACGGGTTTCAATAATACCTTCCGTACCAATCGCTTGCTGTTGCAGTTCGGCGTTCACGGCCGCCGGTGCCTTGCCGTATCCCCCTTGCAGGTAACGTTTGACTTCGTTGGTGATGGTTTTGTAACGCTCCCCCGCCAACACGTTGTATACCGCCTGGGTGCCGACAATCTGAGAAGTCGGCGTCACCAGAGGAGGGAAGCCGAGGTCTTCACGTACCCGTGGAATTTCTGCAAATACATCGCGAATCCGGTCGAGGGCATTCTGTTCTTTCAACTGGTTGGCGAGGTTGGACATCATGCCCCCGGGCACCTGGTTGATTTGCACCGAGACATCTTCACGGGTGAACTCGGATTCAAACTGGTGGTATTTTTTGCGCACATCACGGAAGTAATCGGCGATCTCGCCCAGCCCTTCCAGATCCAGCCCGGTATCGTATTCGGTGCCTTTCAGCGCGGCCACCTGTGATTCACAGGCCGGATGGCTGGTACCACTGGCAAAGGAAGAAATCGCGGTATCTATCCGGTCGACACCGGCTTCAATCGCTTTCATCTGACACAGCGGCGCCAGACCGGAAGTGCTGTGGCTGTGGATCACTATATCTACGTCCACCGCTTCTTTCAGCGCCTTGACCAGGTCATAAGTGCCATACGGTGTCAGCAGACCGGCCATGTCTTTAATGGCAACGGAGTCGGCTCCCATATTGACCAGATCCTTGGCTTGCTGCACAAACAGATCCAGCGTGTGTACCGGACTGGTGGTGTAACAGATAGTGCCCTGGGCGTGTTTGCCTGCGGCCTTGACCGCTTTCATCGCGGTTTCGAGGTTGCGCAGGTCGTTCAAGGCATCAAAAACCCGGAATACATCCATGCCGTTTGCTGCCGCTTTATGGACAAATGCCTCAACCACATCATCGGCGTAATGGCGGTAGCCGAGCAGGTTCTGGCCTCGCAGCAGCATTTGCAAACGGCTGTTGGGTAACGCCGCCCGCAGTTGGCGCAAGCGTTCCCAGGGGTCTTCTTTCAGAAAACGGACGCAAGCATCAAACGTTGCCCCACCCCAGACTTCCAGCGACCAGAATCCGGCTTGATCCATTTTTTCACAGATCGGCAGCATGTCTTCGGTACGCAGGCGGGTAGCAATCAGCGACTGGTGAGCATCACGCAGCGTGACATCGGTTACCTGTACTGGCTTCTTGGTCATGTTCAATCTCCTCGATTAGGCGGCCATATGGGCTGCGATGGCCGCGGCCAGCGCCAGGGCAATTTCACTGGGGTCTCGTTTTTCTGAGTAGTTCATCAGCTCAGGATGGCTGGGTACAAAACTGGTATCAAACACCGCTTTTTCAAAATCTGGATGAGCCAGAATCTGCTGGTAATAAGGTGCTGTGGTTTTGACTCCGCGCAAACGCATATCATCGATGGCCCGTTTACCCCGGGCGATCACTTCTTCCCAGGTCAAGGCCCAGCAAATCAGCTTCAGACACATGGAATCGTAATGAGGCGGAATGTCGTAACCGGTGTATATCGCTGTATCTACCCGAACCCCCGGGCCACCCGGCGCGTAGTAATGGGTGATATGACCGAAGCTGGGCAAAAAGTCGTTTTTGGGGTCTTCGGCATTGATACGGAACTGCAAGGCAAAGCCGCGATAACTGATGTCTTGCTGACGGTAACTGAGCGGTAAACCCGCAGCGATACGCAGCTGTTCGCGCACAATATCGACGCCGGTAATCTGCTCGGTAATGGTGTGCTCTACCTGAACCCGCGTGTTCATTTCCATGAAATACACCTTGTTGCCGGTCAGCAGGAACTCAACCGTACCGGCATTTTCATAGCCCACCGCAGCGGCGGCCTTGACGGCAAGAGTGCCCACATACTCACGCTGCTCCGGCGTGAGTTGTGGGCTGGGTGCAATCTCAATCAGTTTCTGGTTGCGACGCTGGATCGAACAGTCGCGTTCGTACAGATGTATGACATTCCCCTGGCTGTCGGCCAGAATCTGTACTTCGATATGGCGGGGATTAACGATGCACTTTTCCAGAAATACATCGGCAGAACCAAAGGCCTTGGTCGCTTCGGATATGACTCGGGGGTACTGCTGGCGTAATTCTTCCGGGCTGTCGCAGCGGCGAATCCCCCGACCACCACCACCGGAAGTGGCCTTGATCATCACCGGGTAGCCGACCTCTTCTGCCAGCGTTAACGCTTCGCTAATGTCTGCCAGATTACCGTCGGAACCGGGCGTAACCGGCACACCCGCCGCCCGCATCGAATCACGGGCCTGGGTTTTGTCACCCATGCCATGAATCACCGCCGATTTGGGGCCAATAAAGGTAACGCCTTTTGCTTCACAAAGGCGGGCAAATTCCGCGTTTTCAGACAAAAAACCGTAACCGGGATGGATGGCATCACAACCGGTCGAGACTGCCAGATTCACCAGTCGCAGAGGGTCCAGATAACCCGCTAACGGATCGTCCCCTAACGAGTAGGCTTCGTCCGCTCGTTTGACATGCAGGCCATAACGATCGGGTTCGGTGTAGATGGCAACCGAGCGAATTCCCATTTCGGCGCAAGCGCGCACAATACGCACTGCAATTTCGCCACGGTTGGCGATCAGTACCTTCTTCAACATGAGTCAAGCCTCGAACATGGTTGATGGGTTCACCCTACGACACTCGTATATCAATCCAAAATTGATATTATTTTAGTCAGCCATAAGCTTTACCTTATAGACAAGCTGCAACTATGGACTCAACAAAGCCCGGCAGAACCAGTTCTGTTCAACGATGGTGTCAGCCTCTTCTCTATAGCCGTTACCCTGATGACTGATGACCACCGATTGCCCAACAACAGCCACATCACCATGACAGGGCAACCGGCCAGCAGCTTGACCTGACGCAATCAGCCCCGGTCTTGACGTCATAACGGCCTGAATATGAACAAACACATCCACTCATTCAGGCCGGTTCAGGTCATCACCGGAGGTGAGACAGAGAGGAGCAAGAGCTAAAAAGCGGAGACAGAACCAACCGCAGAACGGGCAGGTCGCCGCCCTGATTCCGTGCAACTGCATCATAAGCGGGCCATGGTTCAGTTATGACATCGGTAAATTATATTTATGCAAAGTGCTTTCGTAATGGCTAAAAGACATCTCGAAAAATAAAGAAACTGACTATTAAACAAACAATAAAGCCAGCATTTAAAAACGGAAAACCGGTCAACCATTGATTAATAAAATCAGAAACCACCGCTTATAATAATCACCAACAATGGCACCAAAAACAGCAATACCGAAAGAACCAGCAACAAGAACAATGGCTGCCAGCTTTCACCCAGCAGATTCGCGAACTGGATTTTTGCACCCAGGCCAACCATCGCCGTTACCAAAAAAACAGTGGATAATTCTTCTGCCAACCATTTGACCTGATCACCAATAAGCCCCAGTGCATTAAGCGTTACAATAGCAGCAAATGCGTATAGGAAACCGGGCAAGCCATTACCATGATCGCTGTTTGATTTCTGCCAAATGGCAATAATCGCAATCACCGGCACCAGCGCCGCAACACGCAACATCTTGGTATAAATGGCAACATCACCCACCGTATCGGAAATAGCGTAACCAGCCCCGGCTACCTGGGCGACATCATGAATGGATATACCGATCAAGACACCGGCACTTTGAGCGTTAATACCCAGTACATCCACCAGAAATGGATAACTGATCATGGCAATACTACCGATTCCGGTGACGCTGGCAGCAATATAAGGAAGAATCCGGGACGTCCCCTGACGAGCACTCAATACTGCCGCCACTGCCATCGCAGCTGACGCGCCGCAAATAGCCACCGCTGCGCCACCAATCAGCCAGCACTCCGTCGGTAGCCGTAACCAGCGACCAATCACCCAGGCCAACAGAATTGTCAGCGGAACACTCAGACTCACCAACAATACCGGGGTCCAGCCAAGCGCCAGCACCTGATGCAAATCCAGTCTCACTCCCAGCAATACCACCCCCAGTTTCAGAATATTCTGCCGACTGAATTCTATGCCACTGTAGAGTGGATATTCCCGCGCTGGAGCACCAATAACATAGCCAAGAAAAAGCGCCAGAATCAGTGATGGCACACCCCAAAAAGGCGATGAAAAAACAGCTGCCATACCCAGAGCCAGACAGAGAGCAAAACCAGGAATAATCGAGCCTTGTGAGCTGAGCAGGGTATAAAGTCGGAAACCCACGGAGTGATCCTTAAACAGTGATTTGAGATCCGGTTATTGCAGATATTGTGCCACCCGAAAACATCACCCAATCCGCGCTCCAGCAGCGATATAAACAAGGAAGAAAAAGCCTCAAACAGCGTAAAAAAACGCTGCAAAAAAGAGCAACAACAGTCTGTTTATATTCCAGGCACGGTTAATGCTTCAGTTAATATTCAAACGTATCCGCGGTTCCCTGAACTCATCAATGTACTGGAATATTTTATGCCCGTTACACTACGCCAACTGGAAATTTTTTCGTCGGTCGTCAAAAACGGAAGCTTCAGCGACGCGGCAAAAGAACTCAATCTGTCGCAACCGGCGGTCAGCATGTCGGTCTCGCAACTCGAAAATATTCTGGGAGAGCGGGTCTTTGATCGCGTCGATCGTACTCTGTTACTCAATGATCGAGGCCGGGCCATATTACCCCTGGCGGTTGAGCTGTGCTCCCGCGCCAGTGAAATAGAAACCGGCCCCAATACGCACCTGACACAACAGGTTGGCTCATTAAAAATAGGAGCCAGCTCGACTATTGGCAATTATTTATTACCGGTCATATTGGGAGGGTTTATCAAGCAACATACAAAAGTCAATATTCGCCTGAATTCAAGTAATACGGAACAGGCACTGGAAGATTTATCTTCTTTTAAAATTGATATTGCTTTTATTGAAGGCATCAGTGTCGCTCCGGAATTACAGGCATTTCCCTGGCGACAGGATAATCTGGTTATTGTGGCACATCCGAATCATTCACTAGCAAAACACCCACCGTCCAATGTCCATGATTTACTTGACAAGCCTGACTGGATATTACGTGAATCCGGTTCCGGTACCCGTACCATATTCGAGAATTCATTACGTGATCATTTACATGAATTAAAAGTCTATCTTGAATTAGGGCATACCGAAGCGATTAAAACAGCAGTCGCCAGTGGATTGGGCGTCAGTTGCCTGTCGATTACCGCCGTCAAGGCCATGATCGATCACGGTGATCTGGCAGCGGTGGCAGTACCTTTTCTGGATTTGAAACGGAACCTGTATATCGTGGTGCACAAAGACAAATATCGTAGCCGTTTAATGAATGCGTTTTTGCGCTTCTGCGAAGACTGGTCCGCCAATACGGCATAACCCTTTCCCGCCATCTCGGCTGACTCAAGTCAGCCCATCCCGGCGCCCGGCCAATCAGCAAAAACTCAGCCGCTGCCGACATAAGATTGTTACTGTCTCCTACTGTCTCCAGGCACCCATGCTCAGCACAGGCGGTGCCTGGCAACGCCTGATGCAGAAAGTGCCCGGCCCAGAATCAATCAGAAATACTCTCCGGCCAGCTGGCCAACAGAGCAATCCTGAAAATTGGCCCGTTGGGCCTGGTAATCCACCAGATCACGAATCGCCAGCGTCTTCAGGCCAAATTCTTTAGCCAGTTGCCGCAGGTCACTCTGCCCTGCCATACCACCGTCGTAGTTCATGATTTCGCAGATCACAGCACCTGGCGTCAGGCCAGCCAGCTGGGCCAGTTCAACCGAGGCTTCGGTATGACCGGAGCGCTCCAGTACACCACCAGCCCGGGCGCTCAATACCGGCAAATGCCCAGGTGCAATCAGATCACCCGCCTGACTCGCCGGGTCCAGGGCAACTCGTACAGCCTCCGCCCGGTCTGGTGCGGAAATCCCTGTCGTTACACCAACCCTGGCATCCACTGGCATACAAAACGGGGTGGCATGAGCCGTCTGGTTTGCTTCTGGAGCCACCAGCAGAGAAAGCCCCAGTGTCTGGGTACGGGATTCTGGCAGCGCTAAACAGATCAGGCCACGTCCATGAATCGCCATAAAATTAATGGCTTCCGGGGTAGCGTGTTCTGCAGCCACACACAGGTCACCTTCGTTTTCGCGGTCTTCATCATCGGTCAGAATAATGATGTTACCGGCCGCCAATTCCGACAGGGCGGCGCTTAACTTGATGGATGGCATATTGGACATACGTCCTCCTGATAGTCGACCGGCAAGGCCGGGGGTGCCCGGCCGGCCGTTTCAGTGTTCATTAATAGAAGCGGCAGGCAGTACCCGCTGGCACGCCTGACGGTGGCAAACCGCTACGGTCAGGCCGGGCTGTCCAGTCCGGCGTAACGGCCTTGCCAATACAACAACGGCTGCACTTCCTCATTCACCGCCGCATAATCCAGCTGGGCTATGTAAATGGTGTGATCACCGGCTTCGTAGGTCTCGGTAATCACCGCTTCCATCACCGCTGCGCTGTCATTGAACACCAGTGCACCACCCGGACAACGCCGGGTGTCGAGGTCATCAAAACGGCCCCGGTCGGCTGTTTTCCAGGCATATCGATTGGAAATTTCCTGCTGGCTCTCGCTCAACAGACTGACTCCCATACGCTCTGCCTTGCCCAGTAACTGGTCGGTATCACTGCCACGTTTGATACACACCAGCGCCAACGGCGGCTGTGCCGATACCGAGGTAAAGGACGTGGCCGTCATGGCGTGCAGCTGACCGTCGTTCTCCATGGTGATCACCGCCACGCCGGACGCCAGTTGCCGCATCGTGTTGCAAAAAAGCTCGTTGCTTATCATTGCCGTCACCTCAGTTGGCCAAGAGGTTCTCGCGCAGCGTCGAACCCGTGTATTCGGTGCGGTAACGGCCACGTTTCTGTAGCTCAGGCACAACCATATCGACGAACTCTTCGAAGCAGCCCGGGGTGTAAGTGGCCGCCAACATAAAGCCATCAGCACCGCCTTCATCCATGAATTCTTCCATCTTGTCGGCGATGTCTGTGGGGGTCCCCACCAGAATCGGCATGCCCATGCCTTGTGCGTAATAAAGCGCCGCTTCTTTCACCGTTACCGGTGCGCCGCCCTTGGCGTAAATGATGGATTCAAACAGCCCCTGAATACCCGGGATCTCGATGTTCTGTACGTACTCATCAAGGTCGTAGGTCGAGAAGTCCGGGCCAAAGTGTCCAGACATCCAGGCCAATGCGCCTTCCAGCGGAATACAGGCCTTGATGCGTTCGTACTTGGCTTCGGCTTCTTCCCGTGTCTCGGCGACCACGGTTTGCAGTCCGTAAATCAGTTTGACGCTGCCAGGCGCACGGCCTGTCGCCGCCAAGCGGCCGTTCACGTCGTCGGCATACTCACGCATGCGATCAATATTGGGGTGAACGGCAAAAATAGCTTCCGCATGGCGGGCAGCAAAATCACGTCCTGTCGCCGATGAACCGGCCTGCCACAGTACCGGGCGGCCTTGTGGTGAACGGCAGACAAACGAACGGCCTTTCGATTTGAAAAACTCGCCGTCAAAGTCGATCTCGCGGACTTTGGTCGGGTCGACGTATACGCCGCTTTCCTTGTCGGCAACGATGGCATCCTCATCCCAGGAATCCCACAGTTCGTAACAAAGCTTCAGGTACTCTTCCATCCGTTCATAACGGCGTGAGCGATCGGTCATCGGCTCACCGTACGCATCCCATTCACATTTGGAGTAGGAGCTGACCACGTTCCAGGCCACCCGTCCGCTGGAGAGATGATCAAGGCTCGACAGACGGCGAACCATGGAATAAGGATGTTCAAATGCGGTCGAGAGCGTCACTCCCACACCCAGATGTTTGGTCGCGCCGGTGACGATTGGCACAATGGTTGATGGCTCGTGGGTCGGGCACTGGACGGCGTATTTCACACTCGCATCCGAACTCTGCTCGTAGTTGTTATAGGGCGCCAGCTCGTCTGCAATAAACATGGCATCAAACAGACCTCGCTCCATGGTGCGACCCATGTGTTGCCAGTACTCGGGCTTGCGCCAATCCCAGTTGACCTTGTCGCGGGAGTGTCGCCACATACCTGTTGCATGACTGTTGATGCCATGTTGTACAAAACCGAGCAGGTGTGCTTTTTTCTTGGACATTGTATTTCTCCACTAGCGCTTATTATGAAAAGTATTCAAGCCGTATAAAGAGAGTGAAACGGCTGCATAACCTGTCGAGCGAACTGATGACTGCCACCGACCATGTCTTCAAATTGACACATCAGTACATCCACCCCCGCATCGTTCAATTCACGGAGGCGGGCAGCGATGGTGTCGGTAGACCCCACCAGCCCAATGTCGAAACCACAATTGGAGTCGAGCATTTTTTCCTTGCTCAGTCCTTCCCAAGAGCTGGCACCGGACTCATCCATCGCCGTGCGCAGTTCATCAACCAGCGCGTCATCCCGCTGGCTCTGTAATGCCTGATAACGGGCTTGCGCCTCGTGATCGGTTGCTGCCATCAACACAAAGGCGCTGACGGCAATTTTCAGCGGTGTTGCCTCTGCGGCCTCGGTGCTGCGAATATTCGCAATGGTTTCCCGGAGTTCAGCAATCGGCATGCTGTTCAGGAAAATCGTCTCGCCGTACCGCCGGGCCATGGCCAGGGCAGTCTCGGACTGCCCTCCCACCCAGATCGGCGGCACCGGTTCGAGCTTGTCGACTGGCGGTGCGACTTCGGCACTGAAAAACTCCGCCGCCGCAGTTGCGGTTGTCACTCCCCAGAAACGCTGCAGGCTCTGGCAGTACTCATTCGCACGGCGATAGCGACCAGCATGATCCAGGTAATCCACACCGGCCTGCCGGAACTCTTCCGGCCACCAGCCACAGACGATATTGACGGAACAGCGCCCACGACTCATTTGCTGCAGACTGCGGGCCATTTGCGCCGCCACCAGTGGCGAGCAGAAGCCAGGCTTGCTGGCGACAACCAGTTCAATCCGTTGCGTCAAGGTGGCGATGCCAGCGGCAAATATCCATGGGTCAGCCACTTCTGCATCCTTGCCGTAAACACAATTCAGCAGATTCTCCGAGCCGTACAGATAATCAAATCCGTCATGTTCCGCCTGAACAGCCAGGCGAGCACACTGCTCAAAGTCGGGTAACGGGCGATGATTGAGTAATCGCAACCAACCGCCGTACACCGGCAACCACAGACCAAACTTCATCACTACCCCTCAGCGTCGACAAAGAAAGCCACGCCATTCATGGTCGCGGTCACAATGGCAAGAAAAGGCCCGGCATAAATCATTTCAGGCACAAAACCGACCATGGCAATGATGCCGCTGGCGGCCAGGACAGCAGCCAGAATCGCCAGACCATAATTGCTGTCCTGCTCTTCGGGGATGGCCGTCTCGGCGGTGGCGCGGTGATCTGCCACCGCCCCGGTAACGCCCTTGATATAGCCGGCCACAAAAATGGCCGTCGCTATCAGACACAGAAACAAAGTTACATAAAACAAAATCGACATAGCGGTTTCCTCAGTGGGGTCGTATCAGTTTGCGACGGGATGTCAGGCACGATTGGCGACTTCAACATTGTGATCCAGATCGGCCGTCATGCTCTCAAGCTCATCCATATCGAACTTGACGGGTTTCAGCAGCGCACCCAGTACCACCGTGATACCGCTGATAGAGAGAATCGACAGCGTACCGACCAGCTCGCCGTACATGCTGCGGATGGGCATACCAACCAGGATGGCGAGAATGACACCGGCCACAAAACCGAGGGTGTTGGTTCGCGACCAGAGAATGGCCAGTACCAGCGGAATCAGAATGGAGGTCTTCAATGCGTAGGTCGTCAGTACCAGCGAGGTGAAATCGACCCCGGAGAGCACGATCAGCGCCGCGACACTGCCGCCAACAAACATGGAAGCCTTGGTGATATAGAACAGGGTTTTTTCACCGGTATTGGGGGCAAAGCGTTTGACGATATCAATGGCAACAACAGACGACAGCGCTGCACTGGCACCATCAATGGTGGAGTAACAGGCCGCCAGAATCACCAGCGTATAAGCGATGATCAGCGTCATCGGCAGGCCGATATGAGAGATGATATAAGGCCCGACAGCGACAATATCACCACCCAGTTCGGTGGCCGTCAGACCAAAACCAATACCGACCAGACCAAGCATGCCCAGACAGATAGGAATCGGGTAGAACAGCGCACCGGCCCACAGGAACGTACGTGACACCTGATCCTTGCGTACCGACCAGACTTTCTGCCAGAAGGTTTGATCAGCAACAACCGAAGCCAGCAAGCCAAAGGCCAGCGTGATACCAAAGCCCGCCGCGGCAGCGGAGTCGGTGATCGACAGATTGATTTCATCCGCCTCGCCGACAGCGGCAAAGACCGTATCAACCCCACCAGGAATCAGATCAAAGACTGCCACAATCACCAGCGCCGCAGGCACTGTAATCATCCAGGTGTTGATCGTGCCCGTCATAACGGCTGTCCAGAGCCCGCCAAAGAATGAATACGCCATCACCACACAGACAGTGACAACCGTGGCCACGCGCCAGTCGATCGAAAACACCGTCGACATCACAACCGAGGTGCCTTTGAGGTTGATCAGGATCTCCAGCAGGATGCCAAAAATCATCGTCATGGTGACCACACTGGCAGCCGCCTGGGAACGACCAAAGCGGTTATAGGCAAACTGGCTGATGGTATAGCCGTCCGGCATCCGCTTGCGCAGAATACGCGCCAGAGGAATCATCACCATCAATGCCAGGCCGTTGGGAACCACAAACCAGAACAGCCCCGACAGGCCCCACTGGAACGTCATCGCTGAACTCATCATCACGGCCATGGCCCAGGTCCAGACCGAAATCACCGACCCAACGCCAAAGCCCAGGCCAATGCGGCGATTAGAGGAAATAAAATCATGTGTGTTTCTGATCAGCGTTCGCTTGATCAAGTAAGCAAGGGCCAGAAAGACCAGCCCCAGTCCGATCATAAGTGCAAAGCCAAGGCCCGGTGTGAGCCCTTCAGTTAGCTGTAGCGCCGACTTGTCCATACATAGGTTCCTCAAGTGGAGTTCGGGATACGCCCGAAGGCGCTCTGAGGGGGATAAAGCAACAGCTATGCCATGACTTCAAATGGCTTAAAAACGGCCTTTATTTCTGTTTTTTATATACTTATCACCATTATGAATATCAAATCCCGCCCTGCTTCCGTGCAGTTGCATCATAAAATAGCCATTGAAAACTTATCTTTTATATAAGTTTTCCTTATGGGAAGGCGATTCTGCGGCCATTCAGGTCCCTTGGTACAACCCACTCATCGAAACGCTAAAACAGGCCCGAAACCCGTCTTACAATCGGATTGTTGTGATCTAATCGAAGCCTCTGAATAGTTCTTATACCTACAGATTATTGATATTATTTAATTTTCGACCATAAAAAATGAATTTTTCAGTGATTTAATTTAATGTAATTTCAGTGTCCATTCTGCCAATCATCCACATAAGCCTCCGTTCATTGCCCCGTCGGTGTATTTTTACGGTATTTGGCCACCATCCGACGCAACAAAATCCCTGCTATCGCTCACGAACCTGAACGAATGTTCAATAATGGCGCACTCACCAACGGACTGATAACGGAGTCTGATAAACGACGCATTGGCCTCTGCCATGGCTGTTTATCTGAGGTCTGGCAGCGGCCGTTTTCCCTTTCCCGCAGTCGCTGAAGCGTCCCGACCAGAATGCTCAACACCCACGGCGCCGAAGCCCGCGATAACGCCAACAAACGATAATCAGCTCATTTCCAGACACTTGAACGAGCAACCTTAGATAACGCCGCGTTTTACCTTATAGTCGGCTTTTTTGTATTGAGTCTGGTATGCCAAATTCTGTTCAACAACTGATCAGTCGCCTGTCTTTCCGGCAGCTGCAAGTGTTCCGTGCCGTCTATCGCCACCGCAACTACAGCAAGGCCGGAGAACAACTGGGACTGACTCAACCCGCGGTCAGCTCACAGGTCAGGCAGCTGGAACTGGCGCTGAAACAACCGGTGTTCGAATACGTCGGCCGCAAACTGTTCTGCACCGCCGCCGGGGAGCAGTTGGCCTCCTGCATTGAAGTGATTTTTGAAGAGCTGGGCACCTTGCAGAACCAGCTGGTTATCATGGGTAACCAGGTGGCCGGGGATCTCAACATTGCCGCCGTGGATACCGCCCACTGCATACTGCCGTATCTGTTAAAGGATTTTATGCCACGCCACCCGCAGGTACAGGTGCACGCCCGGATGGTGACCCGTTCCGAGTCGTTACAGCGTCTGGCCGATTACACCGACCATCTGGTGATTATGGGCATGGCTCCAGTCGACAAAACCCTCGCCACCCTGCCATTTCTGGATAACGAGCTGATTCCACTGGTGGCCCCCGGCCATCCACTGCTGTCTCAGCCAGACGTGCGTGTGCAGGACTTTCTCGACCATGGATTGATTGTCGGGGAGCAGGAATCCGGCACCCACCAGGCTCTGACATGCTGGAGTCAACAATGCCGGATACCACTACAACCCGTGATGCAGATCGACTCCAACGAAGGCCTGAAACACGCCGTCATGGCCGGTCTCGGCGTCACCGTACTGCCGAAGCTGACGGTGCTGTCGGAACTGCATGATGGCAGCCTGCAACAGCTGCCACTCGATGGCTTTCCGCTGCGCCGCTCCTGGTGTCTGGTCTATCTCAGCGACAAGCAGCCCAACCCGGCCATGCGGGCATTTGTCGATTTTATTCAGGACAATATCCAGACGATCGAGCAACAGTTTGCCCGCCGCGCCGCGATGATCACGACCAGCCGCCAGCCAAGCAATGACGCTTAATCACGACTATCCTGTCATCACACCTTGTCACAACCGCCACCGCACAACAGGTATCACCCATGCCAGAATTAATGACTTCATACAGCCTGACGTTTCAGGCCCTGATGCTGATTTTTGCCACTCTACTGGTACAAAATCTGGTCGCCACCATGGCGCACCGCAAACAGGGGCGCTACACCCCCGGAATTGTTGACCCGCAGTTGAGCCATGGCTCGTTTGTGTTTCGCAGTCACCGCACCTTTATCAACTCACTGGAGAATCTGCCACTGCTGCTGGGGCCAGCCCTGATCGGCATATTGAGTGGCTTTGATGCCCTCAAACTGGGGGTCATGTGCTCCATTTATGCCGCCACCCGGCTGATTCACATGGGGCTGTATTACGCCATTGCCACCGAGCGAAACCCCAGTCCGCGCAGTTATTTTTATATGGTCGGTTTGCTGGTCAGCATCGTCCAGCTGGTGATGGTACTGATACACGTGCTACGTCTGCCCTGAGTAACCCCGGCAGCCGGGGTTATGACAACAGTGTGTACCACCGCCAGTGCTGTTGTCGTGCCGGAGAACCTGCCAGCATAACCGGCTGATAAAACATGAGGTTTGTATGTCGGTACTTGAATCGATTCCGTTGTCATTGCTGGAGCTGGCCACGGTGCCGCAAGGCGCTGATATTCCCCAGACGCTGCAGCATATGCTGGAGCATGCACGTCACGCCGACCAGCTGGGTTTCAAACGCCTGTGGCTGGCGGAGCATCACAATATGGCCGGTATTGCCAGTTCTGCCACTGCCGTGCTGGTTGGCCAGGTTGCCGCCCATACCCGACAGCTCAGAGTCGGTTCTGGCGGCATCATGCTACCCAACCATCCACCGCTGGTGATTGCCGAGCAGTTCGGCACCCTGGCATCGCTGTACCCGGATCGCATCGACCTCGGTTTGGGTCGGGCACCAGGTACCGACGCCATCACCAGCCGGGCATTACGTCGTGACGAGCGGCGAGCGGATCATTTCCCTGCCGAAGTCGCCGAGCTGCAACGACTGTTAGGTAAAAGCACTGAAGGCCACGCCGTCCATGCCTACCCCGGCAGTGATACCAAGGTACCGATCTGGCTGCTGGGATCCAGTTTGTTCAGCGCCCAGCTGGCCGCACAGCGAGGCTTGCCTTACGCCTTCGCCGCGCACTTTGCCCCTCGCTATCTACACGAAGCGCTGGCCTTGTATCGGCGGGAGTTTCAACCATCAGAGCAACTGGCCAAACCGTACGCCATTGCCACGCTGCCATTGATTGCCGCAGCAACCGACCAGCAGGCCCAGTATCTGGCCACCAGCAGTCAGCAACGGGTGATCGCCCTGATGACAGGACAACCCTTGTTTTTACCGCCACCCACCAGGAATATAGATGCCCTGTGGGATCTTCCGATGCAGGCGCAAGTGCAGTCTTTTCTGGCCATGGCTGTCGTCGGTGGGCCAGCAACACTGGCATTCAAACTGGCGTCGCTGGTACAGGAGCTGGAGGTGGATGAGTTGATGTTCACCAACGATATTTATGACCGCCAACAGCGGCTGGATGCACTGGATATTGTGATGGCAGCAACGCGAGGCTGATCACGGTATGACGCAAGGCGAGGGATTACGCTGCCGTGCTCGCAAACCGCCACTGCAGCAGCCCAACCGGTCGACCCGTCTTACCCGACATCAGCGATGCGGCCCAGGCAACTCCCGGAAGATAGCGACCGGTGGCTTTGTCGCGGGTTACACCTATTCATGAGATTTGGCAAACAGATGATCATCCACACACTGCAGCGAACAGCCATGCTGCTGACTTTGCTTTTGGGATTCACCAATAACACACAGGCCCTGTCCACCATCGAAGAAATAGTGAACAGCACCAGGCTGATCGCACTTGGGGATATTCATGGCTCAGAAAAACCAGTGAATTTTCTGATTAATACACTCAAACAGCCTGCCATCGCGAATAAAATCGACAACATCGTGGTTGAGTTTGGTAACGCCCAATATCAAGCCCTGGCCGATGACTACCTGTTGAAGGGAGTTTATGTCGCCCCGGAAACACTCCGCCAGATATGGCGCAATACACTGTACTTCATGGCCTGGCAAACACCGCAATACCAGCGGTTGATCGAATTTCTGCGCTACCATAACGCAACCCGGGCGCACAAGATTCGTCTCGTTCTGGCTGACCCCGCCTTCGATTGGGCAACCATCAGACGTGATGAATGGGAAACACTGACGGTAACGCGTGAAGACACCTACCAGAACATGGTCGAGTCCGAAGTACTGGAAAAGCATCAAACAGCGATACTGCTATTTGGTGCCTTTCATCAGCTGAAAAGGCCTCTCAAACTTCAGGGTAAGCCGGATGTTTTCAACTCGCTGGTATCCCGGCTGGTCCAGTCTGGCACCAACGTCATTACCCTTTGGCCTCACATGGGAGCCGCACTGGACACAACCCGCTACCAAGCGCCAACCCTGATTGATCTTGGGCACGACCCCTTTGGCCAACAGCGACTGAGCGACCTGTCAGACCGATTCCTGTCTGATCAACCACTGTCTTACATCGCAGACTACTACCTTTATCAGGGAGCTGACCCCCGTGACGCCAAACCGGCTGCAAACAACACAACCGATAAAGCGTGGCATGCCGAAATGGCCAGACGAGCCAGGTTGATTGGCGGCCGCGTGGAATCGCAAGTCAATAACTGGCTGACCCGCCATGCACATTGATATGCGCATTAAATCACTCGATCAGCCACCGGCACGAACTCAATAACCCTTGGCGATATCGACCAGGTTCCGCAACGGCTGACCGGCCAGCTGGCGGTAGCCGTTCTCGACCAGCTGCGCCAGCATTACCTGGCCAGAAGCCGACGATGCCATATGCGGCGTCACGATCACGCCGGCTTGATCCCAGAGAGGGTTGCCTTTCGGCAACGGCTCCTGCGCAAACACGTCCAGCACAGCAGCTCGCAAATGGCCGCTGCTCAAGGCATCGATCAGGTCTTGCTCATTCAGGTGCTCGCCGCGGCCGCAGTTCATCACTACCGCGCCCGGTGGTAATTCAGCAAACAGCGAAGCATCCAGAATCGCCTCGGTTGCCGTGGTCAGGGGCAGCAGATTAACCAGCAGGTCACAGCTGGATAAAAACGTTCCTCGCTCAGCCTCTCCTGCGTAACAATGCACTTGCTCAATCTGCTTGCGACTGCCTGCCCAGCCAGAAACAGGATAACCAAGCCCGGCCAGCCTGGCCGCGATAAATCCCCCCAACTGCCCCAGGCCCATCACACCGATCCGCATACGACCAGCCTGGCGCTGCGGATGTAATTGCCAGATCTTGGCCTGCTGATTGCTCAAGGCCAGATCAAAATCGCGCTGATGATGCAATACACCCCATAACACATATTCCAGCATGCCTTGCTGTTGCCCTTCATCAACGACTCGGGATACGGGCAAGCCGCTGTGCATCAGTATGTCGCCCAGATGATCAACCCCTGCCGATACAGCTTGCAGCAGCTGCAACCCGGGACAACGCTGCAACAAATCCACCGGTGGATGCCAACACGCCGCCACCTGGGCATGCCGGGCAGCCGGGTCGTCCGGCGTACACACAGCAACCTGTGGATACTCTGTGGCCATCAGCGCCATCAAGCGGGCACTGAATGCCGGGTTATTGGTGGCAAACACAATGTTCAGATCAGAAGAGGAAGCAGGCGTAAGAGCGGGAGTGAGGGTGTCTGTATTCATCAGCGGCCATGATTGTCCAAGAATTCGATTCAATCCAGCTTACGCAACTCAGTTGCGCAAACCAACCAGTGCGGATTGTTGAAGACGAAAACGGCCGAAGACAAAACAAGCACCGCTGGCAGCACGTTTTTATTCACCAGCGGCGGGAATAACTGCAACAATTAATGGTCAACCGGTCGCATCAAGAAATGCCAACACTTCGTCGGATTGCCTCTGTTGCCAAAGACGGCTTTACTGACGGTGATAATAATAGTCCGGGCGCGACCGTCGACCCGGATCCAACCGCCACTGTGGAGAGACTCTTATGACGGATGCACGGCAGCAGCCCGCTCAATACCCCACCCCGATACACCACCCGCACGACATCTGGCAGCTGGATGCAGAATATGTCACTCCGGGGGTCGCCAGTGTCTATATCATCCAACAGGAAGACCGCCTGGCCATTGTCGAAACCGGTACCTGCCATACCGTTCCTCATATACTGGAGCAGATCCATCAGCTCGGCCTGACCCCAGCCCACGTCGATTATGTGATCCCGACGCATGTTCACCTCGACCATGCCGCCGGTGCCGGACACCTGATGGCCTGGTGCCCCAATGCCCAACTGGTGATTCACCCCCGCGGGGCAGCCCATATGATCGACCCCGGCAAACTGGAAGCCGGAACCCGGGCGGTGTATGGCGCCGAAAAATACGAGCAACTTTATGGCTCGCTGTTGCCGATTGCCGCAGAGCGGGTGATTCAGGCCAGCGATGGTTTCACGCTGGACTTCAACGGTCGCACCTTTACCTTTCTGGATACACAGGGTCACGCCAAGCATCACTTTTGCGTCCACGACAGCGCCAGCAACAGCATCTTCAGTGGCGACACCTTTGGTATTTCCTATCGTGCGTTCGATGCCGACGATGGCCAGAATCTACTGTTTGTAACCACCACCCCAGTGCACTTTGATCCACCCGCGCTGCGTGCCAGCATCGAACGGCTGGCAGGGCTCAAGCCCGAGCGTATTTACCTCACTCACTACGGCCCGATTGTTCCCCACGCTGACAACGTCAGCCAGTTGCTGCAATCCCTCGATGCCTTTGTTGCCATCGCCCGGCAGGAAATCGCGCCGCCCGAAGGCCGCAGCGACCGAATCCAGCAGCGCATGATGGCATACCTGCTGGCGCAGCTGGAAACAATCAACCCCGCCGCCGACCTGGATCAGGCTCGCCACTGGCTCAGCATGGACGTCAACCTCAACACCCAGGGCATTGAGGTGTGGTTGCAACGGCAGACGTCATAACCGCTGGCGCTCCGGAGATGCTTGCCGAGCGCGCGACGACGGAGCGTATCAACCCTGTTGCAGGATTTTTGCCGTATCGCGCTCCCGCACGTTATCCAGATAACGGCGACAGGCGCTATCCGGGGCCAGCAACACCCCCTGTTCATCCAACGGTGGCACATTGACAAGATAATCCAGAAACGGCGTCAGCAAGCTGTCGGCCATGCTGTACTGCTCACCGGCAATCCAGCGTGACGCCGCTAGCTGGCGCTCGATCACTGCCAGAAACTCACGGACTCGCGGCAGATTACCCCGTATCACATCCAGACGCGGCCGGCCGTTGTCACCCTGGGGAAACACCAGCTCCAGCATAAAGCCGTCCATGGTGTAGAGCCGTCCATAAATCGCGATCGCTCCGGTCCAGCGCAGCACCGTCGCCCGCTGCTGGCTCGACAACGCCGCCAGGCGCCCAGAAGCACCAGCCAGATCATCCAGATAGGTACAAATAGCCGTTACTTCCGGCAGACTGAAATCGCCGTCCAGCAAGATCGGGAATTTCCCAAACGGATTGAGCGCCAGATGATCCGGGGAATACGGGGCAATCGGGTTGCCCGCCGGGGCCATGCCAAATGCCAGCGGCAATCCCAGTTCATGGGCATACAAACGAACCGCACGAACATACGGACTGATGGCCGGACCAAAAAGATACAATGAACTCATATTAAAAGACTCCGCAGCAAAAATGGGCCATTCCTGATTCTAAGATGGCCTGACGCACTGTATGCCGCCCAACAATATGTTCAACAACATATTCTGGCAAACCGGCACGATGGCCTGGAATAAAGGCCACAAAAAAACAGCCACTGTATTACAACAGTGGCTGTTTGTTTTCTGCTACTGACCGGCCACTGATGGCCTGAATCAGTTCCGGATCAGGTAATCAAACGCTCCCAGTGCGGCGGTGGCCCCGGCACCCATGGAGATGATGATCTGCTTGAACGGCACCGTGGTAACGTCACCGGCCGCCAATATACCAGGCACGCTGGTCTGGCCTTTGGCGTCAATCACGATCTCACCCCGGTTACTCAGTTCCAAAGTGCCTTGCAGAAATTCGCTGTTGGGCACCAGACCAATCTGGACGAAGATACCGGCCACTGCCAGATCGTGCATCTCGCCGCTGACGCGATCCTTGTATTTCAGGCCTGTCGCCTTGCTGCCATCACCGACCACTTCAGTGGTCATGGCGTTTTTGATGATGGTAACGTTCGGCAGGGATTCTGCTTTTTTCACCAGCACGGCGTCGGCACGCAGGGTGTCGCCAAATTCCAGTACGGTTACGTGTTCAACGATCCCTGCCAGGTCAATCGCGGCTTCGATACCGGAGTTACCACCACCAATAACGGCAGTTGGCTTGCCTTTGAACAGCGGGCCGTCACAGTGTGGGCAGAAGGCCACCCCTTTGGTTTTGTACTGCTCTTCACCTGGTACGTTCATTTCTCTCCAGCGTGCACCAGTCGCCAGAATCACGGCTTTGCTGGTCAGGATGGCACCGTTTTCCAGTTCAACCTGTTTCAGTGTCTGGCCGTCGACTTCGATCTCACGAATCGCTTTGGCACGCTGGTTGGTCATCACATCGATATCGTAATCCTTGACGTGCTCTTCCAGGCCAGCCACCAATTTCGGGCCATCGGTGGCTTTTACCGAGATAAAGTTTTCGATCGCCAGTGTGTCCATGACTTGCCCGCCAAAACGTTCAGCCACAATACCGGTGCGGATGCCTTTACGGGCAGTGTAAATCGCCGCTGAAGCACCCGCAGGGCCACCACCGACCACCAGCACGTCGAACTGTTCCTTGGCGGAAATTTCGGCGGCTTTTTTGGCATCGGCGTCATCGTCCACCTTGTTGAGGATCTCTTCCAGCGTCATGCGACCGTTGCCGAAAGGTTCGCCGTTCAGCATCAAAGTTGGTACCGCCATGATACCCACGGTTTCCACTTCTTGCGGGAACACACCACCGTCGATCATGGTGGCACGCACGTTCGGGTTCAGTACCGCCATCAGGTTGATGGCCTGGACGACATCCGGGCAGTTGTGGCAAGACAAGGATATGTACACTTCAAAGTCCAGTGGCTTGTTCAGGCCTTTGACTTGCTCCAGCAACTCAGGTGCCGCCTTGCTTGGGTGACCGCCCGCTTGCAGCAGCGCCAGTACCAGTGAAGTGAACTCGTGCCCCATTGGCACACCGGCAAAGGTGACTCGGGCCGCTTCGCCTTCCGGGCCAACCGTCATGCGTGGTGTACGACCACTGTCACCAGAGACGATTTTCAGGGCAACCTTGTCGGACAGGTCGGCAATATCACGGCCCAAGCTTTCCAGCTCGATGGATTTGTCGTTGCCTTCTTTGGTGTAGACAGTCAGCTCAATCGGACGAACGATGTTTTGGAGATAAGCGCCCAATTGCTGTTTCATGTTTGCGTCAAGCATGATGGTTTCCTTATTTCGTTGATTTCGTTCAGGCTGCTGCAACGACGGCATGAACGCCTTTATTCAAGATACGAGACTATGATAGCCCTGCCCCTATGATTATATAAATCAATCTTTTCTAACTATTCGATAGTTTAAAGCTAAAAATAAAAACAAAAAATATCTGATTGTCATTGTGTCCCTGGACTGACAGACCTCGCTTGAGTCGTATCAATGTCCGGCCGGGTTAGTGGCTGACAGGGTTGTTTGTAGAGCTGTTACTGCTCTGGTTTTACTGTGGCTACAAACGCAAACAGCCCCGTCTGAAGACGAGGCTGTTCACAACAGTGGAGCAGCCGCGGATGCTCCCTTTTATCTTATCTGCCCAAAATTCAGATCAGATTTTGCCAACCAGATCCAGTGAAGGAGCCAGTGTGGCTTCGCCTTCTTTCCACTTGGCCGGGCAAACTTCACCTGGGTGAGCCGCGACGTATTGAGCCGCTTTGATTTTGCGCATCAGGTCGTCGGCATCACGGCCAATACCTTCAGCGGTCACTTCCATGGCTTGAATCACACCTTCTGGATCGATCAGGAAAGTGGCACGGTCTGCCAGGCCTTGACCTTCACGCAGTACACCGAAGTTGCTGGTGATAGTGGCCGTCTGGTCGCCTACCATGTAGTAGTTGATGGTGCCAATCGCATCTGAAGTGTCGTGCCATGCTTTGTGGCAGAAGTGGGTATCCGTCGAAACAGAGAACACTTCAACACCCATGGATTGCAGTTCTTCGTATTTGCTGCCCAGGTCTTCCAGTTCAGTCGGGCAAACAAAGGTGAAGTCAGCTGGGTAGAAGAAAAAGACAGCCCATTTACCCAGAACGTCGGCTTCGGTGATGTCGACGAATTCGCCTTGTTTAAAGGCAGTAGCAGAGAATGGTTTGATAGCAGTATTGATCATAGTGGTCACTCCAGTGAGTTTGAGTCAGAGAATATATCCGGGAACGAGATCTATAATGCGCCGCTCCACGCCATAGGTTAAATTAATCTTTTTAAATAGGCCTATAGCCAATAGCCATCGAACGATATCGCTATTGAGACGAGCCGAATGAAAGCCAGCAGGCAGCCGGCTGGCTTAACTCGAACACAATTGTGAGTCAGGTAAAGGCAGGCCCAGACCAGACACGACCGACGCTTACGGTAATGTCTGGCCATCCGGGCAAGAAATCAATGAATCAGATCAGCAATATGCCTGAACCAGGCCAGATATTGCGGATACCCCCCCGCACAGACAAAATTAACCTGCAGCGGATCGGCCGGATCACTCAAGCCCGCCACTGCTTGCCAGTACGACTCATGATCAGCCGGGTGCTGCTGCAGGGCGTCAACATCCACACTCGGGCGAATCACCTCACCGCCACTGCTATCGACCAGCAAGACTACGTTATCGGATTCGAACTGACGGCCGAGATCCTGTACCAGGGTCAGGAAGCCCCGGTCACTGCCACCCCGTTGCCATTCATCCCCCACCCGATGGGAGGTGATGGTGTCACCCACGCCGATAATGCGGGGCATCTGGGCCGGATCAAACGCTTCCCTGGATAAAGCCAGCAGTGCGGCATGGGAGCCTGGTGCGCTACGGGCGCTGAAATCTTCTCCCAGTGGATACACCCCGGTTTTGGCAGCGTAATACTGATTCAGCAATACCAGCACCCCGGACTCCTTTACTGCACCGGTCAGCATGAACTGGAAATCCGTGGTTCCCCAGCTGTTACCATCGGCCGGTTTAATCCGCTCTTGCCCGGTTACCGGATCAGTTCCCAGGTTTGGGGCATAGTGGATAAAGAAAGAATCACCCATGCCTTGTGCTTGCGCCTCTAGCAGCAATTTGGCCATAAAAGACTGCAAATCGTGTTGCAGCCGCGTCACGCTACTGACCGAACCGAGTACGGCACATAACAGGTTGGCATTAATCGTCGGCGAAGCGCGGTTATCCAGCACGACGGCGTCTGCCAGCAAGTGGATGTTTTCCTTGGCGAGGTTGTAGGGAGTATTGCCCAGTAAATTGATCAGAAAATAGCGGGCTTTCACTGGTATTTGCAGCAAGAAGGCCATTTCTGCCGAGCTGACACCGGGGTGAGTGACTTTGCCAAAGCGATCCTGTAACTGGACGCCACCGGCACCCAGGCCTGGCAAATACAAACCTTGCTGCTTGGCTGTTGAGTCTCCTAACGCCCGATCAACAATCGGATTGACCCCTCGTTTGCCGATGTGTTCACCATTAGTGAGCACGTAGAAATGCCCGGCCTGTTGTCGTACAGCCTGGATATAATCAGGATCCATCGTGCGGCTCAGCGGGTCGTTAACCAACCCCATACACACACCGTCCAGATCCTGAATGATCAGATAATCGCGTTCTGCCGCCAGGGCATCAGCGAGCGGAGAAGTATCGGTGTGCCATTGATACGAAGAAAGATCCGGGGACATACAGGCTCCATCGTTGCTGGTTTTTCAGACAACGACCATACCATTCCTGATCTGCTTTGGCTCTGCTGCGACCAGAGCCAGACCAGTCTTGATCAGACGCGGGAGGCCGCGCCATCGTTCGCCATGGCCGCCGCCGGCGGCATGGACTCCAGATGCAAGGTGCGTGTCGGGAAGGCACAGTCAGCTCCTTCAGCATGGATGATACGGATCATCTCCAGCATCACCGCCTGCTTGACCTTGTGGTAGGTGCTCCAGTCGGTGGTTTTGGTAAAACAGTACACAAAGAAATCCAGACTGGAGGCACCAAAACTGTTGAAGTTCACCATGATCATTTGATCGGTATCGATATCCGGATGTGCTCGTAACATGGTATCGATCTTGTGCAACACATTATCCAGCAAGTGGGAGTCCTGATAACGCAAGCCGATGGTTTCATAGATACGGCGATTCAGCATCCGTGACGGGTTTTCCACCGCAATACTGGTAAATACCGAGTTAGGTACATACAAGGGGCGTTTGTCGAAGGTGCGAATACAGGTAACCCGGAAGCCGATGTGCTCCACCGTACCTTCAATATTGCGATCCGGGGAACGGATCCAGTCTCCTACTTTGAAGGGGCGATCCATATACACCACGATCGAACCAAAAAAGTTAGCCAGCAAGTCCTTGGCCGCCAGGCCAACCACCAGCCCGCCGACCCCACCAAACGCCAGCAAGCCAGAAATGGTAATCCCCAGCGACTGGAATACCGGCATCATGATCAATATCGTGACGGCGACCTTGGCCAGCTTGCCGACCAGCTGAATCGTGGTTGGATCAGCTCCCCGTACAATCTGCCGCTGCTCTACCTGGTTAATCAGCCGCCAGATTCCCCAGGCCACCAGGATAATCAACGACAGCTGCCGCACCACCGGCACGCTGGTCATGACATCCAGCTGAAAATTACGGGTAGTAATATCGGCCACCCAGGTGGCGCCAATGGCAATAATGATCCAGTTCACCGGCACCGCAATGGCATTCAGCAGCACATCATCCCACTGATTATTACTATGAGCTGCCAGCCGAGCCAGACGCTTGCGCACAATACGCCAGACAAAAGCAGCCACCACCATAATCGTCAGGGCAATTGAGACATCCCAGAACCAGTCATAATTCTGGCTGACCAGGTCATGCCACCAATCTGGCAGTGTAAAAACGAAATCGGACATAAATCGATCCTTGGCAACAGCAAACGCAACGGAAGTAATAAGCACAAGATCGAGAGAGTAGGGAAAAACCATGAAAGTAACAATTCACTGGTGGAATCCATGGCAGATATTCAGTCGCAGTGATGCCGATATGGTGGCCAATACATGGCTTTATTCCGGTTTGAGCGCAGAGTCGGTGCTACTATCGCCTCAACCGAACATGAATCCGCTTGATTTATGCAACTTGTATTGAGTCTTACACAACCTTGTTCCATAAAAATACATTACCGATCAGCCATATAGCTGATACCCTCCCCGGCCTCTTGTTCCTGATCCTGTTTTCATCTCAAGGTAGTCATTTCATGAAACACCCTCTTTCCGTTGCCATTTTATTAATGGCCAGCTCCTGCTATTCCGTTGCCAGCGAAGCCGCCATGCGCAGCCAGGGCGACTGGTACGGCTATTGGGGCTGGAACAACGCCACCTACTCCGACAGCGATATCCATTTTGAGGGAGACGACTACGACTTTACCCTGCATAACGTCTCCGCCAAGGATCATCAGACCCCGTTCAGCATTGCACAGGTTTTTCACAGCTACCTGAACCCCGGCCGCTTGACGATTCCCCAATACAACTGGCGTTTCGGCTACTTTGTGCAGGATAACTGGTCAGTCTCGCTGGGCTGGGATCATATGAAGTACGTTATGGTCCAGGACCAGACCGTCACCATGACCGGAGTGAACGATCGCGACGGTTTCGAGAAAACCAACCCTGCCGCCGAAGAGGTTGTATTAAGCGGCGACTTCCTCACCTACGAACACACCGATGGCTTTAACCAGATCTCACTGGAAACCGAGGCCTATTTACCGGTATGGCAGTACGGTACGGACAAGGACATTGCCCTGTTTGCCGGTGCGGGTGCGGGCATTATGTACCCGAAAAGTAACGTCAAACTGATGAGTGGCGCGCGTAACGATGAGTGGCATATTGCCGGTTACAGCACGCTGGTGAAAATAGGCGTGGAAGCCAACGTCTGGCGAGGATTGTTTGTGCGCTTTATTGGCAAGTACGGTTACGTCAATATGACCGATGTACTGACCACCCATAGCAGCAGCGACAGGGCCCGTCAAAAAGTGTTCTACGATGAATATATTGGCGCCGTCGGGTATCGGTTCTGAGTCCTCTATTGTATGGGGGGCATCTATTTAATCCGGTGCTCACTCTGGGCTACCGGATGGTTTCGAATCACGAAGCCGACTTGCAGGCCTGACGAGTCAAGTCAAACGTCGGCGACACCGAGTCGAGATCATCCGGCAGCCCCCGAAGGGCGCGGGTTGCCGCCGTCCAGTGCGGTGTTGACGAATTTGAAAAGGACTCGTCATTTCGCTGCATTCGTCGCCTTGCCCTGAACAACGGCAACACTCGCGCAGAGCCGTGCAGGATTAAATGGATGTCCCCTATGGATGATCGAGGGTGTTCGCGTTAAAGGTGTCACACAGGGCTGAGGGAAAGATCATAACCAGGAGAAAAAAGCGTCGTTTCCTGGTTATCAGAGATCTGCTTGCTTCTTGCTTATAGTGGCAATTAACCACTTATCCCGATGCCCGAAATTATTGAATTACTATCGTATTCAGTAATTGCCAAGCGAAACCTCCGAGCGGCAGCAACAATGCAATGACGGCAAAACCGACACGCAGTATCTGCCGGTATGGTGATGCCGCCTTGCTTTTGGCCTCACCCCTCTCATCCATATCGTATTGCCACCTTCGAGCCCCAGAAGAAACGCCTTCAGACCGACACGTCGATAAGACAAACAGAACACCATAATGGTCAGCCAACCTAGAGAGCATTCTCAATTAACTTTCTCGGCGTTTTTGCGTAACGTCTATCTATTTGCCCAAGATGAATAGAAACTTACTTCGAGATAGCCAATAGGAACGCATCGAGCATCGGCTTCCTGGAAAAAACACGGATTGCGGTGTCACCGCAAAGAATAATCGCCAATTTGTCGAAGCCGTACTCTGGATTGCCCGAACCGGGTCTCCCTGGCGGGATTTGCCACCGGAGTTTGGTCACTGGCACCGGGTGTATGTTCGTTACAGTCGCTGGTCACACAAAGGGGGTTGGAAAGCGGTCTTTGAAGCGCTGAGTGATCAGCCGGATCTGGAGTATTTGATGGTGGACGGCAGTATTGTCCGGGTCCATCAACACGGTGCCTCAAAAAAACGATCGTGATCAGGAAGCCCAGGGGAAATCACGCAGCGGCTTAAGCATCAAAATTTACCTGGCCGAGGACGACTTTTGTTGAATGGAATGAGAGTGGCATGTGGATTTTGCTGAGAGCAGGCCGAAAGTCTGTCCAGTCGACGAGTTCATTGATTTTGGCCAGGGTAGTTGTGTTGATCGAATTTGTCGTTCATATCGTCAAAATCAAAGAAGCCGGGCTGCATGTTGTGTATCCACGGTTGTTCTGAGCGATATGCCCGAGTGTATCATCAAGTGCTGATTAAATAGATGAGCCATGTAACACCACGCTCGATCTTTTCTGAGGAGTAGATGCTCAATATCCATCAAGTCCTTATATTTAGAATTTTTTCATATTCGGCAACTTTTTTCTTGATTACAGGGCCATTTGGACGTAATTCAAGGGCACGCTTCATAATAAAATATGCCATATTCAGGTTTGTTTTTTCAATCTTTAATGCATCATCACGTAACAGATCTACGTAATTCTTCTGTCTTGGCTGTTTTGGTACATCGCCACTGATATTCAAAAAATCTTTTTTATATCGTTCAACAATCAATCTTCTTCTTTTTGTCAGATGTTTATTTTGTACACCTAGCATCCATTCGTAATATCCATAATAATACCGTCTTTTACGAATTTTCTTGTAGAAATCCAACTCGTCGAATGATTCATGTATTATAGATTCAACCAGAGTATCAAGCAGCCTGAATACCAAGAGATGTTTTGGTATTCCATGCCCTACACCAGGAAAATGAATATGCTTAAGCGTCTTATAGCGCTTTGCATGTCGATTATCCAAATCAAATAAAGGATCATAAACGATCATACCTTTACAATTCAAATTGGCGCCATCATTATAACGCTGTTCCCAATTCAAACCGTTAGCAGCACTTGCAAACCTTGTTTCCCAAGGAACAAGAGATGAAGTATTCAATGAGCTAATAGGATTCATCAGGAGTACATTATCTAATTCCAGCAAGTTGGCAAAAGCACTCACTGCATAGCCTCCCATAGAACCACCATAGCCAATTTTCCGTCGAAATTTCTTCAACTGCAAAGCAAAACTCTCAAGAAAATCAATAAACAAATCATTTCTGTACCAGGTAGTCTCTCCCATGCAAGAAAAAGATATTACATTTAAATTTTTCTTGCAGAGATACTCATATCCCCATGGAGAATACGAGGTTTCATGTATATGATTTGGATTAGTAACCTCTCCCGCATTCGAAAAGCTTATTACCAATGGGGCTTCAGTGTTCAAAATTGAATATTTTAAATAAACACCCCCAACAACCCCGCAACCTTTACAAGGTTTAGAACTGGAATGGTCCAATTCTAAAATGTTGTCACCATATAATAATTCGAACAAAGGCAATACCCCAGAAATAACTTACTTCAACAATGACTTATAATATTCAATCTTTTCTCTTATAAACCCACCATGCGGCCTGAATCTATTGGCGATAAGCATCAAAGAATTTGCTTTCTTCAGGTCAACCTTCTCCAAAAGCAAAGCCGAGTCTCGCACAATATCAATCTCTTTTTCTGTAAGATAATCTGCTTTATAGGATAAAGTTGAGATAATACCCAATATAGAATTGAATTCTTCTTCTGTGAACTTATAATTGCTTTCATCAGGGTAGTCTTCAAAACTACCATCAAAACTTTGTTCAAGACCAAACCAATCAAATAAAGTATGATTTTTATTCTCAAAAACGGAATAAAATTCTTGTGCTTCCTTCTTTGATGGCATCACTTTACAGCTATCACGGTTAATTTTTGACCTGACTTTGTCAACGATCACGGATGGATAATCCAAATTTATGAGAAGATGTGAACACAGGCTATATAATCTACTAACCCCCTCGTTCACCCGGATGGATTCCAAAGAATAAGGGAGGTTTATTATTCTTGGGAAATCTGAACAAATATCACCATCAATCAAGTTATTTTTTTCGAACAATCGAAGTGAAACCGATTCTTTTCCAAAAATATTGCACCATATTTTTATTTTGCTTTCAAAATCCAAATATTTTTTCAAATCGTCCGTTAATTCAGGTAATGCTGAAGCAGAATGTCCGCATAAACAGCTAGACAACATAAGTTTCGGAACACTACATTTTGCGGCCTGTTGCTTAAACGATAACGCAAGTTTATCCTGGCGTCTCAAATAAACAATAATAACCACCTTATCAAAGTAACATAAAATAGTTTCTTTTAATTTGGACATTTCCTCTTCATCATTCAAAAGAGAAAAATGTTCTCCAGAAACGATAACGTTATCTTGGGTCGATTTACCCAAGAAACCATCAAAATCTGAAGACACTTCATACTCCATTGACTCACTACCTTTTATCTTAATAAAAGATGATGAATTACCCAGTTTATCAAGTGACAAAAATTCCCAACCGACATCCAACAAATTTGATCTATTATTATATAGAGCTAATTGTAATGACGAAGACCCCGTCTTATGAAACCCTATATGCAAATACAATGTTCTCATATTTATTCTCAAAAAAATATCTAGTATTTATTTTATCACTAATTATTGCACCTAGGAACCCTTCAGAAAGAGTACCTCATCATGGTAAACCAAGTCAGAGTTCTCTTTCGTATTAAGATATATTTAATGACGGATTGGACAGATTTGCTCTGACGCCAGAGCTCGACAAGACCGTTTTGGTTCATGAGTGGCACTGGCCACAATCGATTGGCACTGCCTGTCGACAGCTTGCAAGAGTTTTCCTAGAGAACGTGCACCTGATTCCACGGCAAAAGAGCCATAAAAGTTGCCTGTTAGCCTCAACGACGACAGATATGGACTTTGATCTTATGCTGATAACAGGATGTTATGCGTCGCTACACTAGTCCAACCTACCATATCACTTTGGTCATCAGCTAGGTTGAAAAAGCCTGGGAGACTACGTTCACGCCACCAAAACAACAGGCCAACGGTTTATCACGACAGCCGCTGCCGCACCGCTTCAAACAAACAAATACCGGTCGCTACCGAGACATTTACCGAGCTGACTTCCCCCGCCATCGGGATATTGATCAAATGATCGCAGTGTTCGCGGGTCAGGCGGCGCATGCCAGCACCTTCAGCCCCCATCACCAGTGCCAGCGGACCTGTGAGGTCTTGCTGATACACCGCGGTGGTGGCTTCTCCTGCGGTACCCACCAGCCAGATACCGCGTTCTTGCAGTTCGGTCATGGTACGGGCCAGGTTGGTCACCTGTACATAAGGCACGACTTCCGCAGCACCACAGGCCACCTTGGCAACAGTGGCATTCAGCGGCGCTGATTTGTCTTTTGGGGCAATCACCAGGTGCACACCGGCAGCATCGGCGGTGCGCAAGCAGGCACCCAGATTGTGCGGGTCGGTAACGCCATCCAGAATCAGGATAAAGGCCGGGCCTTCGATGCGATCGAGTACATCTGGCAGATTACGCTCGCTCACTCCCTGTAGCGGCTTGCGGAACGCAATGACACCTTGATGGTTACCATCGGCTTTCTGGTTCAACAACCCTTTGTCGGCTTCACGAATATCCAGGCCAAGTCGCTGGGCTTCGTCCAATACCTTTTGCATGCGTTGATCAACGCGGCCTTTTTGTACCCAGACTTCTGTCACCTGATCCGGGCTGCGTTGTAGCAGAGTGGTGACGGCGTGCAGGCCGTATACAGCATCAAGCTTCATTCATTTGTCTCGTTGGAGGGCCACTCGCGAGCGAATGGCAAACAGCCCTCAGTGTATGCTAGTCAGGGTTTGGTGGTACTTTTGGCCTTTGAGCCAGCTTTGGGAGCGGCCTTGGGTCCAGGAGCGGCTTTACGCTTCGGCTTTTTGGCTTTTGGTTTGGCTTTGGTAGCCGCCGCCGCAACACCACTGGCGGATGCTTTTTTGGCGTTCAGTTTCTGGCGCTTGCTGGGCGATTTTTTGCGGCTTTTCTTTTTACCACCAGCCGCGTCTTTCTCGGCCACACTGCCCCCTTTATTGACAGCAGCGCCGGCCACCATGGCGGGAGCGGTTGCCGCCGCGGACTTGTTGGCCGCCGGTTTTTTACGGCGACGACGGCCAGAAGGCTTGAGCGTTTCATCCTTGCTGCCAGTCGTTGTTGCTCCAGAGGCGGTGCTTTTGGCCCGCCGACGAGGCAAACGTGGCGCTTCCGGCGCCGCTTGCCCGGCTTTACCTGGCGCGGTAGCCAGATCGAAGTCGACCTTGCGTTCGTCCAGATTAACACCCGACACCTGCACCCAGAGGCTGTCTCCCAGGCGGAAGGTGCGGCGAGTGCGTTCGCCAACCAGCCGGTGTTTGGTGGCATCAAACTGGTAGAAGTCATTCGCCAGCGAGGAGATATGCACCAGCCCTTCGACATAGACGTTTTTCAGTTCAACAAACAAACCAAAGCCGGTCACGGCCGTGATAACGCCTTCGAACACGTCACCAACCCGATCCTGAATGTACTCACATTTAAGGAAGTCGTTCACGTCCCGAGTGGCGTCATCGGCACGACGCTCGGTCATGGAGCAGTGTTCACCCAGCTGGATGACTTGCGCCGTATCGTAGGGATAGATTTCGGCCTTGGCCAGCGGCTTGGCACCTTCGGCACGGATGACGTTACGGCATTCCTGTTCGCTGCGAATCACGCTGCGAATAGCACGATGCACCAGCAAATCCGGATAGCGACGAATCGGCGAGGTAAAGTGAGTGTAGGCCTTGTACGCCAGACCAAAGTGGCCTTCGTTTTCCGGGTGATAAACCGCCTGACTGAGCGAGCGCAGTAACACGGTCTGAATCAGATGGGAGTCCGGGCGATCCTGAATACTGCTGAGTAATTCCTGATAGTTTTTCGGAGTCGGCTTGCCTTTACCGGTATTGATTGCCAGCCCCAGCTCACCAAGAAACGAGCGCAGGTTTTCCAGCTTGTCTTCATTCGGGCCTGGATGGACGCGGTAAACACAGGGCACCTGATATTTTTCCAGGAAGCTGGCTGCGCACACGTTGGCGGCCAGCATGCACTCTTCAATCAGCATATGGGCATCGTTCCGACTGATCGGCACGATTTCCTGAATCTTGCGCTCGGCATCAAACACAATGCGGGTTTCGACCGAGTCGAAGTCCATTGCACCCCGCTCTTCACGCTTGCTGCGCAACAGCTGGAACAGGCTGTACAGGTTTTCGATGTGAGGCACGACCGCCGGGTAATGATCACGCCAGATCTGGCCTTCTTCACTGCGCGGTTGCTGCAGCATCGACCAGACCTTGTTGTAGGTCAGGCGGGCATGGGAGTGGATCAGCCCTTCCATAAACTTGTAACCGGAGATGTTCCCGGCTTTGGAGATGGTCATTTCGCACACCAGCACCAAACGGTCCACTGCCGGATTCAGGGAACACAGCCCGTTGGACAGCTTTTCTGGCAGCATCGGCACCACAAACCCGGGAAAATACACCGAGTTGCCTCGGGTATGGCCTTCAATATCCAGTGCCGAACCCGGTTTGACGTAGTGGGATACGTCGGCGATAGCAACGTACAAACGCCAGCCACCGGTGTTCTTGTTACGTTCGCAGTACACCGCATCGTCGAAATCGCGGGCATCTTCACCGTCGATAGTGACAAACGGCAGGTGACGCAAATCAATCCGGTTGGCCTTGTCTTCCTCACGTACTTCGTCAGACAGCTTTTTGGCTTCGACAGTCACCGCCGCTGGCCATTCGTGGGGAATATCGTGGCTGCGAATAGCCACTTCGATTTCCATGCCCGGAGCCAGGTGCTCGCCCAGCACTTCAACTACCTTGCCAACCGGCAAGCCACCCTGTTTTGGCTGGGCAACGATTTCGACCATTACAAACTGGCCGTGCTCGGCACCGTTACGTCCATCAGCAAGAATCAGCACTTCAGTGCTGACACGCTTGTTGTCGGGCTGCACCACGCCAACACCGGCCTGGTCGAAATAACGGCCGACGACGTGCTGGGTGTTACGTTCGAGTACCTGCACGATCTTGCCTTCCGGACGCCCGCGGCGATCCAGGCCAAGAATCTGCACGGCGACCTTGTCACCATGAAAGACTTTGCGCATTTGCCGGTTCGACAGATAAATATCGTCGGCATCGCTGCGCAAGACGAAACCAAAACCGTCCTTGTGCCCCATGACGACACCGGTCACCAGGTCGGCTTTTTCCATGGGGAAAAACTGGTTGCGCCGGTTGCTCATCAGCTGGCCGTCCCGCGACATGGCGATCAGTCGGCGGCGCAGGGCTTCAACCCGCTCGGGATCTGATTCTGTCAGCGCTTCACACACATCTTCATGAGTCATTGGACGGCCGGATTGCTCCAGCAGCGTCAACAATGCTTCCCGGCTGGGTACCGGATTGTCGTATTTCTTTGCCTCCAACGCGGCGTTGGGGTCGTGAATGGGGGAGTTTTTTGGGGTGGGAGAATCCGTCAATGTACGGCTCCTGTTTTTATGAGGGATGTGTTTGGGCGCCACAGGCGGCTGGTCGAGACCGGTTTTATGTTATTCATGCCAGACAGTATACCCAAAGGCAGCTGATGCTGCTCAATCTGCTGTCATAGTCCGCGAATATTAATCAACATGGACTCCCGACCCACACCGGCAGCGGCCAATTGATCAAGGTAATCTTGCCAGAGCGTTGCCTGATTCATACACAAATGGTGCAAATAAGACCAGTCGTACAGCCCGGAATCATGACCATCGTCAAACACCAGTTTCAGGGCGTAGTTGCCAGCGGGTTCAACCCGCAGCAGGCCGACGTCTTTTTTACCCGATTGCAGCACGCCGTTGCCGCTACCGTGACCGCGTACTTCGGCTGAAGGTGATAACACCCGCAGGAATTCGAAACTGAGTTCATGGCTTTGTTCGCCGTAGCGTAATACCAGGCAACGGCTGCTTTTTTTAACGGTGATGCCATCTGGCTTCATGGGGTATCTCCCGAACTGAGGGATGGAACACGTGGCAAATGTTGCCAGATTAGCGTGTGTTGGTCGTTGCGGCTAACGGTTTGGGTTGTCGGATTACGGTAATCAGTATGGATAGACGCCGGTCTCTCGGCGACTCGATTAAACATTCATATCCAAATACCCAACCAAATATTGAACGCGGTTGCTCTTATAGCGAGAGCAACCAGCGTCAACCAGGCCTTTGGCTCAGAGAATAAACTGGCTCAGGTCCTGGTTTCTCACCACATCGCCCAACTGGGCCTCAACATAAGCGGCGTCGATGACAACGGCGTCGCTCAGGTCGGTGGCGTCAAAGGAAACGGTTTCCAGCAGGCGCTCCATAATGGTGTGCAAACGACGAGCCCCGATGTTCTCGGTGCTTTCGTTCACCTCGTAAGCGATCTCCGCCAGGCGCTTGATGGCGTCCGGGCGAAATTCAAGCTCCACGCCTTCGGTCTGCAACAAGGCACGGTATTGTTCCGTCAGCGAGGCGCTGGGTTCAGTCAGAATACGTTCGAAGTCGCCCGGCGTCAGCGCTTGTAATTCAACCCGGATTGGCAAACGTCCCTGTAGTTCCGGGATCAGATCTGACGGCTTGGCAACGTGGAAAGCACCGGAAGCCACAAACAGGATATGGTCAGTCTTGATCATGCCGTGTTTGGTGCTGACGGTACTGCCTTCAATCAGCGGCAACAGGTCGCGCTGTACTCCTTCACGGCTGACATCACCACCGGACCCGGATTCGCCTCGCTTGGCAACCTTGTCGATCTCGTCAATAAAGACGATGCCGTTTTGCTCTACCAGGTCGATCGCTCTGGCTTTCAGGTCTTCCATATTGAGCATTTTAGCCGCTTCTTCATCCTGAAGCTGCTTGAAAGCATCGCGGATTTTCAGCTTGCGTGTGGTTTTTTTGTCGCTCCCCATGTTGGAAAACATGTTCTGCAACTGGCTGGTCATTTCTTCCATGCCTGGCGGTGCCATAATCTCAACGCCTGCCGGTGCCTGAGCAACAGCGATATCAATTTCCTTGTCATCCAGCTGACCTTCACGCAGTTTCTTGCGGAAAATCTGACGGGTGGAGGAATCTTCGGTTTTGGGGCTGGTTGTGGTGTCCCACTCGCTTTGTGTATTGGAACGAGCCGGAGGCAGTAAAGCATCCAGAATACGTTCCTCTGCCGCTTCTTCAGCCCGGTGGCTGACTCGCACCATCTCTTGCTCGCGCAGCATTTTAATGCCGGTTTCGATCAGATCCCGAATAATGGATTCCACGTCTTTGCCGACATAACCCACTTCGGTGAATTTGGTTGCTTCGACCTTGATAAAAGGGGCGTTGGAAAGTTTGGCCAGACGTCGGGCAATTTCGGTTTTACCCACCCCGGTCGGACCAATCATCAGGATATTCTTGGGGGTCACTTCATCGCGCAGTGCTTTTGGCAGCTGCATGCGACGCCAGCGGTTACGCAGGGCAATCGCGACGGATCGTTTGGCATTCTGCTGGCCAATAATATGACGGTCCAGCTCGTGAACAATTTCTCTCGGGGTCATTTCGCTCATGCGTTATCTCCGGCAGACAGGCATTCAACCGTCATATTGTTGTTGGTAAAGACACAGATCTCTCCGGCGATAGTGAGGCTTTTTTCGGCGATGTCTCGTGCCTCCAGGTCTGTGTTGTGTAACAGGGCACGAGCCGCGGCCAGGGCAAATTGACCACCAGAACCCACACCAATCAGATCTTCTTCCGGCTGCACCACGTCGCCATTACCGGTAATGATCAGGGAAGCGGTGTGATCTGCCACTGCCAGAATCGCTTCCAGTTTGCGCAGCGCACGGTCCGAGCGCCATTCTTTGGCCAGCTCGACGGCGGCACGCGTCAGCTGGCCATGATGTTGCTGCAGCTGGGCTTCAAATTTTTCAAACAGGGTAAATGCATCCGCGGTACTGCCCGCAAACCCGGCCAATACCTTATTGTTATAGAGCCGACGGACCTTGCGTGCATTCCCTTTCATCACGGTATTACCCAGTGATACCTGGCCATCACCGGCAATCACCACCTGGTCACCACGTCGGACGGATACAATCGTTGTCATAGCGTACTTCCTGCTTACATTCGGGTCAGCGGTAAAAGATGGGGCCGTCAATCACGAAATCAAGTGTCTATGCCAAGCGGATTACATTTGCGCTTACCGCACTGTTATTTCTGGCTTGGACTGCCTTTACTTACCTTTGACGCTTTTTTAACAGTTGCCTGACTTTACCGACAGCCGGATACTCTACAATTGAATATACGCTGGAAAACAAGATGATTACTGCCAATACCGTTGTTGAATTGCACTACCGCATGACTGATAGCGAGAACCAACTGATTGAGTCGACTTTTGATGGCGAGCCAGTGCTGTACATGCACGGCAAAAAACAGATGCTGGGGGCATTTGAAGCGGCCCTTGATGGCCGCTCTGCAGGGGATGAATTACTGCTGACCCTGACCCCGGATCAGGCCTATGGCCAGCGCCACGACGACGCTCAACAACGGGTGCCGGTAAAACATCTGCAAGGTGCCAAACGCTGGCGCGCCGGAATGCTTGCAGAAGTTCAGACAGAACATGGCCCGCGCAAGGTGACGGTCGTCAAAGTTGGTAAATTTATGGCCGATGTTGATACCAACCATCCGCTGGCAGGCAAGACATTGACGTTTCAGGTGTCGATCCTCAGTACCCGTGATGCCACCGCCGAAGAACTGGCCCATGGCCACGCCCACGCCGGTGATCACTGCGGACACGGGTCCTGACAGGCGGATCTGCCGTACCAGATCAATCACATTGTCATGGTGCTGGCGTAGCATGGGACAACAGGCAAGACAGGTCATATTGACATTACAAAGCATGAACCATTCAGGGTGTTGGCTTATCTGATCAGAAAGCGACCCCATTCATATCACAAGGAGAACGTTATGGCGTTTAAACATTGGGCAATGGCGGCGGCTGTCGCGGTTATGGCAGGCTGCTCATCCAACCAGTCGATCGAAACCCAACCGGTCAGCTGTGCTTTTGCTGATGGTTCGGGCAAGGCAGCACCGGAATGGGTTTGTGGCGCACCGATTGATGGTGTCGACCTGACTGCGGTTGGTTATGCCGACAAAACTGCCGCTGGCCCCAACTTCATGAAACAAATGGCGGCCACTGCTGCTCGTGTTGAGCTGGCTCAGACCATGCGTATCGAAGTCCAGAACATGATCAAGCAATATGCTGAGACCACGGGTACCGGGGATGGCGAAACCGTCGACAAGGTGAATTCCTCTGTCACTCGCCAGATCACCAAGGAAACCCTGGTTGGTTCCAAAATCCTGCGCCAGATGCCGACCCCAAGCGGCGGTATGGTGGTACTGGTTGGTCTGAATGCCGACACCATGGCCCAGGTAACGGAACAGGCCCTGAAAACCTCCATGGCCAATGATCAGGCGCTGTGGCAGAAATTCCAGTCCGAAAAATCCTTTGATGAACTGGCTGAAGAAATCGCCAAACTGAAATAAACCGATTGCCCAACACAGTAGCAGCCAGGTTCACCTCGCTCTGCTGTGTTGGTTCCATCCCCGACAACGGCTCAGGTAACTTAACTGAGAGGGCAAGTGCCATGAACGTCAGATTCCAGCAAGGTTTACGCGGCTTTGTTGCTGTCGTCACCTTGATGACCAGTGCCTGGTCACTGGCCGCCACCCCGACACAAACCAATGAATACCAACAGTGGTTACAGCAGACCCAGGACAATTATCAGTCCTATCTGGATAAAAATGACCGCGCTTTTCTAACCTTTCTCAACCAGCGCTGGAAAGACGTCGAGGTTGAACCGGCACAACAACGAGATCCGGAACCCAAGCCGGATACTCTGCCGGTTGCCCGCCCGGCCCCGGTCGATACACCAGAACCAGCCCGGCCCACCAGTGAACCGCTCCCGCCACCCGTCGTGGTGGCGCCACCACCCCCTTCGACACCCAGGCCCGCGGTTATCCCACCGGAATCATTGCCAGCCAATCCCAATACCGTACAACTGACGTTTTATGGACGCAGTCTCAGTGTCGAGATTCCCGATGGTTTCAAACAGACATTCAGCGGTCGACCTGATAACAAACGTATTGCCACTTACTGGCAGCAACTCGCCAGCAGTCAACATCAATCGCTTGTCGATGCGCTAACAGCCGCGGCCAGTGACTGGCAATTAAACGACTGGGCTACCGCCGTGCTGTTCAGCCAATTTGCTCACGCCCTGCATGATGACCCCAACAGTCAGGTACTGAACTGCTGGTTTTTACTGGTCAAAGCCGGTTTTGATGCCAGAGTCGCCTACGACCAGCAAATTCACCTGCTGCTACCGGCCCAGGAAAAGCTCTACGGCGTCACCTATTTTGAGCTTGACCAGCAGCGTTATTACGCCATTCAACCCGGCGAGCAACCACTGGGACTGGGGACCGTCAAAACCTATCAGGGCACTCATGAACTGGGCTCACGCCCCATCGGTTTTAGCGATCCATACCGCTTTGTACCTGGTGGCGGCGAAGAAACACGAACGCTCAGCTTTCGCTGGCAAGGCCAGACTGAATCCCTTCAGGTCAGTTACCCTGCCGACTACAGCGCTTATCTGGCCACCTACCCGCAACTGGCACTGCCAGGCTACTTTCAGGCTGGATTACCAGCCGTTACGGCCCAGCAATTACTGGATCAGTTACGGCCTCGACTGGCCCGACTGAACGACCGTCAGAGCAAAATCAACTACCTGCTACGGTTGGTGCAAACCGGTTTCCGTTATGAAACCGACGCCGAGCAGTTTCAGAGCGAGAACTACCTGTTCCCGCTGGAAACCCTGCACTACCCTTACTCCGACTGCGAAGACCGCGCTGCTCTGTTTGGTTGGCTGGCGCAACAGCTGCTGGATGCTGATGTGCTGATTGTCGAGTTACCGGGCCACGTTGCCACCGCCATCGCCATGAACGCCACCGACAGCGCCATCACCGGCAGCGGCTGGCGGTTTGAAGGCAAACGCTACCTGGTAGCCGATCCGACCTACATCAATGCCGATCTCGGCATGATGATGCCCCGTTATCAAGACCAGACACCGACGTTAAGAAAATTCTGATCCCGCTGGGCGTCAAGCGTCATTGCCTCCGAACCGGTACTCACCAAGCAAACTGGACAGTCGAGAGGAGGCAGTCGCGCAACCCGATGAGCGAGGCAATATGATGAATTCATTGTACTGTCGGTATCAGCACTCATCCTGCTATTCCGGGAGCGTATATTGCATAAAAACAGTAATAATCACTCGAACCCCTGATAGCTGGGGTTTCCACATATGTCAGGGCGGCCAGATACCAGCACTTGTCACATCGAATCTGTATGATTGATGCAATCCTGGCTCACAGTCGCGCACAAGGAGTTGTTATGACCACAAGCAATTATCCCGCTACGTTTATCTCGCAAATTGATGATCTGGTCGCTCTGGCACCGGTGATTCCGGTTCTAAAGATTGAACACCTGGAAGATGCCGTACCCCTGGCTCAAGCACTGGTGGATGGCGGTTTGCCGGTTCTGGAAATCACCCTGCGCAGTGACGCCGCACTGGATGCTATCCGCGCCATTGCTGAACACGTTCCCGAAGCTCGGGTGGGAGCGGGTACCGTCACCAATACGGCCAACCTGCAGGCAGCCATTGACGCCGGTAGTGAATTTGTTTTTACCCCTGGCGCCACACCGGCACTGCTGGCTGGTGCGATTGCTGCCAATATTCCCATGGTACCGGGTATCCAGACGGTCTCGGAGATGATGACGGCGATGGATTTTGGCTACCGCCGCTTCAAGTTCTTTCCCGCCGCTGCCGCCGGTGGCACAGCCATTCTGAAGTCCATTGCCGGACCGTTTCCAGAAGTGCGTTTTTGCCCGACAGGAGGCATTCGTCCCGGTAATGCCAACGATTACCTGAGCCTTGGTAACGTTATGTGTGTCGGCGGTACCTGGCTGACACCGGATGAGCTGATTGCAGCCAAAGACTGGGATGCCATTCGCGAACTGGCCAGAAGCGCCAGCAACCTGCGCGGCTAAGACCCGTGCCCAACCAATACCTGTGACAGACAACAGAATGGCGACCTGTACCCTGCGTCGTTTTGTTGTCACAACGATCAATAACAATTCATTTAATCCGTTTACCGTAAGACAGACAAGGAATACCAATGTCCGCCGTTACCCAACTACCCGCCTGGCAAGCCCTCCAAAAGCGCGTCGAACCAGCACTTGAAACCCCGATCCAATCACTGTTTGATGACCCGGAACGTTTTGACAAGTATTCACTTAAGGTCCAGAACATCTTGCTGGATATCTCCAAGAACCCCATCGACGACGAAACCTTCCAGCACCTGCTGGCATTGGCGCGTCAATGTGATCTGGAAAAATGTCGCGACGATATGTTCAACGGCGAACATATCAATGTCACCGAAGACCGGGCGGTGCTGCATACCGCCTTGCGTAATCGTGGGCATTCGCCGGTGTATGTCGATGGTGAAGATGTCATGCCTGTCATTGAGCATGAACTCAAGCGTATCCGGGTGTTTGTTAATGCCGTTCGCAAGGGCCGCTGGCGCGGCCATTCCGGCAAACGCATTACCGATGTGGTCAACATTGGTATTGGTGGTTCTGACCTTGGCCCACGCATGGTAACCCAGGCGCTCAAGCCCTATGCCGACGACCAGATCAAGATCCACTTTGTGTCCAATGTCGATGGCATGGAAATCGCCAATGTGCTGAAAGGACTCAACCCGGAGCGGGTATTGTTTGTGGTGGCGTCCAAAACCTTCACCACCGCCGAAACCATGACCAATGCCCAGACCGCCCGTAACTGGCTGATGGCATCCTCGTTCGACAGCCGCGCCGTGGCGCAGCACTTTGTTGCCGTCTCCAGCAACGCCGAAGCCGTCAAAGCCTTTGGCATCAAACTGGAAAACACCTTCCAGATGTGGGATTGGGTTGGTGGCCGCTTTTCATTATGGTCTGCCATTGGCTTGCCCATCGCCCTGTATCTCGGCTTCAGACAGTTTGAAGAATTGTTGCAGGGTGCACATGATATGGACCTGCACTTCCGCAATGAACCATTAGAGCGCAACGCCCCCATGTGGCTGGCCCTGACGGCCTTATGGAACAGCACCTTCATGGGCCGCCACAGCCAGGCGATTTTGCCGTACGACTGGCCATTGCAGAAATTCTCGGCCTACCTGCAGCAAGCGGAAATGGAAAGCAACGGCAAATCCGTAGACCGTAACGGCGATATTGTTCCTTATACCACCGGGTCGATTATTTGGGGTCAGCTCGGGATTGATGGCCAGCATGCTTTTTACCAATACCTGCACCAGGGCAGTACCGTCGTACCGGCTGACTTTATCGGTTCGATCGAAAGCAGCACTCCCGTGGAAGGCCACCATGAAAAACTGATGGCCAATTTCTTTGCCCAGACCGAAGCCCTGATGTGTGGTATCAATGCCGACGACATTCGTCGGGACCTGACCGCCAAGGGCATGTCGAGCGCCGATATCGAGCGCCTGATTCCCCATAAGATCCACCAGGGCAACCGCCCGACCAACAGCCTGCTGCTGGATCAGCTCAACCCACGCACACTGGGTGCCTTGATTGCCCTCTACGAGCACAAGATTTTTATCCTCGGCACCATCTGGGACATTTGTTCTTTTGACCAATGGGGCGTTGAGCTGGGCAAAACCCTGGCAAAAAATATCCTGCCCGAACTGCAAAGTGGCGACGTGCGTAACGACCACGATGACTCCACCCGCAACCTGATGCAGTACTTTGTCGAGCAACGCAAAAACAGTGGCAACCTTGAGTAACCTTTCCGTCTAACCCACCGTCTGCTGACGGTACACATCGCCGTCTAGCGGCGTTGACACAGCGGGCAATACACGGTTGCCCGCTGACCCTGACGAATCTCCTTCAAGGTCGTCTCACACACCCGACACGGCTTGCCACCTCGTCCATAGACCTGCAACTGCTGGGCAAAATAACCGGGATTGCCATCACTGTTGACGAAATCCCGCAGCGTTGTACCCCCCTGCTCAATGGCTTGCCCCAGCACCTGGCGAATACAGTCCAACAGGCGTTCGAACCTGGGCTTGCTGATGTTGCCTGCTGCAGTTGTTGGCCGGATACCCGCCATAAACAGGCTCTCATTGGCGTAAATATTCCCCACCCCTACCATGGTATGGTTATCCATAATAAACAGCTTGATTGCCTGCTTCTTGCCCCGGCTGCGCTGATACAGCGACGCAGCGGATAACCCCGACTCCGCCTCGGGCAATAACGGCTCTGGCCCCAGGGAAGCTATCTGGCTTAACACGGTATCAGGTGCCTGCCATAGCAATGCACCAAAGCGTCTGGGGTCGTGATAACGCAAGATCCAGCCGTTACCTAACACCCAGTCAATATGATCATGAATCCGCGGATCTTCTTCGGCCTTCACCAGTCGCAACGACCCCGACATACCCAGATGCCAGACCGCTGTCCCGGCGTCAAACTGCAACAGCAAGTACTTGCCCCGGCGACTCAAGCCCGTCACCTGCTGGCCCGTCAATGCTGATATCTCATCGGCCACCGGCCAGCGCAAGCGCGACTGGCGCACCACGACATTCTCAATGGTCTGATTGAGCAGGTAAGGGGTAATACCCCGCAAAGTGGTTTCTACTTCAGGAAGCTCTGGCATAGTGTTTTAACATAATGTTTTGACATGGTTGTTGGACGGTTGTTGGGCATGATGTTCTGGCACCGCGGCAAACAGACAGCCTGCAGAGGCCGCTCTGACAGTATCAAATATAAACCGCAAACAGAGCGCACAAAGCTCTCGACAGCAAACGCCAGACATAAAAAAACCCGGATAGCCTAAGCTATAACCGGGTTTTTCAAGCCTGTACAGGAAGAATCAATTACTTGATCTTGGCTTCCTTGTACATCACATGCTTGCGAACAACGGGATCAAATTTCTTGATTTCCATTTTCTCAGGCATGGTGCGCTTGTTCTTGTCTGTAGTGTAGAAGTGACCGGTACCGGCACTGGACACCAGACGGATTTTATCGCGTGGCATAATCAGTCTCCTTAGAATTTCTCGCCGCGAGCACGCAGCTCGGCCAGCACCGGATCGATGCCTTTCTTGTCGATGATACGCATACCTTTAGTTGATACACGCAGACGAACAAAACGGCTTTCGCTTTCTACCCAAAAACGGTGATATTGCAAGTTGGGTAAAAAACGGCGCTTGGTTTTGGTATTTGAGTGGGAAACATTATTCCCGGAAACAGGACCTTTTCCTGTTACCTGACAAACCTTAGACATGGATCTAGCCCCGATTCTTAACTGTATCGATCAATCTGAATTTCGTTAGCAACCGTGGGCTTGGAGCGCTTTTACAAGCGACACCAGATAGGCCCTGGCTGAAAAGAGTTGCGCTTTATACCAAAACCACAAACACAGCGCAAGCCGAAGTTTATTTTTTGTACGGAACCTGGCGACCCGAAATCGTCGTTTTACCGCCCTGAAACACCTGCGCCTGTCGCTCTCAGGTCAGATCCAGCCTCGCTCGGCAAAGGACACTTCTTCGCCATCACCCACCACGATATGGTCCAGCACCCGGATATCCACCAGCCCCAGAGCCTGCTGCAACTTGTCGGTAATATGCCGGTCCGCCCGGCTTGGCTCCGCCACACCGGAGGGGTGATTATGAGTAAAGATCACGGCGGCAGCACCGTAGGCCAGCGCCTGCTTCACCACCTCACGCGGGTACACCGACGCACCATCAATGGTGCCCTGAAACAGCTCCTTGTACTGGATAACCCGGTTCTGGTTATCCAGAAACAGACACGCAAACACCTCATGATCGAGATCCCGGATCTGTGCTGACAAATAACGCCGGGTCAATTCCGGGCTGGTCAGAGCATCACCTTTTTGCAGCTGCTCCGCCAGATGACGGCGAGCCATTTCCAGCACGGCTTGTAACAGCGCAAACTTGGCCGACCCCAACCCCAGAGGCTGGCAAAAACGCTTTTCACTTGCCATCAAGAGCGGCCGCAAACCGCCAAACTCCGCCAGCAACTCCCGCGACAAATCCACGGCACTTTTGCCTTTGACCCCGGTGCGTAAAAATATCGCCAGCAACTCGGCATCCGACAGCGACGCCGCTCCCTGAGCCAACAGTTTTTCCCGTGGACGTTCCTGCTCTGGCCAATCCCTGATTGCCATTATCTGCCTCCTTGCAGTGCTGTTATGCTTCGCTCATTCAACCACCTGACGGGCACAGCATCTGTCATCGTGCCGTCACCTTCCGGGTGCCATTATGATACGAGGCTCCTTCGTTTCACCTGTGCGTTATACTGACGCCAATTTTACCCCAGTACTGACGAGCTCTCCATGCTGCAATTAGCCAACAAACGTATTTTGCTCGGTATCAGCGGCGGCATTGCTGCCTACAAATCCGCCGAACTGGTACGCACTCTGACCAAGGCCGGTGCCACTGTTCGAGTCATTATGACCGCTGGTGCGATGGAATTTATCACCCCGCTGACGCTGCAGGCCCTCTCCGGTAATCCGGTGCACCACGCCTTGCTGGATGAGACTGCCGAAGCCGGTATGGGTCACATCGAACTGGCACGCTGGGCTGATACCATCCTGATTGCACCGGCCAGTGCCGACCTGATTGCCCGCCTTGCCGCCGGTATGGGGGATGACTTGCTGACCACCGTCTGTCTGGCCAGCTCAGCACCGCTCTGCCTGGCACCGGCGATGAATCAGCAAATGTGGGCCGCCGCCACGACCAAGAACAATCTCTCGACATTGGCACGGCTGCGCGGCGATGCATTGGCTCTGTTTGGACCCGGCAGCGGGGCCCAAGCCTGTGGCGATATCGGCCTCGGCCGAATGCTCGAACCCGAAGCGATTGCCCAACAACTGGCCGACCGTTTTGTTAGTGGTACCCTGGCAGGCAAGCAGGTGGTCATCACGGCCGGGCCAACCCGCGAAGCGCTCGACCCTGTGCGTTACATCAGCAACCACAGCTCTGGTAAAATGGGTTATGCACTGGCCCAGGCGGCACTGGAAGCCGGAGCGCAAGTTACACTGATCTCCGGCCCGGTCAGCCTGCCCGTACCCGAGCGGATCACCCTGGTGCCGGTCACATCGGCCACTGACATGCTGACGGCGTCATTAGCGACGCTGGGTCAATGTGACGTTTTTATTGCCAGCGCCGCCGTGGCCGACTACCGGCCGGCGGCGGTAGCGGAACAGAAGATCAAGAAAGCCGGTGACGAGATCCAGCTAACGCTGGTCAAGAACCCCGATATTATCGCCACCGTGGCCCATCATCCACAACGGCCGTTTAGCGTTGGCTTTGCCGCCGAAACCCACGACGTCGACAGTTACGCCCGCGACAAACTCGAGCGCAAAAATCTCGATATGATCATTGCCAACGATGTCTCGCGTCAGGATATTGGCTTCGGTGCCGAAAATAATGCTGTCACGCTGTACAGCCGCCACGGTACGACCGAATTTGACGTCATGAACAAAACCCTGCTGGCGCGGCAACTGATCGCAGCGATCGCCCAGCAGCTCAAGGCGCAATAACAGCCCGCCGATGCCACTCATAAACCAACAGGAAGCCGCTACAGTGCATACCTTGCAATTCAAAATTCTCGACCCGCGCCTCGGCGATACCATTCCACTGCCAGAATACGCCACCAGCGGATCAGCAGGGCTGGACTTACGCGCCTGCATCGAAACCGACAGCCTGGTTATCGAACCCGGCCAGACCGTACTGATTCCCACCGGAATGGCGATTTATATCGATGATCCCGGTCTCGCTGCCGTGCTGCTGCCGCGCTCAGGCCTGGGCCACAAACATGGCATCGTACTGGGCAATCTGGTCGGTCTGATTGACTCCGATTACCAGGGCCCGCTCATGGTATCCTGCTGGAATCGTGGCACCGAACCGTTCACGCTGAATGTCGGCGAACGTCTGGCACAGCTGGTGCTGGTCCCCGTGGTACAAGCCCGGCTCCAGCAAGTAGAAGACTTTACGGCAACAGAACGCGGCAGCGGTGGTTTTGGCCACTCTGGCCGCCACTGAGCCATCCATAGCGAGCGCCAATCGGGTCAGGCTATACTGCCCGATTGCCAATAACCTGAACCATACTCATACTGCAGGGCCGATTGAGTGATCGGCCTTGCCCTGCACCCGATGGAGCCCCACCATGCCGCTGAACCGCGATGACGCTATCCAAACCGTCAACGTTCTGAGTCAGGCCCTGCCCTACCTGCAACGCTTTGTAGGCAAAACCATTGTTGTCAAATACGGCGGCAATGCCATGATCGACGAACATCTGAAAAACAGCTTTGCCCGCGATATGGTGATGCTGAAACTGGTTGGCATCAACCCGGTTGTGGTGCACGGCGGCGGGCCACAAATTGGCGAGTTGCTGACCAAACTCAATATCGAAAGCCACTTTGTTAACGGCATGCGCGTGACCACCAGCGAAACCATGGATGTGGTCGAAATGGTACTGGGTGGCCTGGTCAACAAAGACATCGTCAACCTGATCAACCAGAACGGTGGTGATGCCATTGGCCTGACCGGTAAGGATGGCCAGCTGCTGCACGCTCGCAAGCTGCATGTGACCCGGGCTTCTCCGGATCTGGAAAAACCGGAAATCATCGACATCGGCCACGTTGGTGAAGTCGCCAGTATCAACACCAAGGTGTTGGACATGCTCAATGACAGTGATTTTATTCCGGTTATTGCACCGATTGGTGTCGACTCAGAAGGTCGCTCCTACAACATCAACGCCGATTTGGTTGCCGGTAAGGTCGCGGAAGTACTCAAGGCCGAAAAACTGATTCTATTAACCAATATCGCCGGTTTGATGGACAAGCAGAACAATATCCTTACCGGTCTGACTACCCGGCAAGTCGACGACCTGATTGCTGACGGTACCATCTACGGTGGCATGTTACCCAAGATCCAATGTGCTCTGGATGCCGTCCATGCTGGCGTCACCAGCGCCCATATTATTGATGGACGCGTGGCACACTCGACCCTGCTGGAACTGTTCACCGATGAAGGTGTGGGCACTCTGATTACCAACCGCAAAGGCTGACAGGAGGATTCATGGCACAGGCGGAAAACAAGCTATCCCGCAAGGACCAGATACTTCAGGCTCTGGTGCATATGCTGGAAACCCAGCCTGGGGCCAGAATCACCACCGCCAATCTGGCAAAAGAGGTGGGCGTCTCAGAAGCGGCGCTGTATCGCCACTTCCCCAGCAAGGCAAAGATGTTTGAAGGGCTGATTATTTTTATAGAAGAAACAATTTTCAGCCGTATCAACCTGATCCTGCAAGACATCGACACCGCTGAAGCGCGCTGCCAGCACACCCTCATGCTGTTGCTGACATTTGCTGAACGCAACCCCGGCATGTGCCGCTTGTTGTCTGGTGATGCCCTGGCGGGAGAAACCGAACGCCTGCGTCAGCGTATCCAGCAGTTTTTTGAACGGCTGGACACCCAGTTCCGACAAATCATCCGGGAAGCCGAATTGCGTGAAGACAAGCTGCCACAGCACACGGCCAGTGCGCTGGCCAACTTGTTGACGGCTGTGGTCGAAGGCAAGATCCGTCAGTTTGTACGGACGGAATTTGCCCTGAAACCCACCGCCTATTGGGATGAACAGTGGCCGCTGTTACAAAGCCAGTTATTGCGGGCAAAGCACATTCCGACCTACTGAATAAACGGCAACGGCATAGACGGAATAAACGGACGGAAGACTCAACAGTAGGGACGCCAAGCCAGCTGGCCTAGCGGCTGACGGGAGGAGTGGCCTTGATAAAACGATCAACCCGGTCAAAATCCACCTCGTCGTACAAAGTACCCGGCGGATAAACCTGCAGAATGCGTATGCGCTCATACTGCTCCGCATAATCCCGGGTAATACGCCCTAACTCAGCACGACGATCCCGGATATCCCGTTGGCTGTCGGCAATCACATCAACGATCTCGTCCACTTCGTCCTGAATATCCTCAGGGACCGGATAACCCTTACTGGTAAAGCGCTCGGCCTGCTGCTGTGCCACTTGCAGCTTTTCTTCCAACGCTTGCTGGCGACGTTCCTGCAAGGTGATATAGGTCGCGACTTCTTCTGACTTGCGCAGCCTGGCCCGTTCAACATCCGATGGCTGCTCGTACAACCGCAGCAGATTGATATCCGCTTCTTTTTGCTGGGCAATTTGCTCTTGTCGTTGCAGCTCAGCCGCTTCTCTGGCACGCCGGATAACCAGCTCTTCTTCTGTTGGTGCAGGAGCAACCACTTCCAGCACCATACCGTTACTGCCCAGCACCTCGTAGCCCTGGCCCACCAGCTCGGCCGGTATTCTGTCCCGCAGCACCGTCTGACCATCGACCTTGAAACGATACAACTTGGCGGCAACAACTTCCGATGCCAGCAAAGAACCCAATAGCGCAACCAGCAAGCGACTACGAGCAAGCCATTGTTTACCGTTCAAGTATCCCAGCATCAGCACACCCCGTATTGCGCCCGATACGCTTCGATAGCAGACGCGTGGTTTTTCAGATCATCCTGGGTCGCCACATAGTCCAGCACCTGATTCAGGGTCACGATACTGGCCACCTTGATATCGAAGTCCCGTTCTACTTCCTGGATCGCAGACAACTCACCCTGGCCTTTCTCCTGGCGATCCAGCGCAATCAAGGCCGCTGCCGCCGTTGCACCCTCAGTACCAGCGATCAGGGTCATGACTTCCCGAATAGCCGTTCCAGCAGTAATCACATCGTCGACAATGACCACACGGCCCGCCAAAGGCGCACCCACCAGATTACCGCCTTCGCCATGGGCCTTGGCTTCCTTGCGATTAAACACATAAGGCACGTCTTTCTGGTAGTCATTGGCCAGCGCCACGGTCATGGCTGCCGCCAGAGGAATACCTTTGTACGCCGGGCCAAACACCACATCGTACTGCAAACCAGCATCTTCCAGTGCGGCAGCGTAAAAACGCCCCAGGCGAGCAAGGGTCAAACCGCTGTTAAACAACCCGGCATTAAAGAAATAAGGGCTGATTCGACCCGACTTTAGCGTAAACTCACCAAACTTCAGGACACCCTGCTGAATAGCGAATTCGATAAATTCTTGTTGATAGGCTTTCATATCGCATCCTGAAAAGGGAACTAATATAAATGGAACGAATAATGCAATGGCAGGAACTGGTCGACAGTCAATAGGAAAGCAAGTACAGGTCAGAGCGCTACCGACCTAATGCACCGCCTCACAGGACACCAGACAAGTACAACAAGTGAGACAACTCACAACCAAATATTGCCTCAGTTTACCCGCACTTAGATTGATGGGTTATGATACACGCTTCACTAGTTGGGAACCACGTATGCGAGTTATCACTTTACAGGTAGACGGGCTGCAACAGGCAGTAGATAAGGGCCTGTATGCATGGCTGAGCATGGCCGACGCCGATGTCGTCGCCATCCAGAATCTGCGCGCAAAAGAATATCAGCTTTCTGACGATGTCGTTTACCCGCGAGATTTTAACGCCTACTTTTTTGATGCAGAGGCGGATGACTATTCAGGTGTTGCCATTCTCACCAAAGAGGTTCCCAAGGCCATCATGACCGGCCTGGCGTTCCCTCAGTGCGATATGCAAGGCCGCTATATCCAGGCCGACTTCCCGCACGTCAGTGTTGGCTCCATCCTGTTTCCATCCGTTGATGTCTTTAACAACCTCGACGACAAGCTGGCCTTCCAGAAATCGTTTCTGGAGCATTTGCAAAAAAATCGCCGCAAGCGTCGCGAGTTTATTATTTGCGGCAATTTTGAAGCCGCTCATAAAACCGTCGACCTGGCCGATTGGCAATCCAACCAGAACAAGCCCGGATTCCTGCCGGAAGAACGCGCCTGGTTTGACCAGATCTTTGGCCCGGTCGGTTACGTTGACGCCTTCCGCGAAGCCAATTTTGGCGAAAACCAGTTCACCTGGTGGCCAGATGCCGAATGCGCCCGTCGCAACCAGAATGGCTGGCGCAAGGACTACCAGATTTGCAGCCCCGGTGTTCGCCAATACGTTGTCGATGCCAAAATCGAAAACAGCCTGCAATTTGGTGATCACGCCGCGGTGATGATCGAGTACGAATTCGACGACGAATAATCGCCCTGGCAGCAGCGCAACAAACGCCAGGCACAAAAAGGCCCGCGACCGTGCGCGGGCTTTTTTGTGTTTTCAGAGTCATCACCTGAATAAAACCATTCGGGCGATTTCCCCTGTGGATATACCACCCAGGCAAGATCAGCCGTTCAATGCTGCAATCTGCAGATCAGACAGCTCATTAATGCCTTTCTCTGCCAATGCCAGCATGGCGTTCAGCTCATCGCGGGTGAAGGTATTACCTTCAGCAGTTCCCTGCACTTCCACAAAGCCGCCATTCGACGTCATGATTACGTTCATGTCGGTTTCAGCGGCGGAGTCTTCCGGGTAATCCAGATCCAGCACCGGCTCGCCCTTATAAACCCCCACAGAAACCGCCGCGATCATGTGCTTCAGAGGCTCTCCCTTGAGTTTGCCCTTTTGCTTCAACCAGTTGATGGCATCCACCATGGCAACACACGCGCCGGTGATCGACGCCGTACGAGTGCCGCCGTCGGCCTGGATCACATCACAATCGATGGCGATGGTATTTTCACCCAAGGCCTTCATATCCACAGCAGCACGCAGGCTGCGGCCAATCAGGCGAGAGATTTCTACCGTACGGCCCTGCTGCTTGCCCTTGGCGGCTTCACGTATCATGCGCGAACCGGTTGAACGCGGCAGCATACCGTACTCCGCCGTCACCCAACCCTGGCCCTTGCCACGCAAAAACGGCGGCACATTGGTTTCCACACTGGCGGTACAAATCACTTTTGTATCACCGCATTCAACCAGCACAGAACCTTCCGCGTGTTTGGTGTAATGGCGAGTAATACGAACTTCGCGGAGTTGATCAGGAGCACGACCACTGGGTCTCATACAATTTCCTCTTCTGTGCTTAAAATATCTTGATGGGGCGGCATTATAACGACATGGCAGGGGTATCTGGCCACCACCGCTCTACCGGTTACTCACTTACGGAGCAATTCCATGGTTTACAGTATGACAGCCTTTGCCCGCCAACAGGCTGACACTCCCGCTGGGCAGATTGTCTGGGAAATTCGATCCGTCAACCACCGCTACCTGGAACCACAGTTACGCCTGCCCGACAACTTTCGTGAACTGGAACCAGCACTGCGTGAACGGTTAAAGAAACAGCTGGGTCGCGGCAAAGTCGAGTGCCAGCTACGACTACAACCAAATCAGCAACAAAGCGCACTGAATATTAACGAACGGCTGTTAGAAAACCTCAGCCGCACTCTCGACACCATCGCCACCAAGATCCCCGATGCAGCTCCTGCCAACCTGCTCGATATCCTGCAGTGGCCCGGCCTTATGAAGACCCCTCCGGTAGATACCCAGGCAATACAGCAGATCACCCTGCAAGCCTTTGACGACTGCCTGACCAACCTCAGCCACAGCCGCGCCCAGGAAGGCCTCAGCCTGGCATCACTGATTCAGCAGCGACTTATTGCCATGGATACACTGGTCGCGACCGTAGAAGCCCACCTCCCCGAAGCCCTCACCAGCCTCCACCAACAACTGCAACAACGTCTGGCCGATATGCTGGGGGCACGCAGAGGCAGCGCCAATCCGGAACGCCTGGAGCAAGAAATGGTGATACTGGCGCAAAAGGCCGACGTTACCGAAGAACTCGACCGACTGCGCACCCACATTCAGGAAACCCAAAATATCCTGCAACGCACAGAGCCTGTTGGCCGCCGTCTTGATTTTATGATGCAAGAGCTGAATCGCGAGGCTAACACCCTGTCTTCCAAATCCCTGACCACCACCACAACACAAGCGGCCATTGAGATGAAAGTACTGATAGAACAGATGCGCGAGCAGGTGCAGAATATTGAATAGCTTCTTTGTAGAGGTCAACTGATTCCGGACACCAACGTAGGTGGTAATATCGCCACCATAAACGAGGTGTCTGTGTAGTGGTCAACTAATCCCGGACAGTATTTTAAAGTTTTCCTCAGCTGCAACGGGCGAAATGCCGTCGTTGAATGT
>NZ_JAUYWA010000019.1 GCF_030689025.1 Oceanobacter sp. 1_MG-2023
TCTCTCCGTTTACTTCAAGTACCCGGAACAGGTGCGCAAAGCGATTTACACGACCAATGCGGTTGAGGCGGTGCATCCACTTCGAAGGACGGATCGACGGCTACGTGGATCTGTAAGTAATGGGTGACACAGAACTATGAACACCCTCGCATGGAGGAAAACAGGGGCAAGCCATCAGGCATGCCCCGGTTTGTTATGCTTGTCAGCCCGTACACGGCTGGTGCCCTGCCGAGCGTGGAGTATCAACCCTGGCCTTATCGACAAGGTCGATAATAATCAGCAAAAATTATTCTGGATACAGGCCTTGACGGCAATAAACTCCTGTTGGATGGCAGACAGCAAGCGACTGGCTTCTTCCCAGTCAACCTCTTCGGTTTTTCTGTCGCGCAGCATATCTTCCAGCTTTTTATTGCAATCCGACAGAGGAATGGCACACACATTGCCGCTGGCTCCCTTGAAGCTGTGGGCCTGGCCTCCCAGCCCGGTCACATCCTGTTGCGCCAGCGCTTCATTCATTTTAGGTAAGCGGCTCTCGCAATCATCCAGAAACAAAGTGATCAGCTCATCAAACTCCTCTTCCATCACTTCGCGCAACATGTCCAGCGACTCATCATCAAAATGATCCTGTAGTGTCATGAACTACTCCTCCTCCTGGTGAGGCCAATGAATAATCGCTTCCACTTCATTCCCCTTCCCATAATAAGTAATCGATTTGCATATCTGACTCACCAGAGAGATACCTCTACCGGAATACTGATGCTTGGTAACTTCCAGCAAGTCAGAGTCCTCTTCTCGTTGCAGTGACTGATAATCAAACCCATCGCCACTATCAACAAAGCGGACCCGTAGCTGCCCGGTCACGCCATCGCCCTGATGTTCCATATCAATCCGAATCCACTCATCTTCCAGCTGTTCCAGATGTTCCTGGCGCTGCTGGTAATATTTCATAAAACCTTCGGGCGAACGTTTCATGGTGGAATCCAGCTTCAACACCCCATGCTCCAACGCATTGGCAAACAGCTCACCCATAACGGTATACAGCTGGCCACTCATCATACGCAGGCCCGGTACTTCCATCATCAGATGCATCACCAAAGGCAAGGGGTTGAAATTACGCAGACTGACCGGGCCCAGTTCGTAACTGAAAGACCAGTCCATTGGCCCAACATCCGACGTCGTCGCAACCGCTTTAGGGTCGACTGCAATATCGTCCGGCAACACCATCTGAATCTCCAGCAAGGTGATATCATCATCACGTTCGCTGTTGTTCTGGAACTCGGCCAGTGTTGACTTGATCGTTGGAAAAATCATCTCGGCTGCCGCGGCAGAGTTGATCGCATCCTCAAGCCGTTGCTGCCCGAACATATCGCCAGCCGGATTACGCGCTTCAAGAATGCCATCAGACCACAGCAACAAACGATCGCCCGGTTCCATGGTGTACTCTTGCAAGGAATCAACAAAGCGGCTGTCACCGAACACTCCCAAAGGCAAGTGCTGGGAGCGCAAGGTATGCAGTGACGCATCAGCGACCCGATACAGATAACAATCCGGAATGCCGCCCATCCAGATACTGGTGGATTTGCGTTCAAAATTCATTTCGACCATCACTGCGCAGCAGAAAAAACCCACCGGCAAAATCGAATTCATCTTACGATTCACTTCACGAATGATATCGCGAATGCCAAAACCCTTGGCGGTCATACCATAAAAGATTTCCGCCAACGGCAAGGCACCAATGGCTGCCGGTAGGCCATGACCGGTAAAATCGCCCAGCAGCAGATTCATACTGCCGTTAGGCTGACGTGCAGCCAGCAGGACATCACCATTAAAGACCGCCAGCGGCGAGATCAGATAACGGATATTCGGGGCGGACAGACAGCCAAGGTGGGCCACATTGTCAAATACCGCTTTGGCTGCTTCCTGTTCCTGGATCAGATGTTCGTTATGGCAAACAATGGTATCGCGCTGTTGCTGCAAGGTCTGATGCATTTCCCGCATGCGGTAGAAAGAGCGTACCTTGGCCTGCAAGACCACCGGATTGTAAGGCTTGTTCAGAAAATCATCGCCACCACTTTCCAGACAGTCCGCCAGACCATAGGCATCGGTCATGGAGGTCAGAAAGATCACAGGCACCATATCTTCGCCAGCCAGCTGCTTGATCTGGCGCGCAGCCTCCTTGCCATCCATCACCGGCATCATCACATCCAGCAGCACGATATCCGGCGATTCTTGCTTGAACAGTGCCACAGCATCTGCACCATTTTCGGCATCCAGTACTTCATGCCCCTGCTTCTGGAGGATACGCCCCAGAATCTTGCGGTCGACCAGGTTGTCGTCGGCAATTAAGATCCGGATTGGCAGCATGTCAGTCGCCTCAGCGAATAGTAAAAAGTTGCTCGAAGTTGGAGATTGTCAAAATCTTTTTCACATCCTGATTACAATTCACAATGCTGATATCTGCTGCATCACCGCCCGCATGATCACGCAGCAGCAGCAACATGCCCAACGCCGAACTGTCGAGGTAAGAGGTTCCTGCCAGGTCCAGTACATAACGCAGTGCCGCTGGCTGGTGCGCATCATAAGCATCCCGAAATGCTTGGTGCACACTGAAATCAAAACGGCCAAATACCTTGATCGTTAATTCTTTACCATCGGCGGACACCAGGGTTTCTACAGTCATTGATCTATTACCTCATATACTCGAGAGCGGCCGCTCCCAAACAGTTTTTTACACCCGATCCTGCTCAAACCGACCAGGCTACAATTATTCTTAATAAACGTTTAGCACACGCTGTTAAATTTGCACAGCTCAGCGCGGTTTTTCCTATATAACAGCCATTATATGCGTTTACATCAAGTAATACCCCTGCCGTTATGCCATCAGCAGCGGCTATCGACGCAAAATGAAGTGTCTGCCAATCGCCACCAGCAACTGAAATATGCCGTACAAAGGCATCATAACAGCCGGTCGGCGCCGATGACTCACTTCAGCCGCGGTGATGACGTACAGGGGAAAGAAAAGAAAGAGAAGCAGATGGACGGGACGCAGGCCGCCACGATCACCAGAGACACACATGATGACTCCTATCGCACCGGCCCGGTGGGTATTGACGTTAGATTGGCAAGCAATCAGCGCTGGCTGTGATCAATATCCATACCCCGGAAAATACTGCAGCGCTCAAACGCTTCCAGCGTTGGCGCCACCGATTTATACAAACAATACTTGGAAACCAGCCGCGACAGCCCTTTGATATCCCGCCCGGTCGCAGCCGGAAATACATCCGTCAGAGTAGCCAGCAATGCCGGGCTGATATCCAGACCAAACTGGCGCGTCATAACGTCCCAGATTTTTTGTCGGTCGTCCCGTTCTGGTGGATGGTACTTGATCAGGGCAATACAGCGCGAGACGATGGCTTCATCGATATCTTCCACCCGATTGGTGGTCAGGAACAGCAAGCCATTAAAATATTCCAGCACCCGCAAAAAGACCCCCACCACCGCATTGGCGGCAATATTGTCATCCCGGCGTTTGATATAGACATCCGCTTCGTCGATCAGCATCACCGCGCCCCAGCGCTGCGCCCGGGTCAGAGTGTCCTTCAGTGCCAGCTCCATTTCCTTTACATTCAGGCCCAGCTGGCCAGAATGTACCCGATATAACGGCCGTTTGATAATCTCCGAATATACCTCCGCCGTCAGGGTTTTACCCACCCCGGGCGGCCCGGCACACAGCACTGTGGTACCGCCGGACTTGCCCTCCACGATATCGTCCATCAACACATCCATTTCTGCGGTCAGAATATCAATCAGATCGGTTTGTTCAGGGGGCAGAATCAGCTTGTCTTTCAACTCGGGTTGATACACATAAGGCGACATATCATCCACATGCACCCAGACATGATGATGCAACTCCAAGTGAAACATCAGCATATAGCCGTGAACCGGCAGCTGGGTGAAGACATCCTCTGGCACATTGGCCATCAAGGCTTCGACCCGCTGCTCGACCTTCTCGTTGTAGTTCATGCTGCGTCCGGCCTTGCGCAAATACTTGCCCAGAATCTGGCCCGGTGCATCCAGCGTCAGCTCTCGTTCTTTCAGGACTTCTTCATCATTAACCAGCCGGGCAGTTCCCCCACCCGACGACAGCACCACCCGGTTTTTGCGTGACCAGTCGGTGGTACGGTGGCTGGCACCGGGATCTTCCGCAAAAATGCCGGTACCAGCCCCTGAAAACTGCATGCCGTAATCAGAACGCCAGTCAAAATAGCGGTTCGACGACGCCTCGTAGGCCGCCATCAGGGCCGGGGTTTCTTTCAGAAAACCCTTGCTGGCGAAGATTTCGGCCAGCGTATGGCCTTCAATATCACGTTCACGAATCACCAGATTTTCTGTTGCGATGCGGGCCATGGCATTGGCTTTTAATTCCAGCAGAATCCGGCCCGTTTCTTCCTCCCCTGGGGGAGTAAAGTCGATACGCGTGACCAGATAAGCAATGGGTTTCCCCGATGTCACCACCCGGAACAGCCAGCCACGAATGGCATCCTGTAATAAATACTCGGTGATCGCCGCCACCAATAATTCCAGATTACCCGCCTCAAAACGTTCCCCGGCTGTTCCCATGGCCTGCTTCAGAGTGGCGAGTTGCGCAGCCTGACCCGCCATCGACGGCCCGGCTTCCAGATACAGGGTTTCCAGAAAGTCCAGTTGCTCGACAGTCAGCTGGACAAATGGCACCTCAGCCCGATGGCCAAATCGCAGCTGGTCAGCCAGATACGACAAGGTCGGAAAACGCTCAACCAGAGCTTCTACATAAATACGATGAATGTTCAGTTTCATAATCAACACTTGAAAAACGTCAGTTACAGGCCTTGTTGCAAGCGCCAGACCAGTCACTAACTTGTTGATTTTGTGTGGAATAGCAGCCTCAGCTGTCGCAAATCATACAGCCTGAATGTACCAATCAGTGGCACTGAAGCGAAAGCGACAGCCCGAAAGATTGTCTTGTTAATGGCGGTCTTGTTAATAGCGCTGAAACCTGCCAGCAAAACAGACACCCCAAACAAACACCCCAGACAGACGTTCAAAACCAAAGAATCCGTTGACCGATAAATATATATGGAATTTCGCATATATGGTTGTTAGCATGCGCGTATTCACACAGGACACAGCACATCATGAAAGTGTTATTTATCTGCACCGGCAACTCTGCCCGCTCGCAACTGGCGGAAGTGGTACTGCGCAATATGGCCGGCGACCACTTTGAAGTCTTCAGTGCAGGAACGCAGCCGGAAGGCATCGATAGCAGAACACTCCAGACACTGGATAAAGCCGGCTTGCCAACCGTGGGCCTGCGCTCCAAGAACCTGACCGAATTTGCCGCGCAGTCATTTGATTATGTAATTACGCTCTGCGACAAGGCACATCAGGAATGCCGCCAATGGCCAACCGCCGGAGTGACGATGGCCTGGGACTTTCCTGACCCCAAAGCCAGCGACGACCCCCTGGCGTTCACCCGTACCTTGCAGGAAATCAGCGAGCGCATCCGTCTGTTTGTGCTGGTCAACAGCAAGGCCAGCAAACCAGATCCGTCGTTTACGCCGGTCGAATTTTTCAAAGCCATGGCCGATGACACTCGCCTGCAATCCTTGCTGCTGATCGCCGACCGGGGAGAATTATGCGTTTGTGAGCTGATGACCGCCCTGAACGAATCACAACCCAAAATCTCACGCCATCTGGCGCAACTGCGCAAGAACAACATTTTGAAAGACCGCCGCCAAGGGCAATGGGTGTACTACCAACTGCACCCCCTGATGCCCTCCTGGGCCAGGGATGTTTTGCACATCACCTTCGCCAACAACACCGACTACCTGGCAGAGGCGCTGCAACGCCTGTCTGCCGATGCCACCACGACCGGAGACGCTTGACATGAAAATCCTGTATATCTGCACCCACAACCGCTGCCGCAGCATTCTTTCGGAAGCCGTCACCAACCATAAGTCTGACGGCTCGCTGGTGGCCAGAAGTGCCGGGAGCCAACCGTCCGGAGAAGTACACCCACTGTCACTGAAATATCTCGCCGAAGCCGGTATGGATACCACCGGCCTGCAAAGCCAGTCCTGGGATGATCTCGAAGATTTTGCGCCAGACCTGGTAGTGACTGTGTGTGATTCTGCCGCCGGAGAAGCATGCCCGGTCTGGTTCGGACAATCCCTCAAGGTGCACTGGGGATTGGAAGATCCGTCCAAATTACAAGGCAGCGATGATGAGATTGCAGCGGCGTTTCGCCATACCATCCAGCAAATCGAAACACGCGTCGACGCCCTGCAGGACATCGCCCGGCTGGATAAAAGCCTGTGGCCAGCCGCACTGGCACAACAGGGGGCCAAATAATGGATCTGCACGATATGTCACTGCCCAACCTCGACGAAAATCACTTCCAAATCCCGAAGCCAGCGTCATTCAGCCTTGCGGGGCCGGAGCATAAGCCGCGTTTCTTGCTGCTGTACGGTTCCTTGCGCGACCGCTCTTTCAGCCGTCTGGTTATTGAAGAATGCGCCCGGCTGCTGGTCCATATGGGCGGCGAAGTCCGTATTTTTAATCCATCCGGATTACCACTACCGGACGATGCCGATGATCAGCATCCCAAGGTCAAGGAATTACGCGAACTGGTTGTCTGGTCGGAAGGACAAGTCTGGTGTTCACCGGAACGCCATGGTTCGATCACCGGCATCATGAAAACCCAGATTGACTGGGTACCCCTGTCGATGGGCGCAGTGCGGCCGACCCAGGGCAAAACCCTGGCCGTGATGCAGGTCGAAGGTGGCTCGCAGTCGTTTAATGCCGTCAACCAGCTGCGCGTGCTCGGCCGCTGGATGCGCATGATCACCATCCCGAACCAGTCTTCGGTGGCCAAGGCCTTTATGGAGTTCGACGACAACAATCGCATGAAACCATCTGGCTACTACAACCGCATCGTCGATGTGATGGAAGAGCTGATGAAATTTACCCTGCTCACCCGCCATAACAGCGCCTATCTGGTCGACCGGTATTCCGAGCGGGTAGAAAGTGCCGAGGCACTGATGCAACGCGTCAATCAACGATCTATCTAGGAGCAAACCAGCATGGGACTGTTTGAACGTTATCTATCGGTGTGGGTCGCCTTGTGTATTGCGGCAGGCGTACTGCTTGGCAATCTGCTGCCGACGGTGTTTACCCTGATCGCCACATGGGAATACGCCCATGTAAACCTGGTTGTGGCCGTGCTGATCTGGCTGATGATCTATCCCATGATGATCCAGATCGATTTCAGCTCACTGAAAGACGTGGGCAAAAAACCCAAAGGCCTGGCCCTGACACTGGTCGTCAACTGGCTGATCAAGCCTTTCACCATGGCAATGCTGGGCTGGTTGTTCTTCAAGGTCTTGTTTGCCGGCTGGGTCGATCCACAATCCGCAGAAGAGTATATTGCCGGGATGATCCTGCTCGGGGTTGCTCCCTGCACCGCGATGGTGTTTGTCTGGAGCCAACTGACACGGGGCGACGCCAATTACACATTGGTTCAAGTCTCGATCAACGACATCATCATGATTTTTGCCTTTGCACCGATTACCGCTTTTTTGCTGGGGATCAGTGATATTCAGGTGCCATGGGAAACCCTGCTGATTTCCGTCCTGTTATACGTTGTTTTGCCATTGATTGCCGGTGCCCTGACCCGCAAGAAACTTGACCGGGGAAACGATCACCAGCGCCTGAACAGTTTTGTTGCCGCTCTGAAACCCTGGTCGATCGTTGGCTTGCTGACCACAGTGATTTTGCTGTTTGGTTTTCAGGCCGAAACCCTGCTGGAAAAACCCCTGGTTATCGGCCTGATTGCCATTCCGCTGTTAATTCAGACCTACGGCATCTTTGCCTTGAGCTACTTCGCCGCCAAACGGATGAAACTGGCACACAACGTAGCTGCACCCGCCAGTATGATTGGCTCGTCCAACTTCTTTGAGCTGGCCGTTGCCGTCGCGATTTCACTGTTTGGCCTGCATTCCGGAGCCGCTCTGGCCACCGTGGTCGGTGTCTTGGTGGAAGTGCCGGTGATGCTGTCGCTGGTCTGGTTCGCCAACCGTACCCGTCACTGGTTTGATTGATATTTGAGACCACGAAGGGCTGCCATGGAGGGCGCCCCGGCATCGTGATTCCGGCCCTACGGCCGTGGCACCGTTGTAATATCAAACGCGTTCAGGCACTGCACGCAAATACACCGTTGTCCGGCAGAATCACGATTTTGTTCCAGCAATTGCGGCGGGAAGGTCGCTGTCATACACCAGCACTGCGCCGCATCCCGCTGGTTGGCCACGGCGCATTCATTATCCCTGGCACACAAGGGACACAGCCGCGGCGAGGGTTCTCCGAGGTCTGTCCCTTGCACCGTCCGCTCTGATGGTATGACAGTCGTCACCGGGTCAGTCATCTTGATTTCCAATTCCATTAACAGGCACTAGCCTGACTGCTATTCAGACCACACGGCCAATTCATTACCACTGGGTTCGGTAAAATGAAAACGGCGGCCCCCCGGGAAAGTAAATATCGGCTGAATAATCACCCCACCAGCTTGCTCAACCGCCGCCAGAGTCTCTTCCAGATGGTTACTGAAAAATACCAATAGCGCACCGCCTTGCTCCACTCGGGAGGCCAGCTCCGCCCGATAAAATCCGCCGTCGAGTCCTGCGTCGGCAAACGCAGTGTAATCCGGGCCGTAGTCAATAAACTGCCAGCCAAAGACAGCGTTAAAAAATGCCTTGGTGGCTTCCAGATTACTGGCTGCCATTTCTACGTAGTTCAGTTTGCCGTGCTGATTCATGGCTTTGCCCTTTATGAATAACGTCTGTTGGTAACGTCTGTTGATCGCGCCGGTTGCTGATACTGACCGAACACATTGGCTTATAACATACGAATTACCCGTGCCGGGTTACCGGCTGCCACAGCACCGGCGGGAATATCCCGGTTCACCACACTGCCAGCCCCAATGACACAACGGTCACCAATCGTTACTCCGGGCAATACCGACACATTGCCACCAAGCCAGACATGGTGCCCAATCACAACCGGCGCGCCGGATTCGATCGTCTCTCGTTCAACAGGGTCTAACGGGTGTTTGGCCGTTGCGATCATACAGCCCGGCCCCATCATCACGTGTTCAGCGATTATTACCGGGCAAACATCCAGAATCGTGAGATTATGATTGGCGTAAAAATGATCACCGATCTCGATATTCACCCCATAATCACAAAAGAAATTAGGCTCGATATAGGCACTGCCATGCAAGGTCAGCAAGCCATCCAGTAATGCCATACGAGCCGCAGGCTGGCGAGGATCGGCCTGGTTAAAGGCATGACAAACCGATTTGGCCAACAGGCGTGCTTGCAGCAGCTCGTTATCCCAGGCGTTATAAGGCAAACCGGCCAGCATTTTTTCACGTTCGGTCATACCGTCCCTTGCCGACAGCGGTCAACAAAGGTCTGGATCAGTTGACCGGAAATAGACATCGGTGGCGGGATTTCTGGCAAGTTGGTGTAGTGAAACCATTGGGCATCCGATATTTCATCATCATCGATCACAATCTCGCCACTGGCGTAACGGCTGATAAACCCGACCATCAGTTGGCCCGGAAAAGGCCAGCTCTGGCTACCAAAGTATTCAAGATCCTGCACCCGCACGCCAACTTCTTCCTTGACCTCACGGTGTACCGCATCTTCGATCGATTCACCGGCTTCGATAAACCCTGCCAATGTGCTGTAAAAATTGGTTTTGTAACGGGTGTGATGCGCCAGCAGGCAATATTCTCCCTTGATCACAATGGTAATCATGCAGGGTGAAATACGCGGATAATACATTTTGTTGCACGGCTCACACGTCATTGCCCGCTCAACCCGGTGCCGCTGGGTGGGTTGTCCGCACAGCCCACAAAAGCGATGCTCGCGAACCCAGATGCACAACTGCAACGCCCGCGCCAGAGCCAGATATTCCGCCGCAGAGGCAATGGCCATCAGCACCCGGGGAGACAGCCACTGATGTTGCGAAGAGGCGGTCGGCTGTGCCAGCTCAACCACAAAACACGGTGTCTTGCCGTTGGCGATGCCGACATAAATGGCCTGATCCTGGATGGGCAGATCGGCCATTCCAGACAAGCGCTGCGCCTCCTCATCAGCATACAGCGTCAGTTGTGCCTCGATACCCGATAATAACTGTCCCTCACTCACCAGCAGATAACGAGGTGCTTGATCATGTTGCTCTGGCAGGTAATCGCACAGTTCAAAAGTAAAAATATGGCTCATGGTGAGCGCCTGTAACCTTGGCTTGAAAGTGTAACGATAACCCCGGCTGCCAAAGGCGGCAAATGCTCCGTGTGATTCATTCAGGCATAATCCACCGACCAATTGATGGTGTTTACGAAAGGCGAATACTGGCGTGGTTAAAAAAACAGCAACAAAAAACAGCAAAACCGGCAAGGCAAACAAGGCCGCTCTGAAACCGGTCAGCATCCAGTTGCCCGGACAAGGCCAACGCACCCTGCCAGCACAGGAAGCCATGGGACTGGCACAACGCTGGTCAGGCAGTGGCCAGCCCTTGCCCGCACTGGATCTGCTCAAACAGGTCACGCAACAACTGCCCGGTTTTGCCGATGCCTGGATGCTGCTGTTTGCCACCCTCAATAAAACCGGAGACCAGCAAGGCCTGATTCATGAAGCGCAGCGCTGCCTGAGCAGCAAACCCCGTTTTATTCCGGCCCTGACCAACCTGTCCCAGGCCATGAGGCTGACCCAGCAACACCAGAGTGCCTTACAGCTGATCGACAAAGCCATCAAGCTGGAACCGGCACTGGCAGAATTGCACAACCACCGTGGTGTTATTCTGAAAGAAACAGGCCGCAGTGATGATGCACTTGCCAGCTTTAACCGCTGTCTGGCGCTGCAGCCCGGTAATGCCAATGCCATCTGGAACCGTTCCGACATGATCGGTGTCTTGCCAGAGCAGGAATATCAGGGTTATGCGGCGCTGGCGAGCGGCGACAATCTCCCCCCGAGACAGCGGGTAATGGTGTATTACGCCCTCAGTCGCAGTGATGAGGCAGCCCAGGAATATGCCCGCCAGTTCGACAATATCAAAGCGGGTGCCGACCTCTATCGCTCGTTAGTGCCATACCAGCATCAGGCCGAACTCAACCAGATCGAAAAAACCATCAGCGCCTTTCCTGCCTCGCACCTTGCGCGTCTTTCTCCTTCCGCAGACCCGGCAAGCGATGTGATACCGGTCTTTATCTGTGGCTTGCCCCGTAGTGGCACCACACTGACCGAACACATTTTGTCCAGCCACCCCAGTGTGACTGCTGGCGACGAACTTAACGACCTGCCATTGGCCTGTGGTCAATACCTGACCCGTCGAGGCATTCGGAAAAGCTTTCCGGACTGGGGCGCCGATATGCCACAGGAAGGCTGGCAAGCCATTGGCAGCGCCTACCGCAAAAGCACCAGAGCACTGCAAGGCAGCGGCTGGTTTACCGACAAAAACCTGCAAAACTACAAGGCGATCGGCGTGATTCGTCAGGCCTTGCCAGAGGCCAGGATGGTGGTCTGCCGACGTCACCCGATGGACAATTTGTGGGGCTGTTACCGCCAGTTTTTCTCCGAAGGCATGTACTTCACCTACCAGCAGGAAGAGTTGGCCGATATTTGGAACGCCAGCGACAAGCTGATTCAGCACTGGCAGAACACCGGAGCCGATATTTTTGTTATGGAGTATGAAGCCCTGATTGCCGAGCCAGAGCCGACCATCCGGGCACTGCTGGATTTTGTTGGCCTGCCGTGGGATGACGCCTGCCTGAATTTTCATAACAACAAGCGCAGTGTCCGTACCCTGTCGGCGACCCAGGTACGCCAGCCGCTATCAAACAGCCGGGTAGCGCAGTGGCGGCGTTACGAAGAGCAACTGCAACCGATGTTGCAACGGCTTAACCAGCCCTGAACCCTGCCTGCAGCATAAAACCGTTTCGCTCAGGCGCCAGGCTCCCATACCAAAGATCGGCATGGGAACCTGAAAACAGCACAAGCGGCGTGATTACATCACCGCCAGCACCAGACCACCGGCAGCGATAGAACCACCCGCAACACGAGCCACCAGGGTAGCAAGTGCAGGTTTACCGGCCTTGATCAGGGCGATACCAGCCAGATGCAAGACCAGCGTAGCCAGCATAAAGCCGCTCATATAGCCCACACCGCTAGCCGCAAGTGGCATTTCGGCACCGTGAGCAACACCGTGAAACATCGCCATGGCCGCCGTCAGGGCAGTGCACAGCAGCAGATTAAAGCGGGCTGCAAAAGCCACCAACAAACCGGCGGCGATCACCGACGCCAGAATACCGCTTTCCACAAAGGGGACGGTCATGCCTGCCATCGACAGGCCAGCGCCCAACGCCATGGTCGCGATAAACGCCAATGGCAGTTGCCAGATGGCTTTCCCGCCCATTTGGGCTGCCCACAGGCCGACTGCCACCATGGCCAACAGGTGATCCAGCCCGGTAAACGGATGGCTCAGACCCGCCATCAGACCCGAGGTTTCGTGACCGGTATGCGCCATGGCTACCGTTGGCACCAGTGCCGCAACAGTCATGGACGCCGTGAGGGCAGTTTTAAAAATAGGTTTCATAGCGGTTTCCTTGATGTCGTTCGTTCAACAAGAGTTGTTTAATCTCTTAATCTTTCGTCGTGTAATGTTTCAGTCGCGCCAGCGTCGTGCAAACAATGTTGTCGCTTACACCACTGCTTTGGCAGGTGGAATCTCTTTTGGCTCCAGCATGCCTTCGGTCACAATAAAGTGAATGATGTCATCCAGACCCTGGGCCTGTTTCAGGTTGGAGAATACAAATGGCCGGGTGCCACGCATTTTCCTGGCATCACGATCCATGACTTCCAGAGAAGCACCAACCAGAGGTGCCAGATCGGTTTTGTTGATGATCAACAAGTCCGATTTGGTAATGCCCGGGCCACCTTTGCGAGGAATCTTGTCCCCCGCCGACACGTCAATCACGTAGATCGTCAAGTCCGACAGCTCCGGGCTGAAGGTCGCACTGAGGTTATCGCCACCACTTTCGACAAACACCACATCCAGCGCACCGTGGCGCTCCAGCAGCTGGTCAATGGCTGCCAGGTTCATGGAAGCATCTTCACGAATGGCGGTGTGCGGGCAGCCGCCGGTTTCAACCCCAAGAATACGATCCGAGCTGAGCGCCTCGTTTTCGGTAAGGAATTTTGCGTCTTCCTTGGTGTAAATATCGTTGGTCACCACGGCAATATCGTAATGGTCACGCATCGCGGTACACAACGAACGCAGCAGCGCCGTCTTGCCTGAGCCAACCGGGCCGCCTACGCCTACGCGTAATGTCTGTTTTGGTTTCGACATACAAATCCCCTTGTCTTTTTAACGCCGTTCGACTCGTTCAGGAGCGAAACAGGCGTGAGTACATATGTTCATGTTGAGAACTGACAATCGCCAGAGCGGGCAAGCCTGCTCCTATCCCATCGTCGTCGATGGTGTCGGCTCGATCCAATGCCTGTTGTAACGCCGGCTGTAAGGCACCCAGCAGTTGCTGGGCCTGGGTTTGCCCCAAAGGCACTAGCTTGGTTGCTGCGGCAATCTGGTTTTCCAGCCAGGACCATAACAATCCCAGCGCTGCCGACCGATAAGGAATTCCCCATCCACCAGCCGCCAGCGCAAACAGGCAGACAAAACTGACCGGCTCTCCTTTGGCAAAAGGCAGATCCATATTCAGGCTGGTCAGCAGACGGTGCAAGGCTTCTCCCATGGCGGTATCGGTCAGCCGCAATTCACGGGTTTCCCGACAGGCCAGCAGCAAGTCATTCAGGCGCTGTAATTCTGCCGGGTCATTCGCGTCAATGGCGGCCATACACCGCCGCAAGACCGGCACATCCGTGGTCGCCAGGCTGTATACCAGCTGCTCGCTCACCCATTGACTGACCTGATCGGCGTTGCGAATCCAGCCCGCCTCAATGGCGTATTCCATGCCGTGGGAAAACGCATACCCGCCCACCGGCAAACTGACCGAGCACAGCTGCATCAAGCGGATCAGACCGGCGTCACTCAAGGTGGCCCCGGCGGCCGCTTCAGTGATGATGGCCATCGGCATGCCCGTGGGAGTGGCCGTGACCTTGTGAATGGTCGTGATCGTCATCATGGCTGTGGCTGTGATCATGGTCGTGACCGTGTGAATGACCGCCATGACCGCCGTTGGCATAAGCCCCCGATTCCGGCACAAAAACAGCCTCGGTCGCACTGACCGTCAGGCCGAGTAATACCAGCATTTCTTCCAACACATGATCCGGTGTAATACGCAGCCAGCGCTCCCCGACTTGCAATTTCACATGGCGATTACCCAGGTGATAACAGGCCCGGGAAAAAGTGCGCCAGTCATCACACGTTGCTTCTGCAACGGCTTCGACTGCACCATCAATCTGTACTATTTTGCCGCATTGCGTTTTCAGAAACTCGCCAACCAGCAGCGGCTTGCCACGTTCCAGAAACACCCGCACTTCTTCACCGTCTGTGCTGACCAGGCGTAAACGCCCACGGTCGCGCTGCTCATGCGTCAGGCAAACCGTGGCGTAAATCGGGCCGGCGGCCTCAAGGCCAAGGCGTTCGTAAACTTCCAGCATTGTGTTCTCCAAATTCACTCAGAACAGGCAATACAACTGCGCCAAAGGCAGTTCGGTTGCCGGTTCACAGGTTAACAGCTCGCCGTCGGCACGCACTTCATAGGTTTGCGGGTCGACGGTGATATTCGGCTGCCAGCTGTTGTGCACCATATCGCTTTTGCGAATGTTGCGGGTATTTTTACAGGCCACCAGCTCGCGCTTGATGCCCAGTTGCTCTTTCAGGCCATTATCCAGCGCCGCCTGGGACACCATGGTGAACGAGGTTTTGGCCGCCGCCGAACCATGGGCACCAAACATCGGCCGGTAATGCACTGGTTGTGGAGTCGGTATCGACGCGTTCGGATCACCCATTTGTGCCGCCGCAATCATGCCGCCCTTGATGATCATGGAAGGTTTGACGCCAAAAAAAGCCGGCTTCCACAACACCAGATCCGCCAGTTTACCCGGTTCAATCGAACCCACTTCGTGGGAGATGCCGTGGGTAATCGCCGGGTTGATGGTGTACTTGGCGATATAGCGACGGGCACGGAAGTTGTCATTCCCTTGCGCCTGGTCTTCTTCCAGAAAACCAAACTGCTGCTTCATTTTATGGGCGGTTTGCCAGGTGCGTGTGACCACTTCGCCGACTCGTCCCATGGCCTGGGAGTCGGACGAGATCATCGAAAAGGCACCGCGATCGTGAAAGATATCTTCCGCTGCGATGGTTTCCTTGCGGATACGTGAATCAGCAAAGGCAACGTCTTCCGGAATCGAGGTATCCAGATGGTGACAAACCATCAGCATGTCCAGATGCTCATCCACCGTGTTTACGGTATAGGGCCGGGTCGGGTTGGTGGAGGACGGCAATACATTCGGGTAGGAACAGGCACGGATAATATCCGGTGCGTGACCGCCCCCGGCACCTTCGGTGTGATAGGTATGAATCACCCGATCCTTGAACGCTCCGATGGTGTCGTCGACAAAACCGGATTCATTCAGGGTGTCGGTGTGAATCGCCACCTGTACATCGTATTGCTCCGCCACGCCCAGGCAACAGTCGATGGCCGCAGGGGTGGTGCCCCAGTCTTCGTGCAGCTTCAGGCCACAGGCGCCGGCTTGCAGCTGTTCTTCCAGGGCGTCTGGCAGGCTGGCGTTACCCTTGCCCAGAAAGCCGAGGTTCATCGGCATATCATCAGTGCTCTGGATCATTTTGGCCAGATACCATGGCCCCGGCGTACAGGTTGTGGCATTGGTGCCAGTGGCCGGGCCAGTACCACCACCGATCATGGTGGTAACGCCGCTCATCAATGCTTCTTCAATCTGTTGCGGACAAATAAAGTGAATATGGGCATCGATGCCCCCTGCGGTCAGGATCGAGCCTTCTCCGGCGATCACTTCCGTACCGGGGCCAACGATAATATCGACACTGTCCTGAATATCCGGATTACCGGCCTTGCCGACTTTGACAATACGACCGTTCTTGATGCCGACGTCACCTTTGACAATCCCCCAATGATCCAGCACCAGTGCGTTGGTAATCACCAGATCCATGGCGGGCTCACCTTCGGGGGGATTATTCAGCGCCTGGCTCTGGCCCATGCCGTCACGGATAACCTTGCCACCGCCAAATTTGACTTCGTCACCATAAACCGTGAAATCCTGCTCCACTTCGATCCACAGGTCGGTATCACCCAGGCGTACCTTGTCGCCCACGGTAGGACCAAACATCTGGGCGTAAGCGGTGCGATCCATTTTTACCGAGACGGTGCTCTCGTCAGCGGCAGCAGCAGCGGGCAACTTGCCCATGACATCACCACGGAAGCCATAGATTTCACGCTTGCCCGCAAACTCCACCAGTTCCACTTCACGCCCTTGACCCGGCTCAAACCGGACCGCCGTTCCAGAAGCAATATTGAGATGGAATCCCAGTGCGGCCTCACGATCAAAGCTGAGTGCCGGATTGGTTTCGGCAAAATGATAATGGGAGCCAACCTGAATCGGGCGGTCCCCGGTGTTTTCCACCCGGACGGTCAGGGTTTTACGGCCAGCGTTCAGTTCGATTTCGCCGCTGGCAGCTTGTACTTCACCTGGTATAAACATGGAGTGTCTCCCTGTAATGGGGTTTAAACGTGTTCTTGCTGGATGCTTTGCGCCAGCCCGGTATGCCCGGTGACTGACGACGGCCACGACGGATCACCCGCCGGACAATCTAGCAAATAGGCTCGTGCACAGTGACCAACTTGGTGCCATCCGGAAAGGTGGCTTCTACCTGCACTTCATGGATCAGCTCAGGTACCCCGTCCATCACCTGATCACTGCTGAGCAGGGTTTTGCCATAACTCATCAGTTCAGCCACGGTTTTACCGTCACGCGCCCCTTCAACAATTTCCATGGTGATATAGGCCATGGCTTCCGGGTAGTTCAGTTTCAAGCCACGATTCAGGCGTCGTTCAGCCAGCAAGGCGGCAGTAAATATCAACAGCTTGTCTTTTTCTCTTGGCAGTAGTTCCATGCCGGACCTCTTTGATGTTGGTCGTATTATTCAGGTTGGAGCCGCCGGTCAGGTGGCCCAGATTCGTGGGGCGCAGGCATTGCGCCCTGTCAGCAACGGGCGGATTTCTTGCCAGCAGCGGGTAAACAGTGAGCGCCCTTGTTCCGAGCAATGACCAAGATAACGGATAATCAGAAAATCATGATTAAGAGTAACACCTGTTAGATATGCTTTTCCAGACCCGTCCGGTTGCAGTAATTCGCGCAACTGCTGGATATGCTCTTCGGTCAGCAAGGCCTGGCCATCGGGTTGGCCGGGGCTGCCGTCCGATAAAAACGGCCCGGCCACCATCATGCCGCTGATGGGCATGGATTGCAGTCCGGTCATGGCGGCGTAGAGACCTTGCTGGCCATCCACCACCAGGCGTTCTCGCAGCACCAGCCGACCATCACGGAACAGATTGAGATTCTGGGTGAATGAACTGTCGGCGCTGAACGGTTGGCTTGAAGCCGGTAATCCCAGACTGGTGACATCCCAACCGATATAACTTGCCCCGGCTGACAGGTAAACATCGGTATCCAGACGCGTATTGGCCCCCGGATAAATGATGCTCTCCAGCGGCAGCCATTCCAGTGTTGCCTGTTCGGCCAGTTCAAAGCGAAGGGTTTGTCGTTGCAAGGTTTTATCAGCACGGGCCTTGTAGGCCCGACCGGCACCGGGAGTGGTGATCAACGCTGACGCCGCTGGGCCAAGACTGGCGCTGATGGCCAGCGTATCCCCTGAGACCATACCACCGGGAGGATGCAGCAAATACACATGCGCCAGCTCGCGCCCTTCCGGGTAAAACGGCTTTTGCACATACAACGGCCCGTGATGGACGTTGCTTTTTAACACCGAGCCGCGCGCGGTTCGGCTGATGCCTAACGCCAGTGATGCGTTCCAGCGGGATGGCTCCGCTGGAGGGACTGACGCTGGCTCTTTAACCGGCATATTCATGCCGCGTACTCCTTGATCTGTTATGCCAATAAGCGAGGGTTGCTTGCCATCATACTGCCAGATATTGTCGAATCAGGGCATCGTTCAAATTGGCCATCTTGTCACTTGCAACAACCCGGCCCTTTTCCATCAGCCGGAACTCTTTACCGACCCGGCGCGCAAAACCGAGTTTCTGCTCAACCAGAATTACCGTCAGCCCTTCTTCTTCGTTCAGCTTGAGGATGACATCACCAATCTGACGGACGATATTGGGCTGAATGCCTTCGTTGGGTTCATCCAGAATCAGGACATTGGGTTCGATCACCAGTGCCCGCCCGATAGCCAGCTGCTGCTGCTGACCACCGGAAAGGTCACCGCCACGGCGGTGCAGCATTTCTTTCAAGACTGGAAACAGGGTAAAGATTTTTTCCGGAATCTCGGCCGAATCATCCTCACGCCCCAGCATTTTTAACCGCTGCTTGCGAATGGGCAGACCAATCCGCAGGTTTTCTTCCACCGACAGCATCGGGAAAATATCCCGTCCTTGCGGCACGTAACCAATGCCGGCCACGGCCCGGGCTTCGGCATTTTTCTTGTGCAGCGGCTCACCGTCGAGCAGGATTTCACCATTCGAAATCGGCAATAGTCCCATCAGGCATTTCAGCAGTGTGGTTTTGCCGACTCCATTACGCCCCATAATGCAGGTACAGGAGCCTTGCTCGATCGCCAGATCGAGATCCCACAAAATCTGGGTGCCGCCATACAGTTGGTTGACCTTGTTAATGGCAATCATGCTTCTTCCCCCAGATACACTTCAATCACGTCGCGGTTGCTCTGAATCTGGTCCATGGTGCCTTCGGCCAGAACGGCTCCCTGGTGCAAGACGGTCACGGTTCGGGCAATACTGCGGACAAATTCCATATCGTGTTCCACCACAATCACCGTGTGTTTCCCGGCCAGCGAGGTCAGCAACTCAGCGGTGCGTTCGGTTTCCTGCGGGGTCATGCCAGCCACCGGCTCATCCACCAGCAGCAGCCGGGGTTGTGCCATCAGCAACATGCCGATCTCCAGCCATTGCTTCTGACCGTGGGACAAGGCACCGGCCAGCATCGAGCGCTGTTCCGTCAGGCCGATGATTTCCAGCACTTCTTCGATACGACCGATTTCCGTCGGACTGAGACGGGCAAACAGCGTGGGCAACACCCCCTTGTTGGACTTCAGCGACAGCTCCAGGTTGTCGAATACGCTGTGTGCTTCAAACACCGTCGGTTTCTGGAACTTGCGACCAATGCCCAGTTCGGCAATTTCCGCTTCCGAGCGGTTCAGCAAATTATGATTGCTGCCAAAATACACCGTACCGGAGTCCGGTTGGGTCTTGCCGGTAATCACATCCATCATGGTGGTTTTACCGGCCCCGTTGGCACCAATCAGGCAACGCAACTCACCATCGTTGACGTACAGATTGAGGTTATTCAAGGCCTTGAAACCGTCAAAGCTGAGGTTCACCCCTTCGACATACAGAATCATCTGCTGCGAGACATTGACCTCTGGCTGCTTCGGCATCAGAAAGGGCCAGACCTGATCCGGCCGCAAGGCATCCCGGGCCTGATCGGAAACTGTTTCAATCACACTCATGAGGACACCCCGCTGGAATCCGACGTTGATGTTGTTGGCGCTGCTGACGTTGCAGGTGTTGATGTTGCCGCGGTGGATGCAGATGCTTCAGGCGCGGCGGGTCGAGTCGCAAAACGCTGCTGCAGCTGACCGTAAATACCCATCAAGCCTTTTGGCAAATACAGCGTTACCAATACAAACAGTGCACCCAGCGCAAACAGCCAGCCATCCGGCATAATGGCCGTAAACCGTGTCTTGGCGTAGTTCACCAGCAACGCCCCAATAACCGCACCAATCAGCGTGCCACGGCCACCAACCGCCACCCAGATCACCACCTCAATCGAGTTGATGGGGGAAAACTCTCCGGGGTTGATAATACCCACCTGAGGCACATACAAGGCCCCGGCAATTGCCGCAATCACTGCGGAATAGACAAACAGCCAAACCTTGTACTGCTCGGTGCGATAACCGATAAAGCGGGCGCGGGATTCGCCATCCCGAATGGCTACAATCACCTTGCCAAGCCGCGACTTCATAATCCAGTGACTGGTAATCAGTGTCAGCGACAGCATTAATGCCGTGATCAGAAACAGCGCCACCCGGGTGCTGTCCGACTGCAGATCAAAGCCGAGAATATCCTTGAAGTCAGTCAGGCCATTGTTGCCACCAAACCCCATTTCGTTACGGAAAAACGACAGCAGCAAGGCATAGGTCAGCGCCTGGGTCATGATCGACAGATACACCCCGGTCACCCGCGAGCGAAACGCCAACCAGCCAAACACATACGCCAGAATACCGGGCACCAGCACCGCCATCAGCATGGCAAACCAGAACTGATCCATCCCCTGCCAGAACCAGGGCAACTCACTCCAGTCGAGGAACACCATAAAGTCGGGTAATTCCGGGTTGCCATAAACCCCGCGATCACCAATCTGGCGCATCAGGTACATGCCCATGCCATAACCACCCAGCGCAAAAAATGCCCCGTGGCCAAGACTGAGAATGCCGCAATAGCCCCAAATCACATCCACCGCCAACGCCAACATGGCGTAGCTGAGGTATTTGCCCAACAAGGTAATGGTGTAGGTGCTGACATGAAATGCCGATGTTTCCGGCACCAGCAAATTGGCCGCCGATGCCAACACGGTCACCACCAGCAGCAGAATCACAAAGGGGGCGACCCGACCACCAGGCTGACCCTTGTTTTTCAGCAAGGTCTGAAATACAGCAGCAAGTGCGTTCATTCTGCCGCCCTCCCTTTTTGAGGAAACAATCCTTTCGGACGTTTCTGGATAAACAGAATGATAAAGACCAACACCAGGATACTGGCCAGCACCGCTCCCGTAACCGGTTCCAGAAACTTGTTGGCAATACCCAGCGAGAAGGCTGCCACCAGCGTGCCGAGCAGATTGCCGACACCGCCAAAGACCACCACCATAAACGAATCAATAATATACGCCTGGCCCAGGTTCGGCCCCACGTTGGTCAGCTGGCTCAACGCCACCCCGGCAATACCGGCAATGCCGGAACCCAGACCAAAGGTCATGGCATCGACCCGGTCGGAGCGCACCCCCATGGCCCGGGCCATGGAACGATTCTGCGAGACCGCCCGAACATTCAGGCCCAGATTGGTTTTCTTCAAGATCAGTTGCAGGGCAAAAAACACCAACAACGCAAACGCCAGAATGTACAAACGATTCAGGGTCAGCGACAACACCGGGTTGATCTCGACCGAGCCACTCATCCACTCAGGAGATGCCACCTGCCGGTTCAGCGGCGAGAAAATCGTACGCACCAGCTGCTGCAGGATCAGGCTGATCCCGAAAGTCGCCAGCAGGGTTTCCAATGGGCGACCGTGCAAATGGCGAATGACCAGCCGCTCAATCAGGACGCCCATCAGACCCGATACAATAAAGGCAGCCGGGATCGCCACCCACAGTGAATAATCGATCAGGTTGGGCATGATCAGCTGAATCACATACGTCGTATAAGCCCCCAGCATGATCATTTCACCATGGGCCATATTGATCACCCCCATAACCCCGAAGGTAATGGCCAGACCAATCGCCGCCAGCAGCAAGACCGAGCCAAGGCTCAGGCCAAAAAACAACTGGTCAACAAAACCGTACAGTTCCACCCGTTCCTGAATACGGTCCAGCGCCTTCGCCGCTGCCTTACTGACCACCGGGTTGTAGTCACTGTGATCCGTTGCCATATCCGCGAAGTAACGCAGAACGTTGCGGGCATCACCTTCCAGACTGCCACCAATGGCTTCAATGGCCGCCAGTTGATCGGCTTGTTGTGTCGAACTTTCCAGCTGATACATGGCCAGCGCCAGATCCATGATTTCTTGAACTGATGCTACGGTTTCATGCTGACGCGCTGCCTGAATCGTCACGATGGTATCGGCATCCAGCTCCGACAGCAGGTTTTTCACCGCCGTCTCGCGTACTTCAGCCCGTTCGGACGACAAACGAATCCGGGCTATCACGCCATTCAAATAGTTGCGCAAGCGGTTATTTACCCGAATCTTTTTCACATCACGCTTGCCCAGGTCTGAGACCAGAACACTGGTCAGCGGGTCTTTATATTCGGTTTCGCCCTTGGTCTCGATCTTGCCGACCACCTGGCGTGTTGCTTTCACGTAGTAGAGATCCCCGGCGAGCAGGGTTTTGAACAGCGGCAGTATCTCCTTGCCGCCCAGGTCATGCAGTTGCTCCAGCACCGGGATCGTTTTGTTCAGCGAGGTTTCGGTCAACTCAAGCAGCAATGACTCGATCGTCACAACCGGAGCCAGCGCCTCAGCATCCAGGCCAGCTTCCAGCGCAACCGTCGTTAATTCAGATGGCTCAACAGCGACTGGCGTTGTCTCAGCGTCGGGCGCTCGTACCGCGTCATCCAACTCGGCAAACACCGGCCCGGCCAGCATGCCGAGCAGGCAGCAGCAGGTAATAAACAGTTTTTTCACAATGAGGCTCCGCGTCTGATGATCAGGAAAACCAACAGACACCCCGGTCCAGATAAGAACCAGAATGTCGGCGGGCGGAATCAGGTAGTCAGATACCCTGCCAGAAGTGGCAGGGCTTGGGGGTCCGGCGTCGGCCTAGTAGTTCTGGCCAGAGCAGGTTTTGGTTTTGGTGTTGTAGTTACCGCACTTGGTAGGTGCCGTCCAATCGGCAATCAGATCCTTGGAACCCGGCAGGAAGTCGGACCAGGCATCACCAGCGACCAGGCCATCGGTTTCCCAGACAACTTCGAACTGGCCATCGTCCTGAATCTCACCGATCAGTACTGGCTTGCTCAGATGGTGGTTTTTGTTCATCACCGCCATGCCGCCAGTCAGGTTCGGCGCTTTCTGGCCGATCAAAGCTTGTTCAACCTTGTCGACATCGGTGGTACCGGCTTTGGCAACGGCCTGGGTCCACATTTGGAAACCGATATAAGTCGCTTCCATAGGATCGTTGGTTACGCGCTCGTCGTTACCGGTAAATTTCTGCCAGCTTTCGATAAAGGCTTCGTTTTCATCGCTATCCACGCTCTGGAAGTAGTTCCAGGCGGCCAGGTGACCCACCAGAGGCTTGGTATCGATACCGGACAGTTCTTCTTCACCAACCGAGAAAGCAACAACGGGAATGTCTTCAGCCGAAACACCCTGGTTACCCAGTTCCTTGTAGAAAGGCACGTTGGCATCACCGTTAATGGTAGAAACCACTGCGGCTTTTTTACCCTTGCTGCCGAACTTCTTGATATCCGACACAATGGACTGCCAGTCAGAATGACCAAACGGCGTGTAATTGATCATGATGTCTGATTCCTTGACACCCTTGGACTTCAGATATGCTTCCAGAATCTTGTTGGTAGTACGGGGATAAACGTAATCGGTACCGGCCAGAACCCAGCGTTTGACGCCCAGATCATTCATCAGATAATCAACCGCAGGAATGGCCTGCTGGTTTGGCGCAGCGCCAGTGTAGAATACGTTTTTGGAAGATTCTTCCCCTTCGTACTGCACCGGGTAGAACATCAGACCGTTCAGCTCTTCAATCACCGGCAAAACGGATTTACGGGAAACCGACGTCCAGCAACCGAAGATGACATCCACCTCGTCTTTGGTCAGCAATTCGCGGGTTTTTTCAGCAAACAAAGGCCAGTTAGAGGCAGGATCAACCACCACGGCTTCCAGCTGCTTACCCAACAAACCACCCTTCTTGTTTTGCTCTTCCACCATCATCAGAACCGTGTCTTTCAGCGTTGTTTCTGAAATCGCCATGGTGCCAGACAACGAATGCAACACACCCACCTTGATGGTGTCGGCTGCAAGTGCACTGTAGCTTGCCATAGTAGCACCAACCGCCAGAGCGACGCCGGTAACCAGCTTTTTGAATGTCATACCGAAGCTTCCTTTAATCTACTTTTATTGGCCTGGTGACGCCCGCTGACGGGCCTCCCCTCTTCTGTAATCTGCCAGTCAATTATTCGGAAAAGCCCTGCATTCAGGTATGGGGTAATTAACGCACAGGTATACGTCATTTGACGTATAGCCGCAGAGACCGGCGCCATCCGGGCCACAAGCGAGAGCGCAGACGTTAACGCCATTCACGGGAGCGCCCAGACATTAACGCCATTCACGGGAGCGCGGGCGGCCCGCCCGCCGTTCAGGCAAGGCGCCTCTATCTTCAAGTCCGTTGTTAACGTCCAGCAATTGACCACAGTGCAAGGCGACTACCGCCATGACTGTTGTCAGGCTTCCACCGCCAGTAATCGCAATGCGACGCCGGCGGCGGCGGTGCGGTTTTCTACACCCAGCTTGGTAAAGATCTGTTCCAGGTGTTTGTTGACAGTACGTGGGCTCATATTGAGGATTTCAGCGGCTTCGCGGTTGGCTTTGCCGTTGGCAATCCAGTACAGCACTTCGGATTCCCGTTCGGTAAGGTTCAGGTGTTCCCGCAACATGGCGGCACCGGTCGGGCGTTGTCCGTCGACCAGCTTCAGCAGCATTTCGCCGTTGCCTTGTTCGTTGACCAGTTTGGCAGCCAGCGGATAACCAAGGCCGTCCAGACGCAGGCTGTTGCCGGGTTCAGGGTGATGTTCCAGCCAGCGGGCAATCTGTGGTGCCAGCAGGGATTTCTGGCTGAGGTCGTCAACTCGGGCGCGTGCCAGCAAGGCGTAGGTTTGTGGTGTGGCCCAGCGTAATTCCCCCTGGGTCGATACTGTCATCAGGTGTTGGCCGGTGCTGTCGAGAGCCGACTGGGCGCTACTGGTCAAACGAGCGTTAGACAGATGTACCCGCATCCGCGCCAGTAATTCATCGGGGTTGATGGGTTTGGTGAGATAGTCGACACCACCGGCTTCCAGCCCTCGTACAATGTCGCTGGTATCGGTCAGGCCGGTCATGAAGATCACCGGAATCGACGCCAGCGCCGGGTCGGTTTTGAGCAGCCGACAGGCTTCAAAACCGTCCATATTCGGCATGATGGCATCCATAAGGATCATGTCTGGCTTCATTTTGCGGGCAATGCTCAACGCCTGGCGGCCTTCCAGCGCCACCAGTACATCGATACCGGCTCCTTCGAGGGCATCGTTGATCAGACTCAGGGAATCGGGAGAGTCATCCACCACCAGAACCATGTCCGACGGCATATCCACGCCTGCTGTTGTGCTGCTGGTTGGCTTCATGAGTCTGTGCTTCCTCCGTCGGTTTCGGCCAGCGCAATTTTCAGTAATTCTGCCAGTTCCTGCAGCTGAAATCCGTCGGCCAGTTGTTGCAAACAGGCCAATTGACGGGCCGTTAATGCCGGTGATGTTTTCAGGCTTTGCAACTCTTGCACCACCCCTTTGCGATAGCCCATTTCGGCATAGGCTTGCAGCTCCCGCAGTTGCGGATGGGGTTGCAGCACCCCAAACGAGGCGGCGTCATGAATCCCGACCGGCGGTGCCTGGGGTTCCTGCAGCAAGCCGGTCGTGGGCAGGCTGACGGTTGCTGCCGCCGGACCGGGGCCATGCTGCCAGGTCCAGGATAAATCCAGCACTGTGCCAATGGTGTTTAACAAGCGGCTGTTGCTCACCGGTTTCACCAGATAATCGTTATAAATCGCGCGGTCGTATTCGCTGCGGTCTCCTTCCTGGGCATCGGCAGAGAGCATCACAATCGGTACCGAGATGCCACGTGTACGCAACCGATGAGCAACTTCAAGGCCGGTGATGCCCGGCATGGAAACGTCCATCAGGAACAAGTCCGGCCCCCGTTCTCCGGCCTGTTCCAGTTCGTCCAGCATGGCCAGGCAGTGCTCTCCATCGTGGGCTTCGAGTGTCAAAAAGCCGAGCGGTACCAGTACGTCGGCCAACAATCCCCGTACGACCGGGTCATCATCCACCAGCAGTATGGTGCGTTGGAAACCTTCATAACCAATGATGCGTTTGTGCTCCAGCAATTCGGCCTGTTGCCGTTGCTGGTCGGAATGCAGGTTCACCCAGGGCAGCATCAGTGCCACGGTAAAGCAGCTCCCCTGGCCGGGGGTGCTGTCGACCTTGAGGTCGCCGCCCATGATCTCGGTCAGCAGCTTGACGATCGTCAGCCCCAACCCGGTACCCGGCAAGTTGGCGGTGGCGCGATTGCGTACCCGTTCAAAGGGGTCAAAAATCCGCTCTAGCGACTCGTCGTCGATTCCGGGGCCGGTATCCCGGATGCGGAACTCGGCCACCTGGTTGCGGTATCGAATATCAAAGTCGACGCGGCCACAGACGGTGTATTTGACGGCATTGGAAAGCAGGTTGATCAGAATCTGGCGCAGGCGCTTTTCATCCGTCATGGTCCATTGCGGCAGGGTTCCTTTTACGCTGACATGGAACTGCACGCCTTTCTGTTCTGCCTGCATGGCAAACATGGCGTTCAGCTGTTCCAGCAATACCGGTAATTCCACACGGGAGCGGTACAGATCCAGCTTGCCAGCTTCAATCCGGGAAATATCCAGCAAGCCGTCAATCAGGTCGGTCAGGTACTGGCCGCTGCGCTGGATAATCGCCAGGCCGTTCTTGTGCCCCGGTGGCGTATCGTCCTTGTTGGTTAATAACTGGGCGTAACCAATCACCGCTTGCAACGGCGTGCGTAATTCGTGGCTGATACCAGTCAGGTAGCGGCTTTTCGCCGCGTTGGCCGACTCTGCCAGTTCCTTGGCTTGCTGTAATGCCAGGTCGGTTTCCTGGTGCGCCTCAATCTCGGTGATCAGTTTGCGTGTCTGGCGGTTGGACTCTTTCTGTGCCACCAAACGGCTTTCATGGGCCAGCAAAAACAGCCAGGCCAGTACCCCGGAAGCAATCATCAGAGCAAAAAACAGCGTCCACATGGTTTGTTGCAACAGCTCGACTTCTGTCGCCGTCACCGGTGCCATTTGCCGGTAGACCACGGCCAGCAGCACGGCAATCAGCAAGTTCACAATAAACAGCAGGCTGACAAAATGACCCAGGCGGGAATTCACCACCCGCACCACCCGGGGCGGTACAAACTTGGACAAAAAATAAGCCAGCTGACGGGTTACATGCGCGTGCGGCTTGCAGATATCCATACAGCGCACATCCAGCGTGCAGCAGAGTGAACAGATCGGCAGGCCATAGGCCGGGCAGAAACTCATGTCTTCCTGCTCAAAATGATTTTCACACACGCCGCACTGGATCGTCGGCACATGCTGATGCCGCACATCCTCCGGCAAGCGCGACAAATCGGTCGGGGCAATATCCGTGACCAGCAGATCCAGCTCCGGAGAGGTACGGGCAATGTAGTAACGGCCGCCGGTCCACCAGGCAATCAGGGGAACGGTAACAAAACAGATGCCGAGACTGACAAAGTGGCTCAAGGTCGCCGTGACTTCGCCAAATAACCCCAGATAGCTGAGCATACCGGCAGTGGTGGCCAGCAGCATTGAACCCGTCCCGACCGGGTTGATGTCGTATAAATGCGCCCGTTTGAATTCCACAATATCCGGGCTTAGCCCCAGCGGCTTGTTGATCAACAGATCGGCGGCCAGCGATCCCAGCCAGCTTACCGCCACAATCGCAAACACCCCGAGCACCGCCTCCAATGCCTGATAGATACCCAATTCCATCAGCAGCAGGGCGATGGTGACATTAAACACCAGCCACACCACCCGACCGGGGTGAGAATGCGTCAGCCGCGAGAAGAAATTCGACCAGGCAATCGATCCGGCATAGGCATTGGTGACGTTGATTTTCATCTGCGACACAATCACCATGGTCGCCGCCAGCAACAGCGCCAGCCCTTCGGAATGGGTCAGATAGAAAAACACGCGCTGATACATATGGGTCGGGTCGGTGGCCAGCTCATACGCAACCCCCTGGGTAATGGCCAGATACGCCAGAAACGATCCCAGCAGCATTTTGACAATACCGATCGATACCCAGCCTGGCCCCGCCAGCATCAACCAGAACCACCAGCGGCGCGCATTGTGTGGGGTCTTTGGGGGCATAAACCGCAGGTAATCCACCTGCTCGCCGATTTGTGGTACCAGAGCAAAAAACACCGACGCGGCCGCGCCAAATAACAGGATATTAAAACTGCCAGCCCCCACCCCGGGTATCAGGGTATCGTTCCCCGGCCCCGGTACGGTTGCGCCGGGCAATTGATCAATCGCCAGGCCATGGAAGTGCGTCCAGGCGTCCAGCTGGCCGGATTCATTCACCACCACCACCGCCAGTGCCAGACACTGCAACACCACCCAGACCAGTTGCGTGGCAGCCTGGAACCGGCTGATGGCAGAAATACCGTGGATCACAATCGGAATGACCGCCGCCGCACACAGAAAATACCCCACCGCCAGCGGCACACCGAGTAACGCCTGTAAGGCACCCGCCAGAATCACCGCCTCGATGGCAAAAAAGATAAAGGTAAACATCGCATAAATCAGCGACGTCACCGTTGACCCCAGATACCCAAATCCGGCCCCGCGGGTCAACAGATCGATATCCAGCCCGTGCTTGGCGGCGTAGTAGGTAATTGGCACACCGGTAATAAAGAACAGCAGACACACCACCAGCATGGCGTACACGGTGTTGGTAAAGCCGTAATTCAACGTCACCGCCGCGGCCAATCCTTCCAGCGCCAGAAACGCCGTGGCCCCCAACGCGGTTTGTGCAACCCGTTCGATCGACATGCGGCGGCCGCTGCGAGCGGTAAAACGCAGGGCAAAATCTTCCAGCGTCTGATCCGCTACCCAGCGGTTGTAGTGGCGTCGAACCTTGAAAATCTTTTGAGAGGCAGGCATAGGCTAGTCAAATACACAAACGGTCAGCGCGCAGCATACCCAAACCGCCGCCAGAAGACTGCAATTGCGCCACACCACAACAGGATACAACCGACGCACTGGCCAAAGGTCAGCAACCGCCATACTGTTACAGATCAGTCGATCGGCTGTTCGGGCTGCTACTATGATCTTTTTATCGCTTCCCGACCGACATGCAGGCAATGACTATGACTTCAAACCTCCCGATTTATGGACAAGCCGACGCCACTTACCAGGCAGCTGGCGGCCTGGAAGGCATCACCGCTCTGGTTGACCGCTTTTATCAACGGATGGATACCCTGCCAGCCGCCAGAATCCTCCGTGATATGCATCCCGCCGACCTGACCACCTCGCGGCAACGACTGACCTGGTTCCTGTCGGGCTGGACTGGTGGCCCCAAGCTATATGCCGAACACGTTGGTGCCATCAACATCCCCATGGCGCATGCCCACCTGCCCGCCGACGCCAGCAGCGTCCAGGCCTGGTTGACCTGTATGGATCTGGCGTTACAAGACCTCGGCTACCCGGATGATTTTCGCCATTATCTGATGCAGCAACTGGCCCGACCGGCCGAAAGCATTCGCTTGATGTGCCAATTCCACGCTGCCAAACATACGACAGGTTCGTAGAGACGTCCCAACGGAGCCGGACTGGGCCGGACAGAGTCGGCCGACCCTACGCTGATCAGGCAGATAACATCGACAGTTGTTCTTTCAGGGCACGTATTTCCTTGAAGCGTGCCTGCGCGGTGGGCAGCATGCCGGTTTCGTAAAACGTCAGGGTCGGCAAGTCGGCCGGGTTAATACCGTGAATATCGGCAAAATGCTGGATCAGGGCATCGGTATCGCGCATGAACTGACCCGGTGACAATTCAACCGTCGGAAAAGACGCCACTTCGCCGGTCAGGCGCTGCAATTCTGCCCGTTTGGTATTCAGCTGGTCTTCATCATCGGCATCCACCCGAATCACTTCGATCTCTTCCAGCAAGCCTGCTTCCGTGATAAACAGTAAAAAACGAAAGCAGTAGGGGCAGGAACTTTTTAACCAGGCTTTGGCTTTAAACTCACTTGTCATGGTGATCTCCGCAGTGCAGATTGAAAAATTGCGCCATCCTGCCAGTATCCTGCAGCGACTTCCAGCCTCGATTATCCAATACAGAAACTCCCCCGATCAGGCAAATACTGACCAGCCTGTATGCTGTACCAGTCTTTCCAGGGCCTCGGTGCCCAGCTTGCTATTGCCAACGTCATCCAGCCCCGGCGACCAGACAGCAATCGATGCATGCCCAGGGGCAACGGCCAGAATGCCGCCGCCAACGCCGCTTTTACCGGGTAATCCGACCCGGTAGGCAAATTCTCCCGAGCCATCGTAGTGGCCGCACATCATCATCAGGGAGTTGATCCGCCGCGCCCGGCGCGCCGATACCACGCGTGTTCCGGTCACCGGGTTTTCGCCATCACCGGCCAGAAACAAGCCGGATCTGGCCAGCTGCTCACACGTCATGGCAATCGAGCACTGGTGAAAATAGGTGCCCAACACATAATCAACCGGGTTTTTCATGCGTCCAAACGAAGCCATAAAGTGCGCCAGTGATGCATTGCGATCGGCGGTTTTCAGCTCGGATTCTGCCACTTTGTGGTCTATACAAATGCTTTCGTCGTCGGCAATAAAACGTACAAATTGCAGGATTTCTGCCAGCGTCTCTTTCGGCTGGTGCCCTACCATAATGGCATCCGCAATAGCGATGGCACCGGCATTGATAAACGGGTTTCTTGGCTTGCCGTTCTCATGCTCCAGCTGCACGATGGAGTTAAACGGATCACCGGATGGCTCACGTCCGACCTTGGCCCAAACTCCATCACCCAATTTGCCCAGGGCAATGGTCAGGGTAAATACCTTGGAAATGCTCTGAATCGAAAACAGCTGTTGATAGTCTCCCGAGCTGAACACCCGTCCATCCGCCAGCACCACCGAAATGGCAAACTGGTTCGGGTCGATACAAGCCAGTTGCGGAATATAATCCGCCACCTTGCCACGATCGTCACTGGCCCCAATGGTGGCAACGATGTCATCCAGTATTTCTTGCACAAATAAGCTCCACAGACGGTCTCAGGAGGGATTGTAGCCAGTTGGCAGGCGGGATGGTGATTTTCTTCCGGCAGTGATACTCGATGCATCCTGCCGTACGCACCATACATGGCGTAAATGTAAAGCCGGTTGTCTCTGACACACGATGGCTCTACCATCAAAGTGGACTGAATAATATGCCTGTTGTGCCAAAGCGTGATAGGCTTACCAGTCGCCTGACAATTAACCAGGTTGTTCCCGGGTACGCGTGTTCAATCAACACATGAGCGCAGATTACTGTGGCAATTTGTCGTACAGAACCGGTACAACGGTAGCGCAAACCGTCCGCTCAATCGAAACTGGCCAATCGACTCGGGAAGCTGAAATGAACCTCAAGCCACGTTTTCTGCTTCTTACTGCATTACTGATGCTGTTATCTGGCTTGGCCATCTGGTTTTTCAGCCAGCAAATTGCACTCAATGTGCTCAAAACCTCTGCACTCAGTCACTTCGAAACCCAGGTCAAGCTGGAAAAAGAGCGCTCGCTGCAACCCATCATCCGGGAAGTCGCTCTGGCCCGCCAGCTGTCTGATTCACAAATATTACGGCGCTGGGCCAAGGACGAACATAATGCAGAAAAAAAGCAGCAAGCCATGGCGGAGCTGGAATCCTATCGCAACAATTTTTCCGACCACAGCTACTTTGTTGCTTTGCCGGAATCCGGTAACTATTACCACAACAACGCCAGCAACGAATTCGCCAACGACCAATACCGTTACACCCTGTCTGCCGATAACCCGGACGATCGCTGGTTTTACAGCATCATCGAACAAAATCGTGATATTCATCTGAACGTTAACCCGGATATCCCTCTCAAGGTGACCAAACTCTGGATCGATGTGCTGATGCGCGACGGCGACAAGATTATTGGTGTCGTCGGTACCGGTCTTGACCTCACCACGTTTATTCGCCAGTTCACCACGACGCCACAACCCGGCGTCAGTAATCTGTTTTTTGATCACGAAGGGGCCATCCAGGTATCTGAAGATATTTCCCAGATCGACTTTGCCAGCATCACCAAAGAAGCCAGCGAGCGTAAAACCATCTGGAAGCAGCTCGACAACGACAACCAGCGGGCCAGGCTGGTGAACATACTGGATACCGCCCGAGCCAGCCCCGGGCTTGTGGTCAGCACCCACGTTAGCAGCCACGGCCGAGAACATCAGGCCGGGGTTATCTATTTGCCAGAGGTGGACTGGTTTGTCATGACCCTGCTGGATCTCGATACCTTGTTGCCGCTCAGCACCTTCAACAATCTGTTTTTACTGGCGGGAGCCAGCATTTTTATCGCCCTGCTGCTGTTTAATCTGGCCCTCAATTGCTACGTTTCAAAACCACTGCGCCAGCTGGAAAACAATATTGAGCACCTGCGAGATGGCAGGCAGATACAGATAGAAGACGACGCTCCCCACTACCGGCATGGTGAAATTGGCCGTCTCATGAGCCACTTCAAGCGTATGGCCGACGAGGTACTGAAATCACAAGAACGGCTGGAGATCCGGGTTCGGCAGCGTACCGAAGAACTGGAAAGACTGACCTATACCGACCCGGTCACCGGCTTGCTCAACCGCCGCGGCATGATGGAAGAGCTGCAGCAACATATGAGGCGGCTACAGCAAGATCAAGAAACCTTTGGCGTACTCTGGCTCGATCTCGACCGTTTCAAGAACATCAATGACCAATACGGTCACGCCACAGGTGACCTGGCGCTGAAAACCACCGCCCAGATCATTCAGGATCATATCCGCCAGGGAGACTTTGCCTGTCGCTGGGGTGGCGATGAATTTTTGCTGCTGATCAACACCGACCAACAACTCTTGCTTGATCAGCTCGGTCTGCGTCTCTGTAGCGCAATCCAGCAATACGAACTGCTCAGTGAGCTGAAAGAAGTGCTGCCCCTCACCATCAGCGCTGGCAGCAGCCTGGCAACCCCAGGACGAACACTCACCGATATATTGGCCACTGCCGACCAGGCTCTATACGAAGCCAAATCCAGCGGCCGCCACCGCTATTGCCCCGGGCTGATCCCCTCATCAACACACGACTGACCTGGCCCGGCGAGCGTCATCATGACGCTCCACCCCAACATCGTTATTACCCGGCTGCACTGAATAAATTGTTCGCCAAAGGCCCATCTATCGGGCATCAGGAATCTGTCACTATAGCCACTAAGACACACACCGTTCCGGTTGACTATTCTGGAGATCCATCATGACTGACGTCATCGACTTATTAAACTGGCGCTATGCCACCAAAAAAATGAACCCAACCCAAGCCGTCCCGGAAGACAAGGTCGAACGCATACTGGAAGCCATTCGCCTGACCGCTACCTCCAGTGGCTTGCAGCCTTATGAAGTGCTGGTTGTCACCAACCCCGACATTCGACAGCAAATCCAGGCCATCGCCTGGAATCAGGCACAAATTACCGACTGCTCACACCTGCTGGTTTTTGCCGCCTGGGACAACTACACCCCAGAACGCATCAACATGATGTTCGACCTCACCAATGAAGAGCGTGCCATCACCAATGAAGGCTGGGAACGTTATCGGCAAATGCTGTTACAGATGTACCCTGCCCGTGATGCGGAAGACAATTTCCAGCATGCCGCCCGTCAGGCCTACATCGGCCTCGGCAGTGCCTTGATTGCCGCAGCGGCAGAAGAAGTGGATTGCACGCCGATGGAAGGTTTTACCCCGGACGACCTCGACACTATCCTCAACCTGCGGGAACGCGGCCTGCGCAGTGTGTTACTGCTGCCGCTGGGTTATCGGGCCGAAGAAGGCGACTGGCTGGTCGATTTGAAAAAAGTACGCCGCCCAAAAGAACAGTTTATTACCGAAGTTAAATAGCCCGATAACGAATGTCCAGGCTTTTGGGTACAGAGATAACGGTTACACACCGTTATCTTGCTTGTTTCAATAACGCACTCATCACATTCTGATCTACCTGAATCAATCCTCGCTTGGGCCGGTCAAGATCAATAATGGTGAACACAATCAGCGTAATCAACAAAGATACCAGCACAATAGGCACCACCATGCGCTTGCCACTCAAACCGGCTGAATACCCCATAATGCTGCCGCTGGCGATAAAGACCACGAACAACAGCAGTAAAATGCTCTCCGGCACATGCAATTGCAGCAGTGCGTTCCGTTTGCCCTGGGCATCGATCATCGCATTCAGGGATTGCAAGAATGAGCCGGTTGTCACCGGTCTGGGGTCTGTTTCCGTTGCTGCCAGGGTAATCCCCCATAGCTGATTCTGTAACGCCACGATTTGGCGCTGGTAATCGCTACGCACATCGATACGAGTAAGATCAACCTGCCCCATCTCTACCCGCAAACGAATATAGTCCCGTAATGTATTATCGGCTTTGGTTTGGTACTCGCCGGGTAACAACTGCGCCCGCAACATCGCGGTTCCCATGGTATTGGCTTCATCAATCAACGCCATGGTGCGGTTATCGTAGCGCTGCATCGCCATGCTGAAGGTAAAACCCAGCAGCAAAGCCAATAAACCCAGAATACTGGCCTGGATAGAACCGGTCAGGGTTTTGACTTCATCATCAGTACGGGACTGTACATAACGACCAGAAACAAAACCGACTTCGTTAAAAACAATAATCACCAGAAACAACACAACGGCGATTAATACGCTGCTATAGCCATATAAAAATTCATTATCTACCATAACAACGACTCATCTACCCAGGTTGACCCAAAAAACCGCCATTATTCCGATTGAGGATATACCGGCAAGGTGCTGTTAATATCATACCATTCGGCTTTTTCTGATACCCAGATATGACACTTTTCATCCACTCCCGGGTGATCGTCCAAAGAACCAAGACGTAACACCAGGTGTTTGGTGTTGTCTCGCTTGGCATAAATCTGACAACCACAGCGTGAACAAAAATAGCGCTGCTTGCCAGGTGATGATTCATACGCCGTCAACGATTCACGCCCCGACACCACAAAATCCGCATCGGCAACCGCCGCTACACTGGAAAAAGCCGCCGCATGTGCCTTGCGGCATGTAACACAATGACAATGAACGATATCCCCGACCTTGCCAGTAATGGTGTACGTTACTGCGCCACAAAGGCAGCTCCCTGTGATCATTACGATTCCTTCTGTTGATTGATCAGAGACGCCCCACAACACCCCGGCAACATGCCGGAGATGGGGACAAGATAAGGCAGGCGCCAGCCTTGTGATGTGAGCGTAAAAAGACCCGTCAAAGCCAAAAACGAGGTTAGTCATCATTGACCAACCATCGTTAGCTACAACCAACGGCTCGCCCTGTCGACGCCCTTCATCAGTCTTTTATACCGGCTTCAGGTCAGCCTGGCACAACATTAATGATATCCACATCCACTTCCGGTGACTCAAGAAAATCTTTTTCCACCTCACCAATAAGCTCAACCTGAGTTTTTTCATTCACCGTTTGGCCACGAAAATCTTCAGCATCAATTTCTACCCGAATATCGCCGCTACCGTCAGAAAACAGATATTTCTCTGAGCTGACTTGTTTGATCAAATAACCACGTAATATAACGCGTTGATCATCCGATGCATGTTTAAATATGTCTGCGACCGATGAAACAGACTGCTGAGCCGAAGGGCCAACATATTGAGCGTGCACCCATTGGCTCGTCCCCAATAAAGTTACACTGGCCAATGCAAGCGTTTTCAATTTCAATCCTGGCATAATAATCTCCTTTAAAATCACATCATGTACCAAATATGAATCCATGTACCTGCCCGGATTCAACGACCCTGGATAAACAAGCTGACAGCCATGGTGCCTTTTATTGCGCAGTCCTTGTCCTGTAACCGTTTATACCCCAAGGTAATAAACGCCAACCCGCAGGTAGGGAAGCTATTTTCTACTGCTGCCATGGTCACGACAACGTAGTGACCATGATCTTTACATTTTCAAGACAAAAGCAACGAAGAAAATCTACCGATAGAAGCTTGGGTGATGCAAAGTGTCGTTGAAGACACCGCCAGAAATCCTGTGTTATTAGCGTACAGCAAGGCTCGACAGGTGGCAGCCCCCATACAACCTGGCCAATAAAAAACCCGCGCTGATTATTCAGCGCGGGTTTTTTATCAAGCGTGGTAGCCGGAGGCTAATGGAGGTTATTTACCTGACGGGTAGCAGCAGCGCATTACTGCGCCGCCGCCCCCTAAGAACCGGACTTGCGAGTTTCCCCGCATCCGGCTCAAGCCTCTATAAGTCAGTACCGAAGTACAGACCGGCTACTCACTTAGCTTTACAAGAGTTACACTGCTCCCTCCCTGATGGCCTTGTACTAGTTTTAACCCAATCAGGGTTACTAGATGAGTAGTAATTCAAATGACAGCTAAGCTCCCAGTGATAGGTATCACTAGATTTCTTGTAGTAGTACGGCGATGACGGTGAAGACATGAAATTACTCCATATGATAGTTGAATTGCCATCTGTGCTAAGCAATACAGCAAATAGAGCATGCACAGGTAATTCATTGTGGCATTAAGAGCACATTTCAAGCCTCTCCATTAACTTTTGTCCACTACAGTCCACCACATGCAACTGCCGATGGCAATTGGGATGTAACAGCACCAGATTTTCCAGCTTGTCACTTCCGCCCTTGTGCCGTTCGAGTACGTGATGAATATTCCACCCCGTTTCGGACGTTATAAACTGCTTGCACATAGGACAGCGCTTGAGCTGTCGAACCCACAAGGAAATCAGCTTTTTCCTGCCTGCAACGGAATGCTTCCAGACGTACTCCAAACGTTGTTCAAAGTAGCTTTCGTATTCCGGCGCATAGGGATTAGCCTCTGCCTTGATCTTTCGGTGCCGCTGGATTTTTGTATCTGTGCTTTTGATCAGGCGGGTAGCCCCATCATCCACATAGACGGCCTGAAAGACCCAATCTACTCCATCAACGCGGTGAAAATACCGTCTTTTCACCCATCGTTTGGAGCGATTCTTGTGGCGTCGGCAAGACCAGCGCCACAGGAGTTTCCATATTCGATAGTCCACGTATTTGAACGTATCAACAGCCACAATGTGCTGATGATAATTCGCCCAACCCCGGATGACCGGATTGAGTTGTTTGATCAGAATACCTTGTTCAGATGTTCTGTTCTTGCGCACTATCTCTTTGAGTTTCTGAAGGTGATGACGCATGTTTTTACGACTTGGCTTGATCAGCAGTTTGTCGTTGTACTTGCGCACGTTTTGCCCCAGAAAATCAAAACCATCTTTTATGTGTGTTACTACCGTCTTTTCAGGCGATAGCTGCAAACCTCGCTCAGCCATAAAGGCTTCAACCAGAGGTTGAACTTCCTCGACTAACAGCTCTTTCGAGATACCAGTGATGACGAAGTCGTCTGCATAACGCACGTAATTGACCTTGGTCTTGTAGCTGGCTTTGGTGTTCTTTTGCCCAAAGCGGGCCAGTAACACGTCTTCCAGTCCATCAAGCGCCATATTGGCCAAAACCGGAGAGATAATCCCCCCTTGCGGAGTTCCTGCCTCGGTTCGGTAAAGGTGGTTGGATTCCATAAATCCAGCTTTCAGCCATTTTCTGAGTACAGTTTTATCCAACGGAATGTTGGCCAGTAACCAGTCATGGCTGATGTTGTCAAAACAACCTTGAATATCGCCTTCAAGCACCCATTGGGCCGAGTGTTTGCGACTGAGATTGACGAACAATTGCTCAATTGCATCGGCTGTAGAGCGCATGGGGCGAAACCCATAGCTGTTGCGATCTGCTGTTGTTTCCGACACGGGTTCGAGCGCCAGCAGGTATAACGCCTGCATTGCTCTGTCCAGCATCGTTGGAATCCCCAAAGGACGACGTTTGCCGTTGGCTTTGGGAATGTAAACACGCCGCAACGGCTTGGGTTTATACCCTTGTCGTTGCAGTCGGCTGATCGCTTGCCATTTTGTATTCGGTGTACTCCAGGATTCACCGTCTACGCCGGGTGTATTCTTACCCCGGTTTTCTGTTACCCGCTTCACTGCCAACGCTCTGGCAGAGAAAGATCGGGTCAGCAGTCGCTGCAAGGCTTTCACCTTGCGCCATTGCTTTGCTTGAGTTGCCTTCGCGATTCGTACCTGTAGCTCTCGAACCGTTTGGTGAGCCAGCTGCCAATTGATGGCATGCCAGTTCTCCGCCCAGTCGGAGAACGCAGGTGTTTCGTTCAGATTGAGCGATTCACTCATCTTGCTGCTCTCCTTATTCCTGTTACCAGACGGAGAGCACACTGCTCCCTGACGGGAGAGGTACTTCCCGTCAGGGGTGAAGGTCATTGCCGAAGCTCAGACCTGTTTCAGTTGATTGCTTTACACATTTTCACGCGATCAGAGACCAGTTGGACGTGGGCAACCGTTTCCGGCGGAGGAACCTTTAACCCCCTATCCAGACCATTACAGCCTGGCATTCGCTTTTTCCAACCTCCCAATCCCGCACCTCCAACAGCTTCCCTTACGGTCAGCCTGCCACATTCGTGGCGGAGATATGGGGTTTCCGAGTTCCGTTTTCTGCAACACGAGCTACTTAGGTTCTGCCAATACACCGAGGGTTCAATGACAACGTACTCCCAGATGTAAGAGGAGTAACCAACCCTGTACCTTTTGGTCAAAGCGAACAGTCACTTGCGCTTTATGCGGCTGACGGTGCTTGTTAGCAGTTCACGTGTGTTAACCATATAGCTCAGCCTAGCCTCTCATCCGCCTGTGACTGGCAGAATCCATGTAAGCCACCTCACGGTGGAACATGCCGCGAGGGGAGTACATTGTCAGGAAGCTTCACACCCCACCGTTACCAGTGACGCACTATCCCTAGGCTACAAAAAGTTGCATTTTTGGTTTCTCTCTAACGACACTACAGGACAAGTCCTCTTAAGGAGTGTGTTAGCGAAACAATTGCAGAAAACAGCTTCACACCGGCAGGCGCTTAGCTATTCAAAGACACGACGATTCCCACTTCATGACGACCAATAAATCAGTCGCTTCAGTGTGCGCCGTTGTTGATAGGCACAGACATGCCCGATGTTTGATTCCTCAATCAAGAGGATATCCGACATTCGGGACAAGCCCGAATGTCGGGTACATTGTTTTGCTATTTTTCGCTGGTTAATGAGCACCAACTTCGTCTGAAGTCGGCACTCACTGGGCTTGGAGTAATCCCAGCCAGGCTAGCTACCTGCGCGACTCTCGTCGCATCACATCATGCCGCCCATGCCTCCCATTCCGCCCATGCCGCCCATATCAGGCATTGCTGGAGTTTCTTTAGGGATCTCGGCAACCATGGCTTCAGTGGTGATCATCAGGCCAGCAACAGAGGCTGCTGCTTGCAGGGATGAACGAGTCACTTTGGCAGGGTCAAGGATACCCAGGTCGATCATGTCGCCGTATTCGCCAGAGGCGGCGTTAAAGCCAAATGCTCCTTCGCCAGCTTTGACTTTGTCGACCACTACGGAACCTTCGGCACCGGCGTTGGCAGCGATTTGACGGATAGGTGCTTCCATCGCACGCAGGGCCAGGGCAATACCGACGTTTTGGTCTTCGTTGTCACCCACGACGGTTACGTTGCTCAGGGCACGTACCAGGGCAACACCACCACCAGCAACCACGCCTTCTTCTACCGCAGCACGGGTAGCGTTCAGGGCGTCGTCAACGCGGTCTTTTTTCTCTTTCATTTCAACTTCAGAACCGGCACCCACTTTGATCACGGCGACGCCGCCGGCCAGTTTGGCAACACGTTCCTGCAGTTTTTCTTTGTCGTAGTCAGAAGTGGATGCGGCCATTTCGGCACGGATCTGTTCAACACGGGCAGAGACTTCGGTGCCAGAACCAGCGCCATCAACCACCACGGTGTTTTCTTTGCTGATAACCACTTTCTTAGCGGTACCCAGCATTTCAATGCCGACGGTTTCCAGTGACATGCCCACTTCTTCGCTGATCACTTGACCACCGGTCAGGATGGCGATGTCTTGCAGCATGGCTTTACGACGATCGCCGAAGCCTGGAGCTTTAACCGCAGCCACTTTGAATGTGCCACGCAGGTTGTTGACAACCAGTGTTGCCAGCGCTTGTCCTTCTACGTCTTCTGCCACGATCAGCAGTGGACGGCCGGACTTGGCAACGTTTTCCAGTACTGGAATCAGCTCTTGCAGGTTGTCGACTTTTTTGTCAACCAGCAGGATCAGTGGGTTTTCCAGTTCGGCGGTCATTTTTTCCTGGTTGTTGACGAAGTAAGGTGACAGGTAGCCACGGTCAAACTGCATACCTTCAACAACTTCCAGCTCGTCTTCGAAGCCTTTGCCTTCTTCAACGGTGATAACGCCTTCTTTGCCTACTTTTGCCATGGCTTCTGCAATCAGAGTACCAACCGTGGAATCTGAGTTGGCAGAGATGGTGCCGACCTGGGCAATGGCTTTGCTGTCTTCACATGGTTTGGCCTGGGCTTTCAGCTGTTCAACAACGGCAGAGGTTGCCTTGTCTATACCGCGTTTCAGGTCCATTGGGTTCATGCCTGCAGCGACGGCTTTCAGGCCTTCGTTGACAATGGCTTGTGCCAGTACTGTTGCAGTGGTGGTGCCGTCACCGGCTTTGTCGTTGGTCTGGGAAGCAACTTCCTTGACCATTTGTGCGCCCATGTTTTCGAACTTGTCTTCCAGTTCGATTTCACGTGCAACCGAGACACCATCTTTGGTGATGGTGGGTGCGCCAAATGATTTTTCCAGTACAACGTTGCGGCCTTTGGGACCCAGAGTCACTTTGACGGCGTTTGCCAGGACGTTAACGCCTGCCAGCATTTTTTGACGAGCATCGTTGCCAAATTTAACTTCTTTAGCGGACATAATGTTTTTTCCTCAAAATTTATTCAGTTACAAACGGGGATCAACAGGAAGCGTGAATCAGGCTTCCAATACGCCGTAGATGTCGCTTTCATTCAGAATCAGCAGTTCTTCACCATCGATGTCGATGGTGTTGGAACCGGAGTACTTGCCGAAGACCACGGTGTCGCCCACTGCAACTGCCAGAGCCTGTACATCACCATTGGTCAAAACGCGACCCGTACCAACAGCAACCACTTCTCCTTGATTCGGTTTTTCAGCAACAGAACCTGGAAGCAAGATACCGCCAGCGGTGGTTTGCTCTTCTTCCTTGCGACGAACAACAACACGATCGTGTAAAGGACGGATTTTCATTTGAGGTTATCTCCAATGTATAAAGCAATGTTTGCGGTGTGCGGGGCAGATGGTGTCATACACCCGCCCCAAATCTGTGTGTTTCGATAATTGGGACGCTGCGATGGTTTTCAACACCCGATGTGAAAAAAAATTGCATTTGGTGCTATTTGAACCCTGCACCACTCAGTCTTCGCGGCGATATTCACCTTCGATCACATCCGGACGGTGGCGATGCGGCTCGGGTCGGTCTGCAAACGGCGATGGGCGCTCTCCCATTGGCCGACTGGCAAAGCCACCACTTTCCATGACGACCCGTGGCTTGATCAGTTTGAGCACATGGCTGACCAATGCCAGGCGGGTGGCCGGTACCAGCAAGGCACAGCCAACAGCATCGGTCAGGAAACCGGGGGTCAGCAATAAGGCACCGGCCAGGGCCAGCAAAAATCCTTCTGCCAGCTCACGCGCTGGCAAGGTACCTTCCTGCATTTTCTGGCTGGCACGCATCAGTACATCCATGCCCTGTTTTTTAAGGATGTTGACACCAATAATGGCGGTCAAAAAGATGATCACCAGCGTCCAGATAACACCGATATAACCACCCACCTTGATTAAAACGGCCAGTTCCAACAGTGGTACTACGATAAACAATACTAAAAACGGCACAATTGCCTCCTGGTCTGTACTTTATATTCTGTAGGGTTGGATACTCCCACGCCCAAAAATTCCACCCAATCGGATACGCAGAAGGCAACCAGAGCGCCTCGTTCTATGGTTAATCGGGGCGTAGTGGGTAAAAAGCAAGGGCTGGCAAGCAACGGATTACAATCCAGTGTAACCACTGTGACTACTCGTGGTGGTGAAAGCCGATCCAGCGTTGAATCTGCCGGCATTATTGCAGCATGAGGCATGGCTAACATTGATTGCAGTTTTAGGCCGGGGTGTCCAGCTCCCTGCCATTGTGGTTACACTGTCGGCCCAAAAACTTCCATAACAGGCCGTCTCATGGTCCGTGTGCCCCGGTTTGTGGCTCCGGTCACGCCCAACGATATCCGTTTGTTTACCCTGCTTGCCAGCGTTCCAGCTGGCCGCGTCGTTACCTATGGCCAGCTGGCCGAGATGATCGGTGCACCACGGCGCGCACGCTGGGTGGGTCAGATCCTGAAGCAATTACCCCAAGACAGTAGCTTGCCCTGGCATCGGGTAATCAATGCCCAGGGGCGCATCAGTCTGTCGATGCTGGAAGGCGGCCGCAGGCAGGCCGAACGCTTACGGGCGGAAGGTGTGGTGGTGTCGGCGGAGGGACGTATCAGTTTGCGGCTGTACCGCTGGATGCCATAATCAGGTACGACATTCAGGGCCATCCGGGTAACTGCTTGTCGAATCCTTGTTGGTTGTCGCCGTCTGGTTATGGAGCCATTGTATGCTGACGTCTGTTTTGATTGGTTTTGTGCTATTGCCCTTACTGGTAACCGCGTCCATCGCGGTCGTTGCCGAGCCACCGGCGGGGGTGATTGCCTACGCTTGCGTTGATTCCCGGGCCCAGGTGCTGCTGGCATATGATAACGGCAAGGATCGTAATGGCTGGGCCGCTTTTGGTGGCCATGGTGCCAAAGGGGAAAGTATCGCGGATACGGCTGCCCGTGAGTTCCGTGAAGAAACCAGCTGTATGTTTGCAACTCCGCAGCCAGCAGATCTTGAAGGACGTGAACGCTCACGGGTTGGCCCTTTTTATACCTATGTTGCTGAGGTTGAATATGTCGACCCCGCGGCGATTGCGGCGTCTTCCTGCGGCACGATCGGCGAACGCAAGGACTGGATCTGGGTCAATCTGGAAGATCTGGTCAGCGCCTTGCGCAGTGGTGATGACGTTGCCGATGCCCAGGTGGCGACTAAATCATATCCGTTGTGGTTTGCGGGTCGCTTGTCGTTACAACAAGCGTTACGTGATGGCTTGTTACCGGAATCCAGTGCAGTGTGTCTGCCGAAATAGTCCAATCCGACAGCAGAAACCAGTCAATCCAAAGCTCTCTCGCGCCGCCGTGATGTGGTAATTTCTGGCGGCTGCCTGTTGCTCTGTTTTTATTAGCCGGATATTGTCTGCCGCGTTGCTGCCCGCGGCACACAAGCTGCCATGTCGGATGCGGATAAAGCAGCCAAACAATAACAATCAATATCCTTGTTTACCGTTCAGGCCATCGCCGCCAAGCCAGCCTGTACTCTCATTATGCTGAGGTTTTTGCATGTTGGTGCTGGCCAAGATCCTGATTACTTTTTTAAGCGTTGTATTACTGGTGCGGGTAGCCGAAAAAATGAGCCCCCGGCACGCTGGCTTGTTGGCGGGCTTTCCACTGGGAACCGGTATCGCTCTGTATTTTTTTGGCTGGCAACAAGGGGCTGATTTTGCCGCCACCAGCGCGGTATTTACCTTGTCGGGGCTAACTTCGGCCGTTTGCCTGGCTTGGGGCTATTGGCGGGTGATCCACTGGCGTTCCGGCTTGGGTTGGGTGCCGGTGGCTATTGCCGCTGGCTTGTTGTGCTTTTTTACCAGCAGCTGGTTGTTGCAGCAATTGCCGCCACATCGTGGTGTAGGGCTATTGGTGGTTGTCTTGGCAATTTTGCTGTTTCGTACTCTGTTTGGCGTCATTCACGACACGGCGCCGACACGGCACGATCCTCATATTCACGCCACCTGGTTCCATCAGCCTCTGGTGAAACTGGTATTTCGTGCCGCCATGGCGACATTGACCATCTTGCTGATTACCGGGTTGGCGGATGTGCTTGGCCCGCAGCGCGCCGGGCTGCTGGCGGCATTTCCGGTGAGTTTTTTCCCGTTGCTGCTGATTTTGCACCTAGGCCAGGGGGCAAATGTGGTGGCGCGTACCATTCGTTCTTACCCGGATGGTTTGGGCGCTCTGGTGGTCTACGCCTTGTGTGTCAGCTACAGCTATCCACTGCTCGGGCTACACTGGGGCACGGTCGTCAGCTTGCTGGCTGCGACCCTGTATCTGGTTGTTTATGGAGCAATACGACAGCGCCTGCTGCGCCCTGCCCGATAGCTGGCTCACCATGATCCGGTGCAACGCTCTGTTTGCGTTGGCACCGGACAAGCGTCAGACACATTCTTTTTCTTTGCGCTGCAGGTGGTACTTGCGCATTTTTTCAACCAGTGTGGTGCGACGAATATTCAATTTTTCTGCCGCTCTGGCAACAACGCCATTGGCATCATCCAGCGCCTGTTGGATCAGCGACGATTCCAGCTCTGACAGATATTCCCGCAGATCCAGTCCATCCTCGGGCAGCACTGCAGTACTCTCCATCGATGCCTCTGCTTGAGCCGGGTCGGTATCGGCGGTTGTGGCCAGGGATGCCACTTCTTCGTCATCCAGATGGCGGAGTTTTTTCGGCAGTTCGTTTACCCCGATCACACCATATGGAAAAAGAATCGCCAGCCGCTCGACCAGGTTGGCCAGCTCCCGGACGTTGCCGTGCCATTCATGGCGGCACAACGACATAATGGCGGCGGAATTAAAACGAATGGATCCTCGCTTTTCATTTTCCAACCGTACAATCAGCTCATTCAGCAACAGCGGTAAGTCTTCAACACGTTCACGCAAGGAAGGCATTTCAATGGGGAAGACATTCAGACGATAGTACAAGTCTTCCCGAAAATCGCCTTCTTCGATCATGTGTTCGAGGTTTTTGTGAGTGGCGGCAATAATACGAACGTTGGTTTCCAGGGTTTTATTGCTGCCAACCCGCTCGTAAGTGTGTTCTTGCAAGACCCTCAGCATTTTGACTTGCATGCTCAGCGGCATATCGCCGATTTCATCGAGAAACAGGGTGCCGCCTTCGGCCATTTCAAAGCGCCCGATCCGGTTGGCAATGGCTCCGGTAAAGGAGCCTTTTTCATGGCCAAACAATTCGCTTTCCAATAATTCAGCCGGAATGGCACCACAGTTAACCGGCACAAATGGCTTGTTACGTCGGCTGGAATGGTAGTGCAGGTTACGGGCTACGACTTCTTTGCCGGTACCGGATTCTCCCAGAATCAACACGCTGACGTCTTTATCGGCCACTTGCATAATCAGCTCACGGACCTGCTGAATCGAGCGACTGGTTCCCACCAGACTACGGAACAGCTGGATATCACGGCGTTCTCGGCGGCCTTCTTCCTGGGAATATTGTTCACGGTACAGCTGGCAGCGGTGCAGGCTGTCGAGCAGGCTGTTGTAGCTGGGTGGCGATTCTACGGTGGCAATCACGGAACGGCGCACGGCATCCGGCAGGCTGTCCAGGCCATGATCTCGGCCAAGGCACAGAATTGGCGCGGCCTTGTCCCACTGATGCACGGCGGTTATAACGGTACGAAACAGCCCCTGGCTATCGTCCCCGATCAGCACAGCCGATATACGATGACTGTCGTCGGTGCGTTGCGTGACTTCTTGTTGCCAATGCTGGCTATCACTGACAATGACTTCTTCTCCAAGAAAGTCCAGAATCACCCGCATGTCATGACGACGCTGTTGATCATCGTCGATAAGCAGGATTTTTATATCTCTCCACATACGCAATCTTCCTTTATGTCAGGCATTGCCCCATTCTACTGCTGCTTCCAGAGCTACGGCATAACAACGCATTGTGTTACCGCTTGATCACTTCGGTAAAGCCAGCGATCGACGGATGCTGCGATATTATTCCAAAGCACGGCACGATCATGACGTCTGTTGAGGTATCCATAGACTGATGACCTTTCAAGAAGTGCGTATTTTGACTATATCAAATAATCAGAGCAGCCATTCAGCAGAAATGTCACGGCTGGTACTTTGGTTTTGTCTTGTTTTTAACGACAGGGCAGCGGCAGGCTGATGATGTGATGAAGTTGGCAAAAAAGCAGGCGTTGCAACCATGCAACGCCTGTTGCAACACCCATTGTTGGGTACTAGCGGATACTGCTGGACCAGTTTGGCAGGTCGGACGCCAGAACAAAGCGGCGGGAATCCAGTGTCAGGCGAACTGCCAGCATAAAGCCGAATTCGTTGAAGTCGGGAGACAGGCCATAAAAGACCCCTCCACCCAGCTGCGCACGCGGGTCGGCTTGCACCATTCCCACCAGTTCAAATCCCATATACATGCCACTGGCTTCGTTATCGGTATAGAACTCCGAGCACAGGCTACTCTCCAGCGGTAACAGAGGGGCGCAGTCTTCCTGGTGCTGCTGATAGCCGAAGCTGATCTTGCCTCTGGCGACAAAGTTGCGTTGTTCCCGTGTCTGGGCAGAGAGTTCACCGCCGTATTTGAACAACTGTTGTGGGCTGAAATAGCCACCATGGCCAATGGTGTATTTGCTCAGGTTTTGATCGAACCGTTGGAAGGTAAAGGTAGGTCCCAGTGTGATCCGTTCCCAGCTATCCCCAGTCCACTGTTTCTGGGCCCTGAGTGAGAATTCCATTTCATCGTTGGAAGCTACCTGTGTACCGGTCAGTGATGCGCTTTTCAGTCCCAACGCCGCACCATAATTATTGCTCAGATCCAGAAAAACCCCTGCCCGGACGCCCTTGCTGCTGACCGCTCCCCAGGCCTCGCCATCGTAGGGGTCATACATTCCGACATAGGAAAGAATTGATTCTTTCACCGAGCGAGAAAACAGTTCGAGATTGATATTGCCGCGCTGCATCTGGAAATCCACCCCCAATGCACCTTCTGTACGGGCGGAGATAGGCGCATTGCTCGGCGTCAGTCCAATGGAGAAATAGGGCGAGACTTTCCCTTCATAGCGGTAATCGAATTTCACATCAACCGCATTGCTGATTTCTGTTGTGGGGGTGTAGCCGTAGTCTTCTTCCTGGCCAGGGTAGTTACCCACCAGAGAATAGTCTTCCAGAGAACCACTGCTCAAATTAACCCCGGAAAGCTGCAAATCAAACATATGGCGGCGATAGCTGAACTCTCCGCTAAGCAACGGCAAACGCTGGGTATCCAATTGACTGGTCCCACTATCGCCGGAGCGGAAATAAAACAGCATGCCCCCCATCAAGCCTGGCGAGCTGACGCCTTTCAGTTCGGGGTATTTGTCCGGCGCTTCATCATAGGCGGTCAGGTAGCGTCCGGTGTTATAGGCTTCTTCACTGTTTTTGACCGTCAGCAACTCCTGCAAGGGGCCGGACTGGTCTTCCGCGGTTTTTTCCAGTTGTACCCGATCGGTATCATACAGGCTGTAATACAGCCCCTGGGCAACGTCTTCAGTCGGGTTCTCACGATAGGCTTTTTCGAACGCCAGGGCGGCGCTGTCCTTGTCACCCATATGGTAGGATGCCCAGCCATACATGGCCTCATCATCCAGACTGCGAGGGGCGTATTGCTCGGCTTCTTTCAGGTAGGCAATGGTGCTTTCATAATCCTCTTCATTAAAGGCCGCACTCGCCCGCTGTGACAGGATACTGCCCAGCATTTCGCTCATCAATGGGTCGCTGATGTTGTTACGCGCCAGTAATTCGGCTTCATCCAGATTCCCGAGACGCCCCTGGATCGTTGCCATGGCACGGGTGGTCTGTTCGGAAGGTGTCCAGTCGTGTGCTCGCTGGAACCATTCTTCTGCCTGAATCAGTTGCTCATCCCGGTACAGTGCCCAGCCAAACATCAGTGCAAAGCCACTGTCGCGCTGCGACATGACTTCTTCTTCAAAGTCTGGAATAGCATCAATGACAACACCGTCATCGCCATCCCGAGCCGCATTCAGAACCCGCGTACGCATCAGTTCCCGCTTCATCAGGGTCAGGTTGCTCTGGCTGATACGATTACTCGTTCGGGTGTCTTCCTGTTCGTACATGGCATCAATTTCTGCCGCTGTCAGCTGCTGTTGCGCCCGGCGGAATGTATTAACACGGGTTTCATCTTCGCGGCAGTCTTTCATCATCGAAAGGTAAATCTGGCGGGTACTGTCCGGATCATCCAGCTCGTAGTAGGCGTCGGCCAGCGTCCAAAGATTGTAGTATTGCTCGCAGGTAAACAAGCCGGGGTCACGCTGGGACAGGTAGACAATACTACGCCAGTCTCCGTTCGCCATGGCCTGATCCAGTTCTTTTTTATTTTTGCCCGCTTCCAGCAATTCCATCATTTTGTCTGGCGGGTTCCATTCTGGCGATATTCTTTTCAGCTCGGTAATCTTGCTATCCATGCGCTGATATTCTTCCATTTGCAGCCATTGCCACAAACGCATTTCTTCCCGCCGTTGCGCTTCAAGCACAGGGTCGGGTGCGGCCTGAACCGGCGTCGTGCGTCGAGGTGCCTGGGGGGCAACCTGGGGCTTGGCCGCTTCAAGTGTTGGCAGATCGTCTTCCAGGATATTGGCTTGTCCGGAAGTACCAATCGCCAGAAACAGAGGCGCTCCATGGGCGGCAGTAAACGGATCTGCTCCTTTTTCTGCCCCCTGCACTAGCTGAGTTGATGAAACTATCAGGCCACCCAGTAGCCAGAAACGAGGTGTCGATAATATCATTTAAGAAATTGCTCCTTATAGGCCACCCGGCTGAGTAACAGCAGGCTGGCGGAATAATAATCCTGACCGTAAATATCTTTGGTAATTGCTGTATTCGGAGCAGCAATCTGACCTTTACTCTGGCCGTTATCAATTGCCCTGTCGGTCAGCTGCCAGATTGCCCGAAAGCCATCCGGGGCGGGATATTCCGCTTCTTCTCCAGACAGGATATCAACCCAGGCCGGCATATATTTGCGTTGACTGGTTTGCTGCCAAAAGGTACGGCTGTTGTGTAACACGTCCGCGTCTTTTTCCCCTGACCACACCAGATACAACGGCAGGCGTATTGCCTCATAACCAAAACGTGGTGGGCGTTTCATGGCAGGAACCGGTGGCGTAATAGCAGTCATTTCAATCCAGTCTGGCGGCAGTTGCCAGCGGCCTCGTGACGCTATCTCGGTTAATTTCTTGCCATCGTCAATCAGAGCTTGCCAGCGGCGGTCTGGCACCAGTTGTGCCAGATCCTGTAAGGCCGGGTACACCCAGTACGACAGGTTAATCTGCCAGCGATTACCATGCTGAAAACCGTATTCGGCGGGCATCAATATTGTGTAAGCCCCCAGCTTCAGGATCAGCTTATCGAGAATATCTACCGTAATCCGTCGCGCCGCTTCATGATAGTCGGGATTATTCCAGCGCTCCGCTCCACGCAGTAAAGCCCAGGCAATCAGTAGATCACCATCGGTGGCATTGTTTTTGTCTTGTACTCCATGGGTAGCAGACCAGTTCCAGGCAAATAGCCGGTCGTCCCGTACTTGCAAGTGTGTGCGGGTCCAGCTCCACAGTTTGCGAAAGCCGGACCGATCACCATAGGCAGCAGCCAGCAACATCGCATAGCCCTGCCCTTCCGAGTGACTGATGCCTTTGTTACCGCTATCCATTACCGCTCCACTGGTTTGTACAAACGCCTGTTTGTACTGTTCCCAGCCATTATCCATCATGGCGACCGATTGACTGGCACCACACACTGCAGCGATTGCTACGCTCAGGTAGCAAAACGCATGTACCAGTCGATGCATTAGTGATGGGTTTCCCTGAAGCGTGTCAGCAACCAACGGATAAACAGGGCAAGCAGCAGCAAGAACAGCAGCAATACGCCGATAAACATCCATGGGTCAGCGGACAAGTGATAGATCAGCCAGTTTGAAAATCTTGGTTGACCGATATGATAGCTCTCTCCCAGAGAGCGGGCGTAAACCTCTTCTTCTCCTGCCTTCCAGGCCGTTACATCCCCTTGCACGTTACTCCAGATTTCCGGGGTAATCAGCTCTCGCGAAGTTGCCAACAAATTCTTGCCGGAGCCAGCGGTGAACAAGGTAACGGTATTGGCGTAGTCGCCCCCCTGGAATTGCATCAGCAAACCGAAATCACCCAGGCCATTCCCCTGCAGGGATGGATTGACATAGTTAAATTCGCGAGCACCGTACTCATCCGCGTTTATCCACAAACGCGAGCCTTCGTAACGCGGCTGCTGACCGGCTTCGGCGGCACGGGCGTATTGCAGCAGGCTTTCTTCACCCAGCTTGATGGGTGCCAGTTTCAACAGATTGGCATCCAGACCTTGTACCGTACCCACAACAATCAGATTGTCGCTATCCAGGCCACTGAGGTCACCAAGGCGGTATTGCAAGTCGGTCGATACATGCCGCATGACTTCTGCCAGCTTGCCCATCAAGGTCCAGGAAGCGGCCAAAACATCAGAATCATTACTGCTCAAACCCACTACGGTCGTTTCACCATCATCGTTATAGCTGTAAGGGTAACCAGTGGTGGCCAGCAATTTCATGTTCGGCATTTCGACATAGCTGTCCAGCCCACTGAATTCAATGGTGGTATCGTCGTACAGGGTAAAGAGCAAGTTGGCATCATTACGCAGTTGGCACTCAGCCGAGCTGTCGGTCATCATCCGAGCCGCAAACGTCAGGGTATTCATACCTGGCTTGAGCGACCGGGTCGGAATCGTAATCGTGTGACGACGAACCGCTTCGCCTTCAATTTCGCTGAGGCGAACCACGTTTTCAAAACGACCGTTAATAAAGATATTGAATACCGAATCACCCCGCATGCCAGCGCCATAAGCAAAATGCAGGTTCAGATCCACACTGCTGGTCTCTGCCACATAAGTGTCTGGTGGAAGCATGATCCCTACATCAACACTACCGCCTCCAGCACCACTCATGGTGGTGGTTTCGTAACCAAAATCATAGAGCCGGTAGGTCGTATTCTGGGACACCATATTGGAGGCCGCAAAACGTGGCAGGTGATCCATTTTCAAACCATTGAAATTGGCTACTGCCTGGTCGGGCAGAGGAAAATTCATGTAACCAAGAATACGTGCGGCAATCGCCACGTCTTCTGCCTGGATGCCGGAAACCACCATAATAAAGTGCTGGGGGTCTTCATCCATGGGGAACACGCCAAGGTAAGGGCCAGAAACTGTGCTCGACCAGCGGCTACCCAACATTTGCTGCAAGTCGGCCTGGGTTCCGATGATGATGGCATCACGTCCACGTAACGGTTTCTGATCAAGGTATGGGAACTGGTAATTTTTCAGACGCTTTTGGTCGGAGGTATTTTTATACTGTAATACTTCATGGAAGATTTGTGGCGTTTTGTATTCCAGATGCACCGCCGCAGCCTGAGATACCATGGCCCCCCAGGTTGCGTAGTCAGACGTCGGGAATACCGGTGTAGCCACGGTCAGTTGGTAATCACCCAGCCAGCGTTGATCAAACAGCGAGTCAATCTCTGACAGTTTCGGGTTTACCTTGGCCAGCTCACCTTCAAACTTTACATAAGAATTCTGGGTATCCAGCTGTGACCACAGCTCTGGAGCGTCCGGGTCTTCACAGTTGGATTCGTAATGCTGAACGATATTAAAAGAGATCAGGTTATACCCCGATTTGAAACGCTTGCTGGGCAGACGAATATCAGCGATCCCTTCCGGGCGAGCCGGGTTCAGCGGTATTTGGGCAACCACACTTTCATTCAGTTTGACAACCAGTTGTGAGCGCTCACCAATCAGGGCGATCGAGTTGACGTATTCCAGATGCAGTACCACCTTGTCTGGCACCATCCGTTCAGACAAAGGAATGTAGACCGGGAAAATTGTTTGGGTACCACGCAAGTCAATAGGGTTGGTTTGCCCAACCAGCTTGGCCAGTGTCATGGTATTCGGCGGCAATGCCGCATTGCTGGCCCCCAGAGCCAGGGTTGTCCAGCTCAGTAAACCAGCCCCTAGAAGCGTCATTAACCAAGCGCGAAATAAAGACTGAATCATGTTGTCACTTTTCCCGTTACTTAAATGGTACGAAACACAGCATTCACAGCGCTGCCTGTGGTTCCGTTCGATTTTTCTGTTAGCCATGCACTGGCCAGATATCAAGCGCCACGCAACTTGCGCCGCATGGCCGCCATGGTATCAATCCATAGTTGCCGAAAATGTGCCGCGGAACTGCGTGCCCCGGAACTGAACAGAAACCAGAGAGTTTCTCTGACGGTACATGTTGGCATCCGCGCTGCCCGTTCCTTGACCCATAATTCACTGTCACCGTAAACAAGCGCCACCAACTGACGCTTGTGATCCAACTCATGCAGATCCACCTTGATACCAATAACAACACTGTCATCAGGTTTATGGACCGTAGCGATAACTGAGCCTGGCAAATTCACTTCCGCTTCCATGGCGGCACTGTAAGCACGCACCACCAGCTCTTGCCCGGTCAAATTCATATTCAGTTTCTGGAATACACTGCCCTTGATGCGAACACCCAGGCCACCGGAAGACATATCAACAATAGTAGCAGGGACTGACTTGCCATTCACAATCACGCGAGCAGCAATATCGGCATTAACCCTGGGTTCCTGACGCCGCTGCTTCAATTCATACAGGGCTCCGATTGCACACACCATCAGTGACAGGTTAAAAGCCTCCCAGAACATGGTGATCAGAATCACATCGCTGTCTTGTGGAATCACCTGCAAACGGATAAATCCAGCCGTTAACGAGGCCAGGTTAAAGGCCAGCAACCAGTAAAACGGCCCGGCAAGCGAGGTAATAAAGTTCTCATCCATGAACTCCCCTTTTGGCGTTACCGCAAACTCCGGTGAACGAGGGCTTTTGATTACTTCAAGAATCGCGGGCAGGGAATACAGGGACTGCATCAACTCATACAATTCCGACACCAGGGCCCAACGGTATCGACCAAACAGGAAGTCGGTCACGATCAGGGCACCCATCAAGTGCGGCAAGGCATAGGAAAAGAACTCGGTCATGTTGGCGTCGTAGATTTTCAGGCCAAAAAACAGGTACGCCGATGGTGCAACCAAAAAGGTAGCCCGCGCAAACGGGAAGAACCAGAACCCGGAGCTACTGGTGTAACACAGCCTTTGCCAGGGTTTTAATCCTTTAAAAAACAAAGGGTTTTTCAGCATGAAGATCTGCACCATGCCTTGCGCCCAACGCATCCGCTGCACCACAACCCGGAATAGGTTTCAGGCTGCAAGCCAGCAATCATAGGGCGGTTGACATAAGCACTACGGTAACCTTTGGCATGCAGCAAAAACGCGGTTTCTGCATCCTCGGTAATGGAATCCCCGGAAATACCACCCACTTCCAGCAGGTATTTTCGACGAATAAGTGCGGCAGAGCCGCAGAAGAAAGAGGAGTCCCAAAAATCCAGACCTTCCTGGATAACCCCGTAAAACATCTCGTTTTCCCCCGGCATTTTACCGTAGGTCTGGAGGTTTTTTTCCACCGGGTCAGGGTTGATAAAAAAGTGGGGGCTTTGCACCAAAAACATCTTGGGATCATTGATCATAATACCGACCATGCGCTCAAGAATATCTCGGGTCGGTACGTGGTCGGCATCCAGAATCAGAATGTGTTCGCCGTTGGTTTTTTCCAGGGCCGCGTTAATATTACCGGCCTTGGCATGGTTGTTCTTTTCCCGGGTCAGGTAGGTCGCGCCGATACGCTCGCACATAGCCTTCAGAGTGTCGTAACGTTCCTGGGAGCTGCTAGCACGCTCAGGGTCTTCAGAATTCCGGCGGCCGACGGTACCACCATCATCCAGCAAGCAAACGTTCAACTTGTCTGCGGGATATCTGACTTGCAGGGCAGCCAGCAGGGTAATTTCCAGCATTTCCTGGGGTTCGTTATAGCTGGGAATAAAGATATCGACGGATGGTATTTTATCCGGGTCGTCCGGCAGAGGAATATGCTCGCGTTTCCTGCCTTGTATATTTACAAAACTCCCCAGGAAGGAAATAATAATGCCGTATATCTCAGCCATAAAAAGAATAAGCATACAAACAAAGCTGAGCAAATCGTAATAGGTGATTGTTTCCTGCTGGCGCCAGGCAAAATAGCGCATGGAAACAAAAAAAGCAGTAATAAGAATAAGAATCCGGAGCAATCGTTGCACTTCAATCGAGCCATTGTTTCTTATGACCCGGCTTTCAAAAAAGCGCAAGAGAATAACGACGCCCACCATGCTGTAGGCCAGGACCGCTTGAGACGCAACATCCACGCGCAGCTGGGAGATGTACAGGCTGAGAAGGATAACGAGCACTCCTCCTCCGCCCATCAACCAGCCTCGTGCACGATCCGACAAATCAATCTTCATGAAATCCCCGAATAATCGTTGACGGGCAGCTGCTGCCAGGCCAACGAGACAATATTTACATCATGACCATGCACTGTCATTTTTTTGTACACATATGAGTTAAAATAGATCAGAGACATGACAATTGCAAAGCAACAATAGACGAAATGGCCACATCCCCTGTTTTTTTATATATGCATTGACGAAGTACAATTTATCAGATTGGCATGTAATCACAAATATTCATGACGCCACCCTGGCTATCTGCATTCGTAACCCTGTGTTTTATCACAGCCCACCAGGCAAACCGTGCCTGAACCACCGCCTTGCCTGACAGAATACCGCCCGGAACAACAACCAGCGCTGCCCTGTTACGGTAAAATCAGACTCACCATGCTGGCGTATTTGGACGGCACAGGAAAGCTCATGCCTTGTCCATATTCATGCAGCAGCATTGAGAGCCAGCGACGTGATGTGATGATCCGTTCAAATGCAATGTGGGTACGGCCATTTTTTGTCTCCAGTCGATACCCTTCCAGGCAGATCCGTACGGATTCTGTTTCGCCTTCCAGTAACAGCGTCACCTGGATATTGCGCTGCTGTTTGTCCAGTTCGATATGCTCTACCGCTCCGGCACCGACCAGTTTTTTCTCGATCAGGGCCGTTAGTCCCTTGTTAATCATGCTGCCCAACACGCTGATACCACTCCGCTGAAAAACGCCCATCATACCTGATGCTGCCACGATTGGCAGATGCCTGATGACGTTATTCAACCTCTGTAAATGCTACTTCCGACCAGCCTCCAGCCCGGATAATCCCGCAGCCATCACAACCTCATGGCTCGCTACCGGGTTTGAAAACCCTGGTTTCCCAGTGTGCAGTCTTTGACAACTGTCAACTTCAAACGAATATTTCAAGTGCACAGCCAACACGACAGAAACATTTGTCTCGTTTAGATGTATAATTTCAGCAATTAACATCCAATGCCGGAGTTTTCCAGAACGAACCGTGCACCATGCTGTCAGCTCTAATACAACGTTTGATAGCTGGGTGCAACTGGTGTTTATCCCCGCTGGCTTGAGCGAGTGGTAACAATATACATTAGTAGCAGTCCTTGAGAGGACAGTTGTACGGATTCCGCAGTCTGTGTATAAAGCCCCGGCTCTGCATCAACTTACCCGACCACCTGTCTAACTGTAATATCTATATGGTTTTGGGGCGGCAGGCCAAAAGCCTGGGAGTTGATCGCAACAGGAATACCGGCATTCCCGGATTCCTGATAAAACGACTTTCTGATCAAAAGGCGAAATCGTAATGACTACACAACAGGTCGATGTACTCCTGGTTGGCGGAGGAGTGATGAGTGCGACCCTGGGTACGCTGCTAAGCAAGCTCGATCCAACGCTCAAACTCATGATGGTAGAACGTTTGGATCATGTCGCTCATGAGAGTACCGATGGATGGAACAACGCAGGTACCGGTCACGCTGGTTACTGTGAACTCAACTACACCGCAGAAGATGCCAACGGTAATGTGAGCATCGATCGGGCATTAACCATCAATGCCAATTTCGAACTGTCGCTCCAGCTCTGGAGCTACCTGGTCGAAACGGGAGGTCTCCCACAACCCACGCAATTCATCAACACCACGCCCCACATCAGCTTTGTATGGGGTGAAAAAAACGTTGCATTCCTGCGTCAGCGTGCAGAAAAACTGTCCGCTCACCACTTGTTCAAAGACATGGAATACAGCGAAGACCCAGAAGTACTGAAGCAGTGGATACCACTGGTGATGAACGGCCGCGATGCCAATGAGAAAGTTGCGGCGACCCGTATTGCCTACGGTTCTGACGTTGATTTCGGCTCCCTGACTCGCAACCTGGTTCAGCAGCTGGAGCAACAGGACAACTTCAATCTGCTAGTGAACCATGAAGTGGTTGATTTCGAACGTCACCAGCAAGAAAAACGCTGGACGGTGGCACTGCGAGACCGTCAGTCTGGCAAAACCAAAACCGTCAATACCGGTTTTGTTTTTCTTGGCGCCGGTGGTGGTTCCCTGCCACTGCTGCAGGCTTCAGGTATCGAAGAAGCAGAAGGTTATGGCGGCTTCCCGGTCAGTGGTCAGTGGCTGGTCTGCAAAGACAAGAAAATTGTCTCGCAGCATCATGCCAAAGTGTATGGCAAAGCAGCCATCGGTGCTCCTCCGATGTCGGTTCCCCACCTGGATACCCGAATTATCAACGGTGAACCCGCCTTGTTGTTCGGTCCTTATGCCGGGTTCACTACCAAATTCCTGAAAGCTGGCTCCAAGCTCGACCTGATCAAATCCGTTAGTACCAACAATCTGTTTCCAATGATGTCGGTTGGTATCCATAACATGGATCTGACCAAGTACCTGATCAGTGAAGTGATGCAATCCCACGATAACCGGGTAGAAACATTACGCGGCTACTTCCCTGAGTGCCAATCCAGCGACTGGACACTCGCCCACGCCGGACAACGTGTGCAAGTCATCAAGAAAGACGCCAATGGCAAAGGGAAACTGGAGTTTGGTACCGAACTGGTATCTGCTGCGGATGGCTCTCTGGCGGCCCTGCTGGGAGCATCTCCAGGTGCATCGGTTGCAGCTTATGCCATGCTGGAAGTTCTGGAAAAATGTTTTGCCGACAAAATGACCGGCGCCTGGCAGGACAGGTTAAAAACCATGATTCCATCCTATGGCCAGTCTCTGATCGAAGACAGCGAACTGCTGGAGCGTGTACGCCAACGCACATTAAGTACGCTTGAACTGAAGCCATAAATACAGCGTCAGCATCATCACGTCACAAAAAAGCCCCTCGCCTGAAGGGGCTTTTTTTGTGACTCTCCCCCTTCCCTCTTCATACCCGGTGGACCATATTGCAATAACAGGCAATGGAATCTGCACAACCACCGCATCAAGCACACCAGGCTAAAAACTCCAGTAAACCGCCCTTTTATTCACAACCACTTATCTTTTATTTACAGCCGCTTGTCCTTTATTCACAGCCGCTTGTCTTCTTTTTAAGCATTTTCCACGTTATCCCTAAAAACAAGCCTCAGCCAGGATCGATATAAGATAAATAAACAAAGTGACAGTTCTAACAAAACCTACACTCAACCCAACATTTTAGGACCAGATAAAACAAATCCTTGAATTACTGTCACCAGAATAATCACCGCTCGTCACGCCTGCCCTGGATATAGGGTCAACTTGTGTCATCAAGCCCACGAACAATACCTATCTTTATATTTGGGAGTGAGTTTGCCAGCCATACAGAGACATGGCATATTCGCCGCCATCAGCCACCTACGGCTGGAGTGAATGGTTTGAAAAGGAGTATGAACCATGATTATGTCTTCACATGCCCTCCCGGCTACATACACGTCTGGCCACCATTCATCAGGCTTCACCCTGATTGAGTTGATGATCACCCTTGCTGTATTTGCCATCGTTATGTTCGCCGCGGTGCCATCCCTCACCAGCTTTATGAGCCGCTCTGAACTGACAGCTGAGACCAATCGGTTTATGGGAGCTCTGGTTCTTGCCCGCACTGAAGCGGTCAAACGTAATACCCATGTCGCACTATGCCCCAGTAACGACCAGACCAGTTGTAACTCCACCTCCTGGAGCGATGGCTGGATCACCTTCCAGGATACCAATGGCGACGGTACGCTGGCGTCAGACAATAGCGAAGAAATCATCAAATACGCCGACGCGGCTTCCAACGTCAAGATCTATCCGGATACAAACTTCAGCAAGGTCATTCGCTACAAGACTGATGGAAATATCAACAATAGCCCCGGCGAGATTGTTATTTGTTCCGAGCAAGCACCTGCCGAAGTCAATGCCCGCGAAATCGAAATATCCTCCGGTGGCCGCCCCAGTATTACTGCCACCCAAAAAACCAACTGCTGATGGAGACAGGTATGTTTTCAACACTGCATTCCGTCGAACCCGTACCTTACCGACAGTCCGGCTTTGGACTGATTGAAGTACTGGTATCTATCGTGATTGTGTCCATTGGCCTGCTCGGACTGGCCGGACTACAAACCCGGGCCTTACAAGAAAACAACGCTGCCTATCTGCGTTCCCAAGCCGGCATTCTGGTCTACGACATGTTCGAGCGCCTGCGTTCAAACAGCCAGGGAGCGGCCAGTGACAACTACAACACCGCAACAACCAGTACGACCGATGACACCCTGGCGGCTACAGACCTGCTGGACTGGAAAAGTGAAATCAGCCGTACCTTGCCCAATGGAGCCGGGGTTGTTTCTTGCACCACTGACAGCACGGTAGCGACCACGACCTGCAACGTCAGTATCAGCTGGGATGACGTTTCGGTCATCAGCGATAACAGCGGTGACGATGACGACAAAGACGATGGCCGCACACTCACCATCAATATGGTCGCAGTATTATGAGATTTGAAACGGTAACAGTCGGAAAAACACACGGCTTTTCTCTTGTTGAGCTGATGATTGTCCTGGTATTGGACGCAGTCATAATCGCTGGGGTTTTTTCAGTATTCCAGAGTAATCAGGCGGTCTACCGGACCAACGATGCCATGTCGCGCTTACAAGAGAATGTCCGCATTTCCTACGACTACTTGTCCAGGGAAATCCGCATGGCGGGTTCAGGTTATTCCTGTCTCAGCAGTATCGATGCGGTCAACAACGTATTGAACAATGCCACTGATTTTGACCAACAGTTCGACACTATTGTCCGGGGTTATGACAACACCGAAGACAACCTCCCAAGCGAATTTTCGAGCAAGGTCAAAGATGGAACCGACGCACTGGTAGTACGAGGCTCCTACGGTACAGGTGCCAAACTGGAAAGTGCCATGGACAGTAGCACTGCAGTCCTCAGCACCACTGTCATGGACCCAACTCCTTTTGGTACCGGGGATATTGTCGTTATTACCGACTGCCGAACCGCATCGATTTTCCAGGTCACCAGTTATACCGACAGTACCGGCGAAACCGTACATGATGCCGGTGGCAGTACAACACCAGGCAATGCAACCAGTAGCTTCCCTTATGCTTATCCGGTCGGCTCATCGGTTATCAAGGTCCGTACCACCAGTTATTACGTCGGCACCAACGAAGACGGTAACAGCGCCCTGTTTGTACGCAATACAGATGAAGGCAGCGCGGAAACCTATGAAATAGTCGAAGGGATTGCTGATATGCAACTGGAATATGCCGTAGACACCAATAGTGACGGATATCCGGACGATTATAAAACCGCCGCCGATATCTCAACCAGCCAATGGGATCAGGTTATCAGTGTACGGGTCAGCCTGTTAGCAGAAAGTCTGGAAGATAACGTCACCGAAACGCCAACACCGTATCAGTTTTACCAGCGCGATAAAGACGATCTCCTGGAAGACATAACGCCAACAGATCGAAAAATTCGCCGTAGCAGTAATTTTGTTGTCGCGATTCGCAGTCGCGTCAGTAATACATAAAGTCATTCATCTGACAGAGCAATAAAGGTATAGCAAGATGTTATTCCACAAGGCAGTGGCCCTTCGGCAGCAAACAGCAGCGATATCCCCCCGACCCCACCAATCCGGGTCCGCGCTTATTATCAGTATTGTTCTCCTGTTAATACTGACCATTACGGGTATTTCAGCGGTGCAATCCACCACATTGGAAATCCGTATGGCATCCAATAACGAAGACCGCAATCGGGCATTCCAGGCAGCAGAATATACCCTGACCCAGGCCAAGCAATACGTCACCACACTGGTTGAGAACGGAGAAATCGACACAACGTTTGGTGTAAAAAACGGCCTGTATCAAACCCTCACCATTTCCGATGACGGTGCAGGCAGCGCCGATTGTGATACCTCCACCCCTTGGCTGACTCAAAGTGCCCAGTGGGATGACGATGATTCGGTCAGCCTGTATGAATATGACAGCAGCACAAAAACAGCACTGTCTGCCCTGAATTTATCCCAATCGCCACGTTTTATGATCGGCTTCGACAACGATACCGATACATCCAGCCCTTGCTACTCCAGCACCGATGCCGAGGGTTACTCCAACAGCATAGGCAGTACTGGGGCTGCTTATCAGGCTGACCGTTTTACCATCACTGTTGCAGGCTACGGTTCTCAACCATCCACTCGTGTGCGGTTACAAGCCGTTTACAGCATCCTGCACTAGGAGCCTTACCGATGAAATCACTCCAATATCTTGCTCATTTGTGTGTACTTGCTTCTTTTACTCATCAGTCACTGGCCGGAGCCTGCTATCCGACGACCTCAACCTCCGTCGGAGGCGCTGCCTTTTCTGTGCTGGAAGATGGCACCATCAGCATTGGCTCAGAGGGAGATTCTAAAACCTGTCAGGTCACCTTTTCAGGCAGTTCCAATGTTAACGTTGTCAGCGACGATCTTTACCAGGCAGATCCGAGTAAAACGGATTGTGGCCTGACTGCCAGCGATACAACACTGGATCATCTGACCCTGCCCACTTTTTTAACCACCAGTAGTTCTTCTATTTTCAGATACAAAAATAGTGGTGATACCTTTCAATACCCGAGCAACTGGTATCGTCTTGATAACAGTAAAACCCAGTTTTGCGTCAATGGTACTTCGCCTTGCACCACAGATATTGGTTATAACACCCCAGACGATGAGGTAGCCAGTTATCTCCTTAGCATTCAAAACAGCGGCAGTACCTATACCGCTGTATTTGATAACCGACAGGGCAGTGAATGGCAGGAAATAGAAGGAGGTACTGGTAGCCAAGGAGAAATTTATTTTAACTATGCCGTCACAACACCCGAGACTCCTTACCGTATCAACTACCTGAATATATCCAACACCGATGTTATCTATTTTGAACCTGGTAGCTACTATATTAACAAGATGTACTTGGCCGACCGAGTAACCATCGAGGTCGCCATGACAGAAGAGGATGGCAGTGCAGCAGGTGATGGCAGCGGCGTTGTAAAACTGTACTTGTATGATGGCACATCCATCATAGGTAACGGCGCTTGTATCAATGTCGCCGGTTGTGAACCTGGTAATCCAGATGAGCGTGATGACATACAATACCCAGAACGCCTATATATATCCGTATACACCGGTGATTTTACAATTAATGACCAGGCTCAGGTTGCTGCGGGTATCTATATTGATGACGGCACTCTTGAAATAAAAGCCAACTCTGGAACCTACTTTGTCGGAGAAGCCTTGGCATCCGATATCCAGGTAGGAAACAATTCGGGCGTGGAATATTCCTACCAAGATACCGGTATGTTTACGGAACTGTATATTGATTCGGAAGCTGAATCGGTAACACCAAATGATGGCATCTACAGTCTCGCATCTCCTGCAGTCAACCCGTCCTCCAATATTGGTGATCTGTCGTATATTCCTTATCAGACCGATGATACAACCGATGTCTCCTCGACAGACAGCCTGACAATGGACACAACATCAGACTATTACGGTACCGGTATTACCGGCCACCTGATGGCCTTTCCGCTTACTTCCAGTGGCACCAGCAGCACCGCAAGCTGGGATGCCAACGACCAAATGACCACCGACCTGCGTGAAGAACGTCTCTGGTCAACGGATGCTTCTGGCAACCTGGTGAAATTTGCCAACCTGGACGATGCTGCCTTTGGGACTCTGTCGGATTTGGCCACAGAAACAATCATAAATTACACCATCACCCCCAATTATGCAGATGGCGATTATCTGGGCGACCGGGATTCAGGTTCATGGATCGGAGCCCCCTATACTACTCAGCCTGTGATACTCGGTGAGACGGTTATTTTTCATACCGATGATGGTTTTGTCTACGCCATTGACAGTAGTAGCGGCGAACTCCAGTGGGGCTTTATGCCTCGACCTCTGGTTTCCTACCTGGATGATTACAGCAGTTTTTACACCCAGCATTATATGGAAGGTCAAATTGCCACGATTGGTGATGATATTGTGGTTGGGTCAGCCAAAGGTGGAGCCCTTCACTATGCCCTCAAGCTGAGCTCCAGTGGCGGGCTCAGCAGCGTACTCTGGGTTGAAGAAAGCGGCGGCGACAACCCTCACCGCCCCATCACATTTACCAATAATGATAAACAATATGCCCTCTATGTCACCAACAGTACCGACATAGTCGTGCAAGAGCTGACTTCAGGCGCCTCTCAAAAAGTGTATGACGTATCATCCAAAACCAGCCAAATCACTTCCCTGCCGCTGGCTTACCAGTACTACAGCAGTGATGGCAGCAGCAACAAACAAAATATTGAAGTCTCGTTTGGTGATAACGAAGGTAATGTCTACAGCGCTTTGGTCGTTAATAATGGCTCACTGAAAAACAGCCCATCCTGGTCCAAGGTAGGTAACGTGGGCACCTCATCCACTGTGGAAAAAAGTGTGCTCTGGTTACAATCTGCCACATTAGCCGGAGATGATTATCTGGTGGCCCAAACCACAGAACGTATGAAAGTCTTCCGCTTGCCCGCCGCAGAAACCAGCTGGCAATCCGACTGGATCAGCATGGTAGGTGAGTCTGGCTACTGGAATGACAGCGGTACCAGCTACACCAAGGAAACCGATCACAGCAACAACTATGAGCATATCCAGCTACTGGAAGACGACGTTACCATTACCGACCAGGTTGAGATTGCAGCCAGTGTGATTTTCCTCCCTCTGCAACGGGATACCGAAGAGAGCTGTGATGCTTATTACTACTTGTATGATCTCGACACTGGCCTGTTTCCGAGCAATGTATTGCATAACGATGCCACCGTGGATGGCAGCAATGTCAATATAGGAACAGGGAAGGCATACACACCGACTGTTGTGGTGATTGGCGATACCATCACATTACAGGGGCACAGTAGCGAAAACACCACTACCGATCTGGGGATCGACAATGCATTTACATTCACCACTGGTAACCAAGGCTGGTCTGGCTGGAGGGAGCTGCTTGATGAATAACACCCAATACGCCGCTAGCCGCGGCGTTACGCTGATCGAACTAATGGTCACCATAACGATTATTGGTATTTTGTTTGTTGTTGGTATTCCCAGCTACAACAACTATGTCGTCAAAACCAACCGTAACGCGGCGGCTTCCTGCTTACTGGAGGTATCCCAGTCGCTGGAAAAACGTTATGCCGCAGCAACGGCCTATACGGGTGATACACCAAGCAACAGCTGTATCAGTGGTGTCAGCGACAGTTACACCATCAGCTCTAGTCTTGAAACCCATGCTTTCACGCTCAAGGCAACACCAACCGCCAATCAGAAAGACTGGGCCTGTGGCATCCTGACCTACAACCAGGCAGGAAACAAAGGCCTGGAAGCCCATAACGGAGTAACCGGTACGACCGACCTCTGCTGGTAATTGCGATGCACAAAAAACGGCGCCGAAGCGCCGTTTTTTGTGGGTACTCAACCGAGTAACATCATACTGACCGGTTATGCACCAAAGTAGCTGATCATCACACCAGCAGCCACCGCCGAGCCGATCACACCAGCAACGTTCGGACCCATGGCATGCATCAACAGAAAGTTCTGGGGATTAGCTTCCAGTCCTACCTTGTTGGAGACTCGCGCCGCCATCGGTACTGCTGATACCCCTGCAGAACCAATCAGTGGATTGATTGGATCCTTGGATACCTTGTTCATGATTTTGGCCATAACAACACCGGTAGCGGTACCAACACAGAATGCCAGCATTCCCAATACCAGAATGCTCAGGGTATCCAGATTCAGGAACTTGTCTGCGCTCATCTTTGAGCCGACGCCCAACCCCAAAAAGATAGTCACCACGTTGATCAAGGCATTCTGGGCAGTATCACTGAGACGATCCACCACACCAGACTCCTTCATCAGATTACCGAAGCAGAACATACCCAGTAAAGGAGCTGCAGAAGGAAGCAACAAGGCAACCAGAACCAACAAGGTAATCGGGAAGATAATCTTCTCGGCCTTGCTGACCGTGCGTAATTGCACCATCTGGATTTTACGCTCTTCCACTGAGGTCAGTGCCTTCATGATCGGTGGCTGGATCATCGGAACCAGAGCCATATAAGAATACGCTGCCACGGCAATCGCACCCAACAACTCAGGCGCCAGCTTCGATGCAATAAAGATCGAGGTTGGCCCATCCGCACCACCAATAATACCGATCGCAGAAGCCTGCTGCATGGTGAAGTCCATCACCCCGATATCCGTAAAGAAGGCAGCCCCAAACAGGGTACCAAAAATACCAAACTGGGCCGCAGCACCAAGCAACAGGGTTTTCGGGTTAGCCAGCAACGGACCAAAATCCGTCATTGCCCCGACACCCATAAAGATCAGTAGCGGAAACAGCCCGGTTTCAATACCGGCATGGTAGATGTAGTACAACAGACCAGCCGGAGCATCCAGGTGACCATGCGCATCAAATACCGGCGGCGCATAAAAACCAGCCCCGGGAATATTGACAAAAATGGTCCCCACCGCGATTGGTAGCAGTAGTAATGGCTCAAACTGAAACTTTGGATGTATGGCCAAAAACAGCAGCAAGCAACCAATCAGGATCATGGCACCCTGGCCAAGCTCCATCTGATACAAGCCGCTGTCATGCCACAGGTTAATCAAGCTTTCCATTCAGGCACTCCTTACGCGAGGTTGTACAGAGTGTCGCCCACTTTCACTGACACACCTTCTTTGGCTGAAACACCGGTCACCGTACCTGCTCGAGGAGCACGCACTTCGGTTTCCATCTTCATGGCTTCCAGAATCACGACAACATCGCCTTCTTCCACCTGATCGCCAGTATCAACCAACACCTTCCAGACATTGCCAGACAAAGGCGCACAGACAGGATCACCATCACCGGATGCCGCAACCTCACCCGCTGTGGATGCAGCACCACCCATACTCAGCGGCGCTCCATTAACAGCGGCCAGATGCGTAACATCGCCACCATCATCCACTTTCACCACATAATCGTTACCATCAACGGAAATGGTGAAGGTATCTTCTGCATCACCTTTTGGAACCGGTTCAAATGCATCCGGATTGCCACGATTTTCGAGGAATTTCGGCGCAATCTGAGGGAACATGGCATAAGTCAGCGCGTCATCAATCTTGTCGGCTGCCAAGGTAATACCCTTGTCAGCGGCCAGCTTGTCGACGTTGGCGATCACCTTGTCCATCTCGTTTTCAATCAGGTCTGCAGGGCGACAGGTAATCACTTCCTTGCCATCCAGTACCTTGGCCTGCAACTCGGCATTCATCGGGGCCGGAGCTGCACCATATTCCCCTTTCAGAATACCTTGGGTTTCTTTTGAAATGGACTTGTAACGCTCACCCGTCAGTACATTCAAAACCGCCTGCGTCCCGACAATCTGGGATGTCGGTGTTACCAGAGGAATAAAGCCCAAATCCTCACGCACTCGTGGAATTTCGGCCAATACCTCGTCAAACTTGTCCGCAGCACCCTGTTCGCGCAACTGGTTTTCCATATTGGTCAGCATGCCACCGGGCACCTGAGCAACCAGAATCCGGCTGTCGGTGCCTTTGAGAGCGCCTTCGAACCTGGCGTATTTTTTACGCACAGCACGGAAGTACGCGGCAATTTCTTCCAGCAACAACAGGTCGATACCGGTATCACGCTCAGTGCCAGCCAATGCCGCTACAACGGATTCTGTCGCGGTATGACCATAGGTCATGGACATGGAAGAGATGGCGGTATCCACGCGGTCAATACCGGCTTCCACGGCTTTCAGGATCGTCATATCCGACAAACCGGAGGTTGCATGGGCATGCAGCTGAACTTCCAGATCCGTCTGGGCTTTCAGCTTGCTCACCAATTCAAAGGCAGTATAGGGCGTCAGTACCCCGGCCATATCCTTGATCGCAATGGAATCGGCGCCCATGTCTTCGATTTGCTTGGCAAGACTGACCCATGATTCCATGGTGTGGACGGGGCTGGTTGTATAGGACAAGGTTCCCTGCGCATGTTTGCCTTGCTTTTTGACTGCCTTGAGAGCGGTTTCCAGGTTACGTGGATCGTTCATCGCGTCAAAGACGCGGAACACATCCACTCCGTTGGTCGCTGCCCGCTCAACAAATTTTTCGACCACATCATCAGCGTAGTGGCGATAGCCCAGCAGGTTTTGCCCCCGTAGCAGCATTTGATGCGGCGTTTTGGGCATGGCTTTCTTGAATTCGCGAATGCGATCCCAGGGGTCTTCTCCCAGAAAACGAATACAAGAGTCAAATGTTGCACCCCCCCAGGATTCCAGCGACCAGTAACCGACCTGATCGAGTTTTTCAGCAATCGGCAGCATATCGTCGATACGCATGCGAGTCGCCAGAATGGATTGGTGCGCGTCGCGTAACACGACGTCGGTGATTCCGAGTTTTTTAGAATCGGTCATGGATGATGGCCTTTTCTTCCGATAACGTTGTTAACGTTTTGGTTATTATGATTCGTGCACTACTTTTGGCGTGCACGATGTTCCTTGACCGCTGCTGACAGTACTTTCAGCAATTGCGGATCCACTCCCTGAGACTGGGGTCGTTTTTTTGCCGGTGTCGGCACAACCACTTCCTCGGGAGCATATTTATTTACCAGCTTGGACATGAATCCGGTAACAAATACCAGCATTGTCAAAAAGACAAATACCGTACCCATACCAAAAAACATCAATTCCAAACCTTGCGTGACGAGTCCTGGCTCAGACATGCAAGCGGCTCCTATTTAGTAATAATTTTTACGGACAGCGACGTGTTTTCCCATAAATTCTCACCAGAATAACCCGTGTTTATAGTGGGAATAACCGAATAAGACTACTTTAAAAGGACTAACGCTTTCAACTGCGCCAGATTGCGCAAAACGGCAGACAACCTCCAAATTGAGGCTCCAAGCTACTGATATCAGTAGTATTTCTGAAATCTATATCGACTATAGCCTGGACAAATAGTCAAATTGACACATTCCACCGTGATATACGGCCAAAGTAGAGGGCAAAAAACTTGACGCTAACACCAGACAATGATCAATTCGCGTCCAATTTCTAGCCAATGCCCTTCCTCTCCAGCGAGTTCCGCCATGTTGCCATTTGACCCCGACAGTTCCCTTTATATTGCGTTAGCACCCATGGAGGGATTAATGGATTTCCATTTACGGGAAATATTAACGGCCGTAGGAGGCATTGATCACTGCGTAACGGAATTTATTCGCGTTAGCCAAACGGTATTACCCAATCGAGTCTTTTTGAAATATTGTCCGGAACTGGCCCAGGGTGGAAAAACACTGGCAGGTACACCGGTACATATTCAACTATTGGGTAGTGACCCTGAGTTGATGGCCGCCAATGCGGCACGGGTCGCTGCACTTGGAGCACCCGCTATTGACCTTAACTTTGGCTGTCCAGCCAAAACTGTCAACCGCAGTCAGGGAGGTGCCGTGTTGCTGCAGTATACTGAACGCCTGTATGCCATCACCCGGGCCGTACGCGACGCGGTACCGGATCATATCCCCGTCAGTGCCAAGATGCGCCTGGGTTATACCGACAAGACCCTGGCCGTTGACAATGCCCAGGCATTGGCCTCAGCCGGTATCCAATGGCTCACCGTTCATGCCCGCACCAAAACCGAAGGCTACAAGCCACCAGCGTGGTGGCAATGGATTGCGGAGATCAAGCAAGCCCTCGACATTCCAGTATTAGCCAATGGCGAGATCTGGACACCCGACCAGGCACAAGCCTGCCAACAACAGAGCCAGTCACGGCTATTGATGATTGGTCGAGGTCTGGTCGCAAAGCCGGATCTGGGCCTGCAAATCAGGGCACAACAGCAGGGAATTCCCTATCAGGCAATGAAGTGGCAAGACTATCTGACGCTGTGCTATCAGCTGGCAGCACGACTTGAACATCTGGAAGACAAGCAACTCACCGACCGAATGAAACAGTGGCTACATTATTATTCACTGCAATCAGCCGAAATGAGCGCTGTTTTTCAAGCCGTCAGACGTCATCGTAGCCGCCGTGATTTTTTTGCCGCGATGGCATCCTGGCAGCCGGCCTGATTCTGATAGTGCCCAGGTATTGCTCCGATACAAACAATCAAATGCTCAGCCAGGCGCCAGAATGGCTATGATGGTGGTACAGAAATGATCAGACACTCAGGTATTGATGGCAAAAGCTGCTGCAGACCAGATAAGCTTTCACCTGAAGCAGGTCATGTACTCAATAGTTGAACCAATTTGGTAGCTTGATCAATATTTTGAACGGGTCACTCTGTCATACTCATGATTATTGAGCTGTCAGTCAGGCAACAATGACTGTAACTGAACTTGTTGTACCCACTTATTTTACCGTTTGCACCAGGGAGAACATTATGAGCATCAATATTGGCATCAGTGACAGCGATCGTCAGGCCATTTCAGAAGGTTTGGGACGATTACTGGCTGACACGTACACTCTGTACTTGACCACTCACAACTTTCACTGGAATGTCACCGGGCCAATGTTCAACAGCCTGCATGTGATGTTCATGACGCAATACACCGAACTCTGGAATGCCGTTGATCCTATCGCGGAGCGTATCCGCTCTCTCGGTCATGCGGCTCCAGGGTCTTATGCCCAGTTTGCCGAACTGGCCTCACTGCCGGACGCTCCGGCTGTTCCACCCAAAGCGATGGAGATGGTAGCCATTCTGGCTCAGGGTCATGAATCTGCTGCCCGTACCGCCAGAAGCCTGTATGAACTGGTTGGTGCCGCCAACGATGAGCCAACAGCTGATCTGTTAACCCAACGTCTGACCGTGCATGAACAAACGGCCTGGATGTTACGTTCACTGCTGGAAGACTGATACTCTGATCAGGTGTTTCAAACGATACGGCCTGCTGGTGTGTACCGGCGGGCCACTTTCCAGACAACAAACACATCGGTATACCAATCAAAACATTGTCATTTTTAATCCAGAGTCACAATTGTCACGTAATACCTACCAAACAACACCCCCTGCTTATTTCAACTTGAAAAACAAGTTGTTTGTGGAAATTATTTGTTACTTTATCCATTCTAAAAGTTCTTTTATGATCCCGGCTTCGGATTTAGTCTTGCGGTCTGTAAGACGATTTATCGACGCAACTATTGATTTGTCAGCAGCGCGGGCCACTGCCTGACAAGCGCCAGCGGAGTCTGGTGGCCTCAATACTGATAATAAGATCAAAGGAATGCTATCAGGAGAAAGCGTTAAGTAGTCGTTTCGAGTGTCGCCGTTCCTATACAGACCCCAAAAGCTTCCACATAGAGAAGCATCTCAACAGAAAACCTGCACTCGAATCCGAGTGCGGGCAGCCAGGTAGCGCAGACACCTAGGAGTTTTATATATGAGCGATGCGGACATCGTGTTTCAAAGCTACGGCCGTAGCTGCAACAACATTATCTTCTTTGAAGACTTTTATGACATATTCATTGGCAAGTCACACGACATTCGGGAGATCTTCAAAAACACCAACATGGAAGCCCAACGCGCCTTGCTGCGTAGTGGCATCTTGTGGCTGGTGATGCATTCCCGTGGCATGTCAGACACCAAAATCCGGGCGCTGGGAAAGAGCCACAGCCGTGCTGAAATGAATATCAACCCGATGTATTACAGCCTCTGGCTGGATGCCTTGATGGAAACCCTGGCTCGTCATGACCCTCAGTTTTCACCAGAGCTGGAAGCAACCTGGCGTCGTACTCTCAAACCCAGTATTGATATGATCAAGAGCATGTACTAATCAAAAACGTATCTGATATATCTTATTGATCCAACTGTTAGTCTTGACCTCCTCACAGGTTTAAAAGCAGTCTTTAGGGGACATCTATTTAATCCGGTGCTCACTCTGGGCTACCGGATGGTTTCGAATCACGAAGCCGACTTGCAGGCC